>NZ_NFJL01000009.1 GCF_002159835.1 Blautia sp. An249 | reverse complement strand
CTTCGGCTATGTCCTTCCCACTACCGGGCGGATTTGGGACTTGCACCCTTAAGAAACGTGCGCCGCCAGGCGCACTAGAAAAAACGACCAGGAGACCTGTATCATGTCTGTCTGGTCGTTTTTTTACTGTATCACATAGAGTTTTTCATTTCGCCGGTTCTTCCATATTCTCTTTATGCCTGTAAACTTGGGATTTCCACCATCGGATCCACATCTTCCTGATAATCTACATTGTCATAGTTAAAACCGAACATATGATAGAAATCATCCCAGTAACCGTCAATATCACAATACTGTTTCATATTTTCAGTAGTTACTTCTTTCCAGGCTTTTCTCACTTCTGACTGTACCTTTTCGTCCAGTTCCCAGTCGTCAATCCGAATCATACCCTCTTCGTCTGTTTTCACAGAACCATTATACAGTCTGTCTTCGAAGAGACGGGCAATCTGTTCGATGCATCCCTCATGTACGTTCTGCTCTTTCATCACCTTATATAGGATAGTAAAATACAGCGGTACGATAGGAATTGCTGCACTTGCCTGAGTTACCAGACCTTTATTTACCGATACATAGGCCTGCACCGGATAGTTCTTTCCGATCCGTTTTGCGCTTTCTGTCAGATGCTTCTTCGCATTTCCAATGGTTCCGTTATAGTAAATGGGATATGTAAGCTCAGGGCCGATATAAGAGTAAGCAATGGTCACTGCGTCTTCTGTAAGCACATCTGCTTCTGTCAGCGCATGGATCCAGTCTTCCCAGTCTTCCCCGCCCATAACTTTTATGGTTCCTTTCAGTTCTTCTTCCGTAGCCGGCTCGATGGTCTTCTCCCCTACGGTATTATTTTTCAGATCGAGACTCTTTTCCGTAAAGGCATCTCCGGTTGTTTTCAGCGAAGAGGTATATACAGTTCCGTCCTTATCGGTTCTTCTGGGTGCGGCAAGACTGTAAATGACCATATCCGCCTTTCCCCAGTCATTCTTAATGGTTTCAATCACTTTTTCTTTCATTTCTGCTGAAAAAGCGTCTCCATTGAGAGATTTGGCATATAAGCCTTCTTCTTTGGCAAACTTTTCAAAAGCCGCCGTATTATACCATCCGGCAGTAGCTGTTCTTTTCCCGTTGCTGGGACGTTCAAACATAATGCCTAACGTAGCTGCACCGCAGCCAAAAGACGCCGTAATTCTGGATGCCAGTCCGTATCCTGTAGAAGCTCCGATGATTAGTACACGTTTTGGGCCGTTTTCCATTTTTTTCTGTGATTTCACATACGCAATCTGACGTCTTACACTTTCCTCACATCCCTTTGGATGTGCCGTTGTACAAATATATTCCCGGACTTTCGGTTCAATAATCATCAAATTCCTCCCTAAGCTTTCCCTTGCTTATTTACTTTGATTCTCAAATTATTTTAACACAAAATCAGAAGAGATCAAGTCTTTTTGCGTTCTATTTTGTTGTACTTCCCAATCCGCCGTTTCTGATTTCCGTGGCGTCGTCATCTACAGTAATTCCAAATTCCACAAAAATCCCCTGCATAAAACCTGTCCCCGGACTCAGTTCTACGGTCTTTCCTTCATTGGTATCATTGGTCAGCTTGGCAAAGATATGGCCTTCATTATCTGAATAAAAGTAATCGCTGTCAATGATTCCTACGGTATTGTTTAACTGCAGACGGAATTTGAATCCCAGTCCGCTTCTGGGATAACATTTCAAAACCCAGCCATTTTCCATCTCCACACGGATACCGGTGGGAATTTTAACGGTTTGTCCCGGAGCTAAAGTAACGCTTACCGGTGTATAAAAATCGTATCCCGCGCTTCCGGCCGTGGCTCTTTTCGGAAGTTTTATGGAATCATAAATCTCCTGAATGGTTCCTCTGGCGCTCTCTCCAAACGTATCTGTCCAGTCCCGGGAAAACTGGTCAAAACTGACTTTATGAAACTTTCCAATTCTTTTCATCGGCTCTCCCTCTATTCTGCGTATAATACAACGTCGCCTGCTTTTAAGGTGGCAGGAACGTCAATGACTCTCTGATTGCTGCTGCCTTTCCAGTGCAAAGTTACATCTTTTTTATCTGCCTCAAATTCCCCGTCTACCAACACGTCCAGATAGCGGACAATTTCTTCTTTGCAGACTTCTTCCCACAGGGCGCCTGTATACAGCCAGATGGTCTTCTTCGGGTATTTCTCCCGGATTTCTTTTGCAAGTTCTGTAACATCCATTATATTCGCGCTGTGAAGAGGATCCCCTCCGGAAAAAGTAATTCCGCTGATATAGTCCTTATTCAGTTCCCTGAAAATTTCCTGTTTCTCTTCTACTGTAAAGGGCAGTCCCCCGTTGACATCCCAGGTAACAGGGTTATGACATTCCCGGCAGCAGTGGGAACAGCCCGCCACCCACAAAACAACCCGCAGGCCGTCCCCGTTTAACATATCGTCCTTTGTTATATTATGATACCTCATGATTTACTCTTCTTCCGGCACATCCTTGATACTGAAGCTCATTCTTCCCATCTTATCTTTGCCCAGGCAGATAACTGTCACCTGCTCTCCCAGGGATAATACATCTTCTACTCTCTTAATCCGTTCTTTGCTGATCTTGGAAATATGAACCATTCCCTCTTTTCCAGGAGCAAACTCTACAAAAGCTCCGAAATCTTTTATGCTGACTACCTTACCGGAAAGAATCTGTCCTTCCTCAAAATCAGTAACAATCACTTCAATCAGGCGTTTTGCCTCGTCCATGCTTCTCTGATCCAGGCCGCAGATGGATACGGATCCGTCATCGGTAATATCGATTTTCACATCAGTCTGTTCGATAATAGCGTTGATGGTTTTTCCTCTCTGTCCGACTACATCGCCGATCTTCTGGGGATCAATTTTCATCTGTGCAATCTTCGGCGCATATTTTCCTACCTGAGGACGCGGAGCCGCAATGCAGGGTTCCATTATATCAGACAGAATGTATTCTCTGGCTTCTTTGGTTCTGCGGATTGCTTCTTCCACAATCGGACGGGTCAGTCCATGAATCTTAATATCCATCTGAATAGCAGTGATTCCGTCATGGGTTCCTGCTACTTTAAAGTCCATATCGCCGAAGAAGTCTTCCAGACCCTGAATATCAGTTAAAACCAGGTAATCGTCATCGCTTTCTCCTGTCACCAGGCCTGCAGAGATACCTGCTACCGGTTTTCTAATCGGAACGCCGGCTGCCATCAGTGACATGGTAGATGCACAGATGCTGGCCTGAGAAGTAGAACCGTTGGATTCAAAAGTCTCGGATACGGTACGAATGGCATATGGGAACTCTTCCTCGGTGGGAAGTACCGGTACCAGGGCACGCTCTGCCAGAGCGCCGTGTCCGATCTCACGTCTTCCCGGTCCTCTTGACGGTTTCGTCTCACCTACTGAATAGGATGGGAAATTATAATGGTGCATATATCTTTTGGATGTTTCAAATTCATCCAGTCCGTCCAGTCTCTGAGCGTCTGCCAGAGGAGCTAAAGTAGTGACCGTACAAATCTGGGTCTGTCCTCTGGTAAACATGGCGGAACCATGAACTCTAGGAATAATATCCACTTCTGCAGCCAACGGACGAATCTCATTAATGGCACGGCCGTCCGGACGTTTGTGGTCTTTTAGAATCATCTTGCGGACTGTCTTTTTCTGATACTGGTAAACAGCCTCTCCTAAAACTTCCAGCCACTCCTCTTTCTCTGCGAAAGCTTCCTGCAGTTTTTCTGTTACGGCGCGGATGTTCTCGTCACGTATCTGTTTTTCATCTGCAAATACGGCCACTTCCATTTCTTCCGGCGGTACAATTTCCTTAATTGCTTCAAACAGCTCTTCCGGTACTGCACAGCTTTCATAAGAATGTTTCGGTTTTCCGCATTCTGCTACGATTTTATCAATAAAAGCAATGATTTCCTGGTTGACTTCATGGGCTTTGTAGATTGCCTCAATCATCTTATCTTCCGGAACTTCGTTGGCCCCGGCTTCAATCATAATTACCTTTTCTCTGGTAGAAGCCACAGTAAGCTGCAAATCAGAAATTTCCTTCTGGGCAAGGCTCGGGTTTACAACATATTCTCCGTTGATTAAGCCAATCTGTGTGGTAGCGCAGGGGCCGTCAAAAGGAATATCAGAAATACAGGTAGTAATAGAAGCACCCAGCATCGCCGGAATTTCCGGATTACACTCCGGATCCACGCTCATAACCATGTTGCAGAGAGTTACATCATTACGGTAGTCCTTTGGAAATAAGGGACGCATGGGTCTGTCAATGACACGGGAAGTTAAAATGGCATGTTCGCTTGCCTTTCCTTCTCTCTTATTGAATCCTCCCGGGATCTTTCCTACCGCATACATTTTCTCTTCGTATTCCACGCTCAGAGGGAAGAAATCAATCCCTTCTCTGGGCTCTTTGGAAGCAGTTGCCGTAGATAATACGGTGGTATCTCCATAATGCATTAAAGCTGCGCCGTTTGCCTGCTTTGCAACTCTGCCAATGTCAACAGTTAACGTTCTGCCCGCTAACTCCATAGAATAACTTTTGTACATATTTTAATCTCCTTTTAAATTTGTCTGACAGAATTCCGAAACAACTGAAAAAACCACTTTAAGCAAATGAGTTTTTCAGTAGTCCCGGAACTTAAGTTCTGTCGGTTTCATGATGAAAGGCTGCTGCAAAATGCAGCAGCCTTATCTTTGACTCTTATTTTCTTAATCCTAATCTCTCGATTAACTGACGATATCTTTCGATGTCTTTCTTCTTTAAGTAAGTCAGAAGTCCTCTTCTCTGACCAACCATCTTTAAAAGACCTCTTCTGGAGTGGTGATCTTTATGATGCACTTTTAAATGCTCTGTCAGCTCCTGGATTCTTTCTGTAAGAACTGCAATCTGAACTTCCGGTGAACCTGTGTCACCTTCGCATCTTGCATATTCTTTCATAATTTCAGCTTTCTTTTCTTTAGAAATCATCTTTCTAATTCCTCCTTGATTTTTAATCCCCGCATATTAAGAAACGGTCGGAGACTCCGGTTTCTGAATATGGGCTCAATTCATACTGCCTAAGTATAGCACACTCATACTGGTATGTAAATAACTTTTTGTTAATCCTCTCCCTTATTTTGAGAAGGATATTCCTCTTCCAAAAGGGAGAAGGCAATATTTGTGGCATGGTCAGAAACCCTTTCCAGTCCGGAAACCACATCAGAAAAGAGCATTCCTGTAGCAGGAGTGCATTCATTCCTGGTAAGCCGCTGTACGTGGGATTCCTGAAGACTGCGCTCCATCTCATCTACCTGTTCCTCGATTTCCAGAATTTCCTCCATATGTTCCTGATTATTATGGGAAAACATATCCAGGGAATAGGTGGTGATTTTCACTACCATATCCAGCATTTGCGCAAGCTCACCTTTGGCCTCCTCGCTGAATTCCAGACTGCGGGCCGCTTTCGTCTGAGCCGCCTCTGCCACATTTTCCGCATGATCTCCGATTCGTTCAATGTCGTTTGCAACATGGAACAGTCCTCCGATACTTCTCGCATCGTCCAACGGGAGGGTCGTCTGATTAATTTTCACCAGATAATCTGTAATGGCATGATTCAGGAAATTGATATATTTTTCCATTTCAAAAACTTTCTGAATCTCCTGTTCCCTGGGCTCGTTCAGACACTTCATTGCCCTCTGCAGGTTGCCAATGGCCATCTGTCCCATCCGTTCCAGTTCTCTGGTGGCATCAAATACGGCTGTGGTAGGTGACAGCATGGATTTTGCACCGATATACTGAAGAGAAAATTCTTCTTCTTTCGCCTTTTCTTCTCCCGGAATAATTACATAAGTTAATTTTACAATCGGTTTGATAAACGGGAACAGCATAAACACTTCCACAATCTTAATCATCATATGGGCATTGGCTACTTCTCGTCCCGGGTTTGCTCCTGAAATTCTGATAATAAAGTCTGCAATCGGATTTAATGCAAGAGTGAAAATCAGGTACATTACCGCTGTACCAAAAATATTAAACAGCAAATGGATCATCGCTGCTCTTTTCGCCTCTTTTTTGCCGCTGAGGCTGGCAATCAGAGCTGATACGCAGGAACCGATATTACATCCCATAATAATGAACAGGCAGATATGGATGTCCAGAAGTCCCTGGTTTGCCAGAAGCAGGACCACACCGACCGTAGCGGAAGAGCTCTGGAGTACTGCCGTTACAGCAATACCGATTAACAGGGCTAGAAAATGGCTCTGCAGAGAACTCATAATGCCTACAATGTAAGCAGACTCTTTCAGAACCGCCATGGAATCGCCCATTGTGGAAAGCCCCATAAACAACACACCGAATCCCAGAAGGACTTCACCGATTTGTTTTACCTTCTGTTTGCTGCAGAACATCAGCATAATAACGCCGACCATAATAAATACAGGGGCAAGAGCCGACAGATTAAAGGCAATTAACTGAGAAGTGACTGTGGTACCAATATTTGCCCCCATAATTACGCCGGCCGCCTGATACAGGTTCATCAGTCCTGAATTTACAAAGCTGACAACTAACACAGTGGCCGCGCTGGAAGACTGTATGATTGCTGTAAAAAATGTTCCTACTAAAATTCCTCTGAGCGGACTCTTTGTAAAAAATTCCAAAATCGACCGCATTTTGGCTCCGGCAGCTTTTTCCAGGCCATCGCTCATCTGTTTCATTCCAAACAGAAACAGGCCCAGACCGCCCATAAGGCCAAGAGCTATCTCTATCATACTTTTTCTCCTTACATCTCATCAAAATACTTTCGTCCCTGCTCTGCGTTTCTGAGAAGTTCCTCTTTTAAAGCTTCTAACGAAGAGAATTTTCGTTCCGGACGCATAAATTTCAGGAATCTCACTTCAGATTTTTCACCGTATAAGTCTTCACAGCAATCGAATAAATAGGTTTCAACCCCCAGGAAGCTCTCGCCGCCCACTGTAGGTTTGTAACCGATATTGGTGATTCCCCGAAATTGTCTGTTCTCAAACTCAGATTCTGTAATGTATACCCCGTTCGGAGGAAGAAGCTTTTCCCTGGGAGGAACCAGGTTGGTGGTCGGAATCAGTTTTCTGTGTCCCAGTCCCCGTCCGTGAAGCACTTCACCGGTTACAGAATACGTATCTCCCAGTAAAAAATTTACTTTTTCCATGTTTCCCTCATTGAGCTGCTCCCTCACATAAGTACTGCTGATTTTTCTGTGTCCGTCCATTTCCTTTGGAATTATATCCACCTGGAATCCATATGTTTTCCCCATTTCACATAATAACCGGGCGTTTCCCTTTCGTTCAAAACCGAACCGGAAATCTTCCCCGATAACCAGATGCGCCGCGTGGAAATTAGAAACCAGGATTTTCTCCACAAAGTCTTCCGCATGCATATGCCGCAGTTTCTCATCCAGAGGACACTCAATAAAATAGTCGATTCCCATCTGTTCTATTTTCCGGCACCGCTCTTCCTTTGTCCAAATCATATGACGGGATACATCAAAGGCAAATAAAACTGTCTGGTATCCTTCTTTTCGCCCTGTTTTCTGCACCTGGCTGATTAATTTCCTGTGCCCCTGGTGCAGACCGTCAAATTTCCCGAGAGTTATGACACTTTTTTGTATGTTATTCGGTTTTTCACTGGTTCTTCTGTATTCCATCTTCTGTCTCCTGCCTTATGAATAGAACATTTTCACCGGATAAAATCTCCTCTTATCCGGTTTCCACTGATAAATCCCCACGAAACTTCCTCTGCTGTCATAGGCGCGTACCCATCCTTTCTGCTGTGCTCCTTCTGCCTCTGAGGTGTTTAAGGGATTTCCATTATGAAGCAGCCTGTCACCCTCCCCACGGGTTTTCAGAAAAGGCAGATTCTTAAATACTTCTTCTATGGAAATCAGGGAATCCTCCAGGGTCCCTTCCTGCATCTGTTCTTCTATCCGGGACAGACGCAGGGAATCCTCCAGAAGAAAATCCCCGGACTGAATGCGAAGCAGGGATTCCATACATCCTTTGCATCCCAGCCGTTCTCCGATGTCATGACACAGGGTACGGATATACGTACCTTTTGAACAGAGCACTTTTATCTTCACACAGGGCAATTTCATTTCCAGGATCTCTATCTTATAAAAAACCACCGGTCTGGGAGGACGTTCCACGACTTTTCCCTCCCTTGCCAGTTCATACAGCTTCTTTCCCTGAATTTTCAGTGCAGAATACATCGGAGGAATCTGCATCTGATTTCCCAGAAAACTCTGAATGACCTCTTTCACCTGCTCCTGCGTCACATGTACGGGATGTTCTTTAAGGACAGTTCCCGTCATATCCTGGGTATCTGTCTCCACACCCAGCCTCAGAACGGCAATATATCCCTTTTCCTTTTCTGTCAGCAGATCACACAGCTTTGTGGCTTTTCCCACGCATACGGGAAGAACTCCCTCTGCCTGGGGATCCAGAGTTCCGGTATGGCCTATTTTTTTCTGCCTCAGTATTCCTCTCAGTTTGGCAACCACATCATGAGAAGTATATCCTTTTTCTTTGTAAATATTCAGTATTCCGTCCATCGTCTCAATCCTTTAGCTGTATTGCAATCTGATCGGAAAGATTATTAATTACGTCATACATGGAACCGGACATATCACAGCCGGCAGCGCGGACATGCCCGCCCCCGCCGAAAAATGCAGCCACCTTGCTTACATCTACCTCTCCATTGGAACGCAGACTGACTTTAAAAGTCTGGGGCTGGCTCTCATAGATAAAAATGGCCGCCTCTACCCCTTTGGTTAAACGGAGCTGACTGACGATTCCTTCCAGATCCTTTCCGTCCACCCGGTAAAAATCCATATCTTTTTTCTTCATATAGCCCACAACCAGTTTTCCGTGCTGCAGTAAAATACTTTCCGCCAGCACCCGTCCCATGACCTGATTCTGGATATAGGTTTTCTGATAAAAAGATTCATCAATAATTTTATTGAAATTGAATCCCTTTTTCATTAATTCTCCTGCGATCCGCATCGTATCGGGAGAGGTGGAGGAATACTGGAAAACGCCTGTATCGTGAATGATTCCCGTATAAATCGCCATTGCCACGGAACGGCTGATCTTCTCTTCATCCAGCAGATTATAAAGAACCTCGGAAGCAGAACTGATGCCGCCTTTAATATAATTAATCTGTCCGAATCCCAAATTGCTGATATGATGGTCAATGCATACGGTTTTTTTGGCGGTATCGAAATACTCTCCTGCCAGACCGATTCTCTCTTTGCTGCTTACATCCAGTGTGATGAAAACATCATAATGTTTTTCTCCGGCGGTTTCCATTTTGATCTCATCCATTCTGTCCAGATACCCGAAGACTTCCTTGGGATGATCCAGATAAATATCCGTCTGTATCTGCGGATAATTTTCTTTTACATAAAGATATAATCCCATGCAGGAACCGACGCAGTCGCCGTCCGGCCTCACATGGCCCGCAATCCCAAGGGTCTGTATCCCTTCTAAAATTTCTGAAATCTTTTCCATAATCCCCCTCCTAGTCTTCCTCTCCTGAATCAGAAGAGTCTTTCTTTGTCACATCGTCAATCATCTTTGACATATGAACTCCATATTCAATGGATTCGTCCAGCAGAAACCGAATCTCCGGGGTGTTCCTCAGATTCAGATTTTTTGCCAGTTCCCGGCGGATAAATCCCACTGCGCTGTTAAGGCCTTTCATGGTTTCCTCTTTCACCTGTTTCTCGCCCAGAACGCTTATATAGGCCTTACAGGTTTTCAGATCCGGCGCCACTTCCACAGCCATTACAGATGTCATGGGATGTATCCTGGGATCTTTTAAATCGCTGCGAATGATGTTGCTTAGTTCCTTTAGGACTTCACCATTAATTCTGGTATTCTTTATACTGTTTTTTCTCATCTTTTTACCTCGAATCTATCTGGGGACTTCTACCATAATATAGGCTTCTACTTTATCTTCTTCCTTCACATCGTTAAATCCGTCAAAGACAAGACCGCATTCATAACCGGCTTTTACTTCTTTTACATCGTCTTTAAAACGTTTCAGAGAAGCCAGCGCGCCTTCAAATATCTGTTCTCCCTCTCTGGTAATCCGGACTTTACAGTTTCTCTGGAAAATACCGTCCAGAACGTAGCTTCCTGCGATAGTACCTACGCCGGAGGCTTTAAATAACTGACGTACTTCTCCGTGTCCGATGACTTTTTCTTCATAAACAGGATCCAGCATACCCTTCATGGCTGCTTCTACATCTTCAATTGCCTGATAGATAACTTTGTACAGCCGCAGATCCACGCCTTCCTGCTCTGCCATCTGTTTTGCCATAGCATCGGGACGTACGTTAAATCCGATAATAATAGCATTGGAAGTAGCTGCCAGGGAAACATCGGACTCGTTGATGGCGCCTACGCCTCCGTGGATAACTTTCACTACCACTTCTTCATTGGAAAGTTTCAGCAGGCTCTGTTTTACTGCTTCCACAGAACCCTGTACGTCTGCTTTTACAATAATCGGGAGTTCTTTTAAGTTGCCTTCCTGAATCTGGCTGAACAGATCATCCAGAGACAGTTTTGCCTTGGTTTCTTCCAACAGACGGTTCTTATTTTCAGATACAAAGGTTGCTGCAAAGTTTTTCGCTTCCTTATCGCTTTCAAATGCCATCAGAATTTCACCGGCATTGGGAACGTCGCTCAGGCCCAGAATTTCTACTGGTGTGGACGGTCCCGCCTCTTTCACCCGGCGGCCCTTGTCATCCATCATGGCTCTTACCTTTCCGTGGCATGCGCCTGCTGCGATAAAGTCTCCCACATTAAGGGTTCCCTTTTGTACCAGGATAGTAGCTACCGGTCCTTTTCCTTTATCCAGCTCCGCCTCAATCACCAGACCTCTGGCTTCACGGTTCGGATTTGCCTTTAACTCACTGACTTCTGCTGTCAGAAGGATCATCTCCAACAGAGTTTCAATTCCTTCGCCTGTGTGTGCAGATACAGGAACGAAGATGGTGCTGCCGCCCCAGTCTTCCGGAATCAGTTCGTACTCGGATAACTCCTGTTTTACTCGTTCCACATTTGCGCTTGGTTTGTCAATCTTATTAATTGCCACGATAATCTCTGTTCCCGCTGCCTTGGCATGACTAATCGCTTCTACTGTCTGAGGCATTACTCCATCGTCGGCAGCAACAACTAAAATGGCAATATCTGTGGCGTTTGCTCCACGCATACGCATTGCAGTAAAAGCTTCATGTCCCGGAGTATCCAGGAACGTAATTTTCTGTCCGTTGATATTTACCACATAAGCACCGATATGCTGGGTGATTCCGCCTGCTTCACGGTCGGTTACATTCGTATTACGGATAGCATCCAAAAGAGAGGTTTTACCATGATCCACATGGCCCATAACGCAGACAACCGGCGGTCTCGGCACCAGTGTGGATTCGTCTTCCTCTTCTTCTTTTAACAGTTCTCCGATAATATCCACTTTTTCTTCCTGCTCTGCAATAATATCATAGTCCAGGGCGATTTCCTGAGCCTTTTCAAAGTCAATCTCATGGTTTACCGTAACCATAATTCCTTCCAGGAAAAGTTTCTTTACAATGACAGAAGGCTGCATCTTCATTTTCTCAGCCAACTCCCGGATCGTAAGCTTCTCCGGAAGGGTAATCTCTTTAATTTCCGGTTTTTTCTCCTCCTGTTTCGGCTGAGGCGCGGGTTTCTGCAGGGCTTTCGGAATTCTCATGTTCGGTCGGCGTCCATTTCCCTGATTCGGACGGCGTCCGGACTGTTCCTTATCAAATTCCTTCTTGCCCTTATTTTCTCTCTTGTTTTCTCTGTCTCTTTCTCTTTTGCTGTCCTTGGAAGTCTTAGTCAGCTCAGGAGTGAAGATCGGCGCGCTGTCATTTCTTCTGGATGTGCGCTGTCCCGGACGGGAGTTATTGTTTCCTCTTCCCTGTTCCGGACGGGAAGCTCCCTCTTTTCTGTCCTGGAAGCGGTTATTTCTGGGACGATCGTCTTTATTAAATCTGCCCTGTCCGCCTCCCTGAGGACGATTGTTCTGTCCGCCCCGGTTATTGGAGAAATTTCTTCCTTCCCCACGGCTGTTATTATTTCTTCTGTCCTGATTTCTGAAGTTTTTCTGTTCGCCGTTTCCACGTCCCTGGGTATTGTTCTCTTCTCTTGCTGCCGGACGGGTCTGTGCGCTCTGTACAGCCGGCTTTACTTCTTCTGTTTTCTGCTCTGCAGATCTGACCGGCTGCTCCTGGGTTTTCGGCCTTACTTTTGCGCCCTGTGCCGGGCGTTTTTCCGGCTGACGTTTTTCTCTTCTCGGACCTCTTCTTCCATCGCTGGCATTCTGTGCATGAAATACACGGATAATATTTTTCTTTTTCTTAGGAGCTGCGTTTTCTGCTCCCTTGTTTTCTTCGGTATTCGGATTTTCCACTTTCTCTTTCTGCCCCTTTCCCGTATTCTCGAATCTTTTTTTCGCTAAGTCACAAAATTTCTCATCCACACTGCTCATATGACTCTTTATATCCACTCCCTGTGCCTTGAGAAATTCAATTACTTCTTTATTTTCTCTGCCCAGTTCCCTGGCAAGTTCATGTACTCTCAATTTTGCCATATACAACTACCTCCTTCTATCAAAGCTGCTTTTTCAGTTCCTCCATGATTGCATTTGTAAAATTTTCGTCCAACACAGCTAAGCTTGCCCTGAATTCCTTTCCCACAGCTTTCCCGAGGATCTCTCTGTCTCCCAGACAATAGCAGGGAACCTCATAAAACCGGCACATATTCTCAAATTTCTTTTTCGTATTGCCTGAAGCATCCTCTGCAATCAGCACGATGCCGGCTTTGCCGTTCTTCACTGCTTTTTCTGTGGAAAATTCTCCACTGACTGTCTTTCCTGCTTTCGTTGCAAGGCCGATAAGAGATAGTACTTTATTTTTGTTCAATCGCTTCTAGCTCCTTTTCCAGACGCAGATAAATCTCCTCCGGAATTGCCGTCTTCAAAGAACGTTCCAGCCCCTTATTCTTTTGGGCTTTCTGCAGACATTCTCTGCAAAAGCACAGATACGCCCCTCTTCCGTTCTTCTTTCCTGTGGCGTCCAGCTCTATGGTATTTTCTGCCGTCTTGATAATGCGAATCATTTCTTTCTTATTTTTCATCTCCCTGCACCCGGTACACTGGCGCATGGGAACTTTATTCCTCGTCTTCATCATTTACACACTCTTCTGAACGGGATGCTTCCTCCTCTTCTGACTCCTCGTAGAAATCCTCTTCTTCGTAGTATTCATCCTCGTCATAATCATAGAAATCTCCGCTTTCCTTCGCCTGTGTCTCACTCTTGATGTCAATCTTAAAGCCGGTCAGACGGGCCGCCAGACGGGCGTTCTGTCCTTCTTTTCCGATAGCAAGAGAAAGCTGATAGTCAGGCACCACAACCAGAGCCGTCTTTTCATCGGGATCTGCCATAACTGCAATTACTTTCGCAGGACTTAAGGCGTTTTCAATTAAGATCGCCGGGTTCTCACTCCAGTTAATAATGTCGATTTTTTCTCCCCGAAGTTCGTTAACAATGGCATTTACACGGGCGCCGTTCATACCTACGCAGGCTCCCACCGGATCTACGTCCGGATCATTGGACCATACGGCAATTTTGGTTCTGGAACCGGCCTCTCTTGCTATACTTTTGATTTCCACTGTTCCGTCTTTCACTTCTGCCACTTCTGATTCAAACAGACGCTTCACCAGTTCCGGATGGGTCCTGGATACGATTACCCGCGGACCTTTCGGAGAATCTTTTACTTCCAGGATATAGACCTTGATACGTTCGGTAGGCTTAAACACCTCTCCTTTTACCTGCTCGTTTTCACTTAATACCGCATCGATTTTCCCCAGATTGATGCTGATATTTTTTCCCAGGTATCTCTGGACAATTCCGGTAACTACCTCTTTTTCCTTTCCATAATACTGATCAAACAGTACCTTTCTTTCTTCCTCACGGATTTTCTGAAGAATTACGTTTTTGGCATTCTGGGTGGCAATTCTTCCGAACTCCTTGGACTGGATCGGAACATTTACGGTTTCCCCAAGCTGTGCATAGGAACGGTATTCCCTTGCCTTTTCCAGGGAGATTTCCGTAACAGGATCTTCTACGTTTTCAGACACGGTTTTTTCCGCATAGACACTGAAATCACAGGTTTCCGGATCAATATTTACTTTTACATTATCTGCTTTTCCGAAATGATTTTTACAAGCCTGCAGCAAAGACTGTTCAATCGCCCCTAATAAAGTATCCTTGCTGATATTTTTCTCTTTTTCGAGAATTTCCAATGCTTCTGATAACTCTGTGTTCATTTTTTCTGTTTCCTCCTACTATCCTCTCTAAAACTCTATAGCCAGACGTATTAGTGCAATTTCTTTTTTATCGAACGTATGCGGATTTTGATTTTCATCTTCGATAGTCACACTGTTACTATCATATGCCGTTAAAATCCCGTAAAACTCTTTTTCTTTATTGATTGGCCGGTACGTGCGGATTTCCAGCAGTTTTCCCATACTTCTCGCATAATCTTTCTCTTTTTTCAAAGGGCGGCCCAGTCCCGGAGAACTCACTTCCATAATATAGCTGTCTTCAATGAAATCTTCCTCATCCAGCTTATCGCTGAATGCTCTGCTTACGATTTCACAGTCATCCACGGTAATTCCTCCCGGCTTGTCAATGTAGCTTCTCAGATACCAGTTTCCGGCCTCTTTTACATATTCCACATCTACCAGTTCAAAACCATGGGCTTCTATTATGGGAAGAAGGAGCTGTTCTGCTTTCTGTTCGTACTCTTCCTTTTTGCTCATCTTTTTCACCACCTTCTGAAAATTCCTGTACATGTAATAAGAGTGGACTTGCGTCCACTCTTATGCTGCGATTGTTAAGCTCTTGGTTATTATAGCACTAATGGATTATAAAAACAAGAGCTTTCAACAAATTCCCGGAATTGTGCCCATCTAGGCCTTTTCCCTCTTCTTTTTCGTTAATAATACAATGCCTCCTGCCAGGAAAACTGCTCCAAGAACCATTGCGGTCATTTCTTCATAACCTTCGCCTGTTTTCGGAGATTTTCCGGGGGCAGTGGTATCCACAGTAGTTCCTGCAACACCGTCTGCTGTACCTGTATCTCCTTCTTCAATGACTTTTAAAAATACCAGCGGAGATAAGGATGTCAGTGTCAGTTGTACAACACCGTCGCTGATGACTGTACAGGGAATAACTTCCCACTGTCCTGTTTCTGAGTTTCTGTGAAGGGCAACAATGGTATCTCCTACTTTTACCCCATCCAGACGAACGGTAATGGTCAGCGGATTTTCAGCGGAAACAACGGTTCCGTCTGCCACTTTAATATCAATAGCTCCAAGTACCGCCACCTTAGCAGCACGAATTCCTGCCTGAGCCAGTAAATCTGCCGCCTGAGCTGCCGCCTCTTCTTTATACTTCTGTTCCACGGGACTGGTAGTAATCTCTACTTTTTTTCCGTCCTGAGTCGCTGCCTCAATTCTGCTGTCTGCTCCTGACAAATCGAAAATGTCGTCTGCAGTCAGATCTTCCGGCGCCTTATATTCCGGGCTGGGCGCTGCAAAAGCGTTTACACAGAAAGACAGACTCAATACCAAAGCACAAAGACATGCCACCCATTTTCTAGCTTTAACCATAATTCTTCTCCTCCTGTCACATGTGATTTATATCAGCCTTCCGGCTAATATCCCCTGACTCTTTCATAAAAAACATCTAAAACTGTATCAAACAGACCATCATCGTCCACCTGGTACTTCTCATAAACTTCGTCCTGCACCATCTCTCCCGGAACTACAAATAAACTCCGTTCCGAAAATGTCATTTCCGCCGCCTGGGCGGCAAGATAAGTAAACTCGTCCGCACTTAAGTTTGTGGTATAGTTTCCTTTAAACTGTTCGTACAAATTAAGGGGAAGCGATGTATCATCCTGCATTTGCAGCCTTGCTGCCAGAATAAATCCAAGTATGTACTGCTTCTGTCTTTCCAGACGATCCATGCTGCTTGCAAACTGACTGCTGTCCCTGCTCTGCAGGTAAGTCACAGCCTCTTCACCGTGAAGCCGGTAAAATCTTCCTGTTTCCGCATCCGGAAACATCTCTTTTACCTGTTCATCTGCCTGAATTCTGACTCCGCCGACAACATCATTCAACTCCGGAAGTATTCCCATATTCATTGCAATATACTTATGGATAGGAACCTGATAACACAGATGGGATACTGCGTCTGCCATCAGCTCACAGCTTTTCTTTTCATCCTGTCCATAAGCAAACTGAAGGGCGATTTGTTCGTCCCGGGTTTCCTTGTAAAGCCCGTTCCGATCGTAAACCTCCACCGGAACCACCGTTTCTCTGGGAATGGCTATCATCCGAATCCGTTCGCTGTCCAGATTCATACTCAGCAGAAAAACAGCATCCGCCTGCCCCATCCCTCCGGTTTCTTTTATCTGGCTCATATCCCCTTCTTTATCGATTCCCATAAACAGAATATTAATGGAATTCTCCAGATACCGATAGGTCTTTCCGTCCGAATAGACCAGATCCTCTTCCACTCCTTCTTCCGTCTGCTTTGGCCGGTTGATTTCTTTTTCAATCTTTTTTTCGCCGCTGAAACGCAGCGCGGAAAAAATTCCCAGCCCCAGAACAATTACTGTAGCGAAAAGGATCCAAAATCCGATTCTAAGTCTCTTATAAATTTTGCCTCTTGCATGATTTCGTCTTTTTCGCCTGCGGCGGTAATTGTACATATTTATGCTCCTTTTATTCCGCATTCTCTATTTGCTTTGCAATTACAAGCCATCGGTTTTCCGGACGGTCTCCTATACAGGTAGACAGAGTAATTAATTTATCTTCTGTCCCTGCCAGCTTCTCTGTATTCACCACCGACTGCATCTCCCTTGTGGAGGCAATATCTTCCAGAAAACTCTCTCTGTCTGCTTCCCCGGAAAAATCATAGGTAAAATTCAGATTGCTGTCGTCAAATACCACTGCGGCGAAAATTTCATAAATCAGTTTCTGATCCGGCAGAAAAATCTCTATATAAGGATGCTCCTCCATAAAGTTTATGTCCGCATAATTATGAAGCGCTGCAAACATACTGCCGTCCCGCATATTATGTCCGTAAATTACCGTATTGTAATTGCTGAAATCCCTCGCGGACACGGTTTCTGTAAAAATCGAACCGGGAAGACCACTTTGTCCATCTATGGTTGTATTCAGATAGTAATCATCGTTTCCGTCCTTTTGAAGAATCGGATAATCAATTGCTGTCCCCTCTATCCGAATCCAGGCATAGGCGTCTGCATTCCGTTCCCACAAGGCTTCAAAGTCAACGGCGCTTTCATAGCTCTCCGGTTCTGAGGAAACCTCAGGCGCTGCCGTCGGTGTCTCTTCAGGGGCTTCTTCCGGCGTTTCCTCCGGAACGTCTTCCTCTGTTTCCGGCCGCTCTTCCTTTTCCGTAACTTCCTCTTTCAATTCTGTATAAGAAGATTCAGCCGTTTTTTCTCTCTTCCAGTTGAAAAGGGCAAAGGCGAAGCAGGCTGCTGCGGCCAGCAAAAGGATTCCTCCTGCAATCCTCCGCAGACAAGAGCCTTTTTTTCCCTTTTTTATCTGCATCGTGATTCCTCCCTATTTAAATATAAAAGGAGTTTGATCCCTTTTCATTATATACTATTTTCACAAGATTACAATTCCATATTTTATCAAATTATCTCTTGTTTAGAACATTCCCCTTTTGATTCTTACCGGTTTTTGATTCCCTTTGTGTCTCTTTTTCCCAACTTCAGGCGATTGAGAGAAATCTTTCTGTCTTTAAAGGAAATCGTATATTCTGTATGTGCCTCCAGCAGATAAGCCGCCTCCAGTTCATCTTCGGGGTTTAACTTCATCGCGCGCACCCCGATGGCGCCTTTCTTTTTCAGAGGCACCTCCTGCTTCAGAAATTTCAGGAAAACCCCCTGCTTTGTCTGAAGGACTAAAAATTCCATAGCTTCACTGTCTCCAATAAAAATAACCTTATCTCCTTCATTGCATTTGGTAGCTGCGATCATCTTTTTGGATACGGTAAACTCTTCTCCCTTTACCTGTTTGCACATGGCTTTTCGGGTCACAAACAGCAGATTCTGTTCTTTTAATGTTTCCATGGCGGAAACGTATAAAATTTGTTCCTTTTGACTGTCATAATTACAGAGATTATCTAAGGGAACTCCTTTCTCTCTGAATTTTACCAGGGGAACTTCCTGCATTTTTACAGAATGCATTTTCCCTTCATCAGTGAAGATACAGATCCGGTCTGTATTCATACAGGAAAATACATATCTGTTTTCCTGGTGAGCTGCTTCTTTATTCCTTTCATAAGCCGCCTTGTCTATGGATTTGACGTAGCCGAACCGATCCATTAAAAAACAGACTTCTTTCGCCTCTTCTTTTACCTCTACATACTCTGCTTCTTTTGCATTTTCAATGGAAGTTTTCCTTTTATACCCATATTCTTTCTTAATGGCATCCAAATCTTCCATGATAACCTGTGCCATAGAGTCATAGTTATTTAAAATATCTTCATAACGGCTGATATTGGAAACGGTCTGCTCATGCTCTGCAAGCAGGGCTTCCACTTCCAGTCCAATCAGTCGATACAGCCGCATCTCCAGAATCGCCGTGGCCTGCCGCTCGGTAAAGCGCAGTTTCCCGGCCTGTCTTTCACTGGTCTTGGTTTTAAAGCGAATTCCCTGGGTGTTGCCGAAAATCAGACACTCTTTTACCTGCTGCTGGCTTTTGCTGCCCCGCAGGATTTCAATAATCAAATCAATGACATCGCAGGCTTTGATTAAGCCTTCCTGGATTTCCTTCTTCTCCTCTTCTTTTCTTAATAGGGTCTGATACTTTCTGGTGGTGATTTCAAACTGAAAATCCACGTGGTGTTCAATCATCTTTTTCAGTCCCAGTGTTTCCGGACGTCCGTCGGCAACTGCCAGCATATTTACCCCGAACGTATCTTCCAGACGTGTCTTCTTATAAAGCATATTTGTAAGATTCTCCACGTCGGTATCTTTTCTCAGCTCCAGTACAATCCGGATTCCCTCTTTGGAAGACTGATTGGAAATATCTACAATATCGGCAGTCTTTTTGGATTCCACTAAAGAAGCCACATCGTTTAAAAATTTTCCGATATTTGCCCCGACCATTGTATACGGAATTTCTGTAATTACCAGATAAAGCTTCCCGCCTTTTCCTTTCTCCACCTGAGTCCTTCCCCGAATCTTAATCTTTCCGCATCCGGACTCATAAACAGACAGAAGCTCGTCTTTATTAACTACAATGCCGCCTGTGGGAAAATCCGGGCCTTTTACGTAGCGCATCAGCCCTTTCGTGCTGATGTCGTTATTTTTCATATAAGCCTTTACTGCATCTGCCACCTCTCCCAGATTATGAGGCGGAATACTGGTGGCCATTCCCACGGCAATTCCGTCGGCTCCGTTAATAAGCAGGTTGGGGATACGTACCGGAAGAACTTCCGGCTCTTTCTCCGTTTCATCAAAATTAGGAACAAAATCCACGATGTTTTTATCCAGATCGGATAAATACACTTCCTGGGTCAGTTTTTCCAGCCGGGCCTCTGTATAACGCATAGCCGCTGCTCCGTCCCCCTCAATGGAACCGAAATTTCCATGTCCGTCTACCAGGGTGCGCCCTTTTTTAAAGTCCTGAGCCATCACAACCAGCGCTTCATAGATGGAACTGTCTCCGTGAGGGTGATATTTACCCATGGTATCTCCCACGATTCTGGCACATTTACGATAGGGCCGGTCATAGCGGATTCCCAGCTCGTACATATCGTAAAGCGTTCTTCTTTGTACCGGCTTCAATCCGTCCCGCACATCCGGAAGGGCACGTGCAATGATGACGCTCATGGCATAATCAATGTATGACTTCTGCATTTCTTCTGCATAGTCTGTGCGAATTATATGTTCTGTATCTGATTTCATCTGGTACTCCTTCTCTGTTTAAATATCAAGTTCTGCATCCTTTGCGTGTTCGTAAATAAACGCCTTTCGCGGAGGGACCTGAGACCCCATTAAAATTTCCGTCACACTGGACGCCAGCCGGGCGTCTTCGATTTCCACCCGTTTCAGCATACGGGTATCCGGATTTAACGTGGTTTCCCAAAGCTGCTGGGCGTCCATCTCACCAAGACCTTTATATCTCTGCAGAGTAAAAGGTCCCTTTTGCCTTTTCCGATAGCGTTCCAGCGCTTTGTCATCATAAAGATACTCTTCTTTCCCTTTCTTGGGCATGGCTTTATAAAGAGGCGGCATGGCAATATACACGTGCCCTTCATAAATCAGTTCCGGCATAAAGCGATAGAATAAAGTCAGCAAAAGCGTAGAGATATGGGCTCCGTCCACATCCGCATCTGCCATAATAATAATTTTATCGTAGCGAAGTTTTGTTATATCAAAGTCATTCCCATAACCTTCTGAAAAGCCGCAGCCGAAGGCATTAATCATGGTTTTAATTTCTGCATTGGCCAGCACTTTGTCAATGGTGGCCTTCTCCACATTTAAGATTTTCCCCCGGATGGGCAGAATCGCCTGATAATTCCTGTCTCTGGCAGTCTTTGCAGAGCCGCCTGCAGAATCTCCTTCTACAATGAAAATTTCACACTGGGAAGGATCTTTCTTCTCACAATTAGCCAGCTTTCCATTGGAGTCGAAAGAGTATTTCTGTTTTGTCAGAAGATTGGTCTTGGCCCGCTCTTCTGTTTTACGAATTTTAGCGGCTTTCTCCGCACAGGATAAAATGCTCTTCAGAGTTTCCAGATTCCGATCCAGATAAAGTACAATCTGCTCTCCCACCACTTTACCGGTGGCTCTGGACGCATCCTGGTTGTCCAGCTTGGTTTTCGTCTGTCCTTCAAACCGTGGGGCAGGATGTTTAATGGATACTACTGCCGTCATACCGTTGCGAATATCCGTTCCTGTAAAATTCGGGTCTTTCTCTTTTAAAATCCCCAGTTCTCTGGCATAGTTATTCATTACAGAAGTAAAGGTGGTTTTAAACCCTGTCAGATGGGTTCCCCCTTCTGCATTGTAAATATTGTTGCAAAATCCCAGAACATTCTCCCGGAATTCATTGGTAAACTGAAAAGCTGCCTCAACAGTAATCCCTTCGTTTTCCCCCTTCAGATAGACAGGTTCATGGAGAACCTCCGTATTTTTATTCAAATCCCGAATGAAGCCCACAATTCCCTCCGGCTCATGGAATTCTGAAACTTCCGGACTTTCTCCTCTGCGGTCTTCAAACAGAATTGTCAGCTCCGGATTCAGGTATGCGGTTTCATGAAGACGGCTTTTCACTTCCGTGGCAGAGAATCTGGTTTTTTCAAAAATCTCCGGATCCGGAAGAAAATTAATGCAGGTTCCTGTCTCCTTTGTTTTTCCTATTACCGGAAGCAGACCCTGATTCAATTCCAGAGTGGGAATCCCCCGTTCATAGTGATCGTGATGGATGAATCCGTCCCTGCTTACCTGGATGTCCAGATACACAGACAGCGCATTTACCACGGAGGAACCCACTCCGTGCAGTCCGCCGCTGGTCTTGTAAACAGAATCGTCAAACTTTCCTCCTGCATGAAGGGTGGTAAAGACCAAACGTTCTGCCGAAACCCCTTTCTCATGTAAATCCACCGGAATTCCTCTTCCGTTATCTTTCACTGTGCAGGAACCGTCCGCCTCCAGAGTAACCTGAATAAAGCTGCAAAATCCGGCCAGATGCTCGTCCACCGCATTATCTACAATCTCATAAATCAGATGGTTCAGCCCTTTCCGGGAAACACTTCCGATATACATACCCGGTCTCTTCCTTACTGCCTCCAGACCTTCCAGTACAGAGATGCTTTCCGCATTATACGTATTTTTTTTCGCCATCTTATTTCCAATCCTTTCTTTACGTAACTCCCATTATAGCAAAAGTCTTTCTTTTGTCCAGAAAAACAGGAGGCTACTTTTCTCTGAGATTTTCCAGAACAGAGTAAGGAACTTCCAGGTTTCCATATCCGTCTCCCATATTCAGTCCCTGTTTAAAGGTACCGTGGAAATCGGAACCTCCTGTAATCTTCAGATGATATTGTTTTGCCAGTTGTATCATTTCCTGTGTTTCTGCCGGCCTGTTGCAGGAATAAAGGGCTTCAATAGCATCCAGACCTGCCTGACGCAGCCGATTTACCACCTCGTCCAGGTGTTTCCGGGAAAATCCATACAGCAGGGGATGGGCCAGAGCCGCAATTCCCTTGCTTTCATGAATCATTTTTATCGCCTGATAAGGATCTGCCTTTTCTCTTGGAACGTAACAGCAGGCTCTCTCTCCCAGATACCGGTCAAAGGCTTCCTGCTTGGAAGATACGTAGCCTTCTTCCTCCAGAAACTTAGCAATATGGGCACGGGTGCAGACACAGTCCGGAAATTTTTCTTTCATAAGCTCCTCTGAAATTTTCACCTGATGTTCCTGCAGTTTCTGAATCATTTTCTGATTCCGGATTTTCCTGGATGCTCTGAAATTTTCCAGATTCTCCTGAAACCGTACATCCTGATAGTCAATATCCAGGCCCAGTATATGAATATCTCTGTTTTCATAGCGGGTGGAAAATTCAATCCCCGGCACTACCTCTACGCTGCTTTCCCTGGCTGCCTCCATAGCCTCTTCAATTCCGGATACCGTATCGTGATCCGTCAGTGCAAAAGCTGCCAGATTTTTTTCCTCTGCCAGCTTCACAAGCTGAGAAGGCGTATAGCTTCCGTCCGAACTTGTAGAATGAACATGTAAGTCAATCTTTCTTTTCATAAAGTGCTCCTCTCTGTTTCTCTCTATTCCGGGAAATCCTGGGGACAGTATCTATTTCGTCCCTTATATAATAATATTGGATTATATCACAAAATCATCCGTAAACGCACAAAAAAAGCTCTTGAAACTCAAGAGCTTTAAAACAGTCTGTAGGGGAGTCGAACCCCTGATTCTGCCGTGAGAGGGCAGCGTCTTGACCACTTGACCAACAGACCTAAGTGAACCGTACTTGCATATAATAAATCATTTTGTTGAAATATGCAAGTACTTTTTTCACTTTTTTTGAATTTTTGTAACTATTCAGCCATGCATCTCGGATTCTCGCAGCTGCCGCTGCTCTACCGCCGCTTACGCGGCTGAATCCTCGATTACGGCTAAACGCCATATGTCTGCTGATGGCAAAATTCCTCTGCAAGCAAGCTTGCGTTGTATTTTTGCCTTCAGCAGCCGCATGGCTGAATAGTTACGAATTTTTATATTTCTTCCGGGTCTTCTAAGGGTTCAGCGGGGATAAAAACGCGGCTCTTTTCCTTTTCTTTTTTTATAACTGCCTTTTCCTGGGCCTCCTTACAGAATTCCATCTGAGAATTTAACAGGGCTTTCCCCCGCTTATCCGGTTTTACATAACTTCCGTCCGGCTGCAGAAGATGCACTTTTACATTGTCTCTCATTTCCACGTCTAAAATATGGATAACCTCTTTCTTAATCTTCTCATCTTCCACAGGGAAAACAATTTCCACACGTCTGTCCAGGTTACGCGGCATCCAGTCTGCACTTCCCATAAATACATCTTCCGCGCCGTTGCAGTGGAAATAGAAGATACGGCTGTGCTCCAGAAAATCTCCCACAATGGAACGAACGGTAATATTCTCGCTGATTCCCGGAATTCCCACTTTCAAACAGCAGATCCCCCGGACAACCAGATCGATTTTTACGCCGCAGGAAGAAGCATAATACAAAGCAGCCATAACCACCGGATCACACAGAGAATTCATTTTCGCCATAATATGTGCCGGTTTTCCTTCCTGGGCGTACTTCGCCTCTCTTTCTATCAGCTTTAAGAATTTATCCTTCATCCAGATGGGAGCAACTACTAACTTATTCCATTTTTTCGGTTCGGAATATCCGGATAACATATTAAATACAGCCGTAGCGTCCTCTCCGATTCTGGCATCTGACGTAAACAGTCCGCAGTCCGTATATAACTTAGCTGTGGAATCATTATAGTTTCCGGTTCCAAGATGAACGTAACGTCGGATTCCCGTATCTTCCCGGCGGACAACCAGCGTAATTTTACTGTGGGTCTTTAAACCTACCAGTCCATAAATAACATGGCAGCCTGCCTTCTCCAGCTTTTTCGCCCATACAATATTATTTTCCTCATCAAATCTGGCCTTTAATTCCACCAGAACCGATACCTGTTTCCCATTTTCCGCCGCCAGAGCCAAAGCCGCAATAATCGGGGAATTTCCGCTGACCCGGTACAGGGTCTGTTTGATAGCCAGTACATCCGGATCCTTTGCCGCCTGGCGGACAAAATTCACCACCGGATCAAAGCTCATATAAGGATGGTGCAAAAAGACATCCTGCTGACGGATAACGGAGAAAATATTCTCTCCATCCTGAAAAGCCGCTACCGGCGCAGGGGTATAGCCCGGCGATTTGTACTGTTTGAAACCGTCCAGGCCGTAAATTTTCATCAGCACGGTTAAATCCAGAGGACCAGGGATTTCGTAGATGTCTTCTTCCTTGATGGAAAACTCATTTTTCAGGATTTTTAAAAGCCGCTTATCCATCTTTTCTTCCACTTCCAGACGGATAACCTCTCCCCACTGTCTCTTCTTTAACTGTTTCTGGATTTCTACCAGCAGATCTTCTGCCTCATCCTCATCAATGGTTAAATCTGCATTTCGCATAATCCGGTACGGGTGGGCGCATACCACATCATAGCTGAGAAACAGTTTGCCGATATTCTTCTCAATAATTTCTTCCAGAAGAATCACCGATTTCTTTCCGTTTTTCCCTTCCGGAAGGAGCACTACCCGCGGAAGTACGGAAGGCACCTGAACGGTGGCGAATTCCAGTACTTCTTTATCTTTCTTCCTGTCTTTTTTCTTGATCAGAGCTCCGATATTCAAGGTTTTATTTCTGATAAGAGGAAATGGGCGGGAAGAGTCCATAGCCATAGGCGTAAGTACAGGATAAATATTTTCTTCGTAATAATGATCCACAAATTTTTCCTGTTCCTCCGTTAGGGCTTCATGTTCCGTAATAATTTCCAGGCCTGCTTTCTTTAAAGCAGGAAGAAGGGAACGGATATACGTATTATACTGCACCTGCACCAGATTATGGGTCTGTGTGCTGATCTGCTGAAGCTGTTCTTTGGGAGTCATTCCGGCAATATCCGGTTTTTCATATTTAGCATGAACCTGGTCTTTTAAAGAAGCCACACGAACCATAAAGAATTCATCCAGATTCGAAGACGTAATGCTTAAGAATTTCAGACGCTCAAATAACGGGATTGTCTTATCTCTGGCCTCGCTTAATACCCGCTCATTAAATTTCAGCCAGCTTAATTCCCGATTCACAAAATATTCTGATTTTTCATATTTTTTTAAATCCATCTCTCTTTTCCTTTCTCCAAATTTTTCAGGCTTCTTCTATTTCTTTCTTATGCGGCGCAGCCGTAAACGAATTCCGAATATCTCCTCAAAAAATTCCACTTTATCTTTCAGAAGTCCCAGTTCCAGACTGAAATCCTGGGTGGAATCAATGCTTAAAACCAGTGTTCTGTCTTTGACCACCGCTTTTAAAGCTGCAACCTTCTGGTAATGGCTTCGATCCATCGCATTGGCCAGACGGAGGATCGCCGTCAGTTTTGCCACCAGACGATACCCTTCTCTGTCAATTCCCGTTTCCGCATTCATTTCTCCAAAATAAGCGAACTCCGTGGTATTATACCGTACAGCGCAGGCGATAATCTGCCGCTCCGCCGTGGAAAGGCCGATCACCTCCGTAGACATAATAATGCTGTAAGAACATTCCGCTACGTCTCCCATACTTATGTATTTCCCGCAGTCGTGCAGCTGTACTGCAATCTGCAGAAGGAGCCGTTCCCTGGATCCCATTCCGTGGATCTTCTTCATGCTGTCAAAGATTGCGAGAGCCAGTTTCGTGGTTCCCTGAATGTGGTTTTTCCCGCTGGAATACCGTTTGGCAATATTTCTTGTGGCCACCAGAATATCATTTTCAAAATTATGGGCGCTTTTGATTAATTTCAGTTTTTCTCCGTAATCATAGGCAATTCCGTCTCCCAGAGACACACCCGGAACCCAGAGCGCCTCCGCTTCAAAAATTTCAATAAACTTCTTATATATTACAATAGTAGGAACCACAAGTGAGGCATATTCTGCTGCAATTCCCATTTCTTCTGCCAGACTGTCTGTGGATTTATAGGCGATCTGTTCATAGCGTTCTATAAATTCATCCCTTGCAATAATTCTGTCGCTTAATTTTTCATGGAAAATTGTCTCTGTCAGAAAGTCACCCATGAAAATTACATGCTTTATATCCCGGTCTTTCAGATACAGCCGCTGAAAACTCATCAAATCGTTCCGTACGAATTCTTCCACCAGCTTTTCATAATGGGTTGTCTCTTTTTCCAGTTCACGAAGGCGCTCCCTTACACGCAGACTTCCCAGTTTCAGATTCTGGGTAGTAACCAGGGCGTCTTTGTCAAACAGAGAAACCTGAATGCTTCCTCCGCCTACGTCTACTATGGCGGTTCCTTTCTGAATCATTTTCTTAAATCCCGTTTCCCGGGCCGCAATGGATTTATACCCCAGAAAATGCTGCTCGGCGTTGCTGAGAACCTCTATCCGGATTCCGGTTCTCTGATAGATCTGTTCAATAATGATAAGCGGATTTCTCAGATCCCGAAAGGCGCTGGTGGCACAGGCTCTGTAGTCTTTTACCCCGTATCCTTTCATAATTCCCTGAAATCCAATCAGTATATCGCACAGTTCGTCGATCATATCGGATTCAATTTTCCCCTGTGAATAGGCACCCCTTCCAAGTTCCAGTCTGGAACGGACATAGTCAATTTCCCGCAGCCCTGCTTTTTTAGACAGCTCAAACACTTTCATGCTGACTTCGTAAGACCCCACGTCTATGGCTGCAAACGTTGAAATCGTCATAAAAATACCTCCTGCATTTACTCCTTCTTTTGTCCTAAAAGATAATCAATGAACTGCTGGGCAGTTCTTCCTGTCAGTCCCCCATGATTCAGTTCCCACTGGTTTGCTTTTAAAAGCAGCTCGTCTTCCGGCATGGTAAGATGATGCCTCTCGGCAAGAACTTTTACGATATTCTGAAACTCTTTCTTATTGGGAGCACAGAAGAAAATCGTAACCCCAAACCGATATACCAGCGATAACTTCTCCTGAACCGTATCGGAAGAATGAAGGTCATCGCGGCGTCCCTCCTTATCACTGAAACTCTCCTTAATCAGATGTCTTCGATTGGAGGTCGCATAAATTAATACATTTTCCGGTTTCTTTTCCAATCCTCCTTCTATTACTGCTTTCAGATACTTATATTCAATTTCAAATTCCTCAAAGGATAAATCATCCATATACAGGATAAATTTATAATTTCTGTTTTTAATCTGAGCGATCACCTTCGGCAGATACTGAATCTGATGTTTATAGATTTCAATAATCCTCAGGCCGTTTTCATAATACTGATTTAAAATCCCCTTAATGCTGGAAGACTTTCCCGTTCCCGCATCACCGAAAAGGAGACAGTTATTGGCCTTGCGTCCGCAGACAAAGGCTTCTGTATTATCAATCAGCTTCTTTTTTGCAATTTCATATCCCACCAAATCATCCAGTTTTACATGGGCAATATTGGTAATAGGAACTATCACAGGTTCTCCCTGCCCATCCTCATCGATCCGGAAGGCTTTATGAAGTCCCAGTTTGCCTACGCCGAAATCTTTATAGAAAGACACCATATCTTCCATAAATTCATCCGTACTTCGAGCCTGTCCCAGTTTCATGCTAAGCCGGCAGATTCTGTCCCGGATTCTCTTATTAAACATTTTACTGCTGTCATTTATATTCTGATAATGACAAAGTACGTTTCCACAGGTTCCGCCCCAGATTTGGTCAAAAGATTCCAACGGGAAATCATACAGTTCTTTGAATATTTCAAAATCATTTCTGGCAAAAGCATTAATACTTCCCTGGACAGGCCCCACGATTTCACAGGCCGTACTAAAAGCATTTTCGTGGTTTACCAACAAAAACGTCAGATAATTATGCCACAGATTCCCTTCAAATCCATATGCCCCCGCCAGTTCCGTCAGACCGTTGGCACATGCATAAAAAACATGCCTGCTTCCCTTTACTTTCCCGGGATCCTCCTGGTAAAGCTGAATTAAAGCAGCCATCTTATCCAGAATCTCCCCGTGTTCAAAACCTCTGTATAAAATACATTCATCCAATCTTGTCATTTCGCACTCTCCTAGTAGTTTCCTAATATCCGAAGCATATTGGCTTCCTGTTTAATTCCTCTTAAGGCATTTTTTACTGCGCTCTTTTCCAGATTTCCGTCAAAATCCAGGAAGAAACGGTATTCCCAGTTCCTGCCCACAATGGGGCGGGACTGAATCCTTGTCATATTCAGCCCGTTGTAAATAATATGAGAAAGCATATTATACAGGCTTCCTGTTTTATGAGGCAGTTCAAAACAAATACTGATTCTCTCAGCCTTCTTTTCATAAACCGGATGTTTACTGATAATGATAAACCTGGTGGAATTCTGCGTATTGTGGTATATTTTGTCTTTCAGGATTTTAAGCCCATAAAACTGCGCTGCCTCTTTACTGGCAATGGCAGCAGAAGTACAGTCCTTCTCTTCCTGTATCTTTTTGGCCGCTACGGCTGTATTCTCTACCTTTATCTGTTTCCACTGCGGATGCTCGTCCAGATATTTTCTGCACTGGGCTAATGCCTGAGGATGGGAATAAACTCTGGAAATTTCTTCTATTTCAGCATCCGGCAGCCCTAAAAGCACATGTTCGCAGGGAATAATCTGCTCTCCCACAATGTATACCGGATGCTGAGCCAGTAAGTCATAATTATCTTCCACAATTCCCGCCGTGGAATTTTCAATGGGAAGCACTGCGTAATCGGCTTTCTCTTCCAGGACTGCCTCAATGGCATCCTTCCAGGTTTCCACGTGGAAACTGTCGTTTTGCTCTCCGAAATAACGCTTCATTGCTGCATAACTATAGGCGCCTTCCACTCCCTGAAAAACTACTTTTTTCCCTTTTTTCGGAAGGGTTTCCGTCATTTCATAATCATAGCCGCCGCCAATTCCATGTTCCGTCATAAGCTGATACTGACGTTTTCTGCTTACTGCCATAATCTGCTGAAACAGTTCTTCAATCCCATGTTGATTAAAGGGTGTATGGGCCTTTGTCTTTAATGCTGTCAGTTTTTCCTTTTCTCTTTGTGTGTCTAAGACTTCTTTTCCTGTTTGTATTTTATATTCAGCCACATCCTGACAGATCGCCATCCGCTCCTCAAAAAGCGCTGTAATCTGTTCATCAATCCTGTCAATCTTTCTCCTGGATTCCTGTAAATCTATCATTTTTCTGCATTATCCTTTCGTTTTTCAATGGCTTCTGCCAGCTCTCTCATAAAGGACAGGGAACCGAAAGCCACAACCACGCCTTCTTTTTCTGCTTTCTCTGTCATTTTTTCCACCGCTTCTTCTATGCTTTTTGCCGGTTCCACATGGGAGTGGTATTTCCGGGCGGCCTGCGCCAGTTCCTCTGCCGGCAGAGCTCTCGGATTCCCGGAAGTCTGAATGGTCATAATCTCTTTCGCCAGAGGAGCCGTCATCTTCAATACGCTCTCATAATCTTTATCCCGAAACATTCCAATAATAAAATACAGATCCTTTCCCTGAAAATACATTTTCAGAGACTGAACCAGCTTTCCTGCCGCATCCGGATTATGGGCTCCGTCTGCAATAAGAAGCGGTTCTGAAAGAAGCGCAGTAAACCTGCCTTTCCACCGGGTGTTCTCCAGACCTTTTTCTATCTGCGCAGGAGTAATGTTATATCCATTTTGGATTAATACCTCCAGAGTATGCAGTGCAACCATAACATTTTCCATCTGGCACGCTCCGGTCAGCGGAATGGTATAAGATCTTTCCCCGTATTCAAACGTCATATGGTCCATCTCATTTTCCGTTACCCTGCCCTCCTCAGGGGAAGAAACAACGGGGATAATATGAAATCTTTCGCAGACTTCCCTGATTTTCTCCATGGCCTCCGGTTTCTGCTCTGCGGCAACCACACGGCAGCCTTCTTTTATAATTCCTGCTTTACACGCAGCGATTTCTCCCAGGGTATTTCCCAGAAAGGCCATATGATCCATGCTAATTGAAGTAAGAACTGCCACTTCCGTGGTACGAATAATATTGGTAGCGTCTGTAAGACCTCCCATCCCCGTTTCCAGTAATACAAGATCACAGTTTTCTTCTGCAAAATAGAAAAAAGCCGTGGCTGTTTCCATTTCAAAGGGAGTGGGATGGGGCTTTCCCTCCTTTTCCATCGCGTCAGCCACCTGCGCCACTTTACTCAGACATCTGGCAAAGGCTTCCCGGCTTATGGGTTTCTGATTAATTTCAAACTGTTCCCGGTAAGAAAATATTGCAGGAGATACATATCTGCCCACCCGGTATCCGGTCTGCGCCAGAACGGAAGAAAGGTAGGCCAGTACACTTCCCTTTCCATTTGTTCCCGCCACATGAATATATTTTAATTGATCCTGGGGATTTCCAAGACGCTTCATCATTTCCCTCATATTATCAAGCCCTAAAACGCTCCCGTACGTTTGCGCCTGTCTCAGATATTCCCGGCTCTGTTGGTAATCCATAATATCCTCCAAATCATCAAAACATTTGTTTTTCATTATAGTACAGGCGTATTGTTTTTTCAAGGCAGGGGCATACTACTAATAGGAATTTTACCAAAACATTACAAAACAAGGAGGACGTTATGGGACAACAATTTATACTGTGCGGAGGCATCGGGTGGTGCATGGAAATTCTGTGGACGGGAATCCATGCCCTGTGCCGCGGCGAGGCAGCTCTGACTGGACGTTCTTCTCTCTGGATGTTTCCCATTTATGGCTTTGCCGCAGTCATTGGTCCTGTTTCCAGACGTCTGAAAAAGATCCCTGTGTTTTTCCGGGGCTGTATCTATATGACCGGAATATTCTTTGTGGAGTTCTCCACCGGCACCCTTTTAAAGTCACACTTTGCCTGTCCCTGGGATTACAGTCATGTTCCTTTTAATTATAAAGGTCTTATCCGCCTCGATTATGCTCCTGTCTGGTTTGCCACAGGTCTGTTTTTTGAGAAAATACTCAGCAAAAATCTTGAAAAAACGGTCTGACTATTATATGATGGTATGCAGAATAAAAAACTTTCAGGAGGTAGTACATGAGACATTTAATCAGTCCTTTGGACTTCTCTGTCGGGGAGCTGGACAAGCTGCTTGACCTGGCGAATCACATTGAACAAAACCCTGAAAAATATGCACATGCCTGTGATGGTAAGAAAATTGCAACTCTTTTTTACGAGCCAAGTACCCGTACAAGACTGAGTTTCGAGGCCGCTATGCTGAATCTGGGAGGAAACGTGCTCGGTTTTTCCAGCGCTGATTCCAGTTCTGCTTCTAAAGGGGAAAGCGTGGCCGATACCATCCGCGTTGTATCATGTTATGCAGACATTGCAGCCATCCGGCATCCCAAAGAGGGTGCAGCCCTGGTAGCTTCTATGTCTTCTTCCATCCCGGTGATTAATGCCGGCGACGGCGGACACCAGCATCCAACCCAGACTCTGACTGATCTGCTGACCATCCGCTCTCTGAAGGGAAGGCTGAATAATCTTACCATCGGTCTGTGCGGCGATTTAAAATTCGGAAGAACCGTACATTCTCTTATTGAGGCCCTGGTCCGCTATGACAATGTAAAATTCGTTTTAATCTCTCCCGAAGAACTTCGGGTTCCCAGTTATATCCGAGAAGATGTATTAAAGAAAAACAACAAAGAATATCTGGAAGTGGAAAGACTGGAGGATGCACTTCCCAGTCTGGATCTGCTCTATATGACCCGTGTCCAGAGAGAACGTTTCTTTAACGAAGAAGATTATGTCCGGATGAAAGATTTCTACATATTGGACAAGTCCAAACTCAGCCTTGCAAAACCGGATATGTACATTCTCCATCCTCTCCCCAGAGTAAACGAAATTGATGTGGAGGTAGACAGCGATCCCCGTGCCGCCTATTTCAAACAGGCACAATACGGTGTCTATGTACGAATGGCGCTGATTCTCACATTATTGGAGGTGGATGTCTGATGTTAAATGTAGGAGCATTAAAAGAAGGATATGTATTAGATCACATTAAAGCCGGTAAGGCTATGACTATTTACCGGGATTTGAAGCTGGATAAACTGGACTGCACCGTGGCTATTATAAAAAATGCCCGCAGCAATAAGATGGGGACAAAAGATATTATCAAAGTAGAATGCCCCATTGAAAAGCTGGATCTGGATATTCTCGGCTTCATTGATCATAATATCACTGTTAATATTATTAAAGACGAACAGATTGTGGAAAAAAAGGTTTTAAAACTTCCCAAACAGATAACAAACGTGATCCGCTGCAAAAACCCGCGCTGCATCACTTCCATCGAACAGGGACTGGATCAGATTTTCATTCTGTCTGACGAGGAAAAAGAAATCTACCGCTGTAAATACTGCGAAGAAAAATACAGAGGAAAACGTAATAAATAATGAGTAAAAAGAAAAGGTATACCATCTGCGGAAAATCTCCGTAAGACGGTATACCTTTTTTCTTTTTTAATAAGCAGAACGATAAGCCGGGTTATGTCGTTGGATGGTCATCTATCTAGACCTGCTGTTGCCAGCAGGTTCAAGCGACCCACCTGAAAGCACGACGGGCCGCCGTATCGCTTTCTTTTCGGTCTTGCTTCGAATGGAGTTTACATGTGCCCTGTCTGTTACCAGCCAGGCGGTAGTCTCTTACACTGCCTTTCCACCCTTACCTCTTAAAGAGGCGGTTTATTTCTGTTGCACTGGTCTGGGAGTCACCTCCACCGGACGTTATCCGGCATCCTGCCCTATGAAGCCCGGACTTTCCTCACCTGGCCCCTTTCGTCTGGCCAGCCGCGACCACCTGTTCTGCTTACGCAACTGCTATTTTAACATGCTTTTTTCTTTTTCGCAATTCTATTTTCTGGCTTTTCTGGCCTCTTTTTTCTTTTCCAGTGCATCAATACAGATGGTGCAGGCTGCGTCGCCGGTGATATTGACACAGGTACGTCCCATATCCAGAACACGGTCGATTCCTGCTACTAAGGCGATACCTTCCACTGGCAGCCCTACACTTTCCAGTACCATTGCCAGCATAATCATTCCGGATCCAGGTACCCCGGCGGTTCCGATAGAAGCCAGTACTGCTGTCAGAATAATGGTAATCTGCTGTCCGATCGTCAGATCGATACCGAAAATCTGTGAAATAAAGATGGCGCAGACACCCTGGTAGATGGCGGTTCCGTCCATGTTAATGGTTGCTCCTAAAGGAAGTACGAAACTTGCCACTTCTTTTTTCGCTCCCAGTTTCTGCGTACATTCCAGGTTAAAGGGAAGAGCACCCACACTGCTGGCGCTGCTGAATGCGAAAATCATAGCTGGGCTCATTCCCCGGAAGAATTTCAGCGGACTCATTTTTGCAATGCCGTATACGGTAGAAGAATAAACCAGTACCATATGTACCACATAAACTACATAGGCAATGACAATCAGTTTTAACAAAGGCAGCAGCACGGACGGACCGTTACTTGCCACAACCGGCGTAATTAACGCGAAAACACCGATCGGTGACAGTTTAATAATCATGCCCATAACCTTAAAGCTGACTTCCGAAAAACTGTCCACAACATTCTTTGCCGTTTCTCCTTTTTCTCCTGCCAGTATAATGCCAAATCCAAACAGCAGAGCAATGACAATTACCTGCAGCATAGTAGCGCTTACCAGTGGTTCTACGGCATTGGACGGAAAGATATTCACCAGCGTATCCATAAAGCTGGGCGCTTCTGACGCCTCATAGACAAGATCTTCTGTGGCAAGCTGATACCCTGCTCCTACCTGAAGCAGATTGGCGAAAATCAGACCGAGGGTTACCGCAAACGCTGTGGTCAGCAGATAGTAACAAATGGTTTTTCCGCCTATGGACCCTACCTTTTTAATGTCCTGCAAAGAAATGATTCCCTGCATGATGGACAGAAGAACAACAGGAACCACAACCATTTTGATTAAATTCAGGAATATTGTTCCAAATGGCTGAATGTAGGATTCCGCAAACTCCGCATGGCTCTGCAGCGCAATACCTGCTACAACGCCCAGCACAAGCGCTAAAAAAATCCATACTGTCAATGATACTTTCTTTTTGGTTGTTTTCTTTTCACTCATAAGACCCCTCCTTTGTATTTTGTTGTATGTGAAAAATCAACACCCTCCTCTATAAATGAAAACATCCGCCTCCGATGAATTCCCTCAACAGTGAATTGGTAGGTACCGCCTCGCTGGGGATCGGAAGAAAATAGTCAAAAAATTTCAACAGCCGTTTGGCCTCCAGATATTCCGGCTCTGTCTTTTCGATGCCGAAAAGCAGAGGTTCCGCATAAACTTTCAGGCAGGCCAGTTCGTAAATCAAAGCAGAATTAAACACCACATCTGCATCTTCCTGATACGGGAAAATATACTGTTCTTCCCCTCTGCGGACAGAGGGCCACATGGCAATGGTATTTTTCGCAGAAGTTCCCCGGGTTCTGGCATCCCTGACGATCCTCCGGATCAGACGGCCGTCAGTAGTTGGAATCCGGTTATGTTCATCAATATTAAGCTGGGTCAGAGCGCTGATATAAATTTTATATTTACTTTCTCTCGGAAGCGCATAGCTCAGCTTGTCATTTAAGCCATGAATTCCTTCAATCACCAGTATATCTTCTGATCCAAGCTTCAGAAAATCCCCTTTGTATTCCCGCTGCCCTGTCACAAAATTAAACCACGGAAGTTCCACCCGTTCTCCTTTTAGCAGCATCAGCATATCCTGGTTAAACTGTTCAATATCAATGGCCTCCAGACATTCATAATTCTTTTTTCCAAATTCGTCCAGAGGTGTCTCTTCCCTGTTTACGAAGTAATTATCCACTGCAATGGGATGAGTTTTAATCCCGTGGGCGGCAAGCTGAATGGACAACCTGTGGGAAAAGGTCGTTTTCCCGGAAGAAGAAGGGCCGGCAATCATAATAAATTTTTTATTATTTTCTCTGACAATCTCTTCTGCAATCTGGGAAATTTTTGCCTCCTGCAAGGCTTCCTGAATCAGCAGGACTTCCTGTAACCCCTGATGGGCAATCCGGTCGTTGAGTTCTCCCACTGTGGAAATATCCAGTTTATCTCCCCAGGCCTGGGACTCTTTCTGCACCTGAAATACTTTCTTATGAGGCGAAAACTCCGGCACTTTCTCCGGTTCTTCTCTGGAAGGAAGCAAAAGGACAAATCCTTCGTCATAAAGCTGCAGATCAAAATACCGGACATAACCTGTATGATTTACCATGAATCCGTAAAAATAGTCTTCGAAATTTCCAATGCTGTAGATATTTACTTTGGAAACGCGCCGGTAACGAAACAGCCTTGCTTTATCGTACATCTGGTGCTTCAGAAACATTTCAATGGCTTCCTCTGTTCCCACACTGCGCTTCATAATAGGGATTTCCTGTTCCACAATCTTCTGCATTTCCTGCCTGATTTTTTCCAGGAATTTCTGATTCAGAAGAGTACTGCCTTTCATGGTGAAATAGTAGGCTTCCCCGATGGAATAATGAATAACGGTTTTATTCAGTTCTTCCTTTCCGGCCACATCATAAATGGCCTTCAGCAGGATCAGACAGGCGCTCCGTTTATATGCTTCGTTTCCGATCTTGTCTCTGGAAGTAATAAAACCCAACGTACAGTCTTTCTTTAACTGTTTGTGAAGTTCCTGTAACTTTCCGTCAACGGTTACCAAAAGAATGGGATCTCTGCAGGTACTTTGATACTTCTTTACAATCTCTGCATAGCAGGTTCCCTCCGGGTATTTTAGCACCTCGTCTCCAATTGTAACCGTATACATCTTCTGGCTCATTTACAGTCCTCCTTTAGTCCGTCATATGCAGGCATATGGAAACTTTTTCACAGCCTGGACGATTTCCAGTTCCGGATAACGCTCTCTCATTTCCTTTCCCATTCTCTCTGTAAACATGTATTCCGTTCCGTAATGTCCTGCATCAATTAAAAACAGGCCCTTTGCAACGGTATCGATTCCTGTGTGATGGTCAATATCTCCTGTAATGTAAACCTCAGCGCCTGTTTCAATGGCTGCATCTATCATACTTTTCCCGGAACCAGTACATACCGCCGCCGTTGTCACCTGGGCCTCCAGGTTCCCATAAACATTTACATGTTCTGTCTGCAGGCAGTCTTTTACATGCAGGGCACATTCCTTTAAGGACATGGACCGGGGCAGTTTCCCCACACGGCCGAATCCCTCCGGGCCATCCGCCGTTTCCTCTGTTACGGACAGCACCCGGGTATCCTGAAGTTTCAGATATTCCGCACTTAGCGAAGCCATCCCCTTCACATCATAATTGGTATGCATTGCATAATAAGAGATTCCATGTTCCACTAAAGACAATATTCTCCTGCCGGTAAAACTATGATTATTAATCTTTTTGATTCCGGAAAAAATCATGGGATGATGAGTGATGATCATATCTGCTCCCAGGGACACAGCCTCCCCTAAGGTTTCTTCTGTTAAGTCCAGAGCCAGAAAAACTTTCTTTACTTCTTTTTCATCACTGCCTACAAGCAGCCCCACATTATCCCAGTCTTCCGCATAGGAAACCGGATATTTCTCTTCCAGCCATTTTATTATATCCTTACATTTCATATGCTTTGAATGCCTCCTCTGTCAGATACTGGTTCTGTCGTATCTGCGCCTCTCTTTCTCTGGAAAAAGCGCTTCCTTTTGCCTGTATCTGCTGTAAAATCTGCTTTTGCAGCCGTGTTTCCCGTTTCAGATATTCTTTCAGAACAGGATGTTTTTCTTTCAACAAAAGTTTTCCGTATTCATATTCCCAGGGCTGATATGCCTCTGACTCTCCGGGCACCGCTTTCATCATAGGGTAATATTTCCCCTCCTCATAAACCATATTTTCCCGGATGATCCGGAACCCTTCCCTCACCAGGTAACGTCGGAAGTTTCCCAGATCCGACTGAGGCTGTAAAATCAGTTCCCGAAAGTCCGTAAGCTGCTCCTTCCCCTCTTCCAGAATTTTTTCCATGAGGGGACCGCCCATTCCGGCAATTATCAGGGCATCCCCCTCTCCTTTTTTCAGATTTTTCAGTCCGTCCGATAGTCTTGTTTCTATGTATGTATCCAAGCCATGCGCTTTAATGTTCTCTTGTGCCCTGCTTAAAGGCCCTGATTTTACATCCATTGCAACAGCACTTGGAATTCTTTTATTCATTACTAAATAAATGGGAAGATAGCCATGGTCACAGCCTACGTCCACAACTCTGCTGCCGGGACTCACAAGCGCAGCTACTGCTTTCATTCTTTCTGATAACTGCATAGGCTGCCTCAATTAATCCAGATAATCTTTCAGCTTGCGGCTTCGGCTTGGATGGCGCAGCTTACGCAGGGCTTTTGCTTCTATCTGACGAATTCGTTCTCTCGTTACATTAAACTCTTTTCCTACCTCTTCCAGGGTACGGGCACGTCCGTCATCCAGCCCGAAACGCAGCCGCAGCACTTTCTGCTCTCTGTCTGTCAGCGTGCTTAATACCTCCACCAGTTGTTCTTTCAGCAGGGTAAAGGCTGCAGCGTCTGCCGGCACCGGCACGTTGTCATCCTGAATAAAATCACCCAGATGACTGTCTTCTTCCTCGCCGATAGGCGTCTCCAGGGATACCGGTTCCTGAGAAATCTTTAAGATTTCCCGTACTCTTTCCACAGACATGTCCATCTCCTCTGCGATTTCCTCCGGGGTTGGTTCCCGTCCCAGTTCCTGAAGCAGCTGACGGGATACGCGGATTAACTTGTTAATCGTTTCCACCATATGCACAGGGATACGAATGGTACGCGCCTGATCGGCAATGGCTCTGGTAATTGCCTGGCGAATCCACCAGGTTGCATAAGTACTGAATTTATAGCCTTTTCGATAATCAAATTTCTCTACGGCTTTAATCAGTCCCAGATTTCCTTCCTGAATCAGATCCAGAAACAGCATTCCCCTTCCCACATAGCGTTTTGCAATACTGACAACGAGACGAAGGTTAGCTTCTGCCAGACGTTTCTTAGCGTTTTCATCTCCTTCCTCCATTCGTTTTGCCAGCTCGATTTCCTCTTCCGCCGAAAGGAGGTTTACTTTTCCGATTTCTTTCAGATACATACGAACCGGATCTTCAATGCTGATTCCCTCAGGAACAGACAAGTCGATTTTGTCCAGCTCAATCTCTTCCTCCTCTTCAATCTTGTCCAGATCCATATCGTCATCCAGGATGAGCTCCGCTCCATCCTGTCCGGTGATCCGCAGTACGTCTACTCCGCTTGCCTCCAGGAACTCAAATACTTTTTCCATCTGTTCCACATCCAGCGGCATGTCCTTAAAAAAGTCGTTAATTTCCTGGTATTCCAGTACGTTTTTCTTTTTCTTTGCAAGCTCCAGCAGCTCCACCAGTTTTTCACTGAATTTACCCATATTCATTTCCATAGGTGTTCCATCCTTCCATATATTGTTTATATTTTATCCTTATTGAAAAGAAATATGCAAATCGGACAGGTTCTTTCTCAGAGCCTCCAGCTCTTTCTTCTTTTGAATCAGCTCCTGAAGCCCCTGCATATCCGAGGGCGCAAGCTCCCTCGTTTTCTTTCCCAGACTTTCCTCTTTCATCCGCACCAGCGTATCGGCAAAGGCCCTTTGCTGTTCCTGTTCCGACTCCAGATGAATCCGGGCATTAAACAGCCCGGCCACCTCTTTCTGCTCTTCACTTTCCTGAAACTGATTTAATAGTTTCGCAGGATTTACATCTCCCTGTTCGTACTGATCATAAAGCATTCGGGCCACTTTACCGTAAAGAGGAATGGTAAAATCATCCGGTAAAATATATTGTCGTACGGTATCAAAGATTGTAGGATAAGTTACCAGCCAAGTCAACATTAATTTCTGGACTTTCTGGGTTCCGGATTCTTTTTCTTTTCTTTCCTGAGGCTCTCTCTTTTTCAGGGTCAGTTTCTGAAGACCGGTGCCCTCCATAGCCATCCGGTTCACCATTTTTCTCAAATCTTCCGGAGAAACGGAAAACTCTCTGGCCACTGCCTCTATATAATTATTTCTTTCCAGTTCATCCGGAAATTCCAGCAGCATGGCCGCTGTTCTTTTAAAAAAGTCCGTTTTCCCCTGGGGATCCGTCATATCGAATTCTTTCCGCAGGCAGTCTGCCTGGAAAAGGAAACTGTTTTTCGCCTGTCCAAGGCGCTCTTCAAAGGCTTCCGGACCCAGATTCTTAATAAACTCATCCGGATCTTTATAAGGTTTCAGATTCACCACCTTTGCCTCAATTCCAGCCTCTTTCAGTATGGGAATCCCCCTTAAAGCCGCCCTAACCCCTGCTTCGTCACTGTCGTATAACAGCAGTACCTCATTTGTATACCGTTTCAGCAGGCTGGCATGCCCGCTTGTCAGCGCCGTTCCCAGAGAAGCCACCGCATTGGTAAATCCCGCCTGATGCATGGCAATCACATCCATATAGCCCTCGCACACAATCAGCGCCTTCTTCCTGCTGGTTCTGGCAATGTTTAAGCCGTATAAATTTCGACCTTTGTCGAAAATTTTCGTCTCCGGGGAATTCAGATACTTGGGTTTTCCTTCCCCCATCACACGCCCGCCAAAACCAATAACCCGGTTGTTCACATCCATAATCGGAAAAATTACCCGGTTCCAGAATTTGTCATACATCCCCCTCTTTTCATCAGCCTGAAACAGTCCTGATTCCAAAAGAAGTTCATCCTTATAATTCTGGCTTTTCATGTATTGGTAAAGATCGTTGCTGTACCGGTCCGAGTAACCAAGCCCGAATTTTTTAATTGTTTCGTCAGATACGCCTCTTTCTTTCAGATATTCCCAGGCCTTTTTCCCATTCTCCCTGCGAAGCTGATAGTAAAAATACTGAGCCGCTTTCTTATTCACTTCCAGAAGAGCTGCTTTTTTATCTGCCTGTGCTTTTGCCTCGCGGGAATATTCTATCTTCGGCAGCTTTACACCTGCCCTGTCCGCCAGATATTCAAGAGCCTCCCGAAAAGAATAATTTTCATATTCCATAATAAAGGTAAAAACATTTCCTCCTGCCCCACAGCCAAAACAGTAATACATCTGCTTTCCCGGCGAGACAGAGAACGACGGGGACTTTTCATTATGAAACGGACATAATCCAAAGTAAGAAGTACCCTTTCGCTTTAACTGTACATATTGTGAAATCACATCAACAATGTCATTTGCAGCGCGTACTTCCTCAATGACATCATCATTATACCGCATCCTGATTCCTCCATTTCTGTGCCCTGATTCCTTGTCTTTGATGCTTTTAATAAACTGACCATGATTTCGGTATGAAAATTTCCTGAAACTTTTCCATGGAGTACTGATCGGTCATGCCCGAAAGGTAGTCGCACACTACCTGCGCCCTGTCTTCTCCCCGGTCAATAAGTTCTATGTATTCCCTCGACATCTGCTTGGGATGTTCAATATAATACTCATATAATTCTGTCAGCATTTTAATTGCTTTTGTTTCTTCTTTTTTGGCAATCGGGTTATTGTAAACGCTGGAAAACATAATCGCTCTCAAATCCATCATGGCTTCCTGTACCTCCTCTGACATACAAATAACCCCTTTATCTCTGCTGTTTTCCACCAGATTGTGAATCAGTGTATTCAGACGTTCTCTTATAGTAAATCCAAGGAGCATTCTCAGTGTTATGGGAATATCATCTTCTGTAATAATCCCCGCTCTCTGCGCATCATCCATATCATGATGGATATAAGAAATCTTATCACAGAATCGCACCACCTGTCCTTCCAGGGTAGCCGGGGAACCGCTTGTTCTGTGATTCCTGATTCCGTCCCTTACTTCCCAGGTAAGATTTAAGCCCTCTCCGTTTTTTTCCAGAACCTGAACCACACGGACGCTCTGTTTATAATGGGCAAATCCTCCGGGATGCACTTCATCCAACGCTCTCTCTCCTGCATGTCCGAAAGGAGTATGCCCCAAATCATGACCCAGCGCGATGGCTTCCACCAGATCTTCATTGAGCCGCAGAGCCTTTGCCACTGTTCTGGCCGTCTGCGAAACTTCCAGAGTATGGGTCAGGCGGTTTCTGTAGTGGGCTCCATGGGGAGCTAAAAACACTTGTGTTTTATCTTTCATCCTCCGAAATGCTTTACAGTGCAAAATTCGATCCCGATCTCTCTGATACGCGGTTCTCATATCGCACTCTTCCTCCGCCCGCATTCTTCCCCGCGTTTCTCTGCTGTGTGAAGCATACGGACTTAAAACCTCGTATTCCCGTTCTTCCAGTTCTTCCCGTATACCCATAGAGCCTCCTTTCTGAAATGGAAATCTTCTGTTCCGTGACAAAATATCTCTTATTATTTATATTCACGAAATCTGAAGTATTTCCTTTTTTTTAAAAAAATTTTGTATTTTTTTATTTTTCTTATTGACGGAACCCCAAAGGGGTGCTATAATACAACCTGTCGCTGATAATTAGCGGTTTGCGGAAGTGTCGGAACTGGCAGACGAGCAAGACTAAGGATCTTGTGGCATTCGTGCCGTGTGGGTTCAAGTCCCATCTTCCGCAGTGAAGAATAAGAGCGTATTTTCAGGAAATTCCTGAAAATACGCTTTCTTTTTGTCATAAGAAAACCCGAAAGCCGGCGGGATTCTTTTCGATTTCATATTTAACTTAATTCCGCAATTCTGGTCACCGCCACATAAATTTCCTGAATTTTATACCAGGTATTATAATCTACAATTCCCGTTACCGGCAGTCCAAAGATTTCCTGGAAATCCCTTACAGCCTGCTGTGTCTCTTCGTTATACTCTCCGTTCTCCACAACCTCCGGCAAGGCAGGATATGCCTCTTTAATCGCATTTAGCTGTTCCTGTATCTGTCTTACCTTCTCTCCAGACGCTCCGATGTCCAAATCGTATCTGGGCCAGGACGCTGGAATGCCGGATATCTCCTCTGCTGTATTAATGTACATATCATTTCCATAAAAATGCCGAAGAATCTCAATAGCGGAATATCCCTGATCTCCCAGGCGCTTTGACCCCCACTGCGTCATCCAGTTCGGACAGGTTACCCTCTCACCATCACAATATTGCGTCAATATCGGCTGCCGCACATTTGGTCTTGACAGGTAATGACTGAACAATTCATCTACCACTCGGTCAATACTGTCAAAAATGTTTCGTCCCCTCATCCATTTGTGATCATAAGCCGTCGAAGAAGTAATTGTAAAATCAAATCCCTTATTTCTGTACCACTCTGTATAAACCCTGTTGAGTGTAAAGGACATAATGGCCAGAACATTGGCTTTGATGGTTTCTTCCGGCCATGTGGCATAGATTTCACTGCAGGCCACATTTTTAATATAGTCCCGGTACCGCACATAATAATCTGTGGCTGTATCGTCATTTACAGACCCGTCATGTACCACCACATATTCAGGAATCACCACCCTGCTCAATACAATTTCCCCTGTTTCCTGCATCGGCTTTATCTCGTCTTCCGGAATCTTTGGCGGATACTCTCCGTAAAGGGTATGATCCGGAATTACGATCCTCTCAAAATCTTCCGGCCCCCGTATCGCTCTGAGTCTCACCGGCTGAACAGAGTCTGTCTGAGGCAGAATCTCCACTCCGGAGATGTTCGCCGGTTCAAAGTCCGAAGCCTCCACATAGACGTTGTATTCTGAATACGGCTGATACTCCACAGGTTCCATACTATACGCCAAAGGAGGCGCTGACAGTTCTAACTCCGGGCTTCTTCCGGAATTGTCTGTACGCACCTCCTCAATAACTTTATCAGGCTCTCCTTTATATGAAATACGAATCAGCGCATTTTCCACAGGGGTGTTTCTGTCCTCTCTTAAAACTCTGATTCTGAGCCTGCCTTTTTCATTTTGTTCTGTCTGCATTGCTTTTAGATTTCTGCCCTTTTTCATCCGAAACCTCACGCATAATAAAGTTATTTTATTCTATGCAGACGGTTTTTAAAACTTTCCATCAGAAAATTCTCTGAATATCATTATACATGACCACAACCATCAAAAGCATCAGTAACATGAATCCTGCAAAATGGACCATACCCTCTACTTTCCGGTTTACCGGCCTGCGGAAAATCACTTCCAGAATCATAAATACCAGCCTTCCTCCGTCCAGGGCAGGAAGAGGAAGTAAATTCATGACGCCCAGATTGGCCGACAGCAGGATTGCCATATTCAGCATATTCATCCAGACCATGAGCGTTCCTGCCGTTTTGCTTTGTTCGTAGGTATCTCCGATAGCATCCACAACTCCCACAGGGCCGGACAGATCCTGAATGCCGAACTGACCTGTAATCAGCTTGCCAAGACTCATAACGGTAGTCCTTATCCAGTATTTAACTTCTATGGCACTGTATTTGATAATATTCCAGCCGCTGGTTTTTACACATCCCACATTATAACCAAATCCCAGCATCGGTTCTTCGTAAAGGGCAGGGGTTATCGTCGCCTCGTAAGAGCGCCCTTGTCTTTCATAAGTCAGAACAACGGATTCTTCCCCTAAAGGGTGGTTTTCCAGATACTCCTCATATTCTGCATAATCTTTTACCGGAACTCCATTAATGGCAGTAATCACGTCTCCGGCTTTCATGCCTTCTTCCTCCATGGACATTCCCGCCGTCACAGCTCCCACCTTCATAGAAGTGGTATCCGCTCTGGTAAAGCCCAGAAGATACCGGGAATATATCTCCGGCATATAAGAAACGTTATATTCTTTGCCGTCTCTTTCATAGGTCAGCTCCACCTGCTGCCCCTCCCGAAGCTCATTCATTGCCAGGTAGGTATTCAAATCTGTCCCTATATCAATCTTATAGCCGTCAAACTCTGTAATCAAATCGCCTTCCTGCAGTCCCGCCTCTTCTGCCGGAGAACCTTCTGTTACAGACAGAACCTCCGCCGGAACATATCCGATAGACGCCACAATAATCAGGGCCAGGAAAAAAGCTAAAATAAAGTTAAAAATCGGCCCTGCGGCAACAATGGATATCCGGCTCCAGACAGAAGCGCCGTTAAAGGATCCCGGCTCCTCTTCCTCTCCGTCTTCGCCCAGCATCATGCAGGAACCGCCCAGAGGCAGCAGCTTCAGGGAATACCTGGTTTCCCCTTTTACTGTGCTTAAGATCCTGGGCCCCATTCCCAGAGAAAATTCAACTACCTTTACTCCGTTCTTTTTCGCCAGCAGGAAATGCCCAAGTTCATGAAAAATAACAATGATACTAAATATCAGAATCGCGATTACAATTTTCAAATTACCACCTGCTTTCAATCCATCGATAAGTCTCTTCCTCTATTGCCAGTATTTCATCTAATTCAGGACTTGAAATCACCTGGTGTCTTTCCATAGACTGGGAAATAATGTCATAAATATCTAAAAATCCTATTTTCTTCTGTAAAAACTTCTGAACTGCCAGCTCATTGGCCGCGTTAAATACCGTTGGCATAGATCCTCCCTGTTTTGCAGCCTCCATAGCCAGAGGAAGCCCCAGGAAGGTATCTGTATCCGGCTGTTCAAAGGTAATAGAACCAAGTTTCGCAAAGTCAAGTCGTTCCCCGGGAAGAAATCTGCGTCTCGGATAATACAGTGCATATTGAATCGGCAGTCTCATATCCGGAGTTCCCAGCTGAGCGATAACACTTCCGTCCTGAAACTCCACCATAGAATGAATGACACTCTGGGGCTGCACCACAACTTCAATCTGAGATAACTCCACATCGAACAGCCACTTTGCCTCCATGACTTCCAGTCCTTTATTGACCAGAGTCGCAGAATCCACTGTAATCTTTTTCCCCATTACCCAGTTGGGATGTTTTAAAGTATCTTCCAATGTCACCTGGGAGAGCTCTTCTCTGCTTCTCCCCCGGAAAGGTCCTCCCGAAGCAGTAATCAGAATCTTGTTTACTTCTTTTTTAGTTTCCCCATTTAATGCCTGAAATATTGCGCTGTGTTCACTGTCCACCGGCAGAATTTTTACCTGGTGTTCTTCGGCAAGGGGCATGATTAAATGTCCCGCCGTTACCAGAGTTTCCTTGTTTGCAAGAGCTATGTCTTTCCCGGAGCAGATTGCTTCCATGGTGGGACGAATCCCAATCATTCCCACAATGGCGGTTACCAGCATATCACAGTTTTCCATTCTGGCCAGTTCAATCAAACCACCCATCCCGGCAAGGACTTTTGTCTGGGTATCAGCCACCTTTGAGGCAAGCTCCTTGGCCGCATTCTCATCCCATACTGCCGCAATCGCAGGAGAAAACTCCCGAATCTGTTCCTCCAGTTTTTTTATATTTTTTCCGGCGCTGAGCCCAACCACCTGAATGTCTTTCTGAAATCTTACCACTTCAAGGGTCTGTGTCCCGATGGATCCTGTGGAACCCAATATTGCAATTTTCCTCATGAAAATCCTCCTCTAAAGATTAAGAATGGTTTTTGCTAAATAGTAAATGACAGGAGCCGTGATAATCACACTGTCAAAACGATCTAAAATTCCCCCGTGACCGGGAATCAAAGTGCCGTAATCTTTAATTTCCTGGTTTCTTTTAATGGCAGATGCAGCCAAATCTCCTATCATGGAAATCAGGGCGCCCACTGCACAGACTACAGCGTATCCCGCCATATCCTGACTGGTAGCGGCTGCATAAACAGCGCCCAGAAGGGCTGCTCCCAAAACACCGCCTACTGCGCCTTCCACAGATTTCTTTGGACTTAACACCGGCGCCATTTTATGTTTCCCAATAAGCATCCCCACACAGTACGCACAAGTATCGCATCCCCAGGAACACAGGAAAATAAGCCAGACAATAAACTTTCCGTCCGGCAGCCCTCTGGTCAGATAGATAAAGGACAGCATCACTCCCACGTAAATTACTGCGAAATAAGCCTCCATAATCTGTCCTGCCTGATATTTCGGATAACGAAACACATACAAAAACAAAAAAATCAGCAAAGACAGAATCAGTCCCATCATACCGAACTTCTCAAACGAGAAATAAATGCCGGCATAATAAATTATGATTCCCACATATCCTGCAGCTTCCAGTGCATCTGTTTTTTTCTCCCGTATTTTCAGCGCGCGGTACAACTCCTGGGTTCCGATTAAGGATACGCACAGCAGGGTTACAAATAATACCGGTCCGCCTGCCATGATTGTCAGCAGAGCCACTGCTATAAGAACCACACCGCTCATCAGCCGAGTCCAGAACATCCCTATTCCTCCTTTACTCCGCCATATCTTCTGTCTCTCTCATTATATTTCTCAATGGCCTTAATCAATTCCTGATAATCAAAATCCGGCCACGGAACTTCGGTAAAATAAAATTCCGTATAAGCCAGCTGCCACAGTAAATAATTAGACAGACGCAGTTCTCCGCTGGTACGAATCATTAAATCCGGATCCGGAATCTGCGCTGTATCCAAATAGGAAGAAATCGTCTCCTCCGCAATCTCTTCCGGCAATAACCGGCCTTCTTTTACGTCTTTTGCCATATGTCTGACAGCTCTTGTAATCTCATCCCGGCTTCCATAATTCAGCGCAATCTGAAAGTGGAGCTCGTCATACTGGCTTGAAAATCGTTCCAGTTCTAAAATACTTTCCTGTATATCTTTGTCGAAGGCCCGAATATCTCCGATAATCCTGACCTTCATTTTATTCTTTTCTGATATTTTAATACACTTCTTTAAATATCCACGGAAAAGAGACATTAAACTGTCAACTTCCTCTTTGGAACGTTTCCAGTTTTCCGTGGAAAATGCATATACTGTTAAATATTTTACTCCTAACTGTTTCATCTCATCACAGATGGTTTCCAGCCGTTCACATCCTTTTTTATGTCCGTACGTTCTCGGCATGTGACGCTTCTTTGCCCAACGGCCATTGCCGTCCAGAATAATGGCTATATGGTTCGGAACATTCATAGCGATTCTCCTTTCATCTTCCTCCTGTTTTATCAGGCTTTTCTCTGTGCAGCCGCACAGGGAAAGGGGCCATTGCAGAAAAATCTGCAACAGCCCTTCTACAATTGTATTCCTTCGCTGTCACTATACAGTTAAAATTTCTTTGGATTTCGCATCTACTGCCGCATCAATATTTTTCACATACTTATCCGTCAATTTCTGAATTTTTTCCTGTAATTCCTCTACCTCATCTTCGGAAACATCCTGTTTTACCAGTTTCTTAAAAGCGTCGTTTGCATCCCGTCGAATGTTCCGGACTGCAACCTTTGCATTTTCTCCGCGCTTCTTCACATCTTTTACCAGTTCTTTTCTTCTTTCCTCTGTCAGTTCCGGAAGTACCAGACGAATTAATTTTCCGTCATTGTTCGGATTCAGACCTAAGTCTGAGGACAGGATGGCTTTCTGAATTTCTTTTATCAGACTGGACTCCCATGGCTGAATCTGAATCATACGTGCCTCAGGTACAGTAATATTCGCCACCTGCTGAAGAGGTGTGGGAACTCCATAATAATCCACTGTTAACTTATCCAGAATATGCGGATTGGCACGTCCTGCACGGATTGTGGCCAGATCTGCCTCGAAACCGCTTAATGTTTTTTTCATCTTATCCTCATATTTCTGAATTCTTTCTTCTGCCATATTTTCTATTCTCCCTCTTCTTTCTTATTTTTATACCACTACTCTGGTGCCGCTGAATGTTCCGTGCACTGCGTTTACAATGCTGTTTTCTTCCTCCAGAGCAAACACCAACATCGACATTTTCTGTTCCATGCACATAATAGATGCCGTCAGATCCATAGCAGCCAGTTTTTTATCAATGATTTCCTGAATGGTAACTTCCTGATACTTTCTGGCCTGAGGATTCGTCTTCGGATCGCTGTCATATACTCCGTCCACCGCTTTTGCAAGAAGAATCATCTCCGCCTCAATTTCCACTGCCCGCAATACCGTTGCCGTATCCGTGGAAAAATAAGGATGTCCGGTTCCTCCGGCAAAAAAGACAACCTTCCCCTCTGCAAAGCTCTTCTCTGTATCGTCTTTGGAATACAGTTTTGTAAAAGAACCGCAGGCAAAGGGCGTATAAACTTCTGTCTGAAGTCCCAGATAACGGCAAATGTCAGAAACGTAAATACAGTTCATAATCGTTGCCATCATACCAATCTGATCTGCTTTATTTCTGTCTATGGTTTCGCTTGTTCTGCCTCTCCAGAAATTCCCGCCTCCGATAACAATTCCTACCTGCGTTCCTTCCTGAACCACCGTCTTAATCTGTTCTGCCACACCAATAATGGTTTTTTCATCAAATCCTGTCTTTTTCTCTCCGGCCAGAGCTTCTCCGCTCAGCTTTAATAGTACTCTTTTCATTTGACCCTTTCCTTATTCCGCTTATTTTTACCAGATTTGTGTTACTACTTCCTGTCCGTCAACTACGGAAGTAGAAACTGTAAAATCATCATAATAATAGTAATGAATCTCTCCGATTTCCGGATCCTCCTCTGTGGAATCCGAATTGGCCGATCCACAGGCTCCGGTCAAATCATCATAAGACTGTCCGATATAATTTTCAGCTTCTGAGCGCAGAGACTGTCCCTGTCCGCCATTCACCAGTTCATCGTAGCCGGCCTGTTCGCTGGATCCTTCCCCGTCGTTCTGGCCGTCGCTGCTGCTTCCATTATTATCAGTGTCGTTTCCATTGCTGTTGTCTGACGGAGCTTGGGTAGGTGACGGAGCTGAGGTATCAGAAGAGCTGTCTGTACTATCAGAACTATCTGTTTCTGACAGACCCATGCGCTTCTTGGCATCTTCTAAAGTAGAAACTTCCTTCTTGGCGGAGGTACTGAAATATGTCACATAAGGTACCCCCTCCTGCATTTTAAGAGTTACTTCCTGCATCTCGCTGAAAGGAAGCTCTCTGAAATAGCAGTTTACCTCATCTTCTTCCTGGAAAGCCACCTGAATATCATAAGCCTTTACTGTGCTTCCGCTATCGTCTGTTTCATTTTTTTCATAATAATAAACAGCTTTATCTTTGTCCTTTAAAGTAAATTTGCTGCTTACCAAGTCAGTTCCCCACTCGTCACCATCGCTGGTAGGACGAATAAAGATTTCGGAAATCTCCAGTCCTGTTTCATTATTAATCACCACATAAGAAGCTGTGGCGGTCTTTGTTCCAATTATATTTTTAATATTACTAATATCGGTTTCATCCGACTGCTGCATTTCAACCACATTGTCATTTTCCTTGTTGTCTTCATCGCCGGAAGTTTCAATAGTTGCTTCGTTTTGAGTGTCTGTGGCTTCTTCTTTCTCTTTCCCGCATCCGGATGCCGCGATACAAAGAGCTAAAATGCCTGCCGCTAAGACGTACTTATATTTCATAACGATTCCTCCCGTAATCTGCATTCTTAAAAATACCAAAGTTTCTTTCCCCTTTGGTATACTCTAATTATATAGGCTCTTTGATTATTGTCAACTAAATACGGAAATTTCACATAATTTTTAGATTATCCCTTTTCCTGCAGAAGATTGCGAATCACCTTTGTACAGTCTTTATAACTCAGCATGGCTGTATTCAGACAGATATCATAGTTTTTCATATCTCCCCATTCCTGTCCGGTATGGAAATAGTAATAATCTTTTCGTTCCCGATCTCTTTGGGCAATCCGGCCGGGCGCTTCTCTCTGACTGACTTTATCCCGCTCCATGATTCTGTTTATTCTTTTTTCCATAGAAGAGCAGTACACATAGACTTTCAGAATCCTTTTCTGCTCTTTTAATATGTAATCTGCACAGCGTCCCACGAAAATGCAGGGACCTTCTTCTGCCAGACGTATCATTGTTTCCTTCTGGGCCTGAAACAATTTATATGGAAGCATTATCTTCTCCTGACTGGTGATTCCATCCGCCAGCATTGCAATTCCATACAAAAAACTGGATGATTTTCTCTCGTCATACTCTGCCATCAGCCCTGGGCTGATTCCGTATTTTTCTGAAGCAATTGCTAAAAGGTCACTGTCATAAAAAGGAATTCCAATTTCTTCTGACAGCATTTTCGCGATCTCTCTGCCGCCGCTTCCATACTGTCTGCTAATCGTAATTGTCTTCATTTTCTCCCTCTCCTTTCTGCAACCCTGTGTTATATACTATATTATATAAATTATCAAATCACTTTTCAAGGACTTTTCGTCTCTTCTTACAAAAATCAATTCTCAGTTTCATTAGTATTTGATATTTTTCAACAAATGTGCTATCCTGTTTTTGTTGACATATTAAGCAACAAAGTACCATTCAGAAGGAGGATTCAATTTGAAAGTTCAGGAATCTGCTGAGAATTATCTGGAGACTATCTTAATTCTGGGAATCAGAAACGGAAATGTCCGCTCCATTGATATTGCTAATGAATTAAATTTTTCCAAACCCAGTGTCAGTGTTGCCATGAAAAATCTCAGGCTTAACGGATATATTCATATGGATCACGACGGTCTAATCACTTTAACAGATGCGGGCAGGGAAATTGCCGAAAAAATTTACGAACGCCATACTCTGCTTACAGAGCTTTTGACAATTCTGGGAGTCAGTCCTGAAACGGCGTCTGAAGACGCCTGCCGGATTGAACATGTGATCAGTTCCGAAAGTTTTGACGCAATTAAACGCCACGTGGCGGAGCACCGTCCCAAATAGAACGAAAAAATGCTTTTATCCCCGGTTGCCAGGGTAAAAGCATTTTTTTGATCCCGGAATTTTCCGTCTCCGGCATTCGTGCTAAAAATTCCAGTATGCCTGACTTCCTTCCCTTCCCTTTTTTACAACTAATTTCTGCTCAATCTGCTCTTTCAGTTCCGCTACATGAGAAATGATCCCGATCATATACCGATCCCGGCTCAATTCTTCCAGAGCCTCTATTGCCTGTTCCCTTGCATATTCATCCAGATTCCCGAACCCTTCGTCCAAAAACAGGGTGTCCAGCCGCACGGCTCCCGCCATATCCTGGATGGTGTCTGCCATTCCGAAAGCCATTGCCAGCGCCGCCAGAAAGGATTCCCCTCCCGAAAGGGTTTTCACATCCCGAACACTGTCTGTGATGGAACTGTATACATTGAGATCCAGACCGGATTTTTCTTTAATACCCAGCTGGGAAACCTCCCTGCATCTTAAAAACAACTGGTTTCCCGTCATTTTTCCAAGACGTTGATTGGCATAGGCAATCATCTGTCTGAAATACTGCCTCTGAATATAAGATTCAAAATCCATTTTCACACTCTGGTTCAACCCTCCGTTGGCAGTCCGGCTCAGATTGGAAATCTCTTCATAATGAGAACAGAGTCCTTCATATTCCTTCCGGCATTTTTCCAGTGTCTTTTGGATTTTCCTATTAACTTCATTCTGGCTGAACAGCTCTTTGGCTTTTTTGGAAACAGTTTCCTGTTCCTCTTTCAGATGTTCGGAAAGCTGTTTTAAATCCGTTTCCTTTAACAGGTCGTTTCCGTCCTTCAGCTCCTCTTCTTCTTTTTTCAAAAGCTCCTCTTTTGCCGTTTTCTCTCCCCGTTTGTGGTCGAAGGCTTTAGCAAATTCCGCTGTTTCTTTCTGCCTCTTTGAAACTTCTTCCTCCAGATTTTTAAGCTTTTGTTTCGCCTGCTTTTTCCTGGCTTCTGATTTGTTTTTTTCCTCTTCATAAAAGGAAAGGGCTTCCTTATATTCTCTTTCTTTTTCCTGTTTAAGAAGGATAAGTTTTTCGTACCAGCCATCTTCAGATAGATAAAGTTTTGCCTTTGCCGTCTTTTTCTCCTCTTCCAGCTTTACGCGTTCCTTCTCCAGCCGGTTTTGGGTATTCATAAATGCCGCCTGCATTTTATCTTTTTCTTCTTCCAATTCCTTAAGAGCCGCTTTTTCCCTTTCCACCTGATTCTGTGTGGGAGCCTCAGGGGGAAGAAGGGCTCTTTTCGGATGTTCACAGCTTCCGCATACGGGACATGGCTCTCCCTCCGGCAGCTTCTGCGCCAGGATACCTGCCTGAGCTTCCAGAAATCGATCATAGACCTCTTCATACGTTTTCTGCTGTTCTTTATAAGATTGATTTGTCTTTTGCCATTCTTTGGCAGCTTTTTCTTTTTTCCTGAGAGCTTTTTGTACCCGGCCGGCCTGTTCCTCCATGTTTTTCAGACTATCCCATTCCTTTTTCAGATTCTCTGCTTTTTCTTTCCAGGCGGGAAGTTCTTTTCCTGCGTTTTCTATTATGTCTTCCCAGCTCTTTCTCTCTGTTCTGTTTTTTTCCAGGCTGCTTTCCAGCTGCTCTTTCAGAAGATTTTGCTTTTCTTCTGCCTGCAATAGCCAGGATTCTAACTGCTGAATCTGCAGACGAAGCTGTTGTATCCTCTTTTGTCTCTCTGCCTGTCTTTCTGTACGGGACAATTTTTCCTGTATTTCTTTTTCCCTATTTTTCGCTTCCTCTTCTTCCTTTTTCCCCTCTTTCAGATAGGAATTCAGATACAGAAGTACTTTCTCTTTGTCTCTTTGTCTGCGGGCTTCTTCCAGCTGTTCCCGAATCGGACTTAAGGTTCTGCAGATAATTCCCGCCGCTTCTTCCTCCCAGGCTCTTTCCGTCTCTTTGAGCTGTTCCTCCAGAGACTTCTCTTTTTCCCTGAGAATTTCCTGCATTCTTCTGTAAATGCCGGTATCAAAAATTTTAGAAAAAATCTCTTTTCGTTCCTCTGATTTTGCATGGAGAAGTTTTAAGAAATCTCCCTGAGGCAGCATAGCCACCTGGGTAAACTGCCGGACATCCAACCCGATTATCTCCTGAATTTTCTCATTGGTTTCCTTTTTATTTCCTTTATACATAGTTTTATCGGGAAGGTAAAGTTCCACTTTGGATTTTTCCTGAGTCAGTCTGTAGTTTCCCTCTTTGTCTTTTCTTTTACTTGTCCGCTTATAGTCCGGATTCCTGTAAATCCTCCATACCTTCTGCTGATGCAGAAACTCCAGTTCCACATAAGTCTGTGCGGAATCGTCGGCATACTCACTTCTCATCATAGCGCCGCTGCGGATCCCTCCGCTTGTTCTGTCGTACAGGGCATACGTAATTGCATCGAAGATGGTTGTTTTTCCGGCGCCGGTATCTCCGGTAATCAGAAAAATTCCACTTTGTACTCCGGAAAAATCAATGGTTACTTCTCCCGCATAAGAGCCAAAGGCAGATATGGTAAGTTTTAAAGGTTTCATGCCTCTTCCTCCTCTGCTTCTTTAAAAATCATCTCTACCCATTCTTTTTCCTGAGCCGTCATAGAAACGCCATGGATTTCTTCATAGAATTCTTCAAACGCCTCCCGGGGATTTATCCGGATTTCTCTTTCAGGCAGACTCAGTTCTTCCCTGATTCTGTTGTTCTCTACCTTTATCTCCAGGATATGGCTGTACCGCTCTTCCAGCCTTTCCCGAATCTGATAGGGCATTTTTTCATCGGTAAGTATAAAGCCTATATAGTCTTCACAGGGCGGCCCTGCCAGAAATTCCTCTGAAGTCCCCTTTCTCTGCTTTACATCCCGTAACGGAATCAGCGGCAGCTCTTCAATCAGAGGTTCTTTCCCTTTTTCTTCTAATGTAACCAGGGTAATTGATTTTTTATCCTCTTTTTCACTGAGGGAATATTTCAATGGGGAACCGCAGTAACGGATGCTTTTTCTTCCGACCCACTGAGGCCTGTGCAAATGTCCCAGAGCCACGTAATCAAAGGGATCCAAGAGGGAAACATCGATATTTTCAATTCCTCCCACCATCCAGGTTTCTGAATCGCTGCGAAGGGGCTCCTTCCCTTTGTGGGTATAAAACTGATGGGATAAAAGCACATTTCTTTTATTTCTGTCAATCCCTTCTCTTTCTGTCAAAAACTGAACGGCCTGATGAAGATTGTATTCTTTTGCTTCCGGTGACAGAGTTCTCACATATCCGGGCTTCAGAAAAGGAAGGAAGTAGAAGCACACCTCTCCGAATTCGTCTTTTAGAACAACTTTATGCAGAAATTCTTCTTTTGTCCGGGGCAGTGTACTGATCATATGGATCTGGCGTTTCTCCAATATCCGGCTGGCAAATGCCAGTCGCTCCGCAGAGTCATGATTTCCGCTGATAAGGAATATCCGTGTCTTCGGTACTCTCTGGGAAATTCCGCTCAGAAAATCATCAAAGACGGTCACCGCTTCAGCCGAGGGGACCGCCTTATCATAAATATCGCCCGAAATAAGAACTGCATCGGGACAATGCTCTTCAATTTTTGTCAGAATTTCCTCTAAGATATACTTCTGATCCTCCAGCAGATTGTAAAAATGGAAACGCTTTCCAATATGTAAATCCGACAAGTGAATAAACCGCATATCTTTCTCCTATTCTTTATGGGGCTGATTTTTCCTGTAGATTATCTGCAGGCCTTTCAATAAAAGTTCCTCATCCAGCATAATGTGTCTGCGGCAATGGGGGACGATCTTTTTTGCCAGGCCGCCGGTGGCAACCACGGTAGCCTTTTGCCCAAGCTCTTCCTCGATCCGGTCGACAATTCCGTCAAGGCTGGCAGCGCTGCTGTAAATCACGCCGCTTTTCATACATTCCACCGTGTTTTTGCCGATAATTCTTTTCGGCGCTTCCAGGCTGATTCCCTGAAGCTGGGCAGCTCCCGCCGTTAAGGCATCCAGAGAAACTCCCACACCCGGTAAAATCATGCCCCCAATATAATGATTCTTTTCATCTACTACGGATACTGTCGTTGCCGTCCCCATATCGATCACAATACAGGGAACCGGATACTGGGCGATGGCAGCCACTGCATCGGCTACTAAGTCAGCTCCTGTCGCCGCCGGATTGTCCATCAGGATATTCAGTCCTGTTTTCGTTCCCGGCCCTAATACCAGGATTTTTTTTCTCAGTATTTTTTCCGCAGCCAGACGGGCAATTTCCGTAATCTGCGGAACAACGGAAGAGACGATTCCGCCTTCAATTTCCTCCCGTCTGATTTTATAAATATCTAAAACATTTTTAATATCAATGGCATATTCCAGTTCTGTCTTCGTTTTCACCGTAGACAGACGTTCGATAAAATGAATTTTTTCCTGGTCAATGCATCCGATTACAATATTTGTATTTCCAATGTCAATGGCTAATATCATTGATTCCTCCACCCATTAAAAACCGATTTTACTGCGTACTTTCTTGTTTAAAAGTACTTTTCCTATAAGAACTGTCAAAATAGCAGCCACAATTGCCTCCGGAATTCCGTTCATGCCGATAATTGACAGAATAAATCCGTACACTGCTGTTTCAGCTACTCCGTTTGCCGCCGCATATCCTTCCCGGAAAAAGAGAAAAATAAGGTTCATTACCAGAAGCGTATTCGTCAGCGCTCCGGAGAAACCAGCGCACACCAGTCCCGGCGCTGATACGTCTTTTTTCCCTTTCTTTAAGAATAACTGATACACATAATACGGTACGACTCCTGTAAGAATTCTGGGAATAAAGCAGATAATCAAACTGCCGATACCTCCCTGGAATTCGCCGAGGGTATAAAACGGGGTGAATACAAAGGATGTCACAGTTGGATTAATGGTGTTATTCACAAAACTGGTTAATCCGAAAACACCTCCAAGCAATGCTCCTTTCTTCGGTCCCAGTAAGAGAGACCCCAGAATAACCGGTACATGAATGATGGTCGCCCTTGTAAATCCCAGAGGAATGTACCCCAGAAACGGCGTAAACGCCATTAATACAATTAACGCCATAAACAGCGCTGTCTGCGCCATTTTCTGTACCTTCGAGTTTCCTTTTGCTGCTACTGCCTGATTCATCTTTTTTCCTCCTTGTTATTATTCCCGATTACGGGATACAATACAGTTGCGGAATCTGTTCTAGCTTTGTTTCGCTTTCCACAGTTCCAGTGTTTTATTCAGGATATGGACGGATGCCTCCTCCTTGGTCATAATCGGGAGTGAAACTTCCTCCTCCTGTGTAATCAGGGTCACCACATTGGTGTCGCCTCCGAAACCGGCCCCGGATACTTTCAGGTTATTGGCCACGATCATATCCAGTTTCTTTTTCTGAAGCTTCTCCCTGGAATTACCAAGCATGTTTTTTGTTTCCATGGAAAACCCGCATAAAACCTGTTCTGGTTTCTTGTGTTCCCCGAGATATTTTAAAATATCCCGGGTGCGTTCCAGTTCTATTATACAGTCATTGTCTGATTTCTTTACTTTTTCTGTACTGACCTCTTTGGGTCTGTAATCTGCAACAGCGGCTGCCTTAATGATAATGTCCTGGTTCGGGCTTTCCCGAACTACTTCCCGGTACATTTCTTCTGCTGTAACCACTGGTATCTTCTTTACAAACATGGGACATTCAATGGAAGTCTTACCGCTGACCAGAGTCACTTCTGCTCCCCGAAGCATGGCCATTTTCGCCAGGGCATATCCCATTTTTCCTGAAGAATGATTCGTCAGATACCGGACCGGATCCACAGACTCCTGAGTCGGCCCTGCTGTAATTAAAAGTTTCATTCCTTCCAGATCTTTTTCAAATGCTGCTTCTCTCAGCAGATACTGAAGCAGTTCCTGAGGCTCTGCCATCTTTCCTGTTCCTGTATCTCCGCAGGCCAGATAGCCCACCGCCGGATTTACGATTTCATATCCGTGCTTTTTCAGAATCTCCAGATTTTCCTGAACGATAGAATTCTCATACATATTGGTATTCATAGCCGGGGCCACAAATTTCTTACATTTACAGGCCAAAAGGGTGGTCGTAAGCATATCGTCTGCAATTCCATGGGCCAGCTTACCGATTACATTGGCGCTTGCCGGAGCCACCATCACCACATCTGCCCTTTTTGCTATCGCCACATGTTCTACCTGAAACTGAAAATTCCGGTCAAAGGTATCCGTCAGACATTTATTTCCCGTCAAAGATTCAAACGTAATAGGATTGATAAAATTACATGCGTTTTTTGTCATCAGAACATGTACGTCTGCCCCCTGTTTCTTTAAAGCGCTTGCAAGATATGCGCTTTTATAGGCTGCTATACTTCCCGTCACTCCTAATAAAACCGTTTTTCCTTTTAACATCTGTTTCCTGCCTTTCTTTTTGCCGCCTGTTTAACAGCTCCCTCTCAGAATACACCACTGCCCGATTCCCGCTGCAGTCACACAGATCAGAACACTGCCTGCCGCATAACACCCTGCAGACAGGAAATTTCCATTTCGATAAAGCTGCAGTGTTTCCAGGGAAAAGGTCGAAAAGGTGGTGAACCCTCCACATAAACCTGTTTTCAGAAACAAAATCAGATATTCATTGCTGCCGGTATGCTTCATGGCATATCCGGAAACCACTCCGATTATAAAAGCGCCTATGGTATTAATCAATAAAGTAGAAAAAGGAAACGGACTTTTATCCCAGACGGGTAACAGTCCCAACAGGTATCGTAAAACTGCGCCGACACATCCGCCGGCTCCTACAGCCAGACAAGCTCTCATATCCAGACCTCCTTTTCCTTCTTGTATTATACCTGGAAAATCGTATTTTTCAACTGTATTTTTCTTCTTGCAAGTAAATTCTTCCACTTGTATAATAAAAAAAACAAAACACAGGGAGGTTTTTATGACTGGCTATAAAATGTTGGTTTTAGATATTGATGGGACAGCTACGGATTCAAAAAAAGAAGTGCTGCCCCGGACGCGGGATGCAGTTATCCGGCTTCAAAAAGCAGGGATTTCTGTGGCCATTGCTTCCGGCCGTCCTTCTCAGGGAATTGCCCCCATTGCCGATCAGTTTCAGTTTGATAAGTACGGGGGATACATTCTGGCTTTTAACGGCGCCAGGATTATGAACTGGAAAACCAGAGAATGTGTTTACGCCCGCAGTCTGAATCCGTCCATGGTCCGGAAACTCTACCGGGACGCCCTGGACTTTCAGGTTGGTATCATCACCTATGAAGATACCCGGATCGTATCCGGAACCCCGGAAGACCCTTATATGAAAATAGAAGCAGGTATTAACCACCTTCCCCTTTACTTTCCGGAAGATTTCGGACAGTATGTAACTTCTCCTGTTCCCAAATGCCTCTTTACCGGTGAACCGGAGCGCCTGGAAAAAATGGAATCCATACTGGCGGATAAATACTTCCACGAAGCCCAGATTTTCCGTTCGGAACCCTACTTTCTGGAAGCTACGCCCAAAAACGTGGATAAAGCTTACTGCCTGGAGCGCCTTTTGAATCTGCTCTCTCTTTCCAGGGAAGAGCTGGTATGCTGCGGAGACGGTTATAATGATATTTCCATGATCCAGTTTGCCGGCTTAGGTGTAGCTATGGCAAACGCCCAGGAAAAAGTGAAACAGGTGGCCGATTACATTACATATTCCAATGATGAGGACGGCGTTGCCCATGTTATTGAAAAATTTTTCCAGATATAGAAACCAGAAAGGATTTTGAAATGAAAAATTATCAGATTACCCAATGGTGCCATCATTTTATCCGGGAGCAGGTGTCCGCCGGAGATCTCTGTATTGACGCCACCATGGGAAACGGTAAGGATACTCTTTTATTATCGGAACTGGCCGGAAAGGACGGACAGGTACTGGCTTTTGACATCCAGCCTGCCGCCCTCGTCCATACCAGAGAACTTTTAGACTCCAGAGGACATTATGCGAATTACCGTCTGATTCTGGATTCCCATGAAAATCTTCCCCAATACGCCCGGCCGGAAACCGTCAGCTGTATTGTTTTCAATTTCGGCTATCTTCCCGGAGGAGATCATACAAAGGCTACAAAGGCATCCACCAGCATTCCTGCCATCGCCGCCAGTCTTTCTCTTTTAAAGAAGGGCGGTCTGCTCTCTCTTTGTATTTATCACGGAAAAGATTCCGGCACAGAAGAAAGGGATGCTATTTTTCGTTACATCCGGACGCTGGATCCCCGCAGGTTTCTGGTCATTGCGTCTTCTTATTTAAATCGTCCCAACCATCCTCCCATCCCCGTTCTTATCATTCGTCTGTAATCGCCTTCCCACGAAAATTTTCACGCTTCGCGGTCCTATGGTCAGAGACTGTCCCGGAAGAATTGGTCTTTCCCTTTGTCTCTCGTCCATAGTATCTGCGATTTGAAACCAGGAATACGTTTCCTCTAAAAGGGGCAGACCTATGGTCAGCTCCTCCCAGTAGGCATTTACCGCATAATAAATAAAATCGTCTTCTTCCTTTGGACCTTCCTTCTTTCCCGAAAACAAAATCCCAAAATATTTCGTCTCGTCTTTTATCTGATTGTTTCGGGGATTTTCCAGATGTACACTGATTTCCTGCCAGCCCCCTCTGGCTGTTTTTGTCTGTTTTCTTAAAACGGGATGTTCTTTCCGAAAAGCAATCATCTGACAGCAGAACTCAAACATTTCCTGATTCTTTTTCAAATCTTCCCAGTTCAGCCAGGAGATTTCATTGTCCTGACAATAGGGGTTATTGTTTCCATACTGAGAATTCAGAAACTCATCCCCTGCCGGAAACATAGCCGCTCCCCGGCTGCACATCAGGGTGGCAAAGGCATTTTTGCACATTCTTTTTCTTAATTCTGTGACTTCCTTTCGGGAAGTTTCTCCCTCTTCCCCGCAGTTCCAGCTTAAATTGTTATTACATCCGTCTGTGTTGTTCCAACCGTTTGCTTCATTGTGCTTTTCATTATAGGCATACAAATCATATAAGGTAAATCCATCATGACAATTAAGGAAGTTTACGGTAGCATCGTTTCCCCTCGTCTCCGGAGGATATAAATCCAATGAACCGTTTATCCGGTGAATGGCCGCAGCAGCCATCCCATAATCTCCTTTTAGAAAACTGCGCATATCATCTCTGTATTTGCCATTCCATTCCACCCATCTTTTCCAGGAAGGAAAACTGCCCACCTGGTACATGCCTCCTGCGTCCCAGGCCTCGGCAATCAGCAGAGTTTTTCCCAGAATGGGATCAAAGGCCAGTTCCTCCAGAATCGGCGGATGTTCCATCGGCGCCCCGTTTTCATTTCTTCCCATCACCGACGCCAGATCAAACCGGAAACCGTCCACACGGAATTTTTCCACCCAGTAGCGCAGACAGTTCAGAATCATGTTGCGTACAATGGGATGGTTACAGTTCATGGTATTTCCGCAGCCGCTGAAATTATAGTAATATCCGTCCGGGGTAAGCATGTAATAAATATTATTGTCTATGCCTTTAAAAGAGAAAAAGGGCCCGTTTTCGTTTCCTTCCGCCGTATGGTTAAATACCACATCCAGAATGACTGCAATCCCATTATCATGGAGATCCCGAATCAGCCTCTTAAATTCTCCCGCAGGGGTATTCCCCTCTTCATTGGTTCCGTAACTGGCATTTGGAGCAAAAAAGCTGACCGTATTATATCCCCAGTAGTTATAGAGATATTTCCCCTGGCAGGTTCTGGATTCTTCCAGTTCGTCAAATTCAAAGACCGGCATCAGTTCTACGGCATTGATTCCCAGCTCTTTCAGATAAGGAATTTTCTCCCGGATTCCCTCGAAGGTTCCGGGATATTTCACTCCTGAGGAAGGATGCCGGGTAAATCCGCGCACATGCATCTCGTAAATAATCAAATCAGACATATCGTAGTCCGGTCCTGCAGAAGTTCCCCAGTCGAAGGTATCCGCCACCACTTTTCCCCGATAAACAGATCCTTTTAGATTTTCGCTTTTCTTTCCCCAGATTTCCTGCCCCACTACCGTTCTGGCATATGGATCCAGTATATCTTTTTCTTTATCAAACAAAAATCCCTTTTCCGGCTCATAAGGTCCGTCAAACCGATACACATATTCTGTCTCATTTATATCCAGGCCGAAAATGAAGATCGAAAAGGTATTGCCAAGCCGGTACCCTTTCTTAAAAGGAAAGATCAGCCAGGGCTGTTTTTGATGTCTTTTATACAGAAGTAGTTCACACGACTCTGCATAATGGGAATGTATGGTAAAATTAACACCTCCCGGAAATACGGTAGAACCATTCACCGTAAAAAATCCGGGACAAATCTGGTATCCGTTCATCTCTTCCCTGGGTTTCAGGTTTCCGAACATTTCATCAAAAAATGTAATCTGATTATGTTGTCTCATTTTTCCAGTTTCCATTTCAGCCTCCTGTCTGTGCAATATTTAAAAGGGATAAATAATGTTTATCATAACATACTATATTCCCATGTACAAACTTCTTTCCCCTTATGTTATAATGAAATTGTCACCTGAAAATCCAGTCTGGAAAAGAAAGGAGCCCTTTATGTTAAACTGTGACTATCTGGTAGAATCCATTGACGGCGACTATGCCCATCTGAAGCGTCTGGATCTTCCGGAAGAAACGAAAATCGTAGCAAGAGCCCTTCTCCCCATGGAAATCCGGGAAGGTTCAAAGCTGCACTACGAAATGATGCAATATACACTGATTCAGTAAAAGGAGAAATTATGGAACTGCAGTTTATAAAAGAAGAAAACCGAATTTATTGCCATAATGCTCAGGGAAAACTCCTGGCGGAAATTACCTTTCCTGCGAAAGGCCCTGATACCGTAGACATCAATCACACATTTGTTGACGATTCTCTGCGCGGGCAGGGTGTGGCCGGGCGGCTGATGGGAGAAACCGTTCAGGTACTGTCCTCCTCCGGCAGGAAAGCGTTCACCAGCTGTTCCTATGCTGCCGCCTGGGCCAAAAAGCATCCCCTGTACCGGGAGCTTTTCCTGTCAGAAGAGGAATCCCTTTAAGTGCCGCTAATGAGTTGAAAACGTAACCGTGACATCACCGCTTCCAAGCGCTTCTTCCCAGCCGGTCAGATCATCAATCCTGCCAAGCCTTGTATAGCTCCACGAATTAGCTCCGTAAAAGATAACGATCTGGCTGTTGTTATACAAAACAATGTCTCCTGTCTGTGTTGTGATCTGGCTGTTGCTCGCCGGAAGGATCGTTCCAAGCGAGCCCACCTTTTCAAAACCGGAGTAGTCACTCATCTGTATGACCACCGGTTCTTTCTTCATCATTTCAGTAAAAGCGGCCACAGCCTCGTTATCTTCCAGCGTGGCTGTAAAATTTTCTGTTCCGACCTGTACATTCATTTTCATTTCCGCATCCTCTTCTGAAATCTCTTCCTTCTGTCCACCCTTTGTTTCTTCGCCTGAAATCTCTACATCGCGGGTATCGTTATTCTGAACCGTACTCTTCTGTTCATCTTCGGTTCTGCAAGCGGTATATACTGCCATTCCTCCTATGAAGACAGCAAGCAGAACTGCTTTTTTTAGTTTTACAGCAATATTCATTGGATTTTGACTCCTCCTTCATTTTGTCATCTGATAAACAAGATAATCCAGACAGTTAATCCGTTTTTCCTCTTTATGGACCCTGTCCAGAAGCCGCGTTCTTTGTACTGCGAGCATTTTAAGCTGTTCATCCTTCTTTCCGCTTTTATCAAAAAATTCTGTTATCATTTCCGAGTCGCAACCGGCATCTTTCAGGTTTTGAGTAATTGCCTGAACGGAAAATTCAGTAAACAATTTTTATCCCCTCTTTCATCCTTAAATTACCTTTTCATTCTGTGTTTATTATATGGCGGCTTATAATTAGCCAAATCTAACAGAACCCACGGACACTCTCTTTAACAACGCTCAACGATCCATCTCTGATATTCTCTGACTCCTGACACCAATCGTTTCAAACCGTCTTCCAGACGAGCTCTGGGGCAGGCAAGGTTCATTCTTAAGAATCCGCCCCCATCTCTGTATTCTCTGCCATCTGATAAAATAAGTCCTGTATATGCCCTGAGAAATCTGCACAGCTCAGAGGAATTCCCTAACAGACCTCGGCAGTCCAGCCAGAGCAGATAGGTGGCATCCGCTGATACCGGACGAATTCCTTCTATCTGGTCTGTAATGAAGTTTTCTGCATATCGCCTGTTTTCAAAGAGATATTCCCGCAGTTCATCCAGCCACGGTTCTCCCTTTTCAAATGCCGCCGCAGGCGCGATCGCGGCTAAGATATTTGGCTCAGCGACTTCATCTGTATTTAGTCCCCGGTTCACCTTATAGCGTATATTTTCATCCGGTACGATCACCGCCGCCGTCTGGAGCCCTGCCAGATTAAATGCTTTTGTGGGCGCAACACAGGTGATACTGTTCTTTCTACACTTCTCTGAGACAGAAGCGAACGGGATATATTCCGTCCCAGGCGCAGTAAGATCGCAATGGATCTCATCCGACAGGACAAGCACATGGTGTTTCCAACAGATCTCTCCTATCCTTTCCAGTGTATCTCTGTCCCATATTTTCCCCACAGGGTTATGGGGATTACACAGAAGCAGCATGGACGTCTGCGGATCAGCCAGCTTCTTTTCCAGATCCTCAAAGTCAATCTCATAATTACCCTCTTTTAATACAAGCCGGTTCTCCAGCACATTCCTGCCGTTATTTAAAATGGAATTGAAGAATATATTGTATACCGGTGTCATCGCCACAACGTTTTCTGCCGGTGTCGTCATTTTCCTGACGATACTCGAAATTGCCGGAACTACACCTGTGCAAAAGAGCAGCCATTCTTTCTGGATCTCAAAGCCGTGTCTTTTCTGCCACCATGCTCTGTATGCTTCATACCACTGCTCATTCAGCTCTGTATACCCATAGATGCCGTGGGACACACGCTGATTCAGGCCCTCGATGATCTCCGGCGCGGTCTGAAAATCCATGTCGGCAACCCACATCGGAAGCTCATCCTCGCCCACATTCCATTTCATCGCTCCTGTGTTTCTTCTGTCTGTTATTTCATCAAAATCATATTTCATATTTCTATTCCCTTTCCTGTGTTTTACAGTATATCAGCAGCTAAACGTATAAAAACAATTATTCCGAATCCAACAAATATTGTTCCAAATACCCGGTTCGTCTTTCCTATTTTCAGATTTCTGGCTCTCCTTTTCAAAAGGGCTGTCACGAAGGACAAAATGCCCCACCAGATATAGGTGCCGGCGAATCTCAAATTATCGGAATGTCTGTTTTCTATGCACAGAAGCGTTCTGATCTGCTTCCAATCTGCTGGCATACAATTTCTGTTTTTTCCGGATCCACCTTTTCTTTTTCCATAATCAATTCTCCGATCTCATCAGCCCTGATCACACCGCCGGCCGGATTCATAACGCTGTCGATCTTCCCGTTAATTTCTGCGTCTACCGTGGAATACTCGAAAGCAAGTGTCGTATTCAGCAGACGGCAGTTCTTTATTGTTAAGTTCTCGATATAGCACATTCCCTGCAGGCTCTCAACCGTACAGTTGATCAGTGTCAGATTTTTCGCATTCCAGCCAAGGTATTCCCCGGAAATAAAAGAATCATATACGGTCACATTCTCACTGTTCCAAAACGCATCTTTGGAAAGCATTTTCGCATTATGTATCTCCACATTTTTTGCTCCGTCAAAAGAATAATTACCCACAAGCTGGAAATCACTTATCACCATATCCCGGGAATTCATGGCGAAATAGTCGCCTCTGGCAGTCACATGTTCCATCTTTACACCGCTGCAGTGCCATAAGGTCTCAGAGGCATTGGGGAACTCCACACGCTCTAAAGTCACTTCCTGACATCTTCTGAAATTCTTCGGAGCCTCGATCAGCGCATTTTTTACGGTGATATTGTTCGTATACCACACACCGGCTCGCCCCATCTCAAACCATGTACAGTTTTCTGCAAGGATGTTTCTGCTGTACCAGAGAGGATATTTCCATTTAAACATACTGCCGTACAGTTCAATATCCTGACTCTCCTTCAAAGGCGACTCGCCATCATCAAAAATCGTATCGTAGATTTTCAGATTTCTTCCTTGAAATAGAGCCCGTTCTCCTTTTAAAAACTGCTGTCTGATTTCTCTTGTTTCTGTTTTCATAACTTTAAAGTCCTCCTGATTTTTATTTTGAGTCACACATTACGGCTGGCTGATTAAAATGATTTTATTTCCCCAGCCCTCCAGTTCCGGGTTCTCCGCCACCGCTGTTACAAATTCTTCGGTTGCGTCAAAAGTTCCAATCTTTGTATATTCTTCGGAGATCTCCGCATCCTGATAGTATAGTACGATCCGGTTTGGATCAGAATAGTAGACGTCTCCTGCCTTTGCCTCTGTCACAGTCTGCGACTCGGAAGGAATCTCGTAACGGCTTGGAATGTCATAATACTGCAGTACGCTGTAGTCCGCATCGTCATCACGCTCATAGATCGGAAGCCTCCAGTCTGATGTACCTACATATCCGGCGAGCGCCCTTGCCGTATCGTTATCCTCCAGCCGCATCATGAACGCATCACCGTTGTCTCCGAAACGCACCTCCAGTTCACTTACGTCTGCCCCGGCCTGTACTGCCTGTGTTTCTCCATCTCCGCTTTGTCCGGTTGTATCCGTATCGGAAGAGACATTTGTATCTGCCGGTGTATTTCCCGGATCTGATGCTTTCTCCTGTCCGCAGCCGGCAAGAAGTCCTATGGAAATTATCGTGGCTGCCCCTATTGTCGTCATTCTTTTTACAAATTTGCTTTTCATGGTTTTCCTCACTTTCTTTGTTCTGATTCGTATCATTCCACTGTCAGCATATTCATATCGGTTCTTCGTATTTTCACTGCCAGAAGCCATGCCGATGCAAAAAAGAGCAGTGTCACTGCCGCGCCGGGCACAAGAAGATTGCTGATCGCAGGATGGGATGCGAAATTACTAATCCCTGCCAATCGCATCACCGCTGATACGAAAGGATCTGTAAGAACCGCGGCACAAATGGTTCCCGCCACAGCTCCGGCAAAAGCGATGATTCCAAACCGGATTGCAAATGAAACCTGCAGCATTCCTGCGGAACATCCCATGGAACGGTAGATCGCCAGATCTCTCTGCTCTGCATTGAGGATCTTTTTCCCTGCCATCACGGTAACAATGGCAATAAATACTGCGATCATTCCATACATGAACGCCAATGACAGATGCATTGCCATAATGATCCCGGATAATCCCGGCCATGTATTCTGGTGTACATGGACATCTCCGCCGTAAGCTGTCTCCAGAGCGCTTGTAATTGCTTCCTTCCGGGACGGATCTTCCAGAAAATAATGGTGGCACCAGATCCTTGGCTCATCCTGACCGATGGAAAGATATCCTTTCCTGCTCATTCCCAGATTCGCGCCCATATCATTGGCACAGTGATAAATGCCGGAAACAGTGTATTCTCTGCTTCCCGTATCTCCCCGGATCATCACGGTACTGCCTACGTCCACGCCAAGATCTGCCGCAGTGACTTCTGTCAGCACCACCTCGTCCGGATCCATGCAAGCCTCTCCTCTGCTGATATGAAAGCGTTCCGGTTCTGTGATCACATTTGCCGTATAGTTCGTTCCGTTTACAGAAACCGTGGGCATAGCCAGATCATAACTGTCCGTGATCATGCTGTAAGAGCGCACCACCGCTTCCATCTCTTCCTCGCTGAGTTCCCCCATTGCCTGAACTCCCAGATCCAGATCCGCCGGATTGAAAGCATCCATCATTCCCTGCCCGTCCGTTCCCAGCCAGCTGTTCATACGCCCCGCGAGGGAGGCAAAAAAGACAAGGAAGCAGGCCACAAGGCAGGCGCTTAGATACCTTTTTCTTCCCGATAATAACTGCCGTACCGCCAGATGGAATACCAGCCCGTTTTTCTGTATGCCGCTGCTTACAGATGCTGATTTTTCCTTTCCTTTTCTCCTGCTTTCGCTTCTCATAAAAACCGATGCATCATAGATCGCTTCCATCGGTGATATATGCAGGATCCTCTGCATCCGCAGCGCCGCATATCCTCCAAGCAACAGCAGGATTACCGAAAACACACCCAGACACGGGAGCACCGGGATCCCTGATGGGATGAGAAGTCCGGTAGTTGTAACTGTCATAGCAGATATCACGCGAGTAAATGGGATCACTGCAAAGGTTCCCATGATACTCCCCAGAATAATTGCCACCAGATATTCCATTTCCTGAACCAAAACCAGTGTACGCCCGGTCACGCCCAATGTCTTTAAGATTCCCATGTTCTTTTGTTCCTGTTCCACGATCCCTGAGATACTGTGCCCCAGAACGACCATTGCCACCAGCAATAAGATCAATGCAAATGCCGCAAGGATCGCGCAGAATGCATTTTGCAGAATCATCATGAAACTCCCGATCGTATAGGCACTGTGTATTTCCTCTGTATATTCCGGGAGCGATGTCTGGCTGTTCAAAAGCTGATTGATCTGGTCGATCTCAGCTTCTCCATCTGCCTGAACAAAAATATGAAGCATCGCACCGCTTCGGGCAAGGGCGTCTGCCCCTTCCTGCTCCACGGTTTCTATGATCTGTCCATAGTCCGCCCCGGAGATAAGGAATCCTTTCATCCCAATCATCGAACTGCCCATGAACGGATCTTCATAGTAGCCGGCAACTGTCAGGTCTACATTCATTCCTCCTCTCGCAACAGGGAAGGTAATGGTATCCCCAACCTGCAGATCCATGATGGAGACCATGGACGGTGAGACATACACCTCTCCCTGCCGGATCTCCTCCGGCGCCTGCCTGTAACCGCCCATATCATCAGTCAGAAAGCGGTATCTTGTCTCACCCGGCTGCCATAGGATCAGTTGTCCTTCGCTGTCCGACTCGATGCCATTCCCTTCATATTCGGAGAAAATAATATTCTGGCTCTGCACCTCCCCAATTCCCTCCTGAGAGGATATTTCCTGCAGCAAGTCTCCCACATCCGGCACATCAGATACCCATGCCGTAAGCTGACCGAAGCCTGCACGCTCCATCTCGCTTCGGATATAAGCATTTCCATTCAGGGAAACAGCAAGAACTGTAAACAGGGAAAGCACTGTGAAAAATACCAGCAGACTGATCCCGATAAGGCTCCCTTTTTGCCTCTTTATTCCTCTGCGAAAGAGAATATTCTTTTCCAACGCTTTTGCCTCCTTTTACCACCGCAGCCCGGACAGCCAGCCGCTCACCTTGCTCTCTCTGTTCTGCTCTCTGATCTCACTGTATGGCGGAAGCCTCAGTTCATCCAGAACTTTCCCGTCCTCCAGATACAGGATGCGGTTTCCCCTTGCCGCTGCTCTCATGTCGTGGGTGACCATAAGGATACTCTGACCGGAACAGTTTAAATCTGTCAGAAGATTCAGCACTTCCGTCGTATTAGACCGGTTCAGCGCTCCAGTAGGCTCATCAGCAAACAAAAGACCCGGGTTCCCAACCATCGCCCGTGCGATCGCCGCCCGCTGTGCTTCCCCGCCTGATACCTGAGAGGGGAATCGGTTCTGTGCTTTGTCAATTTTCATTTGCCTTAACAGTCTCCCAGCCCTGTCCCGTATTTCCTCCGTACTTCCCTTTTTTCCCACATAACCAGCCACAGCCACATTTTCAAACAAGGTAAGATTGCTCACCAGATTGGTCTGCTGGAACACGAAACCGAATTCCTTTGCCCGCAGATTAGCCATCTGCTTCTCTTTTAAGGAAGTGATCTCTCTATCCTTGTAAAAGACCTTTCCCCCGGAAACAGGATCCATACCGCTGAGGGCATAGAGGAGTGTCGATTTCCCTGCCCCGGAAGAACCCATGATCACTGTGAAATCCCCTTCATAGATAGAGATATCCACCTGATCAAGTACCGTATTTCTCATGGATCCCTGCCGGAATATACGGCTTATCTTTTTACCCTGCAAGATTGTATTCATGGTTTTCTTCCTTTCCTTCTGTAAGGATTAATGGTTTCTTCCCGGTTTTCGGATCCGGCAGGATCTCATCCACAAAATTCACATAGAACTGTACATAATCTAAATGTTTTTCTGCCAGGATACGCCCCATCTGCCGCATCATTTCAGAGCGGATCATGCTTTTCGATGCTTCCGCTGTAATTTCCGCATACATCTCAAAGGAGTCCTGCGTGATCTGCCGGAACTGATAATCTTTGAGTCCTTCGATACAAAATCCTTCGATAGCAAGAGGATGTAAAAATTCCCGGTGTCCCGATCCATCCTCAAACCAGAGGATATCTTCATTTCTTCCCAGAAGCCCTACTGCTCTGGTAAAAGGATATCGGTCTGTTTCATCCGCCGCTTTTAGTGTCAGATGGTCTGACAGACGATAACGGATCAGGGGCTGGGCGAAATTATAAAGAGAGGTGAGATACATGACCCCGCTTTCCATCTCGATCACATTCAGATCATCAAAAAGGATCATCCCCTCTTTCGGATCCATCTCCACACCCAAAGCAAGAGACTCGCTTGCCCCATAGACATTGACCACTTCTGTATGAAATATCTGTTCCAGATAATTCCGAAGTCCCGTGCCCAAAGGCTCTCCGCAGGAAATGACCTTCTCTATATCTGCCTTTACTTCCCCGCATTCCACAAGCTCCGCCATGATCTTCACAGCGGAAGGATAACCGATCACAATATTAGGACGGAATTCAGATAACTTTTCCACCCACTGATTCAAAGGTGTCTTAATATCCAGATACATCTGCTTCGCCCCGACTCCGTCTATGCCGTCTCCCACGGCCATTGCTCCACCGTATCTTCCGTCGGTAGCCGCTATATACACAATTCTCGGCCGTTTCAGAAGCAGTTTTAAAATCTGCGGCATAGTCATATTCCACAAGGCTGCCCGGATAATCCCCATAAGCATACTGTTCCATGCATTTTCGTCATATACAAAATATCCCGGTTTCCCTGTGCTTCCGGAAGAATGGACCACATGATACTTTCCGTTATAAGGTTTTCTGTCTGCCTCGATCTCTTCATCGAACTTTCTCAATTCTTCCTGCGTCACCTCAGGCAGTGTAATCAGTTCATCAAAATGTGTGAGGAGAGCCTGTTTATCCATTGTGGGAAAACAGGACAGCGGCAGTGTGTCAAGCTGGTCTTCCGTAATCCCGGCAAGTTCGAATGTCCTCCGGTAATACGCCGAATGTTCCCACGCATAATGCAGAAGTCTTCTCAGTTTCCGATCCTGTAATTTCTTGATTCTCTCAGGGCTGAATTTTGCTTGTTTCCTCAATCGGTTTAATTCCAGCAGTGTGTTCAGATAATTCACGCTTTCCTCCTTACTCTACAGAAACGGTATATTCGTTTTCGTAGTTTTCTCTGTGAAAATAAGTCAGCTCCTTTGTTTCCTGATTCATGACAATGCTCCACTCCGTAGAGGCGAACTCATCAGTGAAGTTATCCTTGCTTACACTGTCTAATGCGTCTCTGACCTCAGCTTCTGTCATGCTTTCCTGTCCGGCAAGTGTCTGCTGCAGGATGTCGTATCTCTCATGGGACTGGGAAGTGCCGATACCGTATTTTTCTCCTTCTGTCAGATAGAAGTTTGTTACCACCTGTGTCTTGGTCACTGTCATCTCGTTATCCACATATTCCACTACGACGCTTCTTCCGGAAGCGTCGGACAATGCGAAATGAATCATCATGTTCATAGAAGCATGCAGGTCATACTGTCCAAGAAGCTCCACTGCTTCATTCACATCTGCCGCCCGGTCAAGAAGCAGCCGTACCGCTGTTGTGGTAGTCAGATCCGGTTTCCCTGTATTCTGGTTAATTGTTTCCGAATCCTGGATCATGTTTACAGAAACAGCCAGCCCTTCCTCATTCATACCATCAAGAGGCGCATAAAGCCCAACCGCCGCCTGCATGCGGTCCGGCAGTTTGGAGATATCTACGCCTCCCGCCTGTATAAAGTCCCTATTCACTGTGGAAACAGACGCATATCCATTCTCCGGTCTCGCGCTGATGATCAGCCCGTTACAGGTGTCCCAGTCGAAGTTCCTTCCGAATAGATATCCACCGTCTGCTCCCTGTACGGACAGGGTACTGCAGCCAAATGGATCCCCGCCGAAGATCAGTCCCGGAAGATTGCCCATGATCCGCTCACTGACATACGATACGACTCCTGCGTCGGAATCTGCGCCGCCCTGCTCCAGAAATCCGTCAAATCCGTAATCCCCTTCATAGCGCACGATGGAGAGTCCTTCCTCCAGTTCTGTAATATCTTCTGTAGGAGTGATAAACGTGCTGCCCAGCTCCTCCGTCTGATGCGTCATACCCGCTTCTCCCTGTATTCCATTTTCTTCTCCTCTGCCTGCACGGCTGCATCCGGTGATCAGAAGCCCGGCTGCTGCAAGAACTGTCAGGGAAAGGATATATTGTCTTTTTTTCATGTTGTCCTGTCCTTTCTCTTGATATATGACACTCGGTGGACAAGAGGCTATCTTACAAAAACGCCCCATTACATACCTGCAGCACCTGTCCGCGTACGGCCCGTCCCATTTTGCTTGCAAGATAAAGACACGCATATGCCTGATCCATGGGAGCGCACTCCGGTCCGGGGAAATAGACATAATGACCGCTGTATTCCAGCATCTTTGCTCCTCCCGGCTGCTCCCCCGCCTTATTTGCCAGATGCGCCGGCGTTACTGTCGCTCCCGGTGCCACTGCATTGCAGCGGATATTGGTATCTACAAGACGCATAGCTACATTTTTCGTCAGAGTGTTTAGCGCCCCTTTCGTAGATGTATACGTCGCTCCGCAAAATGGCCTTATCCCGTTCACTGATGAGATATTGATGATCACACCATCATTTTTCGGAAGAAAAATTTTCAGCGCTTCCCGGATGTATCTCATAGGCCCTCCTAAGTTCGTATCCATAACAAATCGCATCCAGTCATCTTCTGTCTCGTCAATCAATTTCTGCTCCCCGATTCCCGCATTATTAATCAGAATATCCAGATCCCCGAATTCCTTTAATGCTGCATCCATAACCTTTCTTGTATCTTCCGTGGAGCACACATCTGCTATAACTCCTATTGCATTTCCACCCTTTGCACGGATACGCTCTACTGCCTCATCGAGCTTATCATGTCCTCTGGCCGTAAGGACGACATTTGCACCTTCCTTCGCAAAGAGTTCCGCCATGGTCTGTCCCATACCATAACTTGCACCTGTGATGATCGCTGTTTTTCCTTCTAACATTTTTGTATCCATTTTCCTTTTCCTCCTCTTACATACTCTGATTTAAAATGGGCTCTATATCTTCTTCCTCAATAGCTTATACCCGCCTGTCATGGTAGTGTGGATTAGCCTCTTTTTTGTTCATCTTTATTCTATCCCCGGCTTATTAATATATCAAATACTTATATCATATACACTTCTATAAAAAAAAACTATTTCATTTCTTGTTTTCTTTTACTATTTCCGTTATAATACAAGAAAAAGAAATGGAGGAATCACTATGGATCTGCGTGTCCTTACCTATTTTCTCGCTATCGCAAGGGAGCAAAGTATTGTTCATGCCGCTGAGTCTCTTCATCTTTCACAGCCCACTCTTTCTACTCAGATCAAAAATCTGGAGGAGGAACTTGGAAAGCAGCTTTTTATCCGCGGGACGCGCGGTACCCGAAAGGTTACACTGACGGAAGAAGGGATGATTTTAAAAAAGCGTGCGGAGGAAATTCTTGATCTAGTCAGCCGTACAGAACAGGAAATTACCATGAATGATGGTATTCTTGTAGGAGATATCTATATCGGGACCGGTGAGACTGACGGGATCCGTCTGATTGCAAAAGCTGCACATCTTTTACAGAACAAATATCCCGGTATCCACTACCATATTTTCAGTGGAAACGCGGATTTTGTATTTGAACATCTGGACAAAGGTCTCATCGACTTTGGACTTATCTTCGGTGATCTGGATTTAACCAAATATAATGCTTTGGACACTCCATATTTCGACACATGGGGGGTTCTGATGAGGAAAGATTCCGAGCTTGCACAAAAAGAGTATATAACTCCAAAAGATCTGCGAACCAAGCCTCTAATCCTTTCCCAACAGGAAGCGCGGGGAGGTACTCTCACTCAGTGGCTTGGTCGCGAGCCAGATAAGTTGAATATTATTGCTACTTATAACCTGATCTTTAATGCGTCCCTGCTTGTAGATGAAGGGCTTGGTTATGCGATTGGTCTGGATAAGATCATCAACACTTCCGGCAACAGTACCCTCTGTTTCCGGTCTCTTGAACCGAACCTGAAAGTCAAAATGAATATTGTATGGAAGAAATATCAAATGTTCTCAAAACCGGCAGAGAAATTTCTCCAAATTCTCAAAGAATCTTTTGGTTTAACTGAAACAATGGCAGATACACCAAAACAAAGCGTGCAGGCGGATATAACAAATTAAGGAGCCTTTCGGCTCCTTAACTACTTACAACTCTTTTAAAATATCCTGATAAACCTGAATAAAAGGCCGGTTCAGTTTCCGGCTCAAAGCTGCCACATCCTCGTATTCCGGGTAGCATTTTTCCCCTTCCGCAAGCCGGCAGACTTTCACCCGTACCTGCCCATAGGGAGTATCTGCCTTTTTTATTTCTCTTTTCAATACCGTTCTCTCCACCTTCATCTTACGGATTCCAATGGTGGTAGTCTCTGCGAAGATAATGCTTTCCATCTGAGAGACTTTATCTGCATCGCACAGTACATTCAACTGATAGGCAGGCCGGTTCTTTTTCATATAAACAGGAATATAATTCACATCCCTTGCCCCTGCTGCCAGCAGTCTTTCCATCACATATCCCAGAGCCTCTCCGCTGCAGTCGTCAATATTGCTTTCCAGCTTATAGACCGGCTCCTCTTGTCCTGTCTCTGAGCGGATTTGAAATATTCTAACCCCCCGCTCTTTCCGGTTTCCATATCCGATTCTTTTTATTAAAAAAGTCTCACTGTCCCGGGTTTCTTCTGTAACGGCTGCTAAAACTGCCAGAGCTACAGGTGAAACTGCTGCCTTTTGGCTTGTAAAAAAGACCTGAAAACGGTATCTTTCGGCTATTTCACAGAGTTCTCCCGGCGCTGAATCCTCCCGGAGCCCCACAGGAATCCCGCTTCTGAATACTTCAGATGGTTTCAGACTGCAGATTAGTTCAGAGACAGACGCTGCTGTTTCCAGTTCATCTCTCTGAACCTTTTGCTCCATTCCCATATGTTTTCTTACATTTCCTAAAATCTCAATACTTTTTTTTGCAAGTCCTTTCCCTTTTCCGGTCATATGCGAATTCGTTACAATTTCTGTTGCTTTTTCTGTATCAAATGTTTTCTCAAAGGAATCATCCAGAAGCTTTCCGACGCATCCTGCATTTCCTCCCAGCTCCAGCAAAGCCTGTATGAATTCCTCATCCCGAATCCCCTGCCTGCAGTCAATATATAAACTCTCCATGCTGCTCTCCCTGTTTCCTCTTTCACAGATCTGTTCGCATCAGGTGGACTAAACCTCCAAATACCCCGATAACTGCTCCTGCCAGTATGGCAGAGTAGATAATTCTGGCAAATACGGTTCCCAGTGCGACGCCTGTAAGCAGGCTGACCAGGATCTCCAACAGAAAAACGCCCGCTATCCAGCAAATACTGTTTATCGCCAGAAATGCACCCACTAAATGTTTTCCATGATAGATACGGTTTGTCAGATTCCATATAGTATTCATTTTGCACCTCCTGTAACCATTCTGTTTTCTGATATAAACATATCCGTCAAATGTTAAAAACAGAGCGGCCTTCTGCTAAATTCATGTAAAATTTAGCAAAAAAGAAGGGGCTTACATTTATTTATGAAAATAATTCTACGTTGCCTTCTGTCTTTTTATTAATAATAAAATAAGCTTTGCCGTCCTCCGGCTTTATATAAATGTCTGCATTTTCCAGGCTTTCTTCTGTATTTCCCTGATCGACCCACCATTTTTTCACTTTTTCAAACAGGTCTTCTTCTCTGGTTTCCTTCCCCTGGTATTGCAAAAGCACGTTCATCTGAGCGCTTTTCTTTGGTTCCTCTTTTTCACATACCATGGCTTTCTTTGTCTCTGTCTCTGTTTCTTTTCTTTTTGCCATTTTCTTGTTCATTCTTCTGTTTGCCATAATTGTTCACTTCTTTCCTTTCTTTCGACGCCGCTGATTTTTCAGAATTTTCTTGGGCATCTCGCACTTTATTATAGCACATCCCTGAATTTATTCACAAGTCTATCCTTCCAACTTCTACTCTTAAAAAATAAACGTTGACAAAGAAAAGCCGACCACCTATAATAGACGTAACTTTAATTTTATACGTGAAATGCAGGGAAAAGGAGGAGTACATAGTTCTGGATCTCCAGAGAGAAGATGGCCGGTGCAAATCTTTGTGACAGGATTATGGAAGTAGCCTTGGAGCAGTGAACCGAACAAGGTGTTTACCTTAAGTAGACTTCAACGTCATTCCCACGTTACAGGGAAGCAATATGTATTGTATTGACAGAGTGCAGAAATTTTTTCTGAAGTTAGGTGGTACCACGGATTTATTCGTCCTAAGCAGCAATTGCTTAGGACGTTTTTATTTTATATGTAGAAGGAGGCGTCATTTTATGAAACACATTTCTGGAAACAAACTGCTTGTGAAAGCTTTAAAAGAAGAAGGAGTGGAGGTTCTCTTCGGCTATCCGGGAGCCTGCACCATTGATCTGAGCGATGAACTTTATAAACAGAATACCATTGACATCGTACTGCCAAGACATGAACAGGCTCTGGTTCACGAAGCCGATGCCTATGCCAGGACCACGGGAAAAGTGGGCGTCTGTCTGGTTACCAGCGGCCCCGGAGCCACCAATCTGGTTACCGGTCTTGCCACTGCCAATTACGACAGTGTTCCCCTTGTCTGTTTCACCGGTCAGGTTGCCCGTCATTTAATCGGAAATGACGCCTTTCAGGAAGTAGACATTGTAGGCATTACAAGGAGCATTACCAAATACGGAATCACGGTCCGCAACCGCGCCGATTTAGGCCGTATTATTAAAGAGGCTTTCTATATTGCCCGTACCGGAAGACCCGGCCCGGTTCTGGTGGATTTACCGAAAGACGTAATGTCTGAACTGGGAAGCGCCGACTATCCGAAAAACGTCAATATCCGCGGATACAAACCGAATACCAGCGTACATATCGGCCAGTTGAAAAAGTCCCTGAAACTTCTGAAAAAAGCAAAAAAACCTCTGTTCCTTGCCGGAGGCGGCGTTAATATTGCCCGCGCCAATAAAATTTTCACACAGGTAGTAGAAAAAACTCAGGTTCCTGTTATTACAACCATTATGGGACGGGGAGCTGTTTCCACCAACCATCCGTTATTTATGGGTAATGTGGGAATGCATGGTTCCTATGCGGCCAATATGGCGGTAAGCAACTGTGATCTGCTGTTTTCCATCGGAACCAGATTCAACGATCGTATTACAGGCAAACTTCATGAATTCGCACCTCATGCACAGATCGTACACATTGATATTGATACGGCGTCTATCTCCCGGAACATTCACGTAGATATACCGATTGTTGCCGATGCCAAAGAGGCCATTACGAAAATGGCAGAATATGTGGAACCCTGTTCCACTCAGGAATGGGTGAAACAAATCCGTTCCTGGAAAGAAGAACATCCACTGACTATGGCTCCCCGCCCCTTCATGAGCCCTCTGGATATTATTGAAGAAATGAACCGTCAGTTCCAGGATGCCATTCTGGTTACAGACGTGGGTCAGCATCAGATGTTAATTACCCAGTATGCAGAAATTACGGAAAACAAGCAGCTTGTTATGTCCGGCGGACTGGGCACCATGGGATATGGACTTCCGGGAGCCATCGGCGCTCAAATCGGAAATCCGGATAAAACGGTCATCTCCATTTCCGGTGACGGAGGAATGCAGATGAATATTCAGGAATTTGCCACTGCAGTACTGGAGGAACTGCCTGTTATCACCTGTATATTTAATAACGAATACCTGGGAATGGTCCGCCAGTGGCAGAAACTGTTCTATGGAAAACGCTACAGCATGACAAACTTAAGAGCCGGAGCTCTCTCCCGCCGTACAGACGGAGAAGAATATCCGGAATATACGCCCGATTTTGTAAAACTTGCAGAAAGCTATGGAGCCAAAGGGATCCGGGTAACGAAAAAAGAAGAGATTGCCCCTGCCTTTGAAGCTGCAAAACAGAACAGGAAAACACCCACATTAATTGAATTCATCATTGATCCGGAAGAAATGGTTTATCCTATGATTCAGCCAGGCGGAACCTTAGAAGATATGATTATGGATTGTTAAAAGGAGGGAAACAGTTATGGATAAGGGAATGAAGAAAAGATGGATTTCACTTTATGTGGAAAATCAGGTCGGTGTTTTATCAAAAATTTCCGGACTTTTTTCAGGAAAATCTTATAATCTGGACAGTCTGACTGTAGGCACAACAGAAGATCCCACAGTATCCCGGATGACGATTGCCACCGTCAGTGACGACGAAACTTTTGAACAGATAAAAAAGCAGCTTAACCGGATGGTGGAAGTCATTAAAGTCATCGATTTTACGGATATTTTTGTCCGTATGAAGGAGATTCTGTATATTAAAGTAAAAAAATGTACCCCTGAAGATAAGGTGGTTTTATTCCAGATAGCGGAAACCTTTAAGGCAAAGGTAATTGACTACGGACATGACAGTCTGCTGATTGAATTCGTCCAGACTGCTACCAAAAACGACGCGGTAATTAAACTGATTAAGGAAGAATTTAAGACCATTGAGGTAGTGCGCGGAGGAAGCGTAGGCATTGAATCCATAAGCATGATGGAACGGTAAACGTACAGGAACCGGTGAGCAGACGCTCCCGGTTCCGTTTGTTTTGTGTTTTTTAAAAAACGAACTGCACCAGCAGCATGTAAAAAACAGTTCCTCCCGCAATGGAAAGAAGCATCTGTCTTTTCCACAGATGGAGTGCAATCACCACTGCGATGGAAAGAAGCTCCGGCACTGCATGGCTTCCTGTAAAAATACTTACATTTTTCAGACAGTAAATAATCAGAAGTCCAAACACAGCGGAAGGCAATACCTTCCCCAGATATTGTATGTATTTGGGCGTGGGCTTTCCCGCCGGAAAAACCAGAAATGGAAGAAACCTGGTCAGGACTGTACCTAAAACCACCAGCCCGACAGTAAGTATCTGCTGCGTTAATGTCATATCTCCACTCCTTTCTCCAACGGCTTTCTCAGGAATGTTAAAACAACAAGAATCGCAAGCATCGATGGAATAATGAAATTATCCGCTCCAAACGCCGCCAGACAAAGCAGCGAAATGGCAAGTCCTGCCAGCGAGCTGAAGTGATTCTTCTCTTTGAGCCATTGCTCCATAAAAATCACCACAAACATGGCTGTCATAACAAAGTCCAGTCCTTCTGTATTAAATTCAATGAATGAACCGAAAATTCCTCCCAAAGTGGAGCCGGAAAACCAGTAGAAATGGTTTAACAGGGTAACAAAAATCATAAACCATCCCCGATCCACATCCTCTGGAATGTCTGCCGTGTAATTAATGGAAAAACTTTCATCGCACATCCCAAAAATCAAATACATTTTTTTCAGACCCAGTCCTCTGAATTTATCCAACATGGAAATTCCGTAAAATAAATGTCTCGCATTAATCATCAGCGTCATAGTAAAGGCCTGCAGGGGATTAAAAGCTCCCAAAAGCATATTCACCGTTACAAACTCCATGGAACCTGCAAAAATGGTAAGGCTCATAAGCATTGGATACCAGAAACTGAATCCGGAAACATTCATATAAATTCCATAAGTTAATCCAAGGAACCAAAATCCTGCAAAAATCGGTATGGTATAAGGAAATGCGCAGCGAAAGGCCTTACTTATGACTTTTCTTTTCGTCGCCATAATTCCCCTCCTCAAATAAACATTTACTGTCTGCCGAAAATCCGGCAGACGGATTTATTATACCTCCACATTTCCCAATTGACAATACTTCTTTCTTCTCAGACATGCTCTTTACAGGACCATTTTGTCACTTCCAGTTTCAGCACGGCCACAGCAGATACCATTTTCTCTGGAAATTCCCAGGAATCTCCGGAAGAATAATGTTCCATCACTTTCTGCAGTCCATGTACTTTCTCTTCATAATTCTCAAGGATTCGGATCCTGCCTTTTCCCATAATGCACTGATACAGGTAAGAATATTCACAGGCAGCATTTCCCTGTGTCAGCTCATGTCTTGTATCCATTTCAAAGCTTACCCTGTCCTGACTCTTCAGCAGCTCCATTTTCTTTCCTGCTTTGGCACTGTGGAAATAAAGAACCAGGCCCTCTTTTGTCTTTTCACAGCCAAAATTGAGCGGGACAATATATGCTCCTTCTTCCTCCATAAATCCCAGTCTGCAGCAGTCGCAGGATTTTAAAATCTCCAGCATTTTCTCTTCATCTTTTACTTCTCTGTCTTTTCGTCTCATATTCCTTCTCCCTTACCGTAAAATCCGTACTGTCATCTTAGTATGGGAAACCCAAAAAGTCAAGAAAGCCCTGGCACCTGCAGCTCCTTCACCCAGTCCTGTATTGCCTGCTGTGATCCGGATGCATCCTCTTCATAGCAATCGAAAATGTCATCGGAAAACTTCCCGTCGGGAACCACTCCTTTTATATCCTCCACGCTATTGGCAAGCCCTCCTGTTCCGTGAGAACAGAAAAGATAGATCTGTTTTCCTGATAAATCATTCTCTTCCAGAAAAGAGAGGACTGCCATAGGCGCTCCGTACCACCAGTTTGGAAAGCCTAAAAACACAATATCGTAGTCTTCCAGATTTTCCACTTGTTCCGTCAGCTTTGGCCGGGCATTTTCTCCCCGTTCCTGGTTGGCCCGATCCAGACAGGCATCCCAGTCGCTGGGATACGGTTCCGTTACACGAATGGAAAACAAGTCCCCGCCTGTTTCTTCCTGTACCCATCCTGCCAGTTCCTGTACATTTCCCGGGGAAACCACACTGGGAGAGGCTACTGCATCCACATCCTCATCTAAAACCGCATTATCTGCCCAGGAAAAATAAGCCACTAAAACTTTCCCCTGATCCAGGGACTGACTTGTGGCGGAATCCTGTTCAGATGTCTGCGGGGTAACCGAAGGCGCCGCAAAACTTTCTTTTCCGGAACTCTCCTCCTCTTTACAGGCTGTCAAAGCCGCAAGCAAAATAACAATCATGCCTATTCCAATTAATTTTCTCATAAACCAGTCTCCTTTTTCCTGTTTTTATTCTTATTTTTTCTGGGTTTCTTTAAAAATTTTGTAAGATAGTGAGCCACAAAAATCCACAGCCCCATCAGGCAGAGATAATCCAGATAATACGCCCAAAACGGTTCCCCGTAATCCAGAAAAACAAACTCTGACTGTAAAAACAAATAAAGAGGGAAGTCCCGCTTTAGAAATACCCAGACTCCGTACAGGGAAATAAATACTCCCAAAAGAAAAGGCAGACCGGAGAAACGTTTCGCTTTTTCTGTAAAAGAGAGCTTTTTCTTTGTCATGTTTAAAAACATATTCCAGTGCAGGCCCAGATGGACACTCATCAGAAGGAATCCCCAGTAAGCCCCCAGAATATGCAGCCGTCTGGCCAGAGCCATTCCTTTGCCAAAAGGCAAAAAGGCGAATACATGGCGGGACATGACAATTCCGCTGTACATCTGAGCGGCCATTGCCACAAGCAGCAGTGTATCAATAAGAATCAGAACTATCCGGCCGGGAGTATATCTTCCCTTTGTCAGGTTTTTATAAAAGCTTCGGTTTAAAATATGATGAGCCAGAAACAAAACCAGCATTCCTGTTCCAATCCATTCATGAGCCTCTTCTCCCCATATCTGGTATCCCATAAGCAGCAAAAGCCCGGCCGTCATCAAAATGTCAATCCCTGTTTTCACATACCGAGTTCTCATAAAGGCCTCTCCTTTCGTAATCCTTCTAAGTGCATTTTTTCTGTATTATATACCGGAGATAATCCAGACGATCCAACTGGTTCTGCTTAAAATGAATTTCATGCAAAGTTTCACTCCGGTGTCTGTTAATCATTTCCAGACGCTCTTCCCGGGTATGTTCTCCTTCCTGGAGCAGTCTCATATAAGATTCCACGTTTTCCTCTGTAAATCCCGCATCGTGCAGTGTCATAATCATACTCAGACGTTTAATATCCTCCTCCTCATACTGTCCCTCTCTCCTATCCGACTTTCTCTGACTGCATAGTTTCAAGTCCTCATATTCTCTGATGATTTCCATAGGGATCTCATAACGCCTGCCCGCTTCTTCGATGGTCATCTTCTCACCTCACCCCTCCCTTTAAAATTTTTCACCAAAATAAAGGTGTCCCTTTCCGGAACACCTTTATTTTAAAACGGCCGTATGACATTTTCTAATACTTATAATATATTTCATGTGATACCTTTCAAGTATTGAGCGGCAAACTCTATGAACCCTGCTGTCGCAGGCGGAAATATCTGATCTTTTTTCCATACCAGCGCAGTACGGGATTCCACTGCGGGATACAGCGGAATAAATTTCAGATTTTCATAACTGCAGTTCAGCTTAATACATATCACCGCCCCGAAACCACTTTCTACCAGCATCGCTTCATTATAGAGCAGGTTGCCCGTAGCAGCTATATTTACCTGTGCATACAGCTCTCCAAACCATTCGCCCAGTTCACTCCGGAAATCTCTGGAAGCCATTACCAACGGAATTCCCAGCAGATCTTCCGGCTGAATTCCTTCTTTTTGTGCAAGGGGACTATCCGTCCTTACCAGAATTCCCCACTGCTCTTTCACCGGCATGGAAACAAATTCGTATTTGCGAATATCCACAGACCCGCCCATAACTCCCAGATCCAGAAGTCCTCTTTCAATATAGTCTTTGATATTATCTGCATTACCGCTGTAAATCCGGTATTGTACAAGCGGATGTTTCTTCCGGAAGGCGGCCATCATTTTTGCAAATTCTCTGGTACTTTGAAATTCGCCGCTTCCTATAGTAATTTCACCGGTCAGTTCCGAATCTTTCTGGAGAAATTCTCTTTTTGTTTTATCTGCCAGGGTGATCAGTTCCTGAGCCCGGCGTTTTAACAGTTGCCCGTCTTCTGTTAAGACGATACGATGGCTGCTTCTGGAAAAAAGCTTAACCCCCAGTTCTTCCTCAAGCTGCATAATCTGCCTGGAAAGGGTCGGCTGGGTAATGTGAAGCATCTGAGCCGCTTTTGTAATATTTTCTTCCCTGGCAATTGCCAGAAAATAATTTAAAACACGTAATTCCATTCTACCTTTCCTGTACTCCTTGTCCATATAAACGTTTTCCCCGTAAGTCTATGATTTTATCTTACTATACCCCTAAAAATAAGTAAAGGAAAAAGGAAAGGCCTTTCACAACATAGCAGTGCCGGCAGAAAAGAGGGGTCTCTGCCGACACTGAAACCTACTATTTTTATTCCGTTCCTTCTTTCATACACAGATGCACGGCACCTACTTTATAGGTCAGCGGCAGAGCCAGAATACTGGGATTTTCTCCTACGTATTTCTTTCTGGCATCTTCCAGTGCTTCCTCGAAGGTAGCTCTTGTCTTTAATCCCATGCCTCTGGCAATTCCCGGCTCCTGGGCGCCTACAATGTAAATGGCAGAGGTATTCATCTCTGCTATATGGCCGCAGCTCATCATGGAGAAGCCATGGAAGGGATGGAATCCGCCTGCAAAACGGTATTTCCTTATGTACTCCTCATTGGTGGCAAAATACTCCCCATACCGATTCATATCCGGCAGAATGTTCATATAATCATGCTGGAACATCTCATAAAGCTCCCGCAGATAGGGCCAACGCTCGTCATGAAAGTATCCGTTGCAGACAGAGGAACAGATAATCACACAGCGCTCACTCATAATTCTCTTATGACGGATAACCTGGGCAGACAGAGCCTGCATCATCTGAATGGGATTGGTTCCCATACCATTTCCATAATGGAAATCCTGCGGCATACCGAACACGAGAACATCGTATTTCTTCTCTGCCCACGGCACATAGGTCCGCTTATCTGCAATTTCCCAGGACTTCGGCTGCATCTCTTTCGCATAGCCGCTGTAGACGGCAATCTGCCGGGAATAGGTATCTAAAACAGCGTCGCAGCAGAAGAATTTCTTACCCATACAGGCTTCCATATGCATTCCGATTTCATCGAATTTCGTCCGCATTAGAGAATGAGAGCTGACCGGAGTAAAATCTTTCCGGTGCATGACACTTGGCACGTGATGAGAAGCAATGCTTCTCCAGTGGGTAATTCCTGTGGCACAGTGTTTATAGCCGCCGGAATAACCGCCGTAAGGATTTCCCTGTACATGCCCGATTAAGATGGCAATATCTGAATCATAAACATACTTATTCATCAGAACCGGATCCCCCCGTCGGGTAGTTCCCAAATCCACCAAATGCTCGTAATCTTCACTGTCGTGGCTGATCATCTGACGGCTGTAGTAGAACTCTTCAAAAAGATCATCCCCTAAAATCTGCCGCATTTCCTTTTCCGGCGTGCGGGGATGCAGACCGTTTGAAAAAATAAAGAGAATATCCTTTTTCTCTACCCCTGCTGTATACAATTCTTCCAGAATGACTTTCACCGCTGTTTTTCTGTGGGAGGTTGGCTGCAGCCCTCCCTTAACTATATCCGGTATTACAATGGTTACTGTACTTCCTTTATGAGCAGTTTCCGATAAAGCAGGCATCCCGATAGGATTTCTCACGGATTCCCTGGTTTTCTCAATTAATTGTTCTTCGGGTATGTAAGGAGGATCCGAAACCGTCTCCCCAGGGATAAAAACATCCGTGGAATCCGGAAGCTCTGCCTCCATCGTCCCCTGCCCGTATTCAAAATTTAATTTCATAGCGTTCCTTCTTTCTGTATTTTTCTGTAATTATTGTATCTTAATGATAACTTTCATATATTTACCCGGATTCTTCAGCATATCCTCTAATGTTTCTTTTGCTTCTTCCATGGTTACAATATGGGAGATAAAACTGTCAGCATTGACTTTCTTATGGGCTACTAAATCTATCGATTCTTCAAAACATCCGCTGCTGTTTCTGGAACCCAGAATTGTTAATTCTTTTCTTGTAATATTTCCTGTATCTATCTCTGAAAACGGAACATGAGGCCAGCCTATCAGCACAATCTTTCCGCATTGGCTGATATACTGATGAAGATTTTCCAATACCGGTTTTGCTCCGGAACACTCGAAAATCACACTGGGCATATCTCCTCCTGTAAGTTTCTCCAGATAGGGGACAGGATTTCCATTTACATTGTTATATACATGTTCAAATCCCATCTCTTTTGCTTTTTCCAGTCTCTCATCTACCGGATCAAAGAAAACAGGAGTACCGCCATATACCTTAACAATCATTCCGCAAATTAATCCAATTGCGCCTGCTCCTATAATGAGACAAACTTCCCCCTGCTCCACTTCCGCCCGGTGAACTGCATGGATTCCAATGGTAAATGGTTCTATCATACATGCCTGTTCATCCGTAATGCTGTCAGGAAGTTTATATATCTTTTCCACAGGGATACTTACTTTCTCTTCCATCATACCGTCTCTGTGAACCCCATAAGTCTGCAAATTTTTACAGGCATTATATCTGCCCCTTCTGCAGGCAAAACATTCTCCACATCCCATATAAGGCTCCATCACTACCCTGTCTCCTGCTTTTAATCCTTTTTCGTTTTCCTCTATCTGCTCAATCGTTCCCACCGCCTCATGTCCAATTACGAGAGGATAAATTGTATTCGCATTATTTCCGGAAAAAGAATGTACATCCGTTCCGCAGACTCCTGACATTTTCACTTTCACAATTCCATGTTTCTTTCGAGGTTTGGGTTCTTCCACCTCCTTTACATACAAATCATACTTTTTCTCTAAATATAAGGCCTTCATTTTCTGTCCTCCCTGTTAATCGGCAAATTGTTTCTCCTCATAGTTTCTTAATGTTTCGTTCTGTCCCTGCAGAAATTCCACCCTCCACTGAGGAAAATCCTGTACAAATCCAGTATTTAAAAACGTATTTACCATTTCCGCCGCCATTGTTTCACCTACAATGAAGGCTCCTATACAAAGAATATTCGCATCGTTTATCTTTCTGCAGTATTCCGCCGCATAAACGCTTTCTACAACGGCCGCGTAAATGCCCTTATGCTTATTTGCCACGATACTCATACCCATTCCTGTGCCACAGATAAGAATTCCTTTTTCTGCCTCTCCTTTCATAATTTCTTTTGCTGCTGCAGGGGCGGTTACCGTATGAGGCCTCGGATGGTCTGTATCCACAGTTCCAACATCCTTTACTGCATGTCCCTGCTCTGTTAAAAGTTTCTTTATTCGTTCTTTTAACTGAAATCCTGCTTTGTCTGATCCAATTACTATCTTCATGTCTCATTCCTCCTGGTCAGAAAATCTTATATAAATTTATTGACGCACATAATAGCGCCCATACATCCTACATAAACAAATGTCATTTTCCTTAATCGTTCAACACTTATTTTCTTAAAAATGCATACTCCTATACCCGTTCCAATCATTACCGTCCCCACAGATGCCAAACTCATAATCATAGTAAATGGCGTATAGTTACCATATAAAATATGTATTAAAATTCCTACGTAAGCCGATGGAACAAAGGTAAAATTCAAACAGGCGGAATACTCTTTCGTATCCTCACAAATGGCCAGATAATAAATAGACGCCATGGGGCCTGAGACGTTAAACATTCCGCCCAGTATTCCCCCTGCAAATCCCAATACGGCTCCCTGTCCCTTTGTTCCCTGTATCTGGAACAGACTTCTTTTCTGCAGAGAAGTGACTGCATACCATACTAAGAAGATACCAAATAAAAATTCTAATATCCTGGAAGATACTCCCATCAGAATCACAATTCCCAGAATCTTTCCAAAAATCATAAAAACCGACGGCCCAAAAACTTTCTTCCAGTTTATGTATTTTCTTAACAGAAAAGAAATCTGCGTACAAACCACTGCCAGTGCAATTGTCCCGATTGCCGCACTGTCCACTAAAGAAATAAGCAGGGGAAGGATGGACATTGCAATCATCGAATAGCCGAAACCTAAAAGTCCGTGCATAAAACTGGAGATAAGTGCGATCAGCGCAATAAGCAGTACAAGTTGGATTGTCATCTTCCCCCGCCTTTCTCTGTCTTTTTATTTTTCCCCGTTTGCTGCGTTCATAAAACGTCTGTGGAACTGCAGCACTAACGGATTGGATGTAAACTGGGCCAGTAAATCCGGAGATGCGGTTATTACAATCCGATCTGCCATGTCTGAAAATTCCGGTTCTGCCAGCACTCTGTCAATATAGGGATAATAATTCTCTCCCTGCATATTACAGATAATCAGTCTGGTATCGGGAAGATTTGCCTGTCTGAGAACTCGCAGATTATGACGGATTCCATCCAGGCCATCCGAAATCTTTTCCCCTGTAAAGCCCCGATATTTCAGAATCTCTCTGGCTCTTGCATAGGCGCCAAATAAGTCTTTACCGGCCTCTGAAGAAGACAGATAATCGTTATCCAGCATATAGTTTCTTAAAGCTTCTACAAACTGTACATCTCCCGTTTCCTCATAGGCTTTCATCATTCCTTCCATCTGCAGACTCTGAGAATGGCGGAACATAATAAAACTGTTAATAAAATAAGGTCTTGCCTGCAGCGCCATCGCTGTCTGATAAGGCTCAAACATTAAGGTGAAGTTTACCCGGTATCCATGCTCTTTCAGCATCAGGGCAATGTTGTGACCGCGATAGAAGTCTTTTGTATTTCCCTGATTATAGCGATTGCCAAATCTCTTATCCCCGGTCATTAGCTGTCCTACATTCTCCTGATTTACAGGGCCTGTATGAGGAACTTTGATAACAACTCTGTGTTCGGAAAGCATCTCTTTAAAATGCTGCGCCTCTTCTAAAATCTGGCTTTCACTGGCGGAAAAAGGATCGTTAAGCTCTACACTGATGTCGCATCCGGGACCTAAAATGTTTCCAATCTCCCGCATTACCTCATCTCTGTTTTTAAATTTTCCTCCAACGTTTGCCTTGGGATTATTAATAAACAGATTGTAGATAATCGCCGGATTACAGGTAAGGTTTCCAATTAAATTTTTAATCCCGTCGATTTCATAGGGATCTGCAGAATCTGCGCTGAAAAGTGTCTTGGTGGGCCGCTTTCTCCCGTTTTTATCATAAGAAATATCTCTTACTAAATCTGCGTAAACGGCTCCGTCCTTTTCCAGCTGATACTCAATCCGAAACCCGGCCGGCGTCTCTCCTTCCGGCACCTTAAAGTCCCCAATTACCTTCTTAAAATGTTCCGTTACCCCCAGGGCCATCCCTCTTTTGCGGATGCTGTCATATAGTTCCAGAGAAATTTCCTGATTTTCAATTCTTTTTACGTAATCTTCATCTTTTGAAATCACTTTCATCTGCCCTGTTTTATCTCCTAACAGACTACTCACTGTGCATTTTAACAGCTCCATTTTTACAAGTCCTCCTTACCACCATTTAATCTGTTCTGTAATATGTTTTCTCATTTTTATAAAGTCGTCGCTGGTAATATCTCTTGGATAGGGAAGATCATTCTGAACAATTTCTTTAATGGAAGCCGGCTTATTGGTTAAAATTAAACAGCGTTCTGATAAGTATACCGCTTCCTCAATGTTATGGGTAATAAACACCACCGTTGTTCCAAACTCTCTCCACAGTCTTAATACTTCATCTTCCAGATAAAAGCGAAGTTTAATATCCATCTGGCCATAGGGTTCGTCCATCAGCAGCAAATCCGGCTGCATGGCAAAGGCCCGTCCGATAATAATCCGCTGTTCAGAACTTACCGAAAGCTGGCTGGGATAAGAATGACGAAACTGTTCCAGTCCCAGAATCTGTATGATTTTTTCCACTCGCTCTCTGATTTCTTTTTCCGGGATTTTTTTTATTTTCAGCCCGAATTTCAGGTTTTCTTCCACTGTAAGCCAGGGAAAGGATGACGGTTCCTGAAATACACAGGCCAGATTATGTTTCTTAGGATCTGCCAGCTCCCCGTCAATCCGAAGCTCTCCGCTGGTTGGCTCATAAATCTTGGTCAGCATATTTAAAAATGTTGTTTTTCCGCATCCGGTAGGGCCAACCACGCACATAAATTCTCCTTTTTTAATATCAAAGGAAACATCGTCCAACACATGCAGACTTCCAAAATACTTGGTCAAATGATTTACTTGCACTTTCACTTCACGCTTATCTTCTTTTGCCATTTCGTACTCCTTTCCATCTGCATCGTTTACAGTGCCAAATCTGTGTTATCTGAAATCCTTGTTCTCAGTTTCAGAAATTCCGGTGAAATCACATCCCGGGGTCTCGGAAGATCGTTTACATAGATTTCCTTCACTTTTGCCGGGCACTCACTGAATAAAACAATGCGATCCCCCAGATAACAGGCTTCTTCAATGTTATTGGTTACGAATATAATCGTTCTTTTCTCCTGCTCCCAGATTCTGGAAACCTCCTGTTCCATCACAAACCGGGTCTGGGCGTCCAGAGCGCCAAAGGGTTCATCCATCAGCAATATTTCCGGATCATTGGTGTAAGCCCTGGCAATTCCCACTCGTTGTTTCATTCCCCCTGACAGCTCCGAAGGATAGGATTTTTCAAATCCTTTCAGCCCTACCAGGTCAATATATTCCTGTGCTTTTTTTCTTCGTGGGGTTTTCTCCACTTTTCTGAATTTCGGTCCGATTTCCACATTCTGCATAACCGTCTTCCAGGGCATTAACGCTGTCTTCTGAAAGACCATTCCGATTCTGGGATCACTACCATTAATGGCTTTTCCATCCAGCAGAATTTCTCCTTCTGTCTGTTCTTCCAGCCCCGCAATCATGTTTAAAAGAACGGTTTTCCCACAGTGACCGGGACCCAAAAGCACTAAGAATTCATTGTCATAAACCTCTAAATCCACCTGTTCCACTGCCTGAAATTTCCCTTTGGCTGTATCGTAGGATTTTTTCAGATTCGTAAGTTTCAGTCTTATTTTTTTCTCTCCCATGGACAAAGCCCCCTTTCAATGCAGTTTGTAATAATGGATAATAACGCTCCCACGATTCCTATGGTAATCATGGCCACTAATACTAAAGGCATATCAAAACCATCCATACCTCTTACCACCAGGAATCCCACACCAGACTTTGCTCCCAGCATTTCTGCTGCCAGAACAACCATCCATGCCGTACTGGTGGAGGTTCTGATACCTGCAAAAATAGATGGCAGCGCCGATGGGATTGCAATTTCAAATAACATCTGTCTCTTATTGGCATTAAACGCCGTACCTACATTTAAATACAGATCTTCTACGCTGGAAAGCCCTGCATGGGTATTGATAACCACCGGCATAACGGCGCCAATGAATACGATTAGAATTTTAGGAAATTCATCAATTCCAAACCATATGGTAATCAATGGTATCCAGGCGATCGGCGGTATGGGGCGGATGAAAGAGAAAATTGTTCCGAAGAAAGCGTCCATTTTCTTATTCCATCCGATTAGGATACCGAAGGAAATGCCAATGGCCCAGGAAACAATCAAGGCGATACACACTCGCTTTAAACTTGCCAGAATATGTCCCCAATAGCTGACCCTCATAATCGGCTTGTCTAAAAGCCTCAGAAACCGTTCCCAGGTAGCTGTAATTGTAGGGAAAGATTCTGCCGTGTTTTTAGATGCTACTTCCCAACATACAATCAGTAAAGCAATGGAGAGAATAGGAAGGACAAAATAAAGAACATCGGATGCTTTTATCTTATTGGGCACAACTGTGTTTTCTTTCTTCATTTCACATTCCTCCATCCCACAATTCTCTTTTCAACAATGCCTAAAATAAAGGTGAACAAAGCTCCCAGTGCGCCAATACAAACCATACCCAACATGATAATGTCCGGTCTTGCAAAGCTTCTTCCCATTAATATCATATACCCTAAACCCGCGTTGGCAGCCAGCATCTCTGCCGCCACTAATGTGGACCAGGCATTACCGAATGCAACTCTTATTCCGGCAAAGGTCATAGGCATGGCCGATGGAATTCCCACCTTCCAGAAGATTGTAAAATTGGATGCCCCACAGGTTTTTGCCACATTGATCAATACCTGCTGCGTCAGTTTAATTCCTGTATAGGAATTAATCACACAGGGAATGAATGCTGCAAAAAAGATAATAAATGCTTTTGCTTTCAATCCGATTCCCAGCCATACAATCGTTAAGGGAATCCAGGAAATGGGCGGTATCGGACGAATGATTTCAAAAATTGGTTTAAAAAATTTATCCAGGCCTTTATACCATCCCATCAGCAGCCCCAACGGAACTCCAGTTACAATTGCTAATAAAAGCCCTGTAAGAGCAACCTGTAAACTTGCCAGTGTCGCAATAGGTAACGTGGAACCGTCTGGAGAAGAATCTGTCATCTTTTGGATAAATAATGCCACCAATTCCGTGGGTTTAGATATATAACGATCAGACAGAATTCCAAATTCCAATAATAACTGCCATACAAGAAGAAAACTTAAAATTCCTGCTATGGATAACATTTGATACGTGTATTTACTGCAGTTTCTTCCCCTGCCTAATGGATCCGTTTTCTTTTTCCTTTTCTTCATATGCTTAATCTCTTTCTGAATTCTAATCTATGCCTCATTTTCTGTCTCTGTAGCTTCACTTTTAATTGTTTCCACTACCACATTGGTGATTTTATTGTTGTCGATAATAAAATCTCTGTCTTCTTCTGTATACATATCTAAGCCTTTAAAAAAGTCAAACAAATTAAGAATATCTCTTTCCGCAGTGCTTATTTTTCGTTTTGCAAGACCTGCGTCATCGTCACACTCCGTGGTCATATAATCCAACATATATTCCAGATCATAAGATTCAAAACTTTCCGTAATTTTCTTAGCTACATCTTCTGAGCAGGCAATTCCTTCGATTTCACAGGTATCGTAGAAATGCTGAGCGAATTCTTTCGGATGGTCATAGCACCATTCTACGGTCCTGTAATATAATTCATACAGTTTACAAATTGCTTCATACTTTGTTTCCAGCGCTTCATCTGTGGCAACTAAAACTGAAGGAATCATATCTTTATTAATTTTAGCGCCTCCCACTTTCTTGAATCCCGCTTCTTCTGCTGAAAGTGCCACACTAATCCAAACGCCAAGTCCGTCTGCTTCTCCTGCTTTGAATGCTGATAGAGCGCTTGTAACATCCATATTAATTACGTTTACATCATCTAAAGTCAGTCCGAGTTTTTCCAAAGTAGAGCCTAAAACCTTATGCATTGTAGTCCCTACCGGAAGTATCCAGGTGGTTCCTTTCCAGTCTTCCGGAGTTCCATAAATATCCGGATAATCTTCCACATGTCCTTTTCCGGCTTTATAAATCGGAGAATCCTCTCTTACATATAAATTCAGCATAGAGTCATTATCACACACGCCGATAATGGATACATCATACCCCAGAACACCGCTGATTCCTCCAGGTCCTCCTGTGGAACAAATATCCCAACTGGAACTTGCCTCCATCATTGCCGGCCCGTTTACAAAAGACTGATATTCAAATTCCATATTTAACTCATCCAGAAATCCTTCCTGCTCCATTATATAAAAGGGGACTGCATGCAATGTTCCTGAAAAATATCCTAAATTAATAGTGGTTGCCTCTTCCATAGGCGTTATGCCAAAGGTGGTTTCTCCTGATCCGGAACTGTTTTCCGCCTCTTCTGTTCCTTTCGTTTCTGTATCCGAAGCTCCGCATCCTGTCAAAAGACTCATTGTAAGTAAAACAGCCAATAATACACTCCACAGTTTTTTCATACCGTTCTCCTTTCTCTTTCTATTGCCTATCTTTTATTTCCGTTCCAATACCTTCTCTATCTTCTTCGCGATGTCTTCCGCCTTCAGTTCAAACCGTTCTTTCAGCCAGTCTGCCGGCCCTACTTCTCCGAAAGTATCTTTTACGCCGATTCTTTCCAGCGGTACCGGATAATTTTCGGCCAGCACTTCCGCCACTGCAGAGCCCAGTCCCCCTATGATGTTGTGGTTTTCTGCTGTAACAATGGCGCCTGTCTCTTCTGCCGCTTCCAAAACTGCCTCCTTATCCAGGGGCTTTATGGTAAACATATCGTAAACACGAACGGAAACTCCTTTTTCCTTCATTATTTCTGACGCTTTTATGGCCTCCGCCACTTCTGTTCCGGCAGCAATCACCGTAACGTCCGTTCCATCCTTCACCTTCACTGCCTTTCCAATCTGGAACTTCGTTCCTTCTTCGTAAATTTTCACTGCCTTAGAGCGGAATAACCGAATGTAAAACATTCCATAAGTTTTTGCTGCCAGATAAGTCAGTTCTTTTGTCATCACCGCATCGGTAGGTTCAATAATCGTCATACCGGGTATGGCTCTCATAATTGCAACATCTTCCAGCGCCTGGTGTGTCCCGCCGTTTAGTCCTGCCAGAACGCCCGGATCACTTCCCACAACTTTTACATTCTGTTTTGCGTAGGCGCCGCTCATAAACACCTGATCACAGCCTCTTCTGGAAGCAAACACCCCAAAGGTATGAGGAAACGGAATGAATCCTTCTGCCGAAAGCCCTGCTGCCACTCCGAACATATTAGCTTCCGCGATTCCGCAGTCTACAATATTGTCAGGATATTGATCCCGGTAAGGAAGAAGTCCGATTGCACGCATTAAATCCGCATCCATTGGCATTACCGGCATGTTCTGATCCATCATATCTCTCAGTGCCTCTCCATAAGCCTGCCTCATTTCTATTTCTTCCGGCTTATTTTCTTTTGCAAGTAAAACTTCCATCTGTCTTCTCCTTTCTCAGGCTAAATCCGCTTTCCGTTTTTCCAGTTCTTCAATAGCTTCTTTGGCTGTTTCTGCCGGCACCGGCATATTGTGATTCAAAGGATTTCCTTCTGAGAAAGCGCATCCCTTTCCTTTTACTGTCCGAAGTACAATCAGAGACGGTTTCTCTTCTACCCTTTTTGCCGCTTCTACCGCGCTGCAAATCTGTTCCACATCATTTCCGTCTGCCACGTCTACTGTATGCCATCCAAAGGTTTCAAACTTTTCACAAAGGTTCCCCAAATCCAGCACTTCATCAATAAATCCGTCCAGCTGCCGGTTATTAAAATCTACGAAAACAATCACACGGTTTAAGTGTTTTGCCGGAGCAAATAAAGCACATTCCCAGACCTGTCCTTCGTCACACTCCCCGTCGCCTAACAGGATATAAGTATAATTATCAAGTCCTTTTAACTGACATCCCATGGCAATTCCCAGTCCGGAGGAAAATCCCTGTCCCAGGGAACCAGTTGTCATATCCACCCCCGGCGTTCGGTTCATATCCGTATGACTCGGAAGATTAGTTCCCGGCTGATTCAGTGTAAGCAGCTCTTCTTCCGGGAAATACCCCTTTAATGCCAGCGCCGCATACATAGCCGGTCCGGCATGGCCTTTTGACATAATGAAGCGATCTCTTTCCTCCCATCCGGGATTTTTCGGATCCACATTTAAAATTTCTCCGTACAGACACGCCATTAAATCACAGCAGGATAAGGAGCCTCCCACATGGCCTACACCCAGATGTCCAAACTGTTTCATGCACTGAATCCGGATATTAATTGCCAGTTCCTGCAGTTGTCTTTTCTTTTCGTTGCTAATCATGTTATCCTCCTTTGTTATTCTGCCTGTCTATTTCACATATGCCTCCACAATCCTTTTTAAGCTTTCCACATCAAATCCGATGGGCGGATCAAATTTGGTAAGCGCTACAAGACCTCCGTCAATGGATTCTACCGAAGCGATCTCTTCTGCATTTTCTTCTTTTAAACCACCTCCATAAACCACCGGAAACTCTTCTTTAAAGTATTCCCGGCACACCTCTTTAATATAATCGCTGACAAACCGGATATAGTCGGCATTCGGCGGTATCTTTCCCGGGCCGATGGCCCATATGGGTTCATAACCGATTACAATTTTTCTGTTCCCTTTAATTTTCTGTACGCCTTTCAGCCCTTCTGTAATCTGAGCTTTTAAAACTTCTTTTACTCTCGGTTCGTACTCCTTGGGGTTATCTCCTCCTTTCTGCTGTTCTGTTTCACCAATGCAAAATAAAACATTCATATCTCTTTCCAGTGCTCTTATGACTTCCTGATTCAGAAGTGTTTCTACTGTTTGCGCCGCATCCTTATACTGTTTCTCACAGATTGCTATTTCTTCATCATAACAGGATAAAATTTCCAGTTTATCTTTTCTTTCTTCACTGTGTCCAATCATAGTCCATTCATACCCCAGAGCTGCAATTGCAGCGGCCGGCCGGTTTGCAGTAAATGCTCCGAAGTTTCCTCCCTGTTTCACATCCTGGCGGAATACTCCCTGACATCCCAGTGCAAAGGCTCCCGCTTCCTCTTGGGAATATTGATCTTTCACTGTTTGCGCCGGAACCAGCAAAGCCTCCGGCAGAAAATAGGTAAGTGACAGGTCTTTCTTCTTTCCGATTCCCAGCTCTATGGTTTCTTTCACAATCTTCTGAATCCACTCAACCGGAGAATCACAAGGACAAATCCCTCCCATCATTTTGGGTACATCAAATCGTTTTAAATTCACAAATATTTCTTTCAATTTTCTCCTCCTTTTCTAAAATTCTACTGTTTCGACATATTTAGCGCTAATAAAATAGTAAAAATCACTATAATCACTCTTTTTTCTAACTTTTTCTTTATTTATAATATACATGATTGAAATTTATTTTCTACAGCGAAAGAAACAATCGTTTGACTAGCAATTCTCTTATTTTTCGCAATTTCTTACCGCCTCTTTGAGGATAGGAAGGCAAAAAAAGAACGCCGCAGAAGTTCTTACTTCCACGACGCTCTTAGTTTTTGATGATGATCACATATCTGCTATAATCTTCATTCGTTCTCCTGCATGCCCCTACCAGGTGCACATTACTCTTTGTTCTGAAATATCAGAATAAAGACAGGCTTCTTCTCTTTCAATAACCGTCAGAATCTGTTCATACTCCAGGCTGTCAGAAATATATTCCTTAAGGCGGTTCTCCTCTTTTTTTATCTTTTCAGGCAGATACAGAGTCTCTTTCTTATCAGGGAACAGCGCCAGATAGAAAATCTCTGTTTCCACCATATCCTGAAAGAAATGGCTTCCATAGGAAACCTCCGGCATGATTCCCTTTTCTTTCACAGATACCTCGCACAAAGCTGACATGTGGCTAATCTCGCTGAAATGAACCGGAACTCCCAGGGATGAGGTGGTGGTACCGAATCTGCCGGGGCCGATTAAAAGAATTCTTTTCTCTTTCAGTTTTTCGTTTAATTTTCCGATCATTCTCGCTACTCCATGCCGTTTCTGTTCCGTGCAGGCCAGATAGGCCTCTGTATTTACATATATGATTATATCCAGAGGAATCTTGACATTTCCTCCCATAAAATCTCCCTCTGAATAAAATAAAAGCTGTTCTTTCTTTTTTTCCAAAGGCATCTCTACCTGATTTCCCATAGCAAAGGCCTGCAACGGGCGGCACTGCACCAGATTGATTCCGAATTCCTGTTCCGTCACAAAATTTGCTGTAAATTCAATATCCACCGGATTTTCATAGGCCTCTGAAAGACTTTTTAAAATTTCTTTCATAATTCCGGTAAAGGATGTTCCTTTCAGTAGCTTTTTAAAGTCCAGACGACGGGGAACTTCCAGGTTTGTATAGCCCAGTTCCCTCAGTCTTGCCGCCTCTTTCATGTCCGGCGTCGCAAACAGTCCACTGGAAATGTGAAGATCGGTTTTCCATATCGTTTCCGTCGGTACGCTCTCAAAACTGTTCTCCCCAATATCCAGCAAATCCACTTTCGCCTGCTGGTATCTTCGTTCTTCCCCGTATTCCACCGGAGGCTGCCGGCATGGATCATCCAGAGGAACAATCCGCACATAATCGTCATTGTTTCTGTCTACCGCCCTGGTTCCAAGTCCCAGTACCAGACGCAGCATCCCGGCCTCCGGATTCATATCTTTATTCCATACATACAGATTTTTGGAATAACCCACGCCTGCCACATGGGGAAAGAAATAATTCCCATAATAGTCTCCGGAAACTCTCTGCACCAGAATTGCCATCTGTTCATCTTTCTTAGATAATCCGCGAATTTTCCTGTAGTGAAGGGCGTCTTCGTTCATCGTACTGGCATATACGGTACGAACCGCATCTTCAAAGGCTGCCAGACGATCCTGGGGGGTTCCCTGATTTGCACAAAATACACTTTCATATTTTCCGGCAAAGGCATTTCCGAAATTGTCTTCCAACAGTGAGCTGGAGCGTACAATAATGGGAGACTGCCCGAAATATTCCAGCATATGCATAAACTCTTCCTCTACAAATTCCGGGAAGGCTCCATTTAACAGGCGGTCATGAAATTCCTCAGCCAGTACCAGGTACCCCTCTTCTGTCTTCTGCCGGGTACGCAGATCCCACCAGCCGTTAAGAACGATATAAGTATAAAAAACATCTGTCCCTATGAAAAAGGAATCGTCCGGCTCCAGATGCTCTTTTATTTCCTCTGAACCCATCGTTTTCACAATTTTCCTTGCCAGCAGCATTCCCACACTTTTACCGCCGATTAGTCCTGTACCGATTTCTCTGGAAGCAATATTCAGCAGATCTTCCAAAGTAAAATAATGTTCGCATAAGTTCCGGATTCGGCTTTCTCCTCCCATAAAGATTTTAATCAGGAGGGTCTTCATCCGGTTTCTCTCTTCTTCCGACTGATTTCTGGCCGCCTTTGCCTGATCCAGAAGGGCATTCCAGTAATCTACCCGTTTTTGATCCCACTGGAAATTAGAAAACAGGCGGGCCGTAAGATAGCTGGAAGTAATTTCTGTTGCTTCTTCTCCCTGAATCAGATGAGGAAAGAACATGGTAGGAGAATATCTCCCCATCATTTTCAGAGGATGAAGATAGAGTTTATTCTGAATCACATACAGATCCAACAGACATTGTGTGGTCTCCCTGATGCTGGCAATGGTATTAAAGGTATGGGCTCCTCTTTCAATGCAGAAATAGGCCACAGTATCCAGCTTATATAAATACGGACAGGTTACCTGAAAAAAATTTCCGATCATTAAATCCGAGTACCAGAATTCCAGCAAATCGGTGAGACAGTCAAACACATAGAAAGTCCGTCTGCCCTCTTTTGTTAAGATCTGTCTGACACTGGAAGCGAAAGTCTCAAATCCCACACTGGCATTCAGACGGTAGGTCTTTATTTCATCTTCCTCCTGAAAAATTGGTTCATGCTTTCCGAAACGGATATATACGATGGATCTCCGATCCCTCTTTGCCTGTTCTACATATGGAAATACCACTCTCTTGTAATCTTCTGTATTGAGGATCTGCCAGACAACATTATCTCCCATCCGGAGTCGGTCGATCACTTTGTCAAATCCCGGAATCCCTGTACTTACTTTCTCATGTATCCGCATAATTCCCTCCCTGAAAAATTTTCACCAAAACACACGTCTTCGTTCAGCGCCGCTAGGAAATTCGGCAAAATTTCCTATTACATAAAAAAAGAACAGGGAAATTCCTTTTGGAACATCCTTGTTCTTTCTGCTTTTCTGCTATTTGTTTTATCTTATCACGGGAATCCTGCCCTGTCAATTTCTGTTCTGAACTTTTTCGATTTCCCGGGCCAGCCATGTTCTCTCTTTTCCTGTCAGTTCTGCCTTTTCCAGAAGATCCGACCGCATTTTCCAGGTACGGAGAATGGACTGTTCTCTTCTCCACTTTTCCACGTTGGCATGATGTCCGGACAACAGTACTTCCGGAACCTTTCTTCCCCGCCACTCTTCCGGCCGGCTGTACTGCGGATATTCCAGAAGATTTCCGGCGAAAGTTTCGGTTTCTCCGGATTCCTGGTTGCTGAGAACGCCGGGAACCATTCTGGAAATGGAATCTATCATCACCATTGCCGGGAGTTCGCCTCCGGTTAGAACATAGTCTCCAATGGATACATAATCGGTTACAATTTCTTCCAGAACCCTCTCGTCAATTCCCTCATAATGACCGCAAAGAAATACCAGGTCTTCCTCTTTTGCCATTTCTTTGGCCATTTCCTGATGAAAGACATTCCCCTGGGGAGTCAGATAAACAGTGCGGGGCTTTCTTCCAATTTTCGCTTTTACTGCTTCATAGGCCAGGAATACAGGCTCAGCCTGCATGACCATTCCTGCGCCCCCTCCGTATGGATAGTCGTCTACTTTCTGATGTTTATTAAAGGCATAATCCCGAATATTTACAGCTTCCAGACTTATAATTCCCTTTGCCATGGCTCTTCCGATAATACTGGTCTCCAGCCCCTGGCGGATCATTTCCGGAAATAAGGTCAATACGTGATAATTCATGGTTCTCTCCTGTTACAACAGACCGTCCATGATATGAACTGTCATCTTATTATTTTCTATATCCACATCCAGAATGCAGTCTTTGATCGCCGGGAGCAGCACTTCTTTCCCTTCCCGGGTGGTCACGATGTAAACGTCATTGGCTCCCGTTTCCATTACATCCTTTAGAGTTCCGAATAAAGTCTGATCTTCCAGATATACATCCATGCCCAGTAAATCTGCAATATAATATTCCCCTTCTTCCAGAGGCTGTCCCTTTTCTCTTGGAATCCAAAGACCGCATTTCCTGTATTTTTCTATATCATTAATGTTATCAATTCCCTGAAACTTCAGAATTACCAGTTGTTTAAAAAAACGAACCTTCTCAATTTCCAGCTCTATTTTTTCTTTTCCTGTATCCAGCCAGACCGTATCCAGATCCAGGAAACGTTCCGGAAAGTCTGTGGTTGGATAAACTTTCACCTCTCCCCGGATTCCGTGTGTGGTGGTAATTACTCCCACCCGCAGCATTTTTTCCATATAAACTCCTCTTCTATTGCATCTGGCGGCATCCACAGCAAAGCGTTTTTTATGTAACAGGAAATCCGACGGAATTTCCTGTTACATAAAAAAACATGTCTGCTGCAGTACGCCCTGCGGCAGACATGCCCTCTTATTTCACTGCAGAATATCTACAACCACTTTTTTGGGGCTTTTTGATGAAGCAGCTTTTACCACCGTACGAATTGCTTTGGCGATTCTTCCCTGTCTTCCGATTACTTTACCCATATCAGAAGCGCCAACCTTTAATTCCACCAGAATAATGTCTTCTTTTTCTGTTTCGGTAACACTGACTTCATCCGGATTTTCTACAAGAGATTTTGCAATTACTTCCACTAATTCTTTCATTACAAGTCCTCCCTGTCTTTAGAAATGGAAAATCCAGAATTTATTTTTCGATACCGGCTAACTTGAAGATCTTGCTTACAACTTCTGTAGGCTGTGCGCCTGCTGCCAGCCATTTCTTAGCTGCTTCTTCATCTACTTTATATACGCTTGGATCTACGTTGGGATCGTAAGTTCCAATCTCTTCAATACATTTTCCATCTCTTTTGGATCTGGAATCTGCAACGATAATTCTGTAGAAAGGTGCTTTCTTCTGTCCCATTCTTCTTAATCTGATTTTTACTGCCATTTTTGTTTTCCTCCATATATTATTGGTTTTATTTGTTCTTATTTATGTTAAAAGGGAAGCTTAAAGCCGCCTCTTTTACCACCTTTTCTGCCCATACTGCCGGACATTTGTTTCATCATTTTCTTAGACTGTTCGAACTGTTTTACAAGCCGGTTCACTTCACTGATATTCACTCCGGCTCCTTTTGCAATCCGGTTCTTTCTGGATACATTTAAAATTGAGGGATTGGAACGTTCCTTCGGCGTCATGGACAAAATAATCGCTTTTGTTCTGTCCATAGCCGACTCGTCAATCATTCCTTCAATATCCTTTATTTTTCCGCCTCCGATTCCGGGAAGCATATTCAGGATACTGGACAGTCCGCCCATCTTGTTCATCTGTTCCATACTTTCCAGATAATCGTCAAATCCGAAATCGCCTTTCATGGCGCGTTTGCCCATTTCTTCTGCTTTGTCCTGATCAAGAGCTGCTTCCGCTTTCTCAATCAGGCTCATCACATCGCCCATTCCCAGGATTCTGGATGCCATTCGATCCGGATAAAACTGTTCCAGATCGGATAACTTCTCACCCATACCCACATACAGAATCGGTTTTCCGCTTACTGCCTTAATGGAAAGAGCCGCACCGCCTCGGGTATCGCCGTCCATCTTTGTAAGGATAACTCCGTCGATCCCTACTTTCTGACTGAAAGACTCCGCCACATTAACAGCATCCTGTCCTGTCATGGCGTCCACAACTAAAACCGTTGCATCCACCTGGATATTGGCCTTAATCTCTTCCAGTTCCCTCATCATGTCTTCATCTATGTGAAGACGGCCTGCCGTATCAATCAACACCACATTCTGCTGGTTTGACCTGGCATGCTCGATTGCTGCCTTTGCAATATCCACGGGTTTCTGTTTATCTCCCATGGAAAAGACCTCAACACCCTGCTTTTCTCCATTTACCTGCAGCTGGGTAATCGCGGCGGGACGATATACATCACAGGCAACCAAAAGAGGATTCTTTCCTTTTGATTTCAGCTTCCCTGCCAGTTTCGCCGCAGTCGTTGTTTTTCCGGCGCCCTGAAGTCCTGCCATCATGATGACTGTCATTTCTTTGCCCGGTTTAATGGGAAGTTCTGTAGTCTCGCTTCCCATCAGGGAAACCAGTTCTTCATTTACAATTTTTATTACCATCTGTCCGGGATTCAGGCCGTTCATCACGTCCTGGCCAATGGCTCTCTCCTGTACAGACTTTATGAACTGCTTAACTACTTTAAAGTTTACGTCTGCCTCCAGCAGGGCCATCTTTACTTCTTTCAGAGCTGTTTTTACATCTGCTTCTGTGAGACGGCCTTTACTTCTGAGCTTTTTAAATACATTTTGTAATTTATCGGTTAAGCTTTCAAATGCCATGGATTATAACTCCTCTAAAATTTCGCTGGATATTGCCGCTATCTCTTCGGCATGATATTTTTTGGTCAGCTTGTGAATTTCATGCACTTTTTCACGGATATGGAGAAACTTCTCCACCAGATGAAGCTTTCCTTCGTAATCTTCCAGAATTTTATTGCATCGCCGAATCATATCGTGCACGCCCTGCCGGCTGATTCCCAGCTCCTGGGCTACCTCGCTTAAGGAATAATCTTCCAGGACAACACTTTCATAAACCTGACGCTGCTTACTGGTAAGTAGTTCTCCGTAAAAATCATACAGCAATGTCTGCTCCACAAATTTCTCCATCTGTTCATCACCTTGCCTATCATACTCCATCAAAGAAAGACTGTCAAGTATTTTTTCTTTACAAATGTATGTTCGCTGTCTATTCAAAACCGCAACTACATGTGATTTTAATATTTTCGTTTTCCGATTTCTTTTTCTGCCGTAGTCTGATCGTATACTTTTTCTTCTGTTATGATTCGAAGGGGCATTTCTTTCCCTGCCACCATATCTCTCACCGCCTTCATAAGCTGTGGCCCCAGAAGAGGATTACACTCCACCGCACAGTTTAGTTTTCCTTCTGTCATAGCCTCAAAGGCATCTCTTGTGGCATCCACGGAAACAATTGTCACATCCACACCGGGACGGATTCCGTGTTCCTCCAGAACTTCAATAGCGCCCAGCGCCATATCGTCATTGTGAGAATAAATAATGTCTATGTCCCATTCCTGACCTTTTAAATAGTCCTCAACAATCTTCTTTCCGCCCTCGTAAGTAAAATCCCCGTAGGCGCTGTAAGCCATCTGATATCTGGGATATTTCTCCAGAATTTCCAGAAATCCTTTTCTTCTCTCCTCTGTAGGAGACGCTCCTTTGTTTCCCTGAAGCTCCAGAATCTTCTTCGTCCCATCTCCGGTTTCCACATTTTCCCGGATCCACCGCATGGCCCGTTTTCCCTCTTCCACAAAATCAGCTCCGATATAAGTATTTACCAGATCGGAATCTGCCTCTATTTTTCTGTCTGACATTACCACGGGAATTCCTGCGGCCCTGGCTTCCTTTAAAACTTCTGTCCACCCCGTCTCCACAACGGGAGAAACCACTATCACATCCACCTTTTTCTTAATAAAACTTCGGATGGCCTCTATCTGCTTCTCCTGAGACTGATTAGCATCTTCCATAAATAACTGAATGTGAAACTCCTCTGCTGCTTCTTTAATGGATCTGGTATTCGCCAGCCTCCACTGACTTTCTGTCCCCACCTGAGAATATCCTACAGTAATTTCCTCTCCGTTATCCTCATAGTCTTTTCTGATTCTTTCCAGATACTCCCGTGCATTCTTCTTCTGAATCGTATGACTTCTTAAAATCACCTGTTTGGGCACGCCGCTGTCTTCTTCCAGAATGTTCAGGGCGTACTGGATAGCCTCTTTTCCTCCCGTAGGGCAGGATATGGTGGCTGCCAGTTTATTTTGCAGCACCAAATCCACCCCTTCATTTTCTCCTGTATAACCGTCACATCCCACAACAGGAATTTCTTTCTCCATTCCCAGATCCGTCAGAGCTTCATATGCTCCCAGGGCAACCGCATCATTGTTGGCAAAAATCACATCCACCTTTTCCAACTCGTCTTTTTTTACATAGACCCTGTCATAGGCCGGATCCTTCATATCATTTTCCAGATTCCATGTTTCTTTGTGAATCCCCGGATACTGCCCGATAACTTCATCAAAACCTGCACTTCTCTCCTGACTCTGAATCGTTGCATAAGAAGCACACAGTTCCAGAACCGTTCCTTCTTTCTCCCCCAGAAGCTCCAGAACACACTCTCCTCCCTGACTTCCAATCAACTGATTGTCCGGACCGATAAACAGAGAATAGTCAAAACTTCTACGGCCCGATCCATAACAATCACGGGAATTCCTCTCTCATAAACTTCTTTTACCTTTTCTGTCATATGGCTGGAATCACAGGGTGAAATAATCAGCAAATCAATTCCATATTTCTGCAGTTTATCCACATCCTGCTTCTGCTTTTTCAGGCTGGAAGTGGCGTCCATCGTGACAATCCGCACATTTTTATGCTTCCTTGCTTCTTCCTCAATCTCCTGAATCAGAGCCAGCCTCCAGCCTTCTCTCATATTTGCCTGAGAAACGCCGATCACATATTCAATTTCATCCTCGTGCTCTGACTGTATCATTTTGCTGCTGTACAGTTTCCATCCTGCAAAAACCAGAGACAGCGCAGCCAGCAATATTAAAATTTTATATTTTCTTTTCATCCTGACCGCCCTTTCCTTCCTCCTGATATTCTGCAGGTACGATAACTGAAACTTTCGTTCCTTTCTCCTTTTCACTGGCCACCGTTACCTGGAACTTCTCTCCGTACCGGATACGCAGACGTTCTTTTACATAAAACAGGCCAAAACTCTGATTCTGCTCTGACTCACTGGGCTTATTCAGTAAGTCCGTCAGCTGCCTCACCTTCTCTGCATCCATTCCCCGGCCGTCATCTTCCACTTCCAGAAGCACATCCTCTCCCCGCCTCTGTACGGAAATTTTTAAATGGCCTTCCCCTCTTTTCATTTTGACTCCATGGTAAATAGCGTTTTCAACCAACGGCTGAAGTATCAGCTTGGGAGCATAGACCTTCTTACTTTCTTCATCTGTCTGAACTTCATAGAGCACTTTAGAACCATAACGAATCTTCTGTATGTACAGATAATTGGAAATATACCGCAGTTCTTCCTCGATGGTAATATAGTCTTTACCGCGGCTTAAACTCACCCGGAAAACATTAGTCAGAGCATCTACAAGATGCACAATATCATATGCTTTATGTTCCCTTGCCATCCATCCGATGGTATCCAGGGTATTGTACAAAAAATGAGGTTTAAACTGCTCCTGTACCACTTTTAGCTGGGCTTTTCTCTTCTTTTCCTGCTCCTGATAAACCGCGTCCAGAAGTTTCTGAATCCGTTCCAGCATGTGGTTAAACTTTCTTCCCAGCTCGCTGACTTCGTCCTGATAGTCTCCCTGGAAACGTACTGACAAATCTCCTTTTTCTGTCTCTTTCATTAAATGGGCCAGTCCCACAATCGGCTGTGTAATGGTTTTTGACAACTGAAAAGCTACCAGAAGAACAATAAAAAGCGTTATGATTAAAACTGTCCCAAAAATCACCAGCATTACATTTGTTCCATGCATAATCTCCTGAAAAGAAGCTACACTGACAAATTTCCAGCCGGTATATTCTGACTGCTGATAGCGAATCTGGAACTTCTCTCCGTTGATTCTGGCTGTCACCGGCATCTTTTCATCAGAAAGCCATTGAGGGTTGATTCTGTACACCACCTGGTTTGTGGGAGCATAAACCATCTGATCCTGACTGTCCAGGACAAACACAAATCTTTCATTTCCAATACTGGCTCCCTGAATAGCAGAGGAAATAATATCATGCTTAATATCCAGAAGAATCACTCCCATAATCTCTCCTGTTCCCGGCTCCGCCACTGCCTTTGCCACAGAAAATACATCATCAATGCTGTACGTGGCGTCTGTCATAATGTTTCTTCCTGTTGTATCACTGAGTATCTGCATTTCTTCCGGATTGGCAGCCGCTTCCTGATACCAGCTTTCCAAAAGGAACGGATCTCTGGATACACGCGACATTCCAGTGCTGGCGTAAAACCCTTTTTCCGTAGCAAAGAAAACACCCGCAATCTCATCATGGGTATCCGACACTGTCTTCAGGCTCTGTTCCAGTTCTTTTTTATACTTTTCCCACTGTTGTTCCGTTTGCAGCTCCTGCGTGCTCAGCTCTTTATAATGAATGGTTTCAATCAGCATATTAACTGTCTTTTCAATACTGTTTACGTATATATCCACCGTCTGCTGCACCTGACCTACCATCTGAGCAGTATGCTGCATAACGTTTTTTTCTTCTTCCTTTGTAGAAATTAAGATGCCCACAGCTCCTACCAGAAAAAAGGGAATAAGTGCAATAAAAATATGAGAAAACAGCATTTTCCCCCTTATTCGCATATTTAAAAAATGTTTTCCAATACTTCGGATTGTCTTCACCTCCCCTTTCCTTTTTCCTGCAGAAACGCAAATAGAGGGTGTCTTAAAACAAAAGAATTTGTTTTAAGACATCCTCGTTCATACAACTTCTCCGAATTTTATATACACTTCTCTTTCGAGTCTGTATATGGATTAGTATGCACGTTCTGCAATCACATCTTCTGTAACCTCTGTAACCGGATATTCGGTTCCTTCTATGGTAACAGATTCTACATCTGTTCCGTGTGCGAAGATTTCACCGTCAACATAATTTTCTTTCTCAATTTCTTCTCCGGCTTCCAGCTTCTTAATCAGTTCTTCTGCACGCGGTCCGTGAAGCGGATTACACTCAACATCGCAGATAATCTTTCCGGATAATACGTCAGTTAAACCTGCGTTTGTGGAGTCAAAAGAGATTACCAGCATGTCGCCGTCCGGTCCCACTGTTTTTCCGGAAGCTTCAATGGCGTCAATGGCACCAAATGCTTCGTTATCATTCTCACAGTATACCACATTAATGTTGTCATACTGTTTTAAAATGGATTCCATAACTTCCTGGCCTTTTGCCTGTGTAAATTCACCTGTCTGCTGTACAACGATATTCCAGCCATATTTCTCAGCAGCCTCTTCCAGTCCCTGTGTTCTTCCGATCTGTGCGGTAGAACCGATGGTTCCCTGAATGTCAGCAATGTTCAGTTCTTCAATATTATGAGCCTCTGCATAAGCCTTCAGCCATTCGCCGGCCTTACGTCCCTCTAACAGCGGGTTCGTTCCCACCCATGCTGTGTAAAGGCTGTCGTCAGATACATCTACCATACGGTCAACGATGATCACAGGAATTCCTGCATCTTTTGCTTCCTGAAGAACCGTATCCCATCCTGTTTCTGTAACCGGAGCTAACAGAATATAGTCCACATCCTGCTGAACAAAGTTACGGATTGCCGTAATCTGATTTTCCTGTTTCTGCTGCGCATCATCAAAAATGAATTTGTATCCGTTTTCTTCGCTGAAGGTATTCTTCATGGATTCGGAGTTTGCAGTACGCCAGTCAGACTCTGCGCCAACCTGTGAGAATCCCACGGTGATAACTCCGCCGTCACTCTCTTCTGCCGCTGCGTCATCGCCGCTTTCTTCCTCTGCTGCATCGGTTGTATCCTCTGCTGCGCTTTCTTCTGCCGCCGTATCATCTGTGGATGCTTCATTGCTGCTTCCGCCGCATCCTGCTGCTCCCATTGTAACAACCATTGCTGCACAAAGGAATGCTGCTAATAATTTTCTTTTCATCTTAAATTCCTCCTTTATTGCCTTAACAATTATTGATGTTATTATAGACTTTCTTTTCCCGAAAGTCTTTGCAATAATCGGATGGAAAAATATAATATTTTAACTTTTTTTAAGCCCTTTCCGATATTCGGCCGGGCTAACTCCCAGACATTTCTTAAATACATTACTAAAATAATGCTGGGTTGTATATCCTACCTTTTCCGCGATTTCATAAATTTTCAATTCATCATTCTGAATCAGTTCAATAGATTTCCGAATCCGGACGCTGGTTAAATAATCGCTGAACGTGATTCCCATTTCTTTTCGGAACAGCTTGCTTAAATACTGAATAGAAAGATTCACCTGGCCGGCTGCGTCCTGAAGGGAAAAGGACTCCTGATGGTAATGGGTTTCCACGAATTTTTTCACTTCCCGGATAACAGCAGAAGCTTCCCTTGTCTTTTCCATTTCCAGGACAGCCTCATCATAGATTTCAGAAAGCATTTCCAGTCCTTTTCCCGTCTTCTGAATCACAGAACATCTTACAGGCGCGTGTTCCTCCATAATTTTACAATACGTTTCCCGCTGTTTCTGCGCTTCCTTTTCTTCCTGAATTTTTCCGGACAGCACCACCAGATTTCCATAATCATCCTGGCAGCTATTCAGGTTCTGGTGAACGCTGAAAAGCTCATCTGCAATATTTTCTGCCACAAAATAAATCAAATCATCACTCCAGGCATCCTGCAGGTCTTCTTCCCTTCGATAAGAAAGCCGTACAAGGGACAAAGTAAATTCTTCCGGAATGACCATATCCAGATAGCTGCATCGTTCCTCTATCTCTTCTTTTGTAAATTTTCCGGCCAGAATCCCTTTTAAAAACTCAGAACTTAAATATTTTCTGTTCTTTTCCAGCATTTTCTTTGCCCATTTCAGATATTTATCCTCTGATTTATCTGCCAGAAGCCTGGCTTTTACCTTCTGTATCATTTCGTCAAAAGGTTCTTCCATAATGGGCTTCAGCAGATATTCAAAGGTTCCCAGACGCAAAGCTTCCCTTGCATATTCGAACCGATCGTACCCTGTAATTACCACCACCAGAGCTTTGGGGTGGATTTCTCTTAACTGTTCTATAAACTGAAGTCCGTTTACAAAAGGCATATTGATGTCCACCAGGTAAACATCTATCTCTTCCTGCCTTGCCAGCTCCAGCGCCATCTCTCCGTCTTCCGCTTCCGCTGTCACCTGAAACTCCTCATATTGCTCCAAAAATGAACGAATCCCCCGGCGGATAATATATTCATCATCTGCAATCAGTACTTTAAAACTCATGCTGCAGTTTCCTCCCCTTCGTTTTTCACACCTTCTATGCCTCATGCAAAAGCATCGCCCGAAGTACATTGGCGTGGGGATAGGTTCTCTTCCCGGTTCCAATGCCCACCTTTTCAATCTGAAAGGCTTCCGGAAGCCGTTCTCTGGTCCGCAGCGCTCCGGCAATGGCTGCGCCTGTAGGCGTTACCATTTCGCCTTTAACTTCAGTAATGTGCAAAGACATTCCTGTCTCTTTAACAATTTCCACAACGGCTGGTACCGGTACCGGAATCCGTCCGTGCTGGCACATAATCGTCCCCTGTCCTTCCCATAAATCAGAAACAACCACCTGTTTCACCTGAAGATCGTGGAGACAGAAAGCTGCGGATACAATATCCACAATGGAATCTACAGCTCCCACTTCATGGAAAGTCACTTCCTCCTCGGGAACACCGTGGGCTCTTGCTTCCGCCTTCGCCACCAGGGCGAAAATTTTTCCGGCAGTTTTCTTTACTGGCTCGTCCAGCGAAGACTCTTCCAGTATTCTGCAAATATCCCCATAGCTTCTGTGACCGTGATGATGTCCGTGACTGTGATGATGTTCCTTTTGCTTCTCGTCCAGAATCACGTCAAAGTCACAGCCCCTTAGCCCATGGACTCTCTTCTCTTCTATTTTAACAGAATATCCGTCTACAGGAAGTCCCTTAAGTGTTTCTAAAAGCTTCTCTTTATCTGCTCCCAAATCTAAAAGGGCCCCCACCGTCATATCTCCGCTGATTCCGGAATAACATTCTAAAAATAATATTTTATCTGCCATTTTTTGCCTCCTTTATAATGCCTCATGCAAACTTATAAATATTATAACAATTAATTGCCATAATAACTACCATTAAAATCAGAAACAGCCTGTCCACGGTTTTCGCATCCATCTTCTTATTCCACCAGTTCCCTGCCATCGCTCCCAGGATACCGCCTGATGCCAGTGCCAGAAAATATGGGGGAGAAATTTCCGGAATCGTATGGGTAACTGCTGCATAGAGCAGGTTCGCAGCCTGAGAAAACAAAATAACATACAGGGAATGAAGGGCTGCCTTCTTCGTCTCCATAGAGAAAAGCAAGCTTAAAACCATTAAATTGACAGGCCCTCCGCCAATCCCGAGAAATGCAGAAAAAATCCCGAGCAATAATCCCGTTATCATACAGATCCCCTCATTTTTTATATGGTATGTATGGATCTTTTCCTTTTTCAGGGTATAAAAAAAGGTAGTGGCTGTAATGAAAAGAAGTACGAATGACTGAACCATTCCTACTGTATTTTCATTACCCACTGCCTCTTTTATACTTTGAAATAATATTTTTCCAAGAACGCCTCCTGCCGCAGCTCCCACGGCCAGGAAAGTTCCTGTTTTCCAATCAATTTTTTCGGAAGAATTTCGGAAAGATTTTCCCACAGATATAACTGTCATGGATAAAACAGTACATCCGGATAAAAAGCTGATACTGCTTACACTCATTACATGAACGGCATCCAGAACGGGTTTGATAATTACCCCTCCGCCAATCCCGCAAATAGAGCCCGCAGTCGATGCCAGGAAGCTGACAAGAAAAAATAAAAATGTCACTTCGTTCCCCCGTGCACGGCTATCCGGTTAATCTGAGCTGCCAGATAGCCGGCTCCGAACCCGTTATCAATATTTACTACTGCAAGTCCTTCTGCACAGGAATTCAGCATAGTCAGAAGGGCTGAAAGTCCGCCGAAATTGGCTCCGTATCCTACAGAGGTCGGAACAGCGATGACCGGCTTATCCACAAGGCCTGCCACTACGCCGCCCAGGGCGCCTTCCATTCCCGCCACTGCGACTACGCAGTTCGCCTTATGCAGCTCCTCCTGCTTGGATAACAGCCTGTGAATTCCGGCCACTCCCACATCATAAAGACGGATGACCTTACTTCCGAAAAATTCGGCCGTCCTTGCGGCTTCTTCTGCCACCCTGATATCAGAGGTTCCTCCTGTACAAACGGTGACATATCCGATGGGAGCCACTTCGTGATGCATCAGAATCAGTGTTCCGGCCATTTCATCATAGGAAATTTCCGGAAGAAAACTCCTGGCGTACTCGTATTGTTCCGGCGTTGCCCTGGTGCCCAGAACGTTTGCTCCTCTTTCGGCAAAACACTGATAAATTTTTACAATCTGATCCTTTTCCTTCCCCTGGCAGAAAACCACTTCCCCGAAACCGGAACGCAGTTCTCTGTGGTGATCCAGTTTCGCAAATCCCAGATCCTCATAGGGCAGTTTCTTTAGCAAGTCTTCTGCATCCTCCAGGGAAATTTCTTTTCTCTGCACTTGTAGTAGTAATTTTTGTATATCCATGTCTATTGTTCTTCCTTTCTGTCTCAGGCAGTGCTTCTGATTTGATTCTAGCACCGCCCTTATTCTAAAAAAACCTGAGATAGCGCAATCGTTTGATACTATAAATCCATACTTCCTGACCGGAATCCTTCCAAATCCAGGGTAACATAAGAAAATCCCAGTTCTTTCAGTTTCCGGATAATCCTGTCTTTATGTGTCAGCACTTTCCCAAAATCTTTCGGATCCACTTCCAGACGAACCAGGTTCTGGTATACCCTTATACGCACATTCCCATAGCCCAATTGTCTTATGTATTCTTCTCCCTCTTCTATCTTCTTTAGTACCTCCTTCTGAATTCTGGTTCCATAAGGAAGCCGTGTGGCAAGGCACGGAGCAGAAGGACGGGATGCCGTAGAAATCTTGTATTCCCCGGCCATTTTACGCACCTCTTCCTTGGTAAACCCGCATTCTGCCAGAGGACTTCTGATTCCCAGCTCTTTCACTGCTCTCAGTCCCGGCCGATACTGGTGCAAATCGTCTTCATTGGTTCCTTCTATCACCACCGGCGCCTGTACTTCTCTGGCATAGTCCAGAATTTTTTCATACAGATAACGTTTGCATAAATAGCAGCGATCCTTTGGGTTTTCCATAATCTTTGGATTCTCCAGTTCATCCACCCGAATCACCTGAAAAATGGCAACTGTCTTTTCTGCCACCTGTATTGCTGTCTGAACGTCTCCTTTCGGGTGCAGAACCGTATCCAGCATAACTGCGTATACTTTTCCTCCCGTCCGGGCGGCGCCTTCACAGGCCAGAGTCAGAAGCAGACTGCTGTCCACTCCCCCGGAAAAAGCAATACAGACATTTCCCTTTGTATATTCCTCTATTTTCTTTCTTAATACTGTTTTCTTTTCATCCCAGTTCATACTCATTTCCTCCTGCCTTATACTTTATCACAAAATCCTTGCCAATTCCACTTTGGGAGTGCTATCATTTAAATATAGCGCCAGTGTACACACACGGCTGCTGATTTTACAGAAAGGACGGATAGGATGACTACAGAAGCAAAAAAATCAAAAGTATATTTCACCGATATGCGTGTCAAATCCGGAGACACCCTCTTAAAAAAACTGGAAAGACTTATGAAAAAAGCCGGCATTGAAGATATTGATTTCCAAAACAAATATACCGCCATTAAAATTCATTTTGGCGAACCGGGAAATCTGGCTTATCTTCGCCCGAATTATGCCAAAGTGGTAGCCGATCTGGTAAAAGAAGCAGGCGGCAGGCCTTTTCTTACCGACTGTAATACCCTTTACATAGGCGGACGAAAGAATGCTCTGGATCATATGGAAAGCGCTTATCAGAACGGTTTCTCTCCTTTTTCTACCGGCTGTCATATTATTATCGGAGACGGCCTGAAAGGGACGGATGAAGTTTATGTTCCTGTGGAAGGCGGAGAATACGTAAAAGAAGCGAAAATCGGACGGGCTGTCATGGATGCGGATATTATCATTTCCCTGAATCATTTTAAGGGTCATGAATGCGCCGGTTTCGGCGGTGCCCTGAAGAATCTGGGTATGGGATGCGGTTCCCGTGCCGGGAAAATGGAAATGCACAGCGCAGGAAAGCCTTATGTCCATCAGGAGCTGTGTATCGGATGTAAGAAATGTACCAATATCTGTGCCCACGAGGCGGCTATTGTTACCGACAAAAAAGCGTCTATCGATCACAACAAGTGCGTCGGCTGCGGCAGATGTATCGGCGTCTGTCCCCAGGATGCAGTGAAACCGGCCCAGGATGAATCCTTTGACATTCTGAACCGAAAAATGGCAGAGTATACAAAAGCAGTTATTCAGGGAAGACCTAACTTCCATATTTCCCTGGTAATTGATGTATCGCCTTTCTGCGACTGCCATGCGGAAAACGATGCTGCCGTTGTTCCCAATGTGGGAATGTTCGCCTCCTTTGATCCGGTAGCTCTGGACGTGGCCTGTGCGGATGCCGTAAACGCCCAGCCTGTCATTGCAAACACCCTGCTGGCAGAATCTAACCATGAAGGCCATGATCACTTTGGCGCCATCAGCCCGGATACCAACTGGAAATCCTGTATTGAACACGCAGTAAAACTGGGAATCGGTTCTGACCAGTATGAATTAATTACCATTCGCTGATTTTCCTGTTATGGATAAAAAAAGTATGCAGACAAATCCTGCATACTTTTTTTGTGCATTAAATACTTACAGATTAATCCGGATTAATCTGGGACGGAATCCGTCTTTGTCCAGAGCCTCTACAATTTTCTTTTTATGCTCTGTTCCAAACGCTTCCATGGTAACTTTCAGTTCCACTGCCGCATTCCGGTTGGTGCTTACAAACTGATTGTGATCCAGTTTGATGACATTTCCCTGATTTTCGGCAATGATCGTAGCTACTCTTACCAGTTCTCCTGCCCGATCCGGCAGTAAAACAGATACGGTAAAGATACGATCTCTCTGAATCAGACCATGCTGTACCACAGAAGACATGGTAATCACATCCATGTTGCCGCCACTTAAAATGGATACGATTTTCTTATTTTTTACATCCATGTGACGCAGAGCGGCAACGGTTAAAAGTCCGGAATTTTCCACAATCATTTTATGATTTTCGACCATATCCAGGAAGGCCACAATCAGTTCATCGTCTTCTATGGTGATAATTCCGTCCAGATTTTCCTGCAGATAAGGGAAAATTACATCTCCCGGGGTCTGTACCGCCGTACCATCGGCAATGGTATTTACTTTAGGCAGGGTGCATACTTCCCCCTTTTCCATAGAAGCCTTTAAACAGGCAGCCCCTGCCGGTTCTACGCCGATAACTTTAATATGCGGATTCAGAAGTTTCGCCAGAGTAGATACGCCGGTGGCAAGTCCGCCTCCTCCTACGGGAACTAAAATGTAGTCCACAAGAGGCAGTTCCTGTACTATTTCCATAGTAATCGTTCCCTGACCGGTAGCGACTGCCGGATCGTTAAACGGATGAATAAAGGTATATCCTTCCTGCTCCGCCAGTTCCATTGCATGGGCGCAGGCTTCGTCGTATACATCTCCGTGCAGGATGACTTCTGCCCCATAACTCTTGGTTCTTTCCACTTTAATTAGCGGCGTAGTAGTAGGCATTACGATTACGGCTTTCACTCCGTATTTTTTCGCCGCATAAGCCACACCCTGCGCATGGTTTCCTGCGGAAGCGGTAATCAGGCCTTTATTTCTTTCCTCCTCAGAAAGGGTACTGATTTTATAATAAGCGCCCCTTACCTTATAGGCTCCTGTTCTCTGCATATTTTCCGGCTTGAAATAAATCTTATTTCCCGTTAAATCGCTGAAATAACTGCTGTAAATCAGTTTTGTCTCCTGTGTCACCTTTTTTACGATTTCCGACGCTTCTTCAAACTTGTCTAATGTCAGCATAATTGTACTCTCCTTTATCCTTCTTCCTGATCTGATACATTGAATAATGCATTTACAAATTCTTCTGCATCAAACTTCTGTAAATCATCAATGGTTTCTCCCACGCCAATATATTTCACCGGGATATCCAGCTCAGACTGAATTGCCACTGCAATTCCTCCCTTTGCCGTACCATCCAGCTTCGTTAAAATGATTCCGGTCACATTGGCCACTTCGGCAAACTGGCGGGCCTGTGCCAGTGCATTCTGTCCTGTGGTACCGTCCAGAACTACCAGTGTTTCCAGATAGGCTTCCGGGTACTCTTTCTCCAGAATCCGGTAGATTTTTCGGAGTTCTTCCATCAGATTCTTTTTATTATGCAGCCGTCCGGCTGTATCACACAAGAGAATGTCTGCATTTCTGGCCTTGGCTGCCGCTACGGCATCGTATACCACAGAGGCCGGATCTGCCCCCGGCTGACCGCCTATGATTTCCACGCCTGCCCGGTTTGCCCACTGAGTAAGCTGTTCTCCCGCTGCTGCACGGAAGGTATCCGCAGCCGCCAGAATCACTTTTTTCCCCTGCTCTTTCAGTTTTCCTGCCAGTTTGCCAACGGAAGTGGTTTTTCCCACCCCGTTGACCCCGATTACCAGAACCACTGATTTCTGATTTTCAAATTTATATTCTGTATTGTCAACTTCCATCTGCTGTTTAATGCTGTTCAGCAAAAGCTGCTTGCATTCCTGCGGATCTTTAATATGCTGCTGTGCAACCTGCTCCTTTAAGTTCTCTATAATCGCTGTGGTAGCGTTAATTCCAATATCTCCCATGACTAAGATTTCTTCGATTTCTTCATAAAAATCTTCATCAATGCTGGAAAATCCGCTGAAAATAGAATCAATCCCAGATACGATATTATCCCTTGTCTTCGCCAGTCCGCTGACCAGCCGCTTAAAAAACCCTTTCTTTTCCTCTGCCATCTCTTCCCTCCTACTTATCCAGTGCATTCTCCACTAAATCCACAGATACCAGCGTAGAAACGCCTTTCTCCTGCATGGTAATTCCATAAAGACGATCTGCGGCATTCATAGTTCCACGCCTGTGTGTAATTATAATAAATTGTGTATTTTTCGTCAACTTTTTCAGATAGCCTGCGAACCGATCCACATTGGAATCATCCAATGCAGCTTCAATTTCATCCAGAAGACAAAAAGGCGAGGGCTTTAAATTCTGAATAGCGAACAGCAGGGCAATTGCCGTAAGGGCTTTTTCCCCTCCTGACAATTGCATCATATTCTGCAGCTTTTTCCCCGGGGGCTGAGAAATAATCTTAATCCCTGCCTCCAGAATGTCTTCCTCCTGGGATAATTCCAGGGTTCCCTTTCCTCCGCCGAACAGTTCTTTAAAGGCTTTGTCGAATTCTCTCTGAATATCTTTAAATTTCTCTGCAAACTGGCGGCGCATTCCTTCATCCAGCTCCTGCACAATTCCCATTAAAGTCTGTTCTGCTCTGGTTAAATCCTCATACTGAGCAGATAAAAAGGCATGTCTTTCTGAAACGTCTTTGTAATCTTCAATAGCGTTCACATTTACGTTTCCCAGTTTTCGTATCTCGTCTTTTTTCTCACTGACCTTTTTCTTCAGCAGAGACCGATCCGCATACTCTTCTTTCCGGTACTCCTTTGCCTGGCCGGGAGTGATTTCATATTCTTCCCACAAGTAGCTGATCTGGCCCTCCTGAATGTCTTCCAGTTTTTCAATCTGACTGTTCAGCCGGAAGCATTCCTTATCCAGCCGGCTGATATGAGAAGATAATTCATCCCGTTTCTCAAAAAAGCTCCTGTGACTTCTGGAGATAGCTTCTTTTTCTTTCACATATCCTTCCATCCGGGCCTTTGCCTCTTCCTCTGTCATAGAAGCCTGACGGACGTCTTCCAGAATTTCTTCTGTTTCCTGCTTCCGGTTTTCTATCTCCTGCTGCCATAGTTTAAGATTTTTTTCAATTTCCTGCTGCTCCTGCAGATATTTTTCCTGTTCCTGACGGATACGGCTGAGATTTTCTTTCAGGAAACTCTCTTTTTGTACTGCCTGGGAGGATTCCATCCGGATCTTCTCCAGTTCTTTTTGTCCCTGTCCTTCTTCTTCCCTTAACTGATCCAGTTCCTTTTGCTTTGTTTCAATAAAAGCTTCCAGTTCTTTCTCATCTCTGGAAGAAGCTTCCAGCTCCTCCCGGATTGCCTGATGGCTGTTCTGGATTTCCCTGGTCTGCCGCAGAATCTCATCATGCTCCATCTGAATCTGACGGTATCCTTCCTGGATTTCCGTTCCTTTTTGTTTCATCTGCTCCATCTGAAGTTTCGCTGTATTCTGCAGGATGTATTGTTTCTGCATCTTTTCGTGGAACTGTGCGATCGTATCCCTTAACAGATTTCTCTGTTTCCGGTTTTCTTCAATTGCATGCTGCATCTCATCCATATCTTTTTTCAGAGCAGCTACGCTGGATTCCAATTCCTCTATTTCCCGGCGTCTTCCCAGAAGATTGCTGGTGCTTTTAAAGGCGCCTCCTGTCATAGAACCTCCGGGATTAAGAGATTCTCCTTCAATGGTAACCATACGCAGGGTATGACGGTACTTTTTTCCAATGGCAATGGCGTGATCAATCTGATCCACTACCAGGGTACGTCCCAGAAGATATTTTACCAGCCCCTCATATTCCTGATCTGCCTGTACAAGTTCATGGGCCAGTCCAATAACACCCGGCTCCTTCAGAGCGTCTTTCTGGTTGAATTCCCCTCGGCTGGTAACTGTACTTAACGGCAGAAATGTGGCCCGCCCATAACGGTTCTTTTTCAGAAAGCCGATCATCTGTTTGGCCGTCTGCTCGTTGTCTGTAACAATATTCTGGATGCTGCCTCCAAGGGCCGTCTCAATGGCCGTTTCATAGCTTTTCTTTACTTTGATAATATCCGCCACCACACCCTTAATCCCGGTGATATGTTTTTTCTGTTCCATTACTTTCCGAATGCTGTTCCCATAGCCGTCGTAGCGTTCCGTAATGTTTTTCAGGGACTCCAGACGGGAGGACTCTCTGTGGTAAGCTGTATGCCCCACATCCATCTGTTCATTTTGTTTCCGGATTTCTTCCTGAAGCCTTTTTACTTCTTCATCCATCTGGATGCTTTCTTCTTTCATCTGCTTCAGTCTTTTGGTAATGGCGTCATATTCTTCTTTCGTTTTCCGGAAGACGGACTGCTGCTGTTCTTCTTCTGTTTTTAAAGTTAAGGTTCTCTGATTTAATTCTGCACGACGGATTCCGATCTGCTCCATCATAGCGTCATAACGCTGGGCTTTGCCTCTGGTATTGGCGCGGCTGTTCAAAAGTTCAATAATCTCGCTCTTACCACCTTCTACGGCTTCTGCACACTCTCCTATAGCGTCTTCCAGTTTCTGAACCCGCATCTCTTCCCGGGTTAAACGGCTTTTTACTGCTTTCTGGGTTTCTTCCAGTTCTTCTTTTTGTTTCTGATAATCTTTTATCTCCGCCTTTCTCCTCTGAATTTCTTCCAGTATGGTCTCCAGACGGTTCTGATAATGTTCCTGATTCTGCTGCGCCGCATAGATCTGCTCCTGAAGAACGTCTTTTTGCCCCTCCAGCTGTTGTTTTTTCAGAGCTTCATTTTGAGAAATTTCTCTGGCCTCATCCATTTTTGCATTCAGGGAATCTAACTGGCTTTCTAATTTCTCATACTCCGTTTTTATCTCCTGGAATTGTTCTCTGGAAGTTTCCAGATCCCCCTGGGTGTTCTGACTTTTTTCTTCCAGCTCTTCCAGCTGCTTACGGATATGATCGGCCTCTAAAAGGAACAGATTCATATCCAGTTCTTTCACTTCTTCCTTTTTTGCCAGATACAGTCTGGCCGTCTCTGACTGCTTTCTGAGAGGCTCTAACTGTCTGGTCAGCTCGGTGAGAATATCCGTCACACGAACCAGGTTCTGTTTCTCTTCTTCCAGTTTCTTTAAGGTCGTGTTTTTACGTCGTTTAAATTTGACGATTCCTGCGGCCTCGTCAAAGAGTTCTCTCCTCTCTTCCGGCTTTCCGCTTAATATTTTATCAATCTGGCCCTGGCCGATAATGGAGTATCCCTCTTTACCGATTCCTGTATCGTAAAACATTTCATTTATATCTTTCAGACGACACCCGCTGCCATTGATCAGATATTCACTTTCTCCTGAACGGTAGAGTCTTCTTGTGACAGTGACCTCTTTATAATCCACTGCCAGCTTGTGATCTCCGTTATCCAGCGTAATTGCCACAGAGGCATAACTTAAAGGCTTTCTGTTCTCTGTCCCGGCAAAAATCACATCCTGCATGTTTCCGCCCCGAAGCTGCTTGGCGCTCTGCTCTCCCAGAACCCAGCGTACTGCATCTGCCACATTACTTTTTCCGCTTCCATTGGGGCCTACAATTCCTGTTATTCCATTGTGGAATTCAAAATTGATTTTCTGGGCAAAAGATTTGAAGCCCTGTACCTCAATGCTCTTTAAGTACATAATTCCCCTTCCCGGCTTTTCAGTCGTTTTACAGCCTCATATGCGGCCGCCTGTTCCGCCGCTTTTTTTGTATGTCCGCTGCCCTGTCCCACGGATTTTCCTGCCACAAGGGCTTCTACGGTAAACTTTTTATCATGGTCCGGACCTTCTTCCTTCAACAGGTGGTAAGCAATCTGGTTTTTCCCTTTTCCCTGTACGAATTCCTGCAAGATGGTTTTGCTATCAAAAAAGAGCTGTTTATTTTCCAGGTCATTTAAAATATGGTTCAAAATAAACTCTTTTGCATTAGCAAACCCACCGTCCAGATAAATGGCTCCGATTAAGGCCTCCGCCGCATCAGAAATAATGGAGTCCCTTTTTCTTCCTCCTGTCAGTTCCTCTCCTTTTCCAAGCAGAAGAAAAGCCGGAAGTCCCATCTCCCTGGCAGAAAATGCCAGAGCCGGCTCACAGACCATACTGGCCCTTTTCTTAGTCAGTTCTCCTTCTGAAAGTTTCGGAAATTTGCCGTACAGATACTCACTGCTGACAATTTCAAGTACTGCGTCTCCTAAAAATTCCAGTCGCTCATTGCAGTTTAATTTTCCCAGATTATGTTCGTTTGCATAAGAGCTGTGGGTCATTGCCTGTTTCAATAACTTTTTATCCTGAAACTGATATTCTGATATTTCCTCTAATTTTTCTAACATTTTCATCCTCATTTCTAAAATACAGAAGCTGCTGCAGAATAAATACATTCTGCAACAGCCTCATTTTTCCTGTTTTCAGCCGATCGCTCTGCGAATTTCCTCTGCTGCCGCTCCCACGGAAGTAATCTTTTCTGCGGTTTCATTATCGATTTCAATATCGAACTCTTCTTCAATCCCCATAACGATCTGAAAAATATCCAGGGAATCTGCTCCCAAATCATCCACAAATGTGGTCTCTTCTGTAATCTCCTCTGTATCCACATTTAAAACATCTGCGATAATCTGTTTTAACTTTTCCAGTTCCACATTCATGTCCCCCTTTCTGAATATTGCTTTTATTTTTCAGGCGTATCGCCGGCTTCTTCCGCTAAATGCTCTTTTATTCTCTCATTGATTCTCTGTTTCTTAAAATCCACACACTGGAAAATACCGTTTCTGATTTCCACGGCTGTGGCGCTTCCATGGGTCTTGACCACAAGCCCTTTTAATCCCAGCAGGGGGGCTCCCCCGTGCTCGCCGGCGTCAAAAGATTTCAGGGTGGCTTTCAAAGCCGGTTTCACAAGCAAAGCTCCTATCTTGCTTCTCAAAGTGCTCATCATACCTTCTTTTACTTTGGAAATCAAAGTTGCTCCCACGCCTTCATATAATTTCAGAATTACATTTCCCACAAAGGCTTCGCATACAATTACATCCGCATAGCCTGCCGGAATATCTCTGGCCTCAATACTTCCAATGAAGTTCAGGCCTTTGCATGCTTTCAGAAGCGGAAATGTTTCTTTAACCAGTGCATTCCCCTTTTCTTCTTCTGCACCGATATTTACGATGGCAACTTTCGGGTTTTTAATCCCTACCACATTTTCCATATAAATGGCCCCCATTTTGGCAAACTGTACCAGATGGGACGCCCTTGCGTCCACATTGGCGCCGCAGTCAATTAACAGGGAAACACCTTTGGCAGTGGGAATCAAAGGTGCCAGAGGCGGCCGTTCCACTCCTTTTAATCTTCCCACCAGTACCTGTCCGCCAACTAAAACGGCTCCCGTACTTCCAGAGGAAATAAAAGCGTCAGCCTCCTGATGTTTTACCATCATCAGCCCCTTCACAATGGAAGAGTCTTTTTTCTTCCGGATTGCCATTACCGGAGGTTCTGCCGTCTCTATGACTTCTCCGGCATCTTCAATCCGGATGGCTGTCTTATTATATTCATATTTATCGAGCTCCCGCTGAATCTCCTGCTGACGTCCCGTTAATATCACCTGAATATCTTCCCGGCCTTTCACAGCTTCGACAGCTGCCTGTACCGGTACCCGGGGTGCATAATCTCCCCCCATGGCGTCTACTACAATTCTTGTTTTCTCAGACATTTGTAATCCTCCTGCTACATCTAAAAAATATCATATAGACATTCTTTTGAAAAGTCAATAGGCTTGCCCCTATCCCCGTGGATTTTTGTCTGCCTTCTCTAAAAATTCTGCCAACTGATCATAACATTTTTCTGCATCTTCATAGCCTTCGTTGTACAGTTTCGTTAATTTTTCCCTGTTTTTTTCGATTCTTCCGATTTCTACCGGTTTTTTCGGACGGATAACAAATACTTTTCCCGCCTTTTCTCCCTTTTCAATTAATTTTAAGGTCCGGTTATAATGGAGATGCCGGTTTTTCATCTGCTCCACCAGTTTCGGATACTTTTTATAGCGTGCCTTTAAAAGAGGCATCATGGAGTTAGGGGATTTCCGATAGGAACTATCCCTGGTTAATATTACCACATTCCATTTGTTTCCGTTTTTTAAGGACTGCTCCAGAGGAATCGAGTCGCTGATTCCGCCGTCCAGATAAGGAACTCCTTCAATCCACACCATTTTTGAAACCAGAGGCAGAGAACTGGAAGCCTGGATTGCCGAAATATCTTTATGCATTTCTCTGACCGGATAATATACCGGCTCTCCGGTCACACAGTTGGTAAGAACTGCATAGAACTTTCCCTGATACTTCATAAAAGTATCATAATCGTATTGATTTAATTTATCGGGTATGGTGTGATATAACATTTCTGCGCCAAACAGGTTGCCGGTTTTCACCAGGCTTCTTACGCTGCAGTACTGGGGATCGTCCAGATACTGTACGTTCACATCGAACGCCCGGCCTCTCTGTTTGGATAAATAACTGCAGGCATGGCAGCTTCCTGCCGAAACTCCGTAGATTTCTTTAAATTCAATCTCTTTATCCAGAAAGAAATCCAGGATACCCGCGGTGTAAACTCCCCGCATTCCTCCGCCTTCTAATATCAGTCCCGCATGATGCATTTATTCCACCTCCAGCATATTTCCGTCCAGACAGGCTACTTTCAGCTCGTCTTTCACATAAGTCAGTTTCAGAGAAAAAAACGGCGCCTCTTCTGCCAGCAGTTTCAGAAAAATCCGATCTCCCGTCCATAAATTCAGATCTTTGATTTCTTCTTTGGGAATCCATTTCAAATCCCCTTCTCTGCATTGCTGCAGCTCTCCTTCAAAGCCGTCTGCCGTATAAAGACACATATATTCTGTCCCGTACCCTTCCTGGGTAAACGTAACCAGACCACGAAAACGATAGGAGGTAAGAGAAAGCCCTGTTTCTTCATGGACTTCCCGCAGCAGACAGTCCTCCGGACTTTCCCCTGTTTCGAAATGGCCGCCTACTCCAATCCATTTTCCTTTATTTACATCCTTCTCTTTCCGTATCCGGTGCATCATCAGATAGCATCCGTCTTTTTCTATATAACACAGTGTTGTCATATTTGACTTTCCCATGTTTCCTCAACCTTTCCATACCTTTTTTGATATAAAGAAAATGGTGTCGGAATAATCCAACACCATTACACTCTTTTCCAGTCTTAGTCTTCTACTTTAATAATTTCCTTCTTGTTATAGCTTCCACAAGCTTTACATACTCTATGAGGCATCATTAAAGCACCGCATTTGCTGCATTTCACCAAGTTTGGAGCACTCATTTTCCATGTTGCTCTTCTCTTATCTCTTCTTGCTTTAGAAGTTTTATTTTTTGGACAGATGGACATCGGTTACACCTCCTTAAATTTGCTAAATATATCACTGATTGCCGCCATCCGCGGATCCAGACTGGTTCTGTCACACTGACAGGTACCCTCATTTAAATTCTGGCCGCACCGGCTGCAGATTCCTTTGCAGTCTTCTTTACACAGAACCTTCAAAGGCCAGTTAATCAGCACCTCATTACAGATCAATAAATCCGTATCCAGGTCCAATCCTGTGATATAGTCACTCTCATCTAAGTCCTTTATCCTATCTTCCCTGGATTGCTTCATATCCAGTTTGCTCTGAAAATGCAAATCAAAGTCAACCGGAACCTCCTTCAGACACCTGTCACAGGGCATTGGAATTACCAGTTTCACATCACAGGTTAATTCCAGAACCTTGTTACCGGTATTTATAATCTGCAAATGCAGAGGAGATTTTTCCGCAATCTTAAAACTTCCCAATTCAGACTTTATCACATCGACAGTTACAGGAACCTCCATGTTCTCAGTCTTCCCAGTCTGGGATACGATATCTGACAAATGAACTAGCATAAACAAGTCTCCTAATCACACCTAATGAATTATACCGACTCCCCGCAGTTTTGTCAACGGTTAATTTTCCGTCTTCTTTAAACCAGAGCCAAAGTTTCTCTTGCAATTGCAAGCTCTTCGTTGGTAGGCATTAACATAACCTTTACTTTGGAATCCGGTGCGGAAATCATGGTAGCTTTTCCTCTTACGTTGTTTGCTTCTTCGTCAATCTTAACCCCTGCATAGGTAAGGCTGTCGCAGACTTCTTTTCTGGTATCCGCGTCGTTTTCTCCTACACCTGCTGTAAATGCAATGGCATCTACACCATTCATAGCTGCAATATAAGCGCCTACATATTTGATGACACGGTAGCGGAATGCATCCAGAGCCACTTCTGCCAGATGATTGCCTTCTTCTTTCGCCTTTTCAACATCACGGAAATCGCTGGAGATGCCGGTCATACCCAGAATACCGGATTTTTTATTTAAAATATCCAGCATTTCGTCAACGCTGATATTTTCATGGTTGCAGATGAACTGAACAACAGCCGGATCCACGTCACCGCTTCGGGTACCCATAATCAGACCTTCCAGAGGGGTCAGACCCATGCTGGTGTCCACACATTTGCCGCCGATGGAAGCGGAAATACTTGCACCGTTTCCAAGATGACAAACGATTACCTTTGCTGTTTCCGGATCCAGTCCTGCAAATTTGATAGCTTCTCCGGATACGAATTTATGGCTGGTTCCGTGGAAACCGTATCTGCGGATGCCGTATTTCTCATAATATTCATGAGGAATTGCATACATACATGCTTTTTCCGGCATGGACATACCGAAAGCCGTATCGAATACAGCTACGTTTGGTTTGCCCGGCATTGCATGTTCACATGCTTCGATACCAATCAGGTTTGCCGGATTATGTAACGGTCCGAGAGGGAAACATTCCCGGATAACTCTCTTCACATCCTCATTTACAACGATGGAATCACTGTATACGGTACCTGCATGAAGTACGCGGTGACCGATAGCAGAAATATCATCCTTGCTGGCAATCACGCCGTGTTCTGCATCCTGTAAAGCATCCAGAACCAGCTGTACAGCCACTTTATGATCCGGCATTTCCTTCTCGATTACAAATTCTCCTTTTCCGGCCGGCTTATGGGTCAGCTTGGAGCCTGCAATACCGATTCTTTCACAAAGGCCTTTTGCTAATACATTTTCGTTTTCCATATCAATTAACTGATATTTTAAAGAGGAACTTCCGCAGTTAATAACTAATATTTTCATTCTTGTTTCTCCTTTAACTTCGTTTTTTACTGATTCTGGCACTGTACTGCTGTGATTGCCACTACGCCTACAATATCGCTGGCAGAGCATCCTCTGGATAAGTCGTTAACCGGGGCTGCAATTCCCTGGGTCATCGGACCGTATGCTTCTGCTTTTGCCAGTCTCTGTACCAGTTTGTAACCGATATTTCCTGCATCCAGATCCGGGAAGATCAAAACATTTGCCTGTCCTGCAACTGTGCTTTCAGGAGCCTTGGAAGCACCTACAGAAGGAACGATTGCTGCATCAAGCTGCAGTTCTCCGTCTAACTGCAGCTCCGGAGCCATCTCTTTTGCTGCTTTCACTGCTTCTACAACTTTTGTAACATCATCATGTTTTGCGCTTCCTTTAGAAGAATGAGACAGCATTGCCACTTTCGGTTCTTTTCCTACCAGCATTTTGAAGCTTTCTGCAGAAGATACTGCAATTGCTGCCAGCTCTTCGGAAGTCGGATTCTGATTTAATCCGCAGTCGCCAAATACGAACGTACCGTTTTCCCCGTATTCACAATTCGGCACTTCCATTAAGAAAAATGCGGAAACCAGTTTCGTGCCTGGTTTTGTCTTCAGAATCTGAAGACTTGGTCTTAAGGTGTCGGCGGTTGAATGACATGCACCGGAAACCATTCCGTCTGCATCTCCCATCTTAACCATCATTACGCCGTAGTAGGTTCTCTGATTCAGCATAATGTCTTTTGCCTGTTCCTGAGTCATTCCCTTTTTCTGTCTTAATTCCACTAATTTGTCAATATAGGACTGTGTTTTATCGGAAGTTGCCGGATCTACGATTACTGCTCCCGTAATATCAAGCCCTTCTGCATCTTTCCTGATCTGCTCTTCATTTCCAATTAAAACAATATTTGCAAGTCCTTCTTTCAGTATCTGAGCAGTTGCCTCCAGAGTTCTTCTGTCTTCGCTCTCCGGAAGAACAATGGTTTTCTTGTTCGCTCTGGCTTTTTCCTTGATTACATCAATAAATCCCATGATTAAATGGCTCCTTTCGTATTTTACTCGCTGTTTTTATTATAACTCCTGGCCCCTTGTATTTCAAGCATTTCAATGGTAGAATACTGGAAACTGTCATGTATTTTTTGAGGTGCAATTTCTATGAAAGTTACTGGTATAATCGCAGAATATAATCCTTTCCACAATGGACATGAATATCAGATGAAAACCGTTCGGCAGGCCCTGAATCCTGACTTTTTGATTGTTGTCTTAAGCGGGGATCACGTACAGAGAGGAACCCCTGCTCTTCTTGACAAATTTTCCAGAACACAGATGGCTCTTTGCTGCGGCGCCGATCTGGTTCTGGAACTTCCGGTTTCCTACTCCTGCTCAAGCGCCGAATACTTTGCCGAAGGAGCCGTTTCTCTCCTCCATGGCCTTGGGGTGGTAACCCACTTATGTTTCGGATGTGAGACTCCCCGACAGGAGCTGTTTATTAAGACCGCCTCCCTCTTAAATCAGGAACCCCCTTCTTACCGGCAGGCATTAAAAGCCTCTTTAAAAAAAGGGCTGCCTTACCCTGCTGCCAGAGCCGGGGCTCTTACTGCCTGTCTGCATCCGAATCAGGCTGATTCAGAGGAAGCGGCTTTGCTTCGTTCCCCTAACAATCTGTTAGGGGTGGAATACTGCCGGGTACTTGACAAACTGCACAGTCCCATAAAACCCTGGCCTATTCTCCGGGTAGGATCCGGGTATCATGAGCAGTCTTTTTCAGATCCTGACAGCTACCCCTCTGCCTCTGCCATCCGCAGCTATCTTTCTGCCCATTCGGATTTAAACGGGCTGTATAGCCAGATGCCCCGGACTGCCGCCCGGCTTTTGCAAAAGGCCGTCAAAGAGCGCAGAAACATTCTGGAAGACGATTATTCTCTGTTGTTACAGACGCAGCTTTTAAGGGAATCCCTATTATCTTTAACAGAATATCTGGATCTCTCAGAAGAATTAAGCCGCAGAATTATAAGAAACCGGAACCAGTTTCAGTCCTTTTCTCAGTTTTGCCGGCTTTTAAAAACAAAGGAGGTTACCTATACCCGGATTCAGCGCTCTCTCCTGCATGTTCTGTTAAACTTAAAGGAAATTTATCCGGTTTCTTACGCCAGAGTCCTGGGCTTTCGCAAAGAGTCGGCAGAGCTGCTTCACCGGATAAAAAAGGAAGGCAGTCTCCCTCTGCTTACCAAACTGGCCAATGCCCGGGAGATTCTATCCCCCTCCGGACAGAAACTTCTGGCTCAGGATGTCTTTGCCTCCAATTTTTATCAGGCCGTCTCCAGCCAGAAAAGCGGACTTCCTTTCATCCACGAATATCAGAAGCCGATTATAATTCAGGAATAAGAATAAAAAATGTCGTTTTCCAATGCTTCTTGTTCACATTGGAAAACGACATTTTTCTATTAGTTTTTAAAACTATGGATGGGAGCCGGAATTCTTCCGCCTCTTGCCACAAATCTCTCACAGGAGAAGGAATTCACCGGCATAATCGGCGCATAGCCCAAAAGTCCTCCGAATTCTACGGTCTCGCCCACATCTTTTCCGATAACAGGGATGAGACGTACGGCTGTAGTCTTCTGATTCACCATTCCCAGCGCTGCCTCGTCTGCAATGATTCCGGAAATGGTACTTGCACTTGTATCTCCGGGAATTGCAATCATATCCAGACCCACAGAGCAGACACAAGTCATGGCTTCCAGTTTTTCCAGATTCAGAGCGCCTGCATTAACCGCATCAATCATTCCCTGATCCTCGCTGACAGGAATAAATGCTCCGCTTAAACCGCCCACGGCAGTGGACGCCATAACGCCGCCCTTTTTCACCTGGTCGTTCAAAAGAGCCAAAGCTGCTGTTGTTCCGGGGGCGCCGGCCCGCTCCAGTCCAATCTCTTCGAGAATCTCAGCCACACTGTCTCCCATAGCCGGTGTGGGGGCAAGGGACAAATCGATAATACCAAAGGGAACCCCCAGACGTCTGGAGGCCTCCTGAGCCACCAGCTGTCCCACACGCGTTACCTTAAAGGCTGTCCGTTTAATCATTTCACATAAGGTTTCGAAATCTTTTCCTCTTACTTTTTCCAGAGCCGTTTTTACCACTCCCGGGCCGCTGACTCCCACATTGATAATGGTATCTGCCTCCGTTACCCCGTGAAAAGCTCCTGCCATAAAAGGATTGTCATCCGGCGCATTGCAGAATACCACCAGTTTGGCACATCCCAGGGAATCCTGGCTTTCTGTCTTTCTGGCTGTCTCCAGAACCATCTCTCCCATCAGCTTTACTGCATCCATGTTAATCCCCGTTTTCGTGGAACCTACGTTCACAGAACTGCAGACACGTTCTGTGCAGGCCAGGGCCTCCGGAATAGAACGAATCAGATTTTCATCCGCCGGCGTCATTCCTTTGGATACCAGCGCGGAATACCCTCCGATAAAGTTCACGCCCACCTCATGGGCTGCCCTGTCTAAGGTCTGTGCCAGAGTTACAAAATCCTCCGGGCTTTTGCAGGCGGCTCCCCCGATAAGACTGATGGGAGTTACAGAAATCCGTTTGTTGACAATGGGAATTCCGTATTCTCTTTCGATCTGGTTCCCCACTTCCACCAGATTCTGCGCCTTTTTCGTAATCTTTTCATAGACTTTCCGATTCACTTCCTCCAGATCGGCATCAATGCAGTCCAGCAGGCTGATTCCCATAGTAATGGTACGCACGTCCAGGTTTTCCTGCTCGATCATTTTATTGGTTTCATTTACTTCAAATATGTTAATCATCTGTGTCTCCCTTCGGTTTAAATACGGTGCATTTTGTTGAAAATGTCTTCATGCTGGCAGCGGATAACAACTCCGATTTCCTCTCCCAGTGTTTCCAGATCCCTTACCATATCTCCAAATTCTTTCACAGACTGATTGGTGTCTACAACCATCATCATATTAAAATATCCCTGTACAATGGTCTGGGAAATATCCAGCACATTGATGTTGTTTCCTGCCAGATACGTGCAGACTTTTGCAATAATCCCCACAGTGTCGTTTCCTACTACAGTAATAATAGTTTTTTTCATAATAATATTCTCCTCCTATACGGTAACTAAGTCAGAAACACAGTTTCTCTTTGCTACCTGAATTTTAAAATCTTTTGACTGATAGGGATTATCTCCCAGCGTTACTTCCTGACATACGGTCTCGTAAGCCAGCTCTTCATAATTGTTCTCTTTACTTAAATGCCCTAAAAGCACAGCTTTTAAATGGTCATGGAGCAGCCTGCACAGCAGTCTTCCTGCATTTTCATTGGATAAATGCCCCTTATCCCCTAAAATTCTCTGTTTCAGGTAATAGGGATAGCTGCCCACCTGAAGCATCCGAATGTCGTGATTGGCTTCCAGAAGCAATGCATCCAGATTCTGTAGTTTTCCTACTATGTACTCATCGTATTTTCCCAAATCCGTGGCAATTCCTATGGATTTGTTCTCATGTTCCAGCCGGTATCCCACCGGCTGTGCCGCATCATGGGGAATCTGGAAGGGTTTAATCACCATATCTTTAATCTGAAAGGGAATATCCTCCTGAATCTCACGGAAAATCCCCTCCGGAAGCTTTCCAACGCTGGACATCCGGCAGATCGCTTCTATGGTTCCTCTGGTGGCATAAATGGGAAGTCCGTACTTTCTGGCCAGCACACCCAGTCCTTTCATATGATCGGAATGTTCATGGGTAATTAAAATCCCGTCCATATCTCTCGAAGTCATATCTATGGCATTTAAGCCCTCTTCCACTTTCTTTCCGCTGATTCCCACATCCACCAGTACATGGGTACTTTCCGTTCCCACATAAATACAATTGCCGCTGCTGCCGCTGGCAATGCTACATATTCTCATACTCTCTGACCCTTTCTGCGATCTGACGGCAGGTTTTCTCTATTTCCCCGTTATTTTCAATCTGATAATCACATCGCGCTTTGAATTCTTCTTCTGAAAGCTGCCGATCCATCGTCTGCTGAATCCGCTCCTCAGAATACTGGCGGCTGTCCTTTAATCTTTTCTTTCTGACAGCCTCATCTGCATAAATATACCACACCTCGTCACAAAATGCATCATAATGATCTTCAAAAAATAACGCTGCTTCTATAAACAGAAATTTTTTGCCCTCTTTTTCTTTCCTGGATTTCTCCTGAAGAATGTATTTCCTAACCGCAGGATGAATAATTCCATTTAACTGCTTTAAAAGATCCGGCGAGGAAAATACCAGGGCCGCCACTTTTTTTCGGTCAATTTTTTCCTGTTCTCCCAGGATCTGCCTCCCCAGAAGCCTGACCACCGGCTGATAACAGGCGCCCTCCGGTTCCAGCAGCAGGTGTCCGATTTTATCTGCCTCCAGCACATCTGCCTGAAACCGGTTCTTCAGATAAGACAGCACCGTACTCTTTCCTGCTCCTACTCCTCCCGTAATTCCTATGGTTCTCATTGTTTCCCTCTTTGTCTCTTATTTTGCTTCATACCAACTGTTTCCCACCTGCATATCCACTTCCAGTTCCACCTGAAGACGGGCAGCCCCTTTCATTTCCTCTTCCAGAATCCGGGAAACCCGCTCCACTTCATTTACCGGCGCTTCAATCAGAAGTTCATCGTGAACCTGAAGAAGCAGTCTGGATTTGAGTCCTTCTTTTTTCAGTCTCTGCCAGACCCGGTTCATGGCAATCTTAATGATGTCCGCTGCCGTTCCCTGAATAGGTGAATTCATGGCCACCCGTTCTCCGAAAGAACGCTGCATGAAATTACTGGATTTCAATTCCGGAATAGGCCGTCTGCGGCCAAACAAAGTCTCCACGTATCCTTTTTCCTTTCCCTGGGCAACCAAATCATCCAGGAATCCTTTAATTTTCGGATAGGTTTCAAAATACTTTTCAATATACTGGGCCGCTTCTTTCCTGCTGATACTTAAATCCTGGGAAAGCCCGAAAGAACTGATTCCATAGACAATTCCGAAGTTTACCGCCTTCGCATTTCTTCTCTGAAGAGGAGTTACTTCTTCAAAGGGGGTATGGAATACCTGAGAAGCTGTCAGTCTGTGTATATCCTGTGCCTGGCGGTAGGCCTGTATCAATTTCTCGTCGTTGGACATGTGAGCCAGAACCCGCAGTTCAATCTGAGAGTAATCGGCATCCAGAAATACCCATCCGTCTTCTGGTACAAAAACCTTGCGGATCAGCCTTCCCAGTTCCATTCTCACAGGAATATTCTGCAGATTCGGTTCCGTGCTGCTGATACGTCCTGTAGCGGTAATAGTCTGATTAAATGTGGAATGAATCCTTCCGTCTTCCCTGATTTCATTTCCCAGACCGTCCGCGTATGTGGACTTTAATTTTGTCAGCTGTCTGTATTCTAAAATGTCTTTTACAATTTCATGATCCGCAGAAAGTTTTTCCAGTACATCCGCCGCTGTGGAGTATCCGGTCTTCGTCTTTTTTCCTCCGGGAAGCTGCATCTTTTCAAATAAAATCACGCCCAGCTGTTTGGGCGAATTGATATTGAATTCTTCCCCTGCCTCTTCCCAGATTTTCTTTTCCAGCTCCACAATCCGTATTTTCAGTTTATCTCCATAGCGTTTCAGTTCCTGAGCCTCTGCCCGGATTCCCAGTTTCTCCATAGAATCCAGCGCAAAAACCAGGGGCATTTCGATTTCCCGGAACACTCTTTGCATACCGGCCGTCTCAAGTTCCTTTTCAATTTCCGGTCTGGTGCAAAATGCTGTATAAGCCATATAGCAGGCCATCTGCGCCAGCTCTTCCTCTTTTTCCAGAAGTGCTTTTTCATAAGAAAGTTTTCCCAGAAGTTCTTCTCTGGCAGGAAACAGTTCTTTTAAGTATTCCCGGGCCAGATCGTCGTACGTATAAGAAGATTTCAGCGGATTCAGCAGATAGGCCCCGATTCCGCAGTCAAATACCTGTCGACTGTCTTCTATGGAAAGATACTTTAACATCTCTTTTACATCCATACAGGAAAGAAGGGTTACTCCGGCCAGTTCTTCTGCTTTGGATACCAGATAGGCAGAAGTGATAAATCCCTGCACCGGCAGATAATAAATTTCTTCTTCGGAGACGGCCACACCCACTCCATACACTTCCTGCCCCTGTACCGGGGTTTTCTTTCCGATAATCTGAATACCCACAGTTTCTTTGGACGCAGCTTTCTGAAAAACAGATTCCGCCCCTTCCAGATCCATACAGGTAAAGAATTTTTCTCTGACGTCTGTCTTTCCCTTTTTTCCTTCAAATCTTCCCAACAGGTTTTTAAATTCCAGACGTTTAAATAATTCATAGGCCTCCTGGGTATAAAAATCCGCTACTTTCGCCTCTTCATAGGAAAATCCCACAGGGGAATCCAGACAAATCGTAGCCAGTTCTTTACTTAAAACTGCCTTTTCGTAATTGTTCTTCAGGGATTCCATAGCCTTTTTAGGCTTGATTTCATCCACATGGGCATAGGCATTTTCGATGCTTCCGTATTCCACAATGATTTTCGTGGCCGTTTTTTCTCCCACTCCCGGAATTCCAGGAATATTGTCAGCACTGTCTCCCATTAAAGCCTTCAGCTCAATAATCTGCCTGGGAGTTACCTGGTATTTTTCCAGAACTTCCTGTGTGTGATAGTCCTCAATAGTTGTCTTTCCTCTGTAGGTTTTGGGAATCCGGATTAAAATATGTTCGCTGGCAAGCTGCAGCAAATCTCTGTCTCCGGATAAAATGGTAACTTCCATCCCCTCCCCTTCACTTTGTTTCGCTATCGTTCCCAGTAAATCGTCCGCCTCATACCCCTCCAGGGAGATCTGTTTGATTCCCATGGCCTGCAGCACTTCTTTCATCAAAGGCACCTGTTCTCTCAGTTCTTCCGGCATGGGCTTTCTGGTTCCTTTATACTCCTGAAACATTTTGTGGCGGAAAGTAGGGGCATGAAGATCAAAAGCAACCGCCAGATACTGCGCCTGTTCTTCCTCCAGTATTTTCAGAATGATATTCAAAAATCCATAGACAGCCCCTGTATGGCGTCCTTCTGAATTGGTCAAATCCGGAAGCCCGTAAAAAGCCCGGTTTAAAATACTGTGACCGTCGATTAATAAAATTTTCTCACCCACTGCTTTTCCTCCATCTGCTTGTTTTATTCAGGTCTTCTAATAAATAATATTGTTCATATGAAGCCCGGTTATTCCGAAAAACACCATCAGGCCTAAAACAATCAAAAAGAAAATACCTATCGCAATTGTGCGCTGTATTTTTTTCATATGAACATACTTTTCTTTCTTTTTCAGGTCCAGCTCCAGAAGCTTTTTCATATTCAGAGTTTCCTCTTTTTCTCCGTCCAGATGCTGCATGGCATAATAGACGATAAAATACGTTTCCAGCTCTTCATAGCAGGAGGGACACTCTTTAATATGTTTCAAAAAATCACTTAATTCATCCACAGACAACGTATTCTGGATGTATCCTCCCACCATACTCTCTGCTTTTCTGCAGTCCATTGCCGCCCTCCTGTCTTTTGTATTGCCTTTCTCTTTGTTCTTTCCCTGTTTACTGTCCTTTATTATATCTTTCTGTTCCCAAAAAAGCAACCTGTGGTATAATAACTCTCCGGGGAACAACATCAAAAAGAACGAAAGAAAAGGAGTTTCATGCCATGTTTACATCCAATTATACCCATAAAGTTCAGTATTATGAAACCGATCAGATGGGAATTGTCCATCATTCCAATTATATCCGCTGGTTTGAAGAAGCGAGGATTGTTTTTCTGGAAGAGATTGGATTTCCTTATCAGCGGCTGGAACAGGAAGGTATTCTGAGTCCGGTTATTTCTGTGGACTGCAGCTATAAATCTATGGTCCATTTTGGAGATACGGTGCTTCTTACTGCCCGGGTAGAAAGTTTTAACGGCATTAAGTTAAAGCTTTACTATCAGGTTCTGGATGCACAGACCCAAAAGCTGATGGCCTGCGGCAGCAGCAGTCATTGTTTCTTAAATGAAAAAGGACAGCCCGTTTCTTTAAAACGAAGCCGCCCTGATCTTTACAGCGTTATCTGCTCTTGTATGGAAGAAGCGGCTGATTAACAGCCGCTCTCCATCCTTATTCAATCATTTTGGGAACCGGCAGGCCGTGTTCCAGAATATTCATAAATTCTTCTCCTGTAATTGTCTCATTTTCATACAGATATTTTGCAAGCTCATGAAGCTTAGCCATATTTTCTGTAAGAATTTTCGTGGCTTTTTCATACTGCTGACGTATCAGAGCAATTACTTTCTTATCCAGTAAAGTCTGGGTTTCAAAGGAACAGGCTAAGGAAGCGTCTCCGCCCAGATATTGATTGCTGATATTTTCAAGGGCAACCATACCGAATTCTTCACTCATTCCATACTGGGAAATCATAGCCCGGGCCAGTTTCGTAGCCTGTTCAATGTCATTTGACGCCCCTGTAGTTATGGAATGGAAGATTAATTCCTCTGCTGCCCGGCCTCCTGTGAGGGTTGCAATCTTATTTTCCAGTTCTTCTTTACTCATCAGGAAATGCTCCTTTTCATCTACCTGCATGGTATATCCGAGGGCTCCTGAAGTCCTGGGAATAATCGTAATTTTATGCACAGGAGCAGAATCTGTCTGTTTTGCCGCCACCAGTGCATGACCGATCTCATGATAAGAAACGATCAGCTTTTCCTTATTGGAAAGCACCCGGTTCTTTTTCTGGTATCCTGCAATTACCACTTCAATACTCTCTTCCATATCTGCCTGGGTGGCGAATCGTCTTCCGTCCCTGACTGCACGAAGGGCTGCCTCATTGACCACATTGGCCAGCTCTGCCCCGGAAGCTCCTGCCGCTGCTTTGGCAATCTCATGAAAATCAACGGAATCGGCAATTTTAATCTTTTTTGCATGAACTTTCAGGATTTCTTCTCTTCCCTGTAAGTCCGGCAATTCCACAGGAATTCTCCTGTCGAAACGGCCGGGGCGCAGCAGCGCCGGATCCAGGGAATCCGGCCGGTTGGTAGCCGCCAGAATAACTACGCCTCTGGAACCGTCAAATCCGTCCATCTCTTGCTCCATCACGCTTTTTACCAATAGTATCGATTTCATCAATAAATACGATGCAGGGCGCTTTTTCATTGGCTTGTTTAAACAAGTCTCTGACCTTGGCTGCTCCCATACCTACAAACATTTCTACAAACTCTGAGCCAGAAATAGAAAAGAAGGGTACCTCCGCCTCTCCGGCAACAGCCTTTGCCAACAGTGTTTTTCCCGTTCCGGGAGGGCCTACCAAGAGCGCCCCCTTGGGCATAGAAGCTCCGATTTCTCTGTATTTCTGCGGATTATGCAGATAATCCACAATCTCCGTCAGCAAATCTTTTGCCTCATCTTCTCCTGCCACATCGGTAAATTTAATTCCTGTAGAGGATTTCACATAAATCTTGGCATTACTTTTTCCGAAGGACATCATACCTCCGGGGCCGTTCCCCATAGACTTCATCATTTTTTTACTCAGCCACTGCCCGATTAAAACAAAAAAGGCCAGAGGCAGAACCCAACTTATCAGAAGAGTAAGGATCGGAGACTGCTCCGTTTCAATCTTTGAGGTAAACTCCGCTCCGGAATCCCGCAGCCGGTCCACCAGGGCATTGTCTTCCATCTTCCCGGTCTTATATACCGTTTCTCTCCCATTGTTCCCGGCAGAGAAATAAATGGTATCTCCGTCTACTTCTACCTGCTCTACTTCCCTTTTCTCCAGCATATCCAGAAATGTACCGTAATCGGTTTCTTTAATCCTTCCTTCCCGTACCATGGGAAAAACAAGTAAATTCAGTAAAAGGATGACCAGAATCGCAATGCCGTAATAGAAAATCAAAGGTTTTTTCTCCGGTTTTTTCTCTCTTATATCCAAATACAATCGCCTCCACCTATAGTATTCCAATAACCCGATAAATTATCTGGGGATTGTGTTGTAAAGTACTATAACGCGATTATTTCTGAATGTCAAAAGAGTTTTCTCCAAAATAAGAAGTTTTTAGACTTTTTTCACAATTTCTTTAGAAATATATTTTTAAAAAGAAAAAACCTTGATTTCTCAAGGTTTTCAGACTGCCGATGGCCGGACTCGAACCGGATGATAACCTATTATATAGAAGAAACACATTCCGCTAAAACGTGAAACACCGCATAAATACAGCATTTTAAAGCTTTTTGATTTTTTAATTACATCATGTATTCTTCCGAAAAATACAACTATGCAACACGAAATGCAACACGGAGATGATACAATACTTTCTTTATTAAAATCATACCACATCAAAATATGGTTGACTTTAAGTCCCAAAAAGCATATGATAAGAGTAGCTAAAGAATCGGATTTAGTTCCATGCTTAAGGAAACCCCAGAGAGGCCAGTCTCTGGGGTTTTTGGGGTTAGCTGTCTTTATCGTTCCGGTCTAACCACTTGCGTATGTAATAGCCAGTTACACTTGCCATGACCGAAACAAAGAATCGGATGATATATTCCATGCTCTCACCTCCCTTCTGCTGGAGGTTCGACAGCCTTTTTATTTTACCATACTTTCATGGTCTTTTCTACATTATTACTTCGTGTTTGCCAGCATGTGCGCGGCCACGGCTTTCCAACCGTTTTCTCCACAGATGCCGTCCTGACTCTGTTTGGTATTCTTCTGAAACGTTTTAAAAGCCTTTACATCATCGTCATTAAAGGTTCCGGTCACTTTTGTTCCTAACATCGTCTGTAACATGCTTACACCTACCCCTTTGCTGCCTTTTTTGATATAAGGGAACGTTACTTTATCTAATACTGCTGTCTGCAACTTATTTGCCTCCTCTTCTTTCTTTTTCTGTGCTACAGCTTTGTCTACGGCGTTTTTGGTCTTTAATCCGTACTGGCCGTCCTGGGTTAAACCGTAGGCCTTCTGGGCTGCCTTCACCGCTTTGACGGTGTTATCCCCGTATTCTCCGTCTGCCCCATCCGATCCGCAGGAAAAGCCTAAGTAAATCAAATCTTCCTGGACTTCTTTTACTAAAGCCCCTGTATCTCCTTTTTCTAACCAGTGATTAGCATCAATAACCAGTTCTGCCTCTTCATATCGAAGCACATAATTCCAGGGATAATTCCGGTAGGAACGAATAAGAAATTCTTTCCCTGTCTGGTCTCCCGGCTTTCCTCCCGTCGCCGTCCCCTTTTCATTGATACTTGCTTCTACTTCTTTTCCATTTCCGCAATACATAGCCGTATGATGCACGGTATTTAAAAGGACGTCTCCGCGCTTTAATCCGGATCCTGTAGATAAGTTGCATTTACTTGTCACGTCTTTAAATCCGCACTGGAGGAACACACTCCGCATATTTCCGGTATAGGTGGCTCCTTTCGTTTTCACAGGAACCCCTGCATTTTCATAAGCCTGAATCACGGCGGAAGAACAGTCGTAATCTCCTTTTTCTCCCCACCGGTAAGTCTGGTCATAGCCGTGTGCAGAATCATTCGCCCAGGCTTCCATCTGTTTTATTGCTTTCTCAATTTTACTCATTTTTAACCCCTCCTTGTCATACTGTATCAGGTTGTACTGATTAACCACCGCCATCGTATTGGCCACATAATTACTGCTTGTGGCGTATCCATCCGCTTTGATTGTCTCCAGGTACGTCTGTGGATCCTTAATACCTTTCAAGTTCTGATACCGGGATAACTGGATGAATTCAAAATACCCTTTCACGCCTTCTTCCATGCTGCCATAAACACGGAAATTATCCTTTATTGTAGTCAATGTCCCCGGCTGATACTCTTCCTGTGTGGCCATATTGACAGAAGGGCCTGTCCACTTGGTACCGCATTTCAGCCCGAAATAATTGTGGTACTGGGCTGCCAGCCGGCTTCCTCCCCAGCCGCTCTCTAAGATAGCCTGGGCAATCACAGCGCTGCAGCACTTAATTTCATACTGTGGTGCATATTTCTGTACATACCCGGCGATCTGGGTGATAAATTCTTGTTTTGTCATAATTAAAAGCCCTTTCGTATCTTCCTATTAAAAAAAGAACCCGGAGCGGATTCTTCTTATGATTTTTCTTCCTTTTCGGATTCTTCTTTATTTACCATTTTATCTGCTACTTCCAACCCTTTGATTAAAATTGTGGGTACATGATAGCCGGCCTCCACAAAGTTCTCCAGGATAGACCTTATCTCATTAATAAGCAGGGATGCCAACACAAACCATCCCAGTAAAGTGGTAATCCCTAAATCAATCCCTATGGTTTTTCCAATCTCTATAAAGACGGCAGATGCCCCGAAGGCCACCAGAATCATCAGCCAGTATCCAAGTTTTTTCAGGACTCCTTTCCAGCCTTTTACAGAGTTTTCCTTTCCGGCCATCCGGCTCTTCATCCAACCGGTCACCCAGTCTGCCAAATTTAAAAACAAAAAGGCCACAAACAGGATCCAGTGTTCTCCTAACAGATAAGAGAGCACTGCAATCACTGTTCCAACAACTGCATTATAGCTGTCTATAATCGCTTCTGCGTAATTCATTTTCTTCATATCCTCACTTTCCCTTCTTTTTTTCTTATATGGATGCCTGCCATTCGATATTTGGTGCAAAGCGGCCGGTATGCCCGTTAAAGATTTTGGCTGTAAATCCAGTGGTATCAATATCGATTACGGATAAATTTACTTTTGAGAAGTTTACCTCTGTAGAACCGGAATAAAAGCAGGCCACTACATTGGGGATACTGGCAAACGCTTTCGGGAAGTTGATGCGTTTTTCCGTGATTCCGCTGGCACTTACGGTGATGGCTTCCGATATTCCCGACTGTCTGCTGGCTTCCAGGGTATTCAGACGCTCCACCAGGCTGTTAATGGCTTTTACCAAATCCGCCGATACCTCAGTGTCCAGTTCGGAAAGCGTCCCTACCATCTCCGCAAGCTTCTTCCCCATGCTTGCTGCTAAGATCGAGCTGTCGCTGCTGCTTAGCAGGTTGGCAATGATGACAGGCTTATATCCTAAGTCCTGGTACAGCCCGGAAAAGGCCACGGTCTGTAAATCCGCCAGGTATTTCATGATTCTCCCCAGGTTAACGGTCATCGTTTCATCCGGGGAGATGTTCACGCGGCTGGATGCTTTGGAAAAGGGGATGGTTTCCTGCGCCAGGTCCGGAACTTCCCCAGGCGGCCCCTGGGGACCGATGACGCTCCCTAAATCTATCTCTCTTTTTGCCATACGGATCACTCCTCATAGATGGCATATAAGTGTCCATCTTCCCGGATTTCAAGGTCCGGCGTCTGGCCGGCCGGTCCCTGCGCCCCAGTATCTCCTTTTTCTCCTTTTTCCCCGGTATCCCCTTTCGGCCCCTGCTCTCCGGTGTCTCCTTTTTCGCCCTGGATTCCCTGTTTTCCCTGAGGACCCTGAGGTCCGGTCATACCATTTGCGCCGGAAAGGTCTGTGATGTAGGTATACGATGTACTGCCCTTTACGTACAGTTTGGCGTTGTCTTCATCCTCTACGCTCCCGGTGTCAATCAGGACAAACTGTCCTTCTTTCACACCGTCCGCGGAAAATCCCGCATTCATTTCCGCAATCGATGTAAAAGTTTTGGCAATGGCAAAGGGATCCCCCTTCTCTCCTTTGGGTCCCTGTTCCCCCTGGATGCCCTGCTCCCCCTGGGGCCCGGT
>NZ_NFJL01000008.1 GCF_002159835.1 Blautia sp. An249 | reverse complement strand
CGGTAAAAATCGCTGTAGCCCAGTAAATACAAGGGATACAGCGATTTTCTCCTTCATCAACTGTCAAAGACGGGATTATACCAGTTGTTTAAATTTCTGTAAAGGAACACCGCTGTTTCATCTGGGAAGTCACAATATCGTATATTATGGTTCCGTCCGCAGCCACGGTTTTCTCAAAGGAGACGTCTTTTCCCTGAAACTTATTTTTCAGATAGGCTTCAATATCCTCAATTTCAATTTCTTCAATAAAAATATCCCGCATCTGGTTTCTGGGACACTTATTAAATATTTCCCAGACAACTTCATACTCTTTCATATTTATTCTCCAGTTCTTAAAAATTTGAATTTCTTGTCGAAAGGAATTGATATTCGTCGAAGAATATCGTATCATAATTAAATCATAATAAAGGAGGCGGCATCCTATGCAGCTTTTAAAAGATCGTATCCGCAGAGACGGAATCGTAAAACCCGGAAACGTATTAAAAGTGGACAGTTTTCTCAATCATCAGATGGACATTCCCTTCATTAACGAAATCGGCAAAGAATTTAAGTCCCGTTTTGCCCAATCCCCGATTACCAAAATTCTTACCATTGAAGCTTCCGGTATCGGTATTGCCTGTATTACCGCTCAGTATTTCGATGTTCCGGTTGTCTTCGCAAAAAAATCCCAGAGCGTGAATCTGGACGGCGATATGTATGTAACAAAGGTGGAGTCCTTTACTCATAAGAAGGTTTATGATGTGATTCTGTCTAAAAAATATCTGACTCCCCAGGATCATGTCCTGCTTATTGACGACTTTCTTGCCAATGGCTGCGCCCTCCTTGGGCTGATTGATATTGTAAAAAAATCAGGCGCAGTTCTGGAAGGGGCCGGAATTGTTATAGAAAAAGGGTTCCAGGACGGCGGAAAGAAGATTCGGGATATGGGAATTCATCTGGAATCTCTGGCCATCATTGATTCTATGACGGATTCTGAGGTGATTTTCCGTCCTTAACCAAACGGCTGTTATGACAGAGACAGGCTTTAAGGCCTGTCTTTTATCATCTGTTCATAATTTAACTGTTCATACCCCTGTTTTTCGTATAAGGCAATGGCTCCTGTATTGCCTGAAGTTACCTCCAGCCGGAACCTTCTGGCCTGAGGATACGCCTCTTCCAGCCACTGCAGCGCCTTTTTCCCCAACCCTTTTCCACGGGTTTCGGGTTTCAGGTACAATTCTTCCACAAGAACTGTCAGGCCTCCCGCCTCATTGCTCCAGGTAAAAGACAGCAGCAGGAATCCCGCTTTCTCTCCCTCTGATTCTAAAATCAGCATTCTCGCATAGGGATTCTCTGTTAAGCAAAGCTGAAACGTCCGTTCCGTATAAGTCTGGTTCATGCCGTGAAGACAGGCGCCGGAGCGATTGTAAAAGTCCTCTATCATTTCAAACAGCTCTTCTTTATCCCCTTCTCTCACGTCGCGAACTTCCAGGTTCGTTCTCTGTGCTTCCATTTCCGTATTATCCTTTCTGTCCCATTCCTCTGTATTCTTTTACTATCCCTTTCAGATATTCTCTGTAAGCCATGGCTTCTTTCCCGGGTTTTAACAGTTTTCCTCTGTTTCCCAGAGTTGTCAGCCATCCGTAGAAATCCTGATCGATCCGGGCTTTTCCCGTAATCAGAAACCGTTTCTCTTTCTCCTGACATCGGGGATTCTGTAAATATTGCATCACCTTATCTTTCACGTCTTTTTTACACAGGATCTTCACTTTTTTACAGTTCTCCAAATCTTCCGGTGCATCTGCTTTGATTTCCTCCGGCTTTCCGGTTTCCTTTGTCTCTGTTTCCGGCTCTTTTCCCTCTTCGGATTCCTTCCCGCTGCACAAAGTTCCTTCCAGATAATAGCCGCTGGGAGCCGGTCTTCGGTATTGGATATCCAGTCCATACTGACGCAGAGCTTCCATATCGTCATAAATACTCTTTCGTTCCGCAGAAATGGAATGGCTCTCCAGCATTTTCAGGATTTCCTGCATGGACAGGGGCTCTCCTTTTTCCCCTTTTTCCTTCAGGGCATCCATGATATATAAAACTTTTAATTTCTGATTATTGGATTTGGGCATAGCAATTTCCTCCTGCTAAAAATCCCTCATTATCTCAGATACTGAGAAAATGAGGGACCTGTTTTTATTCCTCTTCCGCAAAATCTTCTTTACCGACTCCGCATACCGGACATACCCAGTCTTCCGGTAAATCTTCAAAAGCAGTACCCGGTTCAATTCCGTTATCGGGATCGCCCTCTGCCGGATCGTAAACATAGCCGCATGGCTCGCAAACATATTTTTTCATAATGTTCTCCTTTCCTGGTATCTTTATCTGAATCTTAGTATTTCAAAACTGTACCTTTATTATACACATTTCCCTTCCGGAAAACAACCCTTATTTCTCTTTTTCTCCCGAAAATCTTTGGAAAACATAGGTATTCGCCTCTTCCTCCTGAGAATCATCCAGCTTTTCCAGTATTATTTCTCTCTGATACTTTCTCTCCAGAGCTTTTTTTATAAGATAATCTGCAAGCTGGGGATTTTTCGGCAAAAGGGGGCCGTGAAGATAGGTGCCGATTACATTCCGGTATACTACGCCCTCTTCTTTCGTCTGTCCGTCATTTCCGGAACCATATAAAACTTTTCCCAGACTGCGGTTTCCGTTGATATACGTTCTTCCTCCGTGGTTTTCAAATCCCACAATGGGCATTTCCACCAGATCGCTTTTCAGGACAATGTTGTCAATGAGACGGCCCTCTCCCTGTTCCGTATACATATCTACCAGCTCCAGACCGGGAATGGTTCGCTGGTCCGTCTTATAATATTTTCCCAGAAGCTGATACCCGCCGCAGATGGCAATCACTACTCCGTCCTTCTCCACGTATTCCTGGAAGTCTTTGCGGATTTCCCGAAGTTTCTGACACACCAGCATCTGCTCCCGGTCGGAGCCGCCTCCCAGAAGCACCAGATCCAGTTTCGTAAAATCAATGGGTTCTCCCAGTTCAAAGGTCCTGACCTCTGCCTCAATTCCTCTCCACTGGCACCGCTTGGTTAAACAGGCAATATTTCCTCTGTCTCCATAGAGGTTTAAAAGATCCGGATATAAATGGCCAATCACTAATTTCATTTCTTTTCCCCCTCTATCTTTTTCAGAATATTTCGGGTGCTAAACAGCGCCGTATAGTTTACCAGTACATATAAATTGCCCACGCCGTCCCGGATTCTGTCTCTTATGGCCGTTTCCACATCCGCTTCCAGAATGGAGGGAATATCCACATATTTCAGGCGCAGTCTCATATCCTGGCAGCGGATTCCGCTTACTGTGATGGAATGAATGCTTTCTTCCTGAAAACGATCAAAATCCACATCCCAGAGCCAGGAGATGTCCCGCCCATCCTGGGCGTTATCATTGATCACAATAATAATGTCTTTGGGATTGGTATCCTGCATAACGGCTGCAATATTCTGGTTAAATCCTGCCGGGTTCTTGGCCAGGTTCAAAGTGATCCCGGTCTGTCCCATCCGAAACTGTTCCATTCTGCCGTTTTCCGGATGAAACTTTCTCAGCATCTCATTGAAATGCTCCAGTTTCAGGCCCGCGCTGCGTCCTGCCGCATAGGCGGCCAGCAGATTATAGACATTATAAAATCCCTTATAGTCCGCCACCAGACGGCGGTCTTCCACAGTAAAAGAAATCTGATCGCCCAGCTTCACTGCCTCTGCCCCATAATCCAGATGCGGTCTTTCAAAGCCGCAGCCCGGACAATAATAATCTCCAAGCTGGCTGTAATGGTAGAAACGGTATTCCAGCTTTGTCCCGCATTTCTTGCAGAACCGTCCTTCCCTTATTTCCGTTCCTTCTTCTTTCACTGTCTTTTCCAAAATTCCGTAAGTAACGCAGGGTTTTCCCGTCTCCTGAGCCAAAAATGCGGACAGGGCGTCGTCTCCGTTTACTATCAGAGTCATCTTGTCCACTTTCTGAATCATTTCTTTTAAAATGTTCATGGTAATGTCGATTTCTCCGTACCGGTCAAGCTGATCCCGGAATAAGTTGGTTAAAATCATATAATCCGGCTGCAGCGGAGGGAAAATATATCTGGTGGAAGCCTCGTCCGCTTCAATACAGGCATAGTCTGCGTCAATTTTTCCATTCAGACCTGCTTCCAGTACAAAAGCCGCCGCTACCCCGTTTAACATATTGGAGCCGGTATGATTGCATACCACTTTCGCTCCTTCTGCCTCCAGAGCTGCGCACAGTAAATTATTGGTTGTGGTTTTTCCATTGGTTCCGCAAACCACAAAGATTTTCTTTCTCACCTGACCGCTCAATTCCTCCAGAATCGAAGGGTCTATTTTTAAAGCAATTTTTCCGGCCCAGGTTACCCCCTGGCGGCCCATCCGCCGGCAGACGGCTCCTGCGGCTTTTGCCGCCCAGATGGCCAGTAATCCTCGTATTTTCATATTCTTTTTCCTTTTATTTCTTTTTTCTATCATTATACCTTTTTCTATGGCAAATGAAAAGGGCTGCTCACTGGCAGCAGCCCCCTTTTCTTTATTCTTTTCCGTTCCAGCAATAGGTGCAGAGCTTGCAGGGAGAGATTCCCACAGTCTTTACCATATCGTCCAGACGATGATACTTCAGAGAAGTAAAGTTCAGTTCCTTACGGATTTCTTCTAACATTTCTTTATAGTTGACGGAATCAGGATTTGCGTAATCTTCCAGGGTTTTCTGATCGTATCCCTCTCCCTCCCGCTTCAGAATCACTCTTCTTGTAATCAGATCCAGCTCCGATTTGGAACGTGAGAAATTCAGGTATTTACATCCGTATAATAAAGGCGGACATGCCGGACGGATATGAACTTCTTTGGCTCCGTGCTGATATAAGAATTCTGTGGTCTCCCGAAGCTGGGTGCCGCGTACGATGGAATCATCAATCATTAACAGACTCTTGTCCTTAATCAGACGATGAACCGGAATGAGTTTCATGCGGGCAATCAGATTTCTCTGGCTCTGCTGTGTAGGCATAAAGGATCTTGGCCAGGTGGGTGTATATTTAATAAAGGGACGGGCAAAAGGTACGCCGGAACGGTTGGCATATCCGATGGCATGTGCGATTCCGGAATCGGGAACGCCTGCAACCAGATCCGGAGTTACATCCCCGTGATCCCTCTGTGCCAGCATATCTCCGCAGCGATACCGCATTTCTTCCACATTGACTCCTTCGTAAGAAGAAGTGGGATAGCCGTAATAGGTCCACAGGAAAGTACAGATCTTCATCTCTTCACCGGCCCCGGCCATGGTCTGCACTCCTTCCGGAGTGATATAGACAATCTCTCCCGGTCCCAGCTCTTTATAATCTTCATATCCCAGATTAATATAGGCAAAACTTTCAAAAGAAGCACAAAACGCGTTTTCTTTCTTTCCAATAATAATAGGTGTTCTTCCTTTTGCGTCTCTGGCGGCATAAATTCCTTCTTTGGTCATCAAAAGCAGAGACATGGAACCTTCCACTTTTTCCTGTACGTAACGGATTCCTTCCACGATGGACTGTCTCTGATTAATTAATGAAGCAACCAGCTCTGTGGGATTTACGGAACCGCCGCTCATTTCCAGAAAATGTGTGCACCCGTTTTCAAAAGATTCTTTCATCAGTTCCTCTGTATTATTAATCTTTCCAACGGTTGTAATTGCAAAACTGCCAAGATGGGACTGTACTAACAGGGGCTGAGGCTCGTTGTCTGAAATACAGCCGATTCCCAGATTTCCCTCCAGTTCTTCCACATCTCTCTCGAACTTGGTACGAAACGGGGAGTTTTCAATATTATGAATGGCACGGTCAAAACCTTTTGGACCATATACTGCCATACCGCCTCTGCGTGTTCCCAGATGGGAATGATAGTCAATTCCGAAAAACAGATCCATCACGCAACTGGACTTTGAAGCTACTCCAAATATTCCACCCATTGTTTTTATTCTCCTTTACTCTTTCGACTTTCATATATTGTTTTCGTGTTTATTATATAGAACCGAATTCCAGAAGTAAAGCATTTTCGAGATCACCCTTTATTTTTTCTCTTTAATGATGCCGTCCCGATATGCGCAAAGCAGCTCTTTGAGCTCTTCGATCCGCTCTTTTAAAGCCATTCCTGTATCCGTATCCCCCACCAGCAGTCTTCTCTGTGTCCTTTCCACCGCCACCTGACGGGAAACGATGTCGGTTCCATGAGCCACTGCGGCAGCCGCATTGGTAAAAGCTTCATGAGAGGCCAGCAAAAGGCCGTAGGAGTTATAAATCAGCGTATATCCTGCGATTCCTGTCTCTTTCTGATAGGCTTTGCAGAACCCGCCGTCAATTACCAGAACCTTTCCTTCGCATTTCACCGGACTTTCTCCCTCACTTTGATGAACAGGCACATGTCCGTTTACAATATGGATATTCTCTCCGGTCAGCCCGAACTCCTCCAGAATCCGATCCACCACTTCTTCATTTTCCAGAAAGGAATAATAGGGATTCTTTACTTCTTTATGGGTTTCTTTCTCTGTCAGGAAATACCGTTCAAAGGTGGTCATCTTATCTTTCCCGAATAAGGGAGAGTTGGGGCCTGCCCAGATGTACCACAGAATATCCTCTCCCCGTTTCTTCTCTTCGGGATCCAGGGCGAAAAAGGCTTTCCTCACATAGATCTCCAGCGCGTCATACAGGGATTTTCCCTGGTAAACTTTATCATAAATTCTCACCTGTTTAAAAGATCCGTCCTCATTGAGAGGCACACACCCGTGATAGAGCAGATTTCCGTTATAAACTTTATAAAGTCCTCCCTTATTTAAAAGAAGGTGCATATGTTTCTGCAGTTTCTCACAGTTTAAAAAGGCAGAACGCAGACGCTCCATCACTTCCTCTTCCTCGGCGGTCAGGGCATACGGATTTTTTCTGGAAACAGTGGGGAAACTGGTATCCTGCATCTGGTATTCTTTTCCCTGCAAAGTTATAGTTCCCTTATCAAAATCGATCCGGTGCAATAGACAGCGATCCTCCATCTGGAAGGTTTTTCTCCTGCGGATAAGCTGTCCTTCCAGTTTAAACTGGATGATGGTGATGGCTTTGTGCATTTTCATGACCAGCTCTGCTTCTGCTCCGCTGATGGGATGATTTCCTTTTAGTTTAAAACAGGTACAGGGATCCTCTTTATAGGTTTCCAGGGCAAAAGTGGCCAGAGGCAGCAGGTTGATTCCGTAGCCGTCCTCCAGAATATCCAGGTTTCCGTAGCGGGCGCAGTTACGGATAATAGTGGCGATACAGGAAGCCTGTCCCACAGCCGCTCCCATCCACACAACATCATGGTTTCCCCACTGAATATCCAGAGAGTGATATTCACTTAACCGATCCATAATAAAGTGGGGACCCGGACCTCTGTCATAAATATCGCCCAGCACGTGGAGGCGGTCAATGACCAGTCTCTGAATCAGCTCTGCCAGGGCAATGATGAAGTCCTCTGCCCTTCCTATCTGTATAATGGTATTGACGATGGCATTATAGTAAGCCTCCTTATCCAGCACTTCTGATTTCTCGGTAATCAGTTCCTCAATTACATAGGCATAGTCAGGAGGAAGCGCTTTGCGCACTTTAGAGCGGGTATACTTGGAGGCGGTTGTCTTACATACCTCTATAAGCCGGTACAGGGTGATTTTGTACCAGTTTTCCATATCCTCTTCTTCTTTTCTGGCCAGCTCCGTCTTTTCCTTGGGATAGTAAATCAGCGTAGCCAGAGAACGTTTATCCCCGGTTCCCAGGGTATGTCCGAAAACGTCGTCAATCTTCTTTCTCACTGCTCCGGATCCGTTTCTCAGAACATGGGAAAATGCCTCATATTCTCCATGCAGATCAGAGAGAAAGTGTTCTGTCCCTTTGGGCAGGTTTAAAATTGACTGCAGATTAATAATTTCCGTAGAAGCCTTGCCAATGGTGGGATATAATTCCGCCAGCCTCTGTAAATAGCGCAGTTCCTCCTTTTTCATACGCAATCCTCCTGTAATTTTTATACACCTGTAAAATCAAACAGGGAAATCTGATTGGAGTTTGGAATATCTCCAAACAGATGCAGTTCATCCATCAGGTCAATAACCGTTTTACTTACTTTTGTTCTCTGACGGAAATCATCTTTTGATAAAAACTTTCCGTCTTTGACCGCATCGACTACGGCGTCTGCCGCCTTGTCTCCCAGACCTTCAATGCTGTCCAGGGACGGCATCAGTTTCCCCTCTACGATCTGGAAGCGGTGAGCCTTTGCCCGGTAAATGTCAATGGGTTCAAACTGGAATCCTCTGGCATACATTTCCTGGACAATCTTCATATCTTTGATCATTTCCTGCTCTTTTTTGGAAGCAGCGTCCCCTTTCCGGTGGATTTCTTCCATATAAAATTCCAGTTTTTCCTTTCCCATACACATCAGTTCATAGGAAAAGTTGGTGGCTCTGATACTGAAATACGCCGCATAATAAGCCAGAGGATAGTAAATTTTATACCAGGCTATCCGGTATGCCATCATAACGTAGGCAGCCGCATGGGCTTTGGGGAACATGTAGGAAATCTGCTTACAGGACCAGATATACCAGTCCGGAACATTGTTTTCCTTCATAATTTCTTCCCATTCCGGACGCAGTCCCTTTCCTTTGCGGACGCTTTCCATTATGGTAAATGCCTGGCTGCTTTCCACTCCCATGTTAATCAGATACCCCATAATATCATCACGGGTACAGATAGCCGTGGAAATAGTCGCTTTTCCTGTCCGAATCAGTTCCTGGGCGTTCCCCAGCCATACATTGGTTCCGTGAGACAGACCGGAAATCCGGATTAAATCAGAAAAGCAGGCGGGCTTTGCCTCCTGCACCATTCCGATAACGAAGTCCGTTCCAAACTCGGGAATTCCCAGACATCCCAGAGGGCATCCTCCAATGTCCTCCGGCTTTATGTTTAATGCCTCTGTGCCGGAAAACAAAGACATCACCTGCGGATTATCCAGGGGAACTTCCTTGGCGTCGGTTCCCGTTAAATCTTCCAGCATACGGATAATCGTCGGATCGTCGTGTCCCAGAATATCGAGTTTTAACAGGTTTCCATCAATGGAATGGTAATCAAAATGGGTCGTAATAATATCAGAATTCACATCGTTGGCCGGATGCTGTACCGGGGTGAATTTCTCAATTTCCTCTCCGTGGGGAAGAACCACGATTCCTCCCGGATGCTGTCCGGTGGTTCTTCGTATACCGGTGCAGCCTTTTACAATCCGGTTAATTTCACAGTAACGCTTCCGCTGCCCCCGCTCCTCAAAATAATTTTTTACATATCCGAAGGCTGTCTTCTCCGCCAGGGTACCTATGGTCCCCGCCTTAAAAGTATGGCCTTCACCAAAAATGACTTCTGTATATTTATGGGCACTGGCCTGGTATTCTCCTGAAAAGTTCAGGTCAATGTCCGGCTCCTTGTCTCCTTTAAATCCCAGGAAAGTTTCAAAGGGAATATCAAATCCGTCTTTTCTTAAAGGAGAACCGCAGACCGGGCACTTCTTATCCGGCATGTCACAGCCGACTTTTCCCACGAACTTTTTCACATCTTCTGAATCAAAATCACTGTATTTACAGTGGGGGCACACATAATGGGGCGGAAGGGGATTTACCTCAGTAATTCCCGACATGGTAGCCGCAAAAGAAGAACCTACGGATCCTCTGGATCCTACCAGATAGCCGTCCTCATTGGATTTCCATACCAGTTTCTGGGCAATAATATACATCACCGCATAGCCGTTGGAGATAATGGAGTTCAGTTCCTTTGACAGACGCTCTTCTACGATTTTGGGGAGCGGATCCCCGTAGATTTCATGGGCCTTTTGATAACAGATCTCCTTTAAATCCTGATCGGAATTTTCGATAACCGGCGGATATTTATCCGGATGAATAGGAGAAATCTTCTCTATCTGATCTGCGATTTTATTGGTATTGGTAATTACCACTTCTTCTGCTTTCTCACTGCCCAGATAAGCAAATTCATCCAACATTTCCTGTGTGGTTCTCAGGTACAGCGGCGCCTGGTTGTCTGCATCGTCAAACCCTTTCCCCGCCATAATGATTCTGCGGTAGATTTCATCCTGGGGATCCATAAAGTGAACGTCGCAGGTCCCCACTACCGGCTTGTTAAACTGCTCTCCCAGTTTTACGATTTTACGGTTTAATTCTTTTAAATCTTCTTCTGAATGAATCATGTCGTGCCGATCGCTGGCAATCATAAAATAATTATTTCCAAGGGGCTGGATTTCCAGATAATCATAGAAGTTGACCAGCCTTGCAATTTCCTGTTCCGGCGCTCCCCGCAGAAGGGCCTGATACAATTCTCCTGCTTCACAGGCGCTTCCGATTAAAAGTCCCTCCCTGTATTTTTCAAAGACGCTTTTGGGTACCCGGGGACGGCGGTTATAATATTTCAGATGGGACAGAGAAACCAGCTTATAAAGGTGGATTCTTCCAATCTCATTTTTAGCGAAAATAATGGCATGGTAGGTGGGCAGCTTCTTAATGGTATTTTCCGATACAGCCCCCTCCTCATTCAGGGCATCCACATCACAGATTCCCCTGTCTTTTAACATCTCAATAAACTTTATAAAAATCTCTGCCGTACAGGCTGCGTCGTCCACAGCCCGGTGATGATGAGCCAGAGGAATACTCAGCGCTTTGGCTACGGTATCCAGCTTAAACCGGTTCAGCGACGGCAGAAGGAAGCGGGCGATTCCCACCGTATCCAGATAGGTGAACTCTCTCTCGATTCCCTGTCTTTTACAGTTTTCCTGGATAAAGCTCATATCAAAATCTGCATTATGAGCCACCATGACTGCATCTTTGCAAAACTCCATAAACTCAGGCAGCACCTGAGTAATCACAGGGGCGTCCATAACCATACTGTCATTGATGCTGGTCAGCTCTTCAATCCGATACGGTATCGGTACCTGCGGATTTACGAAGGTGGAAAATCTTCCTGTTATTTTTCCCTTTTCCACACGCACTGCCCCGATTTCAATAATCTCGCAGCTAAGAGGGGAAAATCCCGTAGTTTCCAAATCAAATACCACGAAATTCCCGTCCAGGCTCTGGCCTTTTCCGTTATTGACAATTCCCTTACTGTCGTCTACCAGATAGGCCTCCATTCCGTATAAAACCTTAAAATCTGCATCCGGAGGCACACAGCCGCCCCAGGAATCAAAACAGTGATTCGCTTCCGGGAAGGACTGAACCACTCCGTGATCCGTAATGGCAATGGCTTTGTGTCCCCATTCATAGGCCCGTTTTACCAGGGCTTTGGCATCGGTCACTCCGTCCATATCGCTCATCTTCGTATGACAGTGCAGCTCGACTCTTTTCTGGGGACTGGTATCCATCCGGCTGTTGGTAAAGTCGCTGATTTTCTTAATGCCGATAACGGATCCGATGGTCAGCTCGCTGTCGAACCGGTCAATGGTGGTAACACCTTTCAGTTTCAGGAAGGCTCCCTTCTTAACGCTTTCGCAGACCTCGGATACTGCCTCGTTTCGCAGAAACATTTTTACCACTATGGTATCTGTAAAGTCTGTCACCGGGAAGATCAGGATAGTCTTTTCATTTCGGATTTCCCTCTGTTCCAGATCCAGTACCTGCCCCCGGATTACCACTTCCCCCATCTCCTGGGTAATGGTTTCCAGAGGGATGGCTTCTTCCTCAAAATCCCGTCCGTATACAACATCAGGATTGGGATCTTTGCGGAAACTCCCTTTCCAGTTTCCGGACTTAAAGGACTTTCCTTTCGTTTCTCCTTTGGTTTCTCCGGGTGTTTCCTTCTCTTCTCTGACTTCCTCTTTTACAGGCTTTTCCTCGTAAAGATGGGCGTTTTTTATTACCTGACGCACTTCCTGTTCCATCTGAAGCCGGGCGTTTTTCCGGTATTTGCTCTCCGTCGTTTTCTCATAAACCGGTTCTACTTTCAGATTCATAGAGCATCGTTCGCAAAACACTTTTTCCAGATACTCGATGAGAATTTTCCCTTTTTCTCTGGCAATTACCGAATCCGGAAGGACAAGCTGCAGTTCCTCCTCTGAGGGAAAGGAAATCCTGGCCCTGGAAAAAAGATTGTATTCCAGCATATTATAGTTTTTCAGTTCCAACAGCATACTGGATCGATAGACCTTAAAAAAGTTCTCCGGCGTATACTGACTGGATAAACGAAACTTCTCAATAATTTTCACTTTCACCGGAAGTCCTGGGAAACACTGCCGCTCGATCATCTGCTCAAGCTTCATAATGTGCTTCTTATGGATCCAACGGGTACATTTAATATAGACCCGAAGCAGTGTCCGATCCGCGTTGCAGGTCACTTTGGTAACCAGAACTTCCGGCAGCCGCTTTTCCAGTTCTTCATCCGTCTCTAAATGGGGAAATACTTCTAAAAAATCTTTATCCATGTTGTTCCTTCCTTATTCCTCCCAGTGCAGAAGTTCCTCTCTGAGACAGGTTAAAAGTTCTTCTTCAGGAACTTTTTTTATCACTTCTCCTTTTTTAATCAAAAGTCCTGTTCCTACGCCTCCTGCAATTCCGATGTCCGCCTCTTTGGCCTCTCCCGGTCCGTTTACCACACATCCCATCACGGCCACTTTTAAATCCAGGGGAATATCTTCCACCATTTTCTCTACCTGATTGGCCAGTCCGATAAGATCGATCCGGGTTCTGCCGCAGGTAGGACAGGATACCACTTCAATTCCCCCCTGATAAAGTCCCAGAGTTTTTAAAATCCGTTTGGCGGAACGGATTTCCTCCAGAGGGGCTCCCGTAAGGGATACCCGGATGGTATCTCCGATGCCCTGAGACAAAATGATCCCCAGTCCCACGGCCGATTTAATGTTTCCGGAATATAAAGTTCCCGCCTCTGTGATTCCCACGTGGAGGGGATAATTGGTTTTCTCTGCAATCAGGGTATGGGCTTTGGCGCACATCATTACATCTGAGGATTTAATGCTGATTACCAGATTGTCATACCCCATATCTTCAATCAGTCTGGTTTTATCTAAGGCGCTTTCCACCAGTCCTTCTGCCGTAACTCCATGGTATTTTTCCACCAGTTCCTTTTCCAGGGAACCGCTGTTGACCCCTACACGGATGGGAATGTTTCTCTCCCGGGCACAGTCAACTACCGCCTGGATTCTGTCTCTGCTTCCGATATTTCCGGGATTAATCCGAATCTTATCCGCCCCGTTTTCCATGGCGGCAATTGCCAGACGATAATCAAAATGAATATCCGCCACCAGGGGAATGTGAATCTGTTTTTTGATCTCTTTTAACGCCTCTGCCGCCTCCATGGTGGGAACGGCGCAGCGGATGATCTGGCAGCCTGCAGCCTCCAGCTCTAAAATCTGTTTTACCGTCTGTCTGACATCCTCTGTTTTTGTATTGGTCATGGACTGGATTAAAATGGGATTTCCCCCTCCGATAACCTGATTTCCTATCTGAATTACCTTGGTCTGCGTCCGATGCATTTCTCTCTCCCTCTCCTTATCTGGCAATTTCCAGCAGTTTCATTTTCAGTTCCTGTTCCATTTTTCCCATCTCGGCTTCCGCCTGACGGCGTTTCTCCCTGCCCTCTTTCTGTATTTTCAGAACATCGTCCAGGGTCTGAATTAAAGACTGATTGGTCGCTTTTAATGTTTCCAGATCCACAATTCCTCTCTCCGACTCCCTGGCCGTTTCCACAGAAGCTATCCGAAGCGTTTCCGCATTCTTCCTTAACAACTCATTGGTCAGATCTGTGACCTGTCTCTGTGCCTTTGCCGCTTCCTGGGAATGAGCGATTCCAAGAGCCAGTACCATCTGGCTTTTCCACAGGGGAATGGTATTTACCAGGGTGGTCTGTATCTTTTCTACCATCACTGTATCGTTATTTTGTACCAGCCGAATCTGAGGCGCCGTCTGAATGGAAATCATCCGGGTAAGCTCCAGATCGTGAATTTTTTTCTCAAAGCGGCTGCATTTCTCTTCCAGATCCCTGGCCGCCTGGGCGTCCTCCGGAAGTCCGGTTATTCTGGCTTTTTCCACCAGATTTTTCAGCATTCCCTGCTTTGTCTCTGCCAGTTTCTTCTTTCCGGCCAGAATGTACATGGAAAGCTCTTTAAAATAAGTAAGATTCTGATCATACATTTTATCCAGAATGGCCGAATCCTTCAGTAACCGTACCTGGTGCTTCTGAAGAGATTCGCAGATTCTGTCCACATTTTCCTCTGCTTTTCCGTATTTCATTTTCATGGTTTCAATTTTATCGGCCTGCTTTTTAAAGAATCCGAAGAATCCTTTTTCTTCTTCTTTGTCTATGTCTTTTAATTCACCTACCACATGGGAAATCAGTTCTCCCACTTCTCCCAGATCCTGTGTTTTCACATTTTCCAGAGCAGCCTCGGAGAAGTCTGCCATCTTCTTCTGGGTTCCTGCCCCGTACTGCAGAATCTGTCCGGTGTTTGTCACATCGATTTTTTCTGCAAACTGTTCCACCATCTGCCGTTCTTCTTCTGTCAGCTTCGGTTCTTCCCATACGGCTTCTTCCCTGGGCTGCACACTGGGTTTTTCCAGATTATCCGGCTCTAACGTCAGGGAAATTCCCTGCTCCTCAAATATGTCCTTCATACGTTTTCTCCTTTTCTGGGTTTTGCAAATGCGTTTTCTGTCAGCCCTTCCTGGGCAAGCATGGTATGCAGCACGGATATGTCGCTGGAAATATCCCAGGCAGTATCCTGGAAAATAGAATCCAGCAGCTTTTCAAAAGCAAACACCAGGGTATCCAGCGTCTCCTCGATCTCTTTCCGGGCAGATGCAATATTGTCTCCCTGAACCGGCTGTTCTTCCAGCTCCTCATATGCCTCCAGCAGTTTCACTGTGGTGGGCAGGTAGTAGTCCATCATCTGTTTTAAATCCGGTAAAACCTCCGGATGTTCTTCCAGCCGTTCAAAGATTTTCTGAACTACCACTTCCATATGACAGATTTTCTCTGTCATCTGAGGCTGATCAATCTCCTGCCTGCACTGCTGCAGTCTTTCTCTGTATCTTTCCCCTTTTTTCAGAATCTCCCTTGCCTCTGCCGGAAGAGATTCTTCCAGAATTTCTTCTCTTTCTTCTTTCTGTCTCATCCGTCTCTGGAGCTGTTCATACTGGGAATAGGTCTCATTGCTGGTAATCAGACAGGTCTCCTGCAAATCCATATGTCCTTCTAAGAACCAGCCTTTCCCCAGCATTTTCTTGATGTCTTTTTTTATAAATTTCACAGACTTTCCTGTTCTCTGTGCAAATTTTTCAAATTCACAGTAAGTCTTATCCGCCAGAATAGCCTGGTATGCTCTGAACCGTTTCAAAAACCCTGCCTTATTGATTCCCACGGTCAGCAAAATCATCCCCAGGATGTCTCCGGTTCCTAAAATGGCCATGGCGCCTGCCCACAGGCCGTTGGCATGTCCCACTGCGTAGCCGATGACTGCCGCTAATATTCCCAGACTGGTACCGCTTACTAAAATTCCTCCGGTAATGGCCATCATGTAGGCTTTCATCTGCTCCCCGGAAACATGTTTATATCTGACCGGAGGTCTGGGCCGCTGTCTGGGCGGCTCTTTTGCCAGGACCTGGTTGCCTTTTTTTACCGCCTGACTGACCGTTTTATTTATAGTCTGATGAATGGTTCTGTTTAATTCCTGATAGTTTCTGGATTTTACTGCATCCTGGACGAGATTTTGTATTTTTTCGCCCAGATCCATCCATTCCTGATTTCTCATGTCTTCCTCCCGCACTCCTTCTCTCTGATAAAATCATTATAACGAAGTTACCTGCCGTTGACAAGGACGCCGGCCGGGCAGCTCCATAAATTTTATTTTTTATTGCACATTTCGCTGAAAAGTTTTACAATGGTAAACAGATAAATTGTTTACTGGGAGGAAGTTATTATGGAAAAAAAGAAGATTGACTGGTCCAACCTTGGTTTCGACTATCAGAAAACAGAATACCGTTATGTAGCTGATTTCAAAGACGGCAAGTGGAACGAGGGAGGTCTTACCACAGACGCCAACGTGGTGATTAATGAGTGTGCCGGCGTCCTTCAGTATGCCCAGACCGTATTTGAAGGACTGAAAGCGTACACCACTGAGGATGGACGTATCGTTACATTCCGCCCCGACTTAAACGCCGAGCGTATGGAGGCTTCTGCCGCAAGACTGGAGATGCCTGTTTTTCCAAAAGAACGATTTGTAGAAGCTGTTAAGGAAACGGTAAAGGCAAATGCCGCTTTTGTACCTCCTTATGGTACAGGCGCTACGTTATATATCCGTCCTTACATGTTTGGAACCAATTCTGTTATCGGTGTAAAACCTGCCGATGAATATCAGTTCCGTGTATTCACAACCCCTGTAGGCCCTTACTTTAAAGGCGGCATCAAACCTCTGACCATCCGTGTCTGCGATTTCGATCGTGCCGCTCCCCGCGGTACCGGACATATTAAAGCCGGTCTGAACTACGCTATGAGCCTTCACGCAATTGTGGATGCCCACAATCAGGGTTACGATGAAAACATGTACCTGGACGCTGCTACCAGAACGAAGGTGGAGGAGACCGGAGGAGCCAACTTCCTGTTTGTTACAAAGGATCAGAAGATTGTTACCCCGAAATCTGACAGTATCCTTCCGTCCATCACACGCCGCTCTTTGATTTATGTGGCTCAGAAGTATCTGGGAATGGAAGCTGAGGAGAGAGAAATTACTCTGGAAGAGGTTTACGATTTTGCAGAGTGCGGCCTTTGCGGTACGGCTGCCGTTATTTCCCCGGTTGGAAAAATCGTGGATCATGGAAAGGAAATCTGTTTCCCAAGCGGCATGAGCGAAATGGGACCTGTCACCAAGAAATTATACGATACCTTAACCGGTATTCAGATGGGACGAATCGAAGCCCCGGAAGGCTGGATTCAGGAAATCAAATAATTGTACAAAAAACCTCCGGAGCAGGTATTAGCACCTGCCCGGAGATTTTTTATTCTTCCTGCTTTTTTTATTTATTTTGCTTTTCTGACATATTTTACAAAACGGTATTCCAGATCAAAGTAGGTCTGTTCTTCACTGGATGCCGTAACCTCCCATTCCCCGCTCTCATCCAGATTAGGGAAATACCGATCCGCTTCATATCCGTAATCGATCTTAGTAATATGAGCCGTATCGCAGTAAGGAAGCAGCAGGCGGTAGATGCTCTCACCGCCGATGCAGTAAACTTCTTCTGCGGGATATTTTTCCAGCTCTTTTAAAAGTTCTTCCAGGGTATGGACAATCACGGCTCCCTTTGCCTGATAATTCTTATCCCTGGTCAGTACAATATTGGTTCTGTTTTTTAAAGGAAGTCCTCCGGGGAAACTTTCCAGGGTCTTTCTTCCCATTACAACCACTTTCCCCGTGGTTTCCTGACGGAAAAATTTCATATCTGCGGGAATACTTACCAGAAGTTTGTTTTCTTTGCCAATGGCCCAGTTTTTATCTACTGCTACAATAAGATTCATACATACACCCTTTCTTTTCTCTTAAACTGCTATGGGAATATTTTTAATCTGCGGCCCTGCCTGATAGTTCTCTACGATTAGATCCTCCACGGTAAACTCATAGAAATCCTTCACGTCCGGATTCAGTTTTACGGTGGGTGCCGGATATGTGGGCCGGCTTATCAGTTCTTTAATCACGGGAACATGTCTGTCATAAATGTGACAGTCGGAAATCACGTGAACCAGTTCTCCGGCCTCCATGCTGCAGGCCTGGGCGAACATCATCAGTAAGATGGAATACTGGCACACATTCCAGTTATTGGCTGCCAGAATATCCTGGGAACGCTGATTTAAAATGGCGTTTAACACCAGCTTGTCCCTGTCCGGTTCCTTTGTCACATTAAAGGTCATGGAATAGGCGCAGGGATACAGATTCATCTCATGAAGATCCTGATGCACGTAAATATTCGTCATAATCCTCCGGCTGTAAGGATTGTTCTTCAGATCGTATAATACCCGATCCACCTGATCCATCATGCCTTCCTTATACGGATGCTTAACCTGCATCTGATAACCATAGGCCTTTCCTATAGAACCGTCTTCATCTGCCCAGCTGTCCCAGATATGGCTGTGTAAATCATGGATATTATTGGATTTCTTCTGCCAGATCCAGAGTATTTCATCCATGGCGCTTTTTAAAGCGGTTTTCCTTAAAGTCAGAGCCGGAAATTCTTTTCTTAAATCATAGCGGTTCACCACCCCAAACCGTTTAATGGTATAAGCAGAAGTTCCGTCTTCCCATACGGGTCTGACCTTTTCTCCTTCGGTACTGGTTCCGTTTTCAATTATATCTTCACACATCTGTATAAAAATCTGATCTGCATAACTCATCGTTTTTTCACCTCATTCTGCAGTTTTGTTTCAATTATAATATAGCCCTGCCTGTTGTGCAACACGAAACTTTATGCTATATTATTAGGCATGAGAGTACTGATTACATTATTAAAACCATTATCTTTTCTCCCGGCTCTGCTGATGATGTATATGATTTATTCCTTTTCCGGCCAGACGGGAGAGATTTCAGGAGAACTGAGCTATAAAGTCAGCTATCAGATTGTAAAAGCGGAAAACATTCTTCTGGATAAAAATATGGATGAGGGCCAGATGGCCGCAAGAGCTGACGGTATCCATTATTATGTACGAAAGGCTGCCCATATGACAGAATATTTTCTTCTGGCTGTGGCTGTTTCTCTGCCCCTTTATGTTTATGGAGTCAGAGGGATCTGGCTTCTGATCCTGGCGGGAGGATTCTGTGTGGCCTTTGCCTGTCTGGATGAATATCATCAGTCCTTTGTGGGAGGCCGCAGTCCTGCCGTTAAGGATGTGTTCATTGACAGTGTGGGCGTGTTTGTGGGGGTTATCCTGGTACAGATGTTCTGCTGGTCCACCCTGCACAGTCCGGGCCGCAGGAAAAAATATAAGAGAAAGAAGAGACGATAAGAAAAATCAAAGGAAGCTGCTGCACTTTGCAGCAACTTCCTTTTTTCCATCTTACTCCGCTTTTTTCTGACTTTCGTCTTCGAAGTATTCCATATTTTTATAAATATGTTCCCGCATTAAATCCATGGCTCTTTTTCTGTCTCGTTTTTCTATGGCATCCAGAATCAATTCATGGTAATGTACACCAATGTATCCCATGCGCTTAATGACATCTTCCATGGATTCCATCAGGATTTCCCTGAGAATGTGATTGGTCTGGATGATCAGCGAATTTCCTGTCATTTTGCCAATCTGCATATGAAATTCCAAATCCTGTCTGGCAAATTCTTTACTGTCGTCTTTCTCCGCGCTGTCAATCATCTGATCCAGGATTTCTCTCAGCCTTTCTATCCCTTTCTGATCTGCCCGCAGTGCGGCAAGGCCTGCTGCCTCCGCATCAATAATCTCACGGAACTCAAACACCTGCATATTCGAATTCTCTCCTAAATAGACCGTTGGGATTAACAGATTCATGTTGTCTCCCACATCCACCTTTTTTACAAAAGATCCTTCCCCAAGCTTTGTTTCAATCAGCCCTAAAGTGCTTAATTTCTGCAGAGCCTGACGTATTGTAATTCTGCTTACGCCGAACATGTCTGCCAGTTCATTTTCCGACGGAATCTTCTCGCCCTGTTTCCATTCGCCCTGAATCAGCAGTTTCTTTAATTGTTCAAATACCTGTTCTCCCACATGAACTCTCTGAATTGGTTTTATTCCCATTAGTTTTTTCCTCCGAAATTCTAGCCATATTATACCATTTCTGAGAAATGCTGTCGAGAACCTGATACTTCTAAATCTTCACCCTTTGATCTCCCAGGGCTGTCCTCCTGCCAGGCATCCTCCATCCACATGATACATCATACCAGACATATAAGCCGAAGCATCACTGGCAAGCAAAATAGTCATCCCCAGCAAATCTTCCGGTTTTCCGGGACGGGCCATGGCAATTCGATCCAGCATATATTTGGAACGCATTGGATCTTCCCAGAGCTGAGCCGTAAGTCTGGTACTGATGTGTCCCGGGGACAGAGCGTTGGAGCGGATTCCATATTTGGCCCATTCAATGGCCTGAGATCTGGTAAGGGCTGCCACCCCGCTTTTGGAAGCGCAATAGACCCCGTTTCCCCCTAACATCATTACCGCATTATAGGAAGTTACGTTAATAATACTTCCCTTTTGTTTTTCTTTCATATGCTTTGCCACGGCCTGACTCATGAAATAAGTTCCCTTTAAATTCACATCTATAATCCGGTCAAAGGTCTCCTCATCTCCTTCTAAAAGAGCAACCCTTTTATTAATTCCGGCCAGATTCACCAGCACATCTATCTGTCCGTACTCTCTGATGATTTTCTCTGTTGTCTCTTCTATATTGGCTAAGTCCGTTACATCTAATACGTAAGTTTCTCCTTTGCCTCCTTCCTGCAGAATCTCTTTTCTCAGCTCTTCCAGGCCGTCTTTTTCTCTGTCGCACAGCATCATGGTTCCTCCTGCCTGTGCCATCCCCTTTGCCAGGACCCTTCCGATGGCTCCTGCAGCTCCGGTCATAAGAATTACTTTTCCTTCCAGGGAAAAGAGTTCATACAGTTTGTCTTTCACCTGTTCTTTCATATTCTTCGTCCTTTCTGCCTGCTTAGTTGTAATATCTATTTATCACCTGCTCTGCGAGCTCGCACCATTTCCACAGACGCTGTGGTTCTCCCCGCAGAGTAATAATGGTTTTCATAATAATTTCCAGATGACAGTGATACTTCTGCGCCCACTGGCAGGCCTCTTTTAGCTCCTTTTCCAGCAGATCCCAGGCCGGCGTATCCAGGGTCAGATAATTAGAATTGGGTTTAAAGGATATTACGGTATTTCCTCCGATTTTCTCCATTCCATTCTCCAGCTTTGCAAAAGGTGACATGGAGACTTTACGCAGATTAGAAAATGTATGAAGCTCCGGCACCTTATTATCCAGCCTCTCACAGCATCCGTAATAAATATAAGCAAACATATCCGCCCATTCTTTCTCATAATCAAAGGCGAATTCTTTCGTCCGGCCGGGATCCACACAGGTCAGAATCTGATCTGCCGCGTCTCCCCAGTTGTCTTTCAGCCTTCCGCCGATACCTGTCCGGGTAGGGCCGGGCAGAGTGTCTGTATAACCGTAACCGCCGGGTCCTACGCAGGTGTTGGTATTGTTGGATGTAATCAGGCCCAGGCGTTCATATTCCCTGGCGCGGAAAACCGATACATCCACATATCTTCTTACGGCTTTATGCATAAATTCCGGATTCATAACAAAATCAAACATTCCCTGTTCAATATTCATCCAGGGAAGCATGTCATCCCAGGGCACGAATTTAAAATAATCAATTCCATACAGCTTCACTTCCAGAATCCCCTGAAAAATTTCCTGCATCAGTTCCAGCCGCTCCCTGGTCTTTTTCTCATCATAGATAATTTCCGGAAACTGGATTTTGGTCTCCAGATCTTCTTCCGTATCCAGAACCCTCTCAAAATGTTTGGATCTGGACACGGCTTCCTGCTTCTGTTCTGTGATTTTATCTGCGTCCGGCGCCGTTGGTTCCAGTCCGAACAGGCTGTCCGATACACATACGGGACAGCGTACTTCCGGAAGGATTACCCGGTGCAGACGCATATGTTTCCACTCATAAATCTTCAGCAGCAAATCCTGTTCCACTGTCTTTAAAAATTCATCCTCTATGGTTGTAGTCAGTTCAGCCCCCACGTTCATTAAAAAAACCGGATAATCTCTGACCAGCAGCGCCGGCTTTGTCATATGAAAATCATTGACATTTTTCCAGATTTGAATATGTTCTTTCTGTATGGGATCTGCGGCAATCTCCGCCACTTTCTTCCCCAGTTCCCTTAAACGCGCCACATCTTCGCTTCTGACTCTATAAGCCATATTCTTTTATCCCTCTCTTTCTCTTAATATACGATTTCAGGAAGTATTAAACTAAACTGGGGAATCAGTACACAAAGTACCAATACCACCAGCAGCGAAATTAAACAGGGTACTAAATATTTAAAGGTAGACTGCATGGGCACTCCGATTAGAGAGGTGGTTGTGGACAGAAGGACTCCCACAGGGGGTGTGATCTGCCCGATGACCAGAGTTAACACTACCACCAAACCAAACTGAATGGGATCAATTCCAAACTGAATCGCCATAGGATAGAGCACCGGGGCGAAAATAACCGTAGCCGCACAGGTTTCCATGAACATTCCCAGAATCATCAGGAAAATAACTACAATAAATAAAACGCCCAGAGAACTGTGGGTAATGTTTCCTAAAAATTCACTGACCATCGTGGGGAAGTTTACCCTTGCAAGCTGCCATCCCATAATGTTAGCCATGCCATTGAGTATCAGGATCGTAGCGCCGCTTAAAGCTCCTTTTGCAAAAACTTCCGGTAAATCTTTCAGTCGGAAGCCTTTATAGACCACCCTGCCTACAATTAATCCGTAAATACAGGCCAGCATTCCGGCCTCGGAAGGGCTGCAGAATCCGCTCATGGTTCCCCCGATAATAATAACCGGCATCAAAAGCGCCCAGACGGCCTTTAAGATAACCCTCACTTTTTCCTTTGCCGGCATCTTTTCACTTTTAGGAATGTTGTTTTTCTTCGCGTAGAAATAGGAAACAATCATCAGAGCGATACCCATTAAAATCCCGGGTACCACGCCGGCCATAAACATAGAACCTACAGAAATTCCTGCAATCGAACAATACATAACCATCAGGATACTGGGCGGAATAATGGGTCCAATGGTTCCCCCGCAGGCCTGCAGCGTGGCCGTAAAAGACTTATCATATCCGTCCTTATTCATCGCCGGCACTAAGATATTTCCAAATGCAAGGGCTGTAGCCACGGAAGAGCCGGAAACAGCGGCAAACAGCATGCAGGATACCACACACACATGAGCCAGTCCTCCTCTTAAATGGCCCACCAGAGCTTTGGCAAAATTCACCAGCTCCTTAGATATATTTCCCGCCTCCATAATGGAACCGGAAAGTATAAAAAATGGAATTGCCATCATAGCTACCGAATTCATTCCCGCAAAGACACGGGGAACAATTCCTAAAATATCCACGTTTCCGTCCAACAGCACCGCAACAGAACCTGCCGCTCCCATAGCAAAAGCAAGTGGCACTGCAAAAATCAGCATCATAATAAAAATCAGGAATAAAACCGCTGCTGCCATCTTTTAATTCCTCCCTTCTTCCTCTGCAGTTCCCCCTGTTTCCTGTTCTTTCATCTGCCAAAACTCCCCCAGAATATTTTTCAGCTGTCCCACGGCACACAGGATCATTCCGATTGGCATACAAAGATAGACATATCCCATGGGAATTCGCATGGCTGCAGATTTTGCAATCAGATTTTTCGTTACCAGTTCAATGCAGGGGCCCGTAAAATAAATTACAAAGACCAGTAAAATCACATTTCCTGTCAGATACATGATTCTTCTTGCTTTTTCATTGTGTACAAAGGTTGCCACTAAATCTACTACCAGATGCTCTTTCCTGACGATTAAAACCGGGGCTGCCAGAAAGGTCATCCAGATCATCACAAATCTCTGGAGTTCGTCAGCCCAGGCCAGGGGATGACCGGCTGTCCTGGTAACAACATTGGCTGCACAGACAATTAAAAGAATCATTAACAGATACCCTGCAAGGTAATACAAAACTTTGAAAAACTTATCCAGATACCCGTCTGCCTTTTTTAACAGATTCATAAGACCACCTCCCTCCGGTTCTCTCATTCTGTCAGACTTTGAATACAGTCAATTAACTCCTGTCCGCCTTCCACGTTATCTGTATATTCCTTCCAGACACCCTGGCAGGCTTCCCGGAATTCTTCTTTATCTACGTCTGCAAATTCCATTCCTTCCTCTTCCAGAAGTTTCTCATATTCACTGTCTGCCTCAATGGCTCTCTGATAATGATTCTGCGCTGCCTTTTCTGCACACTGTGCAACAATGGTTCTGGCCTCTTCCTCCATTCCCTGGTACACGCTCTCATTGATCATCAGACTCATATCACAGAAAATATGTCCTGTTTTTGCCGCATATTTTACCTGTTCATATAAGGCGCTGGTATATACGGTATTATTGGAGTTTTCCAGGCCGTCTACGACTCCCGTCTGCAGAGAAGTGTACATCTCGCTGAAAGAAATCGGCGTGGGCGCGCATCCTAATGCCTCGAAAGTAGAAACATACAACGGTACATCCGGTACCCTTATCTTCATACTTTTCATATCATCTAAATTTTCAATTTTCTCTTTTGAATAAATGTAGCGGAATGCGTCCATGCTCGGGCCGATTACTCTTACGCCAATCTCGCCGGCCATGTCTTCAATCATTTCCCTGAAGGGATCACTTTCATAGAAAGCCTCTACATTTTCCCAGTCCTGAAATACATAGGGCAGAGCCACTACATCTGCTTTCGGATAAACGGTGGCCAGTGTCGGAAAGTCATTCAGACACATATCTATGGTTCCCATTCTGACTGCCTCTGCGTTTTCTGACTGGTTACCCAGCTGACTGTTTCCGTACAGCTCTATCTTAATTTTTCCTCCGCTTTCTTCCTCTACAAGATCTGCAAACTCCTGGGCAAACTCACTGGCTGTGTGGGTATCGTTTAAATGATGCGCCAGTTTCAGCGTATATTCCTGTCCGGAATATCCGCTGCCTGTGCCAGAGGTTCCTTCCCCCGCACCTGGTTCTTCAGAATTTCCCCCGCACCCTGCAAAAGAAACTGTCAGTATAAATGCCAGTACTACACCCGCTAATTTTTTTAACATACATTCTCCTCCTGTACCTTCACCCATAAACAAATGTTAAAATCCTTTTTCTGCCTTTTTCAAAAGAGCAAGAGATACGGCCGCATCTTTTTCAAAATCCCGGCTGTAAGCCTCCAGGCTTATTCTTCCGTCGTATCCGGCTGTTTTCAGCGCCTGAAAAAACGGCTGATAACTGCTCTCTTTTGCCTGCCTGGGATAAACTCTCCCCATTGGCTCAGCAAAATGCACATGACGTAAATAAGTCTCTCCTTCTTCTGCGATATGTTCCACAGGTTCCTTCTCTTCTGACAGATGGTAGAAATCCACCAGTACCTTCACATTCTCCTGGTTGATCCTCCTGGACAGCCGGCAGCCTTCTTCAAAAGTATTGATAATATTGCATTCCTCCTTACGAAGCGGTTCGATTACAATGGTAATCCCGCATTCCCGTGCCGGCCGGCTGATTTCCCGCAGCAGATTTACAATCTGTTCATACCCTTTCTGAAACGGAAAACCTTCCGGTATGTTTTTGGCCGGACCACTTCCGAATACAAGGATCTGTGTTCCCATTTCCCTTGCCCGCCTTAAGGCTTTTCTGACATAGTTTCTCATTTCCCTGCCGGAAACCTGTTCTCCTGTCAGGCGCAGAGAAGCAGGGAAAAAGTTGTTGCACACTTCGCAGGCAATTCCGGATTTACGGACTTTCTTTTTAAATGCTTTAAACTCTGCTTCAGATAACATCATTATTTCTGCCAGGGGAAGTTCTGCATAATCGAATCCCATCTCTGCCAGCTTTTCTATCCATTCGATTCCTGTTTTGTCCTCGCCTTTTGCAACCATATTCAGGCAACAGCCGTATCTCATTTCTTTCCTCCCGATCTGTTTACTTAATCCTGGTTCCTGTCAGCTTTTCATAAAATTTTGCAACTGCACTGTGATCCTTTTGCCCATAGCCATCAGCCCGCAGATTCTGCATCATTTCCATGACCACAGAGGTCAGCGGCAGCGGGGCTCCCACTTGGTGGGCCGTTTCCAGAGCGTTATTTAAATCCTTAATATGTAAATCAATTTTAAATCCCGGCTGATAATCTCCTGCTGTGATCATTGGTACTTTGGCATTCATAACGGTAGAACCTGCCAGTCCGCCGCGGATCGCTTCAAAGACCTGGCCGGGATCTACGCCCGCCTTTGTACTTAGCATAAACGCCTCCGATACCGCCGCAATATTTAAAGCTACAATAACCTGGTTAGCCAGCTTGGTGGTGTTTCCGGCTCCTGTCTCCCCGCAGTAAACAGCGCTTCCGCCCATAGCCATCAACACATCATAGACTTCTTCATACACTTCCCTGTCGCCTCCCACCATGATGGACATGGTTCCGTCAATGGCCTTAGGCTCTCCCCCGGAAACAGGAGCATCTATCATTTTAACTTTTTTCTTTTTGCATTCCCGGCAGATTTCTTTCGAAGCCAGGGGGGCAATGGAACTCATGTCAATCAGGATGGTTCCTTCTTTTGCTCCTTCCAGTACCCCGTCTTTTCCCATAATTACTGCCTTTACATGAGGCGAATTCGGCAGCATGGTAATAATCAGGCTGCACTGTTCTGCCACATCTCTGGATGATTTCGCCCCGGCAGCTCCCATTTCCACTGCCTTTGCCACATTCTCTTTTAAAATATCATAGGCGATTACCTCATGGCCTGCTTTCAGCAGATTCTTCACCATCGGTTTCCCCATAATCCCTAATCCGATAAATCCGATTCTCATTTTCTGCTGCTCCTTTCTTTTGTCAGTTCATTTATTTCCCGGATGGCTCTGGAAATTTCTTCTTTGGTCAGTCCGTAGTAGTTCAATACCTCCTGATACTTATGGGCGCTGCTTCCAAACGTATCCTGTACGCCCACAAATTCTATGGGCTTACACTCTTTTCTTAATACTTCCGCTACGGCGCTTCCCATTCCGCCTTTCACATTGTGCTCTTCTGCTGTCACAATTCCCCGGCAGTCCTTTACAAGTTCTTTTACCCGTTCCTCATCCATGGGTTTAATGGTGGAAATATTGATAACCTTTACTGAGACTTCCTTTTCCAGTTCCCCGGCGGCCTCCAGCGCCAGGCCCACCATATACCCGGTTGCAAAAACGGCAATCTCGTTTCCCTCTTTCAGGACTGCAGGTACCCCTATCTGAAACGGTTTCCCTTCCTCTGTCACATTGGGGTAATCATTCCTGTTCAGCCGGATATAGCAGGGACCCTTCATTCTGGCCATAGCCTTTACCGCCTCTGCCGTCTCATTGGCGTCCGCCGGACAGAGTACTGTCATATTGGGAAGGGCTCTGAAGATTGCCATATCTTCAATGCATTGATGGGTGGCTCCGTCTCCAAAGTCCGACATCCCGGAGGAAGAGCCGCAGATCTTCACATTTAGTTTTCCGATTGCAATGGTCTGACGAATCTGATCAAATGCCCTCCCTCCGGAAAATACTGCAAAAGAATTGGTGAAAGGGATTTTTCCCGTCTGAGCCAGACCAGCCGCCACGCTTGTCATATTCGCTTCTGCAATTCCCATTTCAAAATGCCTTTTGGGAAACTTTTCCTCAAACATTTTCCCCATAGTGGAACCTCCCAGGTCTGCATCCAGAACCACAATTCTGTCATCCTTTTCCCCCAGCTCTACCAAAGTGTTTCCATATGCTGTCCTCTGATTTGTACAGCTCATACCTTTCCCTCCCTTTCTCAGATCAGCTCTTCCAATGCCTGCCGATACATTTCTTCATTTAACATTCCATTGTGGAATTTCACCACATTCTCAGCAAAGGAAATTCCTTTTCCCTTCACTGTTTCTGCAATAATAACTGTAGGCGCTCCTTTTATGGTATCCGCTTCATCCAATGCCCTGATAATTTCCTTCATATCGTGGCCGTTAATCTCAATCACATGCCATCCAAAACTTAAAAACTTTGCGGAAATACTGCCTGAGTCCATCCGTTCTTTAATTCTTCCATTGGCCTGAAGGTGATTCTGATCCACAATGGCCACCAGATTATCTGCCTTATAGGCGCTGGCTGCCATGGCCGCCTCCCATATCTGTCCTTCTGCAATTTCGCCGTCTCCGCACAGAACGTAAACCTTTCTCTCTTTTTCATCCAGCTTCATTCCAAGCGCCATTCCCAGGCCGATGGAAAGTCCCTGTCCCAAAGAGCCAGTGCCTGCCTCAATCCCCGGCGTCTTCAGGAAATCCGGATGTCCCTGCAGATAAAATCCGATTTCCTTCGTATGCTTCAGATCTTCCACCGGAAAATAACCGCTTTCTGCCAGAGCCGCATACTGCAAAATTGCCACATGCCCTTTACTCAGCAAAAACCGATCCCGGTCTTCAGACTGTGGATTCTGGGGATCATGTTTCATCTTGTAAAAATACAAAGCCGCCACAAGGTCTGCCGATGAACAGGAACCGCCAAGATGTCCCGCCACTCCTGTTCCGATACTGAGTATCACATCCCGCCTCAGCCTCTGCCCCATCCTTTCCAGATTCTTAATAAATTCTTTCCCATGTTCCATACCTACTCCTCCGTTTACTTGCAGGTTGTATGTTGTAACCTGTTAGTTGTATTACAAGTTGTAACTGAATTATAATATACACTCCAAAAAGAATCAATAACTTCTTTCTTTTCTCCTGTCATTTCATGAATATTACTAATATTTCTTTTCTGTTTTATGTAAATTCACACAAAAAAAGACTGTTACAGAAATTATCCAAACTCTGTAAACAGCCTTTTCATCCATTTGCTATTTTTATTTATCCTGATTCAGATCCTCGTCCCGGTCTTCTTCCTCCGCGGGCTCTTCTCCTACTTCCTGGCTTTCCTCTGTTTCATTCATTTCCTCCGGCTCTTCCGGAATTTCTTCCACATGCTGTCCGGCCAGGAGCTGGCTCTTTTTCGCTTTAGCCTCTTCCATTGCTTTCGCCTGCTGCTCTTTTTCTTCTTTATTGATTTTTGCCCAGCCCTTCATGCCTGTATAAAGAAAAATCACACCCATTACTCCGAAAAATATGGAGAATAACCAGAACCACTGGGTCGACGCAGTCCCGTCAAGTAACCCCTGTACCATCCCGAAGGTGGTCCAAAGCAGGTAAATCCCTGCCAGTGACCGAATTGTATAGCTCCATTTCATACTCTTATTCCTCCTCTGTTTTTCTATTTTCAGGAAACTGCAAACTGACTTTCATACAGCTTCGCATAAAAGCCTTTTCTGGCCAGCAGTTCCTCATGTTTTCCCTGTTCAATAATATTTCCGTCCTTCATAACCAGAATGCGATCCGCCTCCTGAATGGTGGAAAGGCGGTGGGCTACGATAAAACTGGTCCTTCCTTCCATTAACTTTTCAAAAGCCTGCTGTACCTTTCTTTCTGTACGTGTGTCAATGGAAGAGGTGGCCTCATCCAGAATCAGCATCTTGGGACGCAGAAGCATCACCCGGGCAATGCACAGAAGCTGTTTCTGCCCCTGGGAAATGTTTCCTCCGTCCTCTGCAATCACCGTATCGTAACCTTTAGGCATTCGTTTAATAAAACTGTGGGCATGGGCCTGCTTTGCCGCCTCAATGACTTCTTCCAGGGATGCATCCGGCTTTCCGTAGGCAATATTTTCCCGGATGGTTCCTGACTTCAGCCAGGTTTCCTGCAGCACCATTCCAAAGCTTCTCCTCAGACTGTCTCTGGTAAGATTTTCCACCGGAAATCCACTGACAAAAATCTGCCCTTTATCCACATCGTAAAACCGCATCAACAGATTTATCAACGTAGTTTTTCCACATCCTGTGGGACCTACAATGGCAATTCTCTGTCCCGGCTTCACATCCAGGCTGATGTCCTTAAGAAGGGAAACTTCCGGCTGATAAGAAAACGAAATCTTTGACAGCGCCAGACTTCCGTCTGCCTCCTGAAGTTCACCGGCATCTTCCTTATCCGGCGTCTGAGCCGGTGTTTCAATAAAATCAAAAATCCGCTTGGCACAGGCCAGAGCATTTTCCAGTTCCGTTACCACTCCGGAAATTTCATTAAAGGGCTTGGTATACTGATTGGCATAGTTTAAAAAGCTGGTAAGCTGGCCTACCGTAATGCCGCCCCCAATGGCTATAAACGCTCCGAAAACTCCCACTCCCGTATAAACCAGTCCGTTGACAAACCGGGTAGAAGGATTGGTAATGGAAGAAAAGAACAGGGCTTTGATTCCGCATACCCGCAGCTTTTCATTTACCCTGCGAAAACGCTCCATGGCTCTGTCCTCATAGGAAAAAGCCTGAACCACCTTCTGGTTTCCCACCAGTTCCTCCACCAGGGAAGTCATCTCTGCCCTTGTCTCCGACTGTACCCGAAACATATGATAGGTACGGGCGGCAATAAAGCTTGCCACAAACAGAGACACCGGGGTTAATACAATGACCAGAAGGGAAATCTTCACACTGATGGACATCATAAATAAAATCGTTCCCAGTATGGTAAGCACGCCGGTAAAAAGCTGGGTAAATCCCATTAACAGTCCATCGGAAAACTGACTGACATCGGTTACAATCCGGCTTAAAATATCTCCCGGCTGATGTCTGTCAATATAGCTTAAGGGCACTTCCTGTAAATGGCGAAAGGCCTTGTCCCTTAAGTCCTCCACCACTTGATACGTAATCTGGTTAGTAAGAAGATTCATCAGCCACTGAGACACAGCCGTTCCTGCTACTGCCAGAGCCAGTAAAATCAAAACTTCTGTCAGCCGGCCCATATGGATTTCTCCCGGCCCGACGATCTGATCCACCCCTTCTCCGATAAGAATGGGCGTATATAATGTAAGGGCCACCGTAATGACTGCCAGAAGAAGCATCCCTGCCAGGCGCAGTTTATAGGGTTTCACCAGCCTCAATACCTTTTTTAAAGTTTCTTTTTGTTTCACGACCGGTTCACCTCTTTCTCTGATAACTGAGACAGACAGATTTCCCGGTAAACCGGGCAGTTCTCCATCAGCTCTTTGTGGGTTCCTTTCCCCTGCAGTTTTCCGTCGTCCAAAACCAGAATCTGATCTGCCTGCCGGATGGAAGCCGCCCTCTGGGATACAATAAAGACCGTCATCTCTCCCTCCAGACGGCTCACGGCCCGGCGAAGAGCCGCGTCCGTGGCAAAGTCCAGGGCGGAAGCGCTGTCGTCCAGAATCAGAATTTCAGGATTTCCCACTAAAGCCCTGGCAATGGTCAGCCTCTGTCTCTGTCCTCCGGAAAGATTGGTTCCTCCCTGAGAAATCATGGTATCCAGTTTCTCCGGCTTTGCCTCTACAAACTCTCTGGCCTGGGCAGTCTCCAGAGCCTTCCAGATTTCTTCCTCTGTGGCGTCTTCTTTGCCCCATTTCATATTGTCACGAATGGTGCCCTTAAATAAAACGGCATGCTGGGGAACCATTCCTGCCTTGGTTCTCAGTTCTTTAAAAGAATACTCTTCTGCCGGTATTCCATCCACCAGCACCTTCCCCTGATTCACATCATAGAACCTGGGAATCAGATGAACCAGCGTGGATTTTCCGCAGCCGGTTCCCCCGATGATTCCTATGGTTTCTCCGGGACGGGCCCGGAAATCAATATGGGACAGGGCCGGTTCCTGGCCGTTGGCATAAGTAAAAGTCACATCCTGAAACTCCACCCTGGGGCTCCCTTTCTTCCTCCTGTCAGATAGGGTTTCCGCTGTTGTTTCTGTGAGAGAAGGATAGGTGTCAAATACTTCGTTGAGACGGATGCCTGAGGCAGTTGCCTTGGTAACCGCCACGATTAAGTTGGCCAGGGCTAATAGAGCCAGCAGAATCTGGGTCATGTAATTGACCAGCGCTACCACCTCGCCCTGGGTCAGCGCCCCGCTGTCCACCTGTCTGCTGCCCACCCACAGAATTCCCATAATCGCCAGATTCATAATCACGCAGGTGGCCGGATTCAGCAGAGCGGAAATCTTACCCGCTTCGATCTGAATTCTGGTATATTCTTCATTTTCTCTGCTGAAATCTTCCGTCTCTTCTTCCTGACGGCAAAAAGCCCGCACCACTCTGGCTCCCACATGATTCTCTCTGGTAAGCAAAGAGATTCTGTCCAGAAGTTTCTGCACCTGTTTGTAAATAGGTACCGTTGACTTCATGATCCAGTAAATGACAAGGGAAATCAGCGGCACCGCTATAAGGAAGAGAACCGCTGTCTTTGCGTCAATGGTAAAGGCCATAATTACGGCTCCCACCACAAGGAACGGAGAACGTAAAAACAGCCGGAGCACCAGATTCACCCCGGTCTGGGCCTGATTCACATCATTGGTAATCCGGGTCACCAGGGTGGGCGTCCCCAGAATGTCCAGCTCTCTGTAAGAAAGACGGTTAATATGGGCAAACAAATCCTCCCTTAAAGCTGTGGAAAACCCCATGGCAGCCCTGGCTGAAAAGTACTGGGCCGTCAGGGAACAGACCAGTCCCACGACTCCCAGAAGAACCATAACACCGCACATCTTCCAGATATACGGTGTATTTCCGGTCCCGATTCCAACGTCGATAATCTGGGTAACCACCAAAGGAACAATCAGTTCAAAGGTGGCTTCCAGCATTTTAAAAAGAGGCGCCAGTACACTCTCCTTTCTGTATCCTTTTAAGTAGCGCAATAATTTTCTCATTCTAATTACAGCCTTCCGTACAGTCTGGCCAGAAGGCGCATCCTTTCTATTATCTCTCTGGAGAGCTGGCCTTTCTTCATTCTCCACTTCCAGTTATCCCCAAGGGTGGAAGGGGTATTCATCCTCGCCTCAGCCCCCAGACACAGGTAATCCTGAACAGGTATGATGGCGGTATCCGCCACACTGGAGACAGCCAGGCGGATTAAACTCCAGACAGCCTCGTCTATATCATTTCCTGTTTCGTTCATATACATCTTTACAAAATTCAAATCGTGATCATTTAAAGACTGAAACCAGCTTTTCGTGGTGTCATTGTCGTGGGTACCTGTATAAACCACACAGTTTCTGTCATATTTGTGGGGCAGATAGGCGCTGTTTTCGCTTTCATCGAAGGCGAACTGAAGAATCTTCATACCCGGATACCCGGTATCTTTCACCATCTTTATCACACTGTCTGTTAAAAAGCCCAGATCTTCTGCAATCACATTCAGACTGCCCAGACGTTCTTTCAGAACATGGAACAGCTCCAGCCCCGGCCCCTTTTCCCAATGGCCGAATTCTGCCGTCTGATCCCCGTAGGGTATCGAATAATATTCGTCAAAGCCACGGAAATGGTCAATCCTTACCACATCGTACATTTTAAAGCAATGACTCACCCTCTGCAGCCACCAGCTATAGCCGGTTTCTCTGTGGTACTCCCAGCTATACAGGGGATTTCCCCACAACTGGCCTTTCGGTGAGAATCCGTCCGGCGGACAGCCGGCCACAGCCACAGGCACATTCTCTTCACTGAACTGGAACAAAAGAGGATTCGCCCAGGTGTCGGCGCTGTCAAAGGCCACATAAATGGGAATATCCCCGATAATCTGAACCCCGTTTTCATTGGCATAATTCTTCAGCCATCCCCACTGTTTATAAAACAGATACTGAAGGAATTTCTGGAACTGAATCTCTTCTGCCAGCTTTTCCCTGCACTCCTGAAGAGCTTTTGGATGACGGTCCCTTAATTCCTGAGGCCACAGATTCCAGCTGATACCTCCCTGCTGCTCCTTAATGGCCACATACAGACAGTAGTCCTCCAGCCAGTACCCGTTATTTCTTACAAATTCGCCGAAGGCTTCATCCCCGGCGCAGTCATAGCGCAGGAAAGCCTGATACAGGACTTTGTAACGTCCCAGATAAATCTTTTCATAATCTACATAGCTTTCATTATCTCCAAAGTCTACGGCCTTACATTCTTCTTCCTTCAGAAGTCCTTCCTGAATCAGCCTTTCCAGATCGATGAAATAAGGATTTCCTGCAAAGGTGGATAAGGACTGATAGGGCGAATCCCCGTAGCTGGTAGGGCCAAGGGGCAGAATCTGCCAGTATTTCTGTCCTGCTGCAATTAACTGATCCACAAAGTCATAAGCCTCTTTTGAAAAGCAGCCGATTCCGTAAGCAGACGGAAGGCCGGATATTGGTAATAGTACTCCACATGCTCTCATGTTTTTATCCCCCGGTATTTTTTACATTTGATTTATCATAACAAAAACCTCACCCTAATTCAAGACAGCAGACCGCCGGTTTCTGTGTCTTTGATATTCTGTTCCCATGTCCGGACCAGTTCGTCTCCCTCCCGGGTATTGGGTTTGTCCTGGCATCCTGCAGACAGAATGGAGATCGCCGATGCCAGAAGACAGCATACAAGAAATTTTTTCATAGATGACACTCCTTTTTTTCTTATCATCTCCATCCCTTCAGAAGACTATACGCTTCCTTAGAGTCCCTGTTTTCCCAGCCAGGCAAGGATGTCCCTATAAACCCGCTCTTTCTCTATTTCATTCAGGATTTCATGGCGCATTCCCGGATAGAGTTTCCCTTTTACATTCCGGTATCCGGCCATTCTCATGGTACGAATTGCCTCTGCAAATTTTCCGGGGCCGCCGATGCAGGGATCTTCTCTTCCCCCTAAAAACAGGATCGGCAGATCCGGATTGGTGCAAATCCACCCCTTTACTTTGTAAGTTTCTCCCATCATCCAGAACAGCGTCCTGTAACCGTCGTCGGTGAAAGTGAAACTGCATAAGGGGGAGCTGCTGTATTCCCTGGTTACCTCTTCATCTGAGCAGATCCAAGCCGAAGCCCGGTGCTTTTCCTCTGGAAATTTTGCTGCATAAGCTCCGAAGGACAGCGCTTCCAGCAGGCGGCTGTGATGATCGGCTCCCCTTACTTTTCCCTCTAGCCAGGCAATCCCTTTTCCTGCGGGAAGCAGTGGGTTTTTACTGGGAGAACCGCTTAAGATCAGGCCGTCCAGAAAGAAATCAAACCGTTTTGCAAACACCCGGGCTGCAAGGGAGCCCATGCTGTGTCCCAGCATAAAATAGGGAAGATCGGGCCACCGTTCTTTTTCTGCTGTTACAACGGTCAGTAAATCCTTTAAAACCGCATCCGGTCCCGCTTCATACATATACCCTAAATCTCTCGTATCTTTTACACTCTTTCCGTGACCTCTGTGGTCGTGAATCCCACAGACATATCCTGCCTTTGCCATCATTTCCATGAAGGGAAGATACCTCTCTTTGTGTTCGCACATCCCATGGACAATCTGGCAGAATCCCTTTGGGGTTCCCTGGGGAACCACCTCCAGTACAGATAATTTCAGACCGTCTGCATCTGATATACATTCCCACTGGTTCACTTTCCTTTTTTCGTCCATCATCGGCTCCTTTCTGCTTATGCTTCTGCTTTTTTCCGGTTATTATAGAAAAACATTAAAATTGCCATAGTACAGATAACAGCATATCCAATCCAGCTTAATACATCAGGAATCTGGCCGAAAACCAGAAATCCAAGCACAGTGGAAAAGATAATCTGGGAATAATCATAGATGGAAATCTCTCTGGCCGGCGCATAGCAGTAAGCCGCCGTGATGGAAAACTGTCCTCCGGCCGCCGAAAGACCGGCCAGAAGCAGCATTCCAAGCTGCCAGAGGGTCATGGGGGCATAATGAAACAGCAGATACGGCAGGGTCACCAGACAGGAAAAACCGGAAAAGAAAAATACAATAAACGGTCCCTTCTCTCCCCGGTTTCCCAGAAGCCGTACAAAGGTATACGCCGCTCCGGCCGCCATTCCTCCCAGAAGTCCAATCAGGGCAGGCTGGAAATCCACATTGGCAAATGTGGGCTTAATTACGAATAAACAGCCTGCAAAGGCTCCGAAAACTGCCAGAAGCTGAGGCAGTTTCGCCTTTTCTTTCAGAATAAAAATACTGAAGATGACCACAAAAAACGGGGACATCTTATTTAAAATCGACGCGTCTGCCAGAACCAGCCGGTCAATGGCATAATAATTGGCCAGAATACCAATGGTTCCAAAGCCGGCCCTTAAAATCAGATATTTCCAGTTTGACTTCTCCCCGGAAAACCCTGCATGGTTTTTCTTCATCAGAATCAGGGCAAAGAGAAGGGCAATTAAGTTTCTGAAAAAGCTTTTCTGTATGGATGGCAGATCCCCTGACAGTCTTACAAACATATTCATAAGTGCAAAGCAAAAGGAGGATATGATAATGTAAATAATTCCTTTATACCGCTGTCCCATTTATTTTCTCCTTTTTTGAAAAAAGTATTTGACAAGTCTCTGATTTTATAGTATATTATGTTCTGCACCAAAAAGCAAATCATTTTGCGATAGTGGCGTAGTTGGTAACGCGCGACCTTGCCAAGGTCGAGACCGCGGGTTCGAGCCCCGTCTATCGCTCTTTTAGAACATCACAAAAAGGGCTGTTACAGATACCTGTAGCAGCCCTTTTTGTGACATTGTTTAATTTTTCATCTGATAGGCCACCAGCGCAATATTCCAGCACCCCATCCGATTCAGCTCTTTCTCAAATTCTTTTAATTTTTCCTGACATCCCTCTGAAAGTTCGGCAACTTCAAATTCCTTTGCTGCCCCCGAATCTGCATGTCTGTCTTCTCTATGATTCATGCGCGCTGCTCTCCTTAATGATCTGCCGTCTCTCTTTCTCCGATCGCCGTATAAAAGGTTAAAAGGTATAAACCGCAAAGACCTACCAGGGCATAGATAATTCTTGACAGCCATGACATTTTTCCAAAGAGGAGAGATACCAGATTAAAATCAAAAAATCCGATCAGTCCCCAGTTAATAGCTCCGATGACCACAATGGTCAGTGTAAAATAGCTTAAAAATTTATTCCCCATATGTCACCATCCTTTCTAACGGATAGTGTTTCACATATGGGGAATCTTATACCTTTTATTTTGTTAATTTTAAAATCTGGCCTGTGGTCTGTCCCTCGCCAAAGGAGAAGGATTCGGACAGCTCCAGGGTCACATTCGAAGTATCCTTCAGGGCAAATGCCTGGCAGACAGTGACTGTGGTCTTCGGCGTGATTTCTTTTGTAAAATTGTCAATGGCTTCTTCGTTATTGCTGGGAATTGCCACTTCAAGCTGTTCTTTGTTCTGGTACGCCTTCAGCGTTACATTTACCATAGGAGAAGAGGCTTCCTCTCCCAGATTGGTATAATCATAGTAAACCAGCAGACACTGATTTCCGTCGTAGTCGGTTCCGGTCTTGTGGCTCTTGTATTTCACAGAAAATTTCTCCGTCTCCAAATCAATTTTACTGGTTTCCGTTACAGCGTTTTCCATCTCTACTGTTCCGGTTTCGCCTCCCGCTTCCTGAGAATTCAGTTCTTCTTTCACAGAAGAGAAGTTTGCGGACAGGAAAGTCACCGTGTTATTATCCAACTGGGTAATGACCCAGTTTTTTCCCAGTTTCTCCATTGGATAGTCAATGATAATCTCTGAGAAAGTACTGCCCAGTTCTCCTGAATTTTCATCCAGTACGGCTCCTAACAGTTCCTGATTATCTTCCTCGCTCATCTCCTGTCCGGAAAAAGCGGTTCCCACAATTTTTTTCAGATACTGGCTGATAACGTTCTTGTAAACCCCGCTGCCGTCGGCATATTTAATTTTTGCCGTAACAGTTGCCGTCTTACCGTTAAAATCCATTCCTTCTATTTCATAGGTCATATGCTCGTTTACTTTTTTAAAGAAATCCTGGTAAGCCTCATCTCCCAGATCTGAATCTTCAATGACAGAAAGATCTGCGGCTTTTACCCTGGTTCCCATGGTATCATAGTCCAGCACTTTACAGGCTTCCAGAAACTCTTCCAGCGCTTTCTTAGGTTTCTGGTACTGAATAAACACAAAAGTCCCTCCGGCTGCAAACAAAACCAGCAGAATTACCAGAGTGACGATCAGTTTTTTCCTGCTTTTTTTTGATTTTCCTTTTTCTATCTGTTTTTCTTCCATACTTTCCTCCGTTTTTATTTATTATAAATCACGCTTAAAATATACTGTGAGTTTACAAATACCTTCTGGCTTAAATTTCCCAGCCGGATTAAATCCACATCCACCCAGAATTCTTCTGCCGCCAGCACAATATAGCTGAACATAATTCCGAAATCAAATTCCCGGTATTTCCCTAAAATTCCTCTTTTTTCCTTTTTTGCAAACACATGGATTCGGCTGCCGTATACCAGAAACCTCCAGGGCTGACTGTTATAACTGGACGGCGCCATCCGGGCCGCCTCCAATAACTTCTGTACCCACTGTCCGGGGGTGTCCTTTATCACACACAGAGCCTGTAAATCCAGCCTCTTTGCCTCCTGAGGATTGCGGGTACAGGTTCCCTTTGCCTTTCCAAAGGCCATCAGAATTACCAGCTTCTTCCCGTTTTTGAAACGATAAGAACGGGGCGGATTCCCCATCCCCGCAAAACAGCTTCCCAGTCCCCGCATACACAGATACAGACCCATCTGTCCCATGATAAATCCTGCATTCATCATACTTTTCTCCGCTTCTGCAGAATAAATGGCCAGATAATAGGGGGCTTTTCTACCAAATATACCCATGTGTCTGAGACCTTCCACATTTTCTATAATAGAAATCTCTGTTGGGATTCCTGAGAAAAGACCCCGGATACTTTCATAAAATTTGTAAATATCTGTAAGAACCTGGGGCGCCAGTGCCTCCATCCGGTAGTTCCTCACGGATTTTCTGGCAAAGATTGCTTCATATATATTCATCCTGTCACCTTCATTTTTTTGTAACAATATTGTAACATATAAAAATAGAAATGCAACACCTTTTTCTAATTTTCCTGGAAAACCTGGTAATAACGCAGCACATGCTCCGGATAATACTGATCCCCATAGTCCCATGGACCTGCCGCTTCATAGTAGGGATCGTCCTGGGAACGCTTCTTTCCCCCGCTGGCCATTTTGGCAAATTCTTCTGCCGTTTCCACGCTCCATCCGTCTTCCTGCTTTTCTTCCACAAAAGAAACATATGCATCGGCGCCGAAATTATACGCCTGCAGAGCATATTCTATTCCTTTTCTGTCATCTGCTCCCTGGCATTTTGTCAGCTCCAGGGCATATTTCAACTCCTGAACTCCACATTCTATGGAATATTCCGGATCCGTAATCCCATTGGGCTTCTGAGGATATTTGGTATTATACTTTCCTTCTGATGACTGCATGACATCTTTTCCCTGTCCGGAGCTTTCCTGCATCATTAAAGCCATCAGCAAATCCACATAGGAAGACATCCCGTACCTGGCGGCAGTTTCCTCCACCTGGGGACGGTAAGCTTCACAGTCTGCATTAATGTAATATTTCTCTTCCTGATTTTCCTGTAAAGGCGCTTTTTTGCTTATTACCACAAAAATCACAGCCAGCAGAAGAATCATTATCACTGCGGCCAGAGCCGCTTTCTGCCTTCTTACCTGTATTTTTCTGGAAACTCTTCTGGCAGAACGCCTTGGTTTCCTTTTGGTTCCTGGGTATCTTCTCTTCTTTCTTCTCTGTATCATATCCGCTTCCTTTCTGATGTCATTTTAATACAGAATGAAATTTTTGAAAACCCTATTGACAAAATCTCCTCGCCCTTGTATTATTGTATTAATCACTTAGTACAGTAATACAAAAACAGGAAAGGAGGAGCATGTATGACATGGAACTTAGATTCCAACCGTCCTATTTACGCCCAAATCATTGAGAAAATTCAACTGGATATTGTTTCAGGACGCTATAAACCCAAAGACAAACTTCCTTCTGTAAGGGATTTGGCCTCTGACGCATCCGTAAATCCCAATACCATGCAGAAGGCCCTTTCGGAGCTGGAGAGAACCGGTCTGGTCTATTCCCAGAGAACCAGCGGACGATTTATTACGGAGGACATTACTATGATTGAGAAATTAAAGGAAACCCTTGCTTCCACCCAAATTCAGGAATTTCTGGAAAAAATGAATCAGATGGGCTTTGATAAAAAAGAAACTCTGCAACTAATCGAAAAAATCTTGAGGGAGGATAAATCATGAGTACCATTTTGGAATGTAAAAACTTATCCAAAAAATTCGGATACAAAACCGCTTTAAATTCCATTAATTTAAACCTGGAATCCGGTAAAATCATCGGTCTTCTGGGTCCCAACGGAAGCGGAAAGACCACACTGATTAAAATCATTAACCGGCTTCTGACCGTCACTTCCGGCGAAATCTTTATTGACGGGAAAGCTCCCGGAGCGGAAACCAAATCCATTGTCTCCTATCTGCCGGAGCGCACCTATCTGGACGAACATATGCGGGTCTATCAGGTGATTGACTACTTTGCAGATTTTTATGAAGATTTCGATCGGAGCCGGGCAGAAAACATGCTGCAGAAGCTTTCCATCGATCTTTCCTCCCGGATTAAAACCATGTCCAAGGGAACGAAAGAGAAACTGCAGCTTGTTCTGGTCATGAGCCGTCGGGCAAAACTTTACTGCCTGGATGAACCCATCGCCGGTGTGGACCCGGCCGCCAGAGACTACATTTTAAATACCATTATTAATAATTACGATGAAAATGCTACCATTTTAATTTCTACTCATTTAATTTCCGATGTGGAAACGATTTTAGACGAAGTGGTCTTCATTCACGAAGGCAAAATCCGTCTTCATGAAGCTGTAGACGATATTCGGTTTGTGAAGGGAAAATCGGTAGACGAATTATTCCGGGAGGTATATAAATGTTAAAGAAATTGTTAAAATATGAATGGAAGGCTGTTTCCCCTATGCTGGGAATCACCCATACCGTTGTTTTTCTTTTAAGTATCACAGGATTTCTTATTATGACCATCCTGCAGACCAAACCCTTGGAAGGAATTTTCGGCGGTCTGTATACCACTGTTTTCTTCCTGAGTATTGTTTGTATTTACTTTTTCACCTACATTTATCTGGCTATCCGCTATTATCGGAACATCTATACGGATGAAGGGTATCTGACCAATACGCTTCCCGTAACTTCAGGACAGCTTCTGTGGTCTAAATTTATCATTGCCCTTTTGTGGAGTGTGCTGGATGCTTTCATCCTGATGATTTCCTGCTGCATTTTGTTCCAGCGCAATTTCTTCAGGGATTTCCTGGATCTGTTTCAAACGGCAATAAAGGCAGGTTATCTTCCTTTTGTCATTTTCGGGATTGTCCTGGTGATTTTCAGTTTTATAAGCACTATCCTGGAGCTGTACTGTTCCATCTCTCTGGGAAGTCTTTTCCCGGGGAAAAAGGTTCTGGGATCCATCGTGTCCTATGTGCTCTGGTATTTTATTAATCAGGCAGTGGTTTTGGTTTTAATCCTTGTTACTATGGGAAAAGATCTGTTTCTGGAAACAGAAATCTATTCCGCACAGATAGAAATCGGAGCCCAGTCTCCGGCTGCTGAGGCTGTCATTCGTTCCTTCACTGCTTACTTTATCGGCCTGGTGATTCTGACAGTGATCTTCAGTGTCATTTACTACCTGATTAGCCATTATATCCTGAATAAAAAATTGAATCTGGAATAAGTATCTGATAAAATACATTTATATTATTTTAAATCCGGAAAGATTGGAGGGAGCGTTATGATTCTTGTAACTACAGATGAACTGGTGGGAAAACAGTATACCGAACTTGGAATATGTAAGGGAAATACTATTCAGAGTGTCCATGTTGGAAAAGATATTATGAATAGTTTCAAAACCCTGGTGGGAGGAGAACTGACTTCTTACAATGAAATGATGACGGATGCCAGAGAGATTGCTACCGGCCGCATGGTTGACGACGCCAAAAACATGGGCGCCGATGCAATTATCTGCGTAAGATATACCACCAATTCCATTACCCAGGGAGCAGCAGAAATTCTGGCCTATGGTACGGCTGTTAAATTTATTTAGAATCAGAGAAATGCAGAGCCTCACAGAACTGTCTACAGTCTGTGAGGCTCTTCTTCTATTATGGGAAATTACAGATTCCCTACATTTTCATAAAGTTTCTTTAAGTCTTCCCGGTCAAAGGCCACGGGATTATTTTTCAGTCTTGCCGGATTTACGGAAGAAACCAGAAGTTCCATCTGTTCTTCTTTTATGGCCGGCACTTCCATCTTTAATTCCTTCAGCAGATCTTTCATCCACTGCACTCCCTTTCTCGGTTCTTCACATCCCAGACAGCGGGCAAGTTCCTGAAAATTCTTCTGTACATAGGCCCGGCCTTTGGGCGAAGACACCTGTTCCATATGATCCAGCATATACTCCCATACAACCGGAAGACATAAAGCGGCTGCATGTCCGTGAGAAGCGCCGAATAAAGAGGTAATCTTATAACACATGGCATGGGGAACTGTAGTTCTGGAAATATTGATGGCTTTTCCTGCCAGATTGGCTGCCTCCAGCATTCCCTCATTTCCTTCCCGGGTATTCTCCAAATAACCGTCTTTGTTCTCAACAAGCAGTTTCATGGCCTCTGCCGCATAATTCTGACTGGTTTCATCAGCACTTACAGCCCAGTAAGATTCCACTGCATGACAGAGAACGTCCAGCATGGTCGCTTTCCTCTGGTAGTCTGACAGCCCTTCCAGAACGTCAGGACAGAGAATTACGTGAGAAGGAAGCAGTAGATCCTCTGTGACCGACTGCTTTTCTCCCTTATAATAAATAATGGCATAACGGGTTGCCTCGCTTCCCGTACCGGCGGTGGTGGGAATGGTTAAAAAAGGCACATGATTTTCTGCGCTTTTCTGTTTTAAATAACTGCCCTCTTTACGGGCCTCCATCTCTTCATCCATGGTGGAAAACAGTTTAATACACTTTGCCACATCCAGGGCGCTTCCTCCTCCGGCAGCGGCGATAGCGTCGCAGCCGTTCTCCCGATAGCACCCAAGGCCTGCCAGCACAGAATCGTATGTGGGATTCGGCTTAAAATCTGAAAAATAAAAAATAGATACGTTCTGCTCTTTGGCTGTCTCTTCCAGAATCTGACACAGTTTCTGGTTTTTCCAGGAATTTCCGCATACCCAGAGCAGCTTTTGAATTTTATTTTCCTTTAAAAAATCCCCGAAATACTTCTGACTTTCTTCCAGTGTCTTTAGCTCTTCCATAGCGCCTCCCTTAATGGTGGAACAAACGGATTTTGGTAAACGCCATTACCATCTGGTATTTGTTGCAGGTTGCAATCACTGCGTCGTCTCTTACGGATCCGCCTGGTTCTGCAATGTATTTTACGCCGCTTTTATAAGCTCTTTCAATATTATCGCTGAATGGGAAGAAGGCGTCGGATCCCAGAACCACATCCTCCAGTTTATCCAGCCACTGTCTCTTTTCTTCTCTGGTAAAGATTTCCGGCTTTTCCGTAAAAATATTCTCCCAGGCGCCGTCCGCCAGAACATCCATATATTCTTCGCCAATATAAACGTCAATGGCATTGTCTCTCTCTGCACGGCTTACGTCGGAACGGAAAGGCAGATTCAGCACCTTCGGGCACTGACGCAAAAACCAGTTGTCTGCTTTCTGTCCTGCCAGACGGGTACAGTGTACGCGGGACTGCTGTCCTGCCCCAACGCCGATGGCCTGTCCGTCTTTTACGTAACATACCGAATTGGACTGGGTATATTTCAGAGTAATCAGCGCCACCTTCATATCCCGTTTCGCTTCTTCGGGCAGTTCCTTATTCTCTGTTACCAGATCGGAAATCAGTGCGTCGTCAATGGCCAGATCCTGTCTTCCCTGTTCAAAGGTGATTCCAAATACTTCTTTATGTTCCAGAGGAGCCGGCTCATAGTTTTCATCAATCCGGATAACGTTATAATTGCCTTTTTTCTTCTCCTTTAAAATGGCCAGCGCTTCATCGGTATATCCCGGAGCAATAACGCCGTCGGAGACTTCTCTCTTAATTAACAGGGCGGTATCTTTATCGCACACATCAGACAGGGAAATAAAATCTCCGAAAGAGGACATTCTGTCTGCGCCTCTTGCACGTGCATATGCGCAGGCCAGAGGTGAGAAATTCTTCCAGTCCATATCGTCCACCCAGTAAATCTTTGCCAGAACGTCTGTCAGGGGAAGGCCAATGGCGGCGCCTGCAGGAGATACATGCTTAAAGGAAGTCGCTGCCGGAAGTCCGGTAGCCTTTTTTAAATCCCGTACCAGCTGCCAGCCGTTAAAGGCATCCAGGAAATTGATGTATCCCGGTCTTCCGGACAGAACCTGAATCGGCAGTTCTTTGCCGTCTGCTTTGTAAATTTTCGACGGTTTCTGGTTGGGGTTGCATCCATATTTTAATTCCAGCTCTTTCATTGTGTGTCTCCTCCTGTCTCTCTTATTGATTTTTATTGATGATTCTGCTCTCGTATTTTCCGGTTTCAATCTCAATGTATCTTACAAACAGGGATACCTTGTTTTCTTCATTTAAGCTTTCCCAGATTTCTTTAGCGAAGGTGTCAATGTCTCCGGAAATGGCAACCAGTTTCGGTTCTCCCTCAAAACTTGGAAGAGGATTTCCGTCCATTTTATAAGTATGGATGAAACGGCCTTCTCCTGCCACAGCGTTTTCATAGGCAAAGGTATAACGATTGCAGGCTTTCGGATCTCCGTGATTGCTCTTTAAAATGGACATTGCATAATTATATTTTCCGTTTTCCACATGCATGATTCCGGAAATACGCGGTGTATAGTTGGGAGCGTCCGGCTCGAATTCCCGGCAGCGCAGAGACTGTTCAAAGGTAAGCTGTCTGTCCATTCCTTCATAAATGGTATCCGTCTGATCCCCGTTTGTTACAATGGTTTTATTTCCCAGTACGCGTACCGGAGCGTAGATGATCAGACTGGGATCGGTAAGTTTGGCCGGATCAAAGGCCTGGGTACGGATACCTTCCCCGTCTTCCACAAAGACCCGGTTTCTGCTGTTTTCGCTTCTTCCCATAATAAAATAAGCGGCGACTGCATACTTTCCGTCATCGGAACGTCCAAGGACAATCCCCCTTCCCGGATATGCGTTTTCTTTCAGTTCTTTTTGCAAAGATAATACTTCCATTTTCTTCCTCCTTTGATAAAATACTTTCCTATGATATAAAAAAATGCCTGGATAACCTTCTAAATGGTTGCCCAGGCGGTCGACACATATTCATCCTTGTACTCCCTGTAGTTTCTTCTACTTCCGCCAGTCGTACAAATCTGTCTTTATAGTACAATAAGTTATTTCTTTTTACAAGTCCTAATTTTCATTTCCGATCCGATTTTTGTCTTCTTCCAGTTGTCTTCCGATGTCTGCTTTCATCTCTTCCCAGGCGTCGGGATGCTCCACATAGTATTTCGGACAGTTCTTCTCTGTTACATCGTAATGGCGAATCACATCCTCCGTATCCAGTCCGAACCGCAGACACAGCCAGGCGGTCAGTTTTACCACAGAATCATAAGTGGCTTCATTAAACTGTCCGGTTTCGTCGGGATGACAGCATTCGATGGAAATCGTATCCACATTTCTGGAATTGGTGGCATAGGAAATCTCGCTGGTAGGTATGCACTGTACCACTTCTCCCTCCAGTCCCACTACAAAATGGCTGCTTACTTTCGTCTCATGGGTATCCTTCAGATTTTCGAAATAATTCCGGTTATTCATCGCTGTTGCTCCCGGATTGGCCGTATAGTGAATGGCAATTCCCCTTATCTCCTCTATGGGAATCTGGGGTCTGGAATATTCATTAGGTGTTAAAAGCTCCACATCAATATAGGGCGCCCCCTGCTCCATCCACACCGCCGGCCCGCTTTCATTTTCCTGGGCTGCCAGCTCTGCCAGAATACGGGCCTCCCGTTCCCGGGAAACATCCACCATTTTCCGGATCATCAGTCCTCCTGCCGCCAGCATTCCCACACAGAGGACTCCTATCAGCAAATAGAGAAGCCGGTTATCTTTTTTCTTCTTCCGGGATCTTTGGGATGCCGGTTTTCTTCCCTTTTTCTTTCTGTCTGGTTTCTTTTGCATTTTCCGTCATTCCTTCAAAAAAAGGACTGTTACAGAATAAAACTCTGCAACAGTCCCCTGTCTTTATTCGTCTACGCTGTAGTTAGGCGCTTCCTTTGTAATATGAATATCATGAGGATGGGACTCTTTAAGAGAAGCTGCAGTAATTTTAATAAACTTTCCGGTTTCTTTTAACGTTTCAATGTCTTTTGCTCCGCAATATCCCATACCTGAACGGATACCGCCGATTAACTGGAAGACGGTGTCTTCCACATGGCCTTTATATGCCACGCGTCCTTCCACGCCTTCCGGAACCAGTTTCTTTGCATCCTGCTGGAAATAACGGTCTTTGCTGCCGTTCTCCATAGCTGCAATACTGCCCATGCCACGGTATACTTTATATTTTCTTCCCTGATACAGTTCAAAGGTTCCCGGACTTTCATCACAGCCCGCGAAGATGCTTCCCATCATACATACGTTGGCTCCGGCTGCAATGGCCTTCGTCATATCTCCGGAATATTTAATTCCTCCGTCTGCAATAATCGGAATTCCATATTCCTTTGCTACTGCATAACAGTCCATCACTGCTGTAATCTGCGGTACGCCAATACCTGCCACCACACGGGTTGTACAGATGGATCCCGGTCCGATTCCCACTTTCACCGCGTCTGCTCCTGCTTCAATCAGGGCTTTTGTGGCTTCCCCGGTTGCCACATTTCCGGCGATTACCTGTACTTCCGGATAATTCTCTTTGATCTCCCGAACCGCTTTCAGAATATTTTCTGAATGACCATGAGCGGAATCCACTACAATAACATCCACATTCGCCTTTACCAGTGCATCTACCCTGGCAAGTACATTAGCGGTAATTCCAACCGCTGCTCCACACAAGAGACGTCCCTGGCCGTCTTTTGCCGATAAAGGATATTTAATCTGTTTTTCAATATCCTTGATGGTAATTAATCCTTTCAGATTAAAATCATCGTCAACAATAGGAAGTTTTTCCTTTCTGGATCTTGCAAGAATTTTCTTCGCTTCTTCAAGGGTTACTCCTTCTTTCGCCGTAATTAACCCCTCTGATGTCATACATTCCTTAATCTTCCGGTTGAAATTCTCTTCAAATTTCAGATCCCGGTTTGTAATGATTCCCACCAGTTTCTTTCCTTCTGTGATCGGCACTCCGGAAATTCTGAATTTCGCCATTAACTCATTTGCGTCCTGTAAGGTGTGCTCTGGAGACAGGAAAAATGGATCGGTGATAACTCCATTTTCTGAACGCTTTACTTTGTCAACTTCTTCTGCCTGCGCCTCGATGGACATATTTTTATGGATAATTCCAATTCCTCCCTGTCTGGCCATTGCAATTGCCATCCGGTGTTCTGTAACGGTATCCATTCCTGCACTCATCATAGGAATGTTCAGCCTTACCTTCTTTGTTAAATAAGTAGAGACATCTACCTGATTTGGAATTACCTTTGAATATGCCGGAACTAACAGCACGTCGTCAAATGTAATGCCCTCGCCAATGATAGTACCCATTGCATTTCCTCCCTTGTGTGGTATATTGTTTAATTTAAATTGTTATTGTTCCATAGTGTAACAAAAATCTCAAATGGTGTCAATCGAAAAAAACCTTGCCCGGCGCGCTGTATTTCATTTTCTGAATCAGATCTTCGTCCGGTTCAATGATAATTTCTCTGGTCTGTCCGTCTCCCCGGTATATCACTGCATACCGTTTATGGGAGGGATTTCCGGAGGAATAGTCTTTTACCTGCACGCTTCCTCTTTTGTAAGAGTCCAGTCTGTGAGAGCCCACCGGAGCTACAATTTCTGTCTGGCTCATATTCAGGGACTCTCCCTTCTTTCTTTTTACTTTGGCCATAATCTTATCAATATCCAGATCCCCGTTCACATAGAGATATTCAAACTCCAAATCGGTTCTCTGATAGACAAAATAGGATCCTGCCCCCAGAAGGACTGCCGGAATCAGGAAATACATGCTGTAAAAGAAACCAATCAGGAAACAGACCACGGCCGCCCCGATGACCAGCACCCGAAGTCCCGTATCTTTGCCCGTCTTTTCTTTTTTCACTAACAATTCTGAATACAAATCTCCCATAGCCGTTACTCCTTATGTATTTTTCTTTCTGTATAGTGTAACACAAATCACAAAAAGAAAGAAGCTGTTGCGAAAAATTCGCAACAGCCATATTCTTACTTTTTTATTACATCATGCCCATTCCGGGATTTCCGGCCGGCATTGCAGGAGTTTCTTCTTTAATTGTAGAAACTACAGCTTCTGTTGTCAGTAATGTAGATGCAACGCTGGTAGCGTTCTGCAGAGCGCTTCTTGTAACCTTTGTAGGATCCAGGATTCCGGCTTCCACCATATCTACATATTCTTCTTTATATGCATCGAATCCAACGCCTACTTCAGATTCTTTCACTTTATTGATAATCACTGCGCCTTCCAGACCTGCGTTGGCTACAATGTGGTGTAACGGAGATTCCAGAGCTTTCAGGATGATGTTTGCACCTGTCTTTTCATCACCTTCCAGATCGGCTGCCATTTTCGCAACTTCTTTTGCAGCGTGAATATAAGCAGATCCACCGCCTGCGATGATTCCCTCTTCTACCGCAGCTCTGGTAGCAGCTAAAGCGTCTTCCAGACGAAGTTTCGCTTCTTTCATCTCTGTCTCTGTTGCAGCGCCTACACGGATAACAGCAACACCGCCTGCTAATTTTGCAAGTCTTTCCTGTAATTTTTCTCTGTCGAAATCAGATTTTGTCTCTTCGATCTGTGCGCGAATCTGTGCAACACGGTTGGAGATTTCTCCTTTGTCTCCGCATCCGTCAACGATTACGGTGTTCTCTTTTGCAACTTTTACAGATTTTGCACGACCAAGCTGATTCATATCTACTTCTTTCAGATCCAGACCCAGATCGTCAGAAATAACCTGACCGCCTGTTAAGATGGCAATATCCTGAAGCATTTCCTTTCTTCTTTCGCCGTATCCCGGTGCTTTTACAGCTACTACCTGGAAAGTACCTCTTAATTTGTTAACGATTAAGGTGGTCAGAGCCTCTCCTTCCACATCTTCTGCAATGATCAGCAGTTTGGCGCCTGCCTGAACCACTTTCTCTAACAGAGGAAGCAGCTCCTGAATGTTGCTGATCTTCTTATCTGTGATCAGGATGTACGGATCTTCCAGAACCGCTTCCATTTTTTCCATATCTGTGGACATGTAAGCGGAGATATAACCTCTGTCAAACTGCATACCTTCTACTAAATCCAGTTCTGTATGCATAGTCTTGGATTCTTCTACGGTAATAACGCCGTCGTTGGATACTTTCTCCATTGCATCGGCAACCAGTTCGCCTACTTTTTCGTCAGCTGCGGAAATTGCAGCTACGTTTGCGATCTGTTTCTTGCCGCTTACTTTTTTACTCATGTTTTCAATCGCTTCTACGGCTTTCTCTGTAGCCTTCTTCATTCCTTTTCTCAGAATGATCGGGTTTGCGCCTGCTGCCAGGTTCTTCATTCCTTCATGTACCATTGCCTGAGCTAAAACAGTTGCTGTGGTAGTACCGTCGCCGGCTACATCGTTTGTCTTGGAAGCAACTTCTTTAATGAGCTGTGCTCCCATGTTTTCAAATCCGTCTTCCAGTTCGATTTCTTTTGCAATGGTAACACCGTCGTTGGTAATCAGCGGAGCGCCGAAGGCTTTATCCAGCACTACGTTTCTTCCTTTCGGTCCCAGTGTTACGCTTACTGTATCTGCTAATTTATTTACGCCGCTTTCCAGGGCTGCTCTTGCTTCTGCCCCGTATTTGATTTCTTTTGCCATTGCTGTTTCCTCCTGATCTTTTCTTATTTAACTACTGCTAAAATGTCGCTCTGTCTTACAATAATATATTCTTCGCCATCCATCTTCACATCGGTACCGGCATATTTGGAATAGATTACCTGATCGCCTGCAGCCACTTCCATCTTTACTTCTTTTCCGTCAACCATGCCGCCCGGTCCTACTGCTACTACTTCTGCCTGCTGCGGCTTTTCCTGTGCCTGTCCCGGCAATACAATTCCTGATTTTGTTGTTTCTTCTGCTTCTAACTGTTTTAATACAACTCTGTCTCCTAATGGTACCAACTTCATAATCTATTTCCTCCTTTTAAATCTCTGACTTTACTAGCACTCATTTTAGGTGAGTGCTAACTCTGTGATTAATATTAGTGAATTTATCGTTTTTCTGCAACTCCTTACAACCCTACCATTTTCATTATATACTCTTTTAATCTCTTATATTCTTTGTAATTCTCATTTTTTCTCATTTTTCAAATAAATTTATAAAAAATCTATGAAGACAAAGAGAAAGGACCAGACATTTCATGTTCTGATCCTCTTTGGTATTCTGCATGTTCTGTTATGCTTTTTTATTTCTCTGTGCCTTAATCTCTTCCAGCTCGTCAAAAATTACTTCGTTTAAAACTTTAATGTACGTTCCCTTCATACCGGAAGAACGGGATTCAATCACCCCGGCGCTTTCAAACTTTCTGAGGGCATTTACAATCACGGAACGGGTGATTCCTACCCGATCTGCTATCTTGCTTGCCACCAGAATGCCTTCATCTCCGTCCAGCTCGTCAAAAATGTGAATGATTGCTTCCAGTTCAGAAAATGACAACGTGTTGAAAGCGGATTTCACTACCTGCTGTTTCCGATCTTCTTCTGCATTCTCCTCATGTACCGCGCGCATCATTTCCAGGCCAACTACCGTAGTACCGTATTCGCTGACTATAATATCTTCAATATCGTAAGGTTTATCGTTGCGGTACATGAACACGGTTCCCAGTCTTTCTCCGGCAATGTCAATGGGATTGATAATTCCCTGATAGGAGGGTGAAACATGTTCAAATCCCAGTGTCTGAAGATTCACGTTTTCCTTTGTAGACAAAACTCCCAGAAATCTCTCATTTAAGAGCTGATCCACAAAACCGCCCACATTATCTTCAATCAATTCTGTAATTTCTTCCACTCCCGGACACAGACTGACTCCCAGTACTTTCCCTTTCTTACTCATAACCAGAATATTGGAACTTAAGGTTTCCATTAAGACCTGACAAATGTCGTTAAACACCACTTTACTGGAATTGCTATTGTGTAAAAGTTTGTTAATCTTTCTAGTTTTGTCTAACAGTTGAACGCTCATTCGTGGCCTCCTTTCTTAATACTTTACAATTATAATACTATATAATCATCTTACTCTTTTTCGTTTGAAAATGCAATATATTTTTTGTCACTTTTCAGAATTTTATTTCTTTTTTTTAAATTATATATATTCCTTACATTAAAAGAAGAGTCTGACTTATCAGACTCTCCTCTTTTGGAAGTTCTATTTCTTTTCGGAAACTGTTTCCACATAGCCGCAGTTTTCCTGGCTGCAGACCAGTTTATTTCCTTTTTCTACCATATAGTTTCCACATTTCGGACATTTTTTAGCAGAAGGTTTCTGCCAGGACATAAAATCGCACTCCGGATTGTTTTCGCATCCGTAATAGCGGCGGCCCTTCTTGGTCTTCTTCATTACCACCTCTTTGCCGCACTGGGGACAGGCCACTCCTATCTTCTCGTAATACGGCTTTGTGTTGCGGCACTCGGGAAAACCGGGACAGGCCAGAAAACGTCCGTGGGGGCCGTATTTAATCACCATGTTTCTTCCGCAGTTCTCACAGATTACATCCGTGACTTCATCTGCAATATCCACTTTTTCCAGTTCTTCCTGGGCTGCGTCCACATCTTTTTTCAAATCCGGGTAAAAGTTGCGGACCACCGTTTTCCACTGTACAGTTCCTTCTGCCACACAGTCCAGAAGTCCTTCCATGGTTGCCGTAAAGTTCACATCCACAATGCTGGCGAAGGCCTGCTTCATAATATTATTTACAACTTCGCCCAGTTCTGTAATATAGAGGTTCTTATTCTCTTTTGACACATAATGTCTGCTTAAAATCGTAGTGATGGTAGGCGCATACGTGCTTGGGCGCCCGATTCCCAGCTCTTCCAGAGTCTTTACCAGAGAAGCCTCTGTATAGTGAGCGGGAGGCTGCGTAAAGTGCTGTTCCGGAAGCAGTTCTTTTAAAGTAAGGGTCATGCCTTTTTCCAGGGTTTTTGACAGCAGGTTGCCCTCTTTCTTTTTGTCTTCTTCCTGGGTATAGACGGACATAAATCCGTCAAATTTTATCTTCGATGCAGATACGGTGAAACGGTACTTTCCTCCTGAAATTTTCACAGAAGTCGTCTCGTATCTGGCAGGGCTCATTCTGCTGGCTGCAAACCGTTTCCAGATGAGCTGATACAGACGGTACTGATCCCGGCTTAAGGATTCCTTTATCAAAAGGGGAAGACGGCGGATGTCCGTGGGACGGATAGCCTCATGGGCGTCCTGGATTTTCTTATCCTTACTGCCGCTTTTGGGGGCTGCCATCACGTATTCCTCTCCATACTCTTCCTGAATGTATTCTCTGGCTGCTGCATCTGCCTCTTCAGAAATTCTGGTGGAATCTGTACGCAGGTAGGTAATTAAACCAACGGTTCCGTTCCCTTTAATGTCAATTCCTTCATAAAGCTGCTGTGCCAGACGCATGGTCTTCTGGGTGGAAAAATTCAGAGTTTTGGCAGCTTCCTGCTGTAAGGTACTGGTGGTAAAGGGAAGAGGGGCATTTTTCATCCGCTCTCCTTTCTTTACTTCTGTAATTTCATAGGAAACGTTTTTTAACTCTTCCAGGAGTTCATCCATCTCTTCTTTGTTTCGAATCACAATTTTCTTATCGGTTCCGTAGAACTTGGCAGTCAGAGGTTTCTTCTCCCCTTTCAGGTGAAAATCTCCCTCCAGGCTCCAGTACTCCTCGGGAATAAAAGAATTAATCTCTTCTTCCCGGTCAGCTATAATCCGAAGAGCAACAGACTGGACCCTTCCTGCGCTTAATCCCCGTTTTACTTTGGCCCACAGAATCGGACTGATGGTATATCCCACCATCCGGTCTACGATTCGTCTTGTCTGCTGGGCGTCCACCAGATTCATATCAATGTCTCTGGCCTGTTTAATGGAAGCTTTTACAGCGGATTTCGTGATTTCATTGAAAGAAATCCGGTACATTTTGTCTTCTTCTGTTTTCAAAGCCTTGGTAAGATGCCAGGAGATCGCCTCTCCCTCCCGGTCAGGGTCGGTGGCCAGGTAGATTTTATCGGCCTTTTTTGCTGATTTACGCAGCTTTGCCAGAAGTTCTCCCTTTCCCCGGATTGTAATATATTTCGGTTCATAATCATTTTCAATATCAATTCCCAACTGACTTTTGGGCAAATCTCTTACATGCCCGTTAGAGGCTTCCACCTCATAATTACTTCCTAAAAACTTCTTAATTGTTTTCACCTTAGCCGGTGACTCAACGATTACCAGATATTTTGCCATGTTACCTCTCCTGTAATCATGGAATCTACAAAGCTGTTTCCAGCTTTTCTTCTCATTCTTACGGATTCCTTCTATAATAATTTTTGCCAACTTCAGTTATCATGCCCAAAAGTTCCAGCTCTATTAAGGCCTGCGCTGTTTTCTGTAAAGACATCTGAGACTTTTTGGCCAGTTCATTCAGACTTTTGGGTTGTAAATCGAGTACACTATACACCAAATCCCTATCTCCTGCAAGTCCTATCTTCTTTTTTTTCAGAGGGTTTTCTTCTTTTTTCGTCTTATGTTCCCATTCTCTCAGGATAATTTCCGGAGTGTAGGCAATCCCTGCACCCTCGTCGATCAGCCTGTGGCACCCCACGCTCAGCTCCTTCCCCACCGGCCCCGGCAGGGCATACACTGCCTTTCCCTGTTCCAGGGCATAGTTGACCGTAATGGAGGAACCGCTTTTTTCTCTTGCCTCGATCACTAAGATCACATCGGCCAGGGCGCTGATGATTCGGTTGCGCAGGGGAAAAAATCCGGGTCTGGCTCCCTGTCCGGGCGGCTGTTCACTGATGATTCCTCCCTTCTGTTGGATCTTTTGGTAAAGTATCTCATTGGATCGGGGATAGCAGACATCCACCCCGCATCCCAATACTGCATAGGTGGGAGTCCCGGCCTCCAGAGCGCCCCGATGTGCTTCTCCGTCAATCCCCAGAGCCATACCGCTGATTACCTGGATCCCCAGACTGCTGAAGTACCGGGCGTAGGCAGACGCCTGGGATCTTCCATAGTAACTGGATTTTCTGGCTCCGATAATGGCAATGGAGGGAACATCGTCCCGGGGAAGATTTCCCAGAACATAGATTCTCTCGGGCATGTCCGGCAATTCTCTCATTCTCTCCGGGTATCTCCGGTCCCGGCGGGTAATACATTCTATGCGTCTGCTCTGCATTTCTTCCATATTATTCTCATCCTCCTCTTTCCTACTCCCAGCTCCTAAAGCCGGACATCCGGTACGTCAGCGCCTCTGTTAAATGGCTTACGCCAATCTCTTCTCTCTCCTCCATGTCGGCAATGGTTCTGGCTGTTTTTAAGACTCTGTGATAGGAGCGTACGCTCAGATGCAGACTCTCATAGGCCTGCTCCATCAGGATTTTTCCTTCTGCCGACAGACTGCAGTACCTGGAAATATCCGCTGCAGACAGCTCCCCGTTAAACCGGATACTCCTATCCTTGTATCTCTCACTTTGAATCTGATGCACCCGCTCCACCCTCTTTCGGATTTCCCGGGACGTCTCCTCTTTTCTTCCTGCGGCCGCCTCCTGAAACTTCACAGGCATTGTCTCCACACATAAATCCATGCGCTCTAACAGGGAATGACTGATTTTCTTTGTATACCTTTCGATTTCCTGCCGGGTGCAGCTGCACCGCTCCACGTCCGGATAATGCCCGCAGGGGCAGGGATTCATGGCAGCCAGAAGCAGAAAGTCCGCGGGAAACGTATAGGTCCCGCTGGCTCTGGAAAGCCGGATTTTCTTCTCTTCCAGAGGCTGTCTGAGAATCTCCAGACTCCCTCTGGAAAATTCCGGCATCTCGTCTAAAAAGAGGACGCCTCTGTGGGCAAGGGTGATCTCTCCCGGTCTGGGAATTCTTCCGCCTCCGGCCATGGCCTGAGGCGAAGCCGTATGATGAGGCGCCCGAAAAGGACGGTTCCTCATCACAGGATTTTCGGCGGACAAAAGGCCTGCAATACTGTAGATTCTTGTAAGCTCCAGAGATTCTTCCCGGCTTAAGGGAGGAAAGACGGACGGCACACAGCGGGCCATCATACTTTTTCCGCAGCCGGGAGGCCCCACCAGAAGCAGATTGTGAAACCCGCTGACTGCAATTTCCAGCGCTCTTTTCGCCGCTGCCTGTCCCTGAATGTGGGAGAAATCCTCCCGGTATGTCTCTTCAGGGGCCTTTTCCTTTTGCAAAGGGACACTGGGAATCTCTTTTCCTCTCAGATAGTCCAGCATTTCTTTTACCGAAGAAATGCCGATAACCCGAATGCCTTCTATCATTCTCCCTTCTTTTACATTTTCCCGGGGAATGAGACAGGTATGGCAGCCCAGTTCTCTGGCTTTGGCAACCATGGGCAGGATTCCCCATATGCCGTTGACCTTTCCGCTTAAACTCAGCTCCCCGGCCAGAAACATCCCCTCCAGCCTCTGGCCCGGATAGAGCTGGGCGGCGGCCAGTACAGCGGCGGCCACAGGGAGATCAAAGCCGGCGCCTTCTTTCTTTATATTAGAGGGGGAAAAGTTTACCGTAATCTTTTTGGGCGGGAGATAGATGCCCGTGTTTTTTAACGCGGTTTTCACCCGGTCCTGGGCTTCTTTTACCTGACTTGATACATATCCGACCATGATAAAAGAAGGAAGGCCGTTGCTGATGTCTGCTTCCACCTGGACAGGGCAAACTTCCATCCCCAGAATGGATGCAGATAATACTTTACTAAACATTCCATTTTCCTTTCTGTTTTCTATTCAATTTTCAAGCAGCTTCATGGGATCTTGGGGACGAAAGTCCGGAATTTCAGAAATAAGATAAGAATTAACTAAAATATAATATTCTCAAGCTTTTTAACACTAATTGAAAATTTTTCACCGGAGCTTAATTCCACCAGCAGATCCGGAATTTCTGTTCTGTCGTCAATAATTAAAGTCTCAATGTGAATTCTTCTGGTACGGTTTAAAACCTGATAGAGCTCCTGTACAAAATCCTTTTCTTTCATGAATTCTTCCTCCTTCCTTCCATTTTAGACCATTTTGTTCCAATTCGCAATAGAACAAATTGTTCTGGGATATACTCTTTCATGAGGTGAGGTTATGAAATATGAACGTTTGAAAAATCTAAGAGAAGACGCTGATCTTACTCAGAAGGAAATCAGTGAATACCTTCATATTTCTCAACGGACATATTCTCACTATGAAAACGGTACTCGCAATATTCCTATTGAAACTATGATACGCCTTGCCAATTATTATCATACTTCTGTGGATTATCTGGTAGGACGTACCAATCGCCGAGAACCTTTCTAACCATTATTTTAAATAGAAAAAGACAAAAGCACAACCAAATTCTGATTGTGCTTTTGTTTTTTCCGTTTTAATTACTTTTTTATTCAGAAAAGTCCCCGTACAGCCGGATATAACCGGACAAAACTTTGGTATCTTTTCTCATAACGTTCCATCAATTCCGGATCCGGGTATACGGTATCGACAATCTTTACGATTTTTTGCGCTGCTTCTTCTACAGTCGCGTACTCTTTACAGGCTACGGCTGCAAGCATGGCCCCGCCAAGAGCCGGCCCTTCTTCCTCTTTTACAATATCCACCGGTATCCTTAAGACATTTGCCATGATTTTTTTCCAGAGAGGGCTTTTTGCTCCCCCGCCGCAGATATTGGTACGGGTTACGGCAATTCCCAGGGCTTTCGCCACTTCCAGAGAATCCCGGATAGCAAAGGCAACCCCTTCCAGTACCGCCTGGGTCATATCCTCCCTGGTAGTATCCATAGACATTCCAAGGAACATGCTTCTCACCTTCGGATCGTTATGGGGGGAACGCTCTCCCATCAGATAAGGGAGGAAATACACATGATTGTTCCCCAGTTCCTGAATCTTTTCCTGTTCTTTCCCATATTCTTTGGTCCGGATAATCTCATCCATCCACCATTTGTTGCAGGAAGCTGCGCTTAACATACATCCCATTAAATGGTAATGGCCGTCCGCATGGGCAAAGGCATGGAGGGCGTTATGACTGTCCACCTGAAACTCTCTGCTGGAAATAAAGATGGTTCCGCTGGTTCCCAGAGAGACATTGCATTTTCCTTCTCCCACGGTTCCGGTTCCCACAGCAGCGGCGGCGTTGTCTCCCGCCCCGGCCGCTACCTTACAGGTCTTTGGCAGATCCAGCTCCTTTGCCGCTTCCTTTGTAAGAGTTCCGGTAACCTCATAGCTTTCATATAAATCCGGAAGCTGTTCTCTGCTGATTCCGCAGATTTCCATCATCGGCTCAGACCAGCGCCTGTTCTTCACATCCAGCAAAAGCATCCCGGACGCATCGGAATAATCGGTGCTGTGAACCCCTGTCATCCGGTAAGCCAGATAGTCTTTGGGCAGCATGATCTTTGCTATTTTTGAGAAATTTTCCGGTTCCTGCTTTCTCATCCACAGCAACTTAGGCGCTGTAAATCCGGCAAAAGCAATATTGGCAGTATACGCAGACAGATTTTCTTTTCCTATCTCCCGGTTCAGATATTCGGTTTCTTCCTGGGTTCTGCCGTCATTCCAGAGAATGGCCGGACGGATAACCTGGTCGTTCTCATCCAGAACCACCAGCCCGTGCATCTGTCCTCCGAAACTGATTCCGGCCACCTGACTTTTATCAAATCCTTCCGTCAGCTTACGGATTCCCAGAACCGTCTGTTCCCACCAGTCCCGGGGATTCTGCTGGGACCATCCCTCCCGGGGAAAATACAGGGGATACTCTTCGGAAACCACATTTTCAATTTTCCCGTCCTCTTTCATCAACAGAAGTTTCACGGCAGAGGTGCCCAAATCTACGCCGATGTAATACATAGCCTTCCCCTTTCTGCTTAAGCAAACGGATTTTCCGTCGGATAACGAACTTCTTTTGGCTGATTATAATTAATTTCTTCTACTTCAATTCCTATGTATTTAAATACTTCGTAAAGCTCTTTTCCGAAATGGCCGAAGGCCACTGCTCCGTGATGGGGATAGTTTTTCTCTACCAGAACATGACGGTAGAAACGTCCCATCTCCGGAATTGCAAAGATTCCAATAGCTCCGAAGGAACGGGTAGCCACCGGCAGAACTTCGCCCTGAGCGATGTAAGCTCTCAGTTTTGCGTCGGAAGTACTCTGAAGGCGGAAGAAGGTAATATCTCCCGGAATAATATCTCCCTCTAAGGTTCCCTGGGTCACTTCTTCCGGCAGGGTTCTGGCCATGATCATCTGATATTTCATGGAGCAGAAAGAAAGTTTTCCGGACGCTGTGTTTCCGCAGTGGAATCCCATAAAGGTATCTTTTAAGGTGTAATTAAATTTCCCTTTGATTTCGGACTCATACATATCGGCCGGTACAGAGTTGTTAATATCCAGTAAGGTCACTGTATCCCGGCTGACTACCGTTCCGATAAATTCACTGACTGCTCCCCAGATGTCCACTTCACAGGAAACCGGGATTCCCTTTGCCGTCAGGCGGCTGTTTACATAACAGGGAACAAATCCGAACTGAGTCTGGAAGGCCGGCCAGCACTTTCCGGCAATGGTCACATATTTTCTGGAACCTTTGTGCTGTTCTACCCAGTCTAACAAGGTCAGTTCATACTGAGCCAGTTTCGGCAGAATCTGCGGTTTCTGATTGCCTTCTCCCAGCTCTTTTTCCATATCGGCCACAACTTCAGGAATTCTGGGATCTCCGTCGTGTTTGTGGTAGGCTTCGAATAAATCCAGCTCTGAATTTTCTTCAATTTCAATTCCCAGATCGTAGAGACGTTTAATGGGTGCGTTGCATGCCAGGAAATCCTGGGGGCGTGGTCCGAAGCTGATGACTTTCAGATTCTTAATGGCCACAATCGCTCTTGCAACAGGAAGGAATTCTTCCATCATCTGAGCCACTTCTTCTGCTGTTCCCACCGGGTATTCCGGTATATACGCTTTCAGATTTCTCAGTTTCAGGTTATAGCTGGCATTGAGCATTCCGCAGTAAGCGTCTCCCCGGCCCTGTACCAGATTGTCTCCTGTTTCCTCTGCTGCGGCAACAACCATGCAGGGACCATGGAAATATTTCACCATAAGTGTTTCTGCTGTTTCCGGTCCGAAGTTTCCAAGATAGACAACTAAGGCATTGCATCCGGCTTCACGAACTTCTTTTAAAGCTTTCTGCATATCCACTTCGCTTTCCACGACAGTAGGACATTCATACAGTTCTCCTTTGTATGCAGCGGCTACGGCCTTTCTTCTGTTTTCGGACAGTTCCTTTGGAAAACAGTCTCTGCTTACAGCTACAATTCCCAGTTTGATTTCCGGCATATTACTCATCGCGTTTTCTCCTTTTTCTCATACTTTTTAATTAGTTCAGTCATTAAACTTTATGCTTATTTTACCACTTATTTCAAATATTTCAACCCCTTTTCAATTTTATTTGTTTATTTATTAAACTAATTGTGGTATACTACAGGAAAAGGAGAAAACCATGATTACAGGAAGTAAAGAATTAATCCGCAATTTAAATACCAGGCTTGTGATCCGGACGGTTCTGAAGGAAGGCCCCATTTCCCGGGCGGCTCTTGCCTCCAGGGTAGGACTGACCAAGGCGACCATCTCTTCTATTGTACAGTCTCTTCTGGACGCCGGCCTTCTCATAGAAATCGGAAACGAACAGACAAAAAAAGGGCGTAAACCCATCTTGCTGAAGCTGAACGCCGACTGCGGGCATATTTTGTCCATTGATTTGTCTCCGGAATACATTACCCTTCTGACCTCTAATCTGGCCGGGGAGCACTGCGCTTTAAAACGCACGGAAAACCATACGGATCGGGAAACGATTCTCCCCCGTCTGATTTCCCTGATTACTCAGTCCCTGGCGGTACTTCCGCCCTCCCCTTACGGCCTGGTGGGAATCAGTCTGGGGCTTCACGGAGTGGTTCATGAAAACCGTCCCGTCTTCATCCCCTATTCTCCCTACAGTGGAATTGACTTTGCCGCTGCACTGCAGGAGAAATTTCACTGCCCGGTTCAATTGGAAAACGAAGCCAATCTCTCTGTATTGGGCGAACACGCCTTTGCCTTTTCCTGTGAGAACCTGGTCAATATCAGTGTCCATGCAGGAATCGGACTGGGTATTTATATGAAGGGTCAGCTTTTAAAGGGTCAGGACGGCTACGCCGGGGAGTTCGGCCATTCCATTATCCAGATCCGGGGACGGCAGTGTCCCTGCGGAAATCGGGGATGTCTGGAACAATATGCTTCGGAAACCGCCCTTTTAAAGGAATTATCCCAAAAAAAAGGACGGCAGATCTCCATTGAAGAGTTTGCCGTTCTCTATCAGAAAAAAGATGCTGACGCCCTTTCCACTGCCGATGATTTCGTTACCTATCTGTCCGTGGGCGTTAATAATATCCTTCAGATATTAAATCCGGAAATGATTGTTATAAACAGCGCCTTTACCATGTACTTTCCCCAGTTGTGTCAGCAGATTACCGACTGTCTGGCCAATTCCATGAAGAAGCACTGCCGCCTGGTTCCCTCCAGACTGCAGGATACCGCTATTTTACTGGGAGGGGTTACTCTGATCCGTGACTATTTCCTGGAACATACGGAACGCCTGCCTTTATAGGCGTTCTGTTATTTTACTCCTAATTTCTCCAGTTCTTTTACGGCCTGCTTAAAGTTCTTAAAACAAATGCCGTGGATTCCCAGTTTTTCTGCCGCCTGGATATTTTCCCTGCGGTCATCCAGGAAAACGGCCTGAGACGGCCGGATTCCATAAGTATCCAGCAGAATCCGGTAGATTTCCTCTTTTGGTTTTACTTCTTTTACTTCACAGGAAAAAACAATCCCGTCCATATACTCCAGGAAGGTCATATCCTTTCTGACCTGTCTTAACATATTATCACTGAAATTAGACAGAATGTACAGCCGGTACCCTTTCGATTTCAGATACTTCACCCAGCTTTGGGCATAGTCAAACACCCGGATCGTCTTTCCGTCTTCTCTTAAAATACGCCGTATGTCCCTTTCATACTCGGGGGCATTCTGTACAAATTTCTCCTCGTATTCCTCATTTTCCAGCAGTCCCTGATCCCGCTCTTCCCAGACCGGACTTTCAAAAATTGCCGCAGCCAGCTTCTCTTCTTTCTCTTTTTCAAAGCCCTGCTGTTTCAGATAGCCTCTCCAGTCAAAATCCACCAGTACCATCCCCACATCGAAAATCACTGACCGGATTTCTCCTGCGGGTACTGCTTCCTCTCTGTTCCTGCCCCATCTGCGCTCGGCTAAAATAAATGCATAAAACACCACCGGCACCACAATCATAAAGGCCAGAGAAATTTTAAATTTCGTCATAGTGGCCGGATCGTCAGTCACTGCAAAAATAAGGGTGCTAAGAGCCCCCAGGATCAAAAACACCACGCCGGCCAGAGCGAACATCCGCTCCCGTTTTCCTCTCATCTGCTTCCTCCTTTAAGAATTGAATAAAACCGCTGCAGAAGGTTTCTTTTCTGCAGCGGTCTGCTCTTTAGCGATAAATAATATCGTCTCTTCCCGGTCCATTGGATACCATGGTAATCGGGAAACCAATCTGTTTCTCCACAAACTCCACATACTTACGGCAGTTCTCCGGAAGATCTTCATATTTACGGATACCGCGGATGTCTTCTTTCCATCCCGGAAGCACTTCCAGCACCGGTTTCGCTTTCTCCAGTTTTCCTGTGGTCGGGAATTCCGTGGTAACTTCTCCGTCAATTTCATATCCCACACAAACAGGAATCTCTTCCAGATAGCCCAGCACATCCAGCACGGTAAACGCTACGTCTGTGGTTCCCTGCATACGGCAGCCGTATTTGGATGCTACACAGTCAAACCAGCCCATACGTCTGGGACGTCCGGTGGTAGCGCCGTATTCGCCTCCGTCGCCTCCCCGGCGGCGAAGCTCGTCTGCCTCTTCTCCGAAAATTTCAGATACAAAAGCTCCGGCTCCCACTGCGCTGGAATAGGCTTTGCATACCGTAATGATTTTCTTAATTTCATATGGCGGCACGCCTGCTCCGATAGCCCCATAAGCAGCCAGGGTGGAAGAAGACGTAACCATAGGATAAATACCGTGATCCGGATCTTTTAAAGAGCCGAGCTGGCCTTCCAGCAGGATCTCTTTTCCTTCTTTTAAGGCGTTCCACAGATACAGAGAAACGTCGCATACATAAGGAGCCACCATCTCTTTATATTTCATCATTTCCTGGAAAATCTCATCAGGATTTAACAGGGGTTTATGATACAAGTGTTCTAACAGTACGTTCTTAGTCTCGCAGACCCGGTTGATTTTCTCTTTTAAAGCTTCTGTCTCAAACAGCTCGCTGACCTGGAATCCGATTTTCGCATATTTATCAGAATAAAAGGGCGCAATTCCCGACTTGGTGGATCCGAAGGATTTCCCGGCCAGACGTTCCTCTTCATACTGGTCAAACAGAATGTGATAAGGCATTACAATCTGGGCACGGTCAGAAATTTTAATCTTCGGCGCCGGAACACCGCGGTCAACCACTTCCTGATACTCTTTAAAAAACACAGGGATATTCAGCGCCACACCGTTTCCGATTACGCTGGTTGTATGATTGTAAAACACACCGGACGGCAGAGTATGAAGTGCGAACTTCCCATAATCATTGACGATGGTATGTCCTGCATTTGCACCTCCCTGAAACCGGACAATAATGTCTGCTTCCTGTGCCAGCATGTCCGTAATCTTTCCTTTTCCCTCATCTCCCCAGTTTGCTCCAACTACTGCTTTAATCATACACTTTTCCTCCTTGTGTTTATACTCTGTCAAACTGTATTCTATTTGTCTGTCAGACAAAGATTTCTGCTTTTACACCCAACAGCTCTTTATGCTCCTCCAGTACCGGAGAAACCACATTTTTCAGGAACTTTTCTACCTGAATGGGGGCACGTCCCACATATCTGGAAGGATCCATCGCCTTTTTCAGCTCGTCGAGTGTGAGATTAAATGCCGGATCCTGTGCAATCAGTTCCAGAAGGTTATTGTCTTTTCCCTCTGCCTTCACCGTCTTTCCTGCTTCCATGGACAGTTCCCGGATTCTCTCATGGAGTTCCTGACGGTCGCCCCCTGCCTTTACCGCATCCATCATAATGTTTTCCGTTGCCATAAAGGGCAGTTCTGCCATCATATGTTTCTCAATTACTTTCGGGTAAACCACCAGTCCGTCTACCACGTTCAGGCACAGATCCAGAATTCCGTCAATGGCCAGGAACCCTTCCGGAATACTCAGACGCTTATTGGCGGAATCATCCAGTGTTCTCTCGAACCACTGTGTCGCAGAAGTAATGGCCGGATTTAAAGCGTCTACCATCACATAACGGGACAGAGAGGCAATTCTCTCGCTCCGCATGGGATTTCTTTTATAAGCCATGGCCGAAGAACCGATCTGGCTCTTTTCAAAAGGCTCCTCTACTTCTTTCAAATGCTGCAGAAGGCGGATGTCGTTGGACATCTTATGGGCGCTGGCGGCAATTCCTGCCAGTACATTCAGCACTCTGGTATCTACCTTACGGGAATATGTCTGTCCCGATACCGGATAGCAGTCTTTGAATCCCATCTTCTCGGCAATCATCGGATCAATCTTGTCAATGGTCTCCTGATCCCCGTCAAACAGCTCCAGAAAGCTGGCCTGCGTTCCTGTTGTGCCCTTGGATCCCAACAGCTTCAGAGTACTTAACACATATTCCAGATCTTCCAGATCCATTAAAAATTCCTGGGTCCAGAGGGTAGCTCTCTTTCCTACCGTTGTAGGCTGGGCCGGCTGGAAATGGGTAAATGCCAGGGTGGGCTGTTCCTTATAGGAATCTGCAAACTTGGCCAGTTCGGCAATCACGTTCACCAGTTTCCGGCGAACCAGCTCCAGAGCCTCTCTCATCACAATCATATCCGTATTATCGCCCACATAACAGGAAGTCGCTCCCAGATGAATAATTCCCTTCGCCTTGGGGCACTGCACTCCGTAAGCGTATACATGGGACATGACATCATGACGTACCTGGCGTTCCCGCTCTTTGGCCACTTCATAATTAATGTCTTCTGCATGGGCTTTCAGTTCGTCAATCTGTTCCTGGGTAATGGGAAGTCCCAGCTCCTTCTCCGTCTCTGCAAGGGCAATCCACAGTTTTCTCCAGGTTCGGAATTTCATATCCGGTGAAAAAATGTACTGCATTTCCTCACTTGCATAACGCTCTGACAGGGGACTCTGGTATCTATCTGTACTCATTAAAACACCTCATCTCATTTTCTTCTAATCATATTTTTACAGGTGCATTATATAACACTCTCTGCATAAAAAGCAATAAAAAACGCGAAACTTCTCTTAATCTGACATTCCCTGATGGAATTTCCCCAGGAATTCTTTCATTCTTGCATTTTCCGAAGAGAAAACCACTTCCGGCGTTCCCTCTACGGCAATCACTCCCTGATCCATGAAAATAACACGATCCGAAATTTCTTTTGCAAAGTTCATTTCATGGGTAACAATTACCATGGTAATATGCTCTGCAGCCAAATCTTTAATTACTTTCAGAATTTCTCCGGTCAGCTCCGGATCCAGGGCGCTGGTAGGCTCGTCAAAAAACAGGATTTTCGGATTCATACAAAGCGCTCTTGCAATGGAAACCCTCTGCTGCTGTCCTCCGGAAAGCTGGTAGGGATATGCTTTCTCCTTATCTTCCAGACCCATTTTCTTTAACAGTTCTCTGGCCTGCCGAAAGACTTCTTCTTTCTTTCTTTTCTGTACCCGTATGGGGGCGTCCGTCAGATTTTTCATAACCGAAAAATGGGGAAACAGATTGAAATTCTGGAATACCAGCCCAACCTCTCCCGATTGTTTAATCTCTCCGGAATCCGGCGTCTCCAGATGGGTGGCGCATCTTAACAGGGTGGATTTTCCTGAACCGGAAGGGCCGATGATACTAAGAACCTCTCCCTCTTCCACCGTCAGGGAAATCCCTTTCAAAACATCCAGATCTCCAAAGCTTTTCTTAATATCTTTCATTTCAAATAACTGCATCTTTTTTCCTCCTAACGGTAGTAGTTCAGTTTCTTTTCCACTTTATCCATAACCACTGCCACCAACAGATTAAATACATAGTAGAAAATGGCTGCTACTACGAAAGGCATCATGGTTGTCTGGGAACTTGCAATCTGCTTTGCAATGGTAAACATTTCCGAAACAGCCAGCACGAAGGCAAGGGAGGTGTCCTTCACCAGAGTAATAATCTCATTGGTAACAGAAGGAAGAATCCGTTTAATCACCTGGGGCAGAATAATATGCACGAAGGTCTGTACTTTATTATATCCCAGAATCTTCGCCGCTTCATACTGTCCCACAGCCATGGATTCAATACCGCCCCGGTAAATTTCCGCAAAATAAGCGGCATAATTGATGGAAAATCCGATAAATACCGCTATCAGACTGTAGGTCTTGGAAATCTGAATTCCAAAGAGAAAATAGGGTCCGAAATAAACTACCATTAACTGCAGCATCAGAGGCGTTCCGCGCATAATGGAAATATAGGCGCTGGTAATCCATTTAATAACCGGGTTCTTTGCCATTCTGCCAAAGCAGATCAGAAGTCCCAGAGGGAGGGAAAAAATCAGTGTAACAAAGAAAATTTCAATGGACACCACCATTCCGGACGCCAGCTGGCTAATCATTACATTTAAGTTCATCTTATATCCTCCTAAACGCAAAGAAAGGGACTGTCGCAAAAATTTGTAACAGTCCGTTTTCTCTTATTTGATTATTCCTCAATACAGAGCATGCTCTCGTCGATGTCATATTTATCAGCCAGCTCTTTTACTTTTCCGCTTTCATTCAGCTTTAAGACCTCGGCCCATACAGTATCTCTCAGCTCTTCATTGCCTTTTTTAAATCCAATTCCATACTGCTCGCTCTGAATCGGCTCGTCCAGAATCACATATTTGCCTTCTTCCCTCTGTGCCAACTGATAGTTTGCAACTCCAATATCCACAGCAACTGCATCTGCCGCTCCGGAATCAATATTCATAAAGGCAGTATTATAATCCGGGTTCTCTGTCAGGGAAGCAAAGCTTGCAGTCAGTTCTTTGTTGTCATCGCTGTTCAATGCGTCCAACGCTGCGGAAGCAGCCTGTACCACAACATTCTTACCACTTAAATCAGCCAGAGATTCGATTCCGGAATCTGCTCCCACTACCATCACCTGTTCATTGTTCAGATAAGGCTCGCTCCAGGTATAATCGTCTTCCCGGCCGTTGATGGTAAATCCGTTCCAGATACAGTCGATGGTTCCGGAATTTAATTCCATATCTTTGGAATCCCAGTTAATAGGTTTCTTTTCCAGTTCCCATCCCAGGTTTTCACAGACAAGCTGAGCTAAATCCAAATCAAATCCCACATATTCTCCGTCGTCATCCATATATCCGAAGGGCGGGTATTCTGCGTCAAATCCTACCACAAAGGTGGTACGGCTGTCCGAATCTTCGGAAGCGGTCTCTTCCTCTGCAGCTTCCTCACCGCCTGTTTCTTCTGCTGCGCTGTCAGCAGCCTCTTCTGAACCGGAACAGCCTGCCAGCAGGAAAGAGCTTCCTGCCATTACAACAGTTAAGATCAATGCCAATGCTTTTCTCTTCATTTCTCTATTCTCCTTATCTGTATTCTGTCTTTTTATCACTCAGTCACTCTACCACGTGAAAGTACAGGTTCATACTACCATAGCAGAACCCTGCTGTCAAGTTTCTTCCTTCTCAAAATCCGGTATTTCGATGATATTCCCGAATCATCTCTTCCAACAGACCGTTTATCTCTCCGATTTCCACTTTCTGCGCCGGCTGCCCGGCAATGGCTTTCATCTTTTCCAGGACTTCTTTTCCCAGCTCTTCCTCCGCCCTCAGCTCCTGCTGCCGTTTTTCAAACTCTTCCCGGGGAAGGCTCCAGTAAAGGGCGCAGAGATACGTCTGCAGAGATTTCTTATCTTTCAGACATTCATAGGCTTTTCCGAAACACTCTGCCGCCTTTTCTTTCTGAAACAGGTAGCTGTAGGCACAGCCCAGATTGTTCCATACCCGTCCCCTTTTGCCTGCGTCCTTTGGTTCTTCCTTTTCTTCCATCTTCTCCAGAACCTTCTGGTAGGCGTGAATGGCATTTCCGTACATTCTGTTTTCCATGAAACAGTCTCCGCGCATCTTGCAGCGCATTTCCCAGGTCTCCTGTTCCAGCTTTTTCAGATGGACGTTCAGCTTTTTCAGCTCGTCATAGGATAAATAATTAATGGACTTAAAGACCGGATAAATCTTCTCTTCCAGAGCCTGTCCTTTTCCCAGACGCGTCCTCAGCCGGGCGGCCAGCTCTCCCATTCCCAGTTCCTCCTGAATCCAGGTGCACAGTCCTTCATTAAACAGGGTTTCATCTGCCAGCTCCAGGTTGTGATACAGATAGTAACATAATTCTTCTATAGAATAGATATTTGTATGGATGGCCTCAATAAAATACGGCGATCTCGCCTGTTCTCTCTGACATAATATATATCCGCTCATCTTTTGTGCCTCCTTACCATCTCATTGTCTCTGTCCAGACTTTCCGGCCGGACAAAAACATCTCCCCAAATCCCAGATCTTCTGCCTGAATGATGCACTCTTCCCGGGATACATATTCCAGTTTTAACCGGATTCTCGTAGCCTTGGCAGGGCGGACGGGCAGTCCGGGAAGAGACATTGCCACTTTTTTCTTCCCCTTTTCCCCCATACGGCTTACAAGGAATACCAGTTCTCTTTTCTCATCCAGCAAAAATTCGCACTCCGCCTTGCATTCATACCAGTTATTTCCTGCTTCAATCAGCGGATAATAGGCCGGGGAGCCCATAATCATCATCTCCATGCCGATATTGGTCTGGACCAGGGCGTTGCTGAGATAGAGATAACCTTTTAATTTTTTATTTTCCAGCTTTTCCTTGGCTCCGTAGCAGGCTCCCTTGGCAAATAAATTATTTCCCCAGAACACTTTCCGCTTCTGCCGGCACAGGGCCCCCGTGGATTTCACTGCCCATTTCTGGTCAAAGCCCTCTCCGGTCAGAAGAATACTGGAATACAAGTCGTTCCCTATGGTTTCATTAATAAATTCGCAGTACTGATCGTCCCGTTTCCCTTCTTCTTCCTCCAGAAAGATTTCCACCGGAGGCTTCAGCTCCACTAAAACAGGTTTTGTGCTGACATTCATGGTAAGCTTTCTGAATTTCACCTGATTTCCTGCAAATGCATACCAGCCCACATTTCTGTTCCAGGTTTCTTTCTTCTGCCCCAGAGCATAATAATAAAAACTTTCTCCATAATCCATTAAAAGGGTCTGGGAATGCCTGAATCCCAGACTTTTTAAAGCGCTCTGGAGATTCTTCACAATCTGCGAGGTCAGTTCCTCTACTGTGATGACCAGACATTTCATATTTTTTGTAATTTCCGCAATGCCCAGAAATTTCAGCATCCCTCTTAAGAATTCCGCCAGCAGCTCTTCCGGGGCAAAGGATTCCTCCCCCACCGGAATCTTTTCTTTCCGGTTTCCTACAGCAAGGAGATCCTTTACCAGAAAACCGCCTCTTTCTCTGGCGAAGTATTCCGCTTCAATTCCCACGTTCCATTCCCCGTTTTCCGCTTTCCTGCAAAGGCAGGACGGCGCCTCGTAATGGCTGGTTCCGGCTTTCATAGAAATGGACATTGGTTCGTCGGCTTTTCTGTCATAGTAGCAGATCTGGGAAAATTCTTTCCCCAGATCAATTCCTACCAGAAGTTCTCTAATTTCGTTCATATTATGCTTCCTTTTCTATTGTAAACATGGTTTTTACATACCGCTCCTGTCTGAGATACTGCTCCATCTTCTTTTTGACTTCTTCTTCCTTTTCCAGATGGCAGGCAGCCAGCATCTGATTCAGAAGCTGGTATTTACTGTCGTTTTCCATATCTACCCGGTTCATGGCTATCCTCTGTTCGGGTAATTTCATCTTTTCCTTATCTTTCTCTATTACAAAATAATAATGCAGGGTTTCACCGTAAAACAAAGTAAATCCTTTGGCAAACACACCTTCATAGATCCGGTGCAGAGGTTCCTGGGTATATTCCAGAGCATTCCCCAGTCCGGTATCCAGCGCATAACAGAGGGTAACCTTCGCTCCGGGATCGGTCCGGTATTCCACGAAGGTTTTATCGTCTAACTGATAAGGGCTGAGCATGGATGCCGGAAGCCTCTGCAAAAATGCAAAAAACAGATTCTCCTTTCCGCACTCTTCCAGAATACTCTCTATAATCCTTTCCTCTGCCTCGCTTCTCTCCTTTTGCTCCGTCAGCTTCTGAAGAAGGCTGAAACGACAGATGCGATCCAGCTTCCACTCCCTTTGTACCGCTGAAGTAAGGCACTGCTGCACAAAGTCCGGGAAAGGTTTCCCTTTCATAAAGTATCCGTAAGAAACAAAAGTCAGGTAACCGGCAATGACCTTCTCCCTGCCCCGGTTTTCCACATAGGATTCCAGTACCTGCCAGCCGTCTTCCCGGTAATTTTCCGTAAACATTAAAAGGCAGAGAATCCGCTCCTCAAATTCATAGGTATCCAGCTGGAATCCCACGGCGCTTTTCCATATACGAAAAGCCTCGTCCATGGTTCCTCTGTAATATCTCAGCAGATAGTTCAGCGCCGTCACATTGTATTTTCCCAGACGGTACGTCTGTTCTGTCAAAGCCAGCAGCTCTTCTGAATACTCCTGTCCCCGGGCTTCTATCATATAGCTGCAGATACGAAGCAAAACACCCGGATCCACCTGCTCGGTCCCGAATTCTTCCAGAATCTCAAAAGCCCGGGCAAACATGCCTTTCTCCACAATAATTTCCAGCAGAGCCTTTTTATCCACAGCCGCAAAGCTGCGAAATTCCATCTGGTTCAGGTGCAGCTCTTTATCTTCTTTTACAGCCTTCAGGCAGTAATTTAAAATCTCTTTGCGAATCTGCCTTTTATACTCTCCGGTAAATCCTTTGGATCTCACCATCTGCTGATAAACGGTCAGATTGTTTTCTTCTATTTTATGATTTTCACAGTAGGACAGCAGAAGTCCCGGATTCTGGCATCCTGCCTGCAGGCAGCGGGGCAGAATTTCATTTTCATCCATCAGTTTTTTTACATTATAATCCACTGTGGAAGTATATCTGCGCTGCTGCTCGTCTTTAAATAAGACGGCCGCGTCTTTTGTATAAAGCCGGATATAGGCAATGCCTCTGATGCAGGGATACTCTTCTTCCTTTCCGAGCTGATGATGCCGTACAATTACGCTTCGGATCTTAGGATCGTCACAGTAAAGACGGTAGGTAAAAAGCATCTTACCGATTTCTTCCGCTTCTTTCAGGTTTTGAGGTTCCCGGCTGAATTCCTGGTACAAAACGGCATAATCCTCATTCATGGCTCCTTCTGCCAGTTTCCTTTCGGTAAACTTCCCAATCACGTCCCGATAGCTTTCGAAAATCTGCGGCTGCTTCTTCTTATGGTTCACCACACTGGCGTAAATATACGCTTTTCTGGTATCTCCCAGGGTACTGCTGTTAAAGGCAAAATAAAGCAGCAGAGTTTTAGGCAGTTCTCTCTGATAGCTGGTATCCACAGTTTCCATATAGTATTCATAGAGGCGGGTCAGCCGCAGGCCCTGTTCCACCGCTTTTTCAAACCAGGGGAAATATTTCTGCTTTCTGGGATTTCCTTTCATAATATATCTGCAGATGGCATTGAGCAAATCTTCTGAAGGGCAGGCCTCATAGGCCATCTCCAGAACCCGGTAAAGACTTTGGCGAAACTCTTTGGCATAGCCGGATAAATAACCAATCCGCATGCACATTTCCTCATCCATCTGTCCCTCTTTTCCGGCAAAGGCCAGCACCTGGGTCCAGAAGGGCGTCAGACGGTGCAGAAGATTTTTATCCTTCTTTAACCGTTCATAGGCTTCCAGATACAAAAGAGGACTTCTGCAGCCTTTCTCAAACTGTTCCTCCATCATAAAAACAGCCCTGGAAGGAGACAGAGATGCATCCATCCTCAGAATCAGATTTAAAAGAAGACAGCTCTCTTCTTTCTTCCGGTACAGCTCCCGCAGACGACGGACCCCCTTTTCCCTGTCCGGATAGGAGCCTGTAAGATGGGCCAGATACAGATACATTCCCATCAGCTCTGCATCCTGGCGGCCGAAATTCCGTTTCTGATACCCCTGGATCAGTTCCCCGGCCTTTTCCACATTCTTTTTCTGATACTCCAGAAAGGCCTGATACATCTGATATTCCGGGTAGCCGCATCCTTCCTGCCGAAGCTGGCGCAGGATTTCTTCCGACTGGGACAGCCAGGCTTCTTTTTGTAATTTTCCGGTCCGGTAATCCAGATACACCCTTACCAGAGCGGCTCTTTTTTTCTTCTCAAAAAGTTTCATATCAACGGGGGTCTGGCTTTCCGCAGAGGCCACCACCAGAAAGCCCAGTTTCTGATAAGGACTCTTAATCCAGATCCGCCCGAAATGTTTGCCCTTGCCTCTTCTCCTTCTGCGAATCACATATTCCAGGCGGTAAACACTTCCGATAAAGTCTTCTTCTGTGATCACCTTCTTATTGACCTCCAGAAAGTCCCCCTGGGTTTCAATCTCCAGGCGGAGGTGACCCCATCCGTGTTTCTGTATTTCCACAGTCTCCTGTCGGGTCTCCCTGCACTGGTAAAAGACAGCTTCCTGCTCTTTTAAGGAAATGGTTACTTCCTTTTTCAGCCCGGATCCGATTAAAAATTCTTCTAAATTCTGATATGTAACAGGATTCTGCAAAGCCCCTTTGTAAAAGGCCTGAATTCTGGGGCTTTCCTTCTGAATAATCTTCTGGAAACTCTCTCTGTTAAATAAACGGAAGGCTTCCATGAAGTCCGTTTGCGCCAGTTTTGCAAATCCCTGAAGATCCTGGATTTCCCCTTCTGAGCTGGTTATTTTTTTCTCTTCTATCTGTACAAAAACAGGGATCTGAAATTCTCCTATATCCGTCAGCAAAGTCAGCGCTCCCTGAATTTCTTCCTTACTTTTCAATCCTTTTACATCGATTCCATAGGGAATCTGAACGGCGCTGTCCGAAAACTTCTCAATCCCCGGGAGAATCCTGGGATGATCCGAACTTACATAACCTTTTATATTCCGGTTGTTCTCTGTTCCCAGATACAGGATTCCCTGACAGTTCTTTCCCTCTGCTGTCCTGATACGGATTTCTTTCTCTGAAAGAATCAGTTCGGGCATTTCGTATTCAAATTTTCCATTTATCAGTTGTTCTATTTTTCTTCTCAAATCCGTCACCCATTGTCCTTGACTAATATTCCTTTGGTTCATTATAATGAATTATACACTACAAATAAACGCAACGCAACTAAAGGAGGTGCGGTCATGTTAAGGCACAAAGATCATTTTCACGGAAGTGATTTGGAAAAAATCGAGCAGTATTATGGGATTCCCAAAGAAAAAATCATCAGTTTTTCTGCAAATGTAAATCCCCTTGGCATTTCTCAGCGTTTAAAAGAGGAACTGTCCGGTCATGTGGATGTTATTACCCAGTATCCGGATCGGGAATACACCCGGCTTCGCACCTGTATTGCCTCTTACTGCAGCACCCGGAAGGAGCATATTCTGGTGGGCAACGGAGCCACGGAATTAATTTCTCTTCTGATACAGACGAAGCGCCCCCGTAAAGTCTTAATCCTGGGGCCTACGTATTCGGAATATGAACGTTACGTCTCACTGGAAGGGGGGAATTGTCTCTATTATCCTCTTAAAGAGACGGAGCAGTTTGAACTGAATGTGGAAGATCTGTGCCGCAAACTCTATGAAGGACTGGATATGCTGATTCTGTGTAACCCCAATAATCCCACTTCTTCCGCAATCTCCAGACCAGATATGCGAAAAATCCTGGATACCTGTCTGCTTCACGGTATCTTTGTGATGATAGACGAAACTTATGTGGAATTTACCCATGAAGAAGAGAAGGTATCCTCCGTTCCCCTGACCCACGACTATAATAATCTGTTTATCTTAAGAGGCACGTCCAAATTTTTCGCTTCTCCCGGTCTGCGCCTGGGCTACGCCGTCACCGGAAACCAGGAGCTTTTACTGGAAATTCATGGGAAAAAAGATCCCTGGACCACCAATAGCCTGGCGGAGGTAGCCGGAAAAATCATGTTTCAGGATAAGGACTATATCCGGCAGACCCGGGAGCTGATTTTCAGAGAGCGGGAACGTATGTGGAAGGAACTGTCCTCCTGGCAAACGGTAAAATTGTATCCTCCCAAGGCCAATTTTATTTTAATGAAAATCCTGAAACCGGAAATTACGGCTCAGCTTCTGTTTGAACACTGTATAAAACAGGGACTGATGATACGAAACTGTTCCACTTTCCCCTTCCTGGATGAAAGTTATATCCGCTTCTGTATTATGCTTCCGGAACAAAACGATCTTCTCCTGGCTGCATTTGCACAGCTTCTGAAAGATTAGAAAGGAGGGCGATCTTATGCATCTTAACGTAGCACAGCTTCAGACCAGGGTCTGTGACTCAAAAAAAGAGAACCTTCAGAAACTGGAGGTTCTCCTGGAAAAAGCCTGTAAAGAAAAGGCGGATCTCATCACCCTTCCTGAAATGTTCTGCTGTCCCTATGAAACAGAACGCTTTCCTGTTTATGCGGAAGAAACAGGGGGCGAAGCTTACAGCTTCTGTGCCCGGCTGGCCGAAAAGTATCAGATCTATCTCTCCGCCGGTTCCATACCCGAAAGGGATGAGGCCGGACGGATTTACAACACTGCCTATGTCTTTGACCGGGAAGGAAAACAAATCGCAAAGCACCGGAAAATGCACCTCTTCGACATCCAGATCGAAGGGGGACAGCATTTTAAAGAATCCGATACCCTTTCCCCGGGAGATCAGGTCACGGTCTTTCCCACAGAGTTCGGAACCATGGGACTGTGTATCTGCTACGACTTCCGCTTTCCTGAACTGGCGCGGCTGATGGCTCTGGAAGGGGCACAGATTCTTCTTGTCCCTGCCGCTTTTAATCTGTCCACCGGACCGGCTCACTGGGAGCTGATGTTTCGTTCCCAGTCCGTTAATAATCAGGTCTTTTCCATAGGTACCGCTCCTGCCAGGGATCTGTCCGCCTCTTATCATTCCTGGGGCCACTCAATTATTACCGACCCCTGGGGCAGCGTCCTCTCTCAGATGGACGAACAGGAGGGAATGACCATTTCCGTACTGGATCTGGATCTCATTGACCGGATTCGCAGCCAGCTTCCCCTTCTTTGTCACCGGAGAACGGATTTATACCGGCTTGCTCCGGTAGTTCACGAGGAAGATTCCGCCGCTGACTAAACAAAGGGCAATCACATTTTGCAGACAAAACGCCTGACCTCCTTCTCCCAGAAGTAAGGCCGAGAGAAATACCCCCATCACCGGATTGGAAAATCCGTAGATGGCAACTTTGGACACAGGATTGTATTTCAGCAGAATTCCCCACAGGGAATAGGCCACTGCCGAGAGAAATCCCAGATAAAGAAGCATCAGGATTCCCTGCCAGGTCAGGTACTCCAGTCTGCCGCCCATAAGGGCGCCCATCAGCGCCAGAATCCCGCCTCCCAGCACAAACTGCCAGCCGCTTAATAAAACGGGATCATAATCACGGGAATATTTCTTCAGAAACACAGAAGAAAATCCGTAAGATATAACGGATAAAAATACGAAGCCCTCTCCGTTAAAAGTAAAAGAGAAGGACAGGCCGCCCTGAGCCAGATTGGCAGCCACCACTCCTGCCAGGCCTGCCAGACATCCGGCCAGTTTGCGTCCGGTCAGTTGCTCCTGGCGAAACAGACAGGCGGCGATTAAAATCGTAACCAGACTGTTGCTCCCTACGATAATGGCTCCTTTTACCCCTGTGGTATGAGCCAGCCCCAGATAGAAAAAAAGATACTGGAATACTGTCTGCATCATAGACAGTTTTACAATTTTTCCTGCTGCAGCCTTTGGAGGCAGCAGGATTCTTTTTTCCAGCAGACTTCCTAAAAGAAGCGCTAAGATTCCCGCCAGAAAAAAGCGGCAGCCGGCAAAGACAATCTGGGCTCCCGCATCCTCCGCAGGGATCTGAAACAGCCGGTATCCGATTTTTATACAGGGAAACGCGCTTCCCCATAAACCACAGCATATGAGAGCCAGAACCGCCACTACCGCGGGACGGGTAAGGGTTCCGGCCGCTCTTCTACCGATGTTCACCCAGGAAAAACAACGCCACGGTTCCCGGTCCTGAATGGGCTCCGATGGTAGCGCCCACGTGATTTACCAGGATTGTTTTTACCGGATATTTGGCCTTGATTTTCTCCAGTACATAATTGACGTCATCAATACAGTCTCCATGGCTCATAAAGACGGTATCACAGCTGTCTTTGTATTTTCCGATTTTCTCATCCATGGCGTCCACCAGAGCCGCCAGAGATTTCTTTCTTCCTCTTACTTTCCCGACCGGAACCAGCTTCCCTTCATCGTCTACTTTCAGAACCGGTTTAATATTCAGCATACCGCCTAAAACAGCCGTTGTTTTCGATACTCTTCCGCCCCGGTACAAATGATTCAAATCATCCACGGTAAACGCATGGACTATTTTATTTTTGTTTTCTTCTACCCACCGGGCAACCTGTTCCATCTCTTCTCCGGCTTCTTTTTTCTGTACAGCCAGGTGAACCAGCAGTCCCTGTCCCAGAGATGCCGCCAGGGAATCTATTACAATAATCTTTCTCTGAGGATATTCCTCTGCCAGCTCTTCTGCAGCAATTTTACAGCTGTTGTAGCTTCCGCTCAGTCCCGAAGAAAAGGCAATATGGAGAATATCTGCCCCCTCTTTTAAATAGGGTTCCATCAGGTTTTTGGCATTTTCCGGATTTACCTGGGCTGTGGTAGGCATTGAGCCCTGCCTCATCCTGGCATAGAATTCTTCCACAGGAAGGAAATTGTCATGGGTGTAATTTACCCCGTCCATGGCATAACTTAAATAACTGCATCCGACTCCGTGTTCCTGCATATAAGCGTCTGGTAAATCAGAATTGTTATCTGTTGTAATTACGTATTTTCTCATAGTCAACACACCCGCCTCATCTCGTATTGATTACTATTTGTGATTGTTTTAATCATACAAATCATAACCTTAGTATACCTTTATCCTTTCGGATCTGCAAGCAGAATTTCAATCGCTTTCTGAAGCTGAGTATCTTCTTTCGTAAGCTCCGCCTGCTCCCGGGCTTCTTCAGAAAGCTCTGATACAACATCCGGCTGAATACCCACTTCATGAATATTATTTCCATTTGGAGTATAATATTTGGCGGTGGTAAGTTTGATTGCGCTGCCGTCTTCTAACTGTCTGGTTTCCTGTACGATTCCCTTTCCATAGGTGGTGGTGCCCACAAGGGTTCCCACCTGGTAGTCTTTGACGGCTCCTGCGAATATCTCAGAGGCACTTGCGCTGTTTTCATTGACCAGAACCGCCAGGGGATAGTCAAAGGAATTTTCCCCGTCTGCCCATTCCTCTTCCCGGTTTCCGTATTTGTCTTCTGTATAGACAATCAGTCCTTTGGGAAGAATCTCATTTAATATATCGCAGACAGAGGTCATCAGTCCGCCGGGATTATCCCGGAGATCGATAATCAGCCGTTTCATTCCCTGTTCTTTTAATGTCTCCATTACTTTCTCATACTGTTTATATGAGACATCGGCAAACTCCGTGATTTTTACATATCCTGTCTGATCCTGCAGCATCTCTCCGGTTACATAGGTCAGTTCCACCTCCGATACCGGCACCGGAATTTCCTGCTCCTTCCCATCCCGTTCAATGGTCAGCAGAACTGTCTGATCTTCTTTCTCCCGAATCAGGGCAACAATCTGAGTAAGTTCCATCTCCTGTACATCCTGCCCGTCTACTTTCAGCAGGAGATCGCCGGCCTGCACCCCTGCCTCCTTTGCGGTGGAGCCTTCATAACATTCGTTTATGGTAACAACGCCGTCTTTACTCTGAGACATCAGGGCTCCGATTCCCACATAGCTTCCCTGAGTCTCTTTCATTGCCTCTTCAAACTCCTCGGCTGTATAGTATCGGGAATAGGGATCATCCAGGCCGTAAATCAAACCAGTATAAATTCCTTCCGCCAGCTCTTCCTCTTCCTTCTCTTCCAGATAATACTTATCAATCATCCCTTCCAGAGTCTTAAGCTTCTCCTGGTGTCTGGGATCACTTAACACATTGGTTTCTGTCAGACCAAAGAATCCTGTGGCCCTGGCCTGTGAGAACAGCCCCCCTGCCAGCGCAATCACAACCGCCCCGGTCAGGAAGCCGCGCCAGAATCCTTTCCTCTGCTGTGGTTTCTTCTTGAAATCGTCCATAGTCTCTCCTTTGCTGCTTTATAATGATATAAAGTATACACGCCCGCTTAAAATAATGCAATCCTCTGAAAACAGCCTCATTCCGACGGTTATTACAATAAAAGGCGCCTGCCTCCCCGAACCCGGGGACGGCCAGACGCCTTAAAAGTTTACACACGCAGGTGCTTCCGCACGATTACCGTACTTCCCAGCAGACCGATGCCCATGGCCAGAATCAGTCCTACAGGCACTAATACCATATATATCTCACCTACCGGAATAAAATCCACAACACCTGTTAAAACATTAAATTTGTTCAGCACATATTCCACAGCTTTTCCGTAGCCGAAGTACAGTCCCACCAGAGGAATGGCAGCTCCGATGAATCCCAGAATCATTCCTTCCAGAAGGAACGGCGCCCGGACGAAGAAATCCGTAGCTCCAATCATCTTCATAATCGCGATTTCTTCTTTCCTTACGGAAATACCCATAGAAACCGTATTTCCGATTAAGAAAACAGAAACAATCAGTAAGATCACAATAATCGCGATGGATACGTAAGACACCAGTTTATTGAAAGATCCCAGGGTCTGGGCCGCCGTTTCCGACTGCTCCACAGATCGTACATTCGGCAGTGTCTCTATGTATTCCACAAGCTCCGCCTGTTTTTCAATCTCATTCACATAGACCCGGTAACTGGCGGAATTGGCCAGCGGGTTGTCATCTTTAAATCCTTCCGCCGCCTCGGAACCCTGGAAATATAAGTCTTTAAATTCCTCCCAGGCTGCGTCTGCAGAGATGAACTCTGTACGGGCCACCTCCGGCCTCTGTTCAATCTCGGCTCCTGTCTGCTGCATCTGCTCCTCTGTGGTTCCCTCTTCAAAGAATACCGTTACCGGTACGTCCTGCTCGATTCTCTGGGCAATGTGATTCACATTGTTAATAATGGAATAAAAGATTCCGAATAAAAAAATGCAGGCGGCCATGGTAATCACAGAAGCCAGGGAAAAGGTCCAGTTCCTTTTAATATTTTTAAATCCCTGCTTAAATGTATACCAAATCGTACTAATTCTCATAATATTCCCCTTCCTTCTCGTCGTTTACTATGGAGCCGTCTTTCATGGTTACTACCCGCTTCTTCATAGAATTTACGATTTCCCGGTCATGGGTAACAACTAAGACGGTAGTTCCCCGGTTATTAATCTGCTCTAAAAGCTTCATAATTTCCTGAGAAGTATGAGGATCCAGGTTACCGGTAGGCTCGTCTGCTAGCAAAATGTCCGGACGGTTGACCAGGGCGCGGGCCAGGGCCACTCTCTGCTGCTCTCCGCCGGAGAGCTCTGTTACCCGTTTTTTATACTTGCCTCCCAGACCTACTTCCATTAAAACTTCCGGTACCCGTTTTTTAATAACTCTGGTGGGTCTTCCTATTACACGCTGGGCAAACGCCACATTTTCATATACGTTTCTGTCTTTCAGAAGACGGAAATCCTGGAATACCACGCCGATCTTACGGCGGTATTTGGCTACTTTACGGTGTTTCATCCCTTCCAGAACCTGTCCGTTTACTGTGATTTTTCCGGCTGTGGAATCCAGTTCCTTTAGAAGCAGTTTAATCAGGGTGGATTTTCCGGATCCGCTGCTTCCCACTACGAAAATAAACTCGCCTTTATTCACATGGAGATTGGCATGGCTGACAGCCGGCATTCCCTTATCTGTATATGCCATGCTGACATTTTCTAAATCAATCATAGTATCCTCCTCTATCTATCTCATCGGTTGCGTTTTTACTTTTTAATTTTTACGTAACAATATTGTAACATATTTTTTCAGAAATGCAACACCTTTCTGAAGCAGCAGAAAAAAACCAGTACAGCATGGCTGCCGTACTGGCGATTCTTTTTCTTAATACTCCAGAGTTTCCATATATTTCATATAGCGTACTACCATCAGGGCAATCTTAAAGGTGATTGCATCCTCGAACACACGCAAATCCAGTCCTGTGCTCTTCTGCAGCTTATCCAGTCTGTATACCAGTGTATTTCTGTGAATATACAATTGCCTGGAAGTCTCAGAAACATTTAAGCTGTTCTCAAAAAATTTATCAATGGTAACCAGTGTCTCCTCATCAAAATCATCGGGAGATTTGTTCTCAAAGATTTCTTTGATAAACATCTTACACAGCGGTATGGGAAGCTGGTAAATCAGACGGCCGATTCCCAGGGAACTGTATGCGATGACTTCCCTTTCTCCAAAGAAAATCTTGCCCACATCCAGAGCCATTCTGGCCTCTTTATAAGAACGGGACACTTCCTTTAACTCCTGAACAATGGTTCCGTATGCAATATGCACCCCTGCCTGGTGATCCAGACCCAGAGTATCTAAAATGGTATGAGCCAGTTTATCCAGCTCTTCATAGCTCTCGCCCTCTGCCATTTCTTTTACGATAATAATGCTTTTTTCATCTACGGCCGTAATGAAGTCTTTGCTCTTTCCTCCAAACAGCGCTTTTACACTTTCTATGGAGTTATAATCTTTTTCCTGCTGAGTTTCCAGAATCAGAACAGTGCGGCGTACGTCTGCCTCAATGTGAAGCTTTTTGGCCCGGTTATAAATATCAACCAAAAGAAGATTGTCCAATAACAGATTTTTGATAAAGCTGTCTTTGTCAAATCGTTCTTTATAAGCAATGATTAAATTCTGAATCTGAAAAGCAGCCAGTTTGCCCACCATGTAGGTATCTTCATCTTCTCCGTGTACCACAAGAATGTATTCCAGCTGATAGTCGTCGCATACTTTAAAGTACTGATAGCCCTTAATCACCTGACTGTCTGCCTGTGATTCTGCGAATGCCTGTACGTCTGACGGGTTCATAACTGCATCCGTGAAGGTGGAGGCAAGCACCTTACCTTCTGTATCAATAACACAAAACTCTGTTCTGGATATTTCCTTAAGGCCTTCTAGTGTATTTTGCAATACCTGGTTTGATATCATCCTCTTCTCAATCCCTTCTCAATGTTAAGTATATGTTTCTCTTTCTTTTCCCCCATAAAAAGTTACATACCCAATGTTATTTTAATACAAAGTGCCCAAAAATGAAAGAGGAAAAGAGAAAAAACTCACAAAAATATGTGAGTTTTCTCCCATTTTTTACAAAGATATGTCTTTTTCTTATCTGTCTTCAGACGTCTTCTTCTAATTGTTTTGTCAGGTACCTCCCCACAATCCTGGAAAAACCGGCAATGTCCCGGATATAGGCAAAGTCCTTTCCAAAGATTTTTTTCTCTGTTTTCAGATCTTTTTCTTCTCCTGCAAAGACTCCCAGAACGCTTACGCCCAGGTTTCTCAGTTTCCTGATTTCATGCCCCGTATCCCGGACGGCATACTCCCCCTGATAGGGTTTGGGATTTCTGGCGTTGGGTCGGTTTACAATGACATCATAGGGCCTTCCGTCGCTTAAGACGATCAGAATCTTCTTTTCTTCTTCCCTTTGCAGCAGCCCGTAACCCGTCGCCTTAATGGCCAGTCCGTCCCGGTTATTGGAAGAAGTTACATAATTAAACAGATTGGCGTTTTCCTTTCTGTCATCGTCATATTCCCGGAAACGCTGTAAGATGGTATAATCCCAGAAGGTACAAAAGCTCATTACCCGGTGGGGAATCTCCACATTGCTGAGAGCCTCGCTGATGATATATCCCTGCAGGGCCACATCTCCCTGGCGGCTCATCTGGGAACCGCTGGCGTCAATGAGCACATCCACTACGAAGTCTGCCGTATCCCCTTTCAGTTCCCTGGTAAAAAGCCGGGCGTCCTGACTTCTTCCCACTCTCCAGAGCCGGGAAGGCACGATGTTTCCCGAATCTGACAGCACTTCCACTGTCTCATTTCTCAACACCATGGCTTTTCTCAGAATCTCTGTCAGAACATAGATATTTCTTTTTACAATCCGGTGCTTATCATGATAGAGAAAGATGTTCTTGCTTTTTAAACGTTTGGCATATTCTAACTGATAATTTCTTTTTACCGGATTTTTCAGAATTCCTTCGGTAAAGTAAAGACTGCAGTCGCTGTGAATATCCCTGCACAGCAGATGATTCAGCCGCTTTTCCTCTGTGGGAGAAAGGTAGCTTTTCCCATAATTCAGTTCCACATAGGTATGGGACTTTTCCAGAAGCTCAGGGGAGATGACCGTAATTTTTTTCTGTACCTGCTGCTCTTTTTTCTCCTCTTCTTTCCCGGCTTTATCATCCAGATCCGTCATTCTCTCTGTGAGCTGCTTCACATATTCTTCCAGAGCCTCCTCATACAGTTCCTCTGTAAGAAAATCCTGCCAGTCATATTCTGCCAGCTCCTGCATAGTCACGGCCAGCACGCTCTTTAGTCCGCCGTGAACCTGTTCGAATTTCGGATCTATAATCTGATTATACAGCGAATCTATGATTCGGATCAGTTCCATGGTATCTTCTGTTTCCCGGCACTGATACACCTGTCTGCGCCAGTTGTCAATCCGCTTTTCCACCGGATACGTACCCCTGAGCGCTTCCTGGAAAACAGCCGCCCGCAGCCTGCCAAGTGTGGTCATGGACATTCTTTCAAACTCCAGATCCATCAGATCTCTTAAGGCTTTGTTCCGGACGTTTCTTACTCCCGGGCGTTCCTGCTCCAGTTTTCCTCCCACCGCTTCTTCAATACAGAGCTGGGCCAGGGCAGTCAGACTGACCTCGTCCGCCTGGAGAAAAACTTTCTTTACCAGATACAGCCCCATCAGCTCTTTGTCGTAATACCTGGCAAAGGCTCCCTGTTTTATGCTGTCATACAGGGCAATGTATTTGGAACGGCGAAAAGCCGCCAAATCCGCTTTCATCTCCAGTTTATAATCTCCGCTGACTGTCCAGAGGAGATTTTTCATACGATTCTGCAGTTCCAGTTCATAATCTTCCCGGAACCCTTCTTCGGGGGGCTCTATCCCTCCGTTTCCATACAGTTCTCTGGGCTTATGCATAAACTTCATCCTTTGTCCAGTTTTCCGGAATCCGGGTCATTACCACATCTTCAATAATTTCTTTCTCAAACACATCAAAGGTTTTATTTACAATCCCCATGCGTACAGCCGCCAGCGGGCTAAGCCCTGTCTCCACAATTCTCATGGCCGCCAGAAGTCCCCGAAGATCCAGAGACTTGGTCGAAATCTCGCTGTTTTCGGCTTTTAACTGCAGATCCAGAAACAGACCGATAAACTGATCCACTGCCTCTTTTCTGGCGTTGGGGAACATTTTGTCAAAAATAAACCGGAGCGTTTCCTCACTCTGGGACGGCATATCTATGACCAGGAACCGGGAAACAAGGGCTTCGTTTAACTCTTTCGTTCCCGCATAACCGTAATTCATTGTCCCGATAAAACGCGCCGCCGGGTGAAGTTCAATTTTCTCGTATCCCGGCACATCAATGGACCGCCGGTAATCCAAAGTGGCATGCAAAACGGAGACGGCATCGTTTTTGGCCATGTTAATCTCATCCAGAATACCAAAACCGCCGTTTTCTGCGCACTGATAAATACTTCCCTTTCTCAGTTCCACCTCGTTGTTGCGGAAGGTGTCTGTTCCAATCAGGTCGCCGCTGTTGGTATTTACATGAAAAGATACATTATAGGTAGGTCTGTGGAAAATATAGGCCAGATTTTCCGCTAAAATATTTTTTCCTGTGGCCTTTGGGCCTGCCAACAAAAGATTCTCCCCTTTCAGCAAAGCAGCGATGGCCATCTCCAGAATCTCTTTTCCGTAAAAAGGAATGGCCGGTTTTACAATTCTGCCGGCCGCCTGCTCCGGCACAGGATATTTCCCGGAAAACTCTTCCACAGCTTCAATCAGACCGGCATCCACGTCTTGTTCTTTCAAAAAAAGCAATTCTTCTTTCATGATTTACTCCCTTCTATTGCCGAAACGCTGTATAGCGCCGGTATACACCGGCGCTATTTCTTTTTCAGTCTATGACGGCCTCTCATTATCCTTCAAAAATCAAATCTCCGTAAGAAGGCATCGGCCACATCTCCTTATCTACAATCATTTCCAGTTCATCCACCGGTTTTCTCAGTTCATCCATTGCCGGCCGGATTTTCTCTTTATAGAAAACAGCTCTGTCTCTTCCTTCTTCCATGGCAGAAGCCTGGTCTGCCAGTTTTTTCAGCTTGTTCATGGCCGTTTTTGCAGCTTTCAGATACTTGGTACACTGCTGCAGAAGATCTGTCTGCACGCTCACATCGTACACGCCCACCGCACGGATCTCGTTAATGGATTTTGCAAGTACTGTCGTATAATGAATAACTGCAGGAATAATCTGCTTCGTAGCCATATCAATCATGGTTCTGGCCTCAATGTTCATTTCCTTGGCATAAATTTCATACTGAATTTCTGCACGGGATTCCAGTTCTGCTTTGGTAAATACCCCGAAAGTTTCAAAGAGTTTCACTGCTTTTTCCGTGGTGAGAGCCGGAATCGCATCTACCATGGTGGGAAGATTGGGCAGTCCTCTGCGCTTCGCCTCTTTTTCCCACTCCGGTGCGTATGCATTTCCGTTAAATACGATTCTCTGATGATCAATGGCATAATCTTTAATCAGGTCATGAACCGCCATTTCAAAGTCGTCTGCCTTTTCCAGAATATCACAGGCTTCTTTAAATGCCTCTGCCGCCATGGTATTTAATACAATGTTGCAGGGCGCAATGGAATCCTGGGAACCCACCATACGGAACTCGAATTTATTTCCTGTAAATGCAAAAGGTGAAGTCCGGTTCCTGTCGGTAACGTCTTTCATAATTTCCGGTATGGTCTTTACTCTGGTGGACAAAGGCGTCTCCTGTTTGCTTCTGGTGGCCATTCCGGTACGAATCAGCTGTTCCAGCACGTCTTCTAACTGTTCCCCTAAAAATACAGAGATAATTGCAGGGGGCGCTTCATGTCCGCCCAGCCGGTGGTCATTGCCCACGTCGGAGGCGGATTCTCTTAATAAATCCGCATGACGATCCACTGCTTTTAACAGACAGGTCAGAACCAGAAGGAACTGGATATTCTGATGAGGAGTTTCTCCCGGATCCAGAAGATTAATCCCGTCGTCGGTTGTCAGAGACCAGTTGTTGTGTTTACCGGAACCGTTGACGCCCGCAAAAGGTTTTTCGTGAAGGAGGCAGTGCATATTGTGGCGGCTGGCCACCTTCTTTAGGATCCGCATGGTAATCTGGTTGTGGTCCACGGCAATATTGGCCTGGGAATAAATAGGCGCCAGCTCATGCTGGGACGGCGCTACTTCGTTGTGCTGCGTCTTTGCGGAAACCCCCAGTCTCCACAGCTCTTCATTGACATCCTTCATATAGGCGCCCACATGCTGACGGACAGCTCCCATGTAATGGTCATCCATCTCCTGGCCCTTGGGCGGCATGGCGCCGAACAGAGTTCTGCCTGTATAAATCAGGTCTTTTCTCTGAAGCCATTTTTCTTTGCTGATTAAAAAGTATTCCTGTTCGGAACCCACAGACGGGGTTACTTTTTTGGAAGTGGTATTTCCAAACAGGCGGATCAGACGGAGGGCCTGGGTATTAATGGCCTCCATGGAACGCAGCAGAGGGGTTTTCTGATCCAGAGCCTCTCCGGTATAAGAACAGAAAGCTGTGGGGATACACAGGATTCCTCCTGCCGCATCGTGGCGTACGAAAGCCGGTGACGTACAGTCCCAGGCTGTATATCCTCTGGCTTCAAAGGTGGCTCTTAAGCCCCCGGAGGGAAAAGAGGAAGCATCCGATTCTCCCTTAATTAATTCTTTGCCGGAAAAAGACATGAGAACCTTGCCGTTCTCCATAGGAGCCGAGATAAATGCGTCATGCTTTTCTGCCGTAACTCCGGTTAATGGCTGGAACCAGTGAGAATAATGGGTAGCTCCCTTTTCGATTGCCCACTCTTTCATTTCATGAGCCACAACATCTGCCACTTCCAAAGACAGTTCTCTTCCTTCTTCAATGGTTTTTTTCAGTTCTTTGTAAGTCTTCTTGGGAAGACGCTCCTGCATCACCGAATCGTTAAAAACGTCACATCCGAAAATTTCAGCAACATTTACGTATTCACTCATAATAATCTCCTTTTTCCCTTGGTTTTATATTCCTTTTTGTTTCTTTCCTAAATAAATATTTAAGGCCCGGTGACGGTTTTCAATCTGAACGTTCTGATGTTCTCCTCCGTATTCTCCGTCCAGCGTCCAGGGGACGCTTTCCTGAGCCTCAATTCTCAGTTTGCTTGCCTTAAAAGAATGGATCCGGTCTGTATGGTCTTCCGCTTTTAAAACAGAAGCAAGCATTTCCTGCAGTTCCAGAGGATTCTTCGGTCTGGTAATCAGAGTCACCTCAAATAAGCCGTCGTTCATATCCACATTCTTTCCGGTCAGATGTTTAAATCCTCCCACGGAACGGGAATTGGTAATCATTCCATAGATAAAATCATCCTCTATGACCTGATCCTCCACATAGACCAGCATATGATAAGATTTGATTTCAAAGATCCGTTTCATTCCTTCCAGTACATAGGCCACATGCCCCAGAATATTTTTCAGATCCTGATCCGTTTGATAAGCTACGTCCGTAAACAGTCCGAAAGCGGCAATATACGCAAAGGTCTGGGTATTAAACTTCCCTATATCACAGTGGTATAAATTTTCCTCCATGATCATTTCCGCAGCCTTTATCATATTCTTGGGGATAAACAGACTGTGGGCGAAATCATTGGTACTTCCGGCGGGAATATACCCAATTGGCTTCTCGCTTTCCATCTCCGCAATGCCGGTGACTACCTCGTCCAGCGTGCCGTCTCCGCCGCTGCAGACAATCAAATCCACCTGATTAATATACTCCTTTGCCTTTTCATAGGCATCCTGGGCTTTCTGTGTCGGATAAACAATTACCTCATATTCGTGTTTGACAAAAATATCCACAATATCCATCAGCTTATTTTTTATCAGCCCTTTGCCGGATCTGGGATTAAACAGAAACAAAAGCCGTTTACTCATATGAAACCTCCCACGACAAATGATTGCATATTTCCTTTTATTTTACTACGGCGCCACCAATGACGCAAGAAAAAACTTGCAGCCCCTTTTCCTTAAAAGCCCTTGTGCTCCCGTTTTCTCTCCTGTATACTAAGGAAAGTTCTGGATAGAAGGAGGAATTACTATGACTCAGAAATATGTTTTGATTACCGGGGCCTCCCGGGGCATCGGCCGGGCCTGCGCCTGCTGTTTCGCTTCCCGGGGCTGGAATGTCATTGCCAATTGTCTGGAAAGAAAGGATCTTCTGGAAACTTTAAAAACAGAATTAGAAGAACAGTATTCTGTCTCCTGCTTTACCTCTCTGGGAGATGTGGGAGAAGAATCTTATGTAAAAGCTCTTTTTCAAATGATAGAAGAACAGGGGATAACTCTGAACGCCCTGGTAAATAATGCGGGAATCGCCTCCTACGGACTTCTGCAGGATGTTACTGCCGCAGAGTGGAACCGGGTGATTCAGACCAATTTAACTTCCGTCTTCCTGTGTTCCCGCCAGGCCGTTCCCCATTTTCTGAAAAATCATCAGGGCGCCATTGTAAATGTTTCTTCTATCTGGGGAAATGTGGGAAGCGCCTGCGAAACCATTTATTCCGCCAGTAAAGGGGGAATTAACGGTTTTACCCGTTCCCTGGCCAAAGAACTGGCTCCCAGCCATATCCGGGTAAATGCCGTGGCCTGCGGAGCCGTGGATACCGATATGAGTCGCTGTCTCAGCCAGGAAACCCTGGATCTGCTTAAAGAGGAAATTCCCTATGGACGTCTGGCGAAGCCGGAGGAAATCGCTGCCCTGGTCTACACCCTCGTGGCAGAGCAGACCTACCTCACCGGCCAGATTGTACAGATTGACGGGGGATGGTTCTGATTGAACAATTTCCTATTACACAAAAAAGCGCCGGCAGACAGTCACTCCTTTCAGGTTACTAAAATTATATGGCCTGAAAGGTTTTTTGTCCACTGGCGCTTCTGTTTCGTGAAACTTTTAATTGCAAAGGGAGTCTTCCTTTTTCTGTCCCAGTCCGTAAATTCTGTTATATTTTTCCCTCTCCCGTATTTCTTCAAATTCCTGCGTATTGAAAAATTCACTCAGCGATACCTTCAACCCGGAACAGATTTTTGCAACAGTAAAGATCCCCGGATTTTCCGTAGTACCATTTATGATTCGCATCAGCGTAGAAATGGGAATCGCGGCACGGTAAGACAAGGTATAGTAACTTATGCTTCCATCCTGACACAGAGTCTGAATACGTTCTCCTATGATTTTTGAATCATACACCTGATTTCCCCCGCTTTTCGATTTCCTCATTTTCTTACTTATATATAGTAAACGTAATACACAGGGAAAAATTACAAAAAATTTCAAATTATTTTTTCTTTTTTTTCAGGAAGGCTTCGATCTCCTCAATGGTCTTTGGAATTGAGGCAGTCAGTACCTCGCAGCCGTCTTCTGTTACCAGAATCGTATCTTCTATACGAATTCCGATTCCCAGTTCATCAAAATAAAGTCCCGGCTCCAGCGTAAACATCATATCCGGCTCTAATGCGGCCTCATCGTTGCCCACGTCATGGGTATAAAGACCGATATAATGTCCGGAGCTGTGGAAATAATACTTCTGAATCTCTTCCGGTTTCTGAATCATGCCGATTTTTATCAATTCTTCTGCCATGACCCTTTTGCTGATATTCTGCAGTTCGTTTTTCGGCTGTCCCGGCCTTGTGTGGGCGATGGCCGCCTCCAGTCCTTTTAAAACCACATTATACAGCTTCTTCTGCAGGGAGGTAAAGGTTCCGCCCACCGGATAGGTACGGCTTACGTCTGAAGCATAATAGCCCCATTCTGCCCCCAGGTCAAAGAGAATCAGATCCTCATCTTTCATCTTCCTGTCGTTTGCAACATAATGCATAATGCATGCGTTTTTTCCTGATGCGGCTATGGTTGGGAAGGCGTGGCGGGCGTGGTTTGCCTTCAGGGTATAATCAAAATACGCTTCCGCTTCGTATTCATGCATCCCCGGCTCCAGATGACTCAGAATATTTTCCACGCCTTTTCGGGTAATTTCACATGCTTTTCTGTGAAGAGCAATCTCTTCTTTTGATTTCACCTGACGAATCAAAGCCAGTTTCTGAAAAGTGTTGTACACATGGAGGTAAGGGTAGCTCTTTAAAACCTTCGCTGCAAATTTCTGAGCCTGATTGTTTCCCAGAGGCTCTTCCCAGTTTGCAATATCCACATACAGATTCTCAATCTCATTTCTTCTTCCTGCAAAAGGAAGACTCTCCTCAAACCGTTCCAGATATTCTACACATTCAATCCCTGTCTCTTCTCTGACGCTTTCTTTGGTATATACCACTCCCAGCCATCTGGCCTTCGTCTCATCGGGATGGTCAATAAATAAGGTTTCTCTGTATCTGCCGCCGACTTTCACGGCCATAAATATGGCTTTCGGATAGGAAAAGCCCGTTAAGTAATAAAAGTTGGCATAGGGCGTAAAGGGGAAAAGCTGATCTCCCCGATCTTCCTTCTCAATTCCGGAAAAAAGGAACCCCACAGAATTATCCTTTAACAGTTCTTTGTATTTCGCCCGTCTTGAGGCATGAAATTCTTTACTAACCATCCAATATTCCTCCTACTACAATATATTTATGGCTTATCTCCCTTACAGCCGGACTGTCCTCCGGGATTTCCCTGTAATATTAAAAGGGAACCGTCACATGGACAGTCCCCCTGGGCCCTTAAACTAATTCAACTAATACTTCCATAGCTGCATCGCCTTTACGTGGTCCAATCTTTACGATTCTGGTATAACCGCCGTTACGTCCCACATATTTCGGTGCAACTTCTTCAAACATTTTCTTAACCATATCAACGTCTTTGGTGTTTTTCTTTCTTCCGGCGCCTTTTGCAGGTACTTCTTTCACCGGATAGAAAATTTTCATCATCTGACGTCTTGCATGAAGTCTGGAAGGAGCGTCTTTTTTGATTTCCTTCTGTACTTCATCATATACCGTTTTCTTCTTTCCGTCAACAACTTCTTTTACTCTTTTTCCGTCTGCGTCCTTTTTCGGAACTTTTGCAGTTACGGTTACTGTTTCAAAGTTGTCCATCTCGCGAACTGCCATAGCGATTACGCCGTCAGCGATTTTACGGATTTCTTTTGCTTTTGCTTCTGTAGTAACAATCTTTCCATGGTATAAAAGAGCTGTTACCTGGCTTCTTAATAAAGCTTTTCTCTGTGCAGATGTTCTGCTTAATTTTCTATATTTTGCCATGATTTTTCCTCCATCTGTGGGACAGGCTGACATGCTTGTTCGGTCTTACTGCCAGTCTGCTTTGGCGCCCCACCCTCATTCTCACAGGCAGTCTGCCCGTGGCATTATTCTTCTGTAGGCTGTAACTGAAGCCCCAGTTCTTTTAATTTTGCAAGAACTTCTTCTAAGGATTTCCGTCCTAAGTTACGAACCTTCATCATATCGTCGGAAGTACGGTTGCAAAGTTCTTCCACAGTATTAATTCCGGCTCTCTTCAGACAGTTATAAGAACGAACGGAAAGTTCCAGTTCATCGATGCTCATTTCCAGAACTTTTTCTTTCTCATTGTCCTCTTTCTCAATCATAACTTCCGCAGTCTTCGCATTTTCGGAAAGGTCGATAAACAGGCTTAAATGCTCGCTTAATACCTTTGCCGCAAGGCTGACTGCCTCGTCCGGATCCAGAGTACCGTTGGTGTAAACATCCAGAGTCAGTTTATCGTAATCGGTAATCTGTCCCACACGGGTGTTCTCAACCGTAAGATTCACACGGTCAACCGGTGTGTAGATAGCGTCCACAGCGATAACGCCGATTGGCATGTCGTCTGATTTTCCCTTGTCTGCACTTACGTAGCCGCGTCCTTTGGTAATTGTCAGTTCCATAGTAAGACGGCAGTCTTTTCCGCCGTTTAATGTGGCAATTACCTGATCCGGATTCATAATCTCTATATCCTGATCCGCCTGAATATCAGCAGCCGTTACAACTCCCTTGCCTTCGCATTCAATGTATGCGGTCTTCGGCTCGTTGTCACTGCTGTGATTCTTAATTGCCAGGCTTTTCAGATTCATAATAATTTCTGTTACATCTTCTTTTACACCAGGGATTGAACTGAACTCATGAAGCACTCCGTCAATTTTCACCTGGCTTACGGCTGCTCCCGGAAGAGAAGAAAGCATGATTCTTCTCAGGGAGTTGCCCAGAGTAGTACCATAACCTCTTTCCAGAGGTTCTACGACAAACCTGCCATATCTTTTATCATCAGAAATTTCAGTGATCTCAATTTTAGGTTTATTAAAATCAAACACTTATTAGTTTCCCTCCTTCTGGGTTCATCATTGTTTGAGGGTATCTATTCTTTAAATTAGATGAAATTATTTAGAATACAATTCGACGATAAGCATTTCGTCTACTGGTACATCAATCATTTCTCTGGTTGGAAGTTCTTTTACAGTTCCTCTTAAAGCTTCCTGATCCACATCCAGCCATTCCGGAACTAATCTTCCGCCGGTGGTTTCCAGAATGCTCTTATATCTTTCAGAACCTTTGCATTTTTCTTTGATTTCGATCACATCGCCGGCTTTGATCAGGTAAGACGGAATGTTTACACATTTTCCGTTTACCATTACATGTTTGTGGTCAACGATCTGTCTTGCTTCTCTTCTGGTTCTTGCGAATCCCATACGGAATACTACGTTGTCCAGACGGGTTTCCAGCATAACCATCAGGTTTTCACCTGTCTGGCCTTTCATTCTGTCGGCTTTCTTATAGTAGTTACGGAAAGGTTTTTCCAGTACTCCGTAAATGAATTTTGCTTTCTGTTTTTCTCTTAACTGAAGTCCGTATTCAGATACTTTACGGTTCGCACGTTTTAACTGTCTTGTGGACTTTTTATCAATTCCTAAATAGATCGGATCCAGACCAAGAGATCTGCATCTTTTCAGAACAGGCACTCTATTTACTGCCATGGTAAGCTACCTCCTAATTAAACTCTTCTACGTTTTGGTGGACGACATCCGTTATGCGGAACCGGAGTTACGTCACGGATACTGGTTACTTCAAGACCGCATGCCTGAAGGGCACGAATTGCTGCTTCACGTCCGGAACCAGGTCCCTTTACCATAACATCAACTGTTTTTAAGCCATGCACTAATGCAGCCTTTGTTGCTGTCTCTGCTGCCATCTGTGCTGCATAAGGAGTAGATTTCCTTGAACCTCTAAATCCCAGACCACCGGCACTTGCCCATGAAAGAGCGTTTCCTTCTGTATCTGTCAATGTAACAATGGTATTGTTAAAAGAAGACTGGATATGTGCCTGTCCGCGTTCAACGTTTTTCTTGACACGACGTTTTGTCGTTTTCTTAGTCACTTTTGCCATTTTAAAACTAACCTACACTTTCCTTTTAATCGAATTTTAAGTTACTTATTTTTTCTTATTCGCTACCGTTCTCTTAGGACCTTTGCGTGTTCTTGCGTTTGTCTTTGTCTTCTGTCCACGAACAGGAAGTCCTTTTCTGTGACGGATTCCGCGATAGCATCCAATTTCCTGAAGTCTCTTGATGTTCAGAGCGATTTCTCTTCTTAAATCACCTTCCACCATCATGGTTTCATCAATAATTTCACGCATTTTATTAACTTCTTCGTCAGTCAGATCTCTGACACGGGTATCTGGATTTACTCCAGCCTGTTCCACAATCTTTGTTGCGCTTGATCTTCCAATTCCATAGATATAGGTAAGACCGATTTCTACACGTTTGTCTCTTGGTAAGTCTACACCAGCGATACGAGCCATGTAATTATTTCCTCCATTTTCTGCAGAAAGCCGCCCGATTCGGATACCACGGTGCAAAAAGCACGCGGTGAAATGGGGTATCTCTCTTCTTTGGCCTTCGTTAATATTGTTCCTAATTGGGGTGTCTCGGTAAACACCCAGCCGGAAAATCCGGCCTTTCCGAGCGATAGCTGCGCTATCTGTTGGCCAGAGGCCAGTCATTGCCCTCTCGGTATTAGGCAATATCTTATAAAATAAGAAGATTTCTCCTCTTACATTATTTTAAACAGTCCGGAACAACGTTTCCTGGTGTTCCGCACTGCAGCCGCACGTTTCTGTTCCAAACAGCCGGATGGTTCTTAACCCTGACGCTGTTTGTGTTTCGGATTTTCACAGATTACTCTGATACTTCCTTTTCTTTTGATAATTTTGCATTTTTCGCAAATCGGTTTTACAGATGACCTTACTTTCACTGGAAATCCTCCTTCCATTCCTGAATCAAAATGCTACGCGTAAACGCTCGGATTATATTCTAGCATTTACGCGCAGAAATTGCAAGTATCTTTTTACATTTTTCTTCTTTATTTATCACGCCAGATAATTCTGCCTTTTGTCAAATCGTAGGGAGAAAGTTCAATGGTAACCTTATCTCCTGGCAGGATACGGATAAAATTCATACGAAGTTTTCCGCTGATATGTGCCAGTACCACATGTTTATTTTCCAGTTCTACTCTAAACATGGCATTTGGCAGTTTCTCCAATACCGTGCCTTCCACTTCTATTACATCTGCTTTCGACATATTTAACCTCCAATGTCTCTGCTAACTATTTACTGCTGAGCGTTAAGAGCTCCGGTTCCCCGTCTGTTATCAAAACGGTATTCTCGTAATGAGCTGAAAGAGAACCATCTTCTGTTACAACGGTCCAGTCATCATCCAGCCATGCCACATCGGGACGCCCGATGTTGATCATAGGCTCAATGGCAAAGGTCATGCCTGCCATCAGACGAATCCCTCTGCGTTTCTGTGCGAAATTGGGGATCTGCGGATCTTCATGGAGATGGGTGCCGATTCCATGTCCAACCAGATCGCGGACAACTCCATATCCGAATTTCTCTGCATAAGCGCCAATCGCAGAAGAAATATCATTTAAATGATTTCCTGCTTTTGCATATTTTAAACCTTCAAAGAAGCACTGTCTGGTCACATCCATAAGCTGTTTCGCTTCCGGAGTTACCTCGCCTACCGCATAAGTTCTGGCTGCATCGGAATGGTAACCTTTATAAATCAGGCCTGCATCCACTTTCACCAGATCTCCGTCGCGGATAATCTTCTCCTTGGAAGGAATTCCATGAACCACTTCATCATTTAAACTGATACAAAAAGATGCCGGAAATCCGTTGTAATTCAGAAAATTGGGAATGCATCCTAATTCCCGAATCAGCTTCTCTCCCACCTTGTTTACTTCCCAGGTAGAAACTCCCGGTTTAATATACTGAGCCAGTTCATTGTGCACCTGTTCCAGCAGTTCACCGGCTTTTCTCATAAGCTCTATTTCTTTTTCTGTTTTTATCGACACCGACATTTCTTTCACTCCATCCTGCCATTTACGCTTATAATCTGACTTTTCCTGTTATTTATCTAAAATCTCTGTGATTGCCTGGAAGACTTCTTCCATGTCTTTCGTTCCGTCTACGGTCACTAAAATTTCTGCCTTTGTATAATAATCAATTAAAGGCTGGGTCTGCTCATGGTAGACATTCAGACGTTTCTGAACCGTTTCCGGTTTATCATCTTCTCTGAGAACCAGGGCTTCTCCGCAGGTATCACAAACGCCTTCTTTTTTGGGAGCTGCATATTTTAAATGATAAGTAGCGCCGCATTTTAAGCAGGCACGTCTTCCTGACATCCGGCTGATGATATTTTCATCGGGGACATCCACGTCAATGGCATAATCAATTTTGCTTCCCACTGCTTTTAAAGCGGCATCCAGACTCTCTGCCTGAGGAATGGTTCTCGGAAATCCGTCCAGAACATATCCTTTTTCGCAGTCCGGCTGACCCACCCGATCCACAACTAAGTCGCAGACCAGCTCATCAGGAACCAAGAGTCCCTGATCCATGTAAGTTTTTGCTTTTTTTCCAAGTTCTGTTCCGTTTTTAATATTGGCACGGAAAATATCTCCTGTAGAGATATGAGGAATGCTGTATTTTTCAGCGATTTTCTTAGCCTGTGTTCCTTTTCCTGCACCTGGTGCACCCAACATAATTAATCTCATAAAATAATACCTCCCACTTGTGGCTAAAAATGTTTTCATTTTTAGCAAAGCAAGGTTGCGGCATCTGCCACAACCTTATCCTAGACTGTTTCCTTAGCTGTTCAGGAATCCCTTGTAGTTGCGAACCAGCATCTGAGATTCAATCTGTTTAATTGTATCCAGAATAACCCCTACAATAATGATGAGGGAAGTTCCTCCAAATGATACGTCCGCACCGAATACTCCATTAAAGAAAAATGGAATTACGGCTACAATGATAAGACCTGTAGCACCTATAAAAATAATATAATTTAAGATTTTTGTCAAATAATCGCTGGTTGGTTTTCCAGGACGGATTCCCGGAATAAAGCCTCCCTGCTTTTTGATATTATCAGCAATTTCCAGCGGGTTAAAGGTAATGGAAGTATAAAAATATGCAAAGAATACTACCAGTACCACATAAATCAAAAGTCCCAGTGAATAAACAGGCCTGCTTGGATCACACCAGTTGCTGGAAGACAGCGTGTTTAAAATCTCTCCTCCAATACCGGTTCCTCCTGTTTTTCCCATAAATGTTGCAATAATCGTAGGGAAAGACATAATGGATGAAGCAAAAATAATAGGAATAACGCCTGCTGTATTCACTTTTAACGGAATAGAGCTGGACTGCCCTCCCATCATCTTACGGCCTACCATCTTCTTGGAATACTGTACCGGAATTTTTCTCTGTGCGCCGTTGAGAATTAATACAAAAACAGTTACTAAAATTACAACTGCAATAATAATGACGGCTGCCAGAGTTCCTTTGGCAATGGTTTTTCCCTGTACAAAGTTTTCATATAAACGTACAAAGTCGTTTGGAATTCTGGAAACAATGTTGATAGTCAGAACAATGGATGTACCGTTTCCGATTCCTTTTTCTGTAATACGTTCGCCCATCCACATCAGGAATCCGGAACCTGCTGTCAGGCAGGCAACAACTACAATTCCTTTTCCGAAGTTCATATCCGGAATTAAATTGGAGCGTCCGAATCCGATGCACATTGCGGTAGACTCAAACAGAGAAAGACCAATTGTCAGGTAACGGGTAATTGCTGTAATTTTCTTTCTGCCTTCTTCGCCGTCTTTATGCAGCTCTTCCAGTTTGGGAATAGCAATGGTTAAAAGCTGCATAATGATGGAAGATGTAATGTATGGCGTGATGTTTAATGCCAGTATGGACATCTGGGTGAAAGATCCGCCGGTGAATGCATCAAAAAAGTTAAATGCATCCGAGGACTGGCTTGCAAACCAGTTCTGGATTTCGGAAGTGTCAACTCCCGGAATCGGCATATTGGAACCGATACGGATCACCAGAATCATCCAGACTACATACAACAGTTTTCGGCGAATGTCTTTTAATTTAACTACGTTCTGAAGAGTCTCAAACATTAAATCACCTCAACTGTTCCACCCGCTGCTTCAATTTTTGCTTTCGCACTTTCGCTGAAGGCGTTTACTTTCACATTCAGCTTCTTTGTCAGATCACCGTTTCCGAGGATCTTAACACCATCTCTTGCATGAGAGATTGCTCCGCTTTCCAGAAGTTTTTCTACAGTTACTTCTGTTCCGTCTTCAAATCTCTCCAGCACGCTGACGTTAATTGCAACAATATCCTTGGAGTTGCGGTTTGTGAAACCTCTCTTCGGGATACGTCTGTATAAAGGCATCTGACCGCCTTCAAATCCTGCCTTCTTAGCGCCGGAACGTGCTAACTGTCCTTTATGTCCTTTACCAGCGGTCTTTCCGTTACCGGAACCATGGCCACGGCCTCTTCTGAAATTATTGCTGTGCTTAGAACCTTCTGCCGGTCTTAAGTTTGATAAATCCATGTGGGCACCTCCTTTTAATCTGCTATCTGTATATCTGTTTTAAGCTTCTTCTACTTTCACTAAATGCTGAACCTGTTTAATCATACCTCTGGTAGCTGCATTGTCCGGCATGATAACACTTTTATTGGTTTTCTTCAGCCCCATTGCTTCTACCGTTTTTTTATGTTTCGGAACAGCTCCGATTGTAGATTTTACTAATGTTACTTTTAAGTCTGCCATCTTCTTTTCCTCCTTAAGCAAAAATCTCTTCAACAGATTTTCCGCGAAGTTTTGCTACTTCTTCCGGAGTCTTTAACTGCTTTAATCCTTCGATGGTTGCAAGTACTACGTTCTGCTTATTTCTGGAACCCATGCATTTTGTACGGATGTTTTTAATACCTGCTAATTCGATTACGGCACGGGCAGGACCTCCGGCGATAACACCGGTACCTTCCGGGGCACGTTTCAGAAGCATCTGAGCGCTTCCGAATTTACCGATAAAGTCATGGGTAATACTTCCGTTTTCATCTCTTGCTACAGTAACCAGTTTCTTCATTGCATCTTCTTTTCCTTTGCGGATTGCTTCCGGAATTTCAGTTGCTTTTCCTAAGCCTGCACCAACATGGCCATTGCCGTCTCCCACAACAACTAAAGCTGTGAAACGGAAGTTACGACCACCTTTAACAACCTTGGTAACACGCTTAATTGATACTACTTTATCTTCTAATTCTAACTGACTAGCATCAATAAGATTACGTTTCATGCGTTTGCGTCCTCCCTTTCTTAGAAATCCAGTCCAGCTTCTCTTGCTGCGTCTGCCAGTGCTTTCACTTTTCCGTGATATATAAAGCCGCCTCTGTCAAAAACAACCTGGGAAATACCTGCTTCTACTGCTTTCTTTCCGATTACAGTTCCCAGATATGCTGCTGCTTTTACATCGTTGGTATGCTCTAATTCTGCTTTTACGTCTTTCTGAAGAGTAGAAGCTGATACTAAAGTCTTGCCAACTGTGTCATCAATAATCTGGGCGTACATATGCTTGTCGCTTCTGAATACAGCCAGACGCGGGCACTGTGCGGTGCCGCTTAAATGATGACGTAATCTTCTATGCTTATTACGGCGAATATCTGCCTTACATGCTTTCTTTATCATTTTCACACTCTCCTTATTTATTTCTTACCAGTTTTACCAACTTTACGTCTGATAACTTCATCCGCATATTTAATACCTTTGCCCTTATATGGCTCAGGTCTTCTCTTGTCTCTGATTTCAGCAGCGAACTGTCCTACTTTTTCTTTGTCAATACCAGAAACAATGATCTGATTTCCTTCTACTTTGGATTCCAGTCCTTCTGGATCTTCCATTTCTACCGGATGGGAATAACCTAAGGATAATACTAATTTCTTGCCCTGTTTCTGAGCTCTGTAACCTACACCGTTTACTTCCAGAGTTTTTGTATATCCTTCGCTTACGCCAACAACCATGTTGTGCAGAAGGCTTCTGGTTAAACCATGCAGGGATTTCATTTTCTTTAAATCGTTTGGTCTTGTTACTACCACATGACCGTCTTCCATCTTGATTTCCATCTCTGTTGGAAGAGCTTTCTCTAAGGTTCCTTTTGGTCCCTTAACGGTTACTAAATTGCCATCTTTAATGTCTACAGTTACTCCTGCAGGAACTTCGATTGGCAGTCTGCCGATTCGTGACATAAGATTGTCCTCCTTACTTAGATTGTCGGAGAGGAATAGGCTTCCTCTCTGTTTTCAGTGATTGCAGGTTGTCTGGCTTTACCAAACGAAAGCTAATACTTCTCCGCCTACCTGCTGTTTTCTGGCTTCTTTATCTGTGATTACGCCTTTGTTTGTGGAAATGATAGCCACGCCCAGTCCTCCGAGAACCTTCGGCAGTTCGTCTTTTCCGGCGTATACACGCAGACCCGGTTTGGAAATTCTCTTCAGGCCTGTGATAATTTTTTCGTTTTTATCTTCACCATATTTTAATGTAATATGGATATTTTTAAAGCTTCCATCTTCTACCAGATCGTATTTTGCAATATATCCTTCATCTAAAAGAATGTCTGCAATCGCAATTTTCATTTTAGAAGCCGGTACATCTACGGTATCGTGTTTTGCAGTGTTCGCGTTACGGATTCTTGTAAGCATATCTGCAATCGGATCACTCATTGTCATATCAGTTTGCCTCCTTCCTTATCTTACCAACTTGCTTTTTTCACACCAGGGATCTGTCCCTTATATGCTAATTCACGGAAACAAATTCTGCAGATTCCGTATTTTCTTAAATAAGCATGTGGACGGCCACAGATTCTGCAGCGGTTGTATTCTCTTGTGGAGAATTTCGCTTTACGCTGCTGTTTGATTTTCATTGCTGTTTTAGCCATGAATCATTCCTCCTATTATTTCGCAAACGGCATGTTGAATAATTTCAGTAACTCACGGGCTTCTTCATCTGTCTTAGCAGTAGTTACGAAAATAATATCCATACCTCTTACTTTGTCTACCTTGTCATACTCTACTTCCGGGAAAATTAACTGCTCTTTAATACCCAGAGCATAGTTTCCTCTTCCATCAAATGCGTTTGGATTTACGCCGCGGAAGTCACGTACACGCGGAAGAGCCAGGTTGATCAGGCGATCCGCAAACTCATACATTTTCTCGCCTCTTAATGTGACCTTACAGCCGATTGGCATACCTTCACGGATTTTGAAGTTTGCCACAGATTTCTTTGCTTTTGTGGCAACTGCCTTCTGTCCTGTAATCAATTCCATATCTGCAATGGCGGCATCCAGAAGTTTTGCATTTTCTTTTGCCTCACCAACACCCATGTTGACAACGATTTTTTCGAGTTTTGGCACTTCCATTACGTTTTTATATCCAAATTTCTTTGTCATGGCATCCATGATTTCGTTTTTATAAAGATCTTTTAATCTGCTCATTTGTCATGCCTCCTCTCTTAATTAATCGATAACGTCACCAGTGGATTTTGCGATGCGGACTTTCTTGTCTCCATCCATTTTAAATCCGACTCTGGTTGCCTTTCCTTTGTAAACATACATTACGTTGGATGCATGAATCGGAGCTTCCTTGTTCACGATTCCGCCCTGCTGGTTGGCAACAGATGGTTTTGTATGTTTGGTAATCATGTTTACGTTTTCCACAAGAACGGTATTGTCTTTCTTGTTTACAGCAAGAACTTTTCCTTCCTTGCCTTTATCTTTACCGGCAATTACTTTTACAGTATCGCCTTTTTTAATTTTCATAGCTGACATACGCACCCTCCTATAATACTTCCGGAGCTAAGGACACGATTTTCATGAATTTCTTTTCACGAAGCTCTCTGGCAACTGGTCCAAAGATACGTGTTCCTCTCGGAGTTAAGTCGTCTTTTATGATAACGGCAGCATTCTCATCAAATTTGATGTAAGAACCGTCTTTACGGCGTGTTCCCTTTACTGTACGTACAACAACTGCCTTTACAACGTCGCCTTTTTTTACAACGCCTCCTGGTGTTGCATCTTTAACAGTAGCAACGATGGTATCGCCAATGCTTGCATATCTTCTTGTAGAGCCGCCCATAACACGAATACAAAGGATTTCTTTTGCACCAGTGTTGTCGGCAACTTTCAGTCTCGTTTCCTGCTGAATCATACTGGTTTCCTCCTTATTTCACTTTCTCTACAACTTCTACAAGTCTCCATCTCTTGTCTTTGGATAAAGGTCTTGTCTCCATAACTTTTACGGTATCACCAATATTGCACTCATTGTTTTCATCATGAGCTTTTAATTTATACGTTCTCTTTACGATTTTCTTGTAAAGAGGATGCTTTACATGGTCTTCAATGGCAACAACGATGGTTTTTTCCATTTTATTGCTGACTACCTTACCCACACGGGTTTTTCTCAGATTTCTTTCCACGAGATTTGCCTCCTTATGATATTTTCCGGCATACTTTCCTGCCTTTGCCAGCTTTTTTATTCAGCAGCTTTTTGAGCGATTACGGTCTGAATTCTGGCAATATTTTTACGAACCTCTTTGATTCTGCTGGTATTGTCCAACTGGTTGGTTGCATTCTGAAATCTCAAATTAAAGAGTTCCTTTTTAGCAGCTACTAATTCCTGATTCAATTCTGTAGCTGATTTGCTTCTTAAATCTTCTACAAATTTATTAATTTTCACTGTTATCACCGCCTTCTAAGTCTGCACGAGAAACGATTTTACATTTGCAGGGTAACTTATGCATTGCAAGACGTAAAGCTTCGCGTGCGGTTGCTTCGGGAACACCTGCGATTTCGAACATTACGCGTCCCGGTTTTACTACTGCTACCCAGTACTCTAAAGTACCTTTACCGGAACCCATACGTGTTTCTGCCGGTTTTGCTGTAACTGGTTTATCTGGGAATATTTTAATCCAAACTTTTCCGCCACGTTTGATATAACGGGTCATTGCAATACGTGCTGCTTCAATCTGATTTGATTTAATCCAGCATGGCTCTGCTGCAACAAGACCGTACTCACCATAGTTGATTTTATTGCCTCTTAAAGCTTTTCCTCTCATGGATCCACGGAATTGTTTACGACGTTTTACTCTTTTTGGCATTAACATTATTTATCGCTCCCTTCCTTAGCTCCTTTTGTTGGAAGTACTTCACCATTATAGATCCACGCTTTTACACCAACCTTGCCATAGGTGGTATCTGCTTCAGCGAAACCATAATCAATATCTGCGCGGAGTGTCTGCAGAGGGATGTTTCCTTCACTGTAAAATTCTGTACGCGCCATATCTGCACCGCCCAGACGTCCGGATACTGCAGTCTTAATACCTTTTGCTCCTGCTTTCATGGTTCTGGACATGGTGGATTTCATTGCACGACGGAAAGAAATACGGTTTTCAAGCTGAAGTGCAATATTTTCTGCTACTAACTGAGCGTCTCTGTCCGGTCTCTTTACTTCTTTGATGTCTACGATCAGTTTTTTGTCTGTGTATTTCTGTAATTCTGCTTTTACTTTTTCAATTTCGGAACCGCCTTTACCAATAACGATACCCGGTTTTGCTGTATAAATAATCACTTTCACACGATCAGATGCTCTTTCGATTTCAATCTTGGAAACACCTGCGCTGTATAATTTCTTCTTTAAGAAAGTTCTGATGTTGTAATCTTCTACTAAATAGTCTGCGAAGTCGCCTTCTGCATACCACTTGGAGTCCCAGTCTTTAATAACTCCGACTCTAAGACCATGTGGGTTAACTTTCTGTCCCATGTTCTACCTCCTATCTTTCATCCAGTACAATCGTGATATGGCTTGTTCTTTTTTCGATTCTGTAAGCTCTGCCCTGAGCTCTTGGCTGAATTCTCTTCATTGTCGGTCCTTTGTTTGCATAACATTCTGCAATGTAAAGGTTCTCCGGATTCATACCATTGTTATTTTCTGCGTTTGCAATTGCAGATTCCAGAAGTTTCTTTAATACGCTGGAAGCATATCTGGGATTGTATGTCAGGATACCAAGCGCTGTCTGTACGTCTTTGCCACGGATTACATCTAATACGTAGCAGGCTTTCTGTACAGAGATTCTTGCGTAAGATAATTTCGCAGATGGTCTTGTCTCTCTATTATTCTCATTTCTTGCTCTCTTTATCTGGCTTCTATGTCCTTTTGCCATCGGAAAGCTCCTCCTTTCATAGTGACTGCTTTTCGCAGGAATACGCACCTCCTCCACATTCTGACTTTCAGTCAGAGCTGCGGCAGCGGTGCCTCCTTGCATCTATTTTTTCGTCTCAGTTCTAGCGGCCTGATTTCTTTTCGTCTTTTCCATGTCCTCTGTAAGTTCTTGTTGCTACGAACTCACCCAGTTTATGGCCTACCATATCTTCTGTGATATATACCGGCACATGTTTTCTTCCGTCATGAACTGCGATGGTATGTCCAACGAATGACGGGAAGATTGTGGAACGACGGGACCAGGTCTTGATTACGGTCTTTTCATTGGATGCGTTTAATGCATCTACTTTTTTCAGTAAGCTTGCATCTGCAAATGGTCCTTTTTTCAGTGAACGAGCCATTGTTTACCCTCCTTATTATTTCGCTAATGCTTTGCCATCGCGTCTTCTTACGATGAGCTTGTTGGACTGTTTGTTTTTCTTTCTGGTCTTCAGACCTAAAGCAGGTTTACCCCATGGAGTACATGGACCCGGACGTCCGATACCAGTCTTTCCTTCACCACCACCGTGTGGATGGTCATTCGGGTTCATAACGGAACCGCGAACGGTAGGACGGATACCCATGTGACGTTTACGTCCTGCTTTACCGATATTTACCAGATTGTGATCTCCGTTTCCAACAACGCCGATGGAAGCACGGCAAACAATCGGAACCATTCTCATTTCACCGGAAGGAAGTCTTAAGGTTGCATACTTACCTTCTTTTGCCATTAACTGTGCGCCGTTTCCTGCAGAACGAACCAGCTGTCCGCCTTTTCCAGGATACAGTTCAATATTATGGATTACAGTACCTACCGGAATTTCTGACAGAGGCAGGCAGTTTCCAACTCTTACTTCTGCTTCTGCACCGCTCATAACTTTTGCGCCGACTTTCAGTCCTTCCGGAGCCAGGATATAAGCTTTCTCGCCGTCTGCATAGCAGATCAGAGCAATGTTTGCTGTTCTGTTCGGATCGTATTCGATAGCTGTAACAGTTGCCGGAATACCATCTTTTTTATTTCTTTTAAAATCAATGATTCTGTATTTTCTTCTGCTTCCGCCTCCGCGGTGTCTCACGGTGATTTTACCCTGATTGTTACGGCCGGCGTTCTTCTTTAAAGATACCACCAGAGACTTTTCCGGAGTTGATTTTGTCACTTCTGAAAAATCAGAACCAGTCATATGTCTTCTGGAAGGTGTATATGGGTTATAGGTTTTAATTCCCATTTTTGTTTCTCCTTTCGAATATTATCTGTCATGCTTTCCAGCATATATCCGCAGCGGTTTACCGCCACTGGGGAATCTTAAAGTCCCTCGAAGATTTCAATATCCTTGCTGTCTTCTGTTAAAGCAACAATGGCTTTTTTGGTTTTTGCTGTTCTTCCGTATACCATACCGCGTCTTTTCTTCTTTCCATTCATGTTCATGGTGTTTACGGATTTTACTTTTGTTCCTTCGAACATTTTTTCAACAGCTTCTTTAATCTGTGCTTTATTTGCTTCCGGATGTACTAAGAAAGTATATTTCTTGTCGCTCATAGCGTCCATACTTTTTTCTGTAATTACCGGTTTTAAAATCACGTCGTAATACTTAATATCTGCCATTATGCGTACACCTCCTCGATAGATGCAACAGCGTCTTTGGTCAGTACCAGAGTGCTGTGCTTCAGAACATCGTATACGTTGATGGTATTTGTAGTTGCAGTTTCAACGCCTGCCAGGTTTCTTGCAGACATAATCACATTCTGATCATCCTGTGCCATAACAACAAGCGCTTTCTCTGCTTTCAGATTTTCCAGAACTTTTTTCATTTCTTTTGTCTTGATTGCATCCAGTTTCAGTTCGTCTACAACTACCAGTTTGTTATCCTGAACTTTAGATGTAAGTACGGAACGAAGAGCAGCTCTTCTTTCTTTCTTATTCATCTTTACTTCGTAATCTCTCGGAACCGGTGCGAATACAACTCCGCCGCCTGTCCACTGTGGAGCCCGGATAGAACCCTGTCTTGCATGACCAGTTCCTTTCTGTCTCCATGGTTTTCTTCCACCGCCTCTTACTTCAGAACGGGTTTTCGCTTTCTGTGTTCCCTGACGTTTGTTTGCCAGCTGGCGAACAACTGCCAGATGAACCAAATGTTCGTTAATTTTAGCTCCGAACACGGCATCATTTAATTCCATGGTGCCCACTTCATTGCCTTCCATATTATAAACAGATACGTTTGCCATCTGTGTGCTCCTCCTTTCCTATTATAAGGACTTTACTGTTTCTTTAATAGTTACTAAAGATTTCTTAGGTCCTGGAACAGCACCTTTTACTAACAGTAAGTTGTTTTCAGCGTCTACTTTTACTACTTCCAGATTCTGAACAGTTACCTGCACATGTCCCATATGTCCCGGCATTTTCTTTCCTTTAAATACCTTGCTGGGATCGGATGCAGCGCCGTTGGAACCTGCATGACGATGATATTTGGAACCATGAGCCATAGGTCCTCTGGACTGGCCATGTCTCTTAATCGCGCCCTGGTATCCTTTACCTTTGGAAACAGCAGTTGCATCAATGTGATCGCCTGCTGTAAAAGCGTCTACTTTAATTTCCTGTCCTACTTCGTAGCTTTCAGCGTCTTCCAGTCTGAACTCTTTTACATATCTCTTCGGAGCAACGCCTGCTTTATCGAAATGTCCTTTTTCCGGTTTATTTACAAGATTCTCTCTCTTGTCAGCAAAACCAACCTGTACAGCGCTGTATCCATCGTTTTCTTCTGTCTTTACCTGAGTTACCACACATGGGCCGGCCTGCAGTACAGTTACAGGGATTAACGCGCCTTCTTCATTGAAGATCTGGGTCATTCCGACTTTTGTAGCTAAAATAGCTTTCTTCATTCTTTCTTCCTCCTTATAGCGGATTACCTGTCGGTAATCATATAGTTATATGAAGTTTCGTCCCGCCTTTCGGCAAGGCAAAACCTGTTACACAAATTTATTTCGTTTTCATTTTAATGTCGATATGAACACCTGCCGGCATTTCCAGTCTGGATAATGCATCAACTGTTTTCTGGGTTGGTGTTAAAATATCAATCAGTCTCTTGTGAGTTCTCTGTTCAAACTGTTCTCTGGAGTCTTTGTATTTATGAACCGCTCTTAAGATAGTTACTACTTCCTTCTTAGTAGGAAGAGGTACCGGTCCGCTCACCATTGCTCCGTTCTTTTTTACAGTTTCAATAATCTTTGCTGCTGATGCATCTACTAATTGATGATCATACGCTTTCAGTGTAATTCTCATTACTTGACTTGCCATAAAAAAAGTCGCCTCCTTTTCGCACTAATTATCAGTACGACAAGCGGTGACTGTACACATCTCCGTGTGTGTCTTAAACTCTTACACACATCCTGCTTATCAAAAGCAGTTTCTAATGAACTTGTACAGTGACTTGTCGTCAGTTTCCTAACTTGACATTCGCTCCACGGAAAACCTGCCATTTTCAGGCAGCAACCTCACGCTTCATTGCTATCATGCCACAGCACTTAAGAGTATACACAAAGTTTTCCAGAAATGCAAGGACTTTTTTTACTTTTTGTATTTTTTTCGTAATCGGATTAAGGTGTCTGTTCAGCAAGGGCTTCATAATTCCATAAGAGGCTTTTGACACCTTAATCCTATGATAGAACAAAGAGGACAAGTCCTCTTCAACTCCCTATATCCCTCACTCATGAGGGACTTGTACTCTTTGCGCGCCAGATGCAGACTGCCGCAGGCAGTCATAATTCCACATGCATCTGGTCGCATCCACAGCGGAGCGATTTTTATGTAATAGGAAATCCGACGGAATTTCCTATTACATAAAAAAGAGATGCCTCCACGAAGCATCTCTTCCTATTAATATAGAAGGAATTCTTCCTATTCCTCTTCTTTCTTTCCGGCGATAATCTCTGAATAATCAAAAAGTGTTACGCCCAGTTCTTTATCTTCCATCAGGACGGGATTGTCTCCCTCGGCTTTTGCCTTTTTGGAAAGTTCCTCTTTACTGTACAGGGGAATTGCCATTTTTCTGATCTCTACCGTCTCTTCCATTTCCGGTTCTGCCTCTTTCTCATTCTCCATTACTTCCCCGGATGTTTCTGCCGTCTCGCCGGATACCGGCTGCGCTGCAGGCTGTCCTGGTTCTTCGGTTTCTTCTGCGGTTGCTGCCGCAATCTCTTTTTTCAGTTCCTCATGGGCTTCGCTGGCTGCGGCCTGCTCATATACCGGTGTCTCCACTTCTGCAGCCGGAGCATGTTCCAGATCCAGATCTTCTTCATAGATTTCATCAATGAATCCGCCCGTCTTAACCTTCTTATGTTTCTTTTCTTCTTTCTTTCGGTTTTTCTCTTCTTTTCTTTCTCTTTTGCTCTCTTCTTTTGCCAGACGTGCCTGTTCTTTCTCTCTTTTCTTCCGTTCTTTCTTACTCAACTGGAGTTCTTCGGTCTCTTCTGTTTTCTCCTCCTCTTCTTCAGACTCTTTCGGCTCTTTTCTCCAAAGCTCCGCAATCACATAAAGAATAATCAGAAACAGAATGCCCAGTCCCAGGACAATCATGCCTTCCACACTTTGAACAGCCACAAGCAGATAACCGATATACCCTATGGTAATAATCACTTTTTCAATGGTGCCCTTGGAAGATACCACCGTGGTCTCCCCACTGGAAGTCAGCGTGTTTTCCACTGTATAAGTCTCATCTTCCTGATTCAGCTCCTTTACCTGATAGCGGTATATGGTCGTCCCTTCCTGAACCAGAATAGCGTCTCCCGGCTGCACTTCACCGGCCTGCATACTCTGGGAATAGGTGACCGATCCGGTAGGTAAGTTGCTTTCCGTATAAGAATCATCCACCACATTGGTTTTAATGCCCACAAACGGCGGTACTGCAAGCGCTACCACATCCAAAATGGTACATATAATTACAAGGTGAACAATAAATTTCAAAAATCTTGACATCTCAGACGCTCCTTGCTTTTGTATTCTCTGTTTTCATGTTTCCATTCGTTCTGTTTTTTCAGGAACGGTTCTATTTTAACATTTAAATCCTTTTCTGTACACTCTAAATTTCAATTTATTCCTTGTTTTCCCTGAAAACTGCCTTTATAATAAATCTATTCCTATTGTGACAGGAGGTTTCAAATGGATTTTCTTATATTTCTGGAACAGCACCGCTGTGCTTTTCTGAACGTCTTTTTTCAGTCAGTAACTTATCTGGGACAGGAACTTTTTGTGGTTGCAGTTATCTGCTGGCTCTACTGGTGTCAGAACAAAAAGCTGGCTTACACCCTTGGCTTTTCCTACTTTGTTTCCGGTCTGGCCGCCCAGGGATTAAAAATCACCTTCCGTGTTCCCCGTCCCTGGATACTGGATCCCTCTTTCCATCCGGTTTCCTCGGCTGTAGACGCCGCTACCGGATATTCCTTTCCCAGCGGACATACCCAGAGCGGGACTACTTTATTTTCCACCCTTGGCTTCTTTTTGGGCAGGAAACTTCTGAAAACTCTCTGTTTCCTGTTGGTGCTCCTTGTGGGCTTCTCCCGTATGTATCTGGGCTGCCATACACCCCGGGATGTTCTTGTTTCCATGGCGCTGGCTCTTTTTGTTTCCTGGTTTTTCTACCGTTTTTTCTACGAGAAAGATACCTTCTTTCTCCCGGACCGAATTCTGGGCGTTCTCCTGGTTGTTCTGTCCCTTCTTCTGGTCGCTTATACCGTATTCCTGCTTTCTGTCGGCACATTGGAAACTGTTTACGCCGAAGACTGCATCAAGGCCGCGGGAGCGGGCGCCGGATTTGCCCTGGGTTTTTACTGGGAACGAACCTGGATTCGTTTTTCTCTTCCAGGCGATGTGAGAGGACGGATTTTCCGTTTCCTTTTGGGAATTGCCGTTACCGTTCTCCTTCAGGAGGGATTGAAGGTTGTCCTGGGAACAGCCCTTATTTCCCACTATTTTCGTTATTTTCTGGTGATTCTGTGGATTACGGGTCTTTATCCGGCTTTGTTCACCCGGTTTACCCCGGGGAAAATTGGAAAAAAAACAGGCTGCTGAAAACTCAGCAGCCTGTTTCTTATGTTCTCTCTTTTATTTGAAAGGAATCCGATTACTGTACCCGCAGAAATTTCTCCATGCTGTCCATGGCATCCTGCTCATCCTGTCCGTTGGCTGAAAGAGTGATTTCTTCTCCGGTGTCAAGTCCCAGTGTCATCATTCCCATTATGCTTTTCGCATTTACTTTTTTCCGGCCGATTTCTACATAAATCTCACTTGTAAACTGACTTGCCACTTGTACCAGCTGTGCAACAGGTCTTGCCTCTAACCCTGTAGATAAATTAATCGTTACCGTTCTTTTAATCATAACAAATTCTCCTCCTTGCGCCTCCGCAAATCTTTCGCTAGTTCACTCAGCTTTCGCAAGCGATGATTCACTCCGGATTTCCCCACCTGAGGACACAGCATCATCCCCAGCTCTTTCAGCGTAGCTTCCGGATATTTAAGACGAAGCTCTGCGATCTCAGCCAGCCCCTCGTTCAGATTTTCAAGTCCTATTTTCTCTTCTACCAGGCGGATGTCTTCCACCTGTCTGACCGCCGCATTCACCGTCTTATGTATATTAGCCGTTTCACAGTTCACTTTCCGGTTCACACTGTTTCTCATTTCTTTCACAATACGGATATTCTCCAGATTCATCAGGGAAACGTTTGCCTCCATTACCGCCAAAAGTTCCACAATCTGAGCTCCCTCTTTCACGTAAACCACATGAGACTTGTTACGCACCACAATTTTTGCATCAATATCAAAACATTGAATCAATCCCTGGATTTGTTCCGCCTTTCTTCTCTCTGCACACACGATTTCAAAATGATACCCTTTTTCCGGATCGCTGATGGACCCGGCCGCCAGAAAAGCGCCTCTGATAAAAGCGCGTTTACAGCAGACTTTCTGTGTAACAATGGGTTTTGAAAACATGGTCAGCTCTGACATGCGGCTTCCCTCGTCCACTAATTTTGTTCCCTGTAACACCTTGCGAACCTTTTCCTGATCCGAAACTTCAATTACATAGATGTTTCCTTTTTTCAGGTACGGGCTTTTTCCGGTTTTCATCACTACATCTATATTAAATGTTTTTTTCAATAATGTAAAGCACTTTCTGGCAAGAGCCTCATTTTCTGTCTGGAAGTGCAGAAAATGCTCCCCGTTCTCATTCTGCTTCAGACGGCCGCAGGCGCTTAAGACAGCCGCAAGCTCTGCAATCTGACAGTGACGGGCAGGGCTGATATTTTTCCCTATTTCTTCTTTTACTTCTGATGAAAAAGACACCACATTCACCTCTTACCCTATTTTTTCCGTACCGCGTCCTTTTCTATATCCCGGTGTTCAATCCGCAGTCCGTATTCTGTTTTGTCCTTCAGCCTGCGGTACAGTTCCCTGGCAATAGAGACGGAACGGTGCTTGCCTCCCGTACATCCAATGCTGATAACCAGACTGGTCTTTCCCTCTTTTTCATAATTGGGAATCAGAAACTCAATCATATCCTCCAGCTTCCTGGCAAAGGTTAAGGCTGTGGGCGAATCCATGACATAATGATATACTTCCTCGTCTTCTCCGGTCAGAGCCCGAAGCTCATCCACATAATAGGGATTGGGAAGAAAACGCACATCGAAAACCAGATCCGAATCACTGGGAATTCCATACTTAAATCCAAAAGACAGCACAGAGATCATCAGGTTTTTAAACTTCTGGTTTTCTACGAAAATCCGCTCCATCTCCTGTTTTAACTCTCTTGTAAGAAGATATGTAGTATCAATAATGTAATCCGCTTTCTGCTTCAGGAATTTCAGCATTTCCCTCTCCCGCTTCAGGCCGGCGTCCACACGGCCCGACGCAGCCAGAGGATGGGCCCGTCTGGTTTCCTTATACCGCTTAATCAGTACAGTATCGTCTGCGTCCAGAAACAGGATTTCAAAATGATACCCCAAATGCTTCATCTTATCCAGAACCTGTTCCAGTTCATCCAGGGCCCGGCCGCTTCGGATGTCGATTCCCAGGGCCACATCCTGTACTTCTTCGGAATTCATCTCCAACGCAATAGAAGCAAATTTTTCTATAAGAGGAATCGGCAGATTATCCACACAAAAATAATGGGAATCTTCCAGTATTTTTAAGGCAGTGGTCTTTCCCGCTCCCGAAACCCCGGTTACAATTACAAAGCGCATAGTTATCTCCTGTTAAAATTTCCCCAGCATTTTTACTTCCGGTTCCAGTTCAATCTGATATTTCTCTTTCACAATCCGGCCAACGTCCTGCATAAGCTGATAGACGTCTTTCGCTGTGGCTCCTCCCAGGTTAATCACAAATCCGCAGTGTTTCTCGGAAACCTGGGCGTTTCCCACCCGGTATCCTCTCAGTCCTGCATCCATAATCAGCTTTCCTGCGAAGTGGCCTTCCGGACGTTTAAAGGTGCTGCCTGCGCTGGGATAATCCAGAGGCTGTTTCTGTACCCTTAAGTCCGCCAGTTCCTTCATCCTGGCACGAATCTCTTCTTCCTTTCCAGGCTCTAATTCTGCTGTGGCTTCCAGGACAATATATCCTGCTTTCTTCACGATACTGGTACGGTATCCCATTTCCAGTTTTTGAGCCGGAATCCGTATCAGCTCTCCCTCCTGAGATACCACCGTGACCTCTTTCAGTATATCTTTCATCTCTCCCCCATAGGCGCCTGCATTCATAACCACTGCGCCGCCTAAGGTTCCAGGGATACCCGCCGCAAATTCCGCGCCTGTCAGTCCTCCGTCTGCGGCCTCTTTGGCAAAGATCGCCAGTGGTGTTCCTGCCTGAGCCCAGATACGGTTCCCTTCTCTTTCTATCCGGCTCATATTCTTTCCGATTTGAAGAATAACGCCCCGGAATCCTTCGTCACTTACCAGAAGGTTGCTTCCCTTTCCCAGGATAAAGTAAGGAGTTTCACTTTCTCTGCAGAATTTCAAAACTTTCTGTACCTGTTCGGTATCGGAAGGACATACAAAATAATCTGCAGGCCCGCCTACACGAAATGTGGTGTGTTTTTCCATAGGTTCATTCACAAGGACCGCGTCCTGACCTACGATCTCTTCCAATGCTTTCTTTATTGCTTCTTTCACTTTACAATCCTCTCCTTAAACTTTCCTTTTGCCTATCTATCTTATTCATTTCTCACTCATTTGTAAAGTCCTGATTGATTTGACAGCAAATCTCTTACCACTTCCCCGGCAATCATCAGGCCTGCTGCTGCAGGCACAAAGGAAATACTGCCCGGAACCGGCCGCCCGGCAGAGCCTTTGGTCTCCTGCGCGGCCTTCACCTTCACAGGCTTCTCCCGGGAATATAAAACTTTTACTTTCCTGATTCCCCTTTTTCTCAGCTCCGTCCTCATCACCTTTGCCAGAGGACACACGCTGGTTTTGGATATATCTGCAATCTCAAATCCGGAAGGGAACATCTTATTCCCCGTTCCCATACAGGAAATAATCGGAGTGGCGCATCTTTTCGCCTCTTCAATCAGCAGAAGTTTCGATGATACCGTATCAATGGCATCAATAATATAGTCATATCCGTGGAAATCAAACATAGAGGCGGTATCTTTGTTATAAAAAGTTTCATAGACATGTACCAGGATATTTTCATTAATATCCTGAATCCGCTCTTTTGCAACCTGTGTTTTTGCTCTCCCCAGGGTAGAATGCAGTGCATAAATCTGACGATTGATATTTGTCAGAGAAACCGTATCATGATCTACCAGAGTCAGGCTCCCCACGCCGCATCTGGCAAGCGCCTCCACAACGTAGGAGCCTACTCCTCCCAGACCGAAAACTGCAATCTTCGCAGAAGCAAGAATCTCCATTCCCTTTTCCCCCACCAGCATTTCCATGCGTGAAAATTCGTTTTGCATTTTCTGTCCTCCCAGCCGATAATAGATTATTATACTATCTGGCAAAGAAAATGTACAGATTTCTATTCTTTCATTTTCGGATTAAAAATCAGACTGGCCAGATAAGAAAAGATCAGGGAAGCAGACACCCCTGTGGCACAGGCGGTAAATCCTCCCATAAACAGCCCCAGAATCCCGTTTTCCTGAATGGCTTCTTTCATTCCGTTCCACAAAAGATGACCAAACCCAAGAAGGGGCACACTGGCGCCTGCCCCTGCGAAATCAAACAGGGGACGATAAAGACCCACGGCGCTTAATACAGCTCCCGAACAGACTAAAAGTACCATCACTCTTCCCGGCATCAGTTTCGTTCGATCCAGCAGAATCTGAACCAGTGCACAGATGATTCCTCCCACCAGAAAAGCCCGGACATATTCCATTTCATTCCCTCCTTATTCTGATAAATTTTCAACCACAACGGCCTGAGCAATTCCCGGGATGGGCTGCCCTTCATTAAAGCTTACCTTAGAGAGCATGGCTCCCGTGGGAACAAAGAGAATCCGTTTCCATTTCCCCGCTTCCACCGCCGGCAGAAGATGGGAAGTGAAAACCACAGCCGCACAGCCGCAGCCGCTTCCTCCCGAGTGAGTATCCTGCCTCTGATTGTCATAAATTAACAGACCGCAGTCATCATGCTGTCTGCTGATGTCAAATCCTCTTTCCGCCAGCAAATCCAGTAAAATCTGTTTCCCCACCGCTCCCAGATCTCCGGTTACAATCCGGTCATAATCTTCCGGCTGACGGTTAAAATCCATCAGATTCTGATAGATGGTGTCACAGGCGGCCGGAGCCATACAGCCTCCCATATTCATGGAGTCCTTCAGTCCGTAATCCACAATTTTCCCTGTGGTAATACCGGTTATCCCCACTTTGCTCCCGGTTTCCCCCAGAATGCAGGCGCCGCTTCCTGTCACCGTCCAGGTAGCAGACAGAGGCCGCTGATTCCCATATCCCAGGGGAAAGCGAAATTCCTTCTCCGCACTGGCAAAGTGACTGGAAGTAACTGCTCCCACATATTCTCCATATCCTCCTGCCACCGCCATCGCTCCCAGGGAAAGGGCTTCTCCCATGGTGGAACAGGCTCCGTATAATCCATAACAGGGAATTTCCAGATCCCGGATTCCAAAGGAGGAGGCAATGGTCTGGGCCAGCAAATCTCCGGCAAAAATCATACGGATTTCTTCCCTGGTCAGCCCCGCCTTCCCGATGGCAGTCTGCAGAGCCTCTTTTTGCATGGTGCTCTCCGCCGCTTCCCAGGTGTCCGCTCCAAACATAGGTTCCTCGCAGATAAAATCAATCTGTTCTCCCAGAGGGCCTTCCCCCTCTTTCTTTCCTGCAATGGACGCCCCGGCCAGGATACAGACCGGGCTTTGAAATGCGATGCTTTGTTTTCCCACATACTGTTTCATCCTGTCACTCCTAACTGTAAAAGAATATAATAGATAACTCCCAGCGCCCAGGAGCTGAGAATCCCGTACAAAATCACCGGCCCCGCAATGGTAAAAATCTTACATCCGATTCCGAAAACCTGTCCTTCTTTCTTAAATTCAATTGCCGAGGCAGCTACGGAATTGGCAAAACCGGTGATAGGAACCAGAGCGCCCGCTCCGGCAAACTTGCCGATCCTGGGATAAATATTTAATCCCGTCAGCACCACACTGATAAATATCAGTATCAGAGAACACCAGCTTCCCGCCGTCTTCTCATCGGCTCCCATCACTTCTGCCGTATGCAGGATCACCTGTCCCAGCGTACAGATCAGGCCTCCCACCAGAAATGCTTTCAGCATATTCAGTGCGAGATTATGGGTGGGCGTCATTTTTTTAACGTATTTCTGGTACTCCTTTTCTTTTTTCTTCTTTGCTATGTCCTGAAACTGTTCCACCATAGAAACCTCCTATCCGTTCCACCAGCCTTTATAGAAAAAATATAAAGATCCGACGGCTTTTCCGACTGCCACACAGATAATGACCAGGGGCAGTCCTTTCTCAAATTTGATTCGCCTTGTTAAAATGGGAAAAATACTGGCCATCTCCGCCAGAGCTAAAATCCAGGCCCCCAGGAAAATCCCGGAAAATCCCCCGTATAGAATCAGTCCCAAAGTTCCTGCCGGAATCTGCCAGTGAAAAAGATAAAACAGATTTCCCAGAATTGCCCCCAGCATGGTTGCATCTTCGTAAAGCAGAATCTTATCCCCGGTATGGGTGATCCCGGCGTACCGGGGTACCAGGGCAAGTCCAATCAGCAGTCCCACAGCCCCGCTGGCCACAATCCATCCGGCGCAAAGACCGATAAAACTCAGAAACACTTGCTGCCACATTCTGTACTCCTCCTTCTTATCCCTTTTTCCCCTTATTCTGCTCCTGCTTTCTGTTTATATCCTCCACTATGGTTTTATTTACATTGTCCTCATAAAGCCGCATCTGCACCTGCATGGGAGTGGGATCTTCCGTTATTTTTCTTCGTCCGAAGTGATTAAAGAAGAACAGAACCCCAAATCCTATCCCCGCAGAATATGAAATTTCCAGCGCTGTAAATCCATTGGAGACTTCCCCGGTTACCTGCTGATAAATTTGTGCAAATAAGTCTTCTACGCTTACATCGTTGTTAAAAGTCATAATCGCAAAGGCTGTTCCGAAAAAGGTGATCAGGCACACAAAGGCTGCTTTCAGAGCCTTTGTCATCCTTCCCTGCTGCTCTTTTCTGTATGTGACAACAAAGGTGGTCTCTCCGGTAGCCGTAACATCCAGTTTTTCTTCTTTTTCCAGCAGCAGTTTTAAAATATCATTGACAGATACCACATAACGCCCGGGCTTTTTCTCATCCAGATGAAGGATTTTTATTACCCGGCACCGATCCAGCACTTTCGGATCTGTACAGGAAAGCTCTGCCACATCCTGCAGATAAACATGAGGATGACGGACTTCCACATTTTTATCAAACTGCATATAGAGTGTGTTACTCATGAGAATCTCCTTTCTCATTCTTTTGTTACCCCTTAGTATGTCTTGTTTTTTCCGGACTATGCAAAATGCGGGAAGAGCCTATAGCTTTTCCCGCAAACGTTCTAAAATCTTTTTTTCCATTCTGGAAATCTGCACCTGTGAAACACCCACTTCTTTTGCAATTTCTGTCTGAGTCTTCTCTTCAAAATACCTCATATAGATTAATTTTCTCTCCCGGGCGTCCAGATAATTCAGCATCTCTTCCAGCAAAATTTTATCCAGGACCGCATCCTGTACATTTTCTTTCTGAGGAAGCTTCTCCATCAGGGAGATTTCATTTCCCTCGCCCTGATAAATGGTTTTCTGCAGAGACTCCACTTCCGCCTGGGCTTCCATGGACATTACCAGCTCCTCTTCGTCAATTCCCATCTCTTTCGCCAGTTCCCATAAATAGGGCTCCCGACCCAGTTTTTTCTCTAATTCTTCTTTTTCTTTATATGCTTTTCTTCCTGTTTCTTTTAAAGAACGGCTCACTTTAATCATCCCGTCATCCCTGAGAAACCGCTTAATTTCCCCGGTAATCATGGGAACGGCATAGGTGGAAAATTTCACATCGTACTGAGGATCGAATTTATCTACCGCCTTCAGAAGCCCGATACTCCCTATCTGGAACAGATCTTCCATCTCCACGCCCCGTCCCAGAAACCGCTTTGCAATACTCCAGATAAGTCCTGTATTTTCTTGAAACAATGTATCTCTTGCCTCTTTATCACCCTGGTGTGCAAGCCCTAAAAGGGCAAGAGTATGCTCCATGGCTACCTCCCAATCTTCTTTTTCATGTGCACAGTCGTTCCTTTATCCACTTCTGATTCTACCTGTATTTCATCCATAAAAGCTTCCATAAACGCAAATCCCATACCGGAACGATCCTGCTCTGGTTTCGTTGTAAATAAAGGCTCCATGGCCTTTTCAATATCCTCGATTCCTCTTCCGGTATCTTCCACATCCACGTAAAAATACTGTCCCTCTGCTTTACAGCGTATGATTATCTTATGTACTTCTCCCTCATATCCGTGAATAATACAGTTGGTTACCGCTTCTGAGACTGCGGTTTTTATATCCGCCACTTCTTCTAAAGTAGGATTTAACTGTGTGCAAAAGGCCGCCACAGCCACACGGATAAACCCTTCATTACACGTGCGGCTGTCAAATGAAATTGTCATTTCATTGGTGTTCTCCATAATTCTCTCCCTTCTTTGCTCTCCCCTGATTTCGGTTCCTCCTTCTGGATTTCCAGGAACCGGTAAACCCCTGACAAATGCAGGATTTTAAATATATGCGCATTTACATGCACTGCATAGATACTTCCCCCTCGCAAGCCCAGCGCCTTATATCTGCCCATCAGCAGCCCGATGCCGGAGCTGTCCATGAAAACGGTGTCCTGAAAGTCAAAGGTAATTGTCTTTATATACTGCTTTTTTATTACGGCATCTGTCTTCTCCCGGATTCTGTCCGCATTGGGATGATCCAGTTCCGGCGGAAGATGAACGGTCAGATGCGCTCCTGCAATCTGCATTTCTGAATCCATTGTCCTGCTCCTTTCTCATAAACCGTCTGTCCTTCCTGCGGCCGGCTGCTTTCACTGCATGATGCAGGAAAGGGCTGCCGCAGAAATGTTTTTTCTTTCATCTCCACAGCAACCCTTACTTACGGTTTCTGTTATTGTACGTCCTGTTCTTGTGTCTGTTGTTCCTGCTCATCCTCTCCGGCGTCTTCCTCAATGCCGGAAACTCCGGTAGCCTCTTTTACCAAATCGTATACTGCCCTTGCGCTGTCTGAAAGCTGTGCCGTCTGTACGTTTTGAATCTGCAGAGCCGCCTCGTCCAGATTTTCTGACTGCATGGCGCTGTAAGCCAGCAGAAGGGCCTCATAGCTGCTGCTCTGATCCTGGGCCTGATTCGCCTGTTGTTCCAGCTCTCCTGTGGAGCTGTTAGAATCCGCCACCTGTCCTTTCAGCTCGGAAACCTGCGCCTCCTGGCTTGCGATGGCATTGCTGTAATCGGTGATCTGCTGATTCACCTGCCGGTGAATTTCCTGTGTCTTTACAGGCAGCACCAAAAACCAGAATACTGCGGCTCCCACCAGAAATCCCACAGCCAGGGTTATCATCATGGACATGGTGGATTTCTCTTTAAAAGCCGGCGGCTGAATAATCAGTTCATTTCCGGACTGATAAGCAATGCTGCCGTTGGACTCCTTTTTATCTTCTTTCTCTTTTCTGGTTTTTCGGTCATCCAGACGGGTGGGAACTCCTGTCCGCTCGTCAATCTCTTTTAAGAAACGCAGAGTCGTGGTATTTGTCTTATCTATCCGCGCCGCTTTCCTGAGCGTCCTGCGCGCTTTGGTATATGCATGATTTTTAATCTGTATCAGGGCCAGAAGATGATACCCTTTGATTAATTTCGGGTTTTGGGTCAGAATTTTCTTAAGCTGAATGGCCGCCATGTCTTCATGACCGGCCTGGCAGTTCTCCAGAGCCTGGTTGTACTTCCGGATCGTGGTATTAATCATATTCAGGCGGTTGGGATTGGCCTGCAGTTTCTGAATATAACCGGAAGCCAGATTCTGCACCGGTCTTAAATTCTTGCTGATTACCCACTCGCTCAGCGCGGAAACCACCTCTCCGGTTTCATAATATACCAGTCCCAGCAGATTTCTGGCCTGAATGTTCCTTTTATTAAAGGTCAGACTCCGCCTCAGACATTCGATGGCGCCGGATAAATCCCGGATACTGGCTTTTTCCAGACCCCGGTTATAATAAAGGTTTGATAAATAGTACGCTTTTCTCTGAATCAGGATATTTCTTCCGCAGCGGGGACAGTAATCCTCTTCCGTAAGCAAAGCGCCGCAATACATACAATTCATCCGTATCTCCTTACTTTCTTCTGGTTCCGGTTTTTGTTTCTTTTAAAATTTCCTGAAGAATATCCAGAACATCCGTCAGTTCTCTGTTATAAATAGCCCCTTCTGCGTCTGTTACATCCAGACTGGGCTCAAATTTTTTCAGTTCTTCCTCGTAGTTAATCATTCGTTTTTCTCCTGACATAACGCTTTATCTCCCCTACCAGATATAATGAGCCTACGCAGAAAAGAAGAGTCTTTTCTGTCATTTTTGCACAGGCTCTGTCAAAAGCTTCCTCCACACAGGGAATTCCTCTGGCGTCGGCGCATCCCTGTCTTTCAAACTCCTGCGCCAGCGTTCCGGCGGGAACTACACGTTCTCCCTCGATCTGTGTGGTAATCACATAATCCGGCCGTATCTCTCTGCTAATCAGCGCGGCCATATCCTGATAATCCTTGTCCGCCACGGCAGAAAACAGAATGCCTATGGTATATTCCCTGCAAAAATGGGCGGCTGTTTCCACGAACTTTTTCACTCCGTCTTCGTTATGGGCGCCGTCTACAATCACTCCCGGCAGGATGGTCTCCATCCTTCCCTGCCAGCGGGTTTTGGAAATCCCTCTCTGTATAACAGCCCTTTCAAGAGGCAGATCCTCTTTCAGAACCTCCAGGGCCGTCAGCGCCAGGGCGGCATTCATCACCTGGTACACAGCCAGGAAAGGAATGTGAAAGGTGTTACCTTCATAATACGGACTCTCCGGTATAAAATCAATGCCTTCCGGTGTGTTTTTCACAATCCTGCACTGAGACTGTCTGACTTCATAGCAGGGACTTTCCAGCCCTTTTGCCTTTTCCCGGATGACCTGCGCCGTTCTGGGATCATTCCCATCATAAATCACAGGTACTCCGGGTACGATAATTCCCGCTTTTTCTCCTGCGATTTCCTCTACCGTATTTCCCAGATACTGCATATGATCCAGACTCACTGAGGTAATGACACATGCCAGCGGGTTCTCTATGGAAGTCGTGGCGTCCATCCGTCCTCCCAGTCCCGTTTCCAGCATTACGTAATCCACCCCTGCGTCGGCAAAGATTACCATGCCCATCAGAAACAGCATTTCAAAATAGGTGGGATGATGAATCCCCTCAGCTACAAGGGCGTCCACCATTTCTTTTACTTTGTGGAAAGCCTCCAGGAATTTCTCCCTGCTTACCGGTTCTTCCTGTATCTGAAACCGCTCCGTAATCTCTACCAGATGAGGAGAAGTAAACAGACCGCAGGAAATTCCCGCCTCTTTTAAAACAGAAGCCAGAAAGGCGCAGGTGCTTCCCTTCCCGTTGGTTCCCGCCACATGGATCACCCAAAACCGTTCCTGGGGGCTGCCCAGCCGTCTCAGGCACTCTTTCGTATGATCCAGGCTATTTTTCGTTGTAAATTTCGGTGTCTCTTCAATGTAATCAACTGCTTGTTTATAGTTCATAAAAATATCACCACTTTATCATAATGTATCGCAACAGGGGCCTCCCTGTCACCTTTTCATTATAATATAGTGGTGATAGATGTCCAGACCTAATCGTAATATTTTATACGACATTATTTCCCGGTACCTGACTTCTCCTCCTGAGGAACAGGAGTTTCTGTCACTTTTACTGTCCCGGCTTTGGTGGATTTCAGAAGCCGGGCATAAGTTTTCGGCTCGGTTGTGGTCAGAGCCTTTCTGGTAGAACTGTTGCTCCTTTGGGACACAATAATCTCATCGGTGCTTTTTAGCTGACAGCCTGTAATCATAACGGTGGTATCGTTAATATACTGGGTCTCGCACCATTCTTCATTAACCATCACTTCTGTGGACGGAGTAAAGTAGGTTCCTTTTACCAGATAACTGTCCGTACTGCCCGTTACCGGGGTAATCTCTTCCACGGTCGTATCATGAATTCCCAGACGCATATTGGTTCTTTCAAAAGGATCCTCCCCCTCATAGCAATATTCCTCTCCATAGAGAATATCGTACTGGAGGGTTTCCAGATTCACCTGGTAATCCTTGGTATTTCTCCTTGCCTGATGGTAACGGAAAATGGTTCCTTCGTGAATTCCCACCCGGTTCATCACTTCCGCTGCAATCTGGTAGGAAGACAGGTTTTCATCCTTCTTTTCCAGTCCCATATTATCCCAGATCACATACTCTGTCTGGAAGAGATAACGGTTTTTCACATCTTCCACTTCCAGTCCCATAGTGGGCAGATGATCTCCGTACATCACTAAAACGACGTCTTCCTCCTGTTCAGAAAGAGTCTCAATTAACTCAGATACGAATTCATCCATTTCGTGAATTTCATTTACATAGTATTCCCACCGGTTGTTTTCCTCTTCTGTGGGCGCCCCGGTAACCGTAATTTCCGGATCTTCCAGGAGGGGTTCGTCCGGATAAGCTCCATGCCCCTGTACGGAAATGGTATACACATAGTCCGGGCCTTCTGTGGACTCCATCGCATCCAGAATGTGAGCGGTCAGCACACTGTCCTTTACCCAGCCCAGAGGATTCTTCTGATCTTCTTCTTTCATAAACTCTTCCGAAGTAAAGGTATCAAATCCCAGATTGGGGAAGATACTCCGCCTGCCGTAGAAATTGGCCTCGTTATTGTGAATGGCATGGGTGGAATACCCCAGCTCCTTAAGCACATAGGGCGCGCTTTCACAGGTTCTCTCTTTTAAAATGCTTTTATAGGGATATTCTCCCGGTCCGAAATAGTGAAGGCTCATTCCCGTAATGGTCTCAAATTCCGTATTGGCTGTTCCGGCTCCCACCGAAGGAACTTTAAAGTATCCGGATGAATACTCTTCCATCAGTTTCCGGAACGTGGGAATGGGATCTTCCGATATATCCAGATAATTTACAAGGGTGGGATCAAAAAAGGATTCTAACTGCAGAAATAAAATATTGGGCAGATTCTTCGTCTCTGTCTTTGGCAGCTCCTTTTCACTGTCTGTAATCCTCTGGATTTCTTCCTCAGAATAATCCGGCGGACAGTCAATTCCCGTATTGAAAATCGTTGTCATAAGGCAGTAGGGATACCCGTAATCCTCATAGGCAAAAGCAATATTGCCGAAATAGTTGGACAGTATTCTCTTATCCAGTGCCTGATGGGTCAGTCCGGCAAAAGCCAGAACTCCCACCAGAACCAGAGGTACGTTGTAACGGTATTTCAAAGGCCCTTTGTATTTGGGGCCTTTCAGGAATCCCCAGATCAGCCCTCCTATAACCAGCACCAGTAATATTACAGCCAGCACAGTTCCCCACACAGGAAGGTATTTCTCTGCGATTTCCGTGGCGTCTGTTAAAAGATGGAGATCCGGGCCTGTAAAGGGCGTCACCCGGTTGGCCAGAATCACCCCGTTTACACATCCCAGGAACAGCCAGAAAATCCCAAGCAAAATCCTGGCAAAAAACCGGCGTCTCACTAAATAGACAATAAGGGTCGTTGTAAAAATCAAAGCCGTATTATAGAGAAATACAAGAGGGCTGTTCGTCATATAATCATAGGCTTCCCAGGCAGAATGACGGGATATGCCCTCAATTGCAAAATACAAAAGGCAGCATCCCAGAAACTGCAGCGGCAGTGAAATCTTGTTCAACTGTTCATACCATGTCTTTTTCATACAAACACTTCCTGATTATTTAAGCAATTGTTTCAGTTGCATGGTTACCTTATCCATCATCTCTTTATACTTTTCCAGTTTTTCCTTCTCTGCTTCTACTTTTGCCGCCGGCGCTTTATTTACAAAGTTTGGATTTCCCAGCATTCCCTCGCAGCGGGCAATTTCCTTCTTCAGGCGTTCCTGTTCTTTCTCCAGACGCTCCTGTTCTTTCTCTCTGTCAATCAGATCTTCCAGTGGAAGATAGACAACTGCATTGGAAAGCACAACGGAAACCGCGTCTTCCCCGATTCCTTCTTTCGTTTCCTGAACGTGAATCTCTTTTGCAAAGGCCAGGTTTGCATAAGAGGCTTTCAGCTCCTCATACTCTTTCCCCGCCTGAGCGTTTGCAGCTACAATATACAGACTGGTTTTCCGGTTCTGCGGTACATTCATTTCTGTTCTTGTATTGCGGATTCCCCGAACCAGTTCCTGTACGTGGGCGAGCTGTTCTTCTGCCCCGGCAAATTCCCATTCTTCTCTGTATACCGGCCAGGAAGAAATCATAATGGACTCTTCCCCGGGAAGAAGGGCACAGTAAATTTCCTCGGTAATAAACGGCATATAGGGATGCAGAAGCTTCAGGCTCTGTGTCAGTACTGTCCGCAGCGTCCAGAGGGCTTCCTCTGCTGCCTTCGGGTTTTCTTCTGCCTTCCAGATACGTACTTTGGACATTTCAATATACCAGTCGCAGAACACATCCCACAGGAAATCGTATACTTTCTGTACGGCGATTCCCAGTTCATATTTCTCCATATTATCTGTTACTTCCCTGATTACCTGGTTCAGTCTGGAGAGAATCCACTGATCTTCTTTGCATAAGTTCTGAAGATCTTCCGGCTCTTTTACTTCCTTTCCTTCCAGATTCATCAGAATGTAACGGGAGGCATTCCAGATTTTATTTGCGAAGTTCCGGCTGGCTTCCACCTTCTCCCAGTAAAAACGCATATCGTTTCCGGGTGCATTTCCAGTCATCAGCGTTAATCGCAGCGCATCTGCCCCGTATTTGTCAATCACTTCCAGAGGATCGATTCCGTTTCCAAGGGACTTACTCATTTTCCTTCCCTGGGAGTCGCGCACCAGACCATGAATCAACACATGATGGAAAGGAGCCTTTCCGGTCTGCTCCAGTGCGGAAAAGACCATACGGATAACCCAGAAGAAAATAATGTCATAGCCTGTTACCAGTACGTCTGTGGGATAGAAATATTCCAGCTCCGGTGTTTTATGGGGCCATCCCAGCGTGGAGAAGGGCCATAAAGCAGAAGAAAACCAGGTATCCAGAGTATCTTCATCCTGAACGAAATGGGTACCGCCGCATTTCGGGCATTTCTTCGGCATTTCTCTGGCAACAACCACTTCCTGGCAGTCCTGGCAGTAATAAGCCGGGATTCTGTGTCCCCACCACAACTGTCTGGAAATACACCAGTCGCGGATATTTTCCAGCCAGTGAAGATAGGTCTTATCAAACCGGGAAGGTACGAATTCCAGTTCTCCGTCTTCTAAGACACGGATAGCTTCTTTCGCCATTTCATCCATTTTTACAAACCACTGGGGTTTGATCATAGGTTCTACTGTGGTTTTGCAGCGGTCGTGAGTACCTACGTTATGAGAATGGGGTACCACCTTCACCAGAAGTCCAAGTTCTTCCAGATCCTTTACCATGGCCTTTCTGGCCTCATAGCGATCCATTCCTGCATACTTTCCGCCTTTTTCATTAATGGTGGCGTCGTCATTTAAAATATTCATTTCTTCCAGATGATGACGTTTTCCCACTTCAAAGTCGTTAGGGTCATGGGCGGGAGTAATCTTCACGCATCCGGTCCCGAATTCTTTATCCACATAGCTGTCTGCAATCACCGGAATCTCCCGATCCGTCAGCGGAAGTTTCAGCATCTTACCGATCAGATCCTGATACCTTTCATCTTCCGGATTCACTGCCACAGCCATATCGCCCAGCATCGTCTCGGGACGTGTGGTGGCAATCTCCACGTATCTTCCCTCTTCCCCCACAATAGGATAATTAATATGCCAGAAGAATCCGTCCTGATCCTCATGCTCTACCTCTGCATCAGAAATAGAAGTCTGGCAGACCGGACACCAGTTGATGATCCGGTTTCCTTTATAAATGTAGCCTTTCTCATATAAACGGATAAATACTTCCTGAACCGCTTCGGAACAGCCTTCATCCATGGTAAACCGTTCCCTCTCCCAGTCTGCGGAAGCGCCCAGCTTCTTAAGCTGATTGATAATTTTTCCGCCGTACTCCTCTTTCCATGCCCAGGCATGTTTCAGGAATTCTTCCCGGCCGATTTCCGCTTTATCAATTCCCTGTTCTTTTAATTTTTCTGTTACCTTTACTTCTGTGGCAATGGCTGCGTGGTCGGTTCCCGGCTGCCAGAGAGCCTCATATCCCTGCATCCTTTTAAATCTTATCAGAATGTCCTGCATGGTTTCATCCAGGGCATGTCCCATATGAAGCTGCCCGGTTACATTGGGCGGCGGAATCACGATAGTAAAAGGTTTTTTATCCGGATTTACTTTTGCATGAAAGTATCCCCGGTCAATCCATTTCTGGTACAGACGATCTTCGATTCCTTTCGGATCATAAGTCTTGGCCAATTCTTTGCTCATAGCATCCTCCTTATAAATTTAATACCTGCGCGGAGCGCTTTATTCTGTAACAGGAAATTCCGTTGGATTTCCTGTTACATTAAAAAGCCCTTCACACACTGTGTGAAGGGCGATAAAAAACGCGGTACCACCTTCTTTGAAGTTTTCCCAAACTTCATCTTTCCATTCCTTAACGCGGAATTCTACGTGGGAATCTACACAGTGTCCACCTTCAATCCCCCGGCTCCAAAGCTACTTTTTGCCTGCCTTCTCCCGAAACGTCTTTCAGCCTGAGAACGTTTCTCTCTTTTGGCAGTACAGACATACTCCTCTTTTTCCCAGCCTTTCTCTGTTAAAAAGTATAATAATTGTCTTTTTTTTATTTGTCAAGAATCTTTTTGGGAAATCTTCTTATTCTACGCTTTTCAGAGATTCCACCATATTTATCTTCTTCAGTTTATGGTGCATCACCTGATTGACAATCAGCGCAAAGGCACAGGTCAGAACGCCGCTTATAAGATAACTTAAAATGCCGATGTTGCGTCCGAACATACAGGCCTCCACTTCCACTGTGGTAATCACGTAGCGGTGAAGTCCGATTCCCAGAAGGGCTCCTGTCAGCACCCCGATCAGGGTCAGCAGGACATTTTCCCGGAAAACGTACCCTGCCACCTCTTTGTCATAGAATCCCAGAACTTTTAAAGTAGCCAACTCTCTCTGACGCTCTGTGATATTGATATTATTCAGGTTATACAACACCACAAAGGCCAGCATTCCTGCAGACACAATCAGAACCACAATAACCATTCCCAGACTGCTTAACATCCGGTTCAGCTGTTCTTTGATACTTCCTGTATAGCTGATGCTTAAAGCCGCCGGCTTCTCCAGAATTTCCTGCCCAATCTCCTCCATCCGGGACTCTTCCTCCGTTTTGTAAGTAATCAAAATGTCATTATATTCCGGTTCTTCTTCAAAGATCTCCCGGTAAACGGCTTCTGTCATATATACATAGTGTCCCATATAGTTTTCACAGACTGCCGCCACCAAAACCTCATACTCCCGGTTGTCTTCCTCAAGAACAATGGTTTCTCCGGCTTTCACATCCAGAAGGCTGGCCGTCTTTTCAGAGATTACCGCTCCGGTATCGTCAAGCTGAAATTCCTCCTGTGTCTTTCTGTCCCGTAAGGTCACATCCTTTTCAAAGGACTCCATATCCCCCGGCACATAAATATACTCGCTTAATTTGGATTTTCCGGTATCTGCTGTCATGGTCTTCATCAGAACCTGAGTCGCTCTCTCAATCTCTTCCTGCCCATTCAGATATTCTGTCAGCTCTTCTTTTTCCTGGTCTGTGGCATCCTCATCTAAAATAACTGTACCGTCAAAATGCTGCAGTTCCTCATACTGAATATTGGCAATATCCATAATGGAATCCCGCAGGCCAAATCCCACCAGCATCAACGCCATACTGCCTGAAATTCCAAAAATGGTCATAAAGAATCGTTTTTTGTAACGGAACAGATTCCGAACCGTGGATTTCCAGGTAAAATTCAGATGTTTCCAGATAAAGGGAACTTTCTCCAGCCATACCCGTTTCCCTTCCTTAGGCGCCGGAGGACGCATCAGGTTCGCCGGAGTCTCCGCAAGCTCTCTGCGGCAGGAGACAAAGGTTGCGCCCATGGTACAGGCAATAGCGGCTCCTGAAGCAATCAGGGCAAATTTCCATTCATACTGGATGCGAAGCTGGGTATCCATACTGTGATACATGATTCCGTAAGCTTTTATAATAATGAAGGGCAGAACCTTTTCTCCGAACAGAACTCCCAGGATACTTCCCCCCACTGTGGCCAGGAAAGCATACCGCAGATACTTGGCGGCGATTTCCCCCTTTTCATATCCCAGGGCTTTTAAGGTTCCTATCTGCGTTCGCTGTTCCTCTACCATACGGGTCATGGTAGTCAGACTGATCAGAGCAGCCACCAGGAAAAAGATGACCGGGAAAACTTTTCCGATATTCTGGATCCTGTCTGCGTTTTCCCCATACTCGCTGTATTCCGGCAAATCTTCCCGATCGGTGATGTACCACTGGGGAACTTCCAGATCTTGTAATTCCTCCCTGGCGTCGGCCAGCTTCTGTTCTCCCTCGGCAATCTCCTCTTCTGCTTCCTTCTTTCCGTCTTCGTATTCTTTTTCCCCGTCTTCCAGTTTCTTCTGAGCGTCTTCTAATTCCTTCCGGGCGTCCGCAAGTTTCTCTTCATTCTCCGCAATCTCTTTTTCTCCATCCTCTATCTTCGTCTCATTTTCTGCTATCTCTTTTTCGCTGTCTTTGATTGTCTGTTCATTGGCCTCGATTTCTGCCTGGGCTGACTCAAGCTGAGCTTCTCCCTCCTTTATCTGGGCCTCTCCCTGAACTATGACTGCTTCATTTGCTTCGATTTCGGCCCTTGCCGCATCTAACTGGGTCTGGGCCGCCTCTATCTGTTTCAGGCCTTCCGAAAGCTCGGCCTCCCCGGCCTCCAACTGAGCCTGACTGGCCTCTAACTGCTCCTTCTGTCCGGGAAGAGCGGCCTTTGCCAGAGCAATTTCTTCCTCCCTGTCCAGAATAGCCTGTAAGGTTGCCATATTCTCCTGAATGACAGCAATATTTCCTTCCAGTTCTGCAATCTGAGCCCCTAATTTTTCGTACTCCGCCTTCATTTCCTCTGTGGCGATTCCCGCTTCTATGGCCACCCCCAGAGCTTCATAGGCCGTCTGCGCCTGGGCATACCCTTCCTGTGCCTGGGCAAGAAGAGCAGATGCCTGGGCATATCCCTCTTTTACCTGGGGCAGGTTTTCTTCGTATTGCTGAATCTGGGAAACTCCCTCTTCATAGGCCTTCCATCCCGCTGCAAGCTGCTCCTTTCCTGCTTCCAGTTCCTTTTGGGCCTCTTCCAGCCCGGCTTCTTCTTTTTGCTGATCCAGTTGTTGCTGTCCCTCTTCCACCTGCCGTTTGCCGTCCTCCAGCTCCTGTCTTCCGTCCGTCAGCTTTGCTCTGGAGTCGGCCAGTTCCTTATATCCTTCTGCAACCTGTTTCTTTGCATCCCGTATCTGCTCTTTCCCGTCCTCCAGTTGTTTCTTACCATCTTCCAGTTCTTTCTTTCCGTCTGCAATCTCTTTCTTTGCATCTTCTAACTGTTTCTTTCCGTCCTCATACTCTGCCAGCCCGTCTTCGTACTCTTTCCTTCCGTCGGCCAGTTCTTTACGGGCGTCGGCCAGCTCTTCTTCGGCTTCTCTCTTTCCGTCGGCCAGTTCTTTTTCGGCATCGGCCAGCTCTTCTTCGGCCTCTTCTTTCACATCGGCATAGCGGATCCTGCACTGTTCTTCTTCAATCCCCTCCAGCCGATCTCTGATCTTTTTAATCAGATTGCTGTAGCCGTCGGAATAACTGCTTAAATCCGCAGCCTGATCAACCAGAAGATAGGCCTGGGTATAAGTATCCTGGGAAAAAGCTTCCGCAGGCACGTAAATAAATCCGTCCACCTCCCCGGTTCCCAGGGTGGTATTTCCCCGGCTGAAGGAAATATAAAGGGGACTGCTTCCATGCCCCACAATTTCAAACTCTTTTGTAGTCAGGATTCCGTTCTCTCCCTCTTCCTGCACCTGAAGGGTATCTCCCAGAGAGAACTCCTTAGATTCAAAAAAAGCAGTATCTAAAAAACACTCCCCTTTTTCTTCCGGGAGCCTTCCTTCTGATACTGTCAGCTCATTTACCTGATCATTGATACTTTCTATATGTAAAACACTCTGAGAATTTTCTTCTCCGCAAAGGACATCTGTTCCGTAAGCTCCTTCTGCCAGTTCCACTTCGTCCACACCGGCCAGAGCCTGAATATCCTTTTCCTCAAAGCCCAGCGTACTGACTACTTTTATATCCATCAGATGATTGGCATCAAAATAGGCGTCTCCGGAGGCCCGCATATCCGGTGAGGATGCCTGGATCCCTGAAAAAAACGCCACCCCCAGGGCCACAATGAAAAAGATAGATATAAACCGGGCCGGGCTCTTACGGATTTCCATCCAGAAATCTTTTTTCAAAGCTTTTTTCATCTTCTCCACCTACCACTCGATATTTTCCACAGGAACCGGGGTCTCATTTCGTTTCATTGCGGATACTTTTCCGTTCTTAATCTTAATTACCCGGTCCGCCATGGGGGTCAGCGCAGAATTGTGCGTGATAACAATAACGGTCATTCCTCTTTGCCGGCACATATCCTGAAGAAGCTTTAAGATGGATTTTCCTGTCTGATAATCCAGAGCTCCCGTAGGCTCGTCACACAAAAGCAGTTTCGGGTTCTTAGCCAGAGCCCTGGCAATGGAAACTCTCTGCTGCTCTCCTCCGGAAAGCTGAGCGGGAAAATTCTTCACCCGTTCCTTCAGTCCCACTTCCTCTAAAACTGTAGCTGCATCCAGAGGATTCTTACAGATCTGCAGCGCCAGCTCCACGTTTTCCAGAGCCGTTAAGTTGGGCACCAGATTATAAAACTGGAAAACGAATCCAATGTCTTCTCTCCGATACCGGGTAAGCTGCCTGCTGTTATACTGAGCAATATTTTTTCCGTCCACCCATACTTCTCCGGAAGTGACCGCATCCATCCCTCCCAGAATATTGAGCACCGTAGTCTTACCGGCGCCGCTGGGTCCTACAATAATTACAAATTCTCCCTTTTCAATGGAAAATTCGATCTCGTCTACCGCTTTAATCTGTACCTCTCCGGATCCATAAATTTTTGATACCTTTTCTAATCTTACAAATCCTTCCTCCATATGCTGTCCTCGCTTTATGGGTTATCATGCACTGTTTTTCTAAACTTTCAGATATTACTAATATTATTATGCAATTAATTATACATCATAGAAACTCACTTGTAAATTCAAAATAATACGCCACATGACTGGAAATCATATGGCGCATTAAGACAACTCATCTTTTTAAATGTATTCTAAAATTCCGCGAATATCTCTTACAACCGCATCGGCCCCGGCTTCTTCAAATTTTTTCTTGGCCTGCTCCCTCTGTTTTTCCTGTTCTTCCTGAGAAAGAGCCTCATATTCTTCCAAAGACAGTCCCATAGCAGAACTTCCTTCCAGAATTCCTATGGTAAACATCCCGGCGTTCTTCCCTTCCAGAATATCAGAAACTGTGTCTCCCACTTTCATGACTTTCTCTGTAGAAGAGATCTTTAAAGCTTCCATATTCTTAAAAACCATGTAGGGGTAGGGACGTCCCATTCCTCCGGTGGAATCGGGGCTGAACCAGCAGTCCGGCGCATACCCCAGTTCCTTCGCCGCCGGAACTACAATCTCCATCATAAGATCTGTATATCCTGTGGTAGACCCTATTTTGATTCCCATCTCTCTTAACTTTTCAACGGTTTCCAAAACGTACGGCTTGGGCTCGGCGTACTGGTTTAAAATTTTTAAAAGAGCCGGTTCAAACCGGGCATACAACTGATCTGCTTCTTCTTTTCCCGGTTCTTTCCCGTATTTTTTCTTCCATTCTTCTTTGATTCCGGGCATGTTCAGCATGGTGTAAATGTGATCCCATTTCAGCATTCCCATGGGTTCTCTGACTTCTTCCATGGTGGGAACTATTCCCGCTTCCTTAAAAACTTCAGAGAATGCCTGCACCGGAGCAAAGCATCCGTAGTCTACCGTAGTTCCTGCCCAGTCGAAAATGACTGCTTCTTTTTTTGTCTTCATCTGATTTCTCTCCTTATGCATCCGCGCCTGCTTTTTCAAAAAATTCTTTGAAAATATCACACAGCTTTATAATATCTTCTTCATAAATTTCCCCGATATTGCCAATCCGGAAGGTATCTGCATCGGTTACTTTCCCCGGATAAATAGCATATCCTCTCTCTTTAATAAAGGCATACATTTCCTGGAAAGAGAAATTGTGGTGCTCGGGGTAGAAAAAGGTGGTGATAATCGGTCCCTGGTGTTCCTCTCCAATATAGGTCTTAATACCCATCTCTTTCATCCGGGCGATTAAGAGCCGGTTGTTGTCATAATACCGTTTCGATCTGGCAGGGATTCCGCCCTCTTCTTCCAGCTCTTCCATAGCTTTTGCAAAAGCCAGCACCGTGTGAGTAGGAGAAGTAAAGCGCCATTTTCCATCTTTTTCCATGGTTTCCCACTGGTCGTACAGATCCAGGGAGAGACTTCTCGCCTTGCCTTTGCTCTCTGTCAGTTTCTTTCTTCTGCAGATAATAAAGGAGAATCCCGGCACGCCCTGGATACATTTATTGGCGCTGCTGATGATAAAGTCGATTCCCAGTTTGCCGACCTCAATCTCCACTCCGGCAAAGCTGGACATAGCGTCTACAATCATGGTTTTGCCCGCTTTTTTTACGACTTTGGTTACAGACTCTATATCATTTAAAATCCCGGAAGTCGTCTCACTGTGTACCATTGCCACATGGGTAATGGCCGGATCCTCTTTCAGAATCTCTTTTACCCGGGCGGCTGATGGAATCTGATCATAGGGAGTCTCGTAAACGGAATATGGAATCTGCGCGTGGCTGCAAATATCAATCATGCGCTCCCCGTAAGCCCCATTGGTTATGATTAAAAGTTTCTCATCCTTTCCGATCACACTGGTCAGAACCGATTCTACTCCGAAACTTCCGCTTCCCTGCATCAAAACTGCCGTATAGTCCTCTTCGGATACATGGGCCAAATCCAGCAGTTTCTTACGGATCTTCTGGGTAATCTGTTTATAGTCATTGTCCCAGGTGCAGTGATCGGTCATCATCTCTTTCTTTACGCTGATTGTAGTGGTCAGTGGGCCAGGTGTTAATAATTTGTAATGTACCATTTGTCTTTCCTTTCTACTTTTATCTATTTTGATTTACAGCTTTCGGACAACTTTTGATGTTCTGCTAACAGCTCCGCCGTCAGGGCTTCCGGATATACTTTCGGATAAGCCGACTCATTGGCCTTGTCCACAGTTTCTCCTTCATATAAGGGATTCGGATAGGTTTCCTGCAGTTCACTGCGGCCATTTTCAATGATGCACCGGGCCATTTCCATAGCCAGGGGATTGGTATCTTCCCCTTTATCCAGTACGGCGATGGATTCCGTTAAGGAGAAGTTACCTTCTGTGGGATCCACATAATCCACAGGCATTCCTTCCCCTTTATCGGCTACCGCCTGATGGCGCAGTCCGAATCCAATAGCTACTTCTCCGGAGCGGACTTTGGTCAGAGGTCCGGAACCGGAATCCTCCATATGGGGACCTGCATTTTCATATATATCTGTGAGAATCTCTGCAGCATCTTCCTCTCCGTATTCGCTGACAAGAGCCTGAATGAGCAGCCATGCTGTAGAAGAGCTCTTAATATCTGTTACAGAGATCTGGCCTTTATATATGGGATCGGCCAGGTCTTTTATAGAAGAAGGCATGGGAAGATTTTCCTCTTTCATCACTTCCGTATTCACAAAGACTGCCCCTTCCTGGGAAGTAATTGGCCGGTAAAAATCCGGAAACTCTGTCAGGGTTTCCGCATCAAAGGTCAGATCCAGAAACATCTGATTCTGCTTTTGGGCGCTGTCCAGATAGAAGGAACTCATGGTGACCAGATCCGCCTCCATATTTTTCCCTTCCGCCATCAGTCTTCCTCCCAGCTCGGAAGTACCGAAGGTCTGGAACATATACTGACCTTCATAACCATTTTCATCCAGGGCATGTTTCATGGCGTCCACCGCTTCATCGTCTGCGTTGGAATAGATAATGACCTGCTGCTGTCCGTCACTCTGACCCGGGTAAAGAACGACGCCCAGAACCACTGCCGCAGCGGCCGCTGCCAGAGCCAGGGGCTTACCTGATTTTCCTTTTCCCTTCTCTTTTTGCGCCGCCTTCTTTTTATGGCCTGCCAGGAAACGGAAAAGACCTTTCGCCGCCAGATTGGTAAATAAAATACACAGGGACAAAACGAAGATTTCATTAAATCTTGCAAAATGCTGCAGCTCTTTAATCTTCGTGGTAATAACCATGGTTCTGGCTCCTGCAACAAAAATCACTGCGCTGACTGTTACCATGGCGTTTACGAAATAGTAACTGAACACTTCTATAATCGTGGGCAGGGCATTGGGCGTTACCACACGGAAAATGGTTTTCATCCAGTTATCCCCCATCAGCATCGCAGTCGTTTCCCAGGAACTGTTCATCTTTTCCAGAGAATTTTTCATCATTAAATAGGGGGTGGAAAAATAATGGATCATATTACAAATAATAATCAGTACAAAGGTGTTTTGCAGGGGAGTTCCCGAAAACAGCAGCAGAAAGGCAATACCGATGACCATTCCGGGAATGGTGTTGGTAACCAGGGCAATGCTCTCAATGATCTGCTTACAGGTTTTCGAGATCCGGCTTCTGGCCGTTACCAGAGCGGCTCCATATGCAGTCAGGGAACCTGCAATGGCAGTTAAAATGGCCACAAACAGAGAATTTCTGAAGACACCTGTCAGAGTATTGTCCTGGAATGCCTCTTTCACATGCTTCAGTGTAAAGGACATCTGATAAGGCCACTCGTCCACAAAGGGCACCAGGAAAATCACCGCAAACAGAATCAGGATCACCAGCAAAACCATACCTGAAAAAACTGCGCAAAGTCCGTCCCTTACCGGATTCTTCCTGTTTTCCACCGGTGAAATCTTATTGTACCGTACGTTATATCTTTCCAGGAAGCACAGAAGGCCAATGCTGACAATCGATGGAATCAGCATCACAATAGCGACCACCGCCCCGTTGTGAAAGTTGGGAATGCTTCCCAGCATCTCGTCGTAGAGCACAGAGGCTACCACTTCATACTGTCCTCCTACCGAAGCGGGAATACCGAAATCGGTAAACGCCAGGAAGAAACACTGGATAAAGGACGCCGCCAGGGTCCCTGCCAGAGGTCTTAAAATAGTCATACAAAAGGTCTTCCGTCCTTTATCTCCCATCACCCGGGAAACAACCATGAATTTCTTATCAATGTACCCCATGGTATTCTGAATCAGCAGAAAGGATACAGGAAGGGTATAAACCATATACCCCAGCAAAAGTCCCCAGAACCCGTAAATGTCAAAAATCTGCCTGCCAAAAATACGGGTGACCAGCCCCTGCTTTCCGAAGGAATAAATAATGGCAAATCCATAGGTAATGGTAGGGAGAAGCATGGGCAGTACGGCTCCGTTTCGGATTATCTTTTTGGCCATTTTCGGAAGGTTGGAATAATGTACGCTGTAAGCAAGGAAAAACGCCAGCACCGTAGTAATCAGTCCGCTGCCTGCCGCCACTGTGAAACTGTTTCCCACAGCCTGCCAGAACCCATCACCGGTAAATACTTCTGCATAATGGCTGAAAATACTTCCTGTTTCATTCTGAAAGGATTTCAGAAGAAGGGTAAGAATGGGAACCGCCAGAAACCACAGAAACAAAAGGAGGACTGCAGCAAAAATCAGCTTAATCTCCGGATTTTTCTTTTCTTTCATTGTTCTTTCCCTTTTCCTCTGATTTCTTTACGCTGTCTTATACTGGAACAGAGAAAAGATATTGTTTCTCTTAATCTCCAGCTGATTCAGAATAAATTCCCGGATAAAATGGTTACCTGGCCGGTTAATGATTTCCGCCGGTTCGGCATACTGGGAAATCTTTCCCTGATTAATAATCAGCACCCGATCCGAAAGGGTTAAGGCTTCCTCCGGGTCGTGGGTAACAATAATCGTGGTAAGATGATATTCTCTGGCAATGGTCTTAATCCTGTCTTTGATAGACTCTTTGATAACTCCGTCCAACGCGCTTAAAGGCTCGTCCAGCAGAAGAATTCTCGGTTTCATCACCATGGTTCTGGCCAGAGCCACTCTCTGTTTCTGCCCGCCGGAAAGCTGTTCGATTCTCTTATCCAGATGCTCTCTTAAACCAAGCAGATCAATTAAATCTTCGACTTCTTCTTCAGAAGAAATTCCGGGTTTATTTTTCAGTCCGTATGTAATATTCTCATAAGCGTTTAAATTGGGAAATAAAGCGTAATCCTGAAAAACAATATTAAAGCCTCTCTGCTCCATGGGCACATTGGTCAGATTCTCTCCCTTATAAATCAACTCACCCTGATCAATCTCCGTAATTCCCAGGATCACGTTTAAAAGGGTGGTCTTTCCGCTCCCTGACGGTCCCAGAATAGATACGATTTCACCTTCCTGTACGTTCAGACTCATATCATTTAAGATTACATTTCCATTGTATGATTTTGTCACATTTTTTAATTCCAGCATATCTCTGACTCCTCTCCGTATTACCTGCTGTTTGTAAATCTGTATCTCAGCTTTTTTCTATTGCTTATTTTATTCACAGAATGTTTTTTCTTCTACCAAATCCAAATTAAATCCAGGTAAAAATCATGTAAAACACCGGACATACTCCCGCATAAAAAAGTGGGAATCAAGAGATACTGTACCATATGCAGGAGGAACGAAATGGAAAAACAGGATGTGATTATTATCGGAGCAGGGCCGGCGGGAATGACTGCCGCTATTTACGCCTCCCGGGCAGGTCTTTCCACCCTTTTGCTGGAGGAGAGCGCGCCGGGAGGAAAACTTCTGAAAACCAGTGAAATCAGCAACTGGCCGGGGCTCATAAAGGAGGAAGGCGCCGATCTGGCAGGAAATATGCGGAAACATGCCACAGCTTTTGGGGCAGAATACCGGTACGGCAAAGTGGTTCAGATGCAGGATGGCTACTTTAAAACCGTCTTTCTGGAAAACGGAGAGTCTTTAAAAAGCCGGGCAGTGATTGCAGCCTCCGGCACCAGGGAACGGCTTTTGCAGATACCCGGGGAAAAAGAGAATATCGGACAGGGTGTAAGTTACTGTGCCGTCTGTGACGGAGCCTTCTACCGTGACGCAGAAGTAGCAGTCATCGGAGGCGGAAACTCAGCTCTGGAAGAAGCCGTATATCTGACCCGATTTGCCCGAAAGGTAACGATTCTCATGAGAAGAGAAGGATTCCGGGCTCAGCAGACCATCATCGATGCTGCAAAAAGAAATCCCCGGATCCAGATACTTACGAAAGTGATTCCCACTGAAATCCTGGATAACGGGGAACATGTGACGGGAATCCGGGTGAAAAAATCTGAAACAGGACAGGAATTCCTGCTGAAGGTCCAGGGAATCTTTCCCTATATCGGATCCGATCCCGCAACCGGATTCCTGAAAGGTCTGGATGTGCTGGATGAAAAAGGCTATCTGATAACAGGGGAGAACATGGAAACGAAAATAAAACTTCTCTACGGAGCAGGCGACGTAAGAAAGAAACTTCTCCGTCAGGTGGTGACAGCCGTCAGTGACGGGGCTGTGGCCGCCCAGGATGCATTTCACAAAATCAAAGGAGCGTATTAAGAATATGGAAATATTACATGCAGACAGTACAAATTTTGAAGAAGTTGTCCTCCGGTCAGAAAAAACGGTGCTGCTGGACTTTTATGCCCAGTGGTGCGGACCCTGCAAAATGCTGGGAAAAGAGCTGGAGGAGATGAACCCCGGCGAAGGGTATTCCATCGTAAAGGTAGACATTGATCAAAATCCGGATCTGGCCAGACAGTGGAAGGTGCAGTCCGTTCCCACCCTCTTTGTCATAAAAAACGGGACGTCTGTAGATTCCATAACCGGATTTCTGCCCAAGGAAGAACTGGAAAAAAGGATAAAGAAAGCTTAAAAAAGCCAGATGGCAGAAGTGCAGAGCACAGAGCCATCTGGCTTTTTTTTAAGCAAACCCGATAAATACGGCTACCAGTACCGTAATGGAGGCACACACCACCAGAACAGCCTGGAATTTAATCTGGAATTTCGCCCATTTTCCCCATTCCAGTCTGGCTGCTGCCAGAGCGCCTAACAGACATCCGGAAGTAGGAACAATAAAGTTGGTAAAAGCGTCTCCAAGCTGATATGCCAGTACCGCTACCTGTCTTGTCACTCCCACAATATCAGCAAGAGGAGCCATAATCGGCATAGTCAGAGCTGCCTGGCCGGAGCCGGAAACCACGAAGAAATTAAATACAGACTGGAACAGATACATCATCCATGCGGAAATTGCAGGAGGGAATCCTTTCATTCCTTCTCCAATCGCATGAAGTATGGTATTTAAAACAGTTCCGTCGGTGGCCTCTGTACCGCCCAGCACAATAATAATTCCCTGAGCCATACCCACGCATAAAGCTGCGCCCAGAAGATCGGCCGCCCCTCTGTCGAAAGATTTGGCCAGGTCATTTAACTTCATATCGTTAAGCTTAAATACAATTCCCAGGATACCGGCTACAAAGCCCATCACAAAGAACTGAGAAGCAATCTCCGGAATGTAGTAGCCCTGGGTTACTACGCCCCAGATCGTCCACACAATGGTAATCACCAGAGTAAGGATTACCAGTTTATGTCCCAGGGTAAACGGCATATTCTGTTTCTCCTGGGGATTAAACTCCTGACGGTAATAGGCATCGGATTCGTAAGCCACTGACATGGTGGGTTTCTTCTTCACCGCCATGGCATAGCGAATAGTAAACGCACAGGTGATTCCTGTGAAAATCACCCAGACAATAATTCGGAAAATAGCTCCGGACATAACCGGAATCTGTGCAATTCCCTGAGCCACAGCCAGTCCGAAGGGATTCATCCAGGACGTTCCGAATCCAATCTGGGTCGCCACATAGGTACACATAATTCCCACTACCGCATCATATCCCATAGCCACAAACATGGGCACCACAATCATAACAAAGGGAATTGCCTCTTCCCCCATGCCGAATACAGCGCCTCCCAGTGAAAAAAGGATAATCAGCAGGGGAATCAGAAGAATTTCCTTTCCTTTTGTATGGGAAATTACCCGCATAATTCCCGCCTCAATGGCTCCTGTGCGAAGAACGATACCAAACGCACCTCCCACCACCAGAATAAAGGCAATGATTCCTACGGCTGTTCCGTTCTTGTCTCCTACGGTCATACCTTCAAAGACGTAATTTAATACGCCCTGTCCGCCAAAGCTTTCCGTTCCCCAAATGGGGGCGGCCTTTGTCACCTTGTTTCCATCCTCGTCCAGCACATATTCAAAGCTGTCCGGATCCAAAACTGTCTTTGTTGTTTCTTCGCCATTCTGAACATATGTGATTTCTTTGGTCTGATAAGTTCCGACTGGTATAAACAGCGTCATAATCGCTGCCGCCACAACTACAAAGAAAATAATCACATACGTATGCGGCATCTGGAATGAACGTTTCTTCTTTTCCATTTCTTCCTCCCTCGTAAATTATTTTTATGAATTATTCAAAGGTTCCTTTTACAAGGATCTCTCCCTTTGAAATCATCCGTTTTCCTTTTGCCAGTACGGTATCAATTTCCAGGCTTTCAGAATCTGCCAGAACCAGATCTCCGTCTGCTCCTTCCCGGATCTGACCTTTGCCCGGCAGTTTCAAAAGTCTGGCCGGATTTTCCGTAATCACACGCAGAGCATCGGAAAGGGGAACTCCCTCCTGGATAACGGCGTCCTTCATTTCCCGGTATAAGGACGTCACTTTTCCCACTCCCAGACCTGCGAACTTTCCATCCTCATCGAAAATGGGCAGACTGCCCTGTCCGTCCGAGGAAAAAGTAATCTGAGAAACCGGGACTTTCGCATCCAGCGCCATTTTCAGCCCGGTACTGGCTTTCACCTCATCCGGCTCCAGATAATCAGGATCCGAACTGGTAGTCAGGTCAATGTACCCCCGGTAGTCTTTTGCATAGGAAATCCCTTCCTCCATTAAAGCTGTGCTTCTGTTAATATGGGTAGGCAGCAGATTTTCCGGCAGAATCTCCGTCTGCTCCAGTACCTCCTTCAGGTAGGAAAGCTTTCTCTTCCCGTCTCCCAGATGGATATTTACAATCCCGGCCTTTCCGGAGAGGATTCCTCCCACCCGGGTATCGCCGGCAATTCTCTTAAATTCATCCACCGTCGGCTGGGAAGAACGGTGATCCGAAAGAGCTACTTCTCCGGTACCGATAACCTTATCTATTAAAATCAAGTCATCCATAATCGTCCCTGTCAAAGTCCTTACAGGAACCTGATAGGAACCCGTATAAATCCAGGCGGTAATTCCCTCTTCTTCCAGTCCCCGTGCCTTGGCGATCAGGTTCGTCATGGTACGGGTGGTGCCGTCCGTTCCCAGACAGCCGACTACAGTTGTAACGCCGCCTTTTATAATATCTGTCAGCATAATTTCCGGCGTACGGGTTTTATAACCCCCTTCTCCGCCTCCGCCCAGAATATGGACGTGACCGTCAATAAAACCGGGAAACAGATATTTTCCCCTTCCGTCAATGCAGGTTACTCCATAAGACTCCTGTACCGGAAGCTGTCTCCCTATCTTTAAAATCTTTCCTCCGCCAATCAAAACATCCTGTATTCCCTGATCCTCAGGGGCAAATACATGCGCTCCTTGAATTAAAATCATTGTCTTCTCCTTAAAAAATCGACCCGGCCGGCTGCTGCAGTTCTTCTTCCTGATTTATCAGAACTTCCAGGGCAGTCAGAATCCCTTCTTTTATCTGTTCTATGGCCAGACAGGGAACTTCCTCCTGCATCTGCCCTGCAGTTTCCTCATCATAGGGAACGTGCAGAAATCCGCATTTCATTTCCGGATATTTCTTCTGAGCCAGATAAAGCAAATCATAAAGTAAAAAATTGCATACAAAGGTTCCCGCAGAATAGCTTACCTTTGCCGGTATTCCTCTCTGCCTGATGGCCTGCGCAATTCTTTTTACCGGAAGGGGAACAAAATAGGCGTTTTCTCCGTCTTCGCGCACAGGCGTATCAAAAGGCTGTTCTCCGTCATTGTCCAAAATCCGCGCTTCGATTAAATTTAAGGCCGCCTTTTCCACACTGATGAAGCTGTCGCCTCCCGCCAGTCCCACGCTTATTACCCGGTCCGGCTTCTCCTGCTCCAAAAGAGCTTCTATCCGCTGCCTTGCCGCCTTGAAAGCAGTTGGGATCCGGGCTTTTACAATCTTCGTATCTCCCATATAATCTGGCAGAAGTTTTATTCCCTCCAGGGAAGCGTTTCGCCGGTTTCCCTCAAAAGGCTCAAAGCCAGTTACCAGAATCTTCATGGTTTAGCCCTCCTGCATCCGTCTTTTTCACTGTCCTTTTTTCGACAGATTTAAATTGTAACATAAAACAGGAGAAATATCATCTGAAATTTCTGTTTTTCTTTATTTTAGCGTAACTATTCAGCTATGCGGCTGCTGATGGCAAAAATACAACGCAAGCTTGCTTGCAGAGGAATTTTGCCATCAGCAGACATATGGTGTTTAGCCGTAATTGAGGATTCAGCCGCGTAAGCGGCGGTAGAGCAGCGTCAGCTGCGAGAATCCGAGATACATGGCTGAATAGTTACATTTTAGCAGAAATGCCGCCATGACTTTTTCATTCATGACGGCATTGTTCTTTTTATTTTCTTCTATGATTCCATTGCTTTGCGGTAGAAATCCGCAATTTTCTCAAAGGGAATAACCTCTTTTTTATCGTACAGATCCGTATGAACGGCATCCGGAATAATCAGCAGCTCTTTATTGTCTGCATAGGGGTTCCCTTTCACCATATCCGCATAGGCGTCTTTGCTGAAGTAGCAGGAATGGGCTTTCTCACCGTGAATCAACAAAACGGCGCTGCGGATCTCATTGCTGTAACACAGGATAGGCTGATTCAGAAACGACATGCACCCGGTAACATTCCATCCGCCGTTGGAATTTAAAGAGCGGGGATGGTACCCTCTTTCTGTCTTGTAATAATCGTAGTAATCTTTTACAAAGAAGGGAGCGTCCTCCGGCAGGGGATCCACAACGCCTCCTCCCAGAGCATAACTTCCGTTTTTATAATCTTCCAGTCTCTGTGCGTTTAAGGCCTGTCGTTTGGCATAACGCTGATCCGCAGAATCTTCGGCATCGAAATAACCTTTTGCATTGACACGGGTCATATCGTACATGGTAGAAGCCACCGTGGCTTTAATCCGGGTGTCCAGAGCGGCCGCATTAAGAGCCATTCCGCCCCATCCGCAAATTCCCAGAATTCCCACTTTTTCGGGATCTGCTTTTTCATGGAGGGACAGATAGTCTGCCGCCGCCTGAAAATCTTCGGTATTTATATCCGGGGACGCCATATAACGGGGCGTTCCCCCGCTTTCTCCGGTAAAGGACGGATCAAAAGCCAGGGTCAGAAATCCTCTCTTCGCCAATTCCTGCGCGTACAGTCCGCTGGCCTGCTCCTTTACTGCTCCAAAGGGACCGCAGACGGCAATGGCCGGCAGCTTTCCCTGTGCATGTTCCGGTGCGTAAAGATCGGCTGCAAGGGTAATTCCATAACGGTTGTGAAAGGTCACCTTACTGTGAGATACCTGATTATCTTTCGGAAACGTCTTATCCCATTCTTCTGTCAGTTTTAATTTTTCTTCCATTATTATGCTCCTCCTTTTCCTCTTTTTCCATTACATAAACCAGATAATCGAGACAGTCGATTTTATACTGATTCTGATGCAGTTCCTCTAATAGGGAGGCTTTGTGCCGGGAAAGCAGACAGTACTGTTCCCTGCGCTTTTTTCCTTTTTCCAGTTCCAGAAATTCTTCTATGAACGCAGCCTCACATCCGGCGTCCGACAGATTTCTCTGTATTTTAAAAATCCGTTCCCGGGTAATCTCTTCCATAGGCACACCTCCTTGTTGCTTTTATTGTATTTTATTTCTTCTAAAATAACAAATACTTGGTTTTTATTCCATGATATGCTTTACAGGTATATAATTTTTGAAATATAATAAAAGAAAGGGCATTGAACTTCTTACTGTATCAAAAAAGGAGGAATTCTATGGAAATTCGTGTACTGCGTTATTTTCTTGCCGTTGCCAGAGAAGGAAGTATTACCGGAGCCGCCCATTTTCTCCATCTGACGCAGCCGACCTTATCCCGCCAGATTCGGGATCTGGAAGAGGAACTGGGAAAACAGCTTCTGATCCGGAAAAGCCACCGGGTAGCCCTTACCCCGGAAGGCGTCCTTCTCAGGAAACGGGCGGAAGAAATCATCGCCATGGTGGATAAAACCGAAACGGAATTTACTTCCATGGAAAATACCGTAAGCGGAGATATTTACATTGGCAGCGGGGAGACACAGGCAATCCGCCGGATTGCAGAGATCATGACGGATCTGAGACAGACTTATCCCGGCATCCGGTATCATTTGCACAGCGGAAACGCCCCGGATGTGACGGATCGGCTGGACAAAGGCCTTCTGGACTTCGGACTTCTGATACAGCCTGCGGATATTACAAAATATGATTTTCTCAACCTTTCTGAAAGGGACACCTGGGGAGTAATTATGCGAAAAGACAGCCCCCTTGCAGCAAAGGAATTTGTAGAAAAAGAGGACTTACTGGATCTTCCTCTTATCTGTTCCAGACAGGTCATGTCTACCTATCAGAGCGGAAACGAATTTTCCGACTGGTTTGGGGAGGATTTTGACAAACTGAACGTGGTAACTTCTTATAACCTTGTATATAACGCCGCCATTATGGTAGAAGCAGGCATGGGGTATGCGGTAACTCTGGATAGACTTGCCAATACTTCAGAAAACAGCATCCTCTGCTTCCGGCCTCTGCGGCCGCGTCTGGAATCGGGCCTGAATATTATCTGGAAAAAATATCAGGTTTTCTCCCCCGCGGCAGAATTGTTTTTAGAACGGCTAAAGGAGTGTCTATGAAATTAAGTATGTGGAACATCTATCACCGGCTTCCCTATCCGGATAAAATTCCCCTGATTAAAGACGGGAGCCCCACCATTGAAAAAATCCGTTGGATCGTTTCCAGAGATCTGAATCCCAGCACAATCTACATAGGCAGCGAAGCGGATTTCTTTGCCGATGCCAGAGAAAATACTCTCATTGTTCACCGTAACGACATGATTTTGATTCATCATGCGGATCCTGAAGAAGTCTTTAACGATGTTTCAGGAATTGTAGAAATGTACCAAAAATGGGAGCTGGCTCTGAAGGAATGTCTCTCTCTTCCCAATGGACTGACCGAAATGTTAAAAGTCAGCTCTCCTTTTCTGCAGAATCCTTCTTTCATCTATGCCCCGGACGGCAAAGCCCTGGCCATTGCTCCTGGTTATCCCGGTTCCATCCACTGGCACTGGCAGGAGATCCTGGAAAACCGGGGACTGACGGAAGAAAGGCTGGAAAACCTCCAGGAAACCATTGATCTTACCAATGTATTTACTGATCGCAGGCCCACCACACGGGATTCCCACATGGGAGAACATCAGTATATGCACTGCAGTATTGTGGCAAACGGCTATATGGCCGGCCATTTTGTCGTCTTCAGTCTCCTGAAGGACTTTGAAACCGGTCTGGAGCATCTGGTTTCTCATTTGATCCGTTATCTTACCCAATATATGGAAGAGCACTATGAGATTTACAGCCCCACTTCCCGTATCAGCGAATTCATTGCCGCCCTCATCCATGAACGCCCCTATTCCCGGAAGGAGTTTCTGCTTCTGCAAAAACTTCTTCGCTGGAATAATGAAGAAGATACCTATCAGTTTTTCATTTTAAAGGAGACTGTCAAAGGCGAACCCGTCCGTCTCTCCGGAGTTCATTTGAAGCTGTCTCAGCTTCTCCTTGGCAGCGTGGTTTTCTTAGAAAATAATTTGCTGATTCTTTTGGTAAATCTTCAGCATCTGGCCCTGCGTGAAAAAGAGCTGAACCTGCTTCTGGATTCTTTTTCCAGAAATTTCTACTGCGGAGTCAGCAATCCTTTCCAAAAAATAGAACAGGCCGGCATTTATTACCGGCAGGCCCTGGCGGAGCTGGTACGCTGTAAAGAACTGCAGCTTTCCCGCTCATACGGCGCTGAGCATACAGGGTTCCATTTAACCTGGCTCTTAAAGCAGGATCCCATGAACGGGGCCTATGTAAAAAGATCCCTTCTCACCCTCATGGAATATGACAAAAAAGAACGTTCCCATTATTATGAGACTCTCCGGGCCTGGTTTTACAGCGGTTTTCATCCTACAGCAGCCGCTTCTCTTCTTCGGATCCACAGAAACAGTTTTAACTACCGGATGGAACGGATGCGGGAACTGATCTCTTTTGAGGAAATTGATCAAATCTCCGTCAGCCGTGACATCCCCCGGATAAATGAGTATCTGTATTCCTTTATGTATCTGGATTCCCTGGAAAGATAGTTTCAGAATTCCTCTGCCTTACCTATAGTATTTTCCGTCCGAGACAGTCCGCCGGGCTGTCTACTTTTTTGCACAAAAAGTTTTTTCAATTGTACGAAACTGTATCTGTCTTATCCTCCGGAAACTATTTAAAATAGAAGTATAAACAGAAAAACCAACAGGAAAAGGAGGATTTTTATGGGAATTTATGAAGAACGTCTCAATCGTATACAGGCTGCTATCGCTCTGGAGCCAGTAGATAAGGTGCCGGTAATCTCCGGTCTTTCTGCTGTGGCCGCCCCCATGACCAATACCAGAATGTCTGCATTTCTCTCGGATATGGAGCTGAACTGCACCTGCAATATCAGAGCCACGGATATGCTTGGAAATGTAGATGGGGTACAGGCTACCCTGGCCTCTCCGGAAGGACTTCCTACACTCTGGCTTTCCAACATCGGCGTACCAGGCGAGGACATCGAAGACGATCAGCTCTGGCAGGTAATCGAAAAAGAGCTGGTAACCCAGGAGGATTATGACCTTATTCTGAAAGACGGATTCGGCCCCTGGTATCAGCAGTTTATGAAGGAAAAACTGCGGGATCCTCTCACAAGGATGAAACCGCTGAACGATTACGGCCCCACTGCCCAAAAACGTTTTGAAGAAGCCGGCTATGTGGTAGTCAAAAATATGTCCCTTTTAACGCCCTTTGAAATGCTGTGCGGCGGCCGCTCTCTGGAGGCCTTCCTGATAGATGACCTGATGGATATTCCGGAGAAAGTAGATCAGGTCTTTGCAGAAATTCACAAATACAATATGGAGCGTTATATCCAACGGTTTGAATCGCCCGCAAAACCTTTCGGCGTATGGGTCGGCGGTTGGAGAGGTACACCGGAGACCTTAAGCCCTGCCATGTTCCGGCATTTCTCCTGGAAGTATTTCCGGGAACTGGTAGACCTCTGTATCCAGTATCATGTGGTTCCTATTATGCATCTGGATGCCTGCTGGGATCTGGGGTTGGAGTATTTCCGGGACATCCCTGCCGGAAAAGCTGTCATGGCCCTGGATGGCAAAACCGATATTCACAAGGCAAAAGAAGTCGTCGGAGATACCATTTGCATCATGGGCGATGTGCCTGCTTCCATGCTGGCCTTTTCCACCCCGCAGCAGGTCTATGACTATACGAAAAATCTGATTCAGACTGTTGGCCCCACCGGTTATATGATTTGTTCCGGCTGTGATATTCCCTATAACGGAAAAGTGGAAAATATGCAGATGATGGCCAAGGCCGCTGATGATGCTGCCAAAAGATGAAAGGAGAGGATAAGCGATGAAAACAGATACGAAAAAATCCCTCGCGGGTCTGATCTGCGCGGCTCTTTTAATTCTCATCGCCGAGCTTCTCCCCCTTCCGGAGGGGATTACACGTACAGGCCTTCTCTCCTTTGCCGTTTTCTTCGGAGCCATTCTCATGTGGATTTTAAATTCCCTCCCTATGTGCATCACGGCTCTTTTGATGATTTTTCTGATGCCGGCTCTGGGAATTCAGGATTTGAATACGGTATTTACCTCTTTTGGCGGCAGTTCTTTTTTCTTTGCTATCGCAACCTTCGCCGTATCCATTGCACTGGAGAAAACCTCCGTACCCTTACGCATCTGTCATGTACTTACTAAATGGTCCAAAGGAAACCCCAAACATCTGGTCATCGGCATGTGCTTAGCCTGCGGACTGACATCCGCAGTCATGTCCAACCTTTCTACCTGTATTATTTACCTGAATCTGGGCCTGGCTCTTTTATCTGCTAATCAGTGTAAGCCCGGCTCCTCTAATCTGGGAAAATGTCTCATGATCGGCCTTCCCTGCTGTGCCGGCGTTGGCGGACTTATCACACCGGCCGGAACGCCCGGCAATCTGCTAATTATTGACCTTTTACAGACAGTAAATATTTCCATGTCCTTTATGCAGTGGTGCCTGATCTTTGCCCCTCTGGCCCTCATCTGTATTCTCATCGGCGCTTTCTGGCTGACCCGTCTGTTTGCACCTGAGGAAATCACACCCGAAGCAATGAAGTCCCTGGAACAGAAGCTGGCTGAAAGCGGCACTCTGAAAACCTATGAAAAGAAAACCATCCTGATTATTCTGGCGATGCTTATCTGCTGGTTTCTGGGCACCTGGGTTTCCGTCCTCAATGTTACAGTAGTGGCTGTAGTAGGAATGGCTCTGCTGTTCTTCCCTGGGATTCAGGTATTGGACTGGGATTCCACCGTAAAAAAAATCAACTGGAATCTGTGCTTTACTATCGGCTCTGTGGGCGTGTTAATCGGTGGTATGACTGCAACCGGCATTATGGACTGGATCGTAGAAAAACTGTTTGCCGGCATTACTTCCTGGAATTTGTTTGCTATGTTCTTTGTCATTGGTCTGGTGGTCTGTGTGCTGCGCGCCTTTATTCCCACTGCCCCGGCCATTGTGGCTCTGTTCGGAGCACCCCTGCTGTCCCTGACGGCACTGACAGGCGCAACCCCTACAGCTTTGCTGGCGATTCCCGCTTTCTGGGCCTGTGCACCGATGCTTCTTTGGATTGAACCGATTTATCTGTTCAGCTATGGCTATAATTATTACACCCCTAAAGATTTGCTGAAATACGGCACAGTTCCCTCTCTGTCCATGGTGGCTCTGATGTCCTTTCTGCCTTTCTATGTGGGGCTGTTTGGCTTGTAAACTAAAAAGGAGGCTGTTTATGAAATCTGAATCTTATCTCTCTCAAATTCCGGTAGACATCGTTGCCGGTTTCCCGGGAGCCGGCAAGACCTCCTATCTCCGCGGTCTTTTGGAAACCGCCTATAAAAATTCCAGAATCTGTCTGTTTCTGAATGAGGAGGGAAAGGAAACCTATCCTTCCCTTTCCTCTCTTTCCATTCACCCGGTCATGGGCGGCTGCATTTGCTGCAGCGCTCAGACGGAACTGGTTTCCCGAATCCGCCGGTGCCTTCAGGAAGAGGCGCCGGAGCGGATCCTTATCGAATTGTCCGGCAGAGGAAATATGCGGGAGCTTCTCTCCCTTTTCTCCTATCTTCCTCAATGCCGTCCCAATCAGCTTCTCTATCTGTTGGACGCAGGCAGATTTTCCGCCATGAGAACAGTTATGGGAAGTTTATTTTTCCGCCAGCTTCGTTCCTCTCCTGTTATTTTGCTGAACCGTTTTACCAGACTGCCAAAAGAAGAAAGAAATTTTATCCTGAAGGAAATTAAAGCAGTAAACCGGGAGGCCCTTCTTTTTTCTATCTGCAAAGATCTCACCGCAGATATTCCCTCCTGTCCACTGTCTCAGCCGGAGCTTTCTTCTTACTTAGACCCGGACGGCTTTCTTTCTCCCCGAACAATTGCCGCTTTCTGCTCCCGTACGAAACTCCCGTCAGTTCCCGTCCTCCAACCCGCTCCTCTTAAAATCCGCTACGGCAGATTGAAAAAATAACTGCAAAAGAGAAGACCCTCTGGAATCAAATCCAAAAGGCCTTCTCTCTCTTCTTTGCTTACCCGTATGTTCTATTGATTTCTGGAGCTTCTCCTGGTCATCAGACCGCCGATTCTTCCCGTCTCTTTGGCGGAAAGGCTTTTCCAGCCATCCTGCAGAACCCGATCCAACAGCCCCAGCTCCCCGGCAATCTCATATTTAAGCTGCTCTTTGGGGGATAATTCATGTTTCCGGTAAGCTTCTATTTCCTTGTCTTTATTCATACCTCACACTCCTTTATTGGGAGTATGAACCTGATTTTTTCCTTTTATACCCGAAAACCATTTTTAGTTTGGAATCACAATGGCCGCAATCACATAAGCCAGGATTCCCAGAGTAAATGCAGAGAAAACCGAAATCAGGATCCAGGCCAGACGCACCAGAGTCGGATCGATTTCAAAGTATTCCGCAATCCCTCCGCAGACTCCGCACAGCATACAGTTTACATGTGACCGGTAAAGCCGTTTATTCTTGAAATCTCCCATTTTTCACATCCTCCTTTATTGTATAAATCCTATAGTTACGTTTCCCAGTCCGCAGGATATTTCCATTTTCCCGGAAGCATTTTCATTTTTTATTTTCTCATCCACGCCGACTCCGCTGTACTGGCCCTCTCCCAGAAGAATCTCACCTGCTGCATTGCTTAATTTATAGTTATAATCTGTCTGGCTTCCATTTACAGAGGCTTCTATTTTTCCTACTCCGCATTCCAGTTCAATATCCGGACAGTCCAGGTTTTCCAGCTGGATGGTTCCGGCACCTACCGTCCATTTGGACTTTTCGGCCCGGACAGCTTCTCCCTGATAGGCTCCGGCTCCGATTTCCACCTGAATCTCATCTGCCTGAATGTTTTCTTTCATCTCTACGACGCCGCCTCCTACCTGAATATCCAGCTCTTCCAGAGACAGATTTTCCGGAAGATAAACCAGTACTGTAGAATAGGGATTTCCTTTCCCATGGCTTTCAATCACCAGTTCATGACTGCCGTCCAGATAGTGAGCCACCCGGCTCTGAACGTCATCCTGAACCTCTACTCGCACGTCGGGGCCGTCATATATAAGGAACTCAATCCGGTCATCGCTTAACTCCACCTGAATCTCCCGGATATCCTCATACTCTTTCTCAGAATAGGCTCCTGCCTCTTCTCTGTAGCGGGCGTCGCCTCCTTTATCCTCTATTTCTTCCAGCAGATCAAACTCCCTGTCTTCCAGAAACGGAACCGCCGTTTTCAGGGTCGCCCAGGTCGCGCCTCCCGCAATGCTTCCAATAACTAAAAAGATTCCTAAAACACCGAAAACCGCGGCGATTATAATACAGATTTTCGTCAGTTTTTTCATGCCTGATTTCCCCCTTTCGCCCCTTTATGAAATAGTTTCTGAACTCCGTTGGCAATTACCCGGATAAGCCAGGGCAGTACTTTTACACAGATCCAAATGGATAAAAGCAGTAAAATGATTCCAATGGCCAGAAGTAAAAAACCGATTCCGATGCAGAGAATTCCTCCCGGCACAGAGAGAAAGCAGGTGGGGATTCCAATTACAATCATAACCACGCCTCCGATAAAAACACCGAGGGTCGCTCCAATCACTCCAATGGCCAGAATCACAGGAAACAGCAGGATGCTTACCAGAAGTCCGAAAAGATTATCGCTTAAATCCGCCAGAACCGGCAGGAAAATTACCGCCGCTATAATCAGCAGAACAACTTTGGCTGTATTCTGCTTATTGGAAGGATGGTACCCTCTTCTGCCCCTCTCCCGTGCTTCCCGGGGATTCTGCGGCATCTGCGCGTCCTCTTTCATGCGGGTGTCTGTATAACCTCTCTCGGTGTATTCCCCGTATCTTTCATTATTCTCCCTGAGATCGGCCTTGATAATCGCCGCCACCTTTCCGGGACTCCCCAGCTCCCGGATGACGGAGGCCTCGTTTTCCGGACCGGCGTCGTCAAAATAGCTGTTATAATATTCTAAAGCTTCCTGGCGTTCACTGGCCGGAATGTCTGCCAGAAGCCTTTCCAATTGTATCATAAACTCCATTCTGTTCATTTGCTGATCCCTCCCTCGAACAATTGTGAAATTTTGGATGTATAGTTCTTCCATTCGACTTTGTAAAGATTCAACTGCGCCGCCCCTTTTTCTGTCAGCTTATAGTATCTGCGGTTTCTCCCTCCGTATTCTCTGTCATAGACTTCCAGACAGTCGTCTTTCTGCAGCCTTCTCAGAACCGGATACAGTGTGGATTCGGAAACTTCCAGAACACTCCGCACGTCCTGGGTAATTTTATATCCGTAGGTTCCTTCCTTTTCCTTCGATACGACTGCCAGTACAATTGCGTCCAGAAGTGCTGCTCCTGTGTTAAAAACCATGGAATCACTCCCTTTTTCCTTTTTTGTAAATAATATTATTTTTTTTACATTATTATTTTATTTCCAATATTATTTCTTTGACAATACTATATATTATATAATATAGTTTTGTCAATAGTATTTATAATCTTTTTTGATTGTTTTATAATACACACAGTTTATTATCATTTGGAGGAACTCTATGATACATCTGCCTTTGGAATTTACCAGCCGCATGAAAGATATGCTTGGAAATCAATACCAGGATTTTATAAACAGCTATGAAAATCCCCGCTGCTTCGGACTGCGGGTGAATACTCTGAAAATCTCTCCGGAAGAATTCCTGGAACGCTCCCCTTTCTCCCTTCGTAAAATCCCCTGGATCCCCAACGGATTTTTCTATTCTTCTCAGGATCATCCGGCCCGCCACCCCTATTACCAGGCCGGGCTGTACTATCTGCAGGAGCCAAGCGCCATGACTCCCGCCGCCTGTCTTCCTGTGGAACCGGGAGATCGGGTTTTAGATTTATGCGCCGCTCCCGGAGGAAAAGCCACGGAGCTGGGCGCCCGCCTGAAAGGACAGGGGATTCTGGTGGCCAACGACATCAGCCTCTCCCGGGCAAGAGCATTGCTTCGCAATCTGGAACTCTTTGGATGCTCCAACAGTTTTGTCACTTCGGAAGTCCCGGCCCATATGGCCTCCCGTTTTCCGGAATATTTTCAGAAAATCCTGCTGGATGCTCCCTGTTCCGGGGAAGGGATGTTCCGAAAAGATCCTTCCGTGATCGATACCTGGTCCCCTGCCCGTACCCAGGAGCTGTCTGCCATTCAGAAAGATCTGGCGGCCCGGGCCGTATCCATGCTCTGCGCCGGCGGGTATCTGCTGTATTCCACCTGTACCTTCGCCCCCTGCGAAAACGAGGAAGTTATTTCTTATATACTGGAAACTTTCCCTGAAATGAAACTCGTGGATTTGCCTGCATATGAAGGATTTTCTCCGGGAAATCCTCTCTGGGGAAACGGTTCCCAAGAATTACGGAAGTGTGTCCGGATCTGGCCTCATAAAATGGACGGTGAAGGCCATTTTATGGCTCTTCTGAAAAAGGACGGCCTTTCCTCACAGGAGGTAACGGCCACACAGGGAAAGGTAGATGCCGCCTCCCGGAAACTGATGGAAGAATTTTTCTCCTCCGTTTCTCTGAAGTCTCTGGGAATGACCGATGCCATTGCCTGGAACCGGATAGAAGTACGAAGCGGGAAAGCGTTCCTGCTCCCTCCAGTCTCTCTGCCCAGAGGAAAGGCCAATTTTCTCAGAAACGGGCTGTATCTGGGAGACATTAAGAAAAACCGGTTTGAACCCTCCCAGCCCTTCGCCCTGGCTCTCTTGGGGCAGTCTGTGACCCGGTTTTCCCTGCCTTCCTCAGACGAGAGGATTTCCCGGTATTTAAGGGGTGAGACCATCCAGCTCTCCCCGGAAGAATGTCCGGTATCCAAAGGATGGGGGCTGCTCTGCGCAGAGGACTTTCCCCTGGGATGGGGCAAACTGGTCAATCAGACCCTGAAAAACAAATACCCTGCCGGCTGGAGGCTCTCCTGACCGACAGGGTATTTCTTTTCTCTTAATTTTGGAACATTCCCTCATTTTTTTCTTCATATACAGAAATGCCGTGATAATACATCCAGCAGATGGGGGTGGGAATTCCCAGCTCTTCTCCCATTTGGATCACCGTTCCTGCAAACATCTGAATTTCCGTCTTTTTACCCGCCTCCAGATCCTGCAGGGTAGAAGGTTTATTCCCAAAGGGAATTTTCATCAGAGTTTCTTTCTGATTTTTTATATCTTCTTCTGTGAGGGCGATGCCTTTCTTATTGGCTATGGCCAGTACCTCCCGCATGGCTCCTTCCCGGATGGCGTTGGCATGATCGCTGAGCCGGAATGCGCCAAAGGGGATTCCAAGCAGAGCGCAGGTGAGATTTTCCCCCACATTGCACATAAATTTAAACCAGAGTCCCCGCAGCATATCCGGTTCGATCTGATAAGGAATGTCACACCGCTCCAGGAATTCTTTCACCGCCTGAACCCGCGGCGTCAGAGTCTCATTGGTTTTCTCTCCGAAATGTACTTTTCCCCAGTAAGGATCGAAATCTGCGCATCCGTCTTTCATCACAATGGACATCCGCATATAAGAATACAGTACGTGGTCCCATCCGTAAACTTCTGCCACCTGTTCCTCACTTTTTACCCCATTCATGACGCACAGAATCTGCGTCTGCTCTCCCACGAAATTCTTAATATCCCCAATGGCCTGCTCTAATCCCATGTCTTTCACGGCCATGATGATTAAATCCACCGGGCTTCCTTCCTGGGGCGTACACAGGGGGAAGCGGTACGTTTCTCCATTGATGGTTACTCCCCGGCTGCTTAAACGCTCCTTTCTCTCTCCCTGGGCGATGACGGAGAAATTCTCCCTTCCCAGAGTCTTTTCCATTCTGGGAGCAAAAAACACCCCCATAGCTCCCAGGCCGATTAACGCTGCTTTTTGAATTTTCATATGCTGCTCCTTTCTATTAAAACCGCTTTCTTTAATGAAAACGAATAAATCCACTGTTCTTTTACTTTTTTCCCGGTCAGTCTTGTAAGGGCTCTGGCGTAATAGGCAAGCTGAATCTGGTATTTCTTTTTCAGCATCTCTTCTGCGCCCCTCGGCACCCGGTCTGTTTTATAGTCCACCAGTACCAGTTCTTCTCCTTCGGTAAAGTAGGCGTCTATAATCCCCTGTACCAGAAGCTCTCCTTCTTCCCATTGAGGGTTCATGGCCTGGGCCTTCTCCTGAATCACGAAAGGCTGTTCCCGGTGCAGTCTCTTTTCCCTGGCAGCCTCTCTCATTCTCTGTCCCAATCGGGATTCTGCAAATTTCAGAAAGTCTTCTGTCCGGATACTTTCCCAGGCCTGTCGGTCCAACTGCTTTTCCAGAAGCATCTGATCGATCTGGCTTTGGATCTGCTCCCGGCTTTCGATTTTTTCATAATCCAGATGTTCCAGGACTTTGTGATAAACGGTTCCCTTTAAAGCTCCCGTGTATTCCTCTTCCTTCTCCCGGATGAAAGCCGGAATCAGAGGAATCACCTCCGGCCGGGAATAAAGTTCCTCGGCCTCCTCCTGCTCCTGCTCCTTTCTTTTCAGCTCTGAAACAGAAATCTTCGCCGGAATTTCTCCAAGCTGTGCGTAGGGATACTGATATTCAAACCGCGCTTTCAGAATCTTTCGGATTCCTTCGTCGTAAACTTTGTCCTTCTCCCAGCCAAGGAGCGTCTCCTTCTCCAACTGCTGCTTCACCTGCCGGCTCATTTCTTCCTCAATGAGATCTTCCGGTGTCAGAGTAACAACCTGAAACTCTGCCTCGTCTTCGTAGAAAGATTTGGCAGGCCTGGTATCTCTCTCATACTTATCAAAAAAGCCATCCATCCCTCTGTGTCTGGACAGAGCAGGTAAAATCCAGTCCCAGTATGTCCTGGCCTTCACGCGGGTCTGATAAGGCAGCCGCTCATAAGGAAATCCTGCCGTCTGCTGAAGGGTTTCCGCCATTTTTTCCAGCCTGGTTATGGTGCCTGTCAGAATCAGCTTTTCCTTTGCTCTGGTCAGAGCCACATAGAGAATCCTCAGTTCTTCTCCCAGGCTTTCTTTCTGAAGCTGGCGGCGCAGAACCTGTTTCTGCAGAAAAGGCACCCGAATCCGTCTCTTGCTGGAAATCCCGTCGGCTCCCACCCCGTAATCCGGGTGAAACACCAGACTGGTATTCAAATCCTGAAAATTAAAGGTCTTTCCCATTCCTGCCGCAAAGACAATGGGAAATTCCAGTCCTTTGCTTTTGTGAATACTCATAATTTCCACGGAGTTCTCTGTGGAGCCCCCTATATTTACTTCGCCGAAGTCCACCTGATACTGCTGCAGATGCTCGATATAGCGAATAAAGTTAAACAGCCCCCGGTAACTGGTTTCTTCATAGTCCAGGGCTTTTTCCACCAGCATGTGCAGGTTGGCCTGCCGCTGTTCTCCTGCCGGCAGAGCCGCTGCATAATAACCGTAACCCGTCTTCTGAAGAATCGCCAGAATCAGCTCGTGAATGGGGGTGTAGGGAACCATCTGTCTGAACTCTTCCAGTTGTCTCAAAAAGTTTTTCAGTTTCTCTTCCAGTTTTGGATCATGGCCTTTCAGAATCCCCTCATCCCACACAAGCTGCCCCTCCATCTCTCCTTCTTCCTGGCGAAGAGAGGGAAGACAGACTCCTGCATAGGCGCAGGCGGCCTCGTAGAGACACCGGTTGGGATAGGCGTTTTTCACCTCAGCCATTTCCTGTGCCGTCAGATTTCCAATGGGAGAGTGAAGAATACCGGCCAGGGGAATATCCTGCCGGGGATTGTCGCAGATATGTAAATAATTAAGGACTGTGACCACTTCCAGGGCGGAAAAGTATCCTGTCTTTGACACGGTATAGGCCGGAATTCCCTGCCCCTGCAGTACCTGGTTCATGGTTTCCGCCCAGCCGGAGACCGTACGCAGCAGGATTACAATATCCCCGTACCCGGCGGGCCGGTACTGTTCCAGCTTTTTATCCCAGACCAGCTCTTTTCCCACGATTTTCTTAATCCTCTGGGCTATGGCCAGGGCTTCCAGCTCCTGAGCCGTCTGTCCCTTATCTTCCTCCTGTATCACTTCCGAATCCCGTTCAATCAGAAGGACTTCCGTTTTCTGAAAGGACGGATCGTTTCCTTCCGGATAAGCAGCTCCGGGATACAGAGCCGCTGCGTCATCGTACTCCACCTGTCCCAGATCTTCTCCCATAATCTGGCGGAAAATGTAATTTACACTGCTTAGCACTTCCCTGCGGCTCCGGAAATTCCGGTGGAGATCGATACGCTGTTTCTCACTCTCTTCCTGTCGGTAAGTTTTCAATTTTTCGGCAAACAGCTCCGGCCTGGCCAGACGGAACCGGTAAATACTCTGTTTAATATCCCCCACCATAAAAATGTTATTCTTTTCCTTTGCCCAGCCGGAGACCTGAGTCATCAGAAGTTCCTGAACGTAATTGCTGTCCTGGTACTCATCCACCAGAATCTCCTCATACTTCAGAGACAGTTCCCGGGCCGCATCTGTGGGCTCGCACCTGCCGTCCACTCTTTTGACCAGTATGTCCAGGGCGAAATGCTCCATATCGGAAAAATCCAGAATATTTTTCTCCCGTTTCTTCTCTGCGAAATCCTCTGCAAACTTCAGGGTCAGACGAACCAGTTCTTCTACCGGCGTCCGGCACAAAGCCAGAATCTCCAGAAGTTCCTCAGCCGTACAGGCGAAATACTGCTCTTTCAGCCCCTTTACAATATCTTTTACCTGCTGCCGCAGGTTCTTCACCTGTTCTTTGGCCGTCTGCGACACATTGGCGTCTTTCTTTGCCGACAGACGGGCAAAGGACAGTCCTTCCAGAAGCCTTTGTATCTGCCGGTAGTCTTTCTGGGCTTCTTCCATCTGCTCAACCGCCTGCAGATCGGAAGCCAGCGCTTCTTCATACATATAAGGCCCGTCTGCCTCCCGGGTCAGCGCAAGGGCCTGGCCGGTAATCCGCCTGGCCTCCTTGAGATTCTGCTGCACATCTTCCCACATGGGCTCCATCCAGGAGGCCTGCATCAGCTCTTCATAGGTTTCCGCCTGATACGTGCTGACACACTCCTGCAGCCATTCCCGGGGCCAGGGGTTACTCATGGAGAACTCATAAAGCTTTAAAATCCATTTCTCCAACTCTTCATCCTGCTTCCCCGGGGCGTAGCTTTCTGCAAATTCCAGAAACTCCGGTCTTTTTTGGGCATATTCTTCTTCCAGAAGCTCCCGCACCACATCTGTTTTTAAGAGTTTTAACTCGCCCTCATCTGCGGTTCTCCACCCCGGCTCCAGACCAATGGTGTGGAAATAGTTTCGGATCACATAAGAACAGAATCCGTCAATGGTGGTAATCTGCGCACTGTGGACCAGATTCATCTGCTTTTGGAGATGATCATTTTCCGGCTGTTCTTCCAGGGCCTCCTCCAGAGCCTGGGTCAGTCTCATTTTCATTTCTCCGGCCGCCGCCCTTGTAAAGGTCATAACCAACAGCCGGTCAATATCCAGCGGGTTTTCCGGATCGGAAATCATATGAAGGATCCGTTCTACCAGAACTGCAGTCTTGCCGGATCCGGCGGCAGCGCTGACCAGAAGGTTCCGCTCCCGCAGACGGATGACCTGCTGTTGTTCTTTTGTCCATGTTACACTCATTCCTGGTCCTCCTTCATCAAATTCCAGATCTCTTCCTCTGTAAATTCCTTCAGTCTCCGGTAAGAATATCCCTCCATCCGCTCGTCAAAGCCGCAGACCGAATGGTAAGGGCAATACGTACAGGCTTTTTGTTTTCCCAGTTCATAGGGCGCTGCCGCTGCCTCTCCCTCCAGAATACTGTTTTGTATCTCTTTTATTTTTCTCTTCACATATCCGGATAACTGCTGAAACTGTCTGCCTGTGGCGGCCGATGAGCCCTTTTTCAGGCTTCCGTCTTTATTAAAGGCCACCGGCAGGGACTCTAAGGTAGCGTCCATCTTCCGGATAATTTCCGGATCCGCCGCCACAAGTCCGTTCATCCGAAGTTCTTTTAAAAGTTTCTTCTGTACGTCCTCTGCCGCCTCGTGAATGGATGCCGAAACCAGGGGATCTTTTACATTGTAGTAAAAAATTCCTGCAGGGATTACTTCTTTCCCCGGGAACTTCTTCTTCTCCACCTCCATAGCCGCATCCAGATAGACCAGAAGCTGAATCTGCAGTCCGTAATAAACCGCCAGCAAATCAAAGGCGGTGTTCCCTGTTTTATAGTCCATGACTTTCACATAAACGTTCTCTTCCTCTTCGCAGACATCCACCCGATCGATTCTTCCGCCTCCGAAAGAAATCTCGAATCCTTCCGGCCGGAAACTTCCTCTTTTTAACTGCTGTTTCAAAGCCCACACCGTTCTTATCAAAAGCCGGGTGGCCCTGGCAATCATATACGTATTTCTGGCGCTGCTGTGAAAAACTGTATTTCCATAATCCGCGGCCACTTCTTCCATACACGCTTTGGCGATTTCTTCGCACCGCTCTTCTTCCAGCTCTGCCCAGTCCAGTTTCTCCCGGCGCAGAGTGCGGGCAAATTTTTCCAGGGCCTGATGGAGAATATTTCCCATATCCATAGCCCGAAGCTGATATTCCACCCGCTCGTTGACCTTCAGCCCGTACTGCAGGAAATGGGCAAAGGCACAGGCGCAGAAACGCTCCAGACGGGTGGCGCTGTAGGGCGAAACTTCCCCGTATAAAATACGGGCCACACTTTTGCTGATTTTATCCTGAGGATTGGTATGATAAGCCGCCTCCACCAGAGACCTGGCCGTCTTTTCATACCCTTCCCGGCTCAGATACCAACTGTAAAGCTCTTCCCACAGTGGCTGGCTCCATCCCATTCTGCCATTTTGAAGTCCCTTCAGGAAATATTCCATACTGCTTCTGGGATGCCAGATCTGCTCCAGGGGTTCCTGCTGGTTCCCCGTTTCCTGTATGGAAAGCTTCGGGTACAGTTTCCGGATACTGGCAATTAAATAGGCGGGGCTTAAGGCCTCTCCTTTCCCATTGGCATGACTGTAGGAAAGATACAGCCGGTAAGAGGGCTTCGTCAGATTCAGATACAGGTAAAACTGCTGCTGCGCCGTCCTCTCTCTGGGACTGGGCGCAAGCTCTGTTCCCCTCTCCTTCAGGGATTCCCGATCCAGCTCCGTCAGGATTCCCCCGGTCTGTTCGTTCTTTGGAATACTCCCGTCGTTGACTCCCACGAAAAACAGGGCGCGTACATCTTTCAGACGGGTTCTTTCCATGTCCCCCACCAGAACCTGATCCGTACTGGGAGGAATAATACCCACCTGGGTTTCCTCCAGCCCCGCTTCCAGAAGTCCCTGGAAGTCTTTCCGGCTCACCCGTTCCTCTCCCAGAATCTCGACCATCTTATCAAACAGCCCCATCACAATCCCGTATATCTGGGCGTACTCTTTTTCCAGGGCCTTCTTCTTGCTTTTCTGAAATAAAAGTTCCTGTTCCTTTAATTTCTGCTGGATTTCCCGCTGTACAATCCACTGGTAAAGGGCTTCACAGTAGGTCCGTACTTTCAGCCCTCTCTGGGAGATTCCGTCCATAAAAGGTTTTAACTCTTCTGTGACCGCTTCTCTGAACTGGTTGATTTCCTCCAGTTCCTGAGGATCTTCTCCCCGGTAAATGCGGACCCACTTTTCCTGCCATCGGCTCCAGCCCCGGATTCCCAGGGCAATCACATAATTTTCCAGCCGGTCCACCTGCTCTCTGGTCAAATCCGACATCCCACACCGCAGATAACGAAAAACCGATTCATAGGAAAAATCTTTCACCGCCAGATCCATAGCCGCCCGGATAAATTCCACGAAGGGATTCATCAGCACCGAATGTTTTTCATCAATGAAATAGGGAATCTCATTTTCTTCAAATACCTGTCTGGCATAGCTGGCATATTCCTTTAAATCTCCCGTAATAACGGCAATCTCTCCGTACCGGAGGCCTTCTTCTGCCACCAGAGCGCGAATCCGCCTGGCTGTCTCCTGTATTTCCTGCTGGGGATTGTTGGCCGCATACAGAACAATCTCCTTTTGTTCTCTGCTGTAAGTCCTTTTTCCATAACGAAACAGATTCTGCTCCAGAAAATCCAGCGCCTTCGCCCGGGAAAAACGGTAAGGATGCCCGGTTTTATCGATCCGGATTTCCTCTTCCCGCTCCTCTGTCATGCGGTATAAGGTGGAAATCATCTTCTGACTCATGGAAAACAGCCGGTGATAATTTCCGTTCCATAAGGTACTCTCCCGTTCATCCAGAGTTGCCGTCACATAAATTTTCCGGCATATGGAAAGCAGCTTCTCAATCAGTTTATTCTGTATGGGTGTAAATCCGGTAAAGCCGTCCAAAACCATTACGCAGTCTTTCAGTTTCCGGGATTTGGGCGCCGCTGTACAGAGAATATCTAAGATTTCTTCCCCTGTCAGATACCGTTCCTTTAAATAATCCACAAAGGCCTGATACAGCACGGCCACATCCGAAAGTTTATACCGTAGGAGTTGGTTTCCCTCTTCTTCCCGGGCCAGTTCTTCCATCCGGCTTACGGAAATATCATACTGCATCAGTTCGGAAATCAGAGATTTCATTTCGGAAACATAACCTTTTTTCTTCATCTGGCCGCCCAGGTAAGTCAGCTCTTTCCCCTTTTCCTGAGCCATCTTCTGAATCACCAGGCTCTTTCCCGTTTCTTCCAGAACCTGTCTGACTTCTCCTCCCACTTCTTCCAGCACCCGGTAAGCCAGTCTCTGGAAGCTGAGTACATCCAGATTTAGAATTCCCCTGCCTGGATGCATTTCTACCAGGGTCTTCTGGGTCTGCATGGTAAACTGCTCCGGAACAATAACGTAATAGAGGGTGTCCGGATTTTCTATGGATTCCTGAATTATTTTTTTATAAACGTAGTAGGATTTTCCGGAACCGGAATTTCCTAAAATCATCTGTAATGACATGGATTCCTCCCTAAAAATTTTCCGTCTTCTTTTTCCTATTCTATCATAAATCCTCTGCCTGTGTAATAAGATATAGAAAGTAAACCAGGAGGCGTATACCATGAGTGCAAAAACCAAAATTGTCGTATTACATATGAAGGAAGTCATCTACACAGTCATTTTCCTTGTTTTAGCCGTCATAATGGGGATTCTGCTGTTTTTAATGTTCCGCCCGGCCCCATCAGAATCTGCCTCTGCCCGGGCGCGGTATCAGGCCGGTGTTTACACTTCATCCATTCATCTGAACGATAATACCTTTGACGTTGCTGTTACGGTAGACTCTTCCCGTATTCAGTCCATAGAATTAGTTAACTTAAGTGAAAGCACCCAGGCCATGTTCCCTTTAATGGAACCGGCTCTGGAATCTCTGGAAAGCCAGATCTGCGAAACCCAGTCCCTGGAGAACCTTACCTATTCCCAGGAAAACCAATATACGTCTATGCTGCTTCTGGATGCCATACAGACAGCATTAAAAAAGGCGGAGAATTAAATCTCCGCCAATTCCTCCTGCCAGATTCTGACACATGCATCGCTTGGCATACGCAGATCTCCTCTTGGTGAAACCGCTACGCTTCCCACCTTCGGTCCGTCGGGAAGACAGGAACGCTTAAACTGCTGGGTAAAGAAACGCCGGTAAAAAGTCTTCAGCCACTTTGCAATTACTTCGTCGTCGTATACGCCCTGGAAAGCCAGACGCGCCAGCCGGTAGATTTTCTTTGGGGAAAATCCCAGACGCAGCATGTAATACAGATAGAAGTCGTGAAGCTCATAGGGGCCTACCAGGTCTTCTGTCTTCTGTGCAATTTCTCCGTCCTTTGGGGGAAGAAGTTCCGGGCTGACCGGGGTATCCAAAATATCCAGAAGCACCTGCTGTAAAACGGTATCCTCACAGGTATCTGCATAATAACGTACCAGATGCCGCACCAGGGTTTTGGGCACGGAGCTGTTGACTCCGTACATAGACATGTGATCTCCGTTATAAGTGGCCCATCCCAGAGCCAGCTCGGACAGATCTCCGGTTCCCACTACCAGCGCATTGGTCTGATTGGCCAGATCCATCAGGATTTGCGTTCTCTCTCTGGCCTGGCTGTTTTCGTAAGTCACATCATGTGTTTCCATATCCTGTCCGATGTCCCGGAAATGCACCTGTACAGCTTCTTTAATATTAATTTCTTTTAATGTGGTTCCCAGGCTCCGGCTTAGCTGGCAGGCATTCTGATACGTTCTGTCTGTGGTTCCGAAGCAGGGCATGGTCACACATAAGATATTCTTTCTGGGCAGTCCGAGCAAATCAAAAGCTCTGGCCATTACCAAAAGAGCCAGGGTAGAATCCAGTCCCCCGGATAAGCCCACAACAGCCCTTCCTGCATTTACATGGCACAGCCTCTTCTTCAGTCCCATTGCCTGAATATTTAAAATCTCATCGCAGCGTCTCTCCCGCTCTTCCTTTCCTGAAGGAACGAAAGGCATGGGATCAAATTTTCTCTCAAGCTGCGTCTCTTCCATCCGGGCTTTGAAAGAAATCACCCGGTAGTCTCTCCGGTCTGCCGCAGGATACGTGGTCTGCCGTCTTCTCTCGGAAGCCAGCCTTTCCACATCCACATCTCCATAGATAATTCCGTTTTCAAACCGTCTGCCTTCTGCCAGCAGACATCCGTTTTCCCATATCATGTTCTGTCCGCCAAACACCAGATCCTGGGTAGACTCTCCTTCTCCGGCAGTGGCGTAAATGTAAGCGCTGATAAGCCGTGCCGACTGGCTGGACGCCAGTTCTCTGCGGTACGTATCCTTTCCCACAATTTCATCACTGGCAGACAGATTTACCAGAATATGGGCTCCTGCCTGGGCATGGGAAATACTTGGGGGAGACGGTACCCAGAGATCTTCACAAATCTCGGCGGCAACGGTAAACTCCCGTAATTCTTCACATTCAAAGATCAGATTCGTTCCAAAGGGAATGGTTTCCTGTCCCAGCCGGAAGTCCTCCATCTGGGCTTCTCCGGAAGAAAAGTGGCGTTTCTCATAAAATTCCCCATAGTTGGGAAGATGTACCTTGGGGACCATTCCTATGATTTTCCCCCGGTTTAAAACAGCCGCCGTATTGTACAGTTTTCCCTGATGTTCCACGGGAATTCCCACAAATATCAGTCCATCCACTTCCCCGGTTTCCCGGGCAAGACGAAGGAGCTGCTCCTTTGCACTGTCTAAAAGTTTTTTCTGCCAGAACAGATCCTGACAGGTATAGCCGGTCATACAAAGTTCCGGAAAGACCATGACCTTTGCTTTTTTCTCTGCCATTTCCCGGATGTTTCTTAAAATCTCTTCTGCATTATGAATGCAGTCTGCCACCTGAATATTGGGTGTGGCCGCCGCAGTTTTAATAAATCCCTGCCTCATTTTCTTCCTCCATCCCTCTCCTGTTTATTTGCAATGGCTTAATAGCTGTTTCAGTTCTTCCACTGAGAAAGTATAATTGGTATTGCAGAAATGACAGTTCATTTCCACTTCCTTTCCCTCTTTAATCATATCCTGAAGTTCTTTCTTTCCTACGCTGATAAGAGCCCGGGTCACTCTTTCCTTACTGCAGTTGCAGTAAAACTGAGTGGGAATCCTTTCGTTTATCTCCACATCCAGTCCTTCTAACACCGTTTCCAAAAGACTTTCCGGTGTGTGTCCCTGCTCTAAAAGAGCGGTAACGGAAGTAATGCCCGCCACGTTTTTTTCCAGTTTTGCAATAACTTTTTCCTCCGCAAAAGGCATTAACTGCACAATAAAACCGCCGGCCTGAGCCACCGTATTATTTTTATTCATTAAAACTCCCAGCCCCACGGCAGAGGGCACCTGTTCGCTGGTGGCGAAATAATAGGTCAGGTCTTCCGCAATTTCACTGGTCTGTAAAGTAGTCTGCCCAATGTAGGGTTCCTTTAGCCCCATATCTTTTATTACATTGAGAAATCCCACGCCCACGGCGGATGCCACATCCAGCTTTCCTTTCTTATTGGCCGGAATACAGACGTTGGGATTTCCCACATAGCCTTTCACATTTCCGTGAGAATCTGCAGTCACCGTAATTCCCTGAAGGGGGCCTCCTGCTTTAATCTGGAGGGTCAGCAGATCCTTATCTCCCTTCATCATCACGCCCATCATGGCGCCTCCCGTCAGCAGACGTCCCAGAGCGGCCGTTGCCACCGGGCTGGTATTATGGGCTTTTCTGGCCATTTCCACAACCTCATCCGTTGTGGCCGCAAAGGCCCGCACCTGATTTCCTGCTGCTGTTGCTCTTACAATATAATCCTTATGCCCTTCCATTGTCATTTCCTTTCCTCATTCCGTTTTTATTCTCTGCTTTTCCCTTTTTCTCTTGCCACAACATAGACCCGCTCGCTGCTTTCCAGGGGCGGCTCTTCTGTAAACGCATCGTAAACCGCCACAAACTCCATTCCTGCTTTCTCCAGCAATTTCCGGATTTTCTCTATGGTGTAAGCCTTTTGATAATGGATTTCTTCATATCTTTCATACAGTCCGTCTTCTCTTGGAAGAAACAGAACCAACTGATACAGATTCTCCCGGGTTTCTTCATCGTACTGATTTTCCCAGATAAAACTTCCTTCCTCCCGATCTTCTGCAATCACCTGATCGCCCAGTATCTCTTTATACTTATATACTGTATTTAAATCAAAAACAAAAATTCCTCCCGGATCCAGATAATTATTCACCAGGGAAAAAACCTGCAGCAAATCCTCTTCTGTCAGAATGTAATTCATGGAATCACAGACACTGACTACTGCCCTTACCGTTCCGTAAAGCTCAAATTCTCTCATATCCTGAAGCAGATACAGAATGTTCTGACCGGATTCCACTCTTTTTTCAATGGCTTTTGCCAGCATTTCCTCAGAATTGTCCACACCGATCATGTCGTATCCCTGGCCGGCCAGCAGTTCCGTCATGGTTCCTGTGCCGCAGCCCAGTTCTAAAACAAGACCTTCCGAGACTCCGTATTTTTTCAGAAGCCCTGTCAGATATCTGCACCAACGCGGATAATCAATATTGTCCATAAAAAGATCGTATACTTTTGCAAACTCTGTATATGCTTCCATACTCAAATCCTCCTGTATCTGTCTGTAACTCCTGTTTAAATATACCATAGAGCTTTTCATGAGTAAATAGAATCCTGCTGGCAGGATTCTCCGCCTGCGCCTTAATCCTATTACAGAACAAAGAGGACAAGTCCTCTTCAACTCCCTATATCCCTCACTCATGAGGGACTTGTACTCTTTGCGCGCCAGATGCAGACTGCCGCAGGCAGTCATAATTCCACATGCATCTGGTCGCATCCACAGCGGAGCGATTTTTATGTAATAGGAAATCCGACGGAATTTCCTATTACATAATAAAAGGCTGCTGCATTTCTGCAACAGCCCGTTCTTCGTTTACTTAATACCACTGCCAAACGCCGTCATCATCAAAATATCCGTCGTTATAGGAGAAATAGTTTCCGTTATTATCATACCAGCCGCCGTCGTCGCTTCCGGATCCGTCATCTCCGGATCCATCATCACTGGATCCATCGTCAGATCCGTCATCTCCGGATCCATCGTCTCCGGAATCATCGCCGTACCAGTGCCAGTAACCGTCATCATCAAAATATCCATCATCGTAAGAAATGAAGGTATCTCCGTCATACCATCCGTCTTCTGAACTCTGGCCGGAATTTCCGCTTCCGGAATCGTCCCCGGAAGAACTGCTGTCATCGTAAGAGCTGTCAGAAGAACTTCCGTCTGAAGTACTGCTGGTATTTGTATCTGAATCATCTGAAGAATCACTGTTGTCGGAATCTCCGGATGCTGCCGGTGTAACAGACGGTGTTACAGACGGTGTGGCAGAAGAAGAATTCTGAGAAGCAATGGTATCAGCCGCTGCTTTCAGAGGGGAATCTGCCTTCAGAATCCGGAAACTGGTTACTGCTTCTTTCATCGTATTTAAAGAAGTGGGATCCTGCAGTTTTAAAGAACCGCTAATCTGATACAGCTCCGAACCATCTGTCAGATAATAATTCTCTATATAAGCATAACCGTTCATCTTAGACGCGTCTGCTGCTTTTACCGTATAGCGGTAAACATCAACGCCATCCATCTCTGTGGCTGTATAATCCAGAATATCAAAATCGGTACCCTCTGTTAAACTGGTGCCGGCGGTAATAGAACCTGCCAGTTCCTTGGATGAGGGGATCTGAACTTTCGCCAGATCTGCATCCGTATTTGCATAAGTAATGGAAATATTTCCCTGAGTATCTGAATTAAAAATAATGCTCTTTCCATTATCTGAAGTATTCTTCCAGGTATTATCCGGAAGGACAATGGAAACACTGCTGTCTTTGGATGTATAGGTTACTTTCTGTGCTGTTGCAGCCACAGAAGGAACCGGGGTTATCGTAGGTGCTACAGTTGGAGTCGGTGTCGGTGCCTCAGCAACCACAACCTGATCCTCCTTGTCTTTTCCGCACGCACTGAAAATACAGGCGGCAGAGAGAACCGTTGCCAGAATCACTAAATTCTTATGCTTTCTACTCATAATATCCTCCTTATTTCAAAAAAACCTCCCTTGGATTCTTTATTTTACAATTTTATTACAAATCTGTCAACGGTATCCTAAGATTTTCTAAGAAAGCCCGTCCTATGTCTGTACAGATGGCAAGTTTACTTGCACAGATGTACAGGCATAGGACGGCGCCCTGGAACAACGCAGGTCTTTTAGGCGTTCTGGTCTGAATTACCCCTATTTATGATTGATAAATGCAAGTCCAATCAGGCAAATTACAACTCCTACAAGTTTATTCCATGTGATAGCTTCATGATAGAGAAGATAACCTACAAAAATTAAAGCAATCGCTAAGAAAGCACTTTGCACAATAGACAACATGCTAACTTGCCAGCCGGCCTTATAAGCATAGATAAAACCGACTTCAAGACCAACAAGCACAATTCCGAGCAATGCTGGAGAAAAATTCATTTTTGAAAACTCTGCTATTAGACTCTCATTACGAAAAAGCACTTTATACATTACGAGTGAAAATGCGGCACCCACAGAATAAGTAATGACAAGTGACGCGATGGGGTTCATTCCGCTTGAAACTGATTTTGCACAAATTTGATATACCACATTTGATAATATGACCAATCCAATCGGCCAAACATAGCTGAACATATCTTGTTCCTCCTACAAAAATATTTGGCCTGACTGTCGGTAGGTGCCCACCCGTGCTTATATTCTACCATAATTCCGAGAGCGTGAAAACAGGCAGTTTTCAGGCAGTTTCCATCTTTTCAAACTGGCTGTTATACAGTCCCGCATAGAAACCATCTGCCTCCAGAAGCTGTTCATGGGTACCCTGTTCAATGATGTCGCCGTCTTTCATTACCAGAATCAAATCGGCATCTTTAATGGTGGAAAGCCGGTGGGCGATAACAAAACTGGTCCGCCCTTTCATTAAATTATCCATAGCCTTTTGAATCTGCATCTCCGTCCTGGTATCCACGGAGGAAGTGGCCTCATCCAGAATCAGGATCTTATTATCGGCCAAAATTGCTCTTGCAATAGTCAGAAGCTGTTTCTGTCCCTGGGAGATATTGCTGGTCTCCTCATCTAACATCATCTGATAGCCGCCCGGCTGGGTGGTAATAAAGTGATGAATATGCGCCGCTTTTGCCGCCTGGATTACTTCTTCATCCGTAGCATCCAGTCTTCCGTAACGAATGTTTTCCATAATGGTTCCAGAGAACAGCCAGGTATCCTGAAGCACCATACCGAACATTTCCCTAAGCTGACTCCGGTTAAAATCTCTTAAATCATGTCCGTCCACTTTGATGCTGCCTCCGTTCACATCATAAAAACGCATTAACAGCTTCACCATGGTGGTTTTTCCGGCTCCCGTAGGACCTACAATGGCAATTTTCTGTCCGTCTTTTACCTTCGCGGAAAAATCGCTGACAATAATCTTCTCCGGATCATAACCGAATTTTACATGTTCAAATTCCACATTTCCATTCAGATTGGTAATATCCACCGGATTTTCCACTTTCTGATCTTCCTCTTCTTCCTCCAGGAATTCAAAGACACGCTCCGAAGCCGCTGCTGAAGACTGCAGCATATTACTAACCTGGGCAATCTGCTGAATGGGCTGTGTGAAGTTTCGGATGTACTGGAAGAAAGACTGGATTTCACCCACTTCAATAGCACCCCGGATGGCAAAGATTCCGCCCAGAAGGGCTACCATCACATATCCCAGATTTCCCACAAACTGCATAATCGGCATCATAATTCCTGAGAAAAACTGAGATTTCCAGGCGGATTCATATAATTTCCGGTTATCCTTTTCGAATTCCTCTACCGTATCTGCTTCTTTATTAAAGACCTTAACCACATTGTGACCGCCGTAGTTTTCTTCAATCTGACCGTTTACCCGGCCCAGATAGCTTTGCTGATCCCGGAAATATTTCTGGGAGCGTTTCATAATGGCTCCGATAATGGCCATGGAAAGGGGCAGAATCAGAAAGGTTATCAAAGTCATCCATACATTGATGGAGAGCATCATCACCACAACGCCGATCAGCGTAGTCACAGAGGTGATAAGCTGGGTGATACTCTGGTTTAAGCTGACCTGCAGAGTATCAATATCGTTGGTTACTCTGGAGAGAATCTCCCCGTGGGTTCTGCTCTCAAAATAGTTTAGGGGCAGACGGTTCAGTTTCTTAGAAATATCTTTCCTGAGGGAATACGTAACGTCGTTGGAAATTCCTGTCATCACAAATCCCTGGATAAAGGAGAAGGCGGCGCTTGCCAGATACAGGCCCAAAGTCCCCAGCAGGATCATTCCGATTTTTTCAAAATCAATGCCTCCCGTTCCCTGCACCTTGGCAACCAGCCCGTTAAACAGTTCTGTAGTCGCCTTTCCTAAAATCTTTGGACCGATAATATTAAAGGTCGTTCCCAGTACGGCAAATACCAGCATCAGTAAAAACCGGTACTTGTAACGTTTCATATAGGAAAAAAGTTTCATCATGGAGCCTTTAAAGTCCTTGGCCTTTTCTGTGGCTCTCATGTTTCTTCCCCCCGGCATCATACCCCTTCTCGGACTCTGATTACTCATTGGCCAATTCCTCCTCTGACAACTGTGACATGGCTATCTGACGATAAACATCACAGGTATTTAACAGTTCCTGATGGGTTCCCTGTCCCACGACGCAGCCCTCATCCAGAACCAGAATTTTATCTGCATGAAGGATGGTGCTGATTCGCTGGGCCACAATCAGTGTGGTAGCTTCTTTCGTTGCTTTCTTTAAAGCTTTTCTAAGCACTACGTCTGTTTTGTAATCCAAAGCGGAAAAACTGTCGTCGAAAATAAAGATTTCCGGCTGACAGGCAATGGCTCTGGCGATGGAAAGTCTCTGTTTCTGACCTCCGGATACATTGGTACCTCCCTGAGAAATGGGGGAATCATACCGTTCATCCTTCTCCTCAATAAATTCAGAAGCCTGGGCGATTTCCGCCGCCTGTTCTACCTCTTTATCCGTAGCTTCTGTCCTTCCGTAACGGATGTTGGAAGCAATGGTTCCGGAGAATAAAACTCCCTTCTGTGGAACGTATCCCAGACGCTGTCTCAAATCATGCTGAGACATCCGGCGCACATCCACCCCGTCAATTTTCACTGCTCCTTTTGTCACATCAAAAAAGCGGGGAATCAGATTTATCAGGGTGGTTTTTCCGCTTCCCGTACTTCCGATAAAAGCCACCGTCTGCCCCTTTTTGGCAGTAAAGGTTATATCCTTTAATGCATATTCTTCACTTCCCGGGTAAGCAAAGGAAACATGGTCGAATTCCACTTCTCCTTTTACCGTTTCCTCTGGTTTTACAGGATTCTGAGGATCCAGAATCGTCTCTTCGGTGTTTAATACTTCCCGGATACGGACTGCCGCTACATTGGCTCTCGGCAGCATGATAGACATCATAGTTATCATCAGGAAAGACATGATAATCTGCATGGAATACTGAATAAACGCCATCACATCTCCCACCTGCATAGTGCCGTTATCCACCGCATAAGAGCCACAGTAAATAATCAAAACGGAAATTCCGTTCATAATCAGCATCATAGCCGGCATCATAAACGTCATAGCCCGGTTTACAAATAAATTGGTTTTGGTCAGCATCTGATTGGCTTCTTCAAACCGTTCCTCCTCATGTTTTTCCCGGCTGAATGCACGGATGACCGGGATACCTGTAAGGATTTCTCTGGTAACCAGATTCAGTTTATCGATCAGTGTCTGCAGTTTTGTAAACTTAGGCATTGCAATTTTAAATAACAGGAACACCACAAATAAAATCAGCGCCACTGCAAGGGCAATGATCCAGGTCATGGAAACGTCCGTATTAAGTACTTTTATAATCCCGCCGATACCCAGGATTGGCGCATACAATACCATCCTGAAAATCATAGCGGTTACAAGCTGAATCTGCTGAATGTCGTTGGTGCTTCTGGTTATCAGGGATGCCGTGGAGAACCGGTTATATTCTGCACTGGAAAATCCCATTACTTTCCGGTAAACCATATTTCTTAAATCGTGGCCCAGCGTAGCAGCAACCCTGGCCGAAAGAAAGGTAACCAGAGCGGAGGCTATCATAATCACAAAGGCCATTCCCAGCATCTGAATCCCGGAGTCACGGATATACGCCATCTGGATTGCATCCACATCTTCTCCGATGGCTTCGTATTCACTTCGCACATAGGAAACCGCCGCCTGTGTCACAAGGGATTCCGGCATCTGGCTGTCACCCTCTGTGGTCTGTTTCTGCATCTGCGCCTGCATTTTTTCCATCTGCGCGCTGTCCAGTTTCATACTCTGTGCAATCATCATCGGCTGGCTGAGAATCTCATTTAACACTTCCCTTTGTTCTTTGTCTATCTCATTGAGAAGATACAATTCACCGTCTTTTGTATAGGCTTCTTCCACGGTCTTCTGATCCTCTTCTTCCATAAAAAGAAACAATTCTTTCAGGGAAGATTCCCGAATCTTTTCCGGAACACCGTCTTCGATTCCCTGCTGCTGAATTCCCACATTGACAATCCTGGAAGTGTAATCGGGCAGCGCCAGATCACAGTTTGCCTGAAGGAATAAAAGCAGGATAATGCAGATAATATACTTAACGGATCCCTTCATATACTTCATTAATTTCAGCATCTTATTTTCCCTTTCCTTTTTTGTCTGAATTATCTTCGATGGAAATCTGTTTCACATTTTCCAGAATCTGTTTAAAGAATCTCCGCATCAGACAGATTTCTGCCTCGTCGAATCCACGGAACATTAATTCCTCATTTCTATGGAGAATGCCCCGAATCTTTTCAAAACATTCCTTTCCCTCATCCGTCAGATATATCCGGCTGACTCTCTGATCTTTTTCATCCTGCTGTCTGGAAAGAAGATTCATCTTTTCCAGCCGCCGTATGGTCATGGTGACGGTGGGCGGTTTCACTTTCAGTCTCTCTGCTATCTCTTTCTGGCTCAGTCCTTCCTTTGTTCCCAGCAGCCACAGCATGGGAAGCTGACCGGGATGAATTCCCCACTGAGATAACTGATGGAAGTTTTTCACAAAATACTGATGGGTGATTTCCATAAACAGACTCTGGATACTGTTTTCCATCTCTTTCTCAAGCATCTTCTCACCTTCCTTTCTATTGATTAGTCAACTAAATATATAATAGTCATATCACCCCATCAATGCAACATCTATTGTGCATTTTATAAAATTTTAACAATTTATTTTTGAGCTATATGTCCAATTATTAATTATTTAACTAACTATATAAAAAATCTATTGTTCTTACTAAAGGGAATCTGCTATAGTAAAAGAAGCATTTATGAAAGGAAGAGATACTATGAGCAATATTTCCATAACCAGAGAGCAGCTTGCCGCCTCCATTGACCATACGCTGCTGAAACCAGACGCATCCCGTGAACAGATTTTACGCCTCTGCCAGGAGGCCAGAGAGTATCACTTCGCCTCGGTCTGCGTCAATTCCTACTGGGTGAAACTTGTTTCAGAAGAACTGGCGGGAACCGGAGTTTCCCCCTGCTGTGTGGTGGGTTTCCCTCTGGGCGCCATGTCCTCTCAGGCGAAAGCCTCTGAAGCCGGCCTGGCAATCGAAGACGGGGCAAAAGAAATTGATATGGTAATTGCCGTCGGATTAGTAAAAAGTCATGACTGGGACGCTGTGGCATCCGATATTGCCGCTGTCGCCGCTGTAAAAAAGGACGCCCTGCTGAAAGTCATCCTGGAAACCTGTCTCCTTACAAAAGAAGAAATCCGAAAAGCCTGCGAAATTGCCGTAGCTTCCGGAGCAGATTTCGTAAAAACTTCCACCGGTTTCTCCACCGGCGGAGCCACTTTAGAAGATGTGGCGCTTATGCGTCAGACCGTGGGGAAAGACGTGGGAGTCAAGGCTTCCGGCGGAATCCGGACCAGAAAAGACGCTCTGGCCATGCTGGAAGCGGGCGCATCCCGTCTGGGAACCAGCTCGGGAATTGCCATTCTCACCGATTCCTGCTGTTAAACTCAGATACCGGTTCCGGCAAAGTCCAAAAAAGACGGGGAAAAGCAACGCTTTTCACCCGTCTTTTGGTCTGCTACAGAAATCGGTTCTCCGATTCGCTGTAATGGTAGTCGATTCCTTCCATTTTTTCCAGCAGCTCTTTTTTATTCAGTCCTCTGCAGGAGCAGAGGGCATCCAGGGAATCGTAATAATCCCGAAGCTGAGTATTGACATAACTCAGCAGAATCATAGGGTCCTTAGGTATCATTGTCCGCCTTCCTTTACTCTTGTAATAAACGAACCATTCTCCACATCCAGAACAATGGTGTCTCTCTCGTGAACGTCTCCCTGCAGGATTCTTTTGGCAGCAAGGGTTTCCACGTATTTCTGAAGGTACCGCTTCAGAGGTCTGGCTCCGTAAACCGGATCGTAACCGTTGTCAATCACCATCTCTTTCGCTTCTTTGGTCAGCTCCAGGGACAGTTCCTGATCCGCCAGACGCCGGTTCAGATCGGCAACCATCAAGTCTACTATGTTCCCAATGTTCTCTTTTGTCAAGGGCTTAAACAGAATTATTTCGTCCAGACGGTTTAAGAACTCCGGACGGAAATGGCCTTTCAGGTCTTCCATGACCAGTTCTTCCGCCCTTTCATCAATTTCCCCATTTTCCTTAATTCCTTCCAGCAGATAGGAGGAGCCGATGTTGGAAGTCATAATTAAAATGGTGTTTTTAAAGTCTACGGTTCTTCCCTGGGAATCCGTAATTCTTCCGTCGTCCAATACCTGAAGAAGCACGTTAAAGACATCCGGGTGGGCCTTTTCGATTTCATCGAAAAGCACCACGCTGTAGGGTTTTCTGCGGACGGCTTCTGTCAGCTGACCGCCTTCCTCATAGCCCACATATCCGGGAGGCGCTCCAATCAGGCGGGAGACGGAATATTTTTCCATATATTCGCTCATGTCAATCCGGACCATATTCTGTTCATCGTCAAACAAGGCCTCTGCCAGGGTTTTCGCCAGTTCGGTCTTACCGACACCGGTGGGTCCCAGAAACAGGAAGGAACCTATGGGTTTGGAGGGATCCTTAATTCCTGCCTTAGAACGCAGGATGGCGTCTGTTACCCGGCGGACACCCTCGTCCTGGCCGATTACCCGCTGATGAAGCTGTTCTTCCAGAGCCAGAATCTTCGTCCGCTCCCCTTCTGTCAGTTTTGCCACCGGAATTCCCGTCCATCTGGAAATAATTCTGGCGATTTCATCTTCTGTAACACTTTCATGAACCAGACGCTGCTGAGAAGTTTTACTCTTCTTCTCCTCCGCCTCCAGGGTCTGCTGCAGACGGGGAAGTTCTCCGTACTGAAGCTCCGCAGCCTTATTCAGGTCGTAGTTCTGTTTGGCTTTTTCAATCTGTTTATTGAGATCCTCTATCTGTTCTCTTAACTTCTGCAGACGTTCTACTGAATGTTTTTCATTGTCCCACTGGGCCTTCTGGCTGTTAAATCCATCCCGCAGTTCCGCCAGCTCTTTCTGCAGATCCTCCAGCCGCTCCCGGCTCAGGTTATCTGTTTCTTTCTTTAAAGCTGCTTCCTCGATTTCCAACTGCATGATCTTTCGTCTCATCTCATCCAGTTCTGCCGGCATAGAATCCAGTTCCGTCTTAATCAGCGCACAGGCTTCGTCCACCAGGTCAATGGCCTTATCCGGAAGGAACCGGTCGCTGATATATCTCTGGGAAAGGGTGGCTGCTGCAACCAGCGCCCCGTCCGTAATCTTAACTCCATGGAACACTTCATAGCGTTCTTTTAAACCACGGAGAATGGAAATCGTATCCTCCACCGAGGGTTCGTCTACCAGTACCGGCTGGAAACGCCGCTCCAGGGCAGCGTCTTTTTCAATATACTGCCGGTACTCGTCCAGAGTTGTGGCGCCGATACAGTGAAGTTCTCCCCTTGCCAGCATCGGTTTCAGCATATTGCCTGCATCCATGGCGCCGTCGGTCTTGCCGGCCCCCACGATCAAATGCAGCTCGTCAATGAAAAGGATAATCTTTCCTTCACTGCGTCTTACCTCTTCCAGTACCGCTTTGAGACGTTCTTCAAATTCTCCCCGGTACTTGGCTCCTGCCACCAGGGCACCCATATCCAGCGCAAAAATCGTTTTTTCCTTCAGTGCCTGAGGCACATCGCCTCTTACAATTCTCTGGGCCAGCCCTTCCACTGCCGCCGTCTTGCCAACGCCGGGTTCGCCGATTAATACCGGATTGTTCTTGGTCTTTCTGGAGAGAATCCGGATAATATTACGGATCTCGCTGTCCCGTCCGATAACCGGATCCAGTTTCTGATTTCTGGCTTTCTCCACCAGATCCTCGCCGTATTTCTTCAGGGTATCATAGGTGGCCTCCGGGTTATCGCTGGTCACTCTCTGATTTCCTCTTACTGTAGATAACGCCTGCAGAAACCGCTCTCTGGTAATTCCATACTCTTTCAGAAGCTTCTGGATCCCCGGGTTGGGCTGTTTCAGCATAGACAAAAACAAATGTTCCACAGAGACGTATTCGTCTCCCATAGCTTTCGCTTCATCCTCGGAATGAATCAACACCTTATTTAAATCCTGTCCGATATAAAGCTGTCCTCCGGAAACCTTCGTCCTTGCATTTAAGGCTTCCTCCACTCTCTTCAGGAAGTGCTCCTTATTAATTTCCATTTTCTCTATTAATTTCAGAATCAGACTGTCTTCCTGATGCAGAAGATTATAGAGCAGATGTTCCTGCTCTACTTCCTGATTGCCAAATTCCATTGCTGTTTTTTCCAGATCCTGCACTGCCTGAAGGGATTTCTGTGTAAATTTACTGATATTCATACACTTACCTCCTCACTTGCTTTCACTTCTTGTTCTATTGAGACTATAACACTTGTTGTTAGCACTGTCAAGAGGTGAGTGCTAATATTTTCAGATTACGTAAAAGCAAGCAATCGTTCAATATCCTGCCCAACATATGCTACACGAATAATCGTTACTGTTGTCGTTTCCACATCAGGGATATACAATACGACATAATTATCTACAGGAGCGATACGAAGTCCTCGGCTGTGCCACGGTTCTTTCTCGTATTTCCTATAGCGTTTCGGCATACTGTCAAGACTGAAAATCATAGTTTCCAGACGGTCAAGCTGTCCACGTGCATTGTCTGGTGACTGTAAATCATACGCAATATATTCATATATCGACCTTAAATCTTTGTCTGCCTGTTCTGATAATTTTACTGTAAACATCATAATCCGTAATCTTTGCGAATATCGTCAAAGGCTTGTCGTGCGTCCTTTGTACGTCCCGCTTTCATATCCGCATATCCTTTCTCAAGTTCCGCATGGAATTGTTCCTCAGACAAAACAGCCATGTTAAGCGGCTTTTCTGTCGGGATTTTCACATCAAAAGGAAGTCCACGGTGCATGATAATCTGCTTATAAAACATATTAATAGCATTTGACGCTGGAATACCCAGTGCTGATAAGATACTCTCTGCCTGTTCTTTTACCTCTGGTTCTATTCTTGCATATAAATTTGCTGATTTTGCCATAGAGATGCGCTCCTCTCATATAGAATTTTTTGTCATCTTCATTATATTGCATTGTGCGTACAAACGCAATATCTTTTCAAACTTCATGAAGCGCTTAATGCCTGAAGATTCTTAAGAAGCTGGCTGTACTGGGTCTTCTGCTCCTGCATAAATGCAATAGCAGAAGACGGATGCTGCTTCTCCTGTCCCGTCAGCAGGTAGGGAATATCATATCCCCAGAGAATTCCCTGCCTCTTTAGGGGCAGCATTTGCTCTTCAATAAATTTCAGAACCGGAATTTCCTGGAAACCATCTCCCAGATATCCCAGAAGCTGCTCGGTGGAGCAGTTTCCGGCGCCTCTGCCCATGCCGTTGACTGTCACATCCAGAAAGGACACTCCCCGGCGCATTGCCTCAATAGTATTTGCAAATGCCAGCTGTTGATTATTATGGGCATGTATCCCGATTTCTTTTTCCGTACCTTTCATGATTCCCAGGTATAAGTCTGCCAGTCTGCGAATCTGCTCCGGGTAGAAAGAGCCGTAACTGTCCACAAGGTAAACCGTATTTACCGGAGAATCCTTCAGTTTTTCCAGAATCTTTTCCAGTTCCTTCTCTGTATGATTGGAGACAGCCATTATATTCACAGTGGTTTCATATCCCTTTTCTGAGCAGTCCTCTGTCATTTCCAGAGCTTCTTCTATGGTGTTTCCGTAGGTGGCAATCCGAACCATATCAATTACACTGTCTTTTCGGTTCAGAATATCTTTCTTATAATCCGTCCTTCCCACATCTGCCATCACAGAAATTTTCATGGAAGTGGGATTCTCTCCCACGATTTCCCGAATATCCTCTTCCCGGCAGAACTTCCATTTTCCGAAAGCATCCCTGTCGAATTGCTCCTCAGACGCCTTATAGCCAAACTCCATGTAGTCAATTCCCGCTTCCAGATTCGTCTGATACAGTTTCTTTACAAACTCATCTGTAAAATAAAAGCGGTTTACCAGTCCTCCGTCCCTTAATGTGCAATCCAAAATTTTCTGCTTCATAAAAACTCTCCTTTCTGCCTTTTCTGATTTTCTGCGCATTGTGTGCGAAGCGATTTTTCTGCAACAGGAAATCCAACGGAATTTCCTATTACATAAAAAAGCCGATGTCTGCATCAGCAAACATCGGCTCGTCATTCATCTGTTCAGTAATCTGATTACTGGCTGTTCTGACTTTCCCGGAATGTTTCCAATGCAGCACAAAAGCTGGTACCAAAAAAGTACCAGTAACCAAAAAAGAAATATGCATTTGTATTTACATGTTTCTGTTCTCCTGCCATCATCGGAAAAACTCCTTTGTTTTCATCAATTATCTGTATTATAGAAGAATGTATACAAATTGTCAACCAAATTTTTGTCTACTTTTCCAGGCTCTCAATATGCGCCATAGCTTCTTCATCAAATTCCCTGTTTTTATAATAGAATTTTTTATCCTCTTCTGTGATCTTTCGTATCACTTGGCAGGGATTTCCTCCGGCAACCACCCAATCCGGGATGTCTTTTGTCACAACGCTTCCCGCTCCGATTACCGTATTGCTTCCAATATGGACCCCCGGAAGAACGACTGTATTTCCCCCAATCCATACGTTATCTCCGATGGTTACTTCTACTCCATATTCATACAGAGAGTTTCTGGAAGCAGGATGAACCGGATGACCGGCCGTATATATGGCCACATTCGGTGCAAACTGACAGTTATCTCCAATGGTCACTTTCGCCACGTCAATAATGGTACAATTATAATTGGCGAAGAAATTTTTTCCCACTTCTATATGAGATCCATAGTCGCAGTAAAAAGGCGGATTAACAAATGCTCCGTCCGACTTTCCGAAAAGTTTCTTCACAATCTGCGCAATCTTTTCAAAATCCGAGCGATCCACAGTATTTAATTCCTGGGTAATCTTTCTGCATTTTTTCTGCTCTTCCATCACACTGTCATCCGAAATATAAGCAAGCCCGGCATCTCTTCTTTCCCTGTTATTCATTTTATGTTTCTCCTCTCTGTCTCCATTCTGTTCTGTCAGACTAATCTTTATTATGAAATCTTCTCAAAGGGATCTGCATCAATGTATTTCGCAGGAAGTTTTAAAACACTTTTCCCGCTGGTATCGAAATATTCGTATTCATAAAATGTAAAATCGTACTCATCCTGTCCGGCCTCCATCTCCGTCAGAATCCAGTCATCTGAGTGTGACAGATATACATCTTCGTACTGCAGAGGAACGATTTTCCTTCCTGTAGAATCAATACACCCCCAGGCATATACCGCATCTCCGTCTTCATCCTCACCCAGCTTTCTGGCAACGGAAACCAGGCCGTTTTCGTAAAAAAAACCCACTTCATCATACTGCATGGGGATCTCTTCTTCCCCTTTTTCATTAATAAATCCCCAGGTATATTCCAGATCTCCGGAAGCTGTTTCCCCCGTTTTTTTCCCTACTGCCGCCAGGCCGTTTTCGGCAAATCCTTCTGCCTTTCCATACTGGAAAGAAACAATCTCCTGACCTTCTTCATTTACATATCCCCATTCATATTCCGGATCTCCGTCCACATATTTTCCTGTTTTCCGGGCTATGGGAGCCAGGCTGCCGGTATCAAAGTCTCTTACATCATCATAGATCAGGGGAATGACTTCCCTGCCTGTCTCATCAATAAATCCCCACTTATATTCCGCTTCCTGATTCTGATCGATTCCTGTCTTTTTGGCTACCGCCACAAGACCGTTTTCTGAGAATGTCCTGACGTCATCGTATTGAAGGGGGATGACTTCCTCTCCTTTCTCATTAATAAATCCCCAGGTATATTCTGCATCTCCATCTGCATCCTTTCCGCTTTCCTTTGCTACCGGACACAGAGAATTTTCTGCGAATCCATAGATACTGTCATACTGTACGGGAATCACTTCTTTTCCCTGTCGGTTTATAAATCCATACTTCAGAATCCTGTAACCGTCTGCATCCTCTCCCACCTGTTCTCCAATAACCGCCAGACCGTTCTCCCCGAATTTTCCCACAGAATCATATACCAACGGAATCACTTCTTCGCCCCTCTCATTGATATATCCGCTGAGGGTTCTGGAATCACCGTCATTGTCTTTTCCGGCATTTATCTCAGCTTCGGCCAGGCCGTTCTGAAACAGACCAATAAACTCATATTTTATGGGTATAATTTCTTCCCCTTTTTTGTTAATACATCCCCAGTAATAGTCACTCTCTCCATCGGCTCCTTCTATTTTCTGCGAAACCTTTGCCAGACCGTTTTCCTGAAACTCTCCGATTAAATCATACCGGGGCGGAATCACTTCTTCTCCGTCTTTGTCAATAAATCCGTACTTTTTGTCTCCATTTATAACACAGGCTACTCCTGCCAGATATTCTTCCTCTTCAACGACAGGGGATTCCGCTCTCTTTTCTTGGGAAGTTTTCTCCGTTTTCCTCAGAAATTTCCTTCCTGCCCAAAAAACGGAAACGGCCGCTGCGATTCCTAAAAGAACCACACATACCACGCATGCTATAATAAGCAGCGGTGACTGCTTCTTCTGCTGGCCGGGCGAGTTTTTCCTCCCGCAATGGCCGCAATATTCCTGTCCTTCCTGCATTTCTTTTCCACAGTATCTGCAAAACATCTGCCTTCCCCCTGTCTTTCTGTTTATAATCTCATTATAAATATCCCAAAAAAGAACTGCAAGAAAGTATCTTAAAGAAGCCGCGCCGGTATTCCCAAAGAATATGGGAAACTCACCTGGTCACCAGCCGGCTGCCTGCAGCCAGATACTGAATCTGCTCTCCCATAAATTCTTTCAGATATTCATAAGATTCTTCACCTGTACAATGGCAGGTATAATACTGACAATTCCATTCCTTCAGAGTTTCAGCCAGTTTCCTGCAGAACTCTCTCTGTTTATCCACATCATCGAAGGCATTTTTCAGATGAAATCCACCAATCACATAACGTATCCTCCCTTTCGTCAGTTCCTGTCCTCTTTTTAAAATATTCACAATTCCATTGTGGGCGCAGCCGGCAATCAGAATGAAATATCCGTCTTCTTCCAGCAGGAGATTCTGTTCATGCATAAACAAATCCGGAATCTGTCTGCCGTGAATCTCCGTATACAAACGGTCATTGGAAGGAGAATAACAGGCTCTTCCCGTTACCCCGGAAAAGACCGAAAGCCCCTCTTCCAAAGTATAATCCCCTTTATGTGAAACAAACCGGGCACATCCCTTTATCCCGTCAGGCAGTCCGATATAACGGATTTTTCCATCGGGATCATGGGCATAATAATTCTCCTCTGCTTTCTTCTGAATATGAACAGACGCTTTCTCATTCTCTTCCAGAAAGGCTTTCAGACCACCTCCATGGTCATAGTGCCCATGGGAGAGCACCGCCAGATCAACCGCCTTTAAATCCACGCCCAGAGCTTTTGCATTTTTTATGAAATCTCCATCCGGTCCCATATCAAACAGGATTTTCCGGTTCTTCCATTCCAGGTAAAAACTCAGGCCGTGATGGCAGACAAACGCAGGCGACAACGCCGTATTTTCCATTAATGTTAACAGTTCCATACCTCTTCCTCCCTGCTTTCATAATTTTGGACAGCCCTTTCAGCAGCCTTGTCCGTTTTAATCGAGTAGGAGGGAGTGATTAGCTCCCGTCCTCTCACACCACCGTGCGTACCGTTCGGTACACGGCGGTTTCAAT
>NZ_NFJL01000007.1 GCF_002159835.1 Blautia sp. An249 | reverse complement strand
TTAGTTTCTTGTCCCAGGATAACCTTTGGCTATCCTTGTTCCTTTTTTACTGTTTCGGTTCGTGAACCGTTCGTTTTGTAAAGAATTTTCGGGTCTGTGTTTTACTGTTCAGTTATCATGGTTCTTCGCTGCTGTTTTCGACAGCCCGTTTATTTTACCATCTTCATCCAGGCTTGTCAAGAACTTTTTTAACTTTTTTCAAAGCTTTTGTTCTCTGTTTCGCTCAGCAACTTTGTTATCTTACCACAGCTTCCCAAGCTTGTCAACAACTTTTTCAAACTTTTTTCTGTGGTTTTTTATGAAGGATTCTTCATAAAAAAACGGAGAAGGAGGGATTTGAACCCTCGCGCCGCTATTAACGACCTACTCCCTTTCCAGGGGAGCCCCTTCGGCCAGCTTGGGTACTTCTCCAAATTGTCCTAGCTTTCTCTGCATCCTGCAGAACGGAGAGGGTGGGATTCGAACCCACGCGCCCTTGCGGACAAACGGTTTTCAAGACCGCCTCGTTATGACCACTTCGATACCTCTCCAAAGGTATTTTTTTGTTTTGCACTTCGTCAGCGCAAAAAGTATTATAGCAATATTGTCTTTCTATGTCAATAACAAATTTCCGTTTTTTTCAATTTTTTTCATCTTTCTGAAAACCTCTTAAAAAAGCTTCTGCAAGCACCAGATCTTCCGGTGTGGTAATCTTAATGTTCTGGTAATCCCCCTGGACTAACCGCACTTTACATCCGGTTTCCTGTTCTACAATCATGGCGTCGTCTGTAATTTGGAAAAGCTCTTTTCCACGGATAGAATCATGGGCCTCTTTAATAAGAGAATACCGGAACACCTGGGGGGTCTGAATAATCCATACCCTGTCCCGGCTTGGCGTTTCTGCCACACACTGATTTTCATCTGCTATTTTCACTGTATCTTTAGAAGGCACTCCCACTACGCAGGCATTCCATTTTTTCACTTCCCGGAAACTCTCTTCCAGGATCCCCCGGGTAAGCAGAGGTCTTGCGCCATCGTGAATAAACACGTACTCCGTATTTTCACATGCCAGTAGTCCCTGGTAGACAGAGTCATATCGTTCCTTCCCCCCGGGCACAATTTTCCGGATTTTCCTAAATCCGTATTTATCTGCAATTTCCTCCCTGCAGTACTGACACTCTTCTTTCCCGGCAACCAGAATAATATCCTCTATCCAGGGTGTTTCTTCAAAACACTTCAGAGAATAATAAAGCACTGGTTTTCCCTGAAGAAGCAGAAACTGCTTATGCACTTTGGTATTCATTCGTTTTCCCTGGCCGGCCGCCAGTACGATGGCTGTACACTTTTCCATTTCTAACGCTCTCCCAGCTTTAAATTCGGCACCGCATTTAAATCCCATCCGTGACGGACGCCTTTCTGATACTCATAATAGGCCGCCACCCCAATCATTGCCGCATTATCCGTACAGAAAATCGGAGACGGACAATAAAAACGGAAATTTCTCTGCTTACAGGCTTTCTCTATGGCCGCCCGCAGGGTCTGGTTGGAAGCCACGCCCCCTGCAATGGCTATTTTGGTAATTCCGTAATCTTCTGCCGCCCTCATGGTATGCTCTGTTAAGACATCCACCACAGCCGCCTGAAAAGAAGCTGCCAAATCTGCCCGATTCACTTCTTCTCCTTTCATTTTGGCCTGATTCATATAGTTTAATACCGCTGATTTTACACCGCTGAAGCTGAAATCATAAGGACATCCGTCAATTTTCGCCCTTGGAAATTCAATGGCTTTTGGGTTTCCTTCTTTGGATAATTTGTCAATCTTAGGCCCGCCCGGGTATCCCAGACCGATGGCTCTGGCCACTTTATCAAAGGCTTCTCCGGCTGCGTCGTCCCTGGTTCTTCCCAGAATTTCAAAAACTCCGTATTCTTTCACGATCACCAGATGGGTATGTCCTCCGGAAACAATCAGACATAAAAACGGAGGTTCCAAATCCGGATGCTCAATATAATTGGCAGATACGTGCCCCTCAATATGGTGCACCCCTACCAGCGGCAGTTTCCTGGCATAGGCTATGGCCTTTGCTTCCGCCACTCCCACCAAAAGAGCGCCCACAAGACCCGGGCCATAGGTAACTCCAACAGCGTCTATCTCATCCAGGGTAACATTTGCGTCCTCCAGCGCCTGTTCAATCACCTGATTAATCTTCTCAATATGTTTTCTGGACGCAATTTCCGGGACTACGCCTCCATATAACTTGTGAAGTTCTATTTGGGAAGAAATCACATTAGACAAAATCGTCCTCCCGTTTTTTACCACGGAAGCTGCGGTTTCATCACAGGAACTTTCAATCGCCAGAATCTGTATATCTTCCATTGTTTTACTCCTCCTCAAACATCAATTCCACAAATTTCCCGTCTTTTCCCGGATACGTCTCAGGAAAAATCTCCCTGGTTTCTTTCAGAAATTCTTCGGGATGCACCAGGGACGGACTGTAATGAGTCAGCCACAGTTGGGAAACTTCCGCATCTTTCGCCAGTCTGGCCGCCTCATAAAAAGTCATATGCTTATACTCTTTTGCCTTCGCCAGTTTGTCCTTTTCTCCATACATCCCTTCACAGATAAACAAATCCGAACCCCTGGCATTTTTTAAAATGGATTCTGTTGGACGTGTATCGGTTGTATAAGTAAGTTTCAGGCCTTTTCTCGCCGGCCCAAGCACCATGTCCGGTGTATAGCAGTCTCCTTCCTCTGTCTGTATGGTCTGTCCTTTCTGCAGAGGATTCCAGAATTTCAGTGGAATCTGCTGTTCCCTGGCCCTCTCCGGAGAGAACCGTCCCTGTCTCTTAATCTCCAGGGTATAACCGTAACAAAGCACATTATGGTTGACCCGGAAAGCCGTAATATGGTATCCATTCAGCTCCAGGTGTTCCTCCGGTTTCGTCAGTTCTATCATACGCAGTTCAAAGGGCAGCTCCGGGGCAATCACACGAAGAGCTGTAACCACCCGCTCCAGACCTTTCGGCCCGATTAAAGTTAAAGGTTCCCTGCGATCTGCATTTCCCATGGTTAATAAAAGACCAGGCAGTCCGGAAATATGATCCCCGTGATAATGAGTAAAACAGATCACATCAATGGGCTTAAAGCTCCAGCCTTTTTCTTTCATGGCAATCTGCGTTCCCTCTCCGCAGTCAATCAGCAGACTGCTGCCGTTGTACCTGGTCAGCAGGGCTGTCAGCCAGCGGTGAGGCAGGGGCATCATTCCCCCGGATCCTAACAAACAAACATCCAACATTCTCTATCTTCCTATTCTTTCACTTATTCACATCTATCAGTGTAGCATAAAACGTTTTTCACGTCCACTTCCCTAGAGGATCTCGGTACTTTTCAGGATCTCTGCAGGAATCTGAAAAGTACGAATCCATTCATCATAACAGGCTTCACATAAATCAAAGGAATGAACCTCTCCGTCTTTTTCGGAAAAGTATCCCCAGACAGCCTGACCCTGGAATACCCCTTCCTGAGGCACGCCGTTTTTCAGTGGGATTTTCCTTCCGCATTTATTACAGGAAAGTTCCATAAGCTGTTTCTCTGTCTGCATTTTATATTTTCTCATAGGTATTCTCCTTTTGTGAAATGTCTTTCGCTTCATCCACTATTATATAGGAAAGTTCTTTTCAATCCCAGCGGAAACCCGAGGAAACCCTGGAAGCTTTTCTCTGTTCTGTCAGATTCCCTCTGTCCGGCTCATTAAAACAGCGTCTTCTGACGGATCTGTATAATAATTTTTCCTGTATCCATCCATTTTAAATCCATTTCTTTCGTATAAACGGATTGCCTTCTGGTTTCCCTTCCTTACTTCCAGGTGCAGAAGGGTAACCCCTCGTTCTCTGCAAAAACGAATCAGCCCGTCAATCATGAAACTTCCGATTCCTTCTTCCTGACGTTCCTTTTTCACTGCCACATTGGTAATATCGCCTTCATCCAGAACCAGCAGGCATCCGCAGTAGCCCAGAATCTGTCCTTTCTCTTCCACTACCAGAAACATGGCGTTGCTTTTCATCAGAAAAGTAAAAAATCCTTCTCTGGTCCAGGGATGGGAAAACAGCCTTTCTTCTATTTCCATTACCTGTTCCAGATCTTCGGGCATCATTTCTCTTAGTATCATAGAGATGTGCCCTCTTTTTTCAATCGTTCTCTTTCTGCCCGCTCTCTCTCCGCCTGGGACATGCGCAGATAGTCCGGACGGTGTTCTGCCGCTGTTTCTGTCCGCCCTTCTTCCATATATACGCAGGCCAGCGCTGCCACTGCTGCTGCTCTTTGCTTATTCAGATGGGCCGGTGCAAAGGAAAAGGGCACCTTTACAGTCCTTCCGATAGCGTCCCGGAAAACAGGAACTCCGTCTCCCAGAAAGGTCACCGGCTCCCCTAACTGGTTGATACATTCCAGAATTTCCAGAATATCTGCTGCCCGCTGCTCCTCCACTGTCTGAAGCCTGTGATCTGCAAACCGATAGACTCCTGTGTATACCTGATTTCTCCTGGCGTCCATCAAAGGGCAGATCAGACCTTTCGTATCATACAGATTATACGCCAGTCCCTCCAGGGTAGGAATGGAAACCAGGGGTTTTTTCAGAGCCAGTCCCAGACCTTTCGCGGTAGCTGACCCGATACGAAGCCCGGTGAAAGATCCCGGACCGGCGGCAACAGCCACTGCATCCAGACTTTCCAGATCCAGTTCTGTCATTTTACTTATCTCATCCAGCATGGGCAGCAATGTCTGAGAATGGGTTTTCTTGTAATTGACAGTATATTCTGCCAGCAGATTCTGATCTTCTACCACAGCCACAGAAGCCACAATTCCGGAACTGTCCAGCGCCAATATTTTCATCTCAGTCTCCCTCTCTCTTATCAAATTCTTCCAGACCCTGTATGGTAATTTTCCGATAGTCCAGGCCCTGATTTAAATCTTTTTCTATAGTTACAGAAATATGGCTCTGGGGAAGAATCTCTTCAATCAGATTCGCCCACTCAATAAGGCAGATTCCCTTTCCGAAAAAATAATCATCGTAGCCAATTTCTTCCATTTCTTCAATATCTCCAATTCGATAGACATCAAAATGATAAAAGGGCAGTCTTCCCGACTCATATTCCTGGAGAATGGTAAACGTAGGACTGCTGACTGCTTCTGTAATTCCCAGCCCGGCGGCAACCCCCTGGGTAAAAACTGTCTTTCCCACGCCGAGATCGCCTTCCAGTGTATAAATCTGACCCGGCTGCGCCTTTTCTCCCAGCCTTCTTCCCACCGCAAAGGTCTCCTGCGGATTTCTGGTTTCTATTATCATCTCTGTATCCAGCCTTTCCAGCACAATTTCTGTTATCAGATGCGTTTCCGTAACTATTCAGCCATGCATCTCGGATTCCCGCAGCTTACGCGGCTGAATAGTTACGCTTATCCTGTCGTCTTAAACTAATTCTCTTGCAGGATTTTCTCTGACATATTATAATAGACTACACGCAAAAAGTACAATCATTTTTTAAGGAGAAAAATTATGGCAAATCCAGTAATTACAATTACAATGGAAAACGGCGATGTTATGAAGGGGGAATTATACCCGGAAATCGCCCCTAACACAGTAAACAATTTTATCAGCCTGGTAAACAAAGGGTTCTATAACGGACTGATTTTCCACCGGGTGATTAACGGCTTTATGATTCAGGGCGGCTGTCCTGACGGTACCGGCATGGGCGGCCCCGGCTACTCCATTAAAGGAGAATTTGCCCAGAACGGATTCCCCAATGATTTAAAACATACTCCAGGCGTTCTTTCCATGGCAAGAGCCATGCATCCTGATTCCGCCGGAAGCCAGTTCTTCATCATGCATCAGACCTCTCCTCACCTGGACGGAGCTTATGCCGCTTTCGGAAAAATAACCGAAGGATTAGAGATCGTAAATAAAATCGCAGAGACCGATACCGATTACAGCGATCGTCCCTTAACCCCTCAGGTTATCCGTTCCATCACCGTGGAGACCTTCGATTCTGAATATCCGGAACCGGAGAAATGCTGAGAATTATTCATCAAACAGTAAATATTCCCCGTCTCTGACGGCAAAATACAGCTCTTTGTCCTCTTTTAAGGAAGCTCTTCCGCTGGTCGCCTCTGTGACAGCCTTCTTAAGTTCTTCCTTCTGATGGAGGGGGACAAGGAGCTTTACTGTTACCCTGTCCGTATACTGGGAGTCCAGAACCGGTATCTTCCGCTCGCCTGCCAGGTACTGAATCTTCCCGATCCCCTGATAATCCGTACCAATCTCTAAAATCAGCCCAAACTTCTTTTCTATCAGCTCACTGCATTTTAAACCTTCCTGTACTGCCCTGGAATAGGCCCGTACCAGTCCCCCGGTACCCAGAAGGGTTCCCCCGAAATACCGGGTAACCACCACTGCCGTGTTGTACAGCTCTTCCCCAAGCAGTACGTCCAGCATGGGTCTTCCTGCTGTCTGGCTGGGCTCGCCGTCGTCGCTGCATCTGGTAAATTCCCGGTTCTTACCCACCGTATAAGCATAACAGTTATGGGTGGCATTCCAGTAAGTCTTACGCATTTCTTCTAAAAAAGCTATTGCTTCTTCTTCCGTTTCCACCGGACGGACGGTAGCAATAAAACGGGATTTTTTCTCCACAATTTCTCCCTGTCCGCCCTTGTACACGGTTTTATATGTTTCCAGCATAATCGTTCCTCTCTTCTTTCTTCTTATAATGCATCTTATCACGGGAAAGGAGCTGAGGAAAGTTTTATTTTCACCGAATCTGTGTTATAATCTAAAAACTGTAAAACCCCGGATCCAAAATTTTCATGGAAGGAGTGGTAATTATGAGTATTTCCATTATCGTCCCCTGCTTTAATGAGGAAAGCTCTCTTCCTTACTTTTATCAGGAATTTCAAAAACTTACGGAATCCATGTGCCAGGAATCCTTTGAACTGATCTGTGTCAATGACGGTTCCTCTGACGGAACCCTCTCTTATCTGAAGGAATTGGCCGCTGCGGATTCCCGTGTTAAATATCTTTCTTTCTCCCGCAACTTTGGAAAGGAGGCCGCCATTTATGCCGGCCTGCAGTACAGCCAGGGAGATTACGTGGCCATTATGGACGCTGATTTGCAGGATCCTCCTTCCCTTTTGCCTGAGATGTACCATGCAGTTACTGTGGAAGGGTATGATTCTGCCGCTACCAGACGTGTTTCCCGAAAAGGAGAACCGAAAATCCGTTCCTGGTTTGCCAGGAAGTTCTACCGTCTGATGAACCGCATCTCAAAAACGGATTTGGTGGACGGCGCCCGGGATTATCGTCTGATGAACCGCAAATTCGTCAGCGCTCTGCTGGAAATGGGCGAATATAACCGTTTTTCCAAAGGCCTCTTTGGCTGGGTAGGATTTAAAACCAAATGGATTGAATTTGAAAATGTGGAGCGGGTCGCCGGAGAAACCAAATGGTCTTTCTGGAGTCTTCTCCTCTACGCCATTGACGGGATTGTGGCTTTTTCCACCGCGCCCCTTGTGATTTCCACCTTAAGCGGCGTCTTATTCGGTTTCTCTTCTCTGATCTTTATGGCTGTCATCATCTTCCGGCGCATTGTCTTTGGCGACCCGGTGGCAGGCTGGGCGTCAACGGTAAGCATCACCTTGCTTCTGGGAGGTATCCAGCTTTTCTGTATCGGAATTCTGGGACAGTACCTGGCCAAAACCTATCTGGAGGCCAAGCGCCGCCCTCTCTATATTCTGGATGAAACCAACTGCGAAAAGGAGCCTTAACTGAGGGGTTTCTTTTCGCATCCGAAAGAAGCATTATCCGTGCCAGTAGAACTCCCGCACCGCCTTCGGACTGGAAAAACGAAGCGGTGAAAGGCTGTATCCATAACTTCCCGCATTGGTTACAGCAAGCAAATCTCCTATTTCACTTTTGGGAAGCACGGCTTCCTTTTTCATTGCATCGGCGGCGGTACACAGGCTTCCATAAATGTCCACCGTCTCTTTCTCTGTTTCGCCTTCTTTTCCCACAACCCGGAAATCAAATGCGTTTTCTCCTGTATAAAAAGGTTCGCAGGTAAAACCTTCCCCATCTTTTCTGCAGTCTTTTACAATTTCAGCCATGGAAGGGCGAAGAAATCCATTGAGGGTATTTTTTACAATCAGAAGCTTTCTGCCTCTGGATTCCTTTCGATCCACGATGGGAGTATAGTAGGTCCCTGCCTGGCATACCAGGAACCGCCCGCTTTCCAGAATGAGCCGGGCCGAAAGTTGCTTTCGGATTTTCTCTCCCAGTTTTTTCCAGCCTTTCAGAACCTCCTCCAGATCCAGAGGACTGTCCTGGGGACCATAGGGAATTCCCAGGCCTCCTCCGAAATTCAGAAACTTCAGTTCCCATCCCATCTCTTTCTGGCACCGCACCGCCAGCTCTGCCACCTTTCTGTAGTAGGCGGAAAGTACGTCTGCTGACAGAACCTGGGATTGAAGATGTACATGAATTCCTGTAATCTGTATATGTTTTAAGGAATCAAAGAAACCTCTCCTCTCCCAAATCAGTTCTTCATCCATTCCGAATTTACTGGAAACTCCTTTTGCTCCGCCCATGGTATAGTCCGGGTTTATACGCACGCCGGTTTCCAGAACCCGGCCTTTTTCCTCTGCTATTTTCTCCAGCAGTTCCAGTTCGTGGAAACTGTCAGCGATAATCAGGGCATCTTCACAGACTTCCCGAAGCTCTTCATAGCTTCGGCCGGGAGCTGAGAACAGAATCTTTTCCCTGGACAGCCCTTTTTCTCCTGCCAGTTTCACTTCTTGTACAGACGCCGCGTCCGCTCCGAAGCCCCGGGTAAATACCGTCTCCAGAATTTCTTCCATGGGATTGCATTTAACCGAATAGAGAAATTCAAACTCCGGCAGAGCCTGTTTCAGGGTTTCTGCCTGTTTTTTCACAATTTCTTCCTCATAAATATAGAACGAGCACTTACACTGGTCATAAATCTGATACACTTCCTTTGCCGTACGCATCCGTTATCCCTCTTTTCTTTCGCTTTTTTCTGTTTTCACGCTATCATAAATTTTACCGGGAAGCAAGAGCCTATCTTTTGTGCAGGAACTGTGAACTTTTATGTTGGGGGTTTATTTCGGTTTTTTTATTTGGTATAATGGAAAGGATTAAAAGGAGGAATGTCATGAATTATGGAAAAAAGTCCACTTCAAAAAAGCGGAAAGCTCTGATTTCACGCTCTACCATGATTGGGCAAAGAGCACATGTTTCTGCCATACGAGTTTTATTTATAGCGCTGATTACAATTTTCATCATATTGCTGTGCGGAGGAATAGGCGCATTTAAAGGGATTATAGATAATGCCCCCGATGTGGATGACATTGATATTACCCCACTTGGCTATGCCTCTTACCTCTATGATGATCAGGGGAATCAGATGCGAAAGCTGGCAGCCCCCACGGCCAACCGCCAGCCGGTCTCCCTGGAACAGATTCCGGAAGATTTACAGAATGCAGTTGTGGCCATTGAGGACGAACGTTTCTATGAACATAACGGCATTGACGCGCGGGGAATTCTCCGTGCCTTTGTAACCGGCGTATCTGACGGCCATTTTTCTGAAGGAGCCAGTACCATTACCCAGCAGTTGTTAAAGAATAATGTTTTTACCGACTGGACCAGTGAATCTACCTGGGCGGAGAAATTCGTCCGTAAATTCCAGGAACAGTACCTGGCTATACAGGTGGAGAAAAAGATTAATGATAAAGGGATTATTCTGGAGAACTATCTCAACACCATTAACCTGGGGGCAGGCTCTTACGGCGTACAGGCAGCCGCCAGAAAATACTTCAACAAAGATGTCTGGGATCTGAATTTATCGGAATGTGCCACCATTGCGGGAATCACACAGAATCCTACCAAATACAATCCCATAGAGAATCCCGAGGCCAACGCACAGAGACGGAAAAAAGTCCTGGGAGATATGCTGGATCAGGGATACATCACTCAGACCCAGTACAACGAAGTCATAAACGACGATATTTACAGTGAAATACAGGCGGCTCAGTCTGAAATAGAGACAAAAGAGACCGTTTATTCCTATTTTGAAGACGAGCTGACCGATCAGGTCATTGAAGTTTTAATGAATGTAAAAGGGTATACAGAAACTCAGGCCAGAAACGCTTTATACAGCGGCGGTCTTCAGGTCTATACCACACAGGATCCCACCATTCAGGCCATCCTGGATGAGGAATATCAGAATCCGGAAAACTTCCCTGATTATGTACAGTATGCCCTTGATTACGCTTTAACCGTAGAGAATCCGGAAGGAGAGGAAGTCAATTACAGCAAGGAAATGCTGACCCTGTATTTTAAAAATCAGGATCCCGATTTCGATTTGCTGTTCGATTCTCCTGAAGAAGGACAGACTTATGTGGATCAGTACAAGGCTTCTATTTTATCAGACGGAAGTACGCTGATTGCTGAAAACGTGAATTTCACACCTCAGCCCCAGTCTTCCATGAGTGTTATTGATCAGCGCACCGGATACGTGAAGGCATTAATCGGCGGACGCGGCGAGAAGACAGCCAGCCTGACTTTAAACAGAGCTACTGACACCACCCGTCAGCCAGGTTCTACTTTTAAGATTGTATCTACTTATGCGCCTGCTTTAAATGAAAAGGGCATGTCCCTGGCTACTACTTTTGTGGATGAACCTTACGATTATCCGGACGGTTCTCCCGTGCGAAACGCCAGCAATACCTACGGAGGGGAGACCACCATCCGCAAGGCCATCCAGAATTCTGTCAATGTAGTAGCTGTTAAATGTCTGGAGGAGGTCACTCCTGAGCTCGGCCTGGATTACCTGGATCGGTTCGGTTTTACCACCCTGGCCCACGGAGGAGAGCAGGATACGGATGAAAATGGAAATGTCTATTCCGATGCCAATCTCCCGCTGGCACTCGGAGGTATCACTTACGGTGTTACCAATGTGGAGCTCTGTGCTTCCTATGCAGCCATTGCCAACCAGGGAAATTACATTAAACCCATTTACTTTACAAAGATTTATGACCGGGACGGAAATCTTCTGGTTGACAACACGCCGGAAGAGACCTCTGTGATTAAAGAAAGTACCGCTTATCTGCTTACCAGCGCCATGGAAGACGTGGTAAAATACGGTACAGGTACCATGTGTCGGTTAGATAATATGGCGGTAGCAGGAAAGACCGGTACCACAGATACCTATAACGATTTATGGTTTGTAGGATATACTCCTTATTATACCTGTGCTGTCTGGTCCGGATTTGACAACAATGAGAAGATTCCGGACGACTATATGTCCAGAAATTTCCACAAGCTGCTCTGGCAGAAAGTAATGGAGCGTATCCATGAAAACCTGACCGAGCAGGAGTTTGAAAAACCGGCCAGCGTAGAACGGACCTCTGTCTGCAGTATCAGCGGTTTGCTTCCCCGTTCGGGATGCCCCACAGTTACCGAATATTTCGACATCGGCTCCCTTCCCACAGAACGGTGTGAAAGTCACTATTACGGATATTCAGATTATGATTACAATGATTCCGGCAGTTCCTACGGTTCCTATTCCGGTTCTTCAGACAGTTCGGATTCCGGAAATTCCAATACCGGAGGAGAGGGAAATAACTCAGATGGAAATAATTCCGGTGACAACGATTCCGATTCCGGAAACAACGGTTCCGGCGGCAGCAGTTCCGGCGGCAGCAATTCCGGATCCGGCGATGACGGTACCGGCAGCTCCGGGGACGACGATTCCGGCGGCTCCGGAGATGATGGCTCCGGCGGTTCCGGAGATGATGGTTCCGGCGGTTCCGACGATGATGGTTCCGGCGGCTCCGGGGACGATGGCTCCGGCGGCTCCGGAGACGATGGTTCCGGCGGCTCCGGGGACGATGGCTCCGGGGATGGAGTAGAAGGCGCTTAAAGACCTTCCTAATGCCTATGATGCAAAAAACAGAGCCGCTGCAAACAGATGAATGAACATCTTTTTGCAGCGGCTCTTCTATACTCTTTTTTAAGTATTCTGGATAACTAAGCGGGCGGCTCCGTAAATTCCTGCGTCATTTCCCAGGGATGCCAGAATAATCGGCGTATCCTTGGCACTTGGGAAGGCGTATTGTCTGTAATATTTTTCTACACAGTCAATTAAAACCTGTCCTGCCCTGGAAACTCCTCCTCCGATAAGAATCACGTCTGGATCCAGAACGGATACGAAAGAAGAAAGACCCATAGATAAATATCTGGCAAAGGTATCCACAACTTTTGCCGCCGTCTTATCTCCCTGTTTATAGGCATCAAATACATCCTTGGCCGTCACATCCTCCAGCCCTCTTAATACACTTTCATCCTGGCCGGCCGCCAGCTCCTGTCTGGCCAGACGGGCGATACCGGTGGCAGAAGCCACCTGTTCTAAACATCCTTTATTTCCACAGTTGCAGCTTTCTGTTTCATGAGGATTCACATTGGCATGTCCGATTTCCCCTGCTGCTCCGTGAACGCCTGTGTGAATTCTTCCGTTTAAAATAATTCCGCCGCCAACGCCGGTTCCCAGGGTAACCATCAGCACGTTCTCATGACCCTCTGCCGCACCTTTCCAGACTTCTCCCAGGGCGGCCACATTGGCATCATTTCCGGCTTTAGAAGGAAGTCCTGTCAGTCTTGTCAGCTCTTCTTCCACATTCTTTCTGCCCCAGTAGAGGTTTACAGCACAGAGGATTTCTCCCTGATCCGTTACCGGCCCGGGAAGTCCGATTCCCACGCCTTTGATCTCTTCTTTTTTCAGATTTTTTTCCTGCATTTTTTTCTGAATGGCTTCCGCAATATCCGGTAAAATATGTTCCCCTTTTTCTTCGGTTCTGGTAGGGATTTCCCATTTATCCTCCAAGGCGCCATTTTCCGAAAACAGGCCGCATTTAATGCTTGTTCCTCCTACGTCAATCCCAAAACAATACATACAACTATCTCCTATCTCTAACGATTCTTGGCAATGTTCGCCTGTACACGTTTGTACAATTCTTCTGCAGCGTTATATCCCATCTTTTTCTGTCTGTGGTTTACTGCCGCTGTTTCCACAATAATCGCCAGGTTCCGTCCCGGGCGGATAGGCAGCGAGTGACAAACCACTTTATTTCCCAGATATTCAATATATTCCTGCTGAAGTCCCAGGCGGTCATATTCTTTATCTTTGTCCCATTCTTCCAGTTTAATGACCAGATCAATCTGTTGGGTATCCTTTACGCATTCTACACCGTATAAAGTTTTTACATCTACAATTCCGATTCCCCGAAGTTCGATAAAATGTCTGGTAATATCCGGCGCCGATCCCACCAGTGTAGCGTCGCTGACTTTCCTCAGTTCCACCACATCGTCACTGACCAGACGGTGGCCCCTCTTAATTAATTCCAGAGCGGCTTCGCTCTTTCCGATACCGCTTTCTCCTGTAATCAGAACCCCTTCACCGTATACATCCACCAGTACTCCGTGAATGGAAATACAGGGAGCAAGCTGTACGCCCAGCCAGCGGATCACTTCCGCCATCAGACTGCTGGTTGTTTTATCTGTGCCGAAAGTGGGCACTCCGTATTTCACGGCCAGCTCCAGCATATCCTCTGTGGGCTGAGTCATGGTACTGAAAATTACGCAGGGAATTTTGCTGGAAATGAAACGTTCGTAAGCAACCAGCCGTTCTTCCTTAGATAACTGTTCCAGATACGTAAACTCCACGTAACCGATAATCTGCACTCTCTCATAGGCAAAATGCTTTAAATACCCTACCAGCTGTAAGGCCGGACGGTTAATTTCCGGTACTGTCACAGCCTTATCTGTCAGATCTACTTCCGGTGTCAGATTCCGTAATCCCAGTTCCTGAACCATTTTACTTAAATATACTTTATTATTCCGATTGTTCATTTTTTCGTCTCCTTTGCCTTCCCCAATCTCATCTTTCTTTATTTTATCATAACCATCCTGGGTCTGCAACGGAACTACCTGGGATTCCCGTGAAAAAATTCATAGACCTGGCGGGCGCTTTTCTCATTCATGGAATCGGCTTCTTTCAGTTCTTCCACAGAGGCGTCCCGGATGGCCTCCAGAGATTTAAAATAACGCATCAGGGCTTTTCTTCTGGCCGGGCCAATCCCCGGAATATCATCCAGAATGGAACGAACCTGCTCCCTGCTTCTTAAAGAGCGGTGGAATTCTATAGCGAAACGATGGGCCTCATCCTGAATTCTGGTTATGAGTTTAAATCCTTCTGTGTTTGTATCAATGGGAATCTCTTCGTTTTGATAATACAGCCCCCTTGTCCGGTGTTTGTCGTCTTTTACCATGCCGCAGACAGGAATCTCAAGTCCCAGTTTTTCCAGTACCTTTAACGCAATATTCACCTGTCCTCTTCCGCCGTCCATGAGAATCAAATCCGGCAGTTTGGAAAAACTGTCGTGTTCTCCCTTTGTCTCGTGGCTAAAACGGCGGGTAAGCACCTCTTCCATACTGGCATAATCGTTAGGCCCCTGCACCCATTTGATTTTAAATTTTCTGTAGTCGCTGCGTTTCGGTCTGCCTCTTTCGTAGACCACCATGGAGCCCACAGACTCAAACCCGCTGATATTGGATATGTCGTAGGCTTCCATCCTCTGAATCCCCTTCAGACCTGTCCAGTCTTCAATCTCATGAACAGCCCCTATGGTTCTTCCCTCTTCTCTTTTCAGCCTTTCCTTATCTTTGCTTAAGACCATCCTGGCATTTTCTGCCGCCAGCTCTACCAGCTTCTCTTTGCTTCCTTTTTTGGGCACCCGAATCTGCACCTTCTGGCCTCTCCGGCTGCTTAACCACTCCTCAATAATGGCCCTGTCGTCGATTTCTTCCTGAAGCATGACTTCTTTGGGGATGAAAGGGGTTCCGGAATAGAACTGTTTTAAGAAACTGGATAAAATCTGTCCTCTGGAATCTCCTCTGGCAGTTTTCAGGTAAAAATGATCCCGTCCGATGAGCTTCCCTTCCCGTATGAAAAATACCTGGACAACCGCATCCTGCTCCCGAAGCTGTTCTTCCGGCTTCTCTTCTTTTCCGTTTTCTTCCAGATCCTGCTGCATGGCCATGGCCACCACGTCCTTGTCTTCCCCTCCGTAACTGGTGACTTTCTGCCGTTCGCCCACTTTCTGAATGCTCTGAATCAAATCCCGGTATTCCCCGGCTTCTTCGAAGCGCAGATCCTCAGCCGCATTTTTCATTTTTTCCTCCAGTTCAGAAATGGTATCCTTCACATTTCCATTCAGAAATTCCAGAACCTTCCGAATCCCTTCCCGGTAATCCTCCCGGCTGATATACCCCTGGCAGGGGGCGGCGCACTGTTTCATATGATAATACAGACAGGGACGCTCTTTCCCTGTGTCTCTTGGCAGCACCCGGCTGCAGGAACGGACCCGGTAAAGCTTGCGGACCAGCTCAATAACGTCTTTGACAGCTCCTGCGCTGGTGTAGGGGCCGTAGTATCTGGCCTTATCCTTTTTCATCCTTCTGGCAAACAGCACCCTGGGAAACGGCTCCTGAACGGTAACTTTAATAAAGGGATAACTTTTGTCATCCTTTAGCATCGTATTGTATTTGGGACGATATTCTTTAATCAGATTGCACTCTAATACCAGGGCTTCCAGTTCAGAATCTGTCACAATGTATTCAAATCTGGCAATCTGGGTAACCATCTGTTCAATCTTCACGCCTTTGTTTCTGCTGCTCTGGAAATACTGCCGCACCCGGTTTTTCAGACTGACCGCTTTCCCCACGTAAATAATCTCATCCCGGGCATCGTGCATCAGGTATACGCCCGGACTTCCCGGCAGCTTTTTTAACTCTTCCTGAATATCAAACATTCCCTGATCCTCCATCTCTTTCACCTTGGGTATTAGTGTACCATATTCCGCTCCATTCGTCTAATGGAGAGCCGTCACCACTCTTTTTCCCAGGACTCCTGAGCTGCCCCTATATCTTTCCCATAATACAGGGAGAAGCGTATCCGGATGATTTGTCCCTGTAAAGCCTCTTCCTTTAATTCTTCTCCCTTTCTGTATTCTCCGTTTACAGAAATCCCCCATCCGGATCCCCTGCAGAAATCGTCGCTCCCCAGGGAATTCTCTCTGTGCTCCCGTTTCTCATACTGTTCTTCCTTCAGGTGTTGATACAAATCAGGCGGAATCCGGTACCCCTCTGTGATCCCTTCCTTTTCTATACGTTCCAGCGCTCCCTGCCATTTCTCATTTTCTGCATTTTCTTCCTTTCGGAAAACACTGTGGTAACCCTGTTCTTCCAAAGCCCTTTCGATTACCTGGCTTACGCTCTCTCCTTCCTCCAGGGGGATCAGCCTGATAAAGTATGTGCCAAGTCCCAGAGTCCCCGCCTCCAGGCTGCACAAAACCGTTTCTTTTTGTTTTCCATAATAAAAGATACTCTCCATTGTGGTTTCTCTGCCCTCCGGATCGGTTACAGTAATCGTAACCACATTCTCCCCTTCCGTCAGTTCCATTTCATAGTATACCCGTCCGCCCGAAATTTCTGTCCCCTCCAGTATTTTTCCGTTTCCGTCTACCTTCTGATAGTCTGCTCCCAGAGGGTTTCCCTGATAATCTTTTCCTTCTACATAAAACCGTTTTACTTTTTCTTGGACCAGCTCTTCCGACTGCAAGTCCGTCTCAATTTGGGGATATTTCCCTTCGTTGATGTCGCCCTGTTCTGTCCCTTCAGAATCCGGTTCTTCCTCATTTTGTTCCTGAATTCCGGAAGGAAGGGGTGTGATAACCGGATTGTTCCTTTCCCGCAGGATCGTTGTTTCTGATTCTGGTTCCTTCTCAGGATCTGCCTCTTCTTTGTCCGACTCTGTTTCCTGTTCCCCGGACAGGGCCCACGGGAACCTCTCCGGCCGTTCTTCCTGTTCCCCTATATGGTCGGGAAGGGAATCTTCCGTCTCTTCTTCCTTCCCTTCCTCCTCCGTTTCCCCTTCTGTTTCTTCCTCTTTTTCTGTTTCATAAGGAACTTCTTTTTCTCCCGGAACCGTCCACGGTTCCCGATTCAGACTTCTCCCTGTACATAAAAGTATGCAAAAACACAGGAGAAGGCCGATGATCCATTTCCTGTGTCCTTTCTTTTCCATGGCTATCCTCTCCCTTATGAACCGTCCGCCGTCAGATGTCTGGTTCATTGTATAAAAGGATCAACGATTCTACAATTCTTATTTTCTTTCTCCCACGCTTCCCTTTGTTGCTTCTCGTAAAGCAGTTACAGCCTGAGACACAGTTCCCACGGATCTGGAAAACCCCGGCCCGGCATTTAGCCAGACCAGGGTCTGTAAACTTGACCTGTCATTACACAGGGCTGATAATTATTTTTTTGCGCCTTTTACGCCTGCAGCATTATAAGTTCCCCACAGATTCGTTCCGTCGCTCTGTTTTACATAAGCTCTTACCGTATACACATAAGTGGTTCCCTTTGCTCCTGTGGTGTCTGTGAAGCTTCGCGTATTTGCTCCTACCGTTCCCACAGTCTTCCAGCTTCCGCCTTCCGTCTTTCTGAAGACACGGTAGCCGTCTGCAAACTTGTTATCTCCTGCCTTGGATCCGGTCCAGGTGATGGTTACTCCTTTGCTGCTGCCTGCTGCCTTCAGAGTCGGAGAGGATGGTACCGCCATTCCGGTTACCGTCTTCTGATAATCGCTGTAGATGCTTCCTGCGAAAGCTTTTACCGTATAGTAGTAGTTCACGCCCATCTTCGCGCTTCCATCCCGGTAGCTTAGAGTACCTCCACCTACGGTTCCGATGGATTTGAAAGCGGTTCCCGGTTTTGCTTCTTTTCTGTAAATCACGTACTTGTCGGCCCCTGTGATTTTGTTCCAGGTTACTTCCACAGTACAGTAGTTCACGGAACGGGTCTTAACCGAAGGCGTCGCCAGTTCCTTCACCGGAATCTTCACACTTACATCTGTGGGATATTTAGTGCAGATACCTTTTGCATCTTCCTCCCAGAAGCCTTTTACGGTGTAATAATAGGTTTTTCCCGCTTCTGCCGCCTTATCCACATAAGTGGTTGCTCCGGCATCCACATTGGCAATTCCTCTGAAGCTTCCCCCGGCTTCTTTCCGGTAAATCCGGTAGCTGGCTGCATGTTCAATTTCTTTCCATTCTACCGTGACACTGGAATCGGCGCCGACTTCTGCCGTTACTTCCGGCATTACTTTCTGGAAATCTGCCTGCGCGGTTTTATTTCCTTCCACTGTGATCGTCGCCGTCACTGTCTTGAACCGGGGATCCAGTTCTTCTTCCGGAGTCATGTTAAATACCAGCGTTCCGTCATAGGCTACATTGATACTCTTCACCATGGTATTTCTGCACGGATCGAATAAACCGCCTGCCCCTCCTTTTCCTTCGTGAGGATCCGGATTGGGTCTTGCATGGTAAATCAGAGCCAGGTTGCCGTATTCGTCCACAACCACCGAGTTATGGCCGCCTCCCATGTGAGAGGCTCCTCCGATCTGGCCGTCCTCCGTATCGTATGAGCTTAACAGCGGATAATTGACATTGGTCCAGCTGTCCGGATCCATGATGTCGTTTCCCTTATCTGCCACCATCAGTCCCAGGCAGTAGTATTTATCCACTGTGGCTCCGGAATAAGAAATATACACCTTATCTCCGTAGGAGAATAAGTAAGGTCCTTCCACAACTCCCTGATCCGTACCTTCCGGATTGGAGGCAGAGACAGAGCCTTCATAGATCCCGTATTCCCACGGGAATTCAATGGTTTTTACCATCACTTTTTCCCCATCGAACTGAGGAACGCCCTCACTTTTGGCTTTTACAATGGAAATCTGGGCTCCTCCGGGGGTATTGGGCAGAACGTAGTATCCCTGTCCGTTTTCATCTTCATAGTAAGAAACGTCGAAGGACGGCGCGCCTTCCAGAACGATGGGATCGCCCCACTGATTCTTATCCAGCATGCCCCCTGCCTGAATGTCTTCTTCCAGGGAAGTGCTGTCGTCTCCGTCGCCGATGTATGGGATCAGAACGGAATTACTGCACCACCCGTACTGTCCCGGCGCTTTCTTTCCTCTGCTGGCTCCTACCAGACAGTACCAGGTTCCGTTGATTTTATGGAATTCCGGCGCCCACAGGAAAGTTCCCCACTGTGCGTCTGGATCATTATCCGGGTCAAACATCAGATGTTCTTCTGCGCTCTGCAGTCCTCCCAGTGTCTTTGCCCGGCGGATTCCGATAGCCCGGTAGCAGTCTCCTGCATAAAAGCCCCAGGTCTGCGGATCACTTACCGGATAATAAGAACCGGTGGAATAATAATAGCCGTCGTCTTCATTGTAGAAAACATGGGGATCGGCACGCTCTGCAATAAAGGGATAGCTGAACGCATCCTGCTGCACTTCTCCTTCGATGGTATAAGTGCCGCTTTCGGAAGTATCAATCTCCTTTAATGCTTCTTCGTCCCATTTCACTCCCAGATTCTTCTCTGTTCCGTCACTGTAATGTGCCGTCACAGTATCCGGCAGATTCAGCTCTTCTCCTTCCTCCACAGAGACTTCCACGGAGTCTACGCCTGTGTTATGAAGGGTTCCGTATTTCTTCTGGAAAAGTTCGTATTCCGCTGCGGACATGGAAAATCCGCCGGCTTCTTCTGCTACGGCTTCTTCGGGAAGCTCTCCATCCGGCTTCTCTTCGGTAATATAAGCCGTATAGGTTACTTCTGGTTTGGATCCGTTTTCCAGACTCTCGAAAACAGAGACATAAGCTCCGCCGTTCTGATCCTGCCAGAAAATCTTATAGTTCTGGGTTGCCGCATCATAGACCAGAGAAGGATCCTGTACCTGTGTGCCTGTCTCTGCCAGAGTCAGGTATCTCTGATTTTCAAAGTTTACCGTATCTTTGGAATTCCAGATGTAAACTCCGTTTTCTCCATTGTTTGCAGAGGCGATCACACCCAGGCTTCCGTCCTCAAACCGGAAGAATTCCGGGGAACCCATCTGCCAGTTCTCTTCTACTTTCTGATCTCCCTGCCATTTCACATAGAGGATGGCTTTTCCTTTGTTTAATTCTTCATAATTTCCTTCTGCATTCTTCGCTGCCACAAACAGGGCGTCGGATCTCCGGCTGTCTGCATAAGCCAGCAGGTCGCCGCCTTTAGTCACATAGGTAACCACGTCCCCGCCTTTTTCCAGCACTTCTGCTTCGCCTTTTATCTCTACTGTTCCCACTGTAGCTGTTATGGCAACGGTCTTACTTCCTTCTCCCGCTTCAGGGAAGGTCACGGTTCCGTCTTTTCCAATCACTTTCGGATCATCGGACTCATACGTTACTTCCATTCCGTTGATTTCAGAAGGAAGATTTTCGGAAATATATTTTGGAATTACAAGGCTCTGGGCGATTTCCTCCTCACTGAGAGCTTTCACCGTCAGATGATAAATGACTTCTTTCTTCAGCGTTCCTGTGGTAAAGTTTACCCGAAGATCCACGGACGCATCTTTTTCTCCCAGTTCAGGACGGGTAACCGTACCGTCGTTGGCCAGGACCTCAGGATTACCGGAACTCCAGACTGCATCCACTTTTCCGATTAAAGTTTCCGGCAGTTTCAGGCTGGAATATACAGAATCTCCATCCCGGAAGGAAAGGGTATCCATAGCCACATCAAATACCGCATCTTCGTATAACTGTTCCACATCCTGATCGGTATATACACCATCCCAGACTTTCACATCCCGGACGCCCCCTTTGTAGAACATATCCGGATAAGTGGATTTTCCGATATAGGCCACCAGATCAGAACCGAAATTGGATACCGGATTCTGGATGGCTGCCGTCCCCACTTTTTCTCCATTGTAATAAGCAGTAATGCTGTCTTCTGTCAGTACCGTGGTATAAAGTCCCCATTCACTGTCTGTTTCCGGTCCCTTAATTCCCTGGGCGCTGTTGGTCGGTGAAATTCCATACTCGGTATTGTAAGGATACTTCTCATCTGCGCTGTTGGTAATAACGGATTTTAAAGTTCCGGACGGGTTTTTAGGATTTAACAGCCAGTACTGAGAAGACACATTATTCTGATTTTTCGGCGTTCCGAAGAACATGGCAGAATAGTTGCCGCTTCCCGTCTCATTTTTCAGCCATGCAGAGATGGTAAGTTCCTTCTTTCCCGCAAACAGGCTTCCCGGAAGTTCCACATAGGCTGCATTGCTGCCGTTGGCGCCGCCGGGAAGGGTCAGGTTCTTTCCGTCAACAATATAATTGCTGCCCCTGATTTCTCCGTCGTTGCCCTTTCCGGACTGATCTTTCACTGTAGTTCCTTCTGTCTTACTGAAGTCATAGGAAGCCAGAAGGGGAACTTCCTCCTGGGCCCCTGTAATTTCCTCTTCTGTCAGAGCCCGGTTGTAAATCTGAATGTTGTCAAATCCGCCTTTGAAATAGCCGTCTGCGCTGTAGAAAGATTTACCCAGATAAGCCTTCAGGTCTTCTCCCAGCTCAGATACTTTCACATAGGTTTTCTGATTTTCTCCAACCAGAACATCGTTTACATAGACTCTCATCTGATCCTGATCCAGTACAATCTTCACATTGTTCCAGGTTCCGGATCCATAACTGATATTCTCTGCGGTTACAGAAGCTTCTCCGGAATAGGTATTCTGAGTAATGGCGCTGTACAGCTCGTCTCCTCTCTGGCGCAGGAAGTAGTACTCATTGGTATCCCGGCCAAAGGCAAAGGTAAAGAAATTTCCATTTGTGCTCTCTGTCATCAGATCCATGGAGATGGTCATCTGATTTCTTCCATCCAGGAATCCCTCCGGAAATTCCGCAAAGGTTCCCGAACTGCCGTCCAGATAGAGGTAATGGTTTCCGCCTTCTTCTTTAATTGCTGCCTTTCCGTTTAGAGTCAGATCTCCCTCGCCTTCTTCAAAGGTATACTCTGCAATGGGATCTTCCTGCGCAGGATCGGTATTTTCCGGTGCGTCCTTGCTGTAGGCTTCCAGGATTGCCTCATATTCCTCTGCGGTAACGGGCAGAATCGTTCCGTGACGTTTCTTCAGAGAGCCGAAGTTTACTTCATCCGCCGTTCTCCAGGAATCTGTGGTGGTATCCGCGATATTCGTGGTTCTGAAAGGCAGGTACCCCTTGCTTTCCGAATACTGGTCGCACATCAGACCCCAGGTTTCCACTGGATTTCCTTCTTCATCCACTTCCCAGTCTGCTTCGTTATACAGGAAGAGTTCCGGCCCCTCCAGCTTGGCGCCGCTGTACCGGTCGGTGTTGAAGATGTCTTTTAAGGTACTGATGGTTTTCCACTCCCCGAAGATGGAATCACTTTCGTCAATCGTAATCTGTCCGTCTCCGGAAGCCCGGTAGTATTTCCCGTTGGCCTGAATCATAGTAGTATCAATAATGGAATTCTGCCGGTCAATCCACTTCACCGGCTCCGTAAAGGTACGGAAATCTCTGGTCTTTGCGTAATACACATTCATCCGGTCGCCCAGATCGTTGCTCTCATCGGATCCGGTTGCCCAGTACACCACATATTCTCCCGTATTTTCATCATAAAAGGCTTCCGGCGCCCAGGCGCAGCCCGCTCCCGGAATCCGGGACGCCACGTCCGCCAGCCAGGGTTCAGACCAGTTTACCAGGTCGGTGGATTCCCACACCACTAAATCCGTACTGCCTGTGGTGGTTGCCTGTGCATTTCCCCAGCCGCCCCTGTGGTAAATACTTAAGTCGGTGGCAATCAGATAGAACTTGTCCCCTTCTGCCGAACGAACCAGGAACGGATCCCGGACACCTTTATCTCCGATCTCAGAAGTGAGAACAGGCTGACGATCGTTTAAGTCTTTCCAGTGATTGCCGTCTTCACTGCCTGCAAAGTATATCTGCTCCACAGATGCATTGTTTTCCGTTCCGGTAAAATGGGCGAACAAATAAGCTTCACAGGGATCCAGTTCTTCCGGCGCCGCCTTTACCGTAAAAGTGAAATCCTTCTGTACGCTGGCCTCTCCCATAGTTACTGTCGCAGTCATGGTTACCTCTGTATCTTTATCCGGTCTGGTAACTACGCCGGCCGGAGTGGGAATATCTGCGTAAGCGCCATCATTTTCATGGCTTTCTACATCCACAATCTCCGGATGATCCGTCTCCCAGGTCACACTTCCTTTGCCATTTACTGTCTCGGGCAAAGTGATATTTCCATATACTTCACTGCCTTCTTCTGTGGAATAGGGCAGGGTCAGTTCCTTTGCAAGTTCTTCCACTTCTTCCTGATTCACTGGTTTTACTGTAATCCGGAATGTTTCTGTCACTTCTTCTTCATCTACCTGGAAAGACGCGGTTACTTCCACTGTAGTATCCTGTTGAGGACGGGTAATGGTTCCGTCCGAAGCCACTACATTCTGGCCTTCCTGAACGCTCCAGGTAATTTCTGAACCATCCACCTGAGACGGGAAAGAAAGATTTCCTGTAACTGCATCCGCAGATGCATTTTCTCCCAGCATTGCTGAATAAATGTCGGTTTTTACATAAGCGGATTTGTCCACGCCTTCTGCCATTTCCCCGATTTCTTCATCCGTTAATGCGCCGCTGTACACATCCACTCTTGCCACTTTTCCCTTAAACAGGGGATCTTCATTGTAGAGGGATTTTCCTATGTATCCGGATCTGCTGCTTTCCGGCATCACATTCATCAGTCCGTGGGTCTGCTCTGTCTCTCCTACTTTTACTCCTTCCACATAGAGAGCCAGGCTGTCTTCTTTCCAGACCAGGGTATAGGTCTGATAGGAACCGTCCAGGGCAGCCGCATCCACAGCCACGCTCTGCTCTGTCTGCCAGGCTCCGGTTCCGTTATACGGCGTCTGTTTTGAAATCGTGAATTTGGTATCCTGTGCTCCATTCGAGGGCGTAAAGAAGGTATAACTCCAGTTATCCTCTCCCAGGGTCCACAGCCACTGGGCATTTGCAACCGTCGTGGCCGCCGTAATATCCACGGTCAGCTCCTCTCCGTTTACAATGCCTTCCGGCAGTTCCACATAGCCGCTTCCATCCAGATCCAGAACGGAGACACCGTTATAAGTGTTTACATCCCCCTCGTCCAGATCTACCAGGGTACCGTCCATCAGGTTTCCGGAAGCATCTTTCAGCTTTCCGTCCTCAACCTCCATATCGTATGCAAGGACAGATTCTGCCGTGCCGGCTCTTGACGTCCCGTTCAGTGGCTCTGCCGGGCCCTGCAGAGCATTTTGGCCGTCTCCCCCGTCGTCTGTTGTGAGTTCTGCTTCCAGTTCTTCCGGCTCTTCTTCCTCTGAGAATTGAGAATCCTCTTCCAGAGAAGAATCCAGAGACTCTTCTTCCAGTAGTTCTTCCTGGGACTTCTCTTCTTCCAGATCGCCCGAAAGACTGGCAGCCTGCACCGGCGCTCCATTGGAAACCACTAAAGTTCCCACCAGAAGCCATGCCAATATCCGGCTTCGCTTTTTCATTTTACCTCCTCCTTTTCCTTTTTATACTCAACATGCCATTTGCATGATAAGTCCCCATTTTTTAAACTAATTTTATATATATTTACTAATTTTATTATATAAATTTACACTTCCCCCATTTTATTTCCTATATTATCACGTTATCACGCAAAAATATTTAGATAAAATTACTATATTTGTTTATTTTTTTCAACTGACTTTTCCTATCTTCCAATGAAAGTTGTTTTTTTTAGATACAAGTTTGTTTTTTTACGATCCGGGTAAAAGAAACCGGAAACGACCATGAGCCCACAACAAAACAGCGAAAGAGTGTCTCTCCCGCTGTTTTTCCTCTGTCTCTTTATTTTTTCTCCGCCTGTATCTGCTGCGCGCCTTCTTCCTTTCTCAAATACCAGGCAATTTTTGCGCTTTCCTCCAGCTCTTCCAGAGCGGCAAAAGCCGTCATCATATCCTTTCCTGCCACCACAGGCCCATGGTTTTTCAGAAGATACCCGTCGCTGTCATTTATCTTTTCCCCGAAGGCCTGAAACAGCTCCCGGCTGCCGGGCGGGGCATAGGGAATTAACCCGATGGTTCCCACCTTCATTTTCAGATAAGGCGTGTATTGGGGTATCACATCCTGAGGATTTTCATGTTCCAGGCAGGACCACAGAGCACAATAGAAACTGTGGGTGTGTATTACCGCCCCGGCATTCTTTTCCTGATACAGTTTCAGATGCAGGGGGAATTCTTTGCTGGGTTTCGGCCCTGCCACATGATTTCCCTCCAGATCGATCACTGAAAATTCTTCTTTTTTTAATGTGCTGAAACAAGTGCCGCTGGCGCTGATATAGACAAAATCCCCGTGACGAAAACTGATGTTGGCTGTGGAGCCTGCCGTCTTCCCCCGTCCGAAAAGGCTGTGGGCCGCCCATAAGGCTTCCTCTGTTTTTCTTTCCAGTTCCGGATTCTTTTCTTCTGTCTGTGCCAACGCCCGCAGGAAGAAATCCGGCTGTCCGAAATTCCCGGATTTTAGTACCAGCCTCAGATGGGAATTTCTCTGGGGTACCATTACCGGGACGCCCGGCGCAATGCTTTCCCCTATCAGACAGGCCTCGTATCCCAGCCTCTTCGTTACCGCCCCGGAAGTTTCTCCGCCGGCCACGATGATTCTGGTAAATCCGGCTTCTCTGGCTAGCCATGCCAAATCTGAAAGAACAGTTTCAATGACCTTTGCCACCTTTTCTTTCCCGTAACTTTGCATCTGTTTCACCTTCTGAGGGGTATCGGAACTGTAAATCAGTATGTCCCTTCCCCGGCTTTCTTTCAGAACTCTGTCCCATATCTCTTCTGTGGTATCCTTCTTGTCAAGCAGGCTCAGGGGATCCAGCTTATAGTCATATTTTCCTGACTGCCGGTAGACCTGAATCTGCTCCAAAGTCGCGCTGGAACAGCTTCCTGCCAGGATAATCCCTCTTCCCTTTGTGAAAGAAGGGGGAATGTCCCTTTTTCCCTGGCCGCCCAGGTATTTTTTTCCCAATTCTGTCAGAATCCCGGAACCGCCGCTTAAGACTTTCATATCCCCGAACAGCCGGGCCAGTTTCTCTGCGTCCGAATCCTTCTCATAATCGGGAACCAGATAATATTTCTCATATCCTCTGCTTTTTTCTTCTATATAATCCTGAATCTCTTTTTCTGATTTCTGTAAAATTTCTTTTGGCAGTTCGATACAGGGGTATTTGCTCTGCCCTTCCATCAGCTTACAGATTCTGGCGTCCCACATGGGGGTCAGGGGGTGATTCTTCATGGGACTTTCATCCAGGGGAACTCCGTTTACATAAAGCTTCCCCTTCCTTACCGTCCTGCCGTTTACAGGCAGCGCCGGACATAAAATACTGGCTTTCTCCTGGCATCTGTCTAAAATGGCGTCCAGTATGGGGCCGATATTTCCCTGGGGCGTACAGTCGAACGTGGAGCAGTATTTACTGTAAATGTGTTCCGTATCCTGTTTCAAAAACCACTCCACTGCCTCCAGAGAATCCTGAACCGCCTTTTGTGTCTCGTCGGTTCTGGTCTTTAAGGCAATTACTGCCGCGTCCGCATTCAGATTCTCCATGTCACGGGGCACACCATTAAACAGCATGGTTTTCATTCCTGCTTTCACCAGGAAGGAGGCTGCATCACTGGCTCCGGTGAAATCATCCGCCACACATCCTAAAATTAATTTACCATTCATACGCGTATCCTTTCCTTCTTCATTTCTAGTTCAGCAGATTCGGCAAAAGCAGGGAAATCTGCGGAATATAAGTTACCAGAAGCAGCACCACTATCAGGGATACAATAATCGGGACTACGTCTTTAAAGGTATCCTTAATAGTAAGTTTTGAAATGCTGCAGGCGGTAAATAAATTCACCCCCACCGGCGGCGTTACCAGGCCAATGGCCAGGTTTACGCACATGAGAATACCAAAGGCTACCGTATCGTATCCCATGTCCGTGGCTACCGGCAGTAAAATGGGGATAAAAATATAGAGGGCGGAAGTTGCATCCATCACGCAGCCGGCGATCAGCAGAATAATGTTGGTAATCAAAAGGAAGGCCCACAGATTTCCATGGGTTACATTCATCAGCCAGTCTCCGATGTCCGAGGCAATTCCGTCTACGGAAATCACCCATGCAAACAGGGAGGCTGCAATAATCACATACATAACAACCCCTGTCTGACTTCCGGACGTTACTATCATCTTTCCCAGTTCCCTGATTTTCAGTTTCTTATAAACGAAGATTCCCACTATCAGTCCGTATACAGCGGATACGGCCGCCGCCTCCGTAGGCGTAAAGATTCCGGAGTAAATACCGCCCAGGATAATCACCGGCATTAAAAGACCCCAGATCGCATCTTTAAAGGCCGCCCAGCGTTGAGCTCCACTGGCTTTCTCGGTTTTCTTTAACTCAAATTTTCTTGCACAGAATAAGGTCGCGCCAATCAGGGCCGCTCCCATCATAAGTCCCGGAATAACTCCTGCCATAAAGATCTCTGCAATGGAGGCTCCGGAACTGGATCCGTACACAATAAAGGTAACCGAGGGCGGAATGATGACGCCGATAGCTCCTCCGGCCGCCATCAGAGCCGTAGCAAAACTGACCGGGTACCCCTCTTTCACCATGGAAGGAATCAAAATAACTCCCAGAGCAGCAACAGTCGCCGGACCGGAACCGGAAATCGCCGCAAAGAAACAGGAAACAATCACGCAGACCAGGGCAACCCCGTTCTTTCTGTGTCCCACACAGGCCTTTGCCAGGGTAATCAGTTTTTCCGAGATTCCGGCTTTCTCCATAATATTTCCGGCCAGAATAAAAAACGGAATGGCCAGCAGCGCGAACTTACTGGATGCCGAATATACATTAATCGGAAACATCTCAATGGGCAGTCCCGTCACCAGAATGGTAACTACACTGGCAATCCCCAGAGAAACGGCTATGGGAATGTTGCAGATTAACAGAATCACAAAGATTCCGAATAAAAGCAGAGACGTATTTATCATTTACCCTACCTCCTTCCATCTGGAAATCTGGCTGACCAGACTAATCGCATACCGCAGCACCAGTACGCCTGCTCCAACCGGAACGGTCAGACCGTAAATCCACTCCGGCCACTGCATAGTAGCTGTCACCTGTTCCAGAAACATTTCCTGACGCACCATCTGTACGCCGTAATAAAACATGATCCCACACAGAATCACTGCCAGTATGGTGGCTGCCACCTCCAGTATCTTCTGTACCTTTTTTGGCATAAAACCAATGACAAAGTCCAGTCCCAGATGAGCCTGGCTGCGGACCGCCACCGACGTGCCCGCCAGAGAAGCCAGCACAAACAGCCCCGTCACAATCTCCTCCGTAAAGGACAGAGCCATATGCAGCGCAAATCTGGAGACTACATTGGCAAATGTTAAAAGAAGCATAATAATAAATGTCCCAATACACAGATAGTTTTCAATTTTGATAACAATTTTGTCCAATACCTTCACCCCAAAACCTCCTCTTCTTTTGATAAAAAAGGGATACCTCCGGGCCAAACGTCCTGGTATCCCTTTCCTTTCTGACCTCTTAGCCTAATATTCAACACCAAATGCTTCGCAGGCCTCTTTCCCGTATCGGGCTGTCATCTCTTCATAATAGTCATCCAACTGTTCCTGAAACGCCTGAATTTCTTCTTCCTGCAAACTCACCAGCTCACAGCCATACGCTTCAATTATTTCTTTCTGGGTCTCTTCGTTATTGACCACGTTCTCGCACCCTATCTTACAGACTTTCTCTGCCGTTTCCTGAAAAAGCTTTTGTGTATCCTCATTCAGAGTGTCCCAGGTATCACTGCTGAATACCATGGCAAAGGCGCCGTAACTGTAATTCCAGTTAGTAATATAATCCTGCACCTCATAGAATTTATTGGTGGTAATTAAGTCAAATCCATTTTCCTGGCCGTCCACCGTCCCCTGCTGCAGAGCGGTAAACAATTCGCTGAAACTCATGGAAACAGGATCTGCACCCAGTTCTGAGAAGAACTTCATAAAAACATCCCCGCCCGGAACCCGAAGTTTCAGGTTTTTCATGTCTTCCGGGGAAGTCACAGGATGCTTGCTGTTGGTTAACTGCCGGAATCCATTATGAATAAATCCTAAGGTTTTCAGATCTTTCTTTTCCAGACATTTGCTGATAAATTCTCCGCCCGACCCATTGAGACAGGCTTCCGCCTCTTCATAAGAGTCAAAGATCCACGGAAGGCTCAGGGCATACATCCGGTTATCCAGCACCGCCATTACATCCACCGGTTCAAAGGCACAGTCAATGGCGCCCTGAGTCAGCATTTCCACACCCTTCGACATATTGCCGCCTGATAACTGGTCACTGGAATAAACAGCCACTTCAATATTGCCGTCAGTTGCCTTTTCAATTTCTTCTGCAAACAGTTTTCCCACCACTGTGGCGTTTGACTGTTCACTGACGGTCGTAGACAGCAGTATCTTTCTTTTGGGATATTTTTCTCCGTCTGCTTCCGCTGTTTTGGCTGTACAGCCGTTCAGGGCAACCGCCAGAATCATCAGGCACGCAGCAGCGCTTCTTACTTTTTTTCTCAAAACCCTTCTCCTTTTTCTTCTGCGCCTTATTTTCTCACTTCCACACCGCCCAGTTCTTCATAAAGTTTAATAATTGCACAGTTATCCTTTCTGCCATATCCTTTTACCTGAGCGGTCTTAAACAGCTCTGCCGTCAGATTTGTCGCATACAGAGGAAGATTCATATTCTTGGCCATATCCACTGCCAGCTTCACGTCTTTGGTGTGCAGATCGATGGTAAAGCCCGGTTCAAAGTCTCCCTCCAGTATATGAGGCATTCTGTCTTCCACTGCCCAGCATCTTCCGGAACCGCCTTTTATTACGTTCATCATGATTTCCGGGCTGACTCCTGCTTTCGTTCCAAGAGTAAAGGCTTCTGACAGACTGATCAGATTAATGGCTGACATCAGCTGGTTCACCACTTTGACCACCTGTCCGGCTCCGCACTGGCCGCAGTGTATGATGTTTTTCCCAACCGCTTCAAAGAGCGGCATGGCATCCTGAAGATCCTCTTCTTTTCCCCCGACCATAATGGTAAGGGTTCCGTTCATAGCTCCCGACTGTCCTCCGCTTACAGGGCCGTCCAGGAATTTAATGCCTTTTTCTTCCAGCTTTCTGCCGATTTCTCTGGTCACATCCGGAGAAATACTGCTCATATCAATGAGAAACAGATCCTCCGGGATTTCCCCGGTTAAAAGGCCGTTTTCCCCTTCTAACACTTCTAACACATGAGGAGAATTGGGGAGCATGGTAATCACCGTATTGGTATATTCCAGTACCTGGGCCGGATTCTCTGCGGCAATGACTTTCTCCTGCTGAGGAAGCATTTTAATTCGTTCCTGATTCACGTCACAGGCCACCAGGGTGTATCCTGCTTTTAACAGATTCAGAGCCATTCCGTACCCCATAACCCCAAGTCCGATTAATCCCACTTTTTCATATGTTCTCATACCCGTTTTCCTCCCCTGCATTTTACTTTTCTGCTACGAATACCTGGGTTAAATCCGTTTCTTCATCGTATTTTCGGATCATTTCCACCCCTTTGGCTTCCTGAATCACAACATCCACGGTAGTTAATACGGGGCACTGGCCTTTCACAATATGGCCGCCGAAAACGGTTCCTTCTTTGTCACACATGGTTCCGTGGAAATGCAGTTCCGTAACTCCTTTATCTGTCTGTGTAATAATACCGGTTCCCGACAAAAACTCAATGGGGCCTTCCTGTTTAATTACGTCTCCGTATCCGGCTCCCACTTTCGCGTCCATAGGAACCAGATACATGTATCCTGCCGCCGAAAAGCTGCCGAAGCAGTTGACCGCTCCATATTTTACTCCGTTCTGATCACAAATCTGCTCCAGACCCGTTAATAAATCTGTTCCCGGCAGGATTCTGGCTGCAATCATTTTTCCCGGTGTCCCACATGCATAATTTACTCTTACTTCTGACATAACTGTTCCTCCTTGTTTTCGTCCTTGTTCTGTTTTCTTTCTAGGCTTATTATATGTTTCATTTTTTAACCATTCAACAAATTTACCGTTCTGTTTTCATACGGTTTTTCCTATTTTTTCCGCCGTTTCTTTATGTTATAATATTAAAAATCGCAATATCGTTTGCTTTTTAAACAGTAAGGAGGTTTTTAAATGGAACAGGAGAAATACCGGATTCTGGCTGTGGCGCCTTTTAAAGGTTTTCAGAATTTTTTCCTTCAGGAAATCCAGAAGAGAACGGATATAGAAGCAGATATTTATTCTGCAACCCTATACGAAACAGAAGCGCTGATGAGCACCTTAGATCTTTCCCGATACGAAGTGATTATCTGCCGGGGCCGCTCCGGACGGCTGATTAAGGAATTGTCCCCCATTCCGGTGATTAATGTGGATTTTTCCAGTTTTGACATTCTGCGCGCCCTGCAGCTTGCCATGCTGTCTCCCCAGAAGAAAATCGCTTTTGTCAGCTATTTCGACTTAAACGACGACATTCAGTTTTTATGTAAACTTCTGAATTATGAAACAGAAATTATTGTACCCAATCCTCCAAAAAACCAGGAAGAGATGGAAGAACTGATAAATACTCTTTATTACAATGAACATATTCAGCTTTTCATCGGCGACGGCGCCTGCGTGCACTGCGCCAAAATTTTAGATGTGGATTCTGTTCTTGTGACAACAGGACCGGAAAGTATGCAGAAAGCCATATCCGACGCGGTGGACTTGTGCAAAATGCGTCGGAAGATTATTTCAGAGAATAACTTTTATAAAGAGATCATTGAGCAGTCTTCCCTTCCTCTGGCCATTTTTAACGAAAACAGCAATCTGGTCTATTCCTCTTTGTTTACCTCAGGCCATAAAGACCGGATTCACGAAGATCTGAAAAGCCGGATTCCCAAGCTGCATCTGCACAGTCACATTAAGTTTCTGATCACGGAAGGACAGACCTCCTGGAAAGCTGCCGGTGAAATTCTCTACCACAATGATTCCCCCTATTACCTCTTCCAGGTATCGGATTCCATCCCCTTAGTTCTGGCTCAGTCTCAGTTCTGGAAATCCATTGATTACGAAGACGCTAAATCCTCCCTTCCGCTGATTAAAGGAAACCCCATCCACCGGGAATACTGGGAGAAAAATCAGGGGATTATGATTGGCAAGACTCCTGTGGTCATCTGCGGAAGTCCGGGAAGCGGACGTACCGTATTTTCCTATGCCCTTTACGCGTCCAGCCCCTATAAAGCCAATCCCCTCATCGAAATTGACTGCTCTCACCTGAACGAAAAGCAGTGTGAGAAGCTTTTCAAAGATGAACGTTCCCCTTTGTTCGAGAACAACTATACCATCCTGTTTAAGAACTTAAACGCCCTGTCCCCCACCATCCAGAATGCCTTCTGCTATTATTTTGAGAACCTGGAGATCGTCTCCCGGCATAAGATCATCTGCACCTTTACCGGGAATATGGGAGATCTGATTGCTTCCAGTCAGTTTTCTCAGAATCTGAGCTATATTATTTCCGGTTTTACCATCCAGCTTCCCTCTCTGAATTCCAGACCGGAACTGATTGTCTCTATTGCCCGTTCTTATTTAAACAGTCTGAATCAGGAGCTGCCCATTCAGATCGCAGGCTTTGAGCCGGAGGCCCTCACACTTTTAAAGGAACATCACTGGGAATTCGGCATCGCCCAGTTTCAGGCTGTGCTGAAACAATTGGTCATCCGTTCCAACGGCCAGTTTATCACTGCCGAAAATGTCCGCTCTCTCTTATCCCATCTGGTTCCCTCAGAAACAGCTCCTCCCGGGGATACCGCTATCAATCTGTATCAGCCTCTGGATGATATTATCAGGGACATTATTAATCTTGTTCTCAGGGAAGAAAGTATGAATCAGACAAAGGCTGCCAAACGGCTTGGAATCAGCCGCAGCACCTTATGGAAGAAACTGAAAATATAAGAATTCCCTCAAAAATGGGAAAGGGGCGATGTGACATAAATCACATCGCCCCCTGTCTGACTGGATTATTTCTTAACTCCGGCCACACCTGTGGTATTATAAGTTCCCCACAGATTACTTCCGTCGCTCTGTTTTACATATGCGCGTACGGTGTAGTAATAAGTTGTTCCCTTTGTTCCTGTAGTATCGGTGAAGCTTCTGGTGTTGGCTCCTACGGTTCCAACGGTCTTCCAGCTTCCGCCTGCAGTCTTTCTGAATACGCGGTAGCCGTCTGCGAATGCATTGGCGCCTGCCTTAGAACCTGTCCAGGTAATGGTTACACCCTTGCTGCTGCCGGATGCACTCAGAGTCGGTGCGGACGGCACTGCCATTCCAACCACTTCTCTCTGATAATCGCTGTAAATGCTTCCTGCATAAGCTTTTACGGTATAATAGTATTCCACTCCCATCTTCGCATTGCCGTCACGGAATTTCAGAACGGATGCGCTGACTGTTCCAATGGATTTAAAGGAAGTTCCCGGTTTCGCTTCTTTCCTGTAAATCACGTATTTATCGGCTCCTGTTACTTTCTCCCAGCTAATCTCTACGGTGCAGTAGTTGACCGATCTGGTATTAACTGCCGGAGTACCCAGCTTATCAACCGGTACTTTTACTGTTACGTCTTTCGGATAGTTGGTGAAAGCGCCCTGTGCATCTGCTTCCCAGAATGCTTTCACAGTGTAATAGTAAGTTACTCCTGCTTCGGCAGTTGTATCTGTGTAAGAAGTTTCTCCGGCTGCCACATTGGCAATGCCTTTAAATGCTCCTCCGGCTTCTTTCCGGTAAATCCGGTAGCTTCCGGCTTCCTGGATTTCTTTCCAGCTTACCGTTACACTCTTATCTGCGTTTGCTTTTGCTGTTACTTCAGGAACGAGATTCTGGAATTCTTCCACACTTCTCGGTACGTAAACCTGAACATCGGAAGGATATTTTGTATTTACGCCCTGTGCGTCTGCTTCCCAGAAGCCTTTCACGGTATAATAGTAAGTCTTGCCTGCTTCGGCTGTGGTATCCACATAAGAAGTCACATCTGCGCCCACGTTGGTAATACCTGCGAAAGCGCCGCCTGCTTCTTTCCGGTAGATACGATAGCTTCCTGCATGTTCAATGGCTTCCCATTTTACCAGTACCTGATTGTTATCCTGAACTTCAGCGGTTACTTCCGGCATTACCTGCTGGAAGGCTGCCTGCTGCTCTTCTGTAGTATCCGGAATCGTTACTTTTACAGTAATCGGATACTGGGTGCTGATACCTTCTGCATTTTCTTCCCAGAAGCCTTTGACTGTATAGTAATAAGTCGTTCCAGGCACTACATCTGCATCTACATAAGAAGTTTCTTCTGCGGATGCATTTGCGATTCCCACGAAGGAGTCTCCGTCGGCTGCTCTGCGGTAAATCCGGTAACTCTTGGCGTTGTCCACTGGTTTCCAGCTTACAACCGCCTGGTTGTCTTCATTTACCTCTGCAGTTACTTCGGTTACTACGTTCTGGAATGCCTCTTTTGCAGCTTCGTCAGCCGCTTTCAGTGCATTGATTGCCTCTGTCAGGCTGCTAATCTGTGCTTCTACAGTTTCCTGTGTCAGATCAGCGTCGTCCAGAACTCCTTCTGCCCCGGCAATTGCTTCCTGCAAATCTGCATAAACATCTGCCACATGGCTGTAATCTGCCTCTTTATAACCTTTGGCTTCTTCAATCAGAGCTTTTAATTCGCTGGTATCCACATCCTGGATTTCCCCTGCAATTTCCTCAGCAGAAAGAGCCCGGTTGTAAATTGCCACGTTGTCGTAGCAGCCCTTGAAGTAAGGATCTGCGCTGTAGAAGGATCTTCCCAGATAAGTCAGCAGGTCGCTGCCCAGTTCCGGAATACTTCTTACATGCTCGTTCACATCCACTAATTCTTTGTTTACATACAGAGACATCTTATGGTCTTCCATAACTACGGTTACGTTTACCCATTTATTCAGTCTGCCTGTAGTATTATCCACGACATCCCGCTCTGTATTATTATTTCTTGCTGTAATGGCATTGCGGATGCCATCGTTTCTGACTCTCAGGAACATGTACCTGCTGTTGTCCTGTCCAGTAGCAAAGTCGAAGTGGAAGGTATCTGTGGTCTGTGCCTTAATATCCATGGATACGGTCATGTCTTCCAGGCCATCCAGAAGTCCTTTGGGCAGTTCCACATAGGTTCCGCTGCTTCCGTTCAGATACAGAACATTGCTGTCCAGTTCACTGTCTTTCTGGTACGCTGCTTTGCCGTAAGCAACTGCATCATTTCCGTTTCCGGAGGTGTCTTTTACAACACCGTCTGTAAGAGCTTCTTCAAAGTCATAGCTTGCGATCGGCTCTTCTTTTTCTACTTCGTTGCCTTCCTGTACCGGAGTTCCCCATTTATCCATCAGAGCATCATACTCATCCTGGGTAATTGGAATAACTGCGCCGTGTTTTGCAGCTTCCTGCATAATGTAGGAGCCGTCTTCCATGGCTTTTACACTGTTTGGTTCATCCAGATCGGTGGTGGTAAACGGAATATAGCCTCTGGCCTGATTCAGATATTCATCCACCATGATGCACCATTCATCCCGGTCGTTGAACTTGAACATGGTCGGTCCTTCGTAGCCGTTCTTGTAGCTTTCCAGGCATCCGGACGCGCTGTTGTCAATTCTGGTAAACAGAGATCCTCTGTTTGCCCAGGTCTCATCGCCAATCTGTACTTCCTCTGCTTCATCTCCGTAAGCCAGCAGATGATCTGCGGACTGGAGGATAATGAATAACTGGTTCTCATTCTTAATCAGACGGTAGTACTTGTCGCCTTCTTTCAGGATGGAAGCGTCAATGTTGCTTGCATTTGCCGGGATTCCGCCGTTATCATTGATGTTCTGCGGGTTGGAGTACAGTTCCGGCTCAGTAAAGGTATAGAAATCTCTGGTCTTAGACACATAGATTCTATGGGTTGCATAGTTGTCTGCTGCCACGCCGCTGGACCAGAATACCAGGTATTCTCCTGTCTCTTCGTCATAAACAGCTTCCGGCGCCCAAACCATACCTGCATCCAGTTCGCTTGCCACATCAATTCTTCTGTGGTTGGTCCAGTTTACAAGGTCGGTGGACTCCCAGATAATCAGAGACTGGCTTCCCTGGGTTGCCATTAATCCCCAGTTATCGTTGTACTTATCCGCATAAATATCCAGGTCTGTGGCAATCAGGAAGAACTTATCTCCTTCTGCAGAACGGATAATATACGGGTCACGTACTTTCTTATCTCCCAGAGTGGATTTCAGAACGGCATTGTTATCATTTAATGCGGTCCAGTCCACACCGTTTTTACTTACGCCGAAGAAGATGTCCTGCTTGCCCTGCTCTCCGCTGTATTCATTGAAATGTACATACAGATAAGCGGCGTATGGATCCTGCTCTTCTGTGGCTTTTACAGTTACTTCAATGTCTTTCTCCGCTTTCTTTCCGTTTAATTCGGCCGTTACGGTAAGAACCACTTTGGTATCTTTATCCTGACGGGTTACAACACCTGCCGGAGTATCGAAATAATCCTGGTTCTCAAGAACGGAGGTATTTACTACATCCTCATTGTCAGAAGTCCAGGTCAGCTTCGCATCTCCCATAGAAACAGGGAGTGTGATGTTTCCGCGGATGTCGTCTGCATTGGGAATGGTTACGCTGTTAAGAAGCGCCTGTAAAGCCTCGTCCTCGGTTCCGGTAACTTTTACTTTAACAGAAACCGTTCTGTTTTCCGGAAGGATTTCCCTATCGGTTGTCATATTCAGTACCGGGGTTCCGTCTGTAGACCAGTAAACCCGGCGGATACCTGTATGACGGGTAGAAGAAGAAGCGTTCTTTGCATGATATACAAATAATAACTCTCCGTCTTCATCTGTGATATAGGAGTTATGGCCCGGGCCGTATTCTCCCGGCACGGATTCTGAGGTCAGAATCGGATAGTTGCTCTTTTCCCAGTTGTCACGGTCTAACAGATCCTCTCCTGTCAGTTTCAGGTAGCCTACACAGTAAGTATTATCTACCATTGCTCCGGAGAAGGTCATATAGAGCTGACCGTCTGCATTGCGAAGCACGTACGGGCCTTCGTCTACAGTTGTATTTCTTCTGTCCCAGCCATAATCAGGTTCACAGATGAGAACCGGATCGCTGGTTAATTTTCCTGGATCGGAAGGATCTACTGTCGCAATCATGATGTTGGATCCCAGGGTGGGGTTAATACTTCTCTGAGCCCATGCCACATATGACTGACCATTTTCTTCAAAATAGGTCATATCCAGGGTGATGCCGTCCTCGTACAATGGGCTGCCGTCTTTCTTAACAACTCTTACCGGATCACTCCAGCTTGCTGCTTTTGTAGGATCTGCATCCTTGTCTTCCAGTTTCAGGATTCTGGACTGTACACCATCCCAGGCTCCGTTGGTGGAGATGGCCATAAAGATATACAGATCACCGTTTACTTCATGCAGCTCCGGCGCCCACAGACATCCGGATCCGTCTCCGCTGGCCGTTGCACTTAAGATCAGGTGATCTTCTGCGCTTGCCAGTTCTTCAATGGAATCTGCTTCCCGGATATAAAGTTTGCTCTGTCCGTATTCATCGGTTGCAATGAAATAATATTTTCCATTCCATTCATAGATGTCCGGATCGGCGCGTCCTTCAATGACCGGCCATTCCTGTTCTAACTGATCAATGGTTCCGGTTAATTCATATTCTCCCGGTGTCAGCCAGTCTACACTGCTGTCATCCCAGTTAATATTCTTGGAGAGTTCCTGTCCGTCGCTGTATACAGCCGTTGCTGTAATATCGCTTAAGTCCGCTTTTTCTCCGACTTTTGTTTCAACTTCTGTTTTGTTCAGTTTTACTTCTGTATTGGTTACCGGCAGTAAGCGGTTAGTCAGAGCCTCTGCCTCTGCTTTGGTAACCAGTGTAATATTAGAAGCCACTGCGTTATCAATTCCCGGTTTCACCGTATCATAGGAAACGGCTTTTCCTTCTTTCGCTTCGCCGTCACAGGTCAGGCTGCTCCAGTCGGATACGGTATTACGGTAGGTCTTGCCGTCTTCCCCTTTCCAGCTTACAACCCAGGTATTGGCCTGTGTATCGTATTCTGCAGCCGGGTCGCTGATTACGCCTTCGGTCTTCAGATCCAGCATTCCCACTTCTCTATAGGAAAGCAGGTCTTTGGACGTAAACAGCAGTACTTTTCCTGCATCTGCCGCATCCGTGCCGCTGGTCTGGCTTCTCACTGCCAGAACGCCGAAGGTATTATCCTTCATACGGAATACAAATGGATCGGTCAGCACTTTGGATTCATTTCCTTCGGAAGTCAGATCAATGGTCTTCGGGAAAAGAAGTCCTGTGTTGTCCTTCAGAGCCGTATAGGTCTTTCCGTCACTGGAGAGAGCCAGGTGCATTGCGTATCCCTGTTCCTTGTCGCTTAAGTTTCTTGTATAAGCCAGAACGGAAGCTGCTTTGCTTTCCATTACCTTTACGGTAAATTCTCTGGTGAAGGATTTTCCGTCTTTCTGAATAGCAGCTTTCAGAACGCCGTCTTTGATTCCCTCATCTGCTGCCTTGATGGTTCCGTCAGCGTTGAGAAGATCATCGTCGCTGGTCCATGTAATGGCAAATCCGCCTACATCCTCCTGAAGAACATCATCTTCTGACAGAAGGTAGGGCACCTGAATGCTGTTCAGCAGTTCTTCTGAAACATCATCGGCTTTTACAGTTACTTTTACAGTCACTGTCTGATTTTCCGGCGCTAAATCTTCCTCTTCCGTCATATTCAGTACCAGACGTCCGTCTGCGCTGAAGTGAACCGATTTGGCTCTTGCATGACGTCCCGGATCGTCCAGACCGCCGTCTCCGGCGCCTTCCTTTTCTCCTTCTGTTCTGGAGTGGTATACGATAACCGGATTTCCGTTTCCGTCTACTGTAAAGGAGTTATGGCCGGGGCCTACTTCGTTATTTCCGAATTCCTGGCAGTCGGTACTGGTCAGGATCGGGTATGGATTCTTGGTCCAGTTTGCCGGATCGGTCAGATCATCATTGGCATTGGCAGTAACTACGCCCACGCAGTATCTGGAGTCTACGGTAGAACCGGAGAAGCACAGATATACGGTGTCGCCGTTCTGAATAACGGCAGGACCTTCGTTAATATACTGTCCCTGAGATTTGTTCCACTCCCATGCGTAATCCGGCTGAGAAATAATGCTTCTCTTGCTGGTAATCTGGGTTGGATCAGAGGGATCTACCGTTGCAATATAAATTCTGGCTGAGCTTGGCTTTTCTGACCACGCATAGTAGGACTGTCCGCCTGCTTCGAAATACGTCATGTCGATGGCGAAGGTATATCCGCCGTCTCCGGACTGTAAATCTACCTGCTGGGCTTTGTCATCCCAGTGATCAGGATCCATAATCTCATTGGTTGTAGTTCCGTCGCACAGGATAATGTGCGGAGATAAAGACCAGACGCTGCTTGCGCTGGTGCTGGCTGTAAACAGTACACACCATTTGTCGCCAATCTTGCGGATTTCAGGCGCCCAGATATAACGGTGGGAACCGGAATCCTGGGATTCATCCCAGATGGTGATTTCTTCTGCATCTGCCAGACCTGCAATGGTCTTAGCTGTTCTTAATACAATTCGGTCATATCCCTCCGGATCGTTTGCTCTCCAGGTAGGATATGAGGCTGTAAAGTAATAACAGTCATTTTCTTCATCATAAGTTACACAGGGGTCTGCCCGGTAGCGGATCAGCGGGCTGTCATATCTTTCTCCCACAGTACCAGTCACTGTGTAAGTACCCGGCTGTGACAGATCCAGATCGCTGGTATCCCAGGAAACTCCCTTTTCTACTGTAGTTCCGTCATTGTAAGTAGCTGTGAGTGTCTCCGGAAGATCCAGGTCTTCGCCTGCATTCAGAGTCACATCCTCTACATCATCCAGTCCTGTATTGTAAATAGGACCGTAAACCTGCATTACCTTGTCGTATTCTGCTTTTGTTACCTGGAATACGTTTTCTTCCATGGCGTCAGAAGGCAGGGCCATGGTATTTTCTGCTTCTTTCGGATATTCAGCAGCTTTCTCAGCAGAGAAGTCGCTGAAGTCTTTGGTTGTGGTTACATACCCTTTTCCTTCGGAATCTTTCCAGAAGATCTTGTATGATTCCTGAGACTCGTCATAGATAACCATCGGATCATTGACTTTTTTACCGGAAGTTGTCAGAGTTACTTTCCGCTCATTGGTAAAGCTGGTCAGATCCTGGGAATCATACAGCATGATGCTGGCATTTCCGCCGCTTAAAGCCGTAACCAGACCATAGGTTCCGTCTGCTTTTCTGAACAGACTGGGATACCCCATTAAATCGCCGCCCTTAATATAGCGGATAGCTTTTCCATTATTTAATGTGGTATATGTATCTCCTTCTTTTGCTGCAACAAACAGAGCGTCTGATAAGTCTGTATTTCCCTTTGTTACATAGGTAAGAAGTTCGCTGTACGCTTCTACTACCTGGAAGTGGAACTCTTTTGTAAGGGATTCTTCGCCCAGGGTCGCAGTCACTGTAAGTGCGGCCTCTTTATTTCCTTCTCCGGCTGCCGGGCGGGTTACTTTACCGTCTGCAGTCAGATACTCCGGATTTTTGGCTTCCCACTTCAGGGTGGCTTCTCCGGCTTTTTCAGGCAGAGTTATATCCCCTGTGAGCCAGTAACCATTTAAGTCAATTTCATTTACCCAGCGTTCCAGATCTTTCTTAGGATCTTCTTCCAGAACTGTCACGGTAAATTCCCGTTCCACAGAAGCTTCTCCCATGGTGACAGTTGCTGTCAGAACAACTTCCTGATCGCCTGTTCCGGCTGCCGGACGGGTCACTTTACCGTCGTCTGCAATGTATTCCGGTGCAGAAGAAGACCAGGTAACGGTGGTTCCTCTTGCGCCTTCTGCGGGAAGTTCCATATCTTCAAATACAGTATCTTCCACCTGTAATGCTTCTGCATCCAGTTTGGCACATCCTAAGTTATATTCTGCAGTTACCTCTTCCTGGGACCATTCTCCGGCGTACACTTTTACAGAACGGATGCCGCCTTCATAGAACATATCATGGTAGGAAGATTTACCCAGGTAAGCCACCAGATTTCTTCCGAAATCGCTGACTTTCGCATTAATAGATACGGTTCCTACCTTTTCTCCGTTGTAATACAGGGTAATGCTTCCCGGTTTAATTACCGTGGTATACAGTCCCCAGCTATCGTCTGTTTTCGGACCTGCCATACCCTGAGAGATGGTCGTTGCTGAGAATCCATACTCTGTCAGATACGGAGCTGTTGCATTGGTGGAATTGGTAATAACCGATTTCAGAAGTCCGTTCGGATTGGCCGGATTGAGCAGCCAGTAATTTTTCGGCAGCTCCTCGGTGGTTCCGAAGAACATGGCGGCGTAGTTGCCTGCGCCTGTTTCATTTTTCAGCCAGAGGGAAATACTTAAGGTATCCTGGCCGTCAAACATACCTGTGGGAAGTTCCACATAAGCGGCATTGCTTCCATAGGCGCCTCCCGGCAGATTCAGGGTTTCCCCGTCAATGGTATATCCGCTGCCTTTGATCTGGGCGTCGTTTCCGGTTCCGGACTGATCCGTTACCGTGGTTCCGTCTGTCTGGCTGAAATCATATTCTGCAATCATGCCGGCGGTTTCTTCTTCCTCTCCGCCTGTGATTTCCTGCCTTGTCATGGCGTAATTGTATACTTCTACGTTATCAAAGCTGCCCTTGAAGTTTCCGTCTTCTTCATAGAAGGATTTGCCCAGATAAGCCAGCAGGTTCTGTCCCATATCACTGGTATAAACCTTGGCGTCCAGGTTTTCGTCCACTAATTTGTTATCCACATAGAGCTGCATCTTCGGTCCGTCAATGACAATCTTCACATTCTGCCAGTTGCCGGCTCCTGCGCCCATCGCTGTGGAAACATCATTTTCGTTGGACCAGCTTCCTACCGTTACCGCATTGCGGATGGTAGATCCGGTTATTTTCAGGAAATTGTAAATCTGGTTATCCTGACCATAGGCAAAGGTAAAGAAGTTTCCTGAGGTCATGTCGGATTTTACATCCATAGAGATGGTCATCTGATCCCGGCCGTCAAAGAAGCCCTGGGGGAATTCCATCCATCCTTCTTTTCCATTGAGACGCAGAGTGTGGCTCATGCTGCCGTCCAGGGTGCGTTCATTGGCAATATATGCTGCACCGTACATGGTAGCGTCGTCTGCGCTTTCATCTCCGGTTCCCACATCGGGAATCGTTGCCTCTGTTGCATTTACTTCCAGATCTTCAAAGTCGTATTTTAATACCGGCTCCTCGGAGGGTTCTTCGTCCCGGATCTGGATGCTCTGTCCATATTCTCCCATCAGGGCGTCATATTCTTCCTGGGTGATTGGCAGAATCGTTCCGTGACGTTTCAGCAGCGCGCCGAAACTGTAGGTTCCGTCTTCCATCAGACTCCAGGATTCTCCCGTGGTATCGCCTACGTCTGTGGTCATAATGGGGAGATAACCTTTTCCGGTAGCATCCTGATCCACCAGGAGGCCCCATTTGTCTTCTCCGTTGTATTTAAAGAATTCCGGACCTTCCACATCATTTCCGGTAAGGCCTACCAAATCCTCTAAGGTACAGATTTCTGTCCAGTCTCCCAGAACAGAATCACTGGATTCAATGAAAATATCATCCACACGGGAAGCGCGGTAGAACTTTCCGTTGGATTCAATCATTGTGGTATCATATAAATCTTCTCCGATACCGTCTCTCATAATGTACAGTTTCGGATCCGTAAAGTTGTGGAAGTCTCTGGTCTTACTGTAGAAGATATGTCTTCCATTTGTAGATAACTGGGAATCCGGTACCTCTACACCCTGTTCATCTCTCAGATACTGACCGTTTACCATAGAGGACCAGAATACTACGTATTCTCCTGTCTTCTCATCGTAAATAGCTTCCGGAGCCCAGGCACATCCTGCAGAATCAGGCATTACCTGTGTCATCCATGGCTCTGACCAGTGAATCAGGTCTTCCGATTCCCAGATAATCAAAGAGGTGCTTCCCGGTGTGTCGCCATAGTGACCCCAGCCGCCTCTGTGATAAATGGATAAATCAGTTGCAAGAAGATAGAATTTATCTCCTTCTGCGGAACGGATAATATAAGGATCGCGGACACCGCCGTCACCTTCACTGTGTTCTCCCTTGGTCCACTGAAGAATCGGATTTCGGTTGTTTAAATCCCTCCAGTAGTTTCCATCCTGGCTGACAGCAAAATAAATCTGTTCGTCAGACTCTTTCGCTTCCAGTCCTGTAAAATGCCCGAACAGATAAGCATTATATTCTTTCTGTTCTGCCTGGGCTTTTACGGTAAATGTAAATTCTTTTGTTTTTACTGCTTCATTTAATGTAGCTGTAGCTGTCAGAGTTACCTGTGTATCCTGGTCCTGACGGGTAACAACTCCGCCGGGCATATCGTCGTAATCGGTATTGTCTTTTCCCTGGGGATCGATCACGTCCGGTTTGTCAGACTGCCAGGCAATGGTCACTCCGCCCTCACCTTCTGTGGGGAGCGTAATGTTTCCTCTGACATCATCGGTATCGTAAAAAACGATGGCGTCAAGAGCTGCCTGAGCGGCTTCCTCATCCTGAGGAGAAGCAGCCCGCGCACTTGCTGCTGAAGCTTCCCCGGCGGCCGGTGTTTCCTCTTCCAGAACATTGGCATCTTCTTCCAGATTCTCTTCCTCTAAGGAAGGTTCTTCTTCCTCTTCTGTCAGTTCCTGAGAATCCACTTCGCCCTCTTCTTCAGAAGCTTCTTCCAGCATGTCCTCATAGACTGTTTCATCCTGGAGGTCCAGACCTGAGCCAAACGCTGTAGTCGGAACTGCCGTAACCATCATCACAGCCGTCAGAAGCCATGCCAGAATCCGTGTTCTCTTCTTCATTCACATTTCTCCTTTCTTTTCCATTTTGTGACATTTATAAAAAACGGCGGGCCTGGTTTCCGTTCCGCAGTTTCCAGGCTCGCCGGCGTCACCGTACTATAGTTATATTTTAACAAATTTTAGAGGTTTTTCTTTAGTTTTTTTTACTATTTAGGTGGGTTTTCTTTAGATGTTTTATAATTATTTCATATATTTGTCTGGAAATCAGGTCTCCAAGTTGTTTTTTTAGATACAAGTTATTTTTTATCTCATTCCATGGTATTTGAACACACGAAATGAAAGCAGAGCCGGCTTCCGAAGAAACCAGCCCTGCCATGCTGTTTGTTTTATTTTGCTGCAGAAACGCCTTTTGCGTCATAGGTACCCCACAGATTTGCACCATTCATCTTATAATATGCGCGAACAGTATAAGTATATGTGGTTCCTGCTTTTGCAGTGGTATCGGTAAAGCTTCTCACATTCTTTCCAACAGTTCCTACTGTCTTCCAGGAGCTTCCTGCTGTTTTACGGAATACACGGTATCCGTCTGCAAACTGATTTGCACTCACCAGGGAACCGGACCAGGTTACAGTAATACCTTTAGAAGATGCCTGTGCGCCTTTCAGAGCCGGAGAAGACATCACTGCCATTCCCGTCACGCTTCTCTGATAATCACTGGCAACGCTTCCTGCATAAGCTTTTACTGTATAGTAGTAATTTACGCCTAAGGATGCTTTGCTGTCTCTGAATTTCAAAGTAGCTGCGCTTACCGTTCCGATGGATTTAAAGGCGGTTCCGGCTTTTGCTTCTTTTCTGTAAATCACGTATTTCTGAGCGCCCTCAACAGCATCCCAGCTAACGTCCACATTGCTGTAGTTTACAGATTTCGTTGCTACCACCGGCATATCCAGTGCTGTTACATTTACGCTTACCATCACGTCAGAAGGATACTTGGTTGCTGTGCCTGTTGCATTTTCTCCCCAGAATCCTCTAACTGTGTAATAATAAGTCTTTCCTGCTTCTGCTGTCTCATCTGTATAAGAAGTTACATCGCCTGTCACATTGGCAATACCTGCAAATGCTGCGCCCGGTTTTGCTTCTTTTCTGTAGATGCGGTAGCTTGCTGCGCCCACAGAAGTCCAGTTTACGATTACACTGTTATCTTCTGCTGCTTTGGCTGTTACCTTCATCATTACATCTGCAAAGGTATCTTCGGTATGGGTGGATACCACTACATTTGTCGGGTACTTGGTTGCTGTACCGGTTGCATTTTCTCCCCAGAATCCTTTTACTGTGTAGTAATAGGTCTTTCCTGCTTCTGCTGTCTTATCCACATAGGAAGTTACGTCTGCTCCAACTGTTGCCAGTCCTGCAAAGCTTCCGCCGGCCTCTTTGCGGTAGATACGATAGCTTGCTGCGCCTTCGATGGCATCCCAGTCAACGGTTACCCCTTCTTCTCCCAGGGCTGCTGTTACCTGCGGCATTACCTGACCGAAGGTTTCTTCGTCCATACCGGGCTCTGCATAAGCTTTTTCTTCTACTTTTACATAGGCATGATAACGATAGTTATATGCATCATACATCGGATAGAAATCCAGGTTGTTGGTTACCAGATGCGGAACCTTTCCGCTTCCGTCTGCTGCCTGTACAATCTGTACAGATTCTTCCAGTTCTTCACTTAAGGAGATCTTATACCAGTTCATTGGTGTGTAAGAGCTGCGGGTATCTTTTGCAACCATTACGATTGGTCCGTACATTAAGGATGCAACAGTATCTCCGTCTACTTTGTCAGGAGTTTCATCCAGATGTAAGGTATAAGGCATATCAATTTCAACTACATCGCCGTCTGCCCATGTACGGTTGATTTCCACATAGCTGCTCACTTTTGGATTCGTGCAGATGGTATCCCCGTTTACTTTAACTGTGAATCCCTCTGTTGCCCAGTAAGGAACGCGCAGTTTCATAGTAAAGTCTCCGCTTCCGTTTACGGTCAGCTTAGAGTTTTCAGACGGGAAGGTGGTATCCTGTGTTACAGAGATTCCTTTTTCTGCCCAGTCTACAGTTGTGGGCATATACAGATTTACGTATAATGTATCGCCGCTCTTTGCATAGGCTGCCTGCTGGTATTTCACATGATTTTCCATACCAGTTCCGTTGCAGCAGGTAAATCCGCCGTAGTCATAATCATAATCTCTTCTCTGGCCCGGATCGATGGGAAGCATGTAGGTACAGCCGTTATGCATCCATTCTGTTGTATCATGGCTCTGAGATGCTGCGATCTGGTTCATCACCGTTCTCTCATAGTAATCCATGTATGCCGCATTGTCCGGATCATAGAGATATAAGTCTTTTGTCAGCTTCAGTAAGTTGTATGCTGCACAGGTTTCACAGTTTTCACCGCGGCCTGTGTTGCCCAGGATATAAGCGCCCTGCTGATAAGGATATTTGAAGGTTTCACCGGTTCCTACACCGCCGATGGAGTAAGCGTAACGGCTGATTACCATATCCCAGAAGTTCTTTGCTACATTATAATAATAACTGTCGCCGGTTGCCGCATATTCGTGGATGGCTCCAACGATCTGCGGAATGTGCTGGTTTGCATGACGAGTCTGAATGTCGTCGATATTTACTGCCAGATTATCAAAGAAGATAGCATTGTTGAACATCTTAGCTGTCTCAATGTATTTGTCTTCTTTGGTGATCTCATACAGTCTTGCCATGGATTCTGTGATACCGCCCTGTTCTCCGGCAATATACATATCCCACATTTTCTTACGCTGTTCTTCTGTTGTGCAGTTTGCCAGACGATCATAACACCAGCTGGCGATTCCCTCTGCCACTTCCAGTGCTTCTTCGTTTCCGCCGTATTCGTAGCAGTCGATGAAGCCTGCAATCAGTTTATGGAGTGTATAGTAAGGAGCCCAGATAGTAGCGTATGGTGTATACTGCTCTAACAGTGCGAACTGATCCGGAGAGTAAGCGCTTAAGAAGCCTTCGCCCCATTCGTTGGGATCCTTACTCCAGTTGCCCTGTGCCGCGCTGGTTGGCGTACATTTTGTTACGAAATCAGATGCTTTTCCTTTGGACATCTGCTGCAGCTTATGTAATTCGCTGACCATGTAGTCCATTTTCTCTTTGTATTCTTCATCACCGGAAGAAGCATATGCCAGAGCCAGTGCAGAGAGGAAATGTCCTGTGGAATGCCCTCTTAATAATCCGCTTGGCTCTTCCCATCCTGTTAAAGGCTGTGCACCCTCTGTGCTGGCGCCGAAGGTCATACGGAAGTTGTATAACATTCTGTCTGCGTCCATAATCTTCAGATAGGTTAAGGCACGTTCCATGTTCTGACCATAGATGGTATCTGTTCCGTCCAGGTTAATATCGGATAAATCAAATTCCTCTGCAGAAGCTTCTGCCGGAACGGCTACTTCGCCTACAACCGTAACTTTCGCAGAAACTTTCACATCGTCGTATCCTACAACGGTACCTGTCAGTTCCACAACCGCACCTTTTTCACCGAAATCGGTAGCTTTTAAGTTGGTAGGCCATACAACCTTCACTTCTGCCGTGGAATCATCTTCATAGGTTGCTGTTACTTCGTTGGGAAGAGTCGGAAGGTGGTTCACCTGTGTTTCCACTTCCACGCTTTCCACTTCTTTAATCTGTGTCTTTGTATAAACAGCAGATACAGTTACTTCAAATTCTCTGGTAGCGCTGGCTTCGCCGGAAGTAGCTGTTACAGTCAGAGTCGCTGTTTTATCTTTTCCTGCCGGACGGGTAATGGTACCGTCTGCGGCTACCACAGAAGCGTCAGAAGTTGCCCAGCTAAAGGTACTTCCCAGGTCTCCTGCCTGAGGAAGGGTCAGATTGTCCATAACGGCATCCAGTTCGCCCAGGTCAATGGCTGCCAGGTCGGCGGCAACTTTCTCTTCGTCCGAAAGTTCTCTTTTAACAGTTACTTCAAAGGTCTTGCTGTCTGTAACTTCACCGGCTGTAATGGTGGCTGTTAAAGTTACGACCACATCTTCCTGATCTGCACCAGGACGGGTAACGGTTCCGTCTGTAGCTACTACATCCGGATTGGAAGATTCCCAGGAAATGTCAGAACCGGCGCTTCCTTTTAACGGAAGAGTCAGGTTTTCTGTCACTGCAGATGTATCTCCCAGGCTTAAAGATTCTTTATCTCTTGCCACTTTGTCTTCATCCGGGATGGCAAAGCTGTCTGCAACTTCATCGGCGGTCATTGCATAATTGTAAATCTTAAAGTCTGCAACCATACCATTGAAAATATCATTTCCAAACTGTCCGTATCCGATCCAGTTCTGTGTGCTGTTCTGCAGAACACTCAAATCCACTGAAGAAACGGTCTCACCCATCAGAGCTCCGTCTTTGTACAGAGCGATGGTGTTGGATTCTCCGTCAAAGGTTACCGTGCTGTAAATCCATTTTCCCGCTTCCAGAGTAGCTGATTCCGGTCCTTCTTCATTAGACCATCCGGAATCAGTAAGACCTACCGTATATCCTGTATGGCCTGCATTATATCCGTCTGTAAGCAGATACATATAGGAAGTGCTGTTATGTCCGAAATCCCAGATACGCTGATAGCCCTGGTTTTCTTTCACATATACCCAACAACTTACCGTCATACTGTCCAGATCATTTAATGCACCTGACGGCAGCTCCGCATAGGTATGGGTTTCATCCGGCTGACCGCCGTTCATAACAAAGGCTGTATAAGTTTCCCCAAAAATCTCTACTTCTTCGATCTGTGCCTGAGAACCTGTGGGGCGTACTACGCCGGCCTTTCCTGTCCCGGACTGATCGTTAATAATCGTACCATTTTTCAGAGATTCGAAATCGTAGTACAGAACCAGACCTTCTTCTGCCTGTGCATCCGGCTCAGAAGCGTCTGCTTCTTCTGCCTGAGCTGCCGGTCCGGCTTCTTCCTCCATTCTTTCCATCTCCTGGAGTTCTTCCTCACTGAAGTCATAAACGTTGCTGAAGTCGTCCAAATCCTCCTCCAGTAAATCCTCCAAATCGCTTTCGTCTCCCTGTTCTTCTTCCAGGATATTCTCCTGGACTTCTCCTCCGGTCTCTTCCTGCAATACATCGTCTACAGGTGCCGCGCTTACACTGCCTGCCGGTACTGTTCCTATCATGGTCACAGTCAGCAGCCAGGCCAGTGTGCTGGAGATTAATTTCTTCCTTCTCATGTTCCGTCCTCCTTTACATTGTTTTGTGCATTTTATCTATAATAAATAAAATTACACTCAACTTTGGTTTATCAATTCACAAATTCTGATGTTCATCAGAGTGTATTTTAACAAAATTTACCAAAATATGCTTTAGATTTTCTTATTATTTTGGTTTGTTTTTTTAAGTATTTCACCCCTTTCTCATCAGAAAGTTGTTTTTTTAAGATACAAGTTTGTTTTTTACGATACAGGAAATTATTATTTTTTTATTTATTTCTTCAAAAAACAAAAAGAGAAAAGGACAAGTCCTCTTATCAGAAAACTCATCCTTTTCCCTTTTATATTCTGTATTAATTTCTTATTGTCACCCTATGCGGGAGGCCAGAAATGTCTGTTCTTTCTGCATTTCTTCGTCATCAGGGAACCATTCTGTATACTTGTCTGCTTTCTCCTTCGCAGTGGCAAAATCCGACATTTTTTCATACACAACCACTTCGTTGAACATAAGCAGTTTCATATCTTCTGTCTCCGCATCTTCCAGACCGGCCTCGATATTTTTCAGAGCCTCTTCATAATTTCCCTCTTTTATATCGCACAGGGCAAGCCCGTTATATCCTTTGGCTCTGGTTCCTTCCATATCCAGATACTGCTGAAACATCTCTCTTGCGCCGGCCGTGTCTCCCTTTTCCAGATACACCTGTCCCAGAAGGCAGGCCGCCTCTGTTTCTTTCTGATCCACTGCTTTCTGGAGCTGCTCTTTAGCGTTTTCGTAATCTTCCATATAATAGTAAAGCTGCCCTTTCTGATAGCTGTTCTCCTCTTTTTCCAGAGCCTGTTCCAGATACCTGGATCCATCCGCTTCCATTTCTTTTTCTTTATAGGCTTCGTAAATCTGGATGGCCATCTGAGAACTTCCGTCTTTCTCACAGGCTTTTTCAAAGTTGGCCTGAGCCTCCTCATAGGCATCCACTGCCAGATTCACCCGGCCTGCCAGATAATAAGTGTCCGCGTCGGCGCTGTAGTTCATCAGGGACTGGCAGTCAGACAGAGCCTCTTCATACTGCCCCAGTTTATACTCCGCAGTAATTTTATAGGACAGAACGTCTTTTTGAAAACTGTCGCTGGTTTTCTCCTGGGCGAAAGCCTCTCCCAGATATTCCACTGCATTTTCATACTGTCCCAGCTTAAGAGCAGAAACGCCTGCCCCACGGTAAGCCTCCGCCAGATCTTCTCCCTGAGAAATCGCTTCCTGGTATCCCTCAAGGGCATATTCATAATTTTCCTGTTCCAGATCCTGCTGCGCCTGCTTCAGCGCTTCATTTGTGCATCCGCTCAGAAAGAGCGCTCCGCAGACAGCCAACAGGGCAATTGTTCTGTTTTTTCTCATTCTTCTCTCACTCTACGCTTCGACGGTCAGCCCTTCCTGTACCATCACATCAATTACCTGATCCACATATTTGCTGCAGATTTCATCGGTGGATGCTTCTACCATAACACGGATTACCGGTTCTGTTCCGCTTTCCCGAACCAGAATTCTGCCTTCGCTTCCCAGCTCCTCTGCCACCTTGTTTACCGCTTCCTGAACCTTCTGATTTTCTCTGGCAGTCTTCTTATCCGCCACACGCACATTTTTCAGAAGCTGCGGATAGACGGTCATCTCCTTGGCCAGATCGCACAGATCCGCTTTTTTCTCAATGCAGGCTTCCATTACCATCAGAGAAGTCAGAATTCCGTCTCCCGTTGCCGCATACCGGTTAAAGATAATGTGGCCCGACTGCTCTCCGCCGATGCTGTATCCGTTGGCCATCATATTTTCAGCCACGTACTTATCTCCCACGGCCGTCTGTTCATAATTAATGCCTTCTCTTTCCAGCGCTTTATATAAGCCCAGATTGGACATTACGGTAGTAACTACAGTATTTCCGTTTAAATGTCCCTGCTCTTTTAAGAATTTTCCGCAGACATACATAATCTTATCGCCGTCGATGATATTTCCTTCCCTGTCCACAGCAATACACCGGTCGGCGTCGCCGTCATAGGCAAATCCCACATCCAGGCCTTTCTCCAGCACAAACTGACGCAGAACGTCAATATGGGTGGAGCCGCAGTTGGTGTTAATATTGGTTCCGTCCGGCTGATCGTTGATTACAAAGGTCTTGGCCCGCAATGCTTCAAATACGCTTCTGGCAATAGAAGAAGCGCTTCCGTTGGAACAGTCCAGACCTACCTTCATGTCCTTAAATGCTCTGGAAGGAATGGAAATCAAATATCCGATATAACGGTTTCTTCCCGCGGCAAAGTCTATGGTACGACCCACATTTTCTTTGGTAGCCAGTGGAATATCTTTAATCTTTCCGTCAATATAGTCTTCGATCTGCGCCTCAATCTCCGCTTCAATCTTCTGTCCGTTTCCGTTTAAGATTTTAATTCCATTGTCATAGAAAGGATTGTGGCTGGCTGAAATCATAATCCCACAGTCAAAGTCTTCGGTTCTTACTGCATAGGAAACGCTTGGGGTTGTGGTTACGTGAAGCAGATAGGCGTCTGCGCCGGAGGCTGTCAGTCCGGCCACAAGGGCATATTCAAACATATAGCTGCTGCGCCGGGTGTCTTTTCCGATTACGATCTGCGCTTTATGCTTCTGTCCGTAATACCAGCCCAGAAAGCGTCCCACTTTAAAGGCATGATCCACCGTCAAATCCACATTTGCTTCTCCGCGAAATCCGTCTGTACCAAAATATTTGCCCATTTTTTTACTCCTTATCCTTAAACACTGATTTACTATTTCTTACCACATAGTATCACAATTTTTTTATTTTGTCACATTAACGTGGAAACTCATTCATATAAATTTCTTTTATAAACGCCTTCTTCCACCAGTTTTGCAAAGGCCTCCACAACCGTCTGTCTGTCCTCCTGATAGGTAACGCCAAACCAGGTATCATGGGTTTTCAAAACGACTACCTCCGCTTTCTTCCGTTGGATCAAATCGTCCACCACTTCCGGAAGCAGATATTCTTTTTTCAATTCTCCCGGCTTGAGATTTTCCAGAAATTCTTTAAATCCGGTTTCCAGTTCCTCTAAAAATTCCGGGGTCAGACCCCACATATTCATAGATACCAGACTGTTTACATCCACCGGGATACGGGTTCCGTCTCCGGCTGTCACTGCCGCTCCCTGACAGGTCTTTATAATATCATGAGTTTCTTTGATGCCGATTAACTCCCGGTTTTCTCCCAGGCGGCAGATTCCTCTGGTCACCGAACCATGGTCGCTTAAAGTATTTCCAAGAATAAATCCGGCCATGCAAATCTGCATTTTTTCCGATTCCGGGCGATCCGCCACCAGAAAATCATGGACTTTTACAAAGGCTTCCTTTCCATAATAGTCATCTGCATTAATGACAATAAACGGCTCATCCAGAACTGCCCGGCAGCACAGGACTGCCTGCCCCGTTCCCCAGGGCTTGGTTCTTCCCTCGGGAACCTGGATTCCTTCCGGTATATCCGACAGTTCCTGAAAGACATAGGCAACTTCGGCAACTTTCTCTATCCGGCTGCCGATGACTCTGCGAAACTCTTCTTCCAGATCTTTTCGAATAATAAATACAATTTTATTAAAACCCGCTTCCAGGGCGTCATGGATGGAATAATCCATGATAATCTCTCCTCCGGGTCCCACCGGCGCAAGCTGTTTGATTCCCTTTCCGAAACGGCTTCCGATTCCTGCCGCCATAATGACGAGTGCTGTTTTTTTCATTTTTTACTCCCGCTGTTTGCTCCTTTTCCTTTGCCTTTTGTATTCCTGCCTTATTTTACTACATTTGGCAGAACTCTGACAACCGCTTAAACTTCCTGTAATTTGCTTAATTTTGCCGCCTGATCTGCTGCAGTCAGGCTGTCGATAACCTCTTCCAGATCTCCGTTTAAGATGGCGTCCAGACGGTGGAGTGTCAGCTTGATTCTGTGATCGGTTACTCTTCCCTGGGGGAAATTATAGGTTCTGATTTTCTCCGAACGATCCCCGGTTCCAATCTGGCTTCTTCTGGCTTCCGCCTCTTCGTCATGCTGCTTTGCCAGTTCCATTTCATACAGACGGGAACGCAGTACTTTCAGAGCTTTGTCTTTATTCTTTAACTGGGACTTTTCATCCTGACAGGAAATCACGATTCCTGTGGGGATATGGGTCAGACGTACCGCCGAGTCGGTGGTATTAACGCACTGGCCTCCGTTTCCCGAAGCACGGAACACATCAAACTTGCAGTCGTTTAAATCCAGCTGGAAATCAATCTCTTCTGCTTCCGGCATAATGGCCACCGTGCAGGTGGAGGTATGAATTCTTCCTCCGGATTCTGTCTCCGGGACCCTCTGCACACGGTGAACGCCGCTTTCGTATTTCAGTCTGGAGTAAGCGCCCGCACCCTGAATCATAAAGGTAACTTCCTTAAATCCTCCGATTCCGTTTTCATTCAAACTTAACATCTCTGTCTTCCAGCGGCGTGTTTCCGCATATTTTACATACATCCGGTAAACTTCTGCAGCAAAGAGAGCCGCTTCGTCTCCGCCGGCTCCCGCACGGATTTCCACAATCACGTTTTTGGAATCATTGGGGTCCTTTGGAAGAAGCAGGATTTTCAGTTCCCTCTCCAGTTCTCCAATTCTCTTTTTGGCATCGCTCAGCTCTTCTTTGAGCATTTCGCGCATTTCTTCGTCTTTTTCCTCTTCCAGCATTGTCAGACTGTCCTCTTCCGTCTGACGGCAGTCTTTATATTCTTTATAAGTGTCCACAATGGGCTGCAGCTCGCTTTGTTCCTTCATCAGTTTCTGAAACCGCTGCTGATTATCCGTTACGCCCGGCTCTCCCAGTTCACTTAACACCTCTTCAAATCGAATCAGCAGATCTTCTAATTTATCAAACATGTTCTTCCTCCTGTTTTCTTATGGCCTTTCTCCTGCCAGTTACCACCCGATCCAGACCGGCCAGATCTTTTTTCACCGAAATCTCTGTAAAGCCGTGCTCTGTCAGCAGTTTCATCACCTCTTCTGCCTGACTGCACCCGATTTCCAGCAAAATCCAGCCCTCCGGTTTCAAATATCTATGGGCATCCTTTATAATTTCCCGGTAAAAATACAAACCGTCTTCCCTTCCGTCCAGGGCCAGAATGGGATCGTGATCCCGGACTTCCTCCATCAGTTCTTCTATTTCCCCGGTAGGGATATAAGGGGGATTCGATACCAGCATATCAAAATCCCCCTCCAGTTTCTCATATAAATTACTCTCCACCAGTCTGGCGTCAAGCCGGTATTTCTGTCTGTTTTTCCCCGCCACTTCCAGGGCTTCTGCTGAAATATCCGCCCCGATACCCTGGCAGGAAATCCCCCGCTCTTTTGCCAGATACAGAATACTTAGTAAAATGCAGCCGGAACCGGTACACATATCCAACAGGCGAATGGGCTCCTTTATTTTCTCCAGAGCCGTTTCCACCAGAATTTCCGTATCCTGTCGGGGAATCAAAACCCGTTCATCCACAGAAAACTCCATGCCCATGAAAAAGGCCTGTCCGGTCAGATGCTGTAAAGGGATATGGTCTGACCGCTTCTCAATCCATTCCCAATATTTCTGAATCTGTTCCGGAGGAGCTTCTTCCTCCCCGTGGGCAAAGTACCAGGCTCTGGAAATTCCGAAGGCAGATTCCGCCAGAAGCCAGGCGTCCAGTTTCCATTCCTCTATCCGGCTGTCTCTAAGCTTTTTTTCTCCTTCCAGGCACATCTGTCTGTACGTACTCATACGGCTTCTCCCTGCATTTCTTCTTCGGATTTTGTCTCCTCCTCTTCGGGATATTCTTTCTGAAATTCTTCTTTTAAATAGGCTTTCCAGTCAAAGACGGCTTCCACTGCCGCAATGGCCACTTCCGCCATATGGGCATCCGGCTCTCTTGTGGTCAGCTTCTGAAGCGCCAGCCCCGGTTTACTGAGAAGGCAGACCAGCTTGTTCTCACTGCGTCCTGCAAGCTGAATGAACTCATAGGAAACACCTGCCACCACAGGCACCAGCAGAATTCTTCCAACTACCCGCAGCCACAGAAACGGTACTGCCACAAATACAAAATGAAACAGGATACTCACCACCATCACCAGCAGCAGAAAGCTGGTTCCGCACCGCTTATGCTGCCGGGAACTGGCCATTACATTCTCCACCGTCAGATCCATTCCATGTTCCACACAGTTGATGCACTTATGCTCTGCTCCATGGTACATAAACACCCGCTGAATATCTTTCATCCTGGAAATCAGCACCATATATCCCAGAAAAATCCCGGTCTTTACAAATCCTTCCGCCACAGTTACCAGAACTTCCGTTGCACCTGCCTTCCGCAGAAGGCTGGCCAGCAGATAGGGCAGCACCATAAAAATCCCTACGGACAGAACAATGGAAAAAACCATGGTTCCATACATCATGATTTTCTCTGCCCTGGCCTCTTTGCGCTCCTTTTCTTCCCGCTCTTCCTGCGTCAGTTCCTCCTGGTTTTCCTCCTCTTCCTCTTCATAAAAGGAAGCCGAATACATCAGACATTTCGTTCCCACCACCAGAGAATCCACAAAGCTGACAACTCCCCGGACAATGGGCTTTTTAAGAATTTCACGGTTCCCAAAGAGACTTTTATAATCCTCCACTTTGACTTCTATTTCCTGATTGGGCTTGCGAACCGCTACGGAATATTTGTCTTTATGGCGCATCATGATGCCTTCCATTACTGCCTGTCCGCCAATGTTTGATGACTTCATATTTTATTTCCCTCTATTCAAAGAAAGGTTGAGATTTCCCAACCTCAACCTGTTCTTGCATACCATATACTCTGAATTATTTGTTCATGCCGTATTTTCTGTTAAACTTATCAATACGTCCTCTTGCCTGAGCTGCTTTCTGCTGTCCTGTGTAGAACGGATGGCATTTGGAGCAGATTTCCACGTGAATGTCTTTCTTTGTAGAACCTGTTACAAAAGTATTGCCGCAGTTGCAGGTTACAGTTGCCTGATAGTAATTTGGATGGATTCCTTCTCTCATTTCTTTCACCTCTCTATGTCAGTTTCTCTTTCTATACGTTCATAATTGCTTCAATTTCTAAACAGCTTTCAAATTATAGCATATCCTGTTCAGGAATGCAACCGCTTTATTGAAATTTCTGTTTTTTTACAGTCTGAACAAATTCCCGGTTATTTTCCGTTCTGGCAAACATATTGAGAATCTGTTCCACTGCCTCTTCGGACTTCATTCCATTTAAAGCTCTCCGCATGGAATAAACTGCTTCCATCTCTTCGTCAGATAACAGCAAATCTTCCCTTCTGGTACCGGATTTCTGTATATCAATCGCAGGAAATACCCGTTTCTCCTGCAGTTTTCTGTCTAATACCAGCTCCATATTTCCGGTTCCTTTAAATTCTTCATAGATTACATCATCCATTTTACTTCCTGTATCCACCAGAGTTGTGGCCAGAATCGTGAGGCTTCCGCCTTCTCTCATATTTCTGGCTGCGCCGAAGAACCGCTTCGGCATATGTAAGGCGGCCGGATCCAGACCTCCTGAAAGAGTTCTTCCGCTTGGCGGGATAACCAGGTTATATGCTCTGGCCAGACGGGTCATGGAATCCAGAAGGATAGTCACGTCCTGTCTGTGCTCCACCAGGCGCTTGGCCCGCTCCACCACCATCTCCGACACCCTTTTATGGTGTTCCGGGAGTTCATCAAAGGTGGAATGAATAACTTCCACATTGGCTCCCTGAATGGCTTCCTTAATATCGGTCACCTCTTCCGGACGTTCGTCAATCAGAAGAATGATCAGATGCATCTTTCTGTTATTCCTTAAAATGGATTTGGCCACATCTTTCATTAAGGTGGTCTTACCTGCCTTCGGCGGAGATACAATCATGCCCCTTTGCCCTTTTCCTATGGGGCTTATCAGATCCACAATCCGCATGGCAAGGCTTCCGTGAGGCCGCTCCAGAACGAGCCGTTCATTGGGGAAAATCGGCGTCATTTCTTCAAAATTGTATCGTCTCAGGCTCTCATTGGGGGCAAAGCCATTAATGGATGTCACATATAACAGGGCGCTGAATTTCTCTCCCTGGGTTTTCACCCGGATGTTGCCCTGGAGAATATCCCCTGTCTTTAAATTAAACCGCCGAATCTGGGACGGAGAAACATAAATGTCATTCTCTCCCGGCAGATAATTTTCACTTCGGATAAACCCATAGCCGTCGGGAAGAACTTCCAGGATACCGTTTGCCTTTTCTCCGCTGTCCAACTGGGCCGTCTCCGGAGGCATCCTGGTTTCTCTCTCCTGTTTTTCCTGTTTTTCCTGTCTTTCCACCCGAATTTCTCTGCTGTTTTCCGTCTCTTTCTGCTGTTTTGTCTCTTCTTTCTGATCTTCCTGGAGCATACGTTCAATCAGATCACTTTTTTTCAGGGCGGAAATTCCTTTCATTCCTCTTGCTTTCGCCAGGTCACGGAGTACACTCAGTGACAGCGACTCATACTTCTCTCTCATCTTCTACCTCTCTATCCTTGTTAGCATCTCAAAATGGAATTATTGTCTGAATGGACGGGATGTGTTTTTGTTTCATTTCTATTTGAGTTTATCACACTTGTCACATTCTGTCCACAAAATCTCTTCGACACATTTCTGCAAAAAACGCCCTGAACCAGCTTTTTCACTTCTGATTTTTATTAACGTCTCTTCACCGGGAAACGTTCCGGCAGCTTTATTCCTCCCCGTCTGCAGATTTCCCTGGCATGTTCTTTTCCTTCCCGGATAATCTCCTCTTCGTCAATTGTCAGGAGTTTCCGGTCTTTCATCAGCCATTTTCCGTCGCACATGGTGCTTTCAATATTGGTGCTGTGCATGGAAGTAACCAGATTGGCAATGGGATCATGAATGGGAAGCATGTCCACAGAACAGTCCGGATCTATTATAATCAGATCTGCCTTCTTCCCGGCCTCCAGACTGCCGCATATGCCTTCATCTCCCACAGCCCGGGCCCCGTTTATGGTTGCCATGGCCAGAATTTCTTCTGCCTTTACCGCATCCGGTTCCAGTCTCCAGCCTTTGTGAATCAGAGACGTTACCCACATTTCATCCACCATGTTCATCCGGTTATTGGTTGGGGCTCCGTCGGTGCCCAGAGCCACACAGACTCCCTCTCTTAACATCCGGGGAATTTTGGCAAATCCCAGTACACGCATGGCAGACGCCGGATTATGAGAGACTTTTACCTGATGTTTCCGGAACATTTCCACTTCCTCATTGGTCAGCCATACCGCATGGGCGGCAATCACATTTTTATCCAGGAATCCCAGATTATTCAGGTGGGTTACCGTAGTCACCCCTCTGGTTTCTCTGGCATATTCCACTTCTGCCTTCGCCTCTGCGATATGCATATGTACGCCCACGCCGTATTTATCCGCAAGCTCCTTGCTTCGCAGAATCAATTCATCCGTGGCATTAAAAATGGTACGGATTCCGAACCAGACCTGAATCCTGTCCTCTGCCGTGTGATTAAATTTCTTTATCAGTTCTTCCTGAATATCCAGTTCTTCCTGCGTGCTTTTCTGCCAGACGGCCGGAAGTCCTTCTCCGCAGTCCATGACAGATTTCGCCAGTTTCGCCCGGATTCCCGCTTTTTCCACTGCCCTGACCATTCCTGCCACATGCTGTCCTCCCGGCTCGGCAATGGAAGTACAGCCTGCTTTAATCTGTTCCGCGCAGAACAGCAAAGTGGAAATATAGGAATCCTCTTCTGTCATATTGCTCTCATAAGGCCAGATCCGTTCCCTGAGCCAGGTCAGAAGATCCACATCATCCGCCAGTCCTCTGGCAAGCTGCTGAGAAGTATGGGTATGGGTGTTGACAAAACTTGGCATCACGATTTTCCCCTTACAGTCTACTACCTCCCGGCAGTCATCGGGCTGTTTTACAAAGCCCGCATCCACGATTCTGTCACCGTCAATGAGCACCGAACCGTTCTCATAGACCTCTCTTTTGGGATTCATTGTAATTACATATGCATTTTTTAAAAATGTTTTCACGTTTCTACCTCCTCTTTATAGAAAAGGACTGTCTTAAATTAAGAAGTCCTTTGTCTTTGAAACAATGGGTTCTAAGTTAAGACAGTCCCTTTTAGCTTACAATATTTCCCACCAGAACGTAAGAAAAAAGATACATAATCACCGTCGCCATTAAAATGCCGCCGAAAATTGCCAGAGAGGACTTGCGAATATCAATCTCCAGAAGAGAAGCGATCAGCGCTCCTGTCCAGGCGCCGGTTCCGGGAAGAGGAATGCCCACAAACAACATCAGACCCCAAAACTCATACTTCTTAATCTGATCACTTTTCTTCATGGCGCGATCTTCCAGTTTCTGAATCAGTCTGCGAAACAGCCTCGTCTTTTTCAGCAGTTTAAAGATCTGGCGGATAAAAAGTAAAATAAAGGGAATGGGAATAATATTTCCCACAATGCACAGAGGGATTGCGCTCAGCGCCGGCACTTCCAGAAGGGAAGCAGCCAGAAGCCCTCCTCTTAATTCCAGAATGGGAATCATGGAAATAATAAAAATCACTGCCTGTTCTGAAACATAGGGAGACAAATTAGCGGTAAACCACTCGACCAGTACATCCATAAAAATTTTCAACCTTTCTTCTTTTCTGATAAATAATTACCCAAAAATGCAATCAACGTTTCCATTTCTTCTCTGGTCCCGATTGTTACCCGAAGATAATTGTCAATTCTGGGAGAGGAGAAATATCTGACATAAATATGTGCCTTCCTCAGCGCCTCATAGAGTCCGGAAGCTTCGCAGTCCCTGTGGGTGATAAACAGAAAGTTGGCCTGAGAATCTCCAAAGGTAAATCCCAGCCGGCGAAGCTGCTCCTTCGCCCATTCTCTGGTTTCCACAATTTTAGCCGTAGTTTTCTCAAAATACTCCCGATCACGGATAGCCTCTGCTCCGCTTATCAGCGCCGTGCGATCCATGGTATAGGAGTTAAAGGAATACTTCACCTCATTGAGGCAGCGGATCAGATCCGGATTTCCCATGGCAAATCCAATCCGCATTCCTGCCATGGAACGGGACTTGGAAAAGGTCTGCACTACCAGTAAGTTATCATACTTTTCTGTCAAAGGCAAGGCGGATTTTGCCCCAAAATCCACATAAGCCTCATCCACAATAACCACCACATCCCGGTTATGCTTCAGAATCTCCTCAATCTTCTCCAGGGAGAGTACTTCTCCTGTAGGCGCATTGGGATTGGGGAAAATAATTCCTCCATTTTCTCCGAAATAGTCTTCTGCCTGAATCTGAAAAGCATCATTCAGCAAGGGCCGGCGGTAGGGAATCCGAAACAGTTCTGCCCACACATCATAAAAGGAATAGGTAATATCCGGAAACAGAATCGGTTTTTCCGAATTAAAAAAAGTCAGAAAGCACATAGCCAGTACGTCGTCGGAACCCACGCCCACAAATACCTGTTCTTCTTTCAGTCCATAGTACTCTGCCAGGGCTTCCACCAGAATTTTCGCTTTAGGATCCGGATACAGCCTCATCTGCTCTGCACTTAAACCTCTCAGGGCCTTCTCTACTCCTGGAGCCGGCGGATAGGGGTTCTCGTTTGTATTTAATTTAATCATCTGTCCGTCCTGGGGCTGTTCTCCCGGTGTATAGGGTACTACTTTTCTTACGTTTCTCTCCCACAGTTTCATCTTTTCCTACCTCCTGCTGTTGCTTTTTTGCCTATTGTAAAGGCAAATCCTCTCTTTGTCAAACCAATCCCTGAGGCAGACTGTCTGCCAGACACAAAGCCCCGTATCCCATCTGTGCATTGGGCCATGATTCCAGCCCCCGGATCTGTCTTGCTCCTCTCCTTAAATAGGCCCGCAGTTTTTCCCCATATAAATAAGGATCCCGTCCCTGCAGGATTCCCCACTGCATCATAAGAGCGGCGCTGCCTGTCACAAAGGGCGCGGCAAAGGACGTTCCCGTCACTTCCCGGTAGCCCCCTCCGGGACTGGGCGCGGTAATGCCCACGCCGGGAGCGGCCAAATCCGGTTTCACAAACTGATCCGCTCCCAGATACCCCCGGCCGGAAAATTCCGCATAAGTATCCTGAGCGGAATCATAGGCGCCTACGGCGATGACCTTGCGGGCCGTAGAGGGAATGGTCAGAGTAATATCCGGACTGGAAAAATAAAATCCCGTATTTTCATTTAAAGCGCCGCCTCCCGGAAGCCAGAGATTCACCGTCCCCCGCACTACCCGCCTCCCTATAAGACGGATTCTCCAGATTCCCTGGTCAATGTACGTATCCCGTGGAATAAAATCCATGTAAATTTCCTGGGTGAGCTGAAAGGGGCTGGGCTTCCCATAGTAAACCAGAATATCCGTATTGCCCAGCAAAAACCGCTGAGGACCCAGCCTCTCGTAAAAGGGGCCCGCCGTTTCCCCGGAAGGAGCAATCAGGTAGATTTCCAGTTCATCCACATAGGCCTTCCAGAGCTGGATATTCATCACACTCTCGTATGAACTGATAGATAGCTGCACCTCCTTTACCTCCCCGTTTTTTACCGTCTCTGAGGTATGCACGAAACGGCTTCCTTCATTTCCGGTTCCCACGCAGATACTGTTTCGTCCCATAGTCGCCACACTGTCCAGATAGGTCTCCAGCAGGGAATCCCCCTGATGGGAGCCGTAGTTATTGCCGAAGCTCAGGTTCAATGCCATGGGCTGGTTCCGTTCCAGAGACTGACGGATCAGATAGTCGATTCCCTGTATCAGTTCCGTTGTTCTGGGAAAAGAATTTTCCCGCGGCGCCCCCAGCTTCACCACCATCAAATCACTTTCCCAGGCCACGCCCCGGTTCAGTCCCTGGGAGGCTCTCCCGTTTCCCGCGGCAATTCCAAGCACCTGGGTTCCGTGTCCGCTCAGATCCCGGCTGGGAACCAGCTCATAGCCCTCCCCCTCCGAACTGCTTAAAAGAGCCTGATCAATCTGTTCCCTGGTAAACTCTGCTCCCATCTGATATCCTCTGGGCGGCGTCCCCCGGACGGTCTGATCCCAGAGACTTAAGATCCGGGTGCTTCCGTCCTCCTTCCGGAAATCCGGATGACGATAGTCCACTCCCGAATCCACCATTCCCACCAGAACCCCTTTCCCGCTTAAGCCGGCAGGCGGAAGCTGAAGGGAACGGATACAGGAAGCCTGCAGAGCCTCAAATACGGCAAAAAACAGTCTTTTGGGCTTTTCAATATATTCTACCCTCTCTTTTTGGGCCAGCCTCTGAATCTTTTCCTGGGTCATTGTCATAACCGCATATTGATTCAGCAGCGGAACAGCGCTCATCCCCTCTTCTAAAATTTCCTCCAGTTCCCCGGAATATTTCACAATTACATCCCACAGATTGGTCCGGGGATCGTATCCCACATTTAAATCAAAGGATTTCTCCCTTTCTTCCTGCGAAGAATCAAAGGCCAGGTTTAAAAGATTATCCATCTTCTGGTCATCCATAGAAACCTCCAGATAAACAGCGCGCCCCTTCGTCTCAAAATCTGAAACGAAGAGACGCGCCAATCGCTTATTACTATCTTATTGGGATCGCGTTTCTTTCAGCACCGTTTTTTAACTATCTTTCATTCCTTCCAGGAAAGAAAATGGTTCTTCCTCTCTGCCGTTTATAAAATGCATCAGCATGTACGCACACATAATGGCCACATTTTCTTCCCGCAGAATTCTTCTGGCTTCGTTTTTATCGGCCAGAACAATCTCAATCTCCTCGCTGTCTTCCTGATTTTTCTGACTCACCGTTCCGTCGGCATATCCGTAAACGGTGGCGCAGGACTCATCCGTCATTCCCACCGTGGTAAAAAACGGCTTTTCATAAACCTCATCTGCCAAAAGAGGGGTAAAGGTAAGTCCCGTCTCTTCTCTCATCTCCCGGATGGCCGCCTGGTGGAAATCTTCCTCTTTTTCCACAAGTCCTGCCGGAAATTCATAAATATAATCCCCCAGGGTATAACGGTATTGCCGCACCAGAACAACCCGATCCTTCTTTTCCCCATACAGGCTGTAAATAATCACCCCGTCAGGCCGGTTCTCTCTTGTTTTCAGCTTCAGATCTTCCGTCCGAACTGCCCTGGAAGCCACATAGTAGGATACCGGAGTCTGATGAACGCTGGTTGCCTCTACCTGATACAGATTTACATAAGGATTATCCGTAAGTTTTTGCACTTCATGAATTTTACCCATTTTCTAACCTCAATCTCCCCGCAAAACCACGCGGATTCTCTTATAAATTAATGTAACAATCACAGAAATCACAATTCCCTTAAACAGATTAAAGGGAGCGATAATAAATACGGCAAAAGTAAACAGGTTGTGCACCACGCCCTGCACGGCTGTTCCCATTTCAACAAAAGCCTCAACCGGCATACCAAAAGCTTTCCCATACAACGGCAGCATCACAAAAACGTTTACAAAGCACGCTACGACCGTCATGGAGATCGTACCCGCCGCCATTCCCACAAGGGCGTGGGTTCTGGTCTTCCTGTGATGATACCGGTAAATCATGCCTGCCGGAATCAGAAAGGCACAGCCCATAACAAAGTTGGCAAATTCTCCCACCCCCGCTGTGGTACTGCCATGAAGTACAAAGTGCAGAAGGATTTTAATCAGTTCAATCAGCATCCCCGCCACAGGCCCCATGGCAAAGGCCCCCACCAGAACCGGAATCTCTGAAAAGTCCATCTGATAAAAAGGCGGCGCCAGAACCGGAATCGGAAATTCAAAATTCATTAAAACGCCTGCGGCCGCACCCAGCATGCCCACCTGCACAAGGGTACGCAGTTTACTTCTGTTCATTTCCTGTTGTCTTCGAATCACTTGCTCACTCATGTCATTCTCTCCTTTTTCATTTTTATTATACAGAAATAAAAGGAAATTCTTTGAGTGAATTTATTGGAAAAGCCAGTTATAATTCTGTTACATAATAAAAGATCCCCGAAACAACGGGGATCAGGAAGTTCTGGCTTCTTAATTTCTTCTCTCATCCAGACTGTACTGTCGGTTTTGGAATCTCACCAAATCAGCCGCTTTCGCGGGTCGCGGACTTTACCGCCGGTAGGGAATTGCACCCTGCCCCGAAGAATTTTCTTTTATTTGTTTTTATTATATTCTTTTCCCTTCCGGTTTGCAAGAGCTTTTTGCCAATCCTCCAAGGCTACGGCGTATCCTCAGCCCAAACGGTTTATAAATTCAATTTCCATGGCTGTTCTCTCCCAGTGTCTTTTCGTAATCATGGAAATGGTAAAACTGTCCCGGATTTCCAAATCCTTAATCAGCTCCTGATGATCCCAGACTGATTCTTCCAGAGTAGCCGTTTCCTTAAAAAACCGGTATTCCAGACGCAGAATGTGCGTCCAGAGAGTATTGCAGAAATCAATAATATAATCGTTTCCCGCAATCTCCAGAATATATTCATGAAAGTCTCTGTCTGCCTGGAGAAGTTCCATAGGCTCCCCCCTGCTTTCCACAAGACGGGAAAAGACTTCGCCCTTCTCCTTTAGCTGCAAAATCTGTTCTTCTGTCACCTTTTCCACAGCCATGGAGGCCGCAAGCTGCTGAAGGCTTATCATCGGCAGATACCACTGCCCGATATTTTCCGTCTCCATCTCTGTGACAAAGGTGGCTTTTCCCGGATAGGAACGGATCAGTTTCTGCATTTCCAGCTGCTGAAATGCCTCCCTTACCGGCGTGCGGCTCACATGGAAATGGGACGCAATGTCAAAGTCGGAAATTTTCTCTCCCGGCTTTAATGTTCCCTCAATGATCCATTGCTTCATATTTTCATAAATCTGGTTCCTGGCAGAACCTTTCATCTCACGAATTTCCGGTAAGTTCACAGTTTTATCCCTCCCTTCCAGATTATACCAATTTTTTGCGTTTCTGTACAGACAAGACCTTCCCGCAACTTCATCCCGGGGAATTGCTTATCCTTTTCAAAAATGTTAGAATAGGAAAATACACCAGTGAACAGGAGGTTCTTCATGGATAATTTTTTTCAGAAACTCACAGAGAACTATGATTCTTTCACCCATTCCCAGAAATCCATCGCCAATTATCTGCTCGACAATCAGGATAACATCGCCTTTGATACCCTGGAAGATCTGGCCGAAAAAATCGGCGTAAGCACCACTACGGTCATCCGTTTCTCCCGGGTACTCGGCTATCACGGCTACAGCGATATGCAGAAAGATATTCAGGATAATATACGAACCAAAGTGGCTCTGCCGGATCGTTTCGATAAGACGAATCTGCAGATTCCCAAAAACCAGCTTCTCCAGCAATCCTTTTCCAACGATCTGAACAACATCAATAAGACCCTCTCCCTGCAAAAAGACGAAGATCTGGAACAGGCCATCCAACTGATTTCCCAGGCGAAAAACCTCTTCGTACTGGGGATGCGGGCTTCCTTTTCCATTGCCCATTATCTGGCCTCCCGAATCGGAGAAATCAAACCCAACGTGCACCTGATTTCCTCCACAGGAATGATTTACCCAGAGGAGATTAATTTCGCCCAGCCGGGAGACGTCTGCATCGCTTACCTGTTTCCCCGGTACTCAAAAACTGCCACCACCATGCTCTCCTGGTTCCGAAGCTGCGGAGTGAAAATCATTCTCATCACCAGCCAGAACATCACTTCCGTTACCGGCTACGGAGATGTCCTGCTGCCCTGCACCATCTCCAGCGTCTATTACAAAAACTCTTACGCAGCGCCCCTGTGCCTGACCAACTTTCTCATTGCAGCCATTGCGCAGGCCAATCCGGAAGAATCCCGTAAAATGCTGGAACGCACAGAAACCATTCTCAGTCAGGGATTTTATCTGGGTCTTTAAACCTCTTCCCTAAAAACGGTGATGACTGCTGAAACAGCCATCACCGCCGACCGGTCTTATCTTCTTATTTTACCGCCCCGAATTCTTTTACTTTCTTCATAATAGTCAGCAGCCGGTCAAATTTGGCCGCCGGAGGTGTGGAATCCGCAATGGACAAAATCAGCCGCCGACCGTCTCCTGCCGCTTCCAGAGTTTTATCCAGATATTTCTCAAACTCATAATCAGTCATACTGTCCTCCAGAACACTGATGGCCGCAATTCCTCCCCAGATAGCAATTTTACCGCCAAAAGCTTCCCGGATTTCTCCCAGACTTTGTTTCGTCATGGGCGCCGGACAGATGGAATCTGCCACATCAACCTCTGCTTTCACATATTCCTCCAGCAGCCCTGTATTGTCTCCGTCGGTATGAGTCAGCAGAAGTTTCCCTTTACTATGGAGATACTGAGAACTCCATTTCAGCTCTTCTGTAATAAAGTCCCGGAAAAACCTGGGGTTGGTAGACATAGAATCGTAATTTGCCCCCACATATAAAATCTCACAGGGAGAGTCGGCCATCACCATCAGAATCTCCCTTAACAGTTTCCGGATGCTCTCACAGGCGCCCTCCATAAGCTCCGGACAGTCCACTGTATTGTACCAGAAGGTTTCAAAGGGCGTCATCTCCTTTAACAGCGCGTGCATGGGGGAACCTCCCTCGTACTGGAATCCCACCACAGGCCCCCGGTCACCGATTTTCTCTTTCAGCCGGTCGTAGTATTCATATCTGGGTTTCACCCTTCCCCGTTCAAAAATATAGGCCAGCTTTTGGTAATCCTCTTCCTCCTGAATAGCAAACTTAGTCACCAGAGGCTGGGTAATTCCCGAAAGCCGCATTTGTTCGTCATAGTGAATCTGGGTCGTTAAATCTCCGTAAGGGGTGTGATAAACGGTGTTGATTTTCGGTCCGTCCTGTTCCACTTTTCTTTCCACATCAAATTCCACTGTGTAAAACACAGATTGGGTCCGGTGAATCCCCAGTCCCACATCTGCATAGTCTTCCAGGGACTCTACCGTACTGAAATCAGGTACCACACAGTGATAACCCAGTCCCAAATCATCCAGAATTTCCACTAAAGAGGCATTTTTATATTTGTCCGGGAGGGTATTCTGCAGTTTATTTCCCTGATACCACAAATCCAGTCTCGGTACGAAGGGCAACTCCTTTAAGTCTTCTCCCCGAATCGCCCGGTAAATCATTTCCTCATGCGTCATATCCGCTCTCCTTTCCTTTCCTTATTTCTGCCCAATGGCATCCAGGCCCTTAGGGTATTTCCTTATCCGTGAATAACGGAAGGCAGCAGGGTTACCATCTGGGGAACCAGCCCCATCACAAGGGCAATCAGCGCCAGCGTCACCGCAAAGGGTACAATGGTTTTATACAGTTTTGCCAGTTTAATCTCCGCAATGGAACTTGTAATAAACAACAGCATTCCCACCGGAGGAGTCACGCATCCAATGAGCAGAGTCACAACGGTAAAGACGCCGAAATGAACAGGATCAAAGCCATAGGATGCGGCGATAGGCGCCAGAACCGGCGTTAAAATAATCATTGCCGCCGTATCCTCCATAAAGCAGCCGATGAACAGATAAAAGGCCCAGATAATCAGAATAAAAATACAGGGGTTGGTGGTAATGGAACTTAAAAGATTTCCGGCCATTACCGGGAAATTATTGCGGGCCAGTATCCATCCGAAAACCGAAGAGATTCCTATCAGAAACATGGGCGTTGTGGTGGCGTAAGCCGCCCGTATTACAATGGGTTTTATATCTTTCAGTTTAATGGTTCTGCTTATGAGTCCCACCGCAAGGGCATAAACCACAGCCATAACTCCTGACTCCGTAGGAGTGAACATTCCTGATAAAATTCCGCCCACAATAATCACCGGAGTCAGCAGCGCCCAGATCGCCTTTCGGAAAGCTGCCCAGATTTCTTTCAGGGTGGCACGTTTTTTCTTCGGAATATTTCTCTTTCTGGAAATCAGATAGGTAATCACCATCAGGGCAAGACCGAAGCAGATTCCCGGAACTACGCCTCCCACAAACATATCTCCAATGGAGACGCTGGTCATGGAACCATAGATAATCATCATAATACTGGGCGGAATAATGGGGCCGATTACATTGGAGGAGGCAATCACTGCCGCCGCAAAATCATCATCATACCCTTCGTCCTTCATAGCCGGAATCAACATTCCCCCGAGAGCAGAGGCATCGGCCGCTGCGGAGCCGGAAATCCCGGCCATCAGCATGGCTCCCAGAATACTGGTCTGAGCCAGGCCGGCCGTTAAATGACCTACCAGGGAAGAAGCAAATTCTACAATTTTCTTGGTAATTCCGGCAGAGGCCATTACCTCTCCTGCCAGAATGAAAATCGGCACCGCCATCAGAGAAAAGGCGTCCAACTGCACAAACGTCCGCTGGGATAAAAGGATCCCCGGCAGATCTGCCGACAAAAGAGATAAAATGGAAGAAATGCCAAGGGCAGCTCCAATGGGCATTCCCAGGAACAGAAAAACAAAAAATACAATTACCAGAATTGCTATGGTCACCTGGTATCCCCTCCTTCCTCTTCTGCCTCAGATTTTGGGTAAAAATAATATTTCACTGCCGAATAAAGCAGAAATACAATAGAAAAAATCCCGCACAAAACCAGACAGAGATAAATAATTCCCATAGGCACTCCCAACGCAGGAGATGGCGTTGTTCCCGTCCCCTGTATCATGACAATGGTGTAGTAAGAAAACCATCCCATAGTAAAAATCATAACCACATAGTTTACCAGCATAATGCACTTCTGGACTTTTTCCGGAAATTTCAGAAGAAAATAGTCCAGACAAATATGAGAATCACTCCCGAAAAGCACAGCGGTTCCCAGCATAACAAGCCAGACCCCGGCATAACGGCACAGTTCTTCGCTCCAGATAAACGACTTGTGAAGAAACTCCCGGCCGATTACCTGCACAAAACCGGAAAGTACCACAACAATAAAAAGCAAGAAAATTATCCACTCTATGGCCTGCTTCAGCCTGAGCATGCCTTTATCAATCCTTTTCATGGCAGCTTCACTCAACAGACATCCCTCCTAACTACCGTCTTCGTTCTTTCTCAGGCATCCAGTTTCTCCAGTAAATCCTTCGCGTCGTATTTCTCTGCATATTCCTCTTTCATAGACGCACATGCATCCATAAACTCCTGACGTTCCGGATAGGTAATCTCAATTCCTTCCGCCTCCATCTCTTTTAACGCTTCCGCATCCGCTTCCATAAAGTACTCCCATTCCCAGTCAGTGGCTTCACTCATGGCCTGATCCAGGATTTCTCTTTGCTCTTCCGTCAGCCCCTGATAAACATCCTCATTAATGACCGGAATCTGGGAACTGAAGATATGATTGGTAACTGCTATGTATTTTCCAACCTCATAAAACTTCATGGTATACATTTCTTCCGCACATACCTCTACGCCGTCAACGACTCCTGTCTGTATGGAAGTATAAACCTCGCCAAAGGGTATGGGTGTGGCGTTTGCTCCCAGAGCCTTAAACATATCCACATAAACATCTACTTCCGGGGCTCTCATATTTCTTCCTTTTAAATCGGAGGCTGAATGAATAGGGGCGCTTTTGGTCATCATCACACGGAACCCGGAATTCCAGTAATCCAGGACACGAATCCCCTGTTCCTCAACCATTTTTTCCTTCAGTTCTTCTCCCGGTTCCCCTTCCAGTTTTGCTCTGACATCCTCATAATCTTCATATAAAAATGGAAGATCCAGCATACCGAACTGAGGAACCAGATTAGAAAGGTAGGCGGAAGTATTCATAGCCATATCAATGGTTCCAAGCTGCACGCCTTCAATTAAGTCCCTCTCATTTCCAAGCTGACCGCTTCCGTATACTACAATTTCCATTTTTCCGTCTGACAGTTCCTTTACCCGGTCTGCAAAACGGGCAATGGCCTGGTCTTCCGCACCGCCTACCGCCACATTATGGGCAAAACTCAGAGATACTTCCGCATCGGACGAAGTTTCCGTTTCACCAACAGCAGCCGTTTCTTCGCCTTCCTCACTTCTTTCAACCCCACAGCCGGCCAGGCCGGATGCCAGAATACAGAAGATAAGCAGTCCTCCTGTTATGATCTTGTTTTTCAACTTTTTCTTCATAGGTCCTCCTCCTTTTCCTTTCCGTTAACCTTCTTTCCAGACTCTTTCCTTATGCCTGGAAAGGGGAATCCCAGAGTAATAATTTCGTTCCGATTCCTTTCTCCAGAGCTTTCTGATACAGGGCATATCCAAGCCCAACATCGAAAGCAGCCATTCCGCATGCCACAAAAGTCACTCTTTCTTTTTCTGATTTCCTCCCTTCCTTCTGTCCCAGGATCACATCCCCGAGACTTACGGAATCCTGCAGTTTCGGCATTTTTCCGGCGTCAATGAGACGATATATAGGCCCTCCGATAACCCCGTCATAATACTGTTCCTTATCGCCGGACTCCACCGCTTCCTGCACATAGGTTTCATGAAGCTTTGTATTGTCATAAATTAAATTGGTGCTCATCCAGTAAGAAGCATCGGTCTGCACCGGACCGGTAATCAGAAGCGTCACCCCTTCTTTCAGCCACTCATCTTTTATATAAAGAGGTTTCAGGCGGGAGGCAGCCACTGTAACCACATCCGCGTCCTTTAAAGCGTCCTGCACGTCCATTGTGGTACGGCCATCCACCTTCAGCTCCTCCCTGGCCCAGTCCAGATACTTTTTGGATGCAGTTTCAAAAATATCGTAGCAGACAATATTCTTCACCTTCGGAAGCTGGGACAGGATATTTCTCAGACAGGAGCGATTGATCTGTCCGCACCCCAGAACCGCCACCGTCTCAGAATCTTTTCTGGCCAAATACCGGGCCGCTACTCCCGGAACAGCTCCTGTCCTTGCCGCGCTCAGCAGATTCGCTGACAGAAAGGCCAGAGGTTCTCCTGTATCCTTATCATTTAAATTCAGAGTCAGTACAGAACGCGGGAGACCCTTTTTCGGATTGGCGGCGTTGGATCCATACCATTTGTTTCCGCAGACATCAAAGTCGCCTCCCAGATACGCCGGCATGGCCACAAAGCGGCGATCCGGACCTGCCAGAGGCATATTGGGGAAGGGAGACTCTTTCGGAAAAACCAGCCCTAACCCATGACTGTTATGGCTGCTTCCTCCCATGAGATAATCGCCAATGCTTAACAGCTTAAATACTTCCTGAGCATTGTCGATACACATTTCCACATCCAGAACCCCGGCTTCTATGGTATCTTTCTCTGACAAATATAAAAATTCCGTTCTTTTCCCCATGGGCATTCTCTCCTTTTCGTATTTTTTCATTCTTCTTCTGTACGTTATGTATTATTTAATACATTTTTAATCTTATAATATATTAGAATACTCGTCAAGTATTCTTTTTATTTTTTACTTATCGCACAATTTTATAACTATTTTTCGTTTATAATGCTATTTTTTTATTATTTTTCGCTCATCCATTGACTTAAGCAATATATTACAATATACTAAACTCACATTTTTGTATCAAATAATACACATTGTACAATCATTCTTCTTTTCTGTATATTTCTACTGTGCACTATTTGCTGAGAATGGAGCGTAAAAAATGAGAAAAATACGTAATTATGAGGAACTGCTCTCACACGGAGACGTGAAATCCAGAAAAATTGTATTAGATATTACAGAAAAAACACTGGAAAGGCTGGATGCCTCCCTGAGAATCAAAAGCATCATGTCCATGGAAGGCTCCTGCCTTCATATCGGAACGAAAACCTGGGATCTTTCCAAAAAACGCCACGTGTATCTGCTGGGGGCCGGCAAAGCCTGCAATCATATGGCCATGGCAGTGGATGAAATCCTGGGAGACTACCTGACAAAAGGTATCGTTATTGTAAAAGTTCCGGAGGAAACGGATGTTTTCCATCATACGGACGTGTATGTGGGAGGACATCCTCTTCCTAATCAGGAAGGCTACCGGGCCTGTCAGAAAATACTGGAACTGGTGGATCAGGCCGGGCCGGAGGATCTGTTCCTGGTGGTTATCAGCGGAGGCAGTTCTGCCTTAATGAGTTGTCCTATAGAGGGTATTACTCTGGAAGATGAAATCCAGACCACTGACGTTATGTTAAAATCCGGCGCCAATATTTACGAAATCAACGCGATCCGCCGCCATATTTCCGCTATGAACGGCGGTATGCTGGCTAAGCGGATTCAGTCTGTGGGGGCAGAACTGATTGGTTTTGGCATCAGCGATGCCGTGGGGACTCCCGCCACCGGAAATATCGGAATCCCTTATGAACATTACGCCAGCACTCCCATGGGGCCGGATAAAACCACCCTGGAGGACGCACGCAGAGTCATAAAAGATTATCACGTGGCTGACAGGCTTCCGAAACGGGTGGTGGAATACTTAATGCAGGCAGGCCCGGAGTGCGAAACTCCCAAGGAATTTCCGGAAAACACCTATTTTCTATTAAACACTTTACTGGATTCCTGCATTTACGCAAAAGAAATTGCCGAAAGCATGGGGATTCCTGCCTTCATCCTCACTTCTTTTCTGGAAGGAGAGAGCAGGGATGCCGGTACTTTCTTCGCTTCTGTCGCCCGGGAGATACAGGCCTACGGAAATCCTTTTCCGGCCCCCTGTGTTCTTTTAAGTTCCGGAGAGGTTACGACCCGGATTTTGGACAACCGCCTGATAACCGGCCACGGAGGCCCCTCCCAGGAGCTGACCGCCGCCTTTGCCATTCTGGCGGCCAAAACAAAGGGCGCCTGTATGCTCTCCATCGACTCTGAGGGAACAGACGGTACCACTCCCGTTGCCGGCGGGCTCACAGACTCAGCCAGCCTCCAGAGGGCTCTTCAAAAAGGGGTGGATCTGTATGCCGCTCTTCGCGGACATTCCTGCTATGAAGCATTAAAAGAAATAAACGATACGGTTTTCACCGGAAATACAGGAACCAATTTATGCGACTTTAATATTTTATACGTTCCTGCAATAGAAAGCGAAAACCAACGGAAAGGAGAATTCCTATGAATTCCAGAATACAGGCAATCCATGCGCGGCAGATCATCGACTGTAAATGCCGTCCCATGGTGGAAGTAGACGTTATCACAGAAGGGGGATTTTCAGGTACCGGCTGCGCTCCCACCGGTTCTTCCGTAGGGATGTATGAATCTTTTGTGCTGAGGGATCACAACCCAAAAGAGTATCACGGAATGAGCGTACATAAAGCCGTGGAAAATGTAAACCGGCGGCTGGCTCCGGCTTTAATCGGAATGGATGTGCTGGATCTTCCTGCCATTGACCACAGAATGATAGAACTGGACGGAACAGAAAATAAAAAAAATCTGGGCGGCAATGCCATCTACTCTGTTTCTATCGCCGCTTTTCGGGCCGCCGCGGCCTGCTGCCGTCAGCCCTTATATTCCTATATCGCTCAGAAAGAAATTGAAACTGTCCCCATCCCCAGCTTTAACATCATAAACGGAGGCCGCTATTCGGATCTGGTACAGCCTTTCAACGAATTTCTGATTCTCCCTTACGGAGCCTGCGATATTTACGAGGCTGTGGAAATGGGGGTAAACACGTTCCAGGAACTAAAGTCCGTCCTCACCCGCTTTCTGGGAGGAAAGAGTCCGGAAATTGCTCCCTCTTACGGCTATGCGGCTCCTTCAGAAGATCCGGAAATCGTCCTGGAACTGATGCAGGAAGCCGTTGCAAGGTGCGGCTACTCGGAAAAAATGGCCTTTGCCCTGGACTGTGCTTCCAGCGAAATGTACAATCCAGTTTCCAGAACCTATCTGCTGAAAGGAGATCAGGTTTCCTCCGGGCAGCTAATCCGGTATGTAAAAAATCTCACAGAGAAATTTCCCTTCGTCTTCATCGAGGATTTATTAGACGAAAACGACTGGGACGGCTGGCAGAAAGCCCACCAGGAGATTACAGGCGCTTTGCTTCTGGGAGACGATCTCATTGCCACCAATCCGAAACGCCTGCAGAAGGCCTGCCGCCTTGCTGCCATCGATGGTTTTATCCTGAAACCCAATCAGGTGGGAACCATCACCGAGGCTCTAAAAGCCTATGACTTTGCCAGGAAAAACCACCTGCTCGCCACCCCGTCCGGACGTTCCGGAGGCGTAGTTGGCGATGTGGTTATGGATCTGGCCGTGGGACTTTCTGTTCCTTTTATTAAAAACGGAGCTCCCCGCTCCGGCGAGCGCATCGACAAACTCAATTTTCTGATGAGGGTCTGTGATGCCAGCCCCGGCTGCAGACTCTCAGATATATCCCCTCTGCTGCGATTTTAAGACAATCGCAGAAAGAAAAAGGGCTTTCAAAGCTTCCGCTTCGAAAACCCTTTTTCTCATTCTTCTTCATAATCAGGAAATTCCAGTTCGTCCACAAACACATCCTGAAAATCTTTCTCTGCAGCCAGTTCCAGGAAATCCACCTTTTCATAAATGGAAGCGGCATGCTGAAATTCTTCCCTGTTTATCACGGCCAGTTTGGCCCCTTCGCCTGCCGCGTTTCCCACCGGGCGCACCCTCTTTAGCAGAACCTGGGGAATCAGTCCTATGGCGCAGGCGCTTTTGGGATCCATATAATTTCCAAAGGCTCCCGCCACCAGCACCTCCTGAATTTCTTCCTTCTGAATTCCCAGATACCGACACATCAGGGTAATTCCCGCCGCCATCGCACCTTTGGCAAGCTGCACTTCCCGGATGTCTTTCTGGGTCAGAAATACCTGGCCTCCCAGAAAGAAAGCTGGTTTCCCCTCCACCTCTGTTAAGCGGTCTGCCTGCTTGCGCGCGAACTCCGTTTCCAGCTCCTCCCGATCGTAGAAACGGCCGGAGGATTCTACAATTTCTTCTTTTAAGAGCAGAGCCACCGCATCCATCAGACCGGAACCGCAGATTCCTTTGGCCTCTCCTTTTCCAATAACCGAATATCTCAGTTCTCCATTCTCTTTCCAGACATGATCAATGGCTCCTTTTGCACCCCGCATCCCACAGTGAATCTTCGCTCCCTCAAAAGCCGGACCGGCGGCGGTGGAACAGGCCACCATTCTCTCTTTGTTCCCCAGAACCAGCTCCCCGTTGGTTCCTATATCAATCATTAAAGCAATCTTTTCCCGGTGATCAAAATCCGTAGCCAGCAGACAGCCTACCGTATCCGCTCCTACAAATCCTCCGATGTTTGGCAGAACCAACAGCCGTCCCCGGGGGTGGATTTCAATTCCGTATTCTCCGGCTTCTGCTGTTACAGGCTCTTTCATGGCCGGCACGTAGGGCGCCTTCACCACAGAATCGGGGCTCAGCTCCAGAAACAGATGATGCATACAGGTGTTTCCCACAAAGGAAACCTGGCTGATCTGTTTCTTATCAATGGATGCATCTTTCGCCAGCCGTTCCAGAAGCTGATTCATAGCTGTTCGAATGGCATGACTTAAAGCCTCTTTCCCCTTTTCGTTCTGGAGCACGTAATTGCAGCGCATAATTACATCAGCTCCATACTGAGACTGAGGATTCAGCATACTGGCATGGGCAATCTGTTTTCCGCTCTCTCCGTCCAACAGATAGCCCACCACTGTTGTCGTCCCTACGTCAAAGGCAGCCAGATACCGGTTGTCAAGCCCCTCTGCTTTCATAGGATCAGCCGGCACCAGACGACTCTCCCCGTTTTCCAGAATTGCTACCCCTTCTTCCCGCACCGAGGAATCCACGGTCAGATCTTCTGTCACCTTCACACAGCAGGCTTTCTGAATCCCCGGATGGCTCCCGTTGAGAATGTGGACTTTACATTTACCGCAGGTTCCCATCCCTCCGCAGGGTGCATCCGGCTGAAGCCCTCCTTCAATTTCCGCCTGCAGCACCGTTGTGCCTTCTTCCACAGTTACACTGCAGTTTTCTCTCAGAAAGGAAACCTGAAATTTTCTTTTTTCTCCCATTACAGCACCTTCTCTTCCCATTTTCTGTCTTTTATTCTCAGTATAAAGAAAAATCGGGAAAAAGGCAACATTCTCAGGAAATTCCCCGCATACTCAGGCCAATTCTCTTCTTCCTTACATCCACGCTGAGAACTCTTACCTCTACCACATCCCCCACGCTTACAACTTCCAGAGGATGTTTCACAAATTTGTCAGAAAGCTCGGAAATATGTACCAGTCCGTCCTGATGAACGCCTATATCCACAAAGGCGCCGAAATCAATCACATTTCGCACTGTGCCTTTGAGAATCATTCCCTCTTTCAAATCTTCCATCTCCATAACATCTGTCCTCAGGATGGGTTTGGGCATCTCATCTCTGGGATCTCTGGCAGGCTTTTCCATTTCCTTCACAATGTCCTGCAGGGTAATTTCTCCGATTCCCAGTTCCTCAGCCAGTTTTTTCTCATTCTTAATCTGTCTGGAAATCCCTGTGAGTTTGCCGCCGGTAATGTCTTCTTTCGTATAGCCCAGCCTCTCCAGAAGTTTCTCTGCCGCTTCGTAGCTTTCCGGATGGACGCTGGTTGCATCGAGGGGATTGTCGCCCTGCAGAATCCGCATAAACCCGGCGCACTGTTCAAAGGCCTTCGGTCCCAGTTTTCCTACTTTCAACAGCTCTCTGCGGCTGCGGAAACGGCCGTTTTCTTCCCGGTAAGCCACTATGTTTTTAGCAATCGTTTTGGAAACGCCGGAAATATATTCCAGCAGAGAAGCAGAAGCCGTATTTAAATCAACTCCCACCTTATTTACACAGTCTTCCACCACGCCTTCCAGGGCCGCCCCCAGTTTTTTCTGGTTCATATCATGCTGATACTGGCCTACTCCGATGGATTTGGGATCAATTTTCACCAGCTCCGCTAGGGGATCCTGAAGTCTTCTGGCAATAGAAGCTGCGCTTCTCTGTCCCACATCAAAGTTGGGAAATTCTTCTGTGGCCAGTTTGCTGGCGGAATAAACGGAAGCTCCCGCCTCATTGGTAATCACATACTGGACTTTCTGGGGGATTTCTTTTAAAAGTTCAATAATAATCTGTTCTGACTCCCGGCTGGCCGTTCCGTTCCCCACGGAAATCAATGTAATCTTATAGGTTTCAATCCACTCTTTCAGCTTTGCCTTGGCCGCCTGAATTTTTTTCTCTGTTGTGGGCGCTGTGGGATAAATTACGGTGGTATCCAGAACCTTTCCTGTGGCGTCTACCACGGCCAGCTTACATCCGGTCCGAAAAGCCGGATCCCATCCCAGAACCACCTGTCCCACAATAGGAGGCTGCATCAGAAGCTGTTCCAGATTCTTTCCAAATACGGAGATTGCTCCGTCTTCCGCATTCTCCGTCAGTTCGCTGCGAATCTCCCTTTCAATGGCCGGGGCAATTAAACGGCGGTAACTGTCTTCCGCCACCGCTTCCAGAACAGGGCCTGTATAATGATTTTCTCTGCTGATCACCTTACTCTTTAAGTAGCGGAGAATTTCCTCTTCCGGAGCCTGAATTTTCACCGTCAGAATTTTTTCCTTTTCCCCTCTGTTTAAAGCAAGCACCCGGTATCCTGCTATCCTGGAAATTTTTTCTTCAAACTCATAATACATCTCATAGACAGAAGATTCCTCCGGCTTTTTCGCCGAAGAAACAATCGTCCCCTTTTTCATAGTTAATTTGCGGATATAAATGCGGAAATCTGCCTCGTCTGAAATTCCTTCGGCCAGAATATCTCTGGCCCCTGCCAGAGCTTCTTCTGTGGTTTCCACCCCTTTTTCCGCAGATAGATAGGCCTTCGCCTCCTCTTCTAAGGGCTTCTCCGTTCTCTGAAGCAGAATCAGAGCAGCCAGCCCTTCCAGCCCTTTCTCCCTGGCAATGGTGGCCCGTGTCCGCCGTTTGGGGCGATACGGACGGTATAAATCTTCTACCACCACAAGGGTCTGAGCCTTCTCAATCTGCTTTCTCAGTTCTTCTGTCAGCTTTCCCTGTTCTTCAATACTGGAAAGTACCTGATTTTTCTTCTCCTCCAGATTCCGGAGGTACTGCAGACGTTCGTGCAGTTTACGAAGCTGTTCATCATTTAAAGATCCGGTTGCCTCTTTTCTGTATCTGGAAATAAAAGGAATGGTATTCCCCTCGTCAATTAATCCAACGGCAGCCTCTACCTGCCATTTCTGCACCTTTAGCTCTTCTGTCAAAGCTTCAATAATTTGCATGTGTTTGTCTCCTTTATGAAAGTTCTTACGTGTGTTTAAATGTATCAATCCCCCTTCTATTTGTCAAGTAAGGACCTTTTGTTTGGAATCTGCTTGTCTCCTGCATGAGAACGTGGTACAATAAAATTCAGAATTTTAAGAAAGGAAGGAACTGTTATGGAAAACAATAACTTTGAAGACACAACCAGCAATTCCGGCAGCTCTCCTGTACCGGAAACTTCTGCAGATACATATAACAGCCAGACAACTCCGGAGCAGAATACAGCAGATACCTATCAGAACGACGGCAGCCAGAACTATTCCCAGGCCAACACCTATTCCTACGGACAGAACGGCTATTCCTCCTACGGACAGGCAAACAACGGTTATAGTTCATCCGGCGGCTATCAGCCTCAGAACGGAAAGACCCCTGCAAGTCCTATGGCAATCGCTTCTCTGGTAATGGGTATCCTTTCCCTGGTACTTTGCTGCTGCATCGGAATCGGCGGCATCGTTTTAGGCGCCTTAGGTATTATTTTTGCTATTCTTTCCAGAAAAGGCAAATCCATGGAGACCATGGCCAAAGTCGGACTGGGTCTCTCCATCGCAGGCGTGGTCTTAGGCCTCATTACCGCTGTTTTCTTCTTTATAGGCATGCTTGCCAACGATGAAGCACAGTCAGACTACGGATTCCCGGGCGAAAGCAGCCTGGAATATTATCTGTACGATTATTACGATTAATCCATACAAAAGACGGATGAAGCACCCCTCATCCGTCTTTTTCCTTTCTCATGCAGTAGTTGGTCAGAAAAACACCCTGCCTTTGTACCTGCTGTTCTTTTATTACCCGGTATCCCATTTTTTCAAAAAAGGGTTTTGCCGTGATGGAGGCTTCTGTTGTCACCAGCTGCTCCTTCACCGTCTCTTCCAGCCTCTGACACAGAGCCCTTCCCACGCCTTTGTTTTGATAATCCTTATGGACAAACAGACGATCCAGGTATCCGTTCTCATCTATATCCCCGAAACCTGTGATTTTTCCGTCCTCTTCTGCCACCAGTGCATAATGTTCCAGTAAAGAACGGTTCCATTTCTTTAAATCTGAACCTCCGGCTGACCAGGCATCCCGTTGTTCTTTCGTATAATCTCCGGCATTTATCGTATGTATGGTTTCATAAAAAAGTTTTCTCGTCTCTTCACAGTCTGAAGGTTTGTATTTCCGGATTTTCACAATTGTCTCCTCCCTTTCTTACAGTGTAATACCCCAGACAGCCAGCAGCAGATTTTTCACCACCCAGTTTCCCATAACCAGAATCACACAGAGATACAAATAAATATTCCGGTACTTCATTCCCATCTTCCATTTTCCCCGTGAAAGGTACTCAATGGTATGGCTGAACAGATACCAGGCCGAAAGGACGCATACATAAGGTACCAGGGGATGGTACCAGAGGGATTTCAGCAAATGCCCGTGACACAGTTCCCAGAAGGCTCGTGTCCCTCCGCAGCCCGGACAGTAAAAACCAGTGACCCTGTAAAAAAGACAGGGCATGTAGGAAAGGGCTTTTATATTTTTCAGACTGAAATACGCCGCTGTCCCGAGAGCCGCCAGCGCCCAGAGCATTCCATATATGACTTTCTCCATCTTCTTTCTCATGGCTCGTCCTTTCTCTTTCCATTATCTTGTATATTCTTTCCAATGTTGCTATAATATTTGTATTTATTAAATCAGGAGGTTTTTCTATGCGTCGTAAATCCAAAGACTTAAAAATTCTGGCCCTCTCAGCTTTGCGCGGCAATTATATGATTCCCATTCTGGCATCTTTAACCATAAATATTCTGGTAGGTATGCTGACTACCCTTTCCACCTATCTCTTCGGCGGAACTTCTTTGTTTGCAGTCCTTGCAGACCATGCTTTCAGCTTTATCCTGTCCCTGATTCTCACTGTATTTACCGCAGGACTGAATCTGATTTTCTTAAATATTGCGCGGAAACAGCCCTATTCTTTCAGCAACCTGACGGCTATGTTTTCCCGGAAGCCTGACCGGATTATCATTGCAGGTTTTTTCCTGACTCTGATTAATCTGATCACTTCCATTCCTTACTATATCATCCTGTACCGTATGCCGGAACAGCTCACCATCGAGGAACTGGCCGAATACAGCCTGCCCCTGTTACTGACTCTGGAACTTAGCGTACTGCTGGATTTCCTGATTACGCTTCCTCTGTGCCAGGTTTACCTGCTGTTAATCGACTACCCGGATCTGGAAGCCATGGCCGCTTTCCGGGAGAGCGCCCGTCTGATGAAAGGAAATAAGGGACGCTACATCTTCCTGCGCCTCAGCTTCCTTCCCCTTGTGTTTCTCTCTGTCCTGACCTGCGGAATCGCCCTTATATGGGTAACTCCCTATATACAGATGGCAAATACCATGTTTTATCTGGACATCACCGGAGAACTGGACGCTGTGAGAGAGAATCCGCCCATGGATTCCCCATACCCACAGGACGATTATAATGCAGAAGCTTAAATTTCTTATCACCGTGTAAAACGGGCTGACCGGGACAATTCCCGGCAGCCCGTCTTTCTTTTCTCAGAGATTTTCCAGAATCTCCTTCCCTATCTGTTCTATGGTTTTTCCATCGGTAGCTATCAGAATGTCTGACGCACTTTCATACTTCTCTCTGCGCGACTCCATTAACCGGGCAATACCTTCCACACTCATTCTGTCTTTCAAAAGGGGACGGTTCTGATCTTCTTTCACCCGTTCATAAATGGTTTCTGCAGAAGCAGTCAGCCAGATAACGGTCCCGTTTTTCTTCATTTCCTGCACGTTTTGTTCCCGTAAAGGAACACCGCCGCCGCAGGAAATCACCACATTGGTTTTCTCCTGCAGTTCTTTAAGCAGTTCCGTTTCCAGATCCCGGAAGTACTCCTCCCCGTATTTCCCGAAGATTTCCGGAATACTCATCTGCTGCCTTAGGGAAATCACCTGATCCATTTCCACAACCTCCATTTCCAGAAGGCCGTGCAGATATTCTGCGACAGTAGTTTTTCCGCTTCCCATAAAGCCAATCAGAACCAGATTAAAATCTAATTTTTTCATATGCCTTTATTCTCCCAGGCCGAAGGCATCATGCACGGCACGAAGGGCTCTCTCTGCATCATTGACGTCAATCAGTACGGTTACGCGAATCTCAGAAGTGGCAATCATGTTAATATTCACCCGTTCGTTATAAAGGCTTTCAAACATCTTGGCAGCTACGCCCGGATTGCTCATCATTCCTGCGCCCACAATAGAAACCTTGGCCACATTGGTCTCAGATAAAAGTTCCTGGTATCCGAGACGGGACTGATTCTCTTTTAAAACACGAACCGCTTCATCCAGTTCCGTGTGATCCACCGTAAAGGTTATATCTTTGGAACCGTGGCGTCCAATGGACTGGATAATCATATCCACATTAATATTCTTCGCAGCCAGGGTGTCAAATAAAGCAAAGGCAACTCCCGGCTCATCCTTTAATCCGATTACAGAAATTCTGTCTGCATCTTTATCCAGCGCTACTCCGCTGATTAACATTCTCTCCACTTTTACTTCCTCCTTCACAACGGTTCCTTCTGATTCATTTAAACTGGAGCGCACCACAAGGGGTACATTGTATTTCTTTGCCATTTCCACAGAACGGTTATGGAGCACGCCGGCTCCCAGGGTAGCCAGATCCAGCATCTCATCATAAGTAATTTCTTTCAGTTTTCTGGCATTGGGAACCAGGCGGGGATCCGCTGTATAGACTCCGTCCACATCTGTATAAATCTCACAGGCATCCGCCCTGAGCGCAGCAGCCAGGGCCACCGCCGTGGTATCGGATCCTCCTCTTCCCAGGGTAGTGTAATCATCGTATTTGTTGACTCCCTGGAAACCGGTAATAATTACAATTTTACGGTTTTCCAGTTCTGTCTGAATCCGCTCCGTATCAATTCTTTTCAGTCGTGCATTTCCATATGCGCTTGTGGTATGCATAGCCACCTGAAAAGCATTCAGGGATACAGCCGGAACTCCCAGCTTATTCATAGCCATGGCCATCAGGGCCACGGACATCTGCTCTCCGATGGTAAACAGCATATCCATCTCTCTCTTCGGCGGTTTCTCATGAATGTCCTTCGCCATACGAATGAGCTCATCCGTATATTTTCCCATAGCGGACAATACCACCACCACATCGTTTCCCTTTTTATATTCCTCAATGCAGCGTCTGGCCACATTGAAAATTCTTTCTTTATTGGCCACTGACGTGCCGCCAAATTTCTTTACTATCAGCATATTTTCCTCCCCCGGCAAAAAACAGCCTCTTTTCATTTTATGAAAATCGCGCTGTTTTTGCCTGGTATTTCTCTTTTATTTCTGTTGTAACAAATGATTCATCAAATCCCATCCGCAGACCGTTTCGCCGGAAGCCGCCCGCACTTCTCTCTCATTATAATTCCAGGTATGGTTCTGCGGATTTTTACTGTCGTATAAAAGGTAGGGAACCGGATCGGAAACATGGGTTCTTGCTGCAATGGGCGTGGGATGATCCGGCAGTATCATCATCCGGTAGTCTTCTCCCGACGCATCCAGTCCCGCTTTTACCCGGGCAATCACCCGGCTGTCCAGAAACTCAATGGACTTTATCTTTTTGTCAATATGTCCCTGATGCCCCATTTCGTCGGGAGCCTCCACATGAACATAGACGAAATCATAACCATCCTCAGTTAAAGCCTTAACTGCGGCGTCCGCCTTCCCTTCATAGTTGGTGTCAAACCCGCCGTTGGCTCCCTCCACGGTAATATTATCCATAGAAGCTCCCACAGCGATTCCTTTCAGCAGATCTACCGCTGAAATCATGGCGCCCTTCTTCTGATGTTCTTCAAAGAAAGAACTCAGAGCCGGTTTTGTCCCGGCTCCCCAGAACCAGAAGCTGTTGGCCGGGTGCAGCCCTTTTTTCTTTCTTTCCACATTAATGGGATGATCTTTTAATATCTCATAACTTTTTTTCTGCATGGCAAGAAAATCTTCATTATCCGGCAGATACTGTCCTATGGTCTGCCCCAGTACGTCATGGGGCGGCGTCAGGCGGGGCTTTTGTCCCTTTTCCCAGATCATGCAGTGACGGTAGCCCGTTCCCGGATAAAAGACGTATTCCGGATAATCCATCTGGCTTAAAACTGCTTCCAGCAATACTCTGGAATCCTCCGTACAGATCTCATCCGAACAGTGATCCAGAATCACCTGCTCCTCGTAGGGAGCGTCTTTTTCTGTCAGAGTCACAATATTGCAGCGGAAAACCATATCCTCCGGCTTCATATCAATGCCAATGCTTAAAGCCTCCAGCGGAGAACGTCCCGTATAATATTTTCTGGGATCATATCCCATCACCGACAGGTTTGCCGTATCGCTTCCCGGGCTCATTCCCTCCGGGATCGTCTGCGCCATCCCCACCTCGGATCGTTTTGCCAGTTCATCCATAACCGGCGTATGGGCATATTCCAGAGGCGTCTTCTGTCCCAGTTCTTCCAGGGGCCAGTCAGCCATTCCGTCACCCAGAATAACAATATATTTCATATCCTGCTCCTATTCTTTGATTCGGATCATGCCCAGAATCTTGTCTGTCTGTTCTGCCTTTTTGTGATATTCGCCCTCTTTCATCGTAGAGGTTACGAAACCGAATTCTCCTTCCAGACCCGGAACTTCCAACGGTTCAACTTTGCCGAAGAGTTCTTCTGCCTTTGCCAGATCGTCCGCCAGATTTCCCTTCATACGAACGAAGAATCTGCCCTCGGCATCGTTCACATCCATGATTTCCAGTTTCTTACTGGACCAGTTCATCATGATATTTCGGTTCAGATGTTTCGCCTCGTCTACCACATCGGCTACCACGGCGCTGGCGGTAGGAAGCTTTCCTGCGCCGCTTCCGTAAAACATAGCGTCTCCCAGTACGTTTCCGTGAACGAAAATGCCGTTAAACACATCGTTTACAGAGAACAGAGGGCTGTTTGGTCCCAGAAGGAAGGGAGCCGTCATTACGTAGAAATCATCGCCGACTTTTTTGCTGCTGGCCAGCAGTTTAATGGTTCTACCCATCGCTTTGGCATATTTCATGTCTTCTGCCGTAATTTTGGTAATTCCCTCCGTATAGACTTCTTCATAATTTACAAACTGTCCGAATGCCAGTGAGGAAAGGATGGCAATCTTTCTGCATGCATCGTATCCTTCAATGTCGTCGGTGGGATCCGCTTCCGCATATCCTTTTTCCTTGGCTTCTTTTAAAGCGTCTTCAAACTGGCATCCTTCCACATCCATACGGTACATCATATAATTGGTGGTACCGTTTAAAATTCCTGTGATCTCGTCGATTTCATCGGCAGTCAGAGAGGAATTCAGAGCGCGGATAATGGGGATTCCGCCGCCGCAGCTTGCTTCAAATAAGAAATTGATATTCTTATCCTTTGCAATCTGCAGCAGCTCAATACCATGTTTTGCCACCAGGGCTTTATTGGAAGTAACTACGGATTTCCCTGCATTCAGCGCACGTTTCACAAAGGTATAAGCCGGCTCAATACCGCCCATTACTTCTACCACGATTTTTACTTCCGGATCATTTACAATTTCTTCGTAATCATGTACCAGAATCTTCTGCACCGGATCTCCCGGAAAATCTCTTAAATCCAGCACATATTTAATATTAATATCCTCTCCCGCATTTTTATTGATGCTTTTATGGTTTGTCTCAATTACTTCTACCACACCGCTTCCCACAGTGCCGTAGCCCAGTACCGCAATCTGAATCATACGTCTCTCCTCATCTTTCTCCTGATTATTCTCTTCCTAAAATTTTCAGATAATGAATCCCCTCTTTTTGTTCAATCACTTCTACCATCGCCGCCGCGTCCCCGTCCCCGGGCAGAATATCCACGCTCAGAGTCAGCGTCGCGATTCCGTTAATGGGAATACTCTGATGAATCGTTAAGATATTCCCGCGAAAATGTGCAATCGTCTGTAAAACTGCTGATAAAATTCCAGGCTCATCTTCCATCTGAATAATAAATGTGATAGTTTTTCCTTTTGTTTCCTCATGGAATGGAAAAATATCATCTTTATACTTGTAAAAAGAACTTCTGCTGATCCCCACCTGCTCCGCCGCATCCTGAACGGTATCGGCTTTTCCGGTATCCAGAAGTTTCTTGGCTTCTACCACTTTTAAAAGCACTTCCGGAATCGCTTTTTCTTTTACAACATAGTAATTCTTCTTTTTCTCCATATTCTCCATTTACCAACCCTTTACTGTACGTTAGCAGGAAACATTTGTTTTCCATACAGAGATATTAGCATACAACCCTTAGCTCTGCAAGTTTTTTTTGGATAAGGTTATCCATTTTAAATAGCCGTTTATGAAAAGATCAATCTCTCCGTCCAGTACCGCATCCACATTTCCGGTTTCTTCTCCGGTACGGTGATCTTTGACCATGGTATACGGCTGCATGACATAAGAACGGATCTGGTTGCCCCAGCCAATCTCTGTCACTTCTCCCCGAATGCCGGAGAGTTTCTCTTCGTTCTCCTGCTGCTTCAGAAGATACAGCTTGGCCTTCAGCATCTGCATCGCCTTATCTTTATTCATATGCTGAGAACGTTCATTCTGGCACTGTACCACAATTCCTGTGGGGAAATGGGTAATACGGATGGCCGATGAGGTTTTATTAATGTGCTGGCCTCCGGCTCCGCTGGATCGATAGGTATCAATCCGGATGTCCTCGTCGTTAATCTCCACATCCAAATCTTCATCAATATCCGGCATAACGTCGCAGGATACAAAGGACGTCTGCCTCTTTCCGGCTGCATTAAACGGAGAAATACGCACCAGACGGTGAACTCCCTTCTCTGATTTCAGATAACCGTAGGCATTCTCCCCCCGGACTTCAAAGGTCACAGATTTAATTCCCGCCTCTTCTCCGTCCAGATAATCCAGGACTTCCAGGGCATAGCCATGCTGGTCGGCCCAGCGGGTATACATACGGTACAGCATGGAACACCAGTCGCAGGCTTCCGTTCCGCCTGCTCCCGCATTCAGTTTTACAATAGCATCATTTTTGTCATATTCTCCGGACAACAGCGTCTTAATACGAATACTCTCGAAACTCTTCTCAAACTGATCCAGCATCTCCTGGATTTCCGGAATCAGCTCCGGATCGTTTTCCTCGTATCCCATCTCAATCATCGTCTCCATATCTTCCATCTGAGACTGAAGATTCTGATAGGTTTCCATATCGTCCTTTAAATATTTCAGCTCTTTCATCATGTTCTGAGAACGTTCAGGATTATCCCAGAAATCCGGAGCCTCCATCTCTCTTTCTAATTCCTCGATTCGCTTTTCCTTGTTAGCCAGGTCAAAGTGAATCCCTCACTTCCACCAATGGTTCTGTATAAGAGCTTAAAATACTCTTAAACTGATCTAATTCAACCATAGCTTCACCTCTTTCTTCCTATAAAATTCTATCCTATACAATATCATAACCCACCCAAAAAAACAATCTCTCTTGCATGTTCCATGAAAATGAGTTACAATCAGTTTATAATATTAAACCTTTTTTGTCCACTTTCAGGAGGTCAGATTATGAAAACCTATTACGAAATTCTCGGTGTAAAATCCTCTGCCTCCCAGGCAGAGATTAAGGCAGCTTACCGGAAACTGGCAAAGCAATACCATCCGGACGCTATGCCTGATAACCCCAAAATCAAAGAACAATTCCAGGAAATCTCCGAAGCCTATGCGGTTCTTTCTGATCCGGATAAACGAAAGCAGTACGATTACTACGGACATGCCGCCTACCGTCAGAGCGCCTATGCCCGTGGGTATTCTGACTCTGCATCCCGGGACGGCCACTGCAAAGCCTGTGCCCGTCGCAAAGAGGACTCCGAAGAAACCATCCCTCCCAGAAGTATCCGCATTGCAGTGACTCTGGAACTGGAAGAAACTCTGAAAGAAGTAATAAAAACGGTTTCTTATACGGAAAAAGCCTCTTCCTCCTCCCCCGGTAAAGTCTGGGAGTTTCAGATAAAGCTTCCAAAGGGAACCTACGAACATCAATTCTTCTATCTGAAAGACATTCTGAAAAACGAAACCGATTTTTTTAGGAAACAGGAAGATTCCCTTTCCCCCAAAAACTATATCGTCGTTGTACTTCTGCGGGAAAAACCGGGATTTATCCGTCAGGGCTACCATCTGCACACAGACGTATCCGTGGACTATCCTACCCTGGTTCTCGGGGGAACCATTGAAGTTCCCACTCTGGAGGGCACGCTCTGTGTTTCCGTTTCTGCCGGAACTTCTCCGGAGAGAAAACTCCGGATTCTGAACCAGGGACTGATCCGTCCCAGGAAAATGGGCGGCCGGGGCGATTTATATGTAAAACTGCATATCCGAATTCCTGACAGCCTCAGTCCCGGACAATGGGAGGCCCTGGTACAATACCAGAAAGCGCTTTGCGAAGACGGGTGCTCCTCCTGACAGCCTGACCGATACTTTTCCCCAAAAAGAAAAGATGCCTTTACGCCCGGTCAAACGGGGGGGGGGTAAAAGCATCTTTTTATTATTTCTTATTTCTTTCTTCCGCAGCACTGTTTGTATTTTTTGCCGCTTCCGCAGGGGCAGGGATCGTTTGGATAAACCTTTTCCTCTTTTCTCTGAACCGGTTTTCTGGGACCGCTTTCGTCCTTATTGGTTCCGGTCACCTTCGCCACCTGTTCTCTTTCCAGTTTCTGCTGTACATGTACATGATACAGCATACGTACCGTATCTTCCTGGATATTTTCTGTCATGGCGTTGAACATTTCGTAGGCGCTCATCTTATATTCCACCACCGGGTTCTTCTGGCCGTATGCCTGAAGTCCCACACCCTGGCGCAGAAGTTCCATATCGTCAATGTGATCCATCCACTTATTATCAATCACCTTCAGTAAAACCACGCGCTCCAGCTCTCGAATCTGCTCGGCCTCGGGAAATTCTGCTTCTTTGGCTTCATACAGTTTCACCGCTTCTTCTTTCAGCTCGTGTTTAATTGTATTTTTCTTCTTCCCTTTTACTTTCTCCAAAGTCAGCGGCTTCAGAGGTATAATCGGCAGCAATACAGAATTCAGTTCATTTAAATCCCATTCTTCGGAATCTACGTCGTCGGAAAGACACATATCCACACGGCTGTCTACAATATCTGTAATCATGCTGAAAATAGCATCCCGCATATTGTCTCCGTCCAGAACTTTTCTTCTTTCCTTATAGATAATTTCCCTCTGCTCATTATTCACCTGGTCATAATCCAGCAGATTCTTACGAATACCGAAGTTATTGCTCTCAATCTTCATCTGGGCTTTCTCAATAGCGCTGGAGAGCATCTTATGTTCAATCTGCTCATTCTCTGCCACACCCAGAGATTTAAATACATTCATCAGACGCTCGGAACCGAACAGACGCATTAAATCGTCTTCCAGAGAGATGTAGAATTTAGATTCTCCCGGGTCTCCCTGACGTCCGGAACGTCCGCGGAGCTGATTGTCAATACGTCTGGATTCATGACGTTCTGTACCGATAATCTTCAGACCGCCCGCAGCTTTTGCCACGTCGTCCAGCTTAATGTCCGTACCACGGCCCGCCATGTTGGTAGCAATGGTAACCGCATCCGCCTCTCCCGCATGGGCGACAATTTCTGCCTCCTGCTCATGGAACTTGGCGTTCAGCACATTATGGGGAATTCCTTCCCGGCGCAGCATTTTGCTGATTAATTCTGAAATCTCAATGGTAATGGTACCTACCAGAACTGGCTGATGCTTTGCATGTGCCTCTTTTACCGCTTCCACTACCGCGCGGTATTTTTCCTTCTTGGTCATATAAACGGCGTCGTCCAGATCCTTACGCTGAACAGGCAGGTTCGTAGGAATTTCCACTACGTCCATTCCGTAAATATCGCGGAACTCTTTCTCTTCTGTCAGCGCAGTACCTGTCATACCGGATTTTTTCTTATATTTGTTAAAGAAGTTCTGGAAGGTAACTGTAGCCAGTGTCTTGCTCTCCCGTTTTACCTTCACATGTTCCTTGGCTTCAATGGCCTGATGAAGTCCGTCGGAATAACGGCGGCCGGGCATAATACGTCCCGTGAATTCATCGACAATTAATACTTCGTCGTCTTTTACCACATAATCCTGATCCCTGTGCATCAGGTTATGGGCGCGCAGAGCCAGGATAATGTTATGCTGGATTTCCAGATTCTCCGGATCCGCCAGATTTTCAATGTTAAAGAATTTCTCAACCTTTTTCACACCCTGTTCGGTCAGGTTTACAATCTTGTCCTTTTCATTTACGACGAAGTCCCCGGTCTCAATAATTTCCTCGCCCATGATAGCGGCCATCTTGGTCATTTCGCCGCTGGCCTCGCCCCGCTCTAACTGCTGAGCCAGAATATCGCAGACTTCATAGAGTTTTGTGGACTTTCCACTCTGTCCGGAAATAATAAGAGGCGTACGCGCTTCGTCGATCAGAACGGAGTCCACCTCGTCGATAATCGCATAATGGAGATCTCTTTGTACAAGCTGCTCTTTATAAATAACCATGTTGTCTCTCAGATAGTCGAAACCATCCTCGTTATTGGTTACATAGGTAATATCGCAGGCGTATGCCGCACGACGCTCTTCGCTTTTCATGCTGTTTAAGACACAGCCTACCGTAAGTCCCAGAAACTCGTGGACTTTCCCCATCCACTCCGCATCACGGTGAGCCAGGTAGTCGTTGACCGTAATAATATGAACTCCCTTTCCTTCCAGGGCGTTCAGATAAGCAGGCAGGGTAGAAACCAGGGTCTTACCTTCCCCGGTTCTCATCTCGGCAATACGTCCCTGATGGAGGATAATTCCACCGATAATCTGTACCCGGTACGGCTCCATTCCCAATACACGTTTCGCTGCTTCCCTTACCGTTGCAAAAGCCTCCGGTAATAAATCATCCAGTGTTTCCCCCTGTTCCAGACGCTTCTTAAACTCTCTGGTCTTCTCTTTCAGCTCTTCATCTGTCAGTTTCTGCATCTGAGGGCGCAGAGCTTCTACTTTATCAACTGTCCCTTTTATTCTCTTTAGCTCACGCTCACTGTGAGTTCCGAAAACTTTTGATATTACGTTCATTTATCAATACTCCTATTATTTCATTCTATTCCTTAAAACAGTACTGCTCTATTTTAGCACTTTCTAAGAATGAAAACAATGAATTTTTATTGAATATTCTATGGACAAATCCTCTCCTTTCATTTATTTTGTTGAATTTTAAGATTTTCTCCCTTTTCAAATGGTGCTATAATAGCAACCAGTGAGGAGGCGTTTTTATTGGAAAAAGAAAAAGTATTTGATGTTCCCATCCATTATCTGATGGCCGTATGCGGCGGTTTTCTGGGCGCTTATGCTCTGCTTAGCCGTATGGATATTTTCGGTTCCGCTCAGACGGCAAACTTAATTGAACTGGTATGCGATATTCTCGGCCGGGATTTGTCCCAGGCAGCCATACGTCTGGGCGCCCTGTTGATTTACGGCGGTTCCATGGTTCTCTCTGCTGTACTGGCTAAGAAAACCTCTTTGAATTTAAAATATCTGACCATTGTTCTGGATGCCTGTGTGGTGATCGCCATCGGCTTTTTTCCCGTTCACATGGATCCTCTGATTGCTTTATATCCGGTTTTCTTTGTTACCGCTTTTCAGTGGTGCGTATTTAAAGGAGCCAAAGGGTATGTCAGCTCCACTATTTTTTCCACCAATAATATGAAACAGACCGTTCTGTCTGTGACCGAATATCTGTTATGCGATGCCTCTGAAACAGAGCAGAAACAGCAGCACGCCCGAAAGGCGGCTTTTTTCGGCGGAACCATTCTCAGTTTCCACACCGGAGTAGCTCTGGAATACCTGGCATGGAAAACCTCCGGTATGCACAGCATCTGGTTTTGCATCCTTCCCTTATCTGCCAGCCTCGGACTCCTGTTACTGCAGGAAGAATCTCTGAAAAACCTTCTGGGCATCCGAAAGGCAGGGCAGCTTTCTTAATCTTTTAACACAACGTTTTTTTACATAAAACGACCGCTTCAGCATAAAACTGAAACGGTCGTTCTTCTTTTTTTAACATTCCGGCTCTATCAGGCCATAGGTATTTCCTTTTCTTTTATACACCACATTGACTTCTTCTGTCTCCGCATTTCTGAATACGAAGAAATTATGTCCCAGCAGTTCCATCTGTACACATGCATCTTCAGGATACATTGGTTTAATACCGAATTTTTTGGTACGAATAATCTTTACTTCTTCATCTTCCTCGTACTCTTTTTCTATAAATGCCTGCTGGAAACTGCCTGCCGCCTGTTCTTTATCAATGATTTTCTTTTTGTATCTGCGAAGCTGCCGTTCAATCACCTCTTCTACCAGATCAATTGATACATACATATCATTGCTGACTTGTTCCGATCGGATGATATTCCCCTTTACAGGAATCGTTACTTCAATCTTCTGTCTTTCTTTTTCTACACTTAAAGTTACATGAATGTCTGTGTCAGGAGTGAAATACCGTTCAAGCTTACCCAGCTTGTCCTCAACTGCTGTCCGAAGTCCATCAGTCACTGCAATGTTCTTTCCGCTAATTATAAAATTCATGTATCCATCCCCTTTACTGTTTGATGTAGTCATATTATACCACATTATCAGAATTATGAATACACTTTTATTAATTTTTCATAAATTTCTCATTTTTTCCCAAGGAGACAAAGCTCCTCAAAAGGAAGGGACCCGCCGAAAATGTCCAGGGCGCTGCCCACAGTCACATCGATTCTGCTTTCTCCCCATCTTTTCAGTTCCTGCAGATCTTCCATTGTACCCACACCTCCTGCATAGGTAACAGGTTTTTCCTGATAACGGGTCAGTATTTTTACCAGCTCTCTCTCTATGCCTCTTGCCTTACCTTCCACATCTACGGCATGAATCAGAAACTCTGCACAGCTTTCTCCCAGTTCCTTCATTACCTCCGGCGTCACCTCCACTGCAGTAAATTTCTGCCAGCGGTCGGTAACGATATAATATCTGCCGTCCTTCTTCCTGCAGCTTAAATCCAATACCAGATGTTCTTTCCCCACGGTCCGAACCAGACGTTCCAGGTTTTCATAAGAAATTCTTCCATCCTTAAATACATAGGAGGTCACAATCACATGACTGGCTCCTTCTTTTAAAAATTCCTCTGCGTTTTCCGGAGAAATCCCTCCTCCAAGCTGAAGTCCTCCCGGGTATTCCCTGAGAGCCTCCATAGCCTGCTCTTTCGTATCCTGATAAAATTCCGAACCGGACGGATTCAGCAGAATGATATGCCCTCCCGCCAATCCTTTTTTCCGGTACAGATTTGCATAAAACCCTGCGCTTTGACGGGATACAAAATTTTCCTCCGCCTGATTTCCCTCATCTTTCAGGCTTCCGCCTACAATCTGTTTTACTTTTCCATTATGTATATCAATACATGGCCGAAATTTCATAGCGCATCTCCTTATCTCTTTCTTCATACAAATTATATCTGCTTTTTCTGTCTGAGACAAGGAACTCTTTTCAACTATGTAGTGCCGCATAGCTTCCTTTATGCGGCGTGTCGTCCGACATTCTCTATTCCTGTACGTTATTTCTTTCTGTAGCCGTAGATTTCTCAGACGTATTGTTGCTATTTCCTGTCATTTCATCCGTAGCGTCTTCCACTGCGTCTCCTGCATCCTTCACAGCATCGCCCACTCCGTCGCCTACGTCTCTGACTCCTTCTCCCAGATCTTCTGCCACGCTGGAGCCATCGTTGTCGGCGCCGGAATTATCCCTTTCATTATCTGTGGTGCTGTCTGTTCTGTCATCTGCCTTATTATCCATATTATCGGTCGTATCCGTATTGGTATCTGTGCCGGTATTCGTGTCAGTATCCTTCTCCTCCACAACAGTGCCTGTATCTTCTTCTGAAGTATTACTGTCACCGCATCCTGTCATCATACATAAAGCCAGAACTAACGCAGCTCCCATAAGAACATTTCTTCTTTTCTTCATATCCCAGTCTCCTTTTCTTTAGAAATTTCTCGATGCTATTAATATATACAGTTTTCTCTTTTTTAAACATTTTTTTAATTACTGCGAAAATTTTTTCCGGCTTCTGACAAAGAAAAAAAGCCAGCAAACGCTGACTTTTTTAATAATTCTTTTATCCAATCACATCGCTCATATCATATTTTCCTGCAGGTTTTCCTTTCAGGAACTTAGCAGCCTCAATGGCTCCCTTACCAAACACAGCCTTTGAATAAGCCGTATGCTTAAATTCGATGACCTCATCCGGTCCTGCGAAGATTACTTCATGATCTCCTACAATGGTTCCGCCTCTAACTGCAGAAATTCCGATTTCCAGGTCTTCCCTCTGTCTGCGTTCCTGGCTTCTGTCAAAGACGTAATGATATTTGCCGTCCATAGCCTCATTCAGACTGTCTGCCAGAGCCAGCGCTGTTCCGCTGGGAGCGTCCAGTTTCAGACGGTGGTGTCTTTCCACAATTTCCATGTCAAATCCTGCTGTGGCAAGCACTTTTGCCGCATCCTGGATTAATTTTAACAGGGTATTAATCCCCAGAGACATATTCGCTGATTTCAGCACCGCCACCTTCTGGCTGGCTTCCTCCACTTTCTTTAACTGCTCCTCACTTAAGCCTGTGGTGCAGACAACCACCGGAATCTGTCTGTTTACACTGTAATCCAGCAGGGCATCCACTGCTTTTGCAGAAGAAAAGTCTACAATGACATCTGCCTCTTCCTGACAGTCTTCTGCCTTCGTATAAACAGGATATGAATTATTTCCGTTATCTGCTATATCAATTCCGGCTACAATCTGAGCGCCGGGGTCTTTTTCCACAAGCCCGCTGATAACCTGCCCCATATAGCCGTTACAACCGTGCATTATAATTTTTACCATCATTTCCTCCTTCTGACCGTTCAGATAAAGTCAGACTGTCCTCTAAGCCAGTTTGATTCCAAAGTCAATCATCGCCTTACGAAGCCGCTCCAGGTTGGCCGGTTCCATCTCTGTCAGAGGAAGGCGAAGAGGACCAACTTCCATTCCCATTAAATTCAGGGCTGCTTTCACCGGAATCGGATTCACTTCACAGAATAAGGCTTCAACCAGATCAATTGCTTTTAACTGAATCTCACAGCTTCCCTTTACATCTCCGGCCAGGAATTTTGCAACCATGTCATGGGTTTCACGTGGCGCTACATTGGATAATACGGAAATCACTCCGATTCCTCCCAGAGCCAGAATCGGAACAACCTGATCGTCATTTCCGGAGTAAAGTTCCAGATCACCGTCTGCCAGGGACATGGTTTTTGCAATCTGGGAAATATTTCCGGATGCTGCTTTCAGACCTACAATATTATCCACGTTCTTTACCAGATAAGCCACTGTTTCCGGCTGAATATTACATCCGGTACGGCTTGGTACGTTATACATAATAATCGGGGCGGATACTTCTTTTGCCACTGCGCTGTAATGAGTAATCAGGCCTTTCTGTGTCGCCTTATTATAATAAGGAGTTACCAGCAGAAGTCCGTCTGCACCATAGCTGTCCGCTTCTTTTGACATCTGGATTGCCGTCTCCGTAGAATTGGAACCAGTGCCGGCAATAACCGGGATGCGCTTCGCTACTCTGTCAATGGTAAATTTAATTGCTTTCAGATGCTCTCCGTGACTTAATGTGGAAGACTCGCCCGTAGTTCCGCAGATAATAACCGCATCTGTGCCGTTTTTAATCTGAAATTCCAAGATTTCATCTAATTTGTCATAATTTACTTCCCCTGTTGGCAGCATCGGGGTTACGATAGCTACACCTGCACCTTTAAAAATTGCCATTTGATTTCCTCCTTCATAAATAAGGCTTCCGCCCGTTTTTGAGTAAAAGAAAGAGGCGGACGATCTGTCAGCCTCCAAAGAATACGAACATCCCTGCTATTACTATATCCTTCAGATAGCGCACCATCGTTTTGATGACAGTCATACAGTTCTTCACTGTATGCCCAAGCAATAAAACCGCAGGAGTCTTATCCTTTCGGCGTTTTTTCCTTTCACCGGCCTTCTCCTATCCCTGCATATCCAGCCGTCTACTGATAAAAAACGCATCCTCTATCTTTCCCTATCAGTTATTAGTAAATATACCATTCTTCTGCAATGTTGTCAATCTGTCTCTTCCTGTTCTGCCTCATATTCTGTTTCAATCCGGGTAACTCTGTCCACACTTTCATTCAGTTCGTCATAAAAACGACGGCCCGTCAGAATAATATCCATATCTTCGTCCTTCATTTTTAAAAGTTCTTTTACTTCCTGAATATCTGTGATACAGTAATCCACCAGTCCTAAAATTTCATCCAGAACAAGGAAATCACATTCCTGGGTGGCAATCACTTTTCTTGAAAAGTTAAGACCATTTATAATATTTCTGTTTTCTTCCACTTTTTCATAGTCTTTCAGCTTTTCATAACAGGTATCGTATTTCTCGAAACGGAAGATTTTAATATCCAGGCCTTCCATTTCTTCCAGAAAATCCAGCGCCCGGCGCTCTTTACCTTTTAAAAACTGTATGATGATTACGCTTTTGCCCGCTGCAGAGGCTCTGATACTTTTTCCAATCGCCAAGGTAGTCTTGCCGACACCGCCGCCGCAGAGTACTTCTGTCATTCCTTTTCCCATAGACATATCCTCTTGTATTTCTCTTACCTTACTTCCTAATATACCAACATATGCCACCTGTAAATATGGTATATCTTACCTCAGTTTACAGGGAATTGCAAGCCCTATTCCGTATATTCCAGCTTACTCACAGAAACTTCATAAGCCGTCCTTTTCTCCGTCTCGTTTTCTCCAATCCGCTTCATATATTCGCGGCTTTGAATTCTTCCCCAAATCAGCACATGTCCGCCCACTTCAAAGGCCGATGCATACCGGGCGTTTCTCCCCCAGCATATGCAGGGTATGTAGTCTGATTTTCCATACGGACGGTTCACAGCCAGCAGCAAATCTGCAATTTCTCTTCCCAGAGGTGTCTTTCTGTAAACCGGAGGTTTACAAATGTACCCGTCAAGGAATATCTGGTTGACCGGGATAGAATCGTCTTCCTCTTCCACGAAGCTGACCTCTCTTGCAAAAACAGACAGCACCAGCCGGTTTCTCTTTTCCTCATGACGGTTATAAGAGCGGAACTGTCCATTCACCTGAATGTACTCTCCCTCATAATCCTGCGTCACGTCTATCAGCCGTTCGGAGACCATAAGCGGAATCCGGTCTTCGGAATCACTGAGTCTTTTCACAATTAAATCCAGTGTGTAGAATCCCTCTCCGAATACCTGATGACTGAATGTGAAGTCTGATGCAATCTTTCCCATAATAGATACCTGGTTGTTTTCAATAATCTTATCTGCCATAGTTAACGTTCCCCTTCCTCTTGATGGTATTTTGTCTATATCATATGTATTCGTGAAAGAATTTATTTAGAACTAAAATTCTAAAAAATTTTTTATTCTCCTTGTATTCTTTTCAAAATGTGGTAAACTTGTACAGGCGTTTAAAATTCCAATGAATGATATAATAATAAGAAAGGATTCTGATTTGTTATGAAAATCAAGAGGGAAGATATTCGTAATGTAGCCATCATTGCACATGTTGACCATGGAAAGACCACTTTAGTGGATCAGCTCCTGAAACAAAGCGGCGTTTTCCGGGAAAATCAGGAGGTTCAGGAACGTGTCATGGACTCCAATGATATTGAACGGGAACGCGGTATCACCATCTTATCAAAAAATACAGCCGTTTACTATAAAGATACAAAAATTAATATTATTGATACCCCCGGCCACGCAGATTTCGGCGGAGAAGTGGAACGTGTCCTGAAAATGGTCGATGGTGTCATCCTTCTGGTAGATGCCTTTGAAGGGGCAATGCCTCAGACGAAATTCGTATTAAAGAAAGCCCTGGAGCTTGACCTCCATGTGATTGTCTGCATTAATAAAATTGACCGTCCGGAGGCCCGTCCAAACGAAGTCATTGATGAGGTTCTGGAACTTCTGATGGATCTGGACGCCTCCGACGAACAGCTTGACTGTCCGTTCTTATACGCTTCTGCCAAAGCAGGCCACGCCGTTTTAGATTTGAAAGACACCCCGGAAGATATGGAGCCTCTTTTTGAGACCATCTTAAAATACATTCCCGCCCCGGAGGGAGATCCGGACGCCGATACTCAGGTTCTGATCAGCACCATTGATTACAATGAATACGTGGGAAGAATCGGTGTGGGAAAAATTGAGAACGGTTCTCTTTCTGTCAATCAGGAAGTCCTTCTGGTAAATCACCACGATCCGGAAAAACACCAGCGTGTAAAAATCAGCAAGCTTTATGAATTTGACGGATTAAATAAAGTAGAAGTAAAAACTGCTTCTGTCGGCTCCATTGTGGCAATCTCAGGAATCGCTGAAATCCATATCGGGGACACTCTGTGCTCCCCTGAAAATCCCCAGCCCATTCCCTTCCAGAAGATTTCCGAGCCTACCATCTCTATGAATTTCATGGTAAACGACAGCCCCCTTGCCGGACAGGAAGGCAAGTACGTAACCTCCCGTCATTTAAGAGAGCGTCTGTACCGGGAACTTAACACAGATGTCAGCCTTCGTGTGGAAGATACAGATACCACAGAATGCTTTAAAGTCTCCGGACGCGGGGAGCTTCATTTATCTGTTCTCATCGAAAATATGCGAAGAGAAGGCTACGAATTCGCTGTCAGCAAGGCAGAAGTTCTCTATAAAGAAAATGAACGGGGACAGAAACTGGAACCTGTGGAGCTGGCTTATGTGGATGTTCCGGAAGAGTTTTCCGGCACGGTCATCCAGAAATTAAGCGAAAGAAAGGGCGAACTTCAGGGAATGAGCACCGCCAGCGACGGATCCGTACGTCTGGAATTTTCCATTCCCGCAAGAGGACTGATTGGATTCCGGGGCGAATTCCTTACCAGCACCAAAGGAACCGGTATCTTAAATACCAGCTTTGAAGGCTATATTCCTTACAAAGGAGATCTCCAGTACCGGAAGCAGGGCTCCCTGATTGCTTTTGAGGCCGGTGAAACGGTTACTTACGGTCTGTTCTCCGCTCAGGATCGGGGAACCTTATTTGTGGGACCGGGAGAGAAAGTTTACAGCGGTATGGTCATCGGCCAGAACGGAAAAGCAGAAGATATCGAATTAAATGTTTGTAAAACCAAACACTTAACCAATACCCGTTCCTCTTCTGCCGATGAAGCATTAAAACTGACGCCCCCTAAAATTCTCAGCCTGGAACAGGCTCTGGAATTTATCGACCGGGACGAGCTGTTGGAAGTAACCCCCAAAAGCCTGCGTATCCGCAAGAAAATACTGGATCCGAGAGAACGAAAACGGGCCAATTTAAAAAAATAAACCTTACTGAGAGTCGTGTCATCCCACAGTAAAACGGGATGAAACACGGCTCTTTTTCTTTCTTATTTTACCTTAATTTTACTCGACAAATCCCCCAGAATACCTTATAATTAATTATACAATTATTTCATTTCAGAGAGACTTTTCTCTTCTTTTTGTTTTAAAGAGTTCCTTTCTGACATTTCTACCAATTCGTACCTCCAAATTTTGTTAAATTTTTATCAAAAAAATCATTGACAATTTTTTAACACATGATATAATGAAGGCAAATAGAACTTGTCAATAATTTAACAAACTTGAGGGGTAGTTCTTATTTTTCCACTATTAATTTTATTTCATGAAGGAGGTTTATCATGGCAACAAAGAAAGAAAACACGATTCCACAGGTGATTGACACTGCTGAGGCACTGGAAGCGAAAATGAAGGCAATGAAAGAGGCTCAGGCCATTTTCGCAACCTACACCCAAGAACAGGTTGATAAAATTTTCCTTGCTGCTGCTACGGCTGCTAACAAAGCCCGTATCCCTCTTGCAAAACTGGCAGTAGAAGAAACCGGCATGGGTGTGGTAGAAGATAAGGTAATCAAAAATCACTACGCTGCTGAGTACATTTACAACGCATATAAAAATACCAAAACCTGCGGCGTTCTGGAAGACGACCCTGTATATGGCATTAAGAAGATTGCAGAGCCTATCGGTCTGGTTGCTGCGGTTATTCCTACTACAAACCCCACTTCCACTGCAATTTTTAAGACATTAATCTGCTTAAAGACCAGAAATGCCATCATTATCAGCCCGCATCCCCGTGCGAAAAAATGTACCATCGAAGCTGCCAAGGTTGTTTTAGAGGCTGCTGTTGCCGCCGGCGCTCCGGAAGGTATTATCGGATGGATTGATGTTCCTTCTCTGGAACTTACAAACCAGGTTATGAAAGAAGCTGATATTATCCTTGCAACCGGCGGACCGGGAATGGTAAAAGCAGCATATTCATCCGGAAAACCAGCCGTTGGCGTAGGTGCCGGAAATACTCCGGTAATTATTGACGAGACAGCAGACATTAAAGTAGCGGTAAACTCCATTATTCACTCCAAAACTTTTGATAATGGTATGATTTGTGCATCGGAACAGTCCGTAACAGTTCTGGATAAAGTTTATAATGAAGTGAAAAAAGAATTCCAGTACAGAGGCTGCTATTTCTTAAAAGGGGATGAACTGGATAAAGTTCGTAAAACTATCCTCATCAACGGAGCTTTAAATGCCAAAATCGTGGGACAGCCTGCTGCAAAAATCGCAGAAATGGCAGGGGTAACGGTTCCTGCTGAAACCAAAATTCTGATCGGAGAAGTAGAATCTGTAGATATTTCCGAAGAATTCGCCCATGAGAAACTTTCTCCTGTACTGGCTATGTACAAGGCGAAAACCTTCGACGAAGCTCTGGAAAAAGCAGAACAGTTAGTTGCCGACGGCGGCTATGGCCATACTTCTTCTTTATACATTGATGTAAGAGAAAAAGAAAAAATGGCAAAACATGCGGCTGCTATGAAGACCTGCCGTATCCTGGTGAATACTCCTTCCTCTCACGGCGGTATCGGTGACTTATACAACTTCCGTTTAGAGCCGTCTCTGACTCTGGGCTGCGGTTCCTGGGGCGGAAACTCTGTATCTGAAAACGTTGGAGTAAAACATTTAATTAATATTAAGACCGTAGCTGAAAGGAGAGAAAATATGCTCTGGATGAGACTGCCGCAGAAGGTATACTTTAAGAAGGGCTGTATGCCTGTTGCCCTGGATGAACTGGGAACCATTATGCATAAGAAACGTGCTTTCATCGTAACAGACTCTTTCCTTTACAAAAACGGCTACACCAAACCAATTGAAGATAAACTGGATTCCATGGGAATTGTACATACCTGCTTCTATGATGTACAGCCGGATCCTACCCTGGCATCTGCAAAGGCCGGCGCCGCTGCTATGCGCGCATTTGAACCGGACTGCATTATTGCACTGGGCGGTGGTTCCGCTATGGACGCCGGTAAAGTTATGTGGGTACTTTACGAGCATCCGGAAGCTGATTTCTCTGATATGTCTATGGACTTTATGGACATCCGGAAACGTGTTTACACCTTCCCGCAGATGGGTGAGAAAGCTTACTTCGTAGCCATCCCGACCTCTTCCGGTACAGGATCTGAGGTAACTCCTTTCGCTATCATCACCGATCAGGATACCGGTGTAAAATGGCCGCTGGCTGATTACCAGTTAATGCCGAACATGGCAATCGTGGATACCGACAACATGATGAGCCAGCCAAAAGGTCTTACCTGCGCTTCCGGTATCGACGTTATGACTCACGCTATTGAATCCTATGTATCTATCATGGCTTCTGATTATACAAGAGGACTGTCTCTGCAGGCTATCAAGCTGGTATTCGATTACCTGCCGCGTGCTTACAAAGACGGCACCGATGTAGAAGCCAGAGATCATATGGCAAACGCTTCCTGCCTGGCCGGTATGGCATTTGCCAACGCGTTCCTGGGAGTAAACCACTCACTTGCCCATAAATTAGGCGCGTTCCATCACCTGCCTCATGGTCTGGCAAACGCAGTGGTTCTGACAAATGTAATCCGCTACAATGCTGCTGAAGTTCCGGTGAAGATGGGAACTTTCCCACAGTACGAATATCCGAACACTATGGCACGTTATGCAGAAATCGGCCGTTATGTTGGATTAACCGGAAAAGACGATGCAGAAGTTCTGGAAAAATTCATTGCGAAACTGGAAGATTTGAAGAAGGAAATCGAGATCAAAGACTCCATTCAGGCTTACGGTGTGGATGAGAAATACTTCCTGGAAACTCTGGATGAAATGTCTGAACAGGCATTTAACGACCAGTGTACAGGCGCAAACCCGAGATATCCACTGATCGCCGAACTGAAAGACATCTATTTAAGATCTTACTACGGAAAATAAGAATTAAGAAACTTCACTTAACTTCCAAATAGAAAAGCCGCATATTCCCGGTCGGTTAAACGACCGGAGAATATGCGGCTTTTCCGTTTATCAGAAATCCTGATTCTGTTTCCAGGTCTGATCCTTACAGAAGCAATTTGATACCAGCATTCCTATGGAAGTTACTGCTATAGCAGGAATCACTCCTCCTCCGAAAATACCTTTTAATGCCGGAACCAATTCAAAGGCCATTGCCGCAAGAATTCCGGCTGACATGCCGATTTTAGCGGCAGTTACGCTCATCCTGGAACGGTATTCTTCAGACTTTCTGTCTCTTGCCAGAAATCCAATTACAAACGCCGGTATTAAAACACCTCCGCAGATGGTATATCCGTAGGTTCCCAGTGCATAAATAAAAGAGCCAAACAGTCCGGAAAGGATTGCCACAATTCCCGCCAGAAGAGTTGCAATTTTCGCATAACGAACACTGACAGACGCTTCCAGCCTGTTTTCCGGATCCAGTATATCCGATACCACGTTGGCCGCAGCACAATTTAAATGGGTATCGGCGCAGGACATACAGGCCGCCAGCACACTTTCTGCCAGAATAATGCTGCACAGAGGCGGCATTTTATTCTGTATCAGCCATACCAGAGCCTGATCTCCCTGATTACTGAACATAAGAGAAACAATCCCCAGCAAAATCATAAGGAATACCAGAATAATATTCAAAAAGAACGTAAGTCCGTAGGCTTTCTTTGCAGTATTTACATCTTTTGCAGCAAATGCCCGGTTCCAGAATATGGGATTCGAAACTGCCCCTACTAATCCCGTTAAGAAGCTGGAAATAATCACAATAGGTTTGTCCACAAATAAATTCCATTTATCCGGATCCACCTGAATAATCTGTTCCCTTAAATAGCCGAAATCAGAATGAAACAGTCTGAGGCCGAAAACGATTACGAAAATGGCAAAAAACATCTGAATCGTTCCGTGCAGTGCGTCAGCATAAATAACCGCTTTCAGTCCTCCGCTTACTGTGTAAAATACAAAAATAATTCCACATACAATAACCGCAATCCGATAGTCAATTCCAAAGACCAGTTCCAGTACGTAAGCCACCCCCATAATCTGCGCTCCCGGCCAGACTACATTTGGCATTAAGGCTGCAACTCCGCCCACTCTCCGGATCTGAGGATCGCCGCCGAATAAATAATCTGCAATAAAATGGGGCATAGAAAAATACTTAAATCCGGACAGATAAGGAGCCAGAAGATAGCCCATGAGAATTCCTCCCAGAAATCCCTCTCCCAGCCAGAGCCAGTAGGCGCTGATTCCCTGCATAGCCCCTCTTCCGGCCTGACCGATGAAATTTCCTGCGCCGCTGAAACTGGCCCAGGCGGTCAGAAATAAAAGTACGGTTCCCGTCTTTTTCCCGCCGATAAAATATTCCTCCGCACTGTCGGACTTTCCTCTGGTTTTCAGGCCAATCCCAAAGCAAAAAATAAGATCCGCAATTACTAATATGGCTGCAATCAGCTTATAACTCTGGGTCATTTTCACACCCCCGTTTACTGCTCTTTCTGTTCCTGGTTTCTCTGCAGTTTTCTGGAATACCGGTAAGTAATCACAGCCGTTACAATTCCCAGAATTCCGCACCCAATCGCCCAGAACCAAATCGCATCGTATCCTTTGTTTCCATAAGCATCCAGCCAGGTTCCCGCCAGCTTGGCAAAATAAACATCAGGCAGATAACAGAGCATGGAAATGATTCCGGTGGCAATCCCTGTCATAGAAAGGGGAATCCCTACTTCATTAAGCGTCGCGAAATAAATCCCCCGCATTCCCGAGTATACAATGGCAAATGCAAATGAAATAACAAGGCACAGGATAAAGGCGCTCTTTGTAAATATGAGAGCCGCACAGAGAACAGAGGCAACAGCCAGATAAATCCCCAGTGTTTTCGCCTTGGATCCGATTTTATCAGAAATAAAACCAATGGCAAAAGTCATTGCCGCTGCAATAATGTAATTCCTGATAATAGCAAAGGTACTTGCCGTTGTCTCAGAAATGCCCAGCACATTTACTGTATACGCTCCCAGATAACCGTTTCCCGCCGAAGTAAAAGAAAAACAACAGAAAACCAAAGCGGAAATCATCCAGGTTCCCGGAAGTTTCAGTACACGGATGACATTTCCCAGACTGAATGCTTCCTGGGGTTCATCTCCCCTCTCTTCAGCTCCCGTAACCCTGGCGGGGATAAAGAGAAGCACCAGAAGAGCAAACAGAAAGAACAGCCCGCCGCTTATGAACATCAGATTTCTCCACTGAACTCCCAGAGCCGCCGGTTCGAGCTCTCCGGAAGGGAGTACCGCCTTCCCGAGAAAAGCCACTCCCGCAAAGCCAATCAACATTCCGAAAATTCCACGGACAAACTCTGACGTGGAGAACATCCGTCCCTGTTCCCTGGCGTTCCCCATTTTTCTGGTTAATTTCAGGTATGCAGACCAGATTAAGAAACTGGTTCCCACACCATACAGAAGATGTATAATAATAACCGCTGTCTTTCCCGGCACGATTCCAAACCAGAAGGAACAGACACCCATCAGAATTCCGCCGGCAATTAAAAGCCACTTTTCTGAAAAGCGGTCGGCAAAAATTCCGCCAAAAGGATAACCCAGCATGGAAACAATCCCAAATGCCATACCAAAGTCACCAATAAAACCATTTACGGAATCCGCCGGGACCACCTGCTTATATTGGGTAAATAATACGCACATCTGGTCGTAATAGCTGTACCGCAGAAATGGCACATAGACCATAATCCCGGCCATCAATGCACACAGCGCCACAACAAACCAGCGTTTCGCACCTGTTATTCTCATATTTTCCCCCTTTTCCTGCTTCCGTTTACATAGCAGCAATCTTTTCCATCTCCTCAGGCTGAATACCTGCTTTTTCCATTACTCCTTTTAAAACTTCCAGATCCGCTTCCTGCAGTTTCGGACATTCCCTCTCATAAACGTTCAGAAGTCTCTGGATTTCCTTTTCAATCTCTTCCCGGAAGTATGCAGGATCTGTGGCGTTTCTTGCTCCGATATGGGGATCATACAAATCCTTAAAATTATCCAGGGTATAATCTGCCGTCACAAAACTGCCGTCATGGCCGATTTCTTTTATCTCTTCCAGATTTAACGTTTCCTCATTGACTTCAATAGGCGCAAAGGATGCTTTCACCTGACGAATAATCTCAAAGTCTATAATCATCTTTTCAAAAGACGTGGCATTTACGCTGTCCATAACTCCTCCGGCCTCCATTATCAGGTTAATCCCGTGGCGGTAAGCTGAGGAAAAGGTAAGCATGGATTCGTAGCCTGCCTGACAGTTAATGACCGGAGCGTCTGTCTGACAGCCGCCCCCTCTGGAAGGCATTCCATAGAATTTTCCCATCCGGGCTGCAAAGCCCTGCATTTTCGTACCTTCCGGCGCCGCGCAGGCAAAGGTAATGCCGCCACGCATGTCTGCTGCCGTGGACTGGATTCCGAATACGACCGGAGTTCCGGGACGTATCATCTGAGCCAGAGCAATCCCTGCCAGATCCTCTGCTGTTCCGCTTGCAAGGCTTCCTGCCATGGACAGAGAACCTGTTGCTCCAAGCATAGTGGCCGGACACAGAATCACCGGCTGTCCATATTGGGCAAGCAGCATCAGACAATCCAGCATCCGTTCATCCAGAGTCAGCGGGGATACGGTATTTATCAGAGCTATCATCCGCGGTTTTTCCAGCAGCGCCTCTTTTCCTCCGAAGATTCCTTCCGCTGCTTCCATCATCAGCTCCATCTCTTTCTTAAATCCTGTGGGAAGCATAATGGCTTTATCCGAATGTAAAAGCGTAGCGCAGAACATCCGAAATGCTGCCGTTTCCTCCGGCACATCTCCTGGGTGGACCAGGATCCCTCCATTAATCGAATAATTTTCTTCTGCCTGAATCAGTTTTAAGCACTTTATGTAATCTTCCATCGTTCCCGGACGCCGGTTTCCTTCCCAGTCATCCAGAAAAGCACATCCATACGTAGGCGCCGGATTGATATGATTATCTCCCATAACTACATTGTATCTGGGATTTCTGGCATAAATGGTAAAGGATTCCGGAGCCATCTTTACCCAGTGCATCACCTGTTCTTCTGTGAAGTACGCAGTGTTTCCTTCCACACGAATCCCGTTTTCCTTCAGAATCTCCACTGCCTTTGTATTCAGAATCTTAATTCCCACATCCTGCAGGATCTCCATTGCCGCATTATGAATCATTTGCTCTTTTGTCATTTTTCCTACCCCCTGTTTCTTACACCCAGTTTTAACACGTTCCGAAGATACTGTACGCTTTCTTCACAGGCCTGAAGTTCTCTCGCCCTTGCATTTTCAATAGGTTCATCCAGACTTTCAAAAGCGATTTCATTTTCAAAAATAATTTTATCCATAGAAGATTTTTCCCGTATCTGGGAAATCATTTTCGGGCAGTCCATAGAGCCCTGTCCATGGGCTGCGCCCACATCATGTACGCCCAGTGGATCCACCACGATTTTATCGTCGCTGAAGTGACAGCAATACGCCTTCGGCAGCATTTTTTCCATCGCTTCATACGGATTTTCCATTACCTGCAGAGGATTCATGGTATCCACACAGGTTCCAATCAGCGGATGGTTCAGCTTTTCCACCATCCATAAGATCTCATCTGCAAAGGTATCTGTATGATTTTCAATGGCGATCTGCATTCCGTATTCCTCTATTAACGGAATGGCATCCCGGAATTCTTCATACCGCTGCGCCATCTGTCCCATAATCTCCGGATGCATACAGGAACCGTATAAATTTTTCGGACGTTTAATATCCAGACTGAATTTAACCAGTTCCGCATCCAGCCAATGCCCAATCTGAAGCGCTTCCCTGACTGTACAGTTTACCCTGGAATCACTGCCTGCCTGAAAAGAGGAGTTGAATTCCAGAAACAGTCCCAGTTCTTTCGCCTTTGCAGCAACTTTTCTCAGGTTTTCTTCTGAGAATGGCTCAGCAGCGCCAGCAGCCAGCAAATCCACCTTGGTAATCTGAAGTCCGTCCAATTCCCACTGCGCTGCTTTTTCCATCAATTCATCCAGAGACATAACCTGGTCAAAATAGTAATCCTTCCCAAAACCCCAGCTTTCCCCAAACCCGAAGAAATGCAGTGTATAGGTATGCATTCCCAGTCTGAGAGGTCTGTTCTTCTTCCCCGTCATCCTTTATCTCCTTTTATCCCACAATACTTTCCTAAGTTTCCGGTTTCCAAAAGTGAACATGTTTACATTTTTATTTATTATAACGTTATCTTCTCATTTAGTCAAGTGAACACGTTCACTTTTTTTAAAAAAAAGAAAAAGCCGCTGTATTTTACAGCAGCTTTCCACAACAGCCCGGAGGCAGTCTCTCTATGAATTTAAAATTCTCTCCATATTTTTTCTGAGAAGTTTATTACAGAACTTCTCTTTTTCCTGTTTCTTTTCATCGGGCAGATCCATGGCGTCCCTTAGCATTCCGCGTGCAATAAGGGGGTTTGTATAACTGAAATACAACGCATCTTCACTGCTGATCAGGCCCATATTTTCCATACGGCGCAGCATCATAAAATCCCGCTCCTGCATATCTTCGTTAAACAACAGAATATAATAGTGGGCCGTATATTTCTCCGAGCCCTTAAATGGAAACAGCTCGAAATATTCCTGAAAGGCGGTGCCGAAAATGCTGTTGTCTTTTCCCCAGAATAACCGGTAATAAATATCCGGGCGGGCAAAGGCATAGTGGTTAAACAGTTCCCACCCTTCTATGTATATTTCCCTGAAATCTTTGTCGCTGTCCAGTAAATTGGCATATTGTTTCATATATTCATCCAGAAACCGGACAGAAGCCACGGTTATTAAATATTCCAGACTATCAAAATGACGGTAAAGAGCTGCTGCCGAACATCCGTTTTCTTTTGCAAGGCTTCTTACTGTCAATTCAGAAGTTTCGTGATTGCAGAGTTTATTATACGTCAGTATGATAAATTTTCGTTTTGTTTCAATTCCTTTACTGTAAACCGGCATATTATCCATCGTCACTTTCTGTTGATTTTTAACGCAAAAAGAGGCTGGTGAAATCAGCCTTTTTCTTTCATCACCCTCTTCTTGCAAGAATTCTCAGGCTTCCCTTACAGGTCTTTCGCTGTAATGGTGCGCCTCTTCCAGCATCATATCTTTTACCTTCATCAGACGAATCTGAGTACTTCTCTCACTTTCATCCAGCTTCATGGTAATGTATTTGATATTCTCCTGTGCTTCCGGAATAATTACGTGCTCCAGAGCATTTACACGTCTCCGCGTTTTCTCAATTTCTGCTGACATTAACTGACAGGCCTTTTCACTCTCTGCAAGCTTCAGCATATCCGGCAGAATATCTGCCAGAGATTTCACCGCGCCGTCCAGATCACTGGAAGTAAATGCAAACCCGTAAGAATAAATATCATTTGCGTCAGAAGTCCTGGTTTTATATTCAAAAACGGGAATATCCACACTCATTACATTCTTCTTATCGGTTTCCAGATATACTTCCTGTTTGGGCGCCATCAAAGCAGTGTTTAACGTCTCCTCCGACATCCCTGCCTTTGCAATGACAAAGTTGGTATTGGCCGAGCGGATACCGGCTTCTACTTTCACACGGAGTCTCATATTTTCCCGTACCAGATCCAGAAACTGACGCATCAGCTCATCTCTTTTATCCTTTAAAAGCTTATGGCCTCTCACGGCAGTTACCAGCTTTTTCTTCTGCCTGGTCAACTCCATTCGGGTCGGATTTACCTGGGTAGATGCCAAATCCTTCACCTCCTACTGTCCACGGTTCTCCTTATTTCCCATAATACATATCCAGGAATTTATCGTCAATACGTTTCAGCTCGCTTCTCGGTAAAATGGAAAGCAGTTTCCAGCCAATTTCCAGAGTTTCTTCAATATCACGGTTAGCGTCGTAACCCTGAGATACGTATTCCTTCTCAAAGGCATCTGCAAATTTTGCATAAATCAAATCCACATCGGAAAGAGCTGCCTCTCCCAGAATGGTCATCAGCTCTTTTGCCTCTTTACCACGGGCATAAGCGGCAAACAGCTGATTCATGGTATTGGAATGATCCGCACGGGTCTTTCCTTCTCCGATTCCCTTATCCTTCAGACGGGACAGAGACGGCAGAACGTCGATGGGCGGTGTTACGCCTTTTCTGTATAACTCACGGCTTAAGATAATCTGACCTTCCGTAATATAACCAGTCAGGTCAGGGATAGGATGCGTCTTATCTTCTTCCGGCATGGTCAGAATCGGAATCATGGTGATACTTCCGTCCTTGCCTCTCTGACGACCGGCTCTCTCATAAATGGAAGCCAGGTCTGTATACATATAACCGGGATAACCGCGGCGTCCCGGAACTTCCTTACGGGCTGCAGATACTTCACGCAGAGCGTCTGCATAGTTGGTAATATCGGTCAGGATAACCAGAACGTGCATTCCTTTTTCAAAAGCCAGATACTCGGCTGCGGTCAAAGCCATTTTCGGTGTGGCGATACGTTCTACTGCCGGGTCGTCAGCCAGGTTAATAAAGAGAACGGTTCTGTCAATCGCTCCCGTCTCTCTAAAACTTTCCACAAAGAAGTTGGATTCTTCAAAGGTAATACCCATAGCTGCGAAAACAACGGCGAACTGTTCGTCTTTTCCCCGTACCTTTGCCTGTCTGGCAATCTGTGCCGCCAACTGTGCATGGGGCAGACCGGAAGCAGAGAAAATCGGAAGTTTCTGTCCACGTACCAGAGTATTCAGACCGTCAATGGCAGATACACCTGTCTGAATAAATTCTTCCGGGTAACTTCTGGCCGCCGGATTCATTGGCAGACCATTTACATCTCTTCTCTCATCCGGAAGAATTTCAGGACCATCGTCGATAGGACGGCCCAGACCATCGAAGACACGACCCAGCATATCTGCAGATACACCCAGCTCCATGTTTCTTCCCAGGAATCTTACTTTACTGTTAGAAAGGTTAATACCGGTGGAGTTCTCAAATAACTGAACCAGAGCGTCCTGTCCGTTAATTTCCAGTACTCTGCAGCGGCGGGTTTCCCCATTGGCCAGTTCAATTTCGCCCAGTTCATCAAAGGCTACGTCTTCTACCCCTCTTACCAGCATCAAAGGACCTGCAACTTCCTGTATGGTTCTGTACTCTTTTGGCATTTTACTGGTCCCCCTTTCCTAATACATTTGCAATTTCTGCTGCCAGCGCGTTGGAAACCGCTTCGTATTCGCTGGTCAGATTCTGTTCTTCCGTATATTTATAACGTCCGATTTTTTCTCTTACATCCATTTTCACTAAATCATTGATCTGTGCTCCCTGTTCCAGTGCTTCCCGGGATTTTTCATAGAAAGCAAGTACAAGAAGCATCATATAATGCTGTTTTTCCAGAGAAGTATAGGTATCAATCTCGTGGAAAGAGTTCTGATGAAGGAAGTCCTCACGGATTGAGCGCGCCGCTTCCATTTTCAGTCTGTCCTGGGGAGACAGAGCGTCCATACCTACCATCTTTACGATTTCATCCAGTTCTGCTTCTTCCTGCAGAAGGGTCATCATCTTCTGGCGCAGTTCCATCCAGTCTTCCGCCACATTTCCATTGAACCAGGGGCCTACATTATCCAGATACAGGGAATAACTGGTCAGCCAGTTAATCGCAGGGAAGTGGCGCTTATAAGCCAGGTTGGCGTCCAGTCCCCAGAATACCTTTACGATACGCAGGGTTGCCTGGGATACCGGCTCGGAAATATCTCCGCCCGGAGGAGATACGGCGCCGATAGCGGTCAGGGCACCTTCTCTTGCATCCTTGCCGCTGCAGATAACATGTCCTGCACGTTCATAGAACTGAGCAAGACGGGAACCCAGATACGCCGGATAACCTTCTTCACCCGGCATTTCTTCCAGACGACCGGACATCTCTCGAAGAGCTTCTGCCCAACGGGAGGTGGAGTCTGCCATCAGCGCTACGGAATACCCCATATCACGGAAGTATTCTGCAATGGTAATTCCTGTATAAATGGATGCCTCACGGGCAGCCACAGGCATATCCGATGTATTTGCAATCAGAACCGTTCTTTCCATCAGGGACTGTCCTGTCTTGGGGTCTTTCAGTTCAGGGAACTCATTCAGAACGTCTGTCATTTCATTTCCACGCTCGCCGCAGCCGATATAAACCACAATATCCGCTTCCGCCCATTTTGCAAGCTGATGCTGGATAACCGTTTTTCCGCTTCCGAATGGTCCCGGAACGGCAGCCACACCACCCTTGGCAATCGGGAACATAGTATCTACGACTCGCTGTCCTGTAACCAGAGGCATCTGGGGAGGCAGTTTTCTCTGATAAGGACGGCCTTTACGTACCGGCCATTTCTGCATCATGGTCAGTTCTTTCTCTCCGTCTTCTGTGGAGAGAACCGCAACTACTTCTTCTACAGTAAATTCGCCGCTTTTAATTTCTTTTACAGTTCCTTTCATTCCCGGAGGAACCATAATTTTTTGTGTTACTACAATCGTTTCTTCTACGGTACCTAAGACGTCTCCGCCTTCCACCTGATCTCCTGCTTTGGCAACCGGGACAAATTTCCATTTTCTATCCCGTTTCAGAGAGGGAACTTCCACGCCTCTCTTTAAGCTGTTGCTGTTGGATACTTTCATAATATCATCCAGAGGACGCTGAATTCCATCGTAAATACTGGTAATCAGTCCCGGTCCCAGTTCTACGGATAAGGGAACTTCCATGGATTCTACCGGTTCACCCGGTTTCAGTCCGGAAGTCTCCTCGTATACCTGTACGGAAACTTCATCCCCGTGAATTTCGATGATTTCACCGATTAATCGCTGATTACTTACACGAACCACGTCGTACATATTCGCATCTCTCATGCCCTCAGCGATAACCAGCGGTCCTGCCACTTTTTTAATTGTTCCTACGCTCATTTGGACAAATCACCTGCTTTCCTGTCATTGATTACTAAAGAGAATATCTGAGCCAACTGCCTGTTCCACGGTTTTCTTAACTCCTTCCACACCCGCTTTGGTGTTTCCGGAAATACCCGGAATCTGTATAATGGCCGGCAGTAATTCTCCCCGGAATTTCTCAATTTCCTTCTCCAGCTTCGCTGCCAGAGATTCTGTAATATAGATTACCGCATAATCTCCTGCCGTAATCCTGTTAAATTTCTGTTTTGCTTCCTCCTGGGTCTGTACAGGAAATGTGTCCAGCCCCAGTGCAGCGAAACCATAGATACTATCGTAATCGCCAATCACTGCAATCTTATACATACATCTCCCTTACCCTTTCCCGGATGGATTCCTCCGGCAGTTCGTTGAGCTTGCCGGATAGAATAATTCTTACCGTTTTAATTTCGTTTTCCCGTGCCAGTACATAGGCAACCAGAGGACCTATTGTAAATGAATTATAAAGCTGCGGATGAATCGTCTGAATAATCCGGTTATCGCACCAGCGTTCAAATGCGGAAGGAGATTCTGCCAGAGCCTGAGCCCCTTCTGCATAGGCGGTTCCCGATAAGTATTCTCCGATGGCGTCCATGCCGCTTAGTGCAGCCCGCGCCAGTAGTTCCACACTGACAGAATCGCATTCTGCCATTGCTTTTTTCATAAAGTCCATTGTTTTTGCGGTTTTCTGTGAACGCACTGCAATCTTAATATCAGCCACTGCCACAGTTGACTCCGCATAATCGCGGATAATCTCGTCTTTCGATTCTTTCCCGGCCTGATAGATGGCATCCAGCGCAGCCCGGTCAATAATAATATCACAAAGCTGCCCGTCTCTGGTATGAAGCAGTGTCTCATAAGCTTCTTTTGCCGCCTCCCTCATATTCTCGGGAAGCCTGGAAAAATCTTTGGCAGAAATGATCTCCATCATTTCCTCTCCGCTGACTGCAGTATCTTTATAAAAAATATTTGGATTTTTTTCCTCTGTGGCAATTTCTTTAATGGCTGCTTTCAGGTTATGGAACAGATCCGGATAAGTAAGCACGTCAAACACTGACATATCTTTCACAAGCTCCCGCATCAGTTCCCAGGTTTTCTCTTTTTCCCGTGTTAAGATTGCTTCCGCCTCCATAGGAGTATCCGCTTCTCCCCAGCCCTTTTCCACTAAAAACTGCAGACACTGCTTCTCGTCTTTACACGCCAGAAGCTGTTCAATTGTGGCCTGTGAGAATAAGGAAACCTCCTTGGCTCGAATTCGCGCTACCGCGTAGGTATATTGATTGTCCGACATAGTATCATAACCTCCTTTTCGCGGATCTGCGCTTTATGCAAACAATACCTTATGCACCCTGTCCTGTAATTCCTCTTTTCTGGAATCAAACATGGCTTTTATGGAACAATTTTCCTCAATTCCTCCATAAACCAGAATAAATCCGCCGTCTATCTTTCTGGCTGTTTCAGACAGAGAAAGCTGACCGCCCTTTTCCCGGGCAATCTCTTCCATCTTCTTTGCAAATCCGGAAGGCATCCTGTCTAAGTCTTTCTGAGAGAAGTAAATTTCCCCTTTCTGAGCCAATACAAATTTCTCAAGCATTTCTTCTACACATTTAAAGTACTGACTTTCTTCCTGGGAGATAAACTTTTCATATGCCTGGGCTAATACCTGTGAAATAATTTCCTGTTTTGCCTCCAGCAAAGCCGTTCTTCTCTTCAGGTCTGCAGAAGAAGCTGCTCTTTCCTTATAGGTTTCAATTTCATCCTGAGATTTTTTCAGGATCTCTTCTTTTTTCTTATTGGCCTCTTCCCTTGCCTGGTTCATGATCTCTTCCGCTTTTTCGCGGGCCTCTTCCAGGGTTTCTTTGGCGGAGTTATTCGCTTCATCCAGAATCTGGTTAATCATTTTATCTAATCCTGTCATTGAAAGCTCTCCTTTTCCTTATGGTTACCGCCTGATTTAAACTGGAATTGCATTTACCGCCAGAATAGAAATCAGAAGGGCTAAAATTGCATAGGTTTCAACCATAGCCGGGAAAAGCATTGCTTTACCGAACTGATCCGGTTTCTTTGCAATAATTCCAATGGCTGCGGCAGAAGTCTGTCCCTGAGATTTACCGGAGATCAATCCGACTACACCGATAGGAAGACATGCTGCTAAAATTAACAGACCCGTTTTCGGATCTAAAGCGACCGGAGTTCCTCCTAAAAGACCGATTTTAGAAAGAGTAATAAATCCAACCAGCAGTCCGTAAATACCCTGAGTACCGGGAAGAAGCTGCATGATCAAAACTTTCGCAAATTTACCGGGGTCTTCTGTAACAACACCGGAAGCTGCCTGTCCGGCAATTCCTACTCCAATGGATGATCCCGCGCCTGCCAGCAATACCGCAAGAGCTGCTCCCAACAATGCATAAACTAAACCTAATTCGCTCATAAACTCGTTTCCTCCTTAATATCTACATATTTCGTTTTTGATTTAAATGGCTGGAACGGTCTTCCGCCGCCTTCATAGAATTTTCCGAAAAACTCCACAAACTGAAGACGGTTGGTGTGTACGTAAGCTCCCAGCAAGTTAATCGCCATATTAAAGATATGGCCGATAATAAATACAATAATAAATACGATTGCGCCAATAATTCCTCCGCCCATCATACTTCCCATTTTGTTGATAACGGAAGCAATAACTCCTGTTGCCAGACCCAAAGCCAGCAGACGGGAATAGGAAAGCACATCGCTCAGCCAGCCGGTAACATTATAAATATCGTATGCCCCCAGCGCCAGACGGAGAGCCGGATTCTTATTGTCCCTGCCGGACATCAACAGCAGCCCCAACGCACCGATAATCGTCAGCGCTTTAGCCAGGGTATTGGCCCATGCCGGAAATACAATATTCATCTGTGACATGGATACGAAAATCTGACTTGGAAGAAGCATCAGAATCAGTCCAATTAAAAAGCAGTACCAGAGTACCACATCGCAGAAGAAATCCAGATACTTCTTATCCCGAATACACAGGTATCCTTTGATTCCCAACCCGGTAAAAAGATGAATCACACCGAACAGCATACAAAAGATTAATAACTTCATAGGATTGCTCAATGGCTCAAACCAGAGCGGTTTTAAAACTATTTCATGTCCAAAGAATACTCTGGATACCACCGCTATGGCGTCTCCGAAAAATCCTCCGAACATCAGTCCCCAAAACAGTGTGGATAGTCCGCAGTACATAAACATGCGAAGTGTTTTCTGCATGCTTTCTTCCATTCTCGGGAACTTCTTCAGTGCAATGGCGCATCCGGCGAATACCAGAATCCCATAAGCCGCATCCGAAAGCATAAGTCCAAAGAAAAAAATATAAAAGACTGCCATGATGGAAGACGGATCAAATTCTGAAATCTGCGGTAAGCCATAGGAACTTAAAACGCCTTCCACAGATCCTGCCACCTTATTATTTTTCAAAAGAATCGGCGGCTCTTCCTCTTCTTTCAGGTCTTCAATATCCACTACTAAATCAAATTTCTCAGTCAGATGATCTTTCAGGGCCTGCGCCTGTCTGGCCGGAATATAACCGCTGAGAACGAAGGTCTGTCTGGACTGAGGCAAATCCCCCAGCACCTCATATTTCTGCGCTCTCATTCGGTAGTAGTCGGAAAGGATTTCCAGTTCTTCCCTTTTCGGGGCGTAACTGATAATTTTTTCTTCTATCTGCTTGATTTCTCCCTGCAGATCTGCAATCTCCTGTTCCAGTTCTTTCTTCACTGCTGCCGGCTCCCGGCGGGTACTTAATGCAGGTCTTGCAAATCCTGTGGTTCTGAGAGCTTCCTCCAGCCGGGCAGCCTCAGAGCGTATACAGACAGCCGCAATACAAATCTGATCTTTGTCCTTTGAGATACACTGAATATCAAATGCCTCCAGCTCAGGATCTTCCTTTGCCAGATTCTGATAGATTTCATCCAGCGTAACTTCTCCCCCGATACTGCCGATAATAACAGCCACCTTCTCAGTTCCACTGAAGGACAGGGGTACATCCAGATTCATCCACGGAGCCAGAGCCTCAATTTGTGTTTCTTTTTTCACAATTGACGCTTTGTTTTCTGAGAGTTTTTTCTTCAAGCTTAAAAGCTGATTTGCCGTCTTTACAAGTTCTGCCTGACCGGATACCACCGCTTCATACTTGCTTTTTTCTACCAGCTCTTTTCCTGCCAAAGAAGAAAACATGGACTTCTTCTGAGGACTGTATTCATCCAAAATTTCCAGAGCGTGATCTGCCAGTGTTGAATTTTTTTCAAATTTCTGTCTGGCTTCCGTCGTGTTCATCTTGTTCAGTCCACTCTCTTCCAGATTCGCAGTATTAACTTCCATAACTCCCAATGACTGCAGCTCCTCTAATATGGCTTTACGGTTTTTCTTCATCGCGCAGATACTAAATCGTTGCATCTGCAATATTGCCATATCCACATTCCTCCTTTACTGTCAATTTCCTGATGGCTCAATACAATCCCGCAAGAACCTCCAGAATTGCCGCCTCACTCTTCTGGAAAGCCTGATTCTTCAGATCCTCGATTTCTTTTTCGACCTGTTTCTCTGACTCCTCCTGCATATTTAAGGCTTGGTTTCTGGCTTGTTCCAAATCAGATGCTGCTTGTTTACGGGCGGTCTGCTCTTCGCTTTCTATCAAAAGCCGGGCCTGCTCCACTGCCTGTTCTGTCAGTTTTTCGGCCTGTTCTTTTGCTTCTTGTAGAATTTGCTCGGCTTTCGCTTCCGTTTCCTTCACAACTTGTATCGTTTCCTGTACCATCTGATCACCACCTTTGTCGTTATATAGTAAAATCTTACCATAAATATTTTTAGTAAGCAACGATTTTGGACGAATTTGATAATTTTTAATCAATCTTTTTCAGTTTCTCTGAATATTTTTTCTTTCAAAAGAAAAAGCAGGAACTTTTTCTTAATTTTAGTTCCCGCTTTATTTTCTCCAAATTTTCTGATTCTATTAATATAAATATTTCTGATATTCTTCCAGCCCCAAACTGTCCGCATCAATCCAGGCAGTATCTACATAAACATTCTTTTCCTCCAGTCCTTTTGTTCCCGCATCCAACGACTTCAGCGCCATACAGATTGTCTCCACGCCCATCTGGAAGGGCTGCTGGGAAACCATGCCGATTTCCGTTCCGTCTTCCACTGCCTTCTGCTGACCGGAATCCCCGTCAAAGCCTGCCACTTTCAAATCCAGATCCGGATATTCTCCCAGAACTTCCAGAAAGATATCCGCAATCTCCATGTTCGTGCAAAATACTCCTTTCAGATGGGGATACTGTTCAATAATCCCTTTGATAACCGTCTTAATATCTCCGCTGCGAAGTTCGTCCTGATAAACCGTCTCTACAACTTTCACGCCGGAATGTTTCCCGATTTCTTCTGTGAAACCTTCTACTCTCTGTTTGATATTCTGTGCCTTCCCCAGTTGGGAAAATACAGCGATCTGTCCTTCTTCTTCCAGCTCTTCACATAATTCTTTCGCTGCCAGAGCTCCCGCCGCTTTATTATCGGTACCGCAGTAGCCTGTAATCCCTTCACTGTTTACACCGGAATCAAACAGGATCACCGGAATTCCGTTTTCTCTTGCTGTATCAATCTGAGCCTCACAGGAATCCGCATCGATTGCCGACAGACACAGTACCGAAGGATTCTCTGCCAGAACAGCATCGATAATATTAATCTGGTCCGTCACATCCGCCTCATCGTCCGGACCCTCGAAGGTCAGTGTTATCTTTTCGTCTTTTTCCAGTCCGTTCTCTGTGTTTATTTTCTCAACAACGGCTTCCATCCCCTCTTTTATCCGCTCCCAGTATTCGCCTTTTTCCGATTTTGCAACTACTGCAATCTGTGCGCCTTTCTCCACAGGCACTCCTTCCAGAGACAGAACTGCTTCTTCCTCCTCTGTTTCCGGAGATGCCGAAGGGGTAACTGCCGTCTCCTGTTTCGCCTCTTCCTGAGTCTGTACCGCACTTGAAGAAACCTGTGTGCTGCTCCTTTCCGCCTTCGCACTCTGTACACATCCTGCCATCGTTCCCAATAATACTGCGGTACACAGAATTACTGCCAATTTTCTCTTCACTGTTTACCTCTCCTTTATCCGGTAAAAATCCGACCACAGCGTGGGTGTACACCGACGCCTCTATTACTTTTTTCATTATACACAAAAAATAGAATCCGTCTATAGTTTTCATACTTTTTTCATTTTTACCTGTTTTCAGTCCCACACGTCCCATTCTTTGCCAACTTCATAAACCACAGATAAAGAGAGCGGTCCCAGTATAAATCCCAGAGGACCATAGATCCAAAAGCCCACATATACAGAGGCAAGAATCACTACAGGAAAGATCCCCAGGCGTTTCCCCAACAGCCTGGGCTCCATAAATTCCCGAATAAGGCTGGTCACCACATCCAGAGCCACACATCCTATGGCAATGCCGTACTCGCCCCGAACCAGAAAAAGAAGGGCCGCCGGATAGAGAAAAGTTCCTGTGCCGATTACCGGCAGCGCGTCCAGAAGTCCGATCGCGCACCCCAGCACCAGATAATAGGGGCTTCCCATCATCCAGAATCCCACACAGCAGACAGCGGCCACCGAAATTATAATCAGAAACTGGGCTTTTAAATAGACTACCGTAGTCTTCTTCAGCCTTCTTACCACCCTTCGCGCTCCCCTAAGCATAGAGTATTCCTGTATCCTGCGCTTCATCACTTCCATATCCCCAAGGAATAAAATTCCGCTTATCAGTGTCACCACCACTGCAGACAAAAGAAGCAGAACGGATTTCAGGCAGGATACCGCCCGCAGAAAAGCCTCCGGCCGGAAACTCTCTGTCATTTTCTTTTGCACTGCTTCCATGCCGCCAAGAATATACTCCCGGCTAATTGAGCTGGATATTCCCAGCAGGCTCTCCAGACTTCTGCAGCATTGATCCAGCAGATTCTCCAGCCAGTCTGCCATCCGGTCATAATTGGCCACCGCCGTCTTAATCTGCTGGAAAAAGATCCCGGCCCCTTTCCAGAACAGCAGACCCAGGATGCCTAAAACCGCAATCATCAAAACGGTTCCCGTAACATTTTTGGGGATATGAGTTCTTTTTTCAATTTTTGCACACAGAGGATATACCCAGGATGCCAACGCCCAGCCAATTAAAAAAGGAATTAAAACTGGCAGTAAATACCGAAAGGATAAATAAACGCCAATTATAATTCCTGCAATACACAGTCTCCGTTTCCATTCCACCTGCAATCTCATCACCACACCTTATGACATTTGCTTTTAGTATGAGAGGATGGCAGAATTTTATTCCATTTCTATAACAGTAGCGAACTTCTGAAAAATTTCCATTTCCGGTTTTTTCCGGAAACACAGTTTCTTTCCTGTTGCAGGATGGGTAAACTCCAGCTTCCAGGCGCAAAGTGCAGGGAAAATTTTTCGTCCAAACTCTGCTGTTGCCAGGGGGTTGTACTTCTGGTCTCCCCATAGGGGAAAACCAGCATGTGCCGTCTGCACACGAATCTGGTGATGCCGTCCTGTCCCCAGCTTAACCTGAAGCAGGGCCTTTTCGTCCTTTTCTTCCAGAACCCGGTACTCCAGATATGCCCTTTTGCTGCCCCGTGTTCCTTTTTTTACAACCTGAGACGTATTTCTGTCTCTGGATTTCATCAGATAATCTTCCAGTTTCCCTTCTTTTTCGGAAGGAACTGACTGGGTTACCGCCAGATAGTATTTCTGAATTTTCTGCTCCTGCATCTGTCTGTTTAATCCTTTGGCCGCTTCCGGACTTTTCGCAAAAACCAAAAGTCCCTCTACAGGCTGATCCAGTCTCTGGATAATTCCAAGATAGGGAGATCGCAGATAGTTTTTCAGCATGCTTTCCAGGTCCTGCACCTGAATATTGGCACTTTGTACCGGGATTCCGGCTTCTTTATAACACACCAGAATTTCCCTGTCCTCGTAAATAATCATATCTTCCGGTTTCATCTTCTTCGCTCCTTTTCAGACTTAGTATACCCTATGGTTCACAAAAGGGAAAGAAAAATATCCGAAAATCCTTTTACGCACAAAAGACGACCATCATTTTCTTCTTCAAAAATGACGGCCGTCTTAAAAATCTTCATTATTCAATTTATTTTTCCTCTTCTTTGGCTTATTGATATAAACTCAGAAACTTCCGAAAAATTTAACTTAAACGTTTCTTCCCTTTCTTTTATTTATATGTAGTTTCATTCTATATTCAATTATTTTTCAATAATCTTTTTATAAAATTTTACCATTCCTGCTCATAACGATTTGATTGACATCTTCTCATTATTTAGAAAGTTCTATAGATTTTTTAAATTATAACTCACGATTTATAATTTAAGTTTTTGTAAAGGTCTCCATCCTATAAGATATAAGCAATTCCAAATCCACTCTTCCGATTTGATACTGCCTCTCTTTTTTGGTATGCGCCTTTCTTCTTACTGTCCTTCTGACAGCTTCTGATGCAAAGTTTCGATTCATATTTTATATGGATCTCAAAATATCTTGCTTATATTTCTCTTTATCTTCTGTCGAATTTTCTTATTTTAATCATTACAGAATGTGTAAGACTTTTTATCTTTACGCTTCTAAATCAATCATAAAATCTTTTTCTCAATCATTGATAAAGGTACACTCTATATAAGTAGTTATACTTTCTGAAACGATATTTCTTTACATATCTTTCAGATCCTTTGTATCAGCTTTGTGATTACTATTCAATATGAGTACCAGCTTCTATAACCTATCATACACTTCTAATCTTCATTTAAGATTTTTCTCCTACTGTTTCTCTTGTATCAGGTCTTTCTTGCAGGAACTGCCAGGTATAATCACTCTCATATTGATAATTGTTTTCTTACTTTCCCACTGGAATCTACCTCCTATCCATTTACTTTCATCCTCTTCATGTAACATATATACTATGAATGGAATGTTTTTCTTTTGTATAAGCTTGTTTCTTTTGATAGTTGTATCATACCAGACCCCTTTATATTTGTCAATACATTTTTTAAATATTTTTCCAATAAATTCTCTTTGTATATTATTTCATTGTTTAAACTGTTTATTTATTCAAATTTTCCTTTCTTTTCTGATAATTTATTTTTCTTTAATATTCAGACTCCTTTTAAAATAACGCAGGACTCCTTTTCAGGAACCCTGCGTTATATATTTTACTTCCGTTTTTTTCTGTGACAGTGCACAAGACAGAATCCCAGGATTCCCAGACTGCATGCACTCGTCAGGATTCCTCCTTTCCACCCCGCCGGCTGATACCTGAGTTCTATCTTATGCGTTCCCTTGGGCACTTTTACGGTCAGGAAGGTATCAAAGGCTGTCTCCGTCCCGGTTTCTTCCCCGTCTATACAGACATGCCAGGAAGAATCTGAAGGAATGGTAAAGAGCATGGTATCTCTGGTCCCGTCATTTTCCACGGTTCCTGTGATCTTCGTATCCTCTCCCTGAATATCCCGTAGAAATCCGCCCTTCAGGGAATCATAATACTGCTGCATTATGTCCATGTTCTGGCTGTAAAATTCCGGTTCACCCATAAACACCTCTTCCTCCTGCAAAGAAAAGGTCAGCGTTACCTGTTCCCCTTTTTCAAAACTTCCCAGACGCATAATGTCATACTGATACACGTCAAAGTAAGCTCCCAGATACCTTCCGTTTACGGCTGCCGTTACCTTTTTCATCTGAGAACAGGGAATGTACGCAAATACGGGATCTGTATTCTGAGCCGTAAAAATATACTGGATATAGCCTGGCTTTTGCGGGTCTGTTTTCCGGTAATGAGTTTCCCCGTTCTCCTCTGAAGGAATCACATTCACCGTTTTTATCCCGAAGGCTCCTTCCGGCTCAAACAATTCTTCCTCTGTTTCGGGACTCAGGGCCTTCCATATCTGATTTTGCAGTTTCAGTTTCTTTTCTTCATCTATTCCCGTTTTCGTAACGCCGCTGTCGGCCAGAAAACCTATAGGAAGTGCATACTGATTTTCATAAACAGAAATCCCCTGATACTCCTGCATCTTTTCATATCCCTGTCCGAGCGTGTCCCTTGTAAGCACATATTTAACCCCCAGCAGAGCATCCATTGCATAAGTACTTCCCCGGTTATAATAGCTCCAGTTTCCGTTATTACGAAATCCGGTCTGGCCCATAAAGTACTTTACAAAGTCTTTTTCCGTAGAGCTGTAATGGGAAAGCCCCCGGTATCCGAAGAGCATGGGATCGTTCTGGCCTCTGGAAAAGGTCTTCTCCATCCGGTAAAATCCATAGTCCTGTTCCTTCACCAAATCCACTGCTGCCTGGGGATCTTTCACTTCCTGTGCATAGGTCTCGGTTCCCTGATAGTGAAATTCCTCCAGGCAGTACCGGCCATTAAGAAAAAGTTCTCCAAGGCATAAAAGCGCCAGCAAAATTCCTGCTGCCTTCTGAGATTTTTTCTCCCGGTAAACGAGCCACAGCAGACCGCTTCCTGCAAATATTCCTGCACTGAGAAGAAGTTTTTCTTTGGTCAGGAAGGTGGCGTTTTGGTGAAGAGCCCAGTAAGCAAGCCCTGAAAACAGCGCCAGAAGTACTCCTGTAATCAGCAGAAGACGTTTGCCGTGTTCCTTTTGCAGTACGCCGGCAGCCTCCCGGGCCAGCAGGATAAGGAAGGCACAGAATACAAAGCTGTACCGGTAGGGAAACCAGGCCGGATAATTCAGACCGTGCCAGATTAAATTGAATCCGTCTATATAAAAAGACAGATATAATACTACCATCACCAGCGCAGCTGCCAGTTTCTTTTGCAGGGAAATTCCTTTTACCAGAAAGAAAAGACAGGCCAGAAACAAAACGCCCATTCCGCAGAAAACATTGGGAAGTCCTGTCTGAATCTCCCTATAATCGAAACTTCCAATAAAAAGCTTCAGGAAAAAGTCGCTCCAGTGGAAACTTTTTTGTAAACTTAATACATCCAGAGAAAAACCGGCCTTTCCTCCCTGCAGAGAGAAGAACACGGGAAGAAGCAGAAAACTGCTCAGTCCCGCCGCCAAAACAGAACCTCCCGCAAATTTTCCCAGGGTTTTCCCCACTTTTTCCTGTCTCTCTCCTGCCAGCAGCAGATAACAAAAATAAATGGCGGAAAAGATACAGATCATAAATCCAATATAATAATTGGTTAAAATAGATCCGGTCAGGGCAAAGACATACAGAAGGAAAGGTTTCCCTTCCATAATCTTATGAATCCCCCACAGTACCAGAGGAAGAAGTAAAACTCCATCTAACCACATCAGGTTCTGCTGATACACAATCCCATAGGACATCAGAGCATAGGAGACAGAAAAGAGCACCGTCATCCAGGAAGATTTTTTTCTGCTTAGAAACAGATTCATGGTCAGTCCGCAAAGTCCCAGCTTTAACAGGGTAAGAATCTCAATTCCCACCGGAAGCATCTCTGTAGAGAAGAAACACAGAACCACGTTCAGAGGACTTAATAAATAATAAGCGGAAAGTCCTGTCATATCTCCACCCAGAGTTTTGGAAAACGTGTAGAAGAAACTGTGTTCTCCCTTCAGAATTTCTCTTAAGTAAGAAAAGAAGGTCACATACTGGTTGTTCATATCAATGGTTAAAATATAAGAAGGGCCAAAGGGGTAAATCCCCCTGGCCCAGTAAATACCTAACATAACAACCACAGGGAGGCAAAAGGCTCCCAGAGAAATAACAACTGCTTTTTTCTTATCCATTATTATCTCTTTTCTTATTTTCGATTATAGTTAATCAGGCATCCTTTTAAAATAATTTCTCTTTCATCGTCGGTCAGCTCACCTAAAGTAACCGTAAATTCTTTCAATCCGTTTTCTTCTGCCACATAGCCGGTAATGGTCTCTGCCTTTTCTTCCACCGCTTTGCGAATCTGTGGGAAGAACAGATAGTCGCCGTTCTTAAAGGGCAGTTCTCCTTCCGGAATTAAGAAAGGAAGCATACCCCAGTTAATCAGGTTGGAACGATACCGTTTCGTCGCATACTCATTGGCAATATTTGCCCAGCCGCCCAACACTTTCTGACAGGACGCTGCCTGCTCCCGGGCAGAACCGTCTCCCGGTTTTACTGCAAAGATGGTGCTTCCTACACCTAAATTGCCTTTGCCTGCTTCCGGGAATTTCTGATTTATCACTTCCATAACCGGTTTCAGTTCTTCTAAAGCATCCAGCGGACACTTTCCTTCCTGAATGGCATGCTGTGCTTTCTGCACTTCTTTGGCTCTTCCCACGTAAGCCGGGTCTTTTCTGGAGAGGGTAAACTCTGCCAGTCCCAGAGGATTGGAACGGTAAGAAGAAGTCTCTCCGGAGGGAATCAGTTCGTCTGTGGTGGTCACCGGATCATGAATCTCAGAAACCACTTTCAGCACCAGATTCTCTGCCAGGCTGGGCATCTGGGGCCAGTCTTTGATGTTTGGTCCGAACTGGATTTCCACTGAAGGATCTGCCACACCATGGCTGTCAAATATACGGTTCTCATAAATCGTCTTATCAAAGAAATATTTCTGGTTGGTATAATCTCCCGTAAATTCCTCTGCGGAAGTAAGGAAGCCTTTGTTCGCTGCTGTAGCGGCAATAGAACGGGCATCCATTAAGGCAACAGAAGAAATCTGGCCGTTCTGAATCTTAGATCCTTCACGGTTCGGGAAGTTTCTGGTAGTGTGACGGATACTGAAGGCATTATTTGCCGGAGTATCTCCTGCGCCGAAGCACGGACCGCAGAAAGCGGTTTTCACTACTGCGCCCGTAGCCAGAAGATCTGCTAAGACGCCGTTTTTCGCCAGTTCCATATAAATCGGCGTACTTGCCGGATAAACACTTAAAGTAAAGGCGTCTGCTCCGATGCTGCTGCCCTTTAAGATGTCTGCTGCCGCACAGATATTTTCAAATCCGCCGCCGGCACATCCTGCAATAATTCCCTGATCCACATAAAGTTTTCCGTCAACCACTTTATCCTGAAGGCTGAAGTCGATCTTTCCGTCCAGGCTGATCTGGGCCTTCTTCTCTACTTCATGTAAAATATCACCCAGGTTTGCCTTTAACTCATCAATGGTATAGGTGTTGCTTGGATGGAAAGGCATTGCGATCATCGGTTTAATCTCGCTTAAATCGATCTCAATCATGCCGTCGTAGTAAGCAGTCTGTCCCGGTTTCAGCTCTTTATAATCTTCGCTTCTTCCATGAATTGCATAGAATTCCTCGATTTTGGAATCTGTTTCCCAGATAGAAGACAAACAGGTGGTCTCTGTAGTCATAACGTCGATGCCGATTCTGAAATCTGCACTTAAGTTCGCCACGCCCGGACCTACAAATTCCATTACTTTATTCTTTACATAACCGTTGTTAAAGACTTCTCCGATAATGGCCAGAGCTACGTCCTGGGGGCCTACGCCCGGACGCGGTTCCCCTTTCAGATATACAGCTACAACTTTCGGCATATTAATGTCGTAAGTCTGCTCTAAAAGCTGTTTTACCAGTTCCGGTCCGCCCTCTCCCATAGCCATGGTTCCTAAAGCGCCGTAACGGGTATGGCTGTCGGAGCCCAGAATCATTTTTCCGCCGCCGGCCAGCATTTCACGGGCATACTGGTGAATGACTGCCTGATGAGGAGGCACATATACGCCGCCGTATTTCTTTGCACAGGTCAGTCCGAACATATGATCGTCTTCGTTGATGGTTCCGCCAACTGCACACAGAGAGTTATGGCAGTTTGTCAGCACATAGGGCACCGGAAATTTTTCCAGTCCGGATGCTCTGGCTGTCTGAATAATTCCGACGAAAGTAATATCGTGGGAAGTCAGTTTATCAAATTTAATCTGAAGCTTTTCCATATTGCCGGAGGTATTGTGTTCTTTCAGAATCCCATAGGCAATGGTGTTTTTTGCAGCTTCTTCTTTGGAAACCGGAAGAGGCGCCTGTCCCTCTTCTATGATCTCGGTTCCATTTACAAGATATACACCGTTTTCATATAATTTCATAAATCTATATCCTCCTCGTTTCGTTCACAGATCCGTTTCGGGCCTTAATGTTTTTCATTATAGTAGATTTCTCTCTTTATGTAAAGCTCGGACGCTCTTTTTTCTACAGAATCAGCGCTTCTTCAAAGCTTTCACTGCCGCAGTAAATTCTCAGCACCCGTTTCATCTCTTCCATCTCTGTCTCCAGACTGAGGGCTCCCAGACCATAGATACACATAAGAACTTCTTTGGTCTCTTCGCGAATCATGGCTCTCGTGCTGTCGCTGGTTGGATTTCCAAAAGGTCCCTGTTCATCCTCCAGCACCGGAAGAAACTCCACATTAATCTCTTCCTTTCCGATTCCCCTGTAACAGCTACCCGGTTCTGCCACTTTCCAGACAATCTCCTCTCCAATCTGAGCCGTATCGTAAACTCCCATGGAATAGCCTGTCTTCAGGGATACCAGATTGTTACAGTCTACTACGTTATTAATATAGTAGAGTCCCTTTCCCTGGCGGATTCTTCTGTGCATGGCCTCAGAGGATCCCCGGTATCGTCCCGGCTCTTTCCCAAAGGCCTTGTAGGCTTCCCTGGTATGGGCAATGGGTTCTCTTTTTGCAATTTCACTGTTTGTGGGACAGGTCTCCTGTATCCTGTCTTCTGTCTTTTTTAATTCATTTAATAACTCTTTTGGGCTTTCTTTTACCTGTACCCGACACTGTACGCAGGCCAGGACTGCCTTGGGATATAATTCCTTTAATCTTGAGTCTATCCTGATGTTTTTCATCTTTCCTATCTACTTCTCCTTTACATTTGCATGCTTTGCGTCTATACTTATAGACATTCGAAATTCCATGAAGGGCAGGTTTTTAAAATGTTTCGACTGTGGGGTAAAATTTTTAAAGATAACCGTCTTCTTACGGATACGGTCGCCTGTGATGACACCGACAATAACCGGACGAAAAAAGTCTTTGACTGTCTGGAACAGATTTGTTATGACCTGGATCTGGGGAATCCCATCTGGCTGGATTCTACAGTCAATGAGTTTAAGCGTCATGCAAAGGCCCGTTTCTTCCAGGATAACTTTATCGAACACATTGATTTCGATTTTCTGGAGATTCAGGTAATTGAAGAAGACTGACGGTATATACAAAGGATGCTGCAGAAAAGAACTTTCCCTTCTGCAGCATCTCTTTCTTTTAAATTTCTATATGAATTTATCGGATTATAATCTCTTTAATAATTCTTCTCTTTCCTTTTCGAATCCAGGTTTTCCAAGGAGGGCAAACATATTCTTCTTATAGCTTTCCACTCCCGGCTGATTAAAGGGATTAACTCCCAGCAAATATCCGCTTACGCCGCATGCAAACTCAAAGAAATAGAACAACTGTCCAAGATAAAATTCATTTCTTTCCGGAATATCTATCCGCAGATTGGGAACGTTACCGTCTGTATGCGCCAGAATCGTTCCGTTCATTGCGCTCTTATTTACGAAATCCACACTCTTTCCTGCCAGATAATTGAGGCCGTCTAAGTCTACCGGTTCTTCATTAATAAGAAGTTCATGTTCCGGTTTCTCCAGATTCAGAACGGTTTCAAACATAATTCTGGCTCCATCCTGAATAAACTGTCCCATAGAGTGCAGATCTGTGGTTAAATCCACAGCGGCCGGGAAAATTCCCTTCTGATCTTTTCCTTCGCTTTCTCCATAGAGCTGTTTCCACCACTCATTTACATAGTGAAGGCTTGGCTCATAATTTGCCAGAATCTCCACGTTTTTCCCTTTTCTCAGGAGAATATTGCGTACTGCCGCATATTTCACTGCGTCGTTTTCTTCAAAGTCCTGATTCAGAGCCATTTCTCTTGCGGAAGCTGCGCCTTCCATTAATTTGTCAATGTCTGCGCCGCTGACCGCGATAGGCAGAAGTCCTACGGCCGTCAGTACGGAGAAACGTCCCCCTACATCATCCGGCACTACAAATTCTTCATAGCCTTCTTCATCCGCCACTTTTTTCAGAGCTCCTCTGGCTTTGTCTGTGGTAGCATAAATTCTGGCTGCAGCTCCTTCTTTGCCATATTTCTTCTCCAGGATTTCTTTAAACACACGGAAAGCAATGGCAGGTTCTGTGGTAGTTCCTGATTTGGAAATCATGTTAATGGAGAAATCTCTGTCTCCCACAACATCTATCAGCCCTTTGATATAATCCGTGCTGATACTGTTTCCTACAAAGTAAATCTCCGGCGTTCTGCGCGCTTCTTTGGAAATATTATTATAAAAACCATGTCTTAAAAACTCGATGGCTGCCCGTGCTCCCAGATAGGAACCTCCGATTCCGATTACCAGGAGTACATCGGAGTCTTCCTGAATCTTCTTCGCCGCTTTTTTGATTCTGTCAAATTCTTCTTTATCGTAATCCACCGGCAAATCAATCCATCCCAGGAAATCATTCCCTGCTCCTGATTTACTTACCAACGTCTCTTTCGCAGCCTGTGCCAGCCCTTTCATGGCTTCCATCTCATGGTCTGCGATAAAGCATCCTGCTTTTGAATAATCAAATGTAACTTTGCTTCCCATACCTCTCATCGCTCCTTTACCTTTTTGCGCCTATTTGCGCTCTGAGAATAGTATAGCAAATTTTGTCAGTTACCACAAGCAAATGACCACGGAATTCCTTGTTTTTGTACAATTTTCATGTCATAAACTCCCGTATAATTTCGCGCATAATCTCTTCCTCCTCCGGAGACAGCATTTTGCTGAAGTGGCTGCCCGCGGCTGCCGTTTCACGGATACTGGCTGCAATCTGTTCTACCATTTCATTTTGCATTTCCACACTCATGTTCTCACCCGGATCTTCCTCTATCCATTTTTTCGTCTTGTCCACGTAATCTGCAAGGGAATCTGTCAGCAGCTCTTCCTTATACGCAAAATCCAGTCCCTGCCTGCAGACTAGCAGAAGCAGCGGAACAAAGGCCCCCGCGTACACATACCACAGGGAAATTCCTTCCTCCATTTTCAGGGATGCGGAAAATGCAATGGCCGCTCCCAGACATAAGAAGTTTATCAGAGACGGATACCATACCCACCGGTTCATCCGGCGCATCAGCCGATCCCGGCTTTTCCATAAATTAAGCCACTTTTCTTTTAAATTCGATAAGTGGCCGGTGCTTTTTAATCTTCTTCTGTAGGTAAGGTGGGTGGCTGCCATCCCCAAAACCCCCAGGGTTCCTGCTGCCACCATACAATAGAGTAAAATGTGCATGTCCATGAGTTTGTCTAACATAATACCCTCCTTTTACATTCGTACTGATATTATATCGCCGTACCTGGTATTTGAAAATAAAAATCGTTCGACAAATTCCTGGAAAAGCTGCAGTTTTAAGGGATTTTCGCCGCCCTGTCCTTCAAGTATTCTCTTTACATTTCTTCTATCATGGCAAGGGTTAAGTTCACGCAGTGTTCAATGGCTTTCTTCTCAAAAGTACTGTAATCCACTGTGGCGCTGTCATCTGCCTTATCAGAGATTGCGCGGATAATCAGAAATGGAATCTGATTCAGGTAAGCGGCCTGTCCGATTGCCGCTCCTTCCATTTCCACACAGAAGCCTCCGAACGTCTCTACAATATCTGTCTTTACTTCTTTAGAGGAAACAAACTGATCACCGCTTGCAATTCTTCCTTTAAATACGGAAATATCCGGATTTACTTCTTTACACTTTTTCTGTGCAAGGTCTGCCAGTTCCTCATCTGCTGCAAAAGACAGAGTCTCCATTCTGGGAATCTGACCCCTCTCATACCCGAATCCTGTGGCATCCATATCGTGCTGCAGCACATCCTGAGATACCACAATATCTCCTATATTAATCTCATTATTTAAGGAGCCTGCAATTCCGGTATTCAGTACGGCATCCACCTGATAATCATCTGCTAAAATCTGGGTACATACCGCCGCGTTTACTTTCCCGATTCCGGAACGTACAACTACCACCTGTTTTCCCCGGAGGATCCCCTCCTGAAATTCCATGCCTGCCTTCTTTTTGCAGGTTACCTGCTCCATCTTTTCCTTTAAGCTGGCAATCTCTTCTTCCATTGCTCCTATAATTCCGATACGATGCATATTTCTAACCTCTCTGCTTTTCATTTTTCTTCATTATAGCAAATCTGTTTCCCGAAGAAAAGCAGTACCTGGACGGAAAGATTAGCCCAGAATTGTTTTCAGGTCCTCTTCCGGGGTTGTAGTAGGATGGATCTGGAAGTTTTCTACCAGGTATGCGGCCACTTTCGGGGAAAGAAAGGCCGGAAGAGTTGGTCCCAGGTAGATATTCTTTAAGCCCAGATGAAGGAGAGTCAGTAAAATGCAGACTGCTTTCTGTTCATACCAGGAGAGCACCAGGGTAAGGGGAAGTTCATTTACCTCACACTGGAATGCCTGAGAAAGAGCCAGAGCTACCTGGATCGCGCTGTAAGCATCGTTGCACTGTCCCATATCCATCAGCCGGGGAAGTCCCTGAATGGTTCCCAGATCCAAATCATTGAAGCGGTACTTTCCACAGGCTAAAGTTAAAATCACGCTGTCATCGGGCGCCTGTTTCACAAACTCCGTATAATAGTTTCTTTTGCTTCGTGCTCCGTCGCATCCCCCCACCAGGAAGAAATGGCGGATACTGCCGTCTTTGACTGCCCCGACTACCTGATCAGCCACACTGAGAACCATATCCCTGGCAAATCCGGTGGTCACCTGAACTCCTCCGTTTACTCCGTAAAATACCGTATCCTCTTCATAGCCGCCAAGTTCCAGCGCCTTCTCAATGACAGGCGTAAAGTCCCTGTCTTTTCCAATATGAACGGCTCCCGGATAACGTACACAGTCAGAAGTAAATATCCGGTCTTCATAACTTTCTGCCGGAGGCATCAGACAGTTGGTGGTAAAAAGAATGGGGGCCGGAACACTGGCAAACTCTTTCTTCTGGTTCTGCCATGCAGTTCCGAAGTTTCCCTTTAAATGGGAGTATTTCTTTAACCCGGGATAGGCATGGGCAGGAAGCATTTCTCCGTGGGTATAAATGTGAATCCCTTTTCCTTCTGTCTGTTTCAGAAGCTCCTCCAGTTCCAGCAGATCATGTCCTGATACTATGATGAAGGGTCCTTTTTCTACTGTCATAGAAACTGTCTCAGGTCTTGGATGTCCGTAGGTTTCCGTATTGGCCCGATCCAGAAGCTCCATACACTTTAAGTTCACGGCCCCGGTTTCCATTACCACAGGAAGGAGTTCTTCCATGCTCAAATCTTCTCCCAGGAGGAACAGCGCCTTTGCAAAGAATGTATCCACCTCTTTCTCCCGATACCCCAGTATCCGGGCATGATACGCATAGGCTGCCATTCCCCTCAGTCCGAATAAAAGCAGGGATTTCAGACTGCGGATGTCTTCCTCTGCCTCCCAGATATTCTTTACATCATAATCTTCCATTCGTCCACAGGGAGAATCACATTCCTGACAGTTTTCTCCTGTCTGGCTCTTGCAGATACGAACCCGCTCTATCAGTTCCTTCAGGGATTTATCATCGAAGTTCACGTTGGTCAGCGTCGCAAACAACCCTTCCTGCATCAGTTCCAAAGCTTCTGAGGAGGCTTCCTGTCCTTCCCATACTCTGGCAAGCCCGATTAAAGCTCCAGTAAGTTCATCCTGAAGATTGGAAGTTTCTTCCGTCTTCCCGCAGACACCGGCGCACCCGCTGCATCCCGTCCCGTTTGCTGTCTGTTCACACTGAAAACAAAACATTTTTTCCATTTTACTCTTCTCCTTTTCTTATTGATACGATCTTTCCCTTTGCTGACAGGGTCGCTATCCGGCAGGGAATCTCCCTTTTGCTCATTTGAACTGCCCCCAGAACCGCCCTCTCCAGACCGCCGCAGCACGGAACTTCCATACGTGCGACCGTTACACTTTGAATGGCATGCTTCTGAAAAAGAAGAGCCAGTTTTTCCCGGTAATCCACAGGATCCAGTTTGGGACATCCGATTAAAGTTACGCGTCCTTTCATAAACTCTTCATGGAAATTCCCATAGGCATAGGCGGTGCAGTCTGCTGCAATCAGAAGATGTGCCTTCTGAAAACAGTCCGCCTCCGGCGATACCAGACGAATCTGTACCGGCCACTGACTCAGACAGCTTTGCCCCTGACCGGATTCCGGGGAAGTTTCCGGCTGTTTCTTCTTTTCCATAACCGCTGCTTCATCATAAGCTTTCGCTTCTCTTTCAACAATTTGAATGGCATCTGTGGGACAGACCGGAAGACAATCCCCCAAGCCGTCGCAGTAATCGTCTCTGAGAAGTTTCGCTTTTCCGTTTACCATGGCGATTGCCCCTTCATGGCAGGCGCCGGCACATAAGCCGCAGCCGTTGCATTTTTCCCGGTTTATCTCAACAATCTTCCGTATCATAGCTTCCCTCCTACTTGTATTTTCTTGACCTTTTAAGGGCATTATAATAAAATAAATCCAACAAGTCTGTTGGATTTACAACAAAAAGGAGGAAAATTTTTTGATTGATTATACGAAATTAAGACACACGCGCCTCTTTCAGACCATGACCCCTGAAGAAATTGCTTCTATATTAGACTGTCTTCATGCCCAGTACCGGGAATACCCCAGGGGTTCTCTCATTTTTCAGAGAGAGGATATTCTTCTGGAGATAGGAATTGTAGTAAAAGGCAGCGTTCACCTTTTAAAGGAGGATTACTGGGGCCGCCAGTCCCTGCTCACTCACATAGAGGAATACGGGATGTTCGGAGAAGCTTTCGCTGCCCTTGGCGCTCCTTTAACCTTTGATGTCCTGGCGGCTAAAGATTCCTCCATCCTGTTTCTGAATGTACGCCGTATCTTAAAGAGCTGTTCTTCCGCCTGCCGGTTTCATCAGCGTCTGATCCAGAATCTCTTTCTGCTTCTGGCAGAGAAGAACCTGGAACTTTCCGGCAAGGTTTCCGTTCTGGCTCAGCGTTCCATCCGCAGTAAGCTCATGGAATATCTGTCCTCCCAGGCAGATTTGCATCATTCTTTTTCCTTCACTATTCCCTTTAACCGCCAGCAGCTGGCAGACTATCTCTCTGTAGATCGCAGCTCCATGACCGTAGAACTGCGTAAAATGGAACAGGAACACATCCTGAGGTTTGATAAAAACAGGTTTGAGCTTTTGTGAAATGTGGTTTATTCTTCATCCATCAATATACGGTACAGCCGCTTTCCTTCTGCTTCATCTGATGTCCTTCTGTTGGTATTAATTATTTCGACTGTTAAATCTTGCTGCATTCTCTGGGCTGCCTGCTTCGTAGAAGTACTTTCATTCAATTTTAATACTGCTATTTTATAAGCCAATTGCGTCCCCGCTGAAAATAATAGTGGATTTTTCTTAATGTCCAAATCTAATATAAATGACCACCTCCCTGTCTTAAATGACATTTTTCCTATGTCTCTGCATTGTCAAAAGCCCGTATTCTCTGTTATAATAACTGCCTGATGAATCTTTATATAAGAAATGTTTGTTTGAAAGGAGGAACCCGACATGATTTATAAAACTAAAGGTGTTTGTTCACAGGCCATTGAAGTGGAAATACAGGATCAGGTAATTAAAAAGGTGAATTTTATCGGCGGATGTCCCGGAAATACTTCCGGAATCGCTAAACTTGTAGTGGGTATGTCTCCCCAGGAAGTAATCGACAAGCTGGAAGGCACAACCTGCGGTCACAGAAAAACTTCCTGCCCGGATCAACTCTCCCTGGCTTTAAAGGAAGCCTTAAAGGAACAGTAATTATAACAACCACCAGGCTGCTGCCGGGAAAACATTCCTGCAGCAGCCCGTTTTTAGAGACTCTTTTCTATTACTCTTCCCTGTCCCATTTATCGCAGACAGATTGAATATCCCTCGTAAATTTAGCCAGATCTTTGTTTGCACAGCCTTCATTTTTGCGAATGACTTTAAGCAGTCGCTGTCCCATATTCCAGAGTTTATCAAAAGCCGTAACCGCCCGGAGATCTTTTTTGCCGCTCTTTTTCTTAAGCCGGATTCCTTTTGCCTCATGGATACATACATTACCGGCCAAATCATAAATCGTTCCGCTGAAAGGCGCCATAGCCGAATAGCCAAATTCCTCTTTCAGCCGTCCGGCAAATATTTCTGTTACCGCATCTTCGCCGTGGGTCACAAACACCTGTTTCGGAGGATTTTCTCTGAAAGATCCTGCCCACTTTAAAAGTCCATCCACATCTGCATGTCCGCTGATTCCCGGAAGCTGGCAGATTTCCGCCGCCACATGAATTTCCTCTCCGAACAGTTTCACCTGCTCTGCACCTTCAATTAATGATCTTCCCAGTGTTCCAACTGCCTGATAGCCCACAAACAGGATGGTATTATTGCGATCCCATAAATTATGTTTCAGATGGTGTTTAATTCTGCCGGCATCACACATTCCGCTGGCAGAAATTATAACTTTTCTTTCTTCATCAAAATTAATGGCCTTAGAATCTTCACTGGTAATAGAAGTTTTCAGCCCCTGGAAACTGATCGGGTTAATCCCCTGTTGAATCAGACGTGTAGCCTCCTCGTCATAACAGTCTAAATGATGTTCCCGGAAGATAGTGGTCGCTTCATTGGCAAGGGGACTATCCACATAAACCTTAAATCCATCGTATCCATGAACCAGTTTCTCTTCTTTAATCTGCCGGATAAAATACAGCATTTCCTGTGTACGTCCTACTGCAAATGAAGGAATTACCACATTGCCGCCCCTGTCAAAGGTTCTCTGAATTACTTTTGCTAATGCTTTTGCATAGTCCGGACGTTCTCCATGGGTCCGATCTCCATAGGTAGATTCCATTACCACATAGTCTGCCTGCGTCAGATACGTAGGGTCTTTAATTAATGGCTGGTTTATATTTCCAATGTCGCCGGAAAATACGATTTTTTCTTCTTTCCCGTCTTCCAGCATCCACAGTTCAATGCTTGCAGATCCCAGCAGATGCCCTGCATCAATGAACCGGACTTTTATTCCTTCCGATAAATGAATCGTCTGCCCGTACTCACAGGAAACAAAATTTCTTAACACGCCGACAGCGTCTTCCATGGTGTATGCCGGTACGAATTCCGGCTTACCGGAACGACGTCCTTTCCTGTTCCTCCATTCTGCCTCGAACATCTGAATGTGAGCGCTGTCCCGAAGCATTATATCACACAGATCGCAAGTAGCCTCTGTAGCATAAATAGGCCCCTGAAACCCTTTTGCGTATAACGCCGGAAAATTGCCCGAATGATCAATATGTGCATGGGTTAATAGTGCGAAATCCAAATCTGACGGATTTACAGGAAGTTCCTCGTTTTCGAAATTGTCCGGCCCCTGCTCCATGCCGCAGTCAACAAGAAACTTCTTGCCCGCTGCCTCCAGATAGTAACAGCTTCCGGTCACTTCATGAGTTGCTCCAAGAAAGGTAATCTTCATATCACTGCCCCCTTTTTGTATCTTCTAATCAAAGCTGCACTTATAATTATTATACACGATTCCCTCTTTTTTTACACTATTTTCCGAAAAGTCCGGATGAAAAATAAATTTTTAATTTACAAAATTGTCCTGGAAATAATTCTGAAAAGATTAAGATATGAGACTTCCTTCCCCTGAAGATACAAAGAACTTTGAAGGATAGAAATATCTGCAGTTACAGCCCCTTTATCGGACTGTAACTGGCAGATATAATTTTGATGTATGGCGACAAAAGGGGGCCCAATCCCTCTGTCTTATCATTTTGTTTACAAGTTACATTTTTTACATTTCATTTTTACACTTCTGCTTAAGCTAAAAGGTAATGTAAGCTCTTTTGTATTTTTTTCTTTTATCTTTTTGCATCTGTGTGGTTCCATATTCAATTTTTCTTAATTTTTTTGACAAATCGCATGTCACATTATTGTACAAAATACGCTTGAGATTTTTAGGTAAATTTTAATAAAACAAAAAAATAACAATATCCATCCATCGACTTACAAAAAACATCAATGCCGACTTAATATAAAATGCCCACTCTTTTAAATTACTCTTGTTTTTACGATATAATAAGTTTTTATAGTGCAGTTTACACCAAAAAGGAGCCGATTAACCGGTTAGTCAATCAGAACACCATTTGTCAACGTCTCTACAGATTCTATATTACCATCGTCCATTGTAATATGTGCCGCACGTACCCTGTAAAACGTTCCGCTCGGTACTATCACGTCAATACTTTTACTTAAATTGCTTACATTATTCGCAGAAAAATCCCAATATTTATACGAATAGTAAACTCCGTCTTCCTTACGTTCTAAGCTAATACTTAAATAAATGGTATCGCATTCGTGATGTCCCTGGGTCAGACTATAAATACTTACCTTGTTACTGGCCAGTTTTTTTACTGCAGAATATCCGAAGTTTAAATCATTTCCTCTTGTTTTGGAATACTCGGTATCTTCTGCAAAGTCTCCTTCTGTCTCTGTTTCTGTGATCGCCAGATCTTCCAGAAGGCTGGCCGCCTGTACATCCTCCTTCAAGCCGAAGAAGGTCGCGCCGATTCCTAATATACATAACAAAGTAATTTTCGCCCATATTTTCTTAAACTCTATCACCCCTTTTCTCTTTGCCTACATTACAATATAGATACGTATTAAACGCCATAAAATTACAATTTATTTATTACTTTTTTGCCTTTTGTTATGAGCCGTTTACTTTATTTAGCTATCCAAAATGAAAAAACTTCTTTTTATACTTAATTATAATATATCTTTTCTACAACTCTAAAAAACTCTTCTGTATCTAGCTTTCCCGAAAGTTGATAATAACAGTTGTTATATTTCCACGACGCAGTGTAACTTGCTTTTTTGTCTGTATCCTCTTTGTTCTCGGTTATATCAACTTTGATCCCATCCAGAAATGTTTCAACTGTATAGCTATGTATCTCTTCGCCGTGCAATTTTGCAGTTGCTTTCATTGCGCCTACATTATTTGATACTAATAATAGCGTATTTGTCCCCTCGAATTCGTATTCTATATTAGCAACTCCTAATTGTGTATTTATCTCATAACTCGAATATTGCATCTCTTTAGGTCTATAGTTAAAATTAGGAACTTTCACCCCTATTTTCTCTTCTATTCGCTCTTTGACCTCATCTTCTGTTAAGTCTTTCATATCATCCCCTTTTTCCATTCCTATATCAATTTGCGTATCGTTCCCAATCAGATAATTTACCGTATCCATAAAATACACTCTGTTGGCTTCGCTTCGCATGCTTAAAGCAAAGAGACTTCCTCCACAGAGTATTGCAATTACTGCGCATTTTGCTAAAAAGCGCATTGCCTTTCTGCTTCTGGAAGACCCGGTTGCAGTATTTGTACTCCTGTGAGCCGGGCCGTCTTCTTCATATACGCCGCTTTCCTTTAGGTAGCTAATCATTCTTTTGTAGGCTTCTTCCAGTTCCTCAGGAGATTCCTGTAAAGTTTCTCCATGAGGAAGAAGCACTTTTTCTATCTCTTTTGACTGTTTAATAAATTCTTCTCGTCGGATCTGCTTTTCTTTCGGATCCTGCTGCGTATTTTTAACTTTCATTTTTTCTATTGAGAACTCCTATCTTTCCTTGACAATTTCTCTGCAAGGGTTCATATTTAAGGATAGTAAAATTCTTTTACCAGGAGGAACCCTATGAAACATATTGTACTTACCGGCGGCGGAACTGCCGGACATGTAACTCCTAATATTGCCTTAATCCCTAAACTGCAGGAGGCAGGCTATGATATTTCTTATATCGGATCTCTTGACGGAATCGAAAAAAAACTAATCGAAGAACTGGGTATCCCTTACTATGGCATTGCATCCGGTAAACTCAGAAGGTATTTCGATTTAAAGAACTTTTCTGATCCTTTCCGTGTACTTAAAGGATACGCACAGGCGAAAAAACTTCTGAAAACCTTACATCCCGATGTTATTTTCTCCAAAGGGGGATTTGTCACCGTCCCTGTGGTTCTGGCTGCAAAAAAATATAAAATTCCGACGATCATTCACGAATCGGATATGACCCCGGGTCTGGCCAATAAGCTCTGCATTCCTTCTGCCACAAAGGTCTGCTGTAACTTTCCGGAGACTGTTAAAAATCTTCCGGAACAGAAAGCCGTCCTCACCGGAACCCCGATCCGCAAAGAATTATTGGAGGGTGATTCCAGGAAAGGGCTTGATTTCTGCGGATTTACCGAGAGCAAACCTGTTATTCTGATTATCGGAGGAAGCCTTGGCGCTGCATCCGTGAATGAAAACATTCGTAAAATACTTCCGGATCTTCTGAAGAATTTTCAGGTGATTCACCTCTGCGGCAAAGGCAAAATAGATGAAGCCTATCAAAACCTTGAAGGATATGTACAGTACGAATATATTAAAAAAGAACTGGCTGATTTATTTGCAGCTTCAGATCTGGTCATCTCCAGAGCCGGCGCCAATGCCATCTGTGAAATCAGCGCTTTGCATAAACCGAATCTTTTAATTCCTCTTTCTGCGAAAGCCAGCCGCGGGGATCAGATATTAAACGCCCGCTCCTTCCAGAAACAGGGATATAGTATGGTTCTGGAAGAAGAGGAGATCACCAGCCAATCCCTGCTAAATGCGATTCATGAATTATATGCCAACCGGGATTCCTATGTAAAAGCCATGGAAAGCAGCGCACACTTTGATGCAATTTCAAAGATTGTGGGATTAATTGAAGACTGCGCTTCTTCCTCAAAATAGTCTCCCTATTCTTCTCTGTGTTTTAGCTCATTTTGTAACTGGGTTCTGGCCCTGTGTACCTTAACGCGTAAGTTGTTGACGGTAATTCCCTTTTCACGGGCCAGGATCTCCTGTTCTTCTTCTCCCGTAGAACTTTTCATAAGCAGCTCATATTCCAGGGGCTTTTCCTTCCGGAATTCTGCCAGTATTTTTACTTTTTCTTTAATTTCTTCCCGTCGTTCCAGTATTTTCTCCGGACTCTCTCCAATGAGAAGATGTTCTTCCCTTCCGTCTTCATGAATTCCAAATTCATGATGCCGATATGCTTTTCTGGCAAAGTCGATGGCTTTACGATAACTGGCATTTATAATCCAGGCACGAAGGTGTTCTTCGTCTGTTAAATCAAGTGTATCCATCTTTTCATAAAATTTTTTAAATACCTCTTGGGCAATATCCTCTGCCAGATCCAAATCCTGTATTGTTTCACAGGCAATGCTCCTGGAAAGGTTGCGGTATTTTAAATAAATAATTTCGTATAATTCATTTCTCATCTTTCGTATCAACCTTATCCAGATCGTATTTTTCTGTTTGTTTCTGAGTTCATTTTTCTTAACTGCCTCAGATCCTATTTACTCTTCCTCTTCCATTTCTTTTCTAAGCTGACACCTCGCCCGATGAATCTTCACTCGTAAATTACTGATAGTAAGTCCCTTTTCCCGAGCCAGAGCTTCCTGACTTTCCTCTCCAATCGACGTACGAATCAGAAGCTCGTATTCCAGTGGATGCTCTTCTCTGAATCTGACGAGGATTTCCACCTTTCTGCGGATCTCTTCTCTGTTTTCCATAATCGTTTCCGGGCTTTCTCCTATCAGATACCGTTCTTCTCTGTTATCTTCATGGAACCCGTACTCATGATGGCGGTATGCTTTTCTGGCAAAATCAATGGATTTATGAAATGTCACATTGATGATCCAGGCCCGCATATAGTCCTCATCTGTAAGATCCATCTCATCCATTCTTTCATAAAGAATTTTGAAAACTTCCTGAGCGATGTCTTCTGTCAGGTCATACTCCCGTATTGTTTCATAGGCAACATTCCTGGACAGGTTACGGTATTTTAAATAGATAATCTCATATAATTCATTTTTCATCTTTTGTACCAACCAAATCCAGCGGGATTTTCTTTATTTCATTTTCTCCAGAATTTCCTCTTTATCCTCATCGGTAAGTGTTCCCGGTTTCCATGTCAGTCCTACCTGATCTTTGTCATACCGGGGGATAAGATGCATATGAAAATGGAAAACCGTCTGTCCTGCTGCTTCTCCGTTATTCTGCACCAGATTAAATCCGTCACAGGAAAGGGCCTTTGTCATTTTATCTGCCATTTTTTTAGCCAGAATCATTGCGTCTGCCGCCAGCTCATCCGGAATCTCGTAGAGATTTGCCACATGCTGCTTAGGTAATATTAAAGCATGTCCCTTACTGGCCGGGGATAAATCCAAAATCACCCGAAATTTGTCGTCCTCATATAAAGTAGCTGAAGGTATTTCTCCATTTGCAATTTTACAAAAAATACACTCTCCCATAATCGTCTCCTCCTATTTGTTTTTCTTTTTATTATTTTGTCGCATTTTGTCGAAATTTGCAATACGATATTCGTTGATATTTTTTATATTGAATGATAAACTTCCTTTGAGGTGATTTTATGATAAAACCCAACGAAATAGAACAATTAAAACAACAATTCCAGTTTACTATGTCGAAAGTTTCCCACGAAATCAGAAATCCCGTGCATTTAATCAATAATCAGCTTCGGCTGTTAGCCCAACGCCATCCTGAAATAACAGATTATGAAGACTGGGATGATATCCTGGATAGTATGGAATATCTGATTTCCCTTTTAAATGAAATCTCCAGTTATAATAATGCAGAAAAACTCACCAAAGAAGAAATCTCCTTTTCCGATTTCTTAGAGCAGGTACTTACTACTGTCCGCCCAACACTCACTTATCTGAATATTGATTTGGATGTGGATTTTCCTGAGGAATGTCCTTCTCTTCCAATCGATCGGATTAAAATGCGCCAGGCACTCATTAATCTCCTTCGAAACGCCCAGGAAGCTATCGGACAGGATGGACGTATTGCCATTTGCGGGCAGATTCAGGACCAAACCCTGATACTCACCATTTCCGATACCGGCTGTGGTATCTCTGAAGACAAATTAAAAGACCTGTTTACTCCGTTTGTAACCTTTAAGAAAAACGGAACCGGATTGGGACTTGCCATTACCAGGCAGGTTATTGAAGCCCACCGGGGAACCATTCAGGTAACCAGCAAAGAAGGGGAAGGAACTACTTTTACTATAACTCTCCCCCTATAACTCTTTTCTTTCTTCTGTAAAAAAGAAAAGCGGCAAAAAAACCAACTAGGAGGCCTCCCACGTGGGCTGCATTGTCAACGCCATGGCTGGTATAGCCAAAATACAGAGAGAACGCTGCCATAATGGCAATCTGACGAATGGTCAGATTTTCCACTCTCCCTTTATTTACCAGCAACACATAAATCATGGCTCCCATAGTCCCGAATATTGCTCCCGATGCACCGGCTGATATTGTCATAGCATCCTGAGTATAAGAGAAATAGCAGGAAACCAGGTTTCCTCCCAGGCCTCCTAGCAGATAAATAATCAGATAACGGATTCCACCGGCCGCCCGTTCTAAATTTTCCCCTATTACAAATAAAACCAGCATATTGTTTGCTAAATGAGCCATTCCAAAATGCAGAAACATACTGGTAAAAAGACGATAATATTCTCTCTGCTCCACGATCAGTAAAGGGTTTGCCGCCCCCAGATCAAGCATATGCATTGCGTTTTCTGTCCCGCCCGTAATCTCCGCAATCAGAAAAACCAGGATATTGATTACAATCAGACTGCTGTTGACAGGCGCACGATGAAAGATTTCTTTCAAAGAATCCATAAGTGTCCTACTTCCTGATGTTTTGTTCCATTGTAGCAGTTTTCTTTCCCTTATACAAGAATCCTTCCCCTATGTTTTCCAAAATATATAGTCTGCATCTGCAAAACTGACTTGATCCTGATGCTTTAACAAATATTCCTCTTCTCCATTGAGAAGTACGCCATTAACAGAAGTTCCGTTCCTGGAATTTAAGTCTGTAAGATAATACTCTCCGTTTCTTTTTCGGACTTTTGCGTGGACTCTGCTAATCGTCGGCAGGGGAATAACCACATCCGATGCCGATTTCATCTTCCCCACAATGGTCAGTTCCTGTTGAAGATATATGGTTTTATACCGCTCCGGCTGACTGCTGACAAAGGATGCCCTGTCCGTTTCTCCTTCATATAAAACAGTGGTCTGCAAAGAATCTTCCTCCTTTGTTATTTCTTTTTCCTGCGGTTCCTCTTCCTTTGGCTCCTTCTTTATCGTTTCTTCTGTTTCCCTGGTTTGCAAAGATTCTGCGTTTTTTCCTTTCTTATACGTTCTGTAAAAAAATGTCCCGGCCATTGCAAATATCCCGGCCAGAAGCACTGCCTCCAATATCATGGTCAGATTCATCCAGGGCAGGTATCCGTTTCTCTGCAAAAACGCCATTCCAATAAAAACCGCTGTCGACACAGCCAGAATGCACAGATAAACAATTCCCGGAAACAACGGAGATTGCTTTTTCTCTGGTTCTTCCCATTGGGATGTTACATCTTCTTCTCTCAGAAAAACCCTCTCTTCCATTTCCTCCTGAAGTGCTTCCTGACTTTCTTCCCTATGACATGTACCAGACTCATACAGTGTCTGTTTCATCTGATCCAGCGTGAAGTCTGCCTCCATAGCCTGCCGGTAAACTGTATAGCCCAGAGTAACTGCTTCATTATCTTCATGATCAATTTTAGGAAGAAGGTATTCTGTCAGTCTCTGTATCTGTTCCCAGATGCCCCTCCGATATCCCGGAAAATAGCAGAAATAAAATGCTCCGTCCTGCGCCGATCGGTAAATAAAGCCCGGATCCATTACCAGACTGTCCGGATCCAGCAAATATTCTTCCAATGCATCTAATACCTGAATGGATCCCGCGAAAATCTCTCTTAAATCTTCCTGACCCAACTTTTTCTTTTCAAAAGAAACGGTAATCGGCTGAAGGGAAGTAATCTCATAATAGAACAGCATCTCTCCGTCCATGCCCCGAAGCTGGCAGGGAAGTAAATGCGGAATGCTGTTTCCAATCAGCATTCTTACCTGGTAACAGGTGGTTTTTATTTTCTCTTCCCCCTGCTCCTTCAGAATCATAAAGTTATGATTCATATCCTTTTTATACTCTGCCTCCAAACACATCCCTCCTATTTTTCTTTTAGTGCGTGTATTTTCCGTATGAAAGCCGGAGGATCCACTGTTTTCGTCTGTCCTTTTTCTTTTAATTTCCAGTTCATCCCCGGAAAAAACACTTGAAATTCCCCACAGTACTCCACAGTAATCTCTTCTTCTCCGGTAACTTTCCATTCCGTATTTTCCAAAGGGTAATAAAGACTTTCCACCAGCTCTTCTGCTTTTGTATTTACCAGGGGCTTTCTTACAGCTTCTTCTCCTGGTTCCATTGTACCTGTAAGCGCTGCCTCATAGGCCGCCTGACCCAGCCAGACCCGATGATGAACAAATATACAAAGAGAAACTGTCAGAAAAAGAACTGTCAGAATCATCGGACTCAAAAGGGCAATCTCTACTGTTAAACTTCCCTTTTTTACAGTTTCCATAACCATAAACCTCCCAGATAGCCGGCAAATAAAAAGGGCACAAAAGGAATTCTGCTGTTTTTCCCTGCTTTCCTTGCCACTAGTAAAATCCCTGACCAGAAAGAACAGAGAAGCAGCCCCATTCCCAGAACCAGAAACACTTCCTTTATCCTCATAAAGTTGCCCAGGCTTAACAGAATCAGACCGTCTCCCATTCCAATCTTTCCTTTCGTCAGTATGCTAAGGCCAATCAGGGCAATTCCCGGAACGTATCCCAGCGCCAGTTCTCCCCATTGGTTTTCCCTCAGAGTATTTCCCATGCACAGTCCCATTCCCATCAGATTAATGAAAAGAAGCGACCACAGGGAAATCTCCTTTAATTTCCAGTCTTTCCAGGCATTGTATCCTAATATTCCAATTACACAAACCACTTTAACATCCATGTTCTATCCTCCACATCTGCTGCATGCTCTCCATCCGTCAACGCTGGAGATTTTCACTGCTTTTACGGAACGTTTTAAACCGCTGCAATTTCTGTCTTTATGATAACGGGTTCCTGTTTTTGTAATAAATACACGGCCGCTTCCTCCATGACATTTTTCACAGGGATAATACCTGCACCCATACTGATTCCTTCTTGTATCCAGGGAGCTCTTACTGACTTCTTCTACTGAAAGTTTCAGATAAGAACATTCTTCTTTTTTGTGATAAACACTGCCGCTGATTTCCGTGATGTATACAATTTCCTCATTCGTATCTGCCTTCTCTGTCTCCCTTTTTCCCGTCCAGGTGTGAACTTTTACTGAGTTATGTAAAACAACTCTGCGGATTCCCAGTCCGTTTACAGCCGGCGTATAATTATAGACATCGGGAATTGTAATTTCTTCCGGTGCATCAGAGGAAACACTGATATACATCCCTGTCTCTTTCGCTGTCTGACACAGATGCGTCAGTTTTTCTGTCTGCAACTGATACACTTCCATAAAGCTAATCATAACAGTCATACAAAGGAAAAATGCCGTCAGAATGAACGCACATTCTACGGTAAAGCTCCCACGCACGATTCCGGTCTTAAAGGAAGCGCGGGCAGATGCTTTTCCGCTTAATTTTTCTGAGTTCTCCGGGGTATAAGAACTCCTGTTGTCTGAAAGAGAGTCTTTTTTATTTTTCCGGAAAAGCACCTGCCTGCGCCTCCTTTCAATTTCCATATCCATAGCTTCTGTTAATCTGATACGTTTTTATATCTGACTCAACGGCCGCCTCTGCCTCCAGCGCACCAATACAGCAATCCAGCCGAAAAGTCTCTTTTCCGTCCCTATTCCGGATCTCCATTTCCACCACATCCATGGCTCTTATTGTCATTTTCTCCCGGGACTGTAAAAGTAAAAGAATTTTCAAATAATCTTCATAACCGATTCCCTCTTCCCCGGTCTTTTCTTCTCCCCAGTTTCCCAATAAGCCTGTTAATCCTTCCAACGAGGTCTGCCAGGAAGCAGAAGACTTAACTGCGGGTACTTTTTGTCCCTGAAACAGCATCCGCATATCCACAATACTTTCTGCAAATGCCCAGCACAACAACAATGCCGCCTCAATGACCGGCTCTGCCGGCGGAAACAGAATCGCTGCTGCTAAAGAGGCAGCCAGTGCCTGTGCGGCTCCTTTCTTAGCCGGATCCCCCAGTAAGTATGCGAAATTCAGTCCTTCCCGTATAAGTAAAATCCTGTTTGCCGCTGCTTTTAAGTTTTCTATATCACTTTCCCTGCCAAACAGAATATATTCCATCTGATAATCCAGTTTTCCCTGTCCGGGTGACAGATAATCTCCGCAGATCTGAAAAAGATATTCCTGAAAAAGCATTTTATCCACAGCGCCGTCTTCTGCTTCTGTCTGGGGATTCATCCCTGTTTCCTGCTCTCTGGCAGAAAGCAGTTCTTCATCTGTCTCTTTCCGGGAAACCTGCCCGGGATCTTTTAAAACCAAATCTAAAATTCCCATATTCTGGATTTCCCGGATAACAGGAATGGGGTTTTCTACCGGCTCAGCAGGAAGTGTTGTCTCTTCCTGCGGCTCTTCTTCCTCAGCCTGGGCAGAGTCCGCTTCCTGCATCTGTATTTCATATTCCTCCATGGTCTCATTTTCATTGGCACTCTCCCACAGCTCTTCCCCTTCCAGCGAACTCTGTGTCTCTTCCCGGGCTTTTTCCCATAATTTTTTTACTGCCTGAATTCCCGCTGTTTCTTTCATATATTCAACTGCCTGCTGATAAAAAGGCTGCCCGTTTTGATCAGAAGCAAGGGTATATCCTGTAAGACCCAGGGAGGAAATCTTCATAGAAGCATGATTTTGTTTTAATACAGGCTCCATATAACTCTGAATTTCATCGCATATTCTGCCTATATTCAACTGACTCCCACCCCAGGTTCCGTCTATAAATAACAGGTGGTACTCTTCCAGCATATCCTTATCATACTGGGCAAACAGAGAATATAAACCTATGTCCATTCCGTTTAGAATCTGCACCCTGTAAGCCGCGTTCTTCACGGATTGAATACTGGCTGCCGTAAGAGCCAAAATGACCGTTGTAATCAATGCCAGAAACACGGTAACACTTCCTGTTTTCACGCAATCCTCCTTTTAAATGCTGTTGCTTTGCTTGGTAATTTTAGCGAGAATATTGGATACCAGGTCGTTTAACTGCTCTTTAAAAATGATAACAAGGCCTATAAGCGTGACTAAGATCAAAATAATTTCTACTACACCAACGGCATCCTCTTCCTGCCAGAATTCTCTGCATAAACTCAAAAATGTCATATCATTTTACCTCCTTTTTAAGTGCTGTAAAACGTCAGACAGGCGGGAATCAATAATAAAGCAAACACCACTAAAAGCATCATTATCATGGGAATAATAAGCTTTGTAGCTGCTGTTTCCGCCATTACTTTCGCTGTTCTCTTTCTGTCTTCCCAGGCCTGAATGGATTCCACTTCCAGCATCTTTAACAGATTTTGATTTCCTTTCTTCAGGTTCTGAATTAATAAGACAGAAAAAGTTTTATATTTCACCTGTCCGCATCGTTTTCCAAATCTTTCATAGATTTCCTTTTCCGGTATTCCCTGTTCCATTTCTCTGCTGCAGATTAAGATTTCTTCATAGGCATACCTCTTTTCTTTCTCTTTTCCCATAGCCTGATAATCTTCCGCCATTTTCTGAAATGCCTTTCTCACAGACATTCCCGCCTGAATAAATAAAGTCAGTTTCATAATCAGCCCCGGATAATCCATCATCATTTGTTCTCTTCGTTTCTTTCTTTTTTCTTCCTCCTTTTTCTGTTTTTGTATCAGGAGCGCCGCCCCTGCCGCTATTCCCAGAAACGCCAGATACCTGCCTGAAAAATCCGGTGTCTGCTCCCATTGCATATCTTTTCCGTCCAGTTGAGAGGGAAGATAATATTTATCTTTTTCATTCCGCTTTTGGTTATAGGTTTGCAGCGCCTGCTGTATTTCCTGCTCCAGAATCTCCTGCCGGGATAACGGCTCTTCTTTTTCACTTTCCTGTTCCGGCTCATCTGAAACTTGCTCCGGGACGGAAATCTGCACTTTCTGCTGTTCTTCCCCCTCCACTGAAACCAGAAGTTCTCTTGTATAGTCGCCTTCACCTGCCGGCTTCCTCTCCAGATAGCTGTTTTCCTGGTATATCCGGTTCTGGTTTTGTGTATAAGTCAGAAAAAGTCCCATAAAATTTGCCGCCAGCATAATGAAAACAATCTTTTTTCGGCTGTTTTTGGGCCAGCGTTTACCCGCTGCCGCAAATACTGCGATGCCTGCAAAAATAACTCCATGTATCCACATCCTGTCCTCCTCTTCCTTTTTATTATTCACATTTAAACCTGAATCTCCACAATCCTTCTCCCCATCCACCAGGCCGTCCCATACACAGCCAGGCATATGGTCATTGCTGTCATTCCAAAAAGATTTCCGTACAGTACGTCTAAAAATCCGGGAGAAGTCAGCCGCATATACATGATGATTCCGCAGGGCATAAAACTCATGATCATCTGTTCCGATTTCTTGGCTGCAAGTGTGGCTTCTATCTCTTTTTGTACTTCTATTTTTTCTCCCAGCATCTGAGCGGTTTTCTCTATGGCTGTTTTCATATCTCCGCCTGTTCGTTTGGCTGTCTGAAATATAACTGCAAAGTTTTCAATATCCTCTACCCGGCTGCGCTTTCCGAAATCCAGAAACAGCTTTTCCAGCGGTACTTTAAGGTTTAACTGCACCCCAAAATACCGGAATTCCTTTACTATATCTGCATCTTCAGAATAGATTTTCTCCAGTTCCTGACAACACGCAAAGATTGCATTTTCTGCGGAATACCCCGCCTGAAGGGCCACATTAAGCGCATCCAGAGCATCTTTGAATTGATGGTTGAGAACCCTCTTCTGGTTTTTTACCAGTTGTCTCCGTTTCCATTTCAAAAACAGAAACGGAAGAGGAAACATACAAAGCAGCAAAATCCAGGATTCATAGAACAAATAGTTGATTCCGGCACATATCAGGAATCCTTCTCCCCAGTACTTTATCCATTCTCCTTTTGTGAAGAAATAGCTGTTATAATCTTTTTTCACTTGAACCTTTCCTTTCCATTTTTTCACAGTTTATTAAAGAACCTGTTTTTTGAAGACCTGTCTTTTGGCTGTATTTAAATAAATTCTCCGTTCGGATTTCTCCTTCCCTGTAATCCAGAACTTCCGTTATTTCCAATACCTTCCGGCTGCCATCCCCAAGCCTGCCAAGATAAACCAGCAGGTCAACCCCTGACACCATTTGTCTTCGTATGGCTTCAAGAGGCAGATTCATCCCCATTAGAATCATTGTTTCCAGGCGACTTAACATATCGCGTCCGCTGTTGGCATGGATCGTGGAAATACTCCCTTCATGCCCTGTATTTAATGCCTGAAGCATATCTACTGCTTCAGCGCCTCTTACTTCTCCCACGATGATGCGGTTTGGCCGCATACGCAAAGAAGCTTTTATTAAGTCTCGGATAGACACTTCCATCCCTCCTTCCAGATTAGCCATCTTAGCCTCCAGGCGAACCAGATTTTCAATTCCCTGAATCTGCAGTTCTGCGCTGTCTTCGATTGTAATCAGCCTTTCCCCCGGACTGATAAATCCGCATAGGGCTCCTAAAAATGTGGTTTTCCCGCTTCCCGTTCCGCCTCCGATTAGTATGGTGTAGTGGGCTTCTACTGCTTCTTTCAGAAAACAGGCCGCCTCCTGTGTAATACTTCCTTTCCGGATGAGCCATTCCATGGTTATGGGAGTAGCCGGAAATCTACGAATGGTCAGAATCGGCCCGTTTAGAGCCACCGGAGCAATGACTGCATTTACTCTTTCTCCTGTTTCCAGTCTTGCATCTACAATCGGTCTGGATTCATTTACCACCCGGTTGCACTTCCCGACAATCTGCTGAATGACATCTTCCAGTTTCTCCCTGGAAGCAAAAGTTCTGTCAAACGGCTGAATCCTCCCGTACCTTTCAATAAAAATATGCTCCGGGCCATTGACCATTATCTCTGTGATGCTCTCATCCTCCAGTAAATCCTGAAGTATATCCAACTTCCGGATGCCGTGGAACAATTCCATCCGAAGGCTTGTTTTTTCTTTAAAGGAAACTCCGTAATTTCTGCACTCTTCAATTATCAGTTCATCAATAAGTTCCAGAATTTCCTCATCTTTGTATTCTCTGGCAGAATCCAGCCGCTCTCGCAATTTCTCCCTTAATATAGGTAAAATCTTACGATTCATCCCATCTCCCTTCTTACCAGTTCCTTCGTATAGTCTCCCAGTTCGCTCCACATAAGCTGTTTCACATACTCCACCCCTCTTTCTTTGCTAGTATAATAAGGAAGTTTCAATTTCTCGATCTTCCCGAGGATTTCTTTCATATCCCAGATCCGCATTAATTTTTCAAACTGTTCTACTTTTGCCTGGGAAATCCAGTCTGTTAAAACAGGCATATAGATCTTTTTGCATTTTTCCAGAAGCTGGTATGTCTGGCAGGCGCTCTCTCCTATATCCAGAAGCAGAACCTCATAATTACTGTGAAGGGCAATCTCTCTGAGAAGTCGTTCCCATTCCTCCTGGGTTGTTTCGTGGAGATCCACAGGTGAGAGAACGGGAGGGACATAATCCAGATTCTCAATGCTGCATACTACTGTGCTTAATTTGTGAATCAGATTGGTGTTTTCCTGTCTCACGTAGTAAAGTAAATCGCTTAAATTAAACTCATAGGCTGTTTCAAAAAGGCCTTCAAATCCCGCATAGGACTCTAAGTTCAGATACAAGACTACTTTATTTTTCGCCAGAATCTGTCCGAGAGTAAGGGCAAAGGTAGTCTTTAAGGCTCTGTTTACAGGAGAATAGATTCCATAGATCTCCATGGGCCTTTTTTCTGCCAGGGATTCTTCCTCCTCTTTGGTCTCTGTTCCATAGCAGGCCATAACTTCACGCAGTACTTTCGCTGAAGACTGATACTTATAAACACTGGGATACTGATCCAGTCTGGGGTCGTGTACCCCTTCAGACAGAATCATAACCTTATCAATATCCAATTCCTTTACCTGTGGACACATGGCTTTATCTGAAATCAGTAAAATAGCTATTTTATTCTTCTGCGTGAAGGAAGCCAGTTTCTCCACGCTGGTGAATGCCTGAATCTCAAAGGGAATGCTTCTTTTCTGGTTCAGATATTCCATAAAATTATGGGCATAATCCACTTCCAGATCACAAACTGCAAAAATATTTTTCTTCAATAGACACCTCCTGTATAAAGCATGACACTCATTAAAATCGGGATGGTGAAATGAAAATTTTCCTGCTGCATGCCTGGAAGGCGATAAGGAATTCTCTCTTTTTTCCTGAATAATTCTCCTATATAATTCATAAAATACTGAAATCGCTGGAAGATATTTCCACAGATACTAAGAATTGCAATAGAAAACAGACTTCCTATAAAAAAAGAAATAAAGATACATGTCCATATGTCCGTGCTTCCCATGATACCGCCAAGGCAGGATAATAATTTCACATCGCCTGCCCCCAGCATATGTAATGCGAAGAGCAGGAACAGAGCTATAACAGGAATTGCGGATCCCCACAGAAAAAACAGAACCCCTTCTCCATGCCGGCTGAATGTATGCCAGGCAAAACCCGTCAGCCAGGAAATCCCGATCCACCAGTTGCTGATTTTTTCCTTTTCCAAATCCATCGCAGCCGATACTGCAGCAAAACAAAATGCCAGTATCCTGCACGTATTCAAATACAACTCACCTCTGATTTCTATTCTTCCTATTTTATTATCTTTTGCTTGAAAATTTGTCTGAATCGACAGGAATCGTATCTCGATTGAGATATAAGATTGATAGTGTTTATTATAATCGTTCTTTCTCTTTTTGTCTACCCCTAATTTCAATCTTACAAGAAAGAAAAATTCAAAAAATTAGCACTCAACACTTGACAGTGCTAACAACACGTGTTATAGTTCTTATAGAACGAACAAAGAACTTCAAGGAGGATGTTAATTATGTTAATACCAAGAAACCGTAATTATGATATATTTGATGAAATATTTAAAGATCCGTTTTTTACTAATACCTTTGACCGCAGCGATGCTTCTCTGATGAAAACAGATATTCTGGATCAGGAAACCCATTACCTGCTTGAAATTGAGCTTCCCGGCTACAAAAAAGAAGATGTCCAGGCTCAGTTAAAGGATGGCTATCTGACTGTAACAGCCAAACGCAATGAGAACACCTCTGAGGCCAGAACTCATTTTCTTCGCAAAGAAAGATTCAGCGGAACCTGTAAACGGACTTTTTATGTAGGAGATGAAGTTCGCCAGGAAGATATTAAAGCAGGATTCCAGGACGGAATTCTCCGGCTGGCCATTCCAAAAGAACTTCCAAAGAAAGTAGACGAAACACCAAAATACATTACCATTGAGTAACGTATCAGAAACATACGCCTCAATCCCGTAATTTGATCGTATAGATTTTCTCCCCCTCTGGAGGGTTTCCAAATGCAGGCCTGTCCCGCTTTGGAAACCCTCTTTTTTTCTTGAAAATCAGGACGGTTCTGTATATAGTTATAAAAAAGGAGATGTTGCAAATGAAACATATCGTCTGTCTTGGAGACAGTATTACCGATGCCCAACGGCTTTTTTCCCCGGATGGATTAGGTTACGGCTATGTTAAAATTTTATCCGACCAGATGCCGGATGACGTTTTGATTACCAACCGGGGTGTTGACGGATTTACCGTTCTCCGTCTTCTGGAAAACGTAGAGCGGGACTGCATTTCTAAAATGCCGGATTTGGTCACGATTTTAATTGGAATTAATGATGTCGGTCTGATCATGGGGGAGGAGGGACGGCCGGAGCGGCAGAACGCTTACGTGGAGCGTTTCCGCATGACTTACCGCCAACTTGTGAAACAGATTGTGGAAGGAACAGATGCCCCTGTTATTCTTATGGAACCTTTTCTCTTTCCCTGTCCGGAAAAATATAAGAACTGGTTTCCTTATGTAAAAATTTTATCAAAAGAAGTTAAAAAGATTTCCCGGGACTATCAGACTGCTTTTTTATCTCTTCATGAACCTCTTAACAGTCTTGCGTCGGAAATCGGTATGGACGCGGTAACCTCTGACGGGATTCATTTAACGGAAGAAGGCCATGGTTTTCTGGCCCGGTTATTACGGCAAAAAATGAAAGAGCTTCAGAAGCATTAGCTTCTTTGGCTCTTTTATTTTTCGGGAGTTTTCATTTATGCCCTCTGCTGAATTCCTGCATGAAAGGCAATTTTGCTAAAGGCTCTTACAATTATGTACAGCATGGCTGCTTCAATAGGAAACGTAATCGCGCATTTTACCAGTCTGGTAACAAAAAGTACCTGTAAAGGCATTCCGTACATTAAGTGCAGCCAATAGGTATGCAGCGTAGCTGCAATCAAAACATGGAAGAGTTCTGCACATAAAATCCTGGGAACGGTAATCTGCGCTTTGTACAATACCAGACCGAATAAGAATCCAATCAACGCATAATCAATGGTAAAACCAAAGTTAAATGCCGCGCCCTTTCCTCCGGTTAAGAGCATACTCAGAATATCGCTGGCAGCCCCTACCGTCAGTCCCATTACCGGCCCGCCGTAATAGCCTGCCAGAGCCAGAATCAGAAAGGGAAAGCGGATTTCCAGGTTATCTGTTATCCTGATGTTCATATAAGTCAGAACAATGTACAGGGCAATAAACAAACCGCAGACAGCAATATTTTGTACTTTTGTCATATCCTGCAGTTGTTTCTTAAACTGAAAAGCTTCTTTTGAAAAAATCTGCATAATAAAAACACCTCCATCATGTGCTTTCTAAAAATAGAGTACCATAAATAATAATCCCTCCACACTATGAGAAGATGTCCTCATATGTAGCAACGGGTGCGGAAAATATATCGTAAGCTACTTACTTCTGTAGACTTTTCGTTTCACGGCAACTCCCCAGCCTGTGAACACTTAACGCATAAATTCCTACTTCGCTATTATTTATTTACGCAAATTATAGCACAATACATAGAAATTTCAAGTATAATTTGTTATAATATAAACAATCATTTCCGATTTTCGCGAAAAGTTTTTTGAATATTTTACGTGTTTTTTCATATGCTAATATATCATATTCTTAAAAGGAGTTTTTTATATGAAAAAAACGCGTGACAGTGACAAAAAATATAACATTTATTACGATAATTACCTGCATACCAATGCCTGCACCGAAAGTACCGGTCTTCAGGCTACACCGGCGAAAACACGTGAAGAATGGGAGCTGTACCGGGAGGTATTTGATTTTGCTCCCACTGCAGGGAAACATCAGAAGTAAATCGGAAGTTTTATCCGATGGAGGTTTTGAATGAAAAAATTGTTTTCTGTTTTTTCTCTTTTTTTCCTTATCACTGCTGTGGGCTGCGGAGCGAATCGAACAGTTACCGACTCCGGCGGTGATACGGAAATGAAGAAACCATTGCCCACCCGCACATTTATGGACGAGCTTTCAGGAACCCTTGTTTCTTATCAGGGAAATTATGTGTATTTAAAAGCAGCGTCCGGAAAACTTTATAAATTCGACGTCAGTCAGGCGCAGCTTCAGTGCAAAAACGGGATGCTTTCCGGTACACCTGTCAGCATTATATATGAAGGTCAGTTATCTGGTCAGGACGGTTCTACGGTAAAAACTTTAAAAGTAATTGATCAGTATGGTACGGACACAGAATTAAAGGAGCAGACTGCCTATGGCAAGCTTCGTCAGATAACCAGTAATACTATTACAGTGGTGCAGAAAGACGGAACAGAAATCCAGTTTCCTTCTATTGGAACTCCCCAGTATTTCCAGAATGGAATAAAATCCGGTTCCTGGGTATACATACATTATCTTGGTTCTCTGCATACAGAAACCACTCAAAAGAATAAAACCATACGGCCCGAGAACATTAAGGTTCTCAGCATATCAGAGACGGATCCTTTTATGGCTCCTCAGCCCACACCTACCCCGACTCCCCCTGCCGACCCGAAGCAGCCTGTTCCTCACTCCATAACCGGGGAAATTCAGTCCGTAAACGGAAATCAGATACAGATCCGGCCGAAACGTACCAATCAGCTTTATTCTTTTAATCTCCGTTCAGCTTCTACGTTTCTGTACAGCGGACTTGCCATTGGAAATGAAGTAACCCTGGACTACATGGGGGAAATGAAAGGCACAGACACTTCCGCCGTCCAGGTTTTATCCATCCGGGACCGAAATCCGGCTTCTGTAAAAGATAATGATTTTCAGAACCATATATCCGGAGAAATTCAGGCTATGACCGCCAATACCCTGACCCTTCGTCTCAATGAGGGAATCGATGTAATCTGCGACATTCAGGATGCACAGAATTTTTCCGGCCTTCCGCTGGAACCGGGTACTGCCTTAAGTCTTATTTTTAATCCGGAAAAGTCAAAAGAAACCAATCTTTATAAAATTATTTCCATTGAAAAGCCCCGCCGGCAATCTGTATAAGATTCCGGCGGGACTTTTTATCTGCATCGGCGAAATTTTTCTTTTATTCTGTCCTCTCCCTGTTTCAGCCAGTCCTTTAATTCTCTGTTTTCTCCGAAAATCGTACAAAATGCCTGGTATTCGTCGCAGATCCCCTGTCCATGGTAAACACAGTGGGCGCCTGCGTCGCTTCCCAGAGCCGCCTGTCCCCCTGACTTTCTGAAGTATCTTATATTTTCGGCTCCGCTTTCCCGGATTCTTTCTATCTGTGAATCCTCATATCTGCTGCATCCTATCAGATTTCTTACAGTTACTAACGTGGGAACCCATACCGTAGAACTGTCAGCCAGAGCTTCTACTGCTTCTTTGTTTAAATAGTTTCCGTGCTCCAGACTGTCCACCCCTGCTTCCGCTGCATCAATGGCTGCCTGGGAACCGTTGGTGTGGCTCATAACTGCCATCCCTTCCTGATGGGCAATTTTCACCATTTCTTTTACTTCTTCTCTCTTTAGAGCTTCTCCGGTAATTACTCCGTAGGTATGAAAATCTACAATGCCGGTGGTCATTATTTTAATAAAATCTGCTCCCTGCTTTATGGCTTCTTTTACCAGGGCTCTATACTCTTCCATAGTGTGAAACCCCCGGCCCACGATTCTTCCATAATGCCCCACTTTATGAATGGCAAATACAGGGGTTCTGTAATCTATTCCATAGTCTCCTGCAATTTCCTTTGCCCGCCTGGAAACGCCCAGGGCGTCTCCTCCGTCCCGGATAAAGGAAACTCCTTTTTCCCTGTATTGCTCAAACCGGCGGCGCAGAACTTCTTCCTGTACCTTATTTTGATGCTGTGCTACCGCTTCTCTGTAATTCACCCCATCCATGATCATATGCGCATGACATTCTCCAAACATATTTCCCCACCTCTGTTAAAAAGATACTTCGCTGCAGACTTCCGCAGGCAGTCATAATTCCGCATGCATCTGGCCGCATCCACAGCGGAGCGTTTTTTATGTAATAGGAAATCCAACGGAATTTCCTGTTACATGAAAAAAACCGGAAATCTCAGGACAAGATTTCCGGTTCTGTTACGTGCGTTAGAGGATTCGAACCCCCGACCTTCTGGTCCGTAGCCAGACGCTCTATCCAGCTGAGCTAAACGCACTCACCGTCGCTTCTCATTCGCGACAACAAATACTATACCCTATCTGGATACATTTGTCAAGCATATTCCTCAATTTTTTGTATTTTATCTTTAATTTCTGCGAAGCGCCTCGATAGGACTCAATTTCGCAGCTTTTCTGGCCGGATAAATCCCAAAGAATAGACCAACGGCACAGGAGAAAAGAGTTGCCCCGATAATGACCGTAGGACTGATTCCCGGGGTAATGGTCATTCCCTGGGTGGAACTGATTACCGAGCAGATTCCAAAGCCCGCCGCAATTCCCAGGATAATCCCCACGATTCCTCCTATAACTGTAAGAATCGCCGATTCCGCCAGAAACTGCATCATAATGGATGATGTCTTAGCTCCCAGAGATTTTCGGATTCCAATTTCCCTGGTTCTCTCTGTAACGGAAACCAACATGATATTCATTACGCCGATTCCTCCTACCAGCAGAGAAATTCCCGCCACGAAGGATATAAACGCAGTTACAATTCCCATCATATCATTCATAAGTTTTAAGACATCCTGGAAATTCTGAACCTGGAAATAATCTTTTCCGGAACTTGCATGCCTCTGTTCCAGAAGATTGACGACTCTCTGAGAAATTTCCTGAGAATCCATCTGCTTATTGGCCTGCACTGTAATACTGTAGAATGTATCCATGCCCTCTGCCATATCTTCCACAGAGGTATAGGGAACCGTCATCGTTACCGGAGCTCCTTCGTAAGTATAACTTACAAAAGTTCCGTTTTCTTTCTGTGTACTCACTCCCATAATGGTGTATGTTTTTGTCATTTCATAACAGGTAACGTCCACCTGCATTCCCACCACATCATCGGTTCCGAACAGACGCCTTGCATCTGTATCAGAAATCACACACACATTCCTTCCTTCCGATACATCTCCTTCGGTAAAAAATTTTCCCCGCTTCATATCTACGTTATTAATAATCTGGGCGTCCTGGGTATCGGCTGTCAGGTACAGGGAGAAATTTCCCTTTCCTGTTACAACATCACCCATCAGTGTGCTGGCTATGGAAATTCCTTCCACACCTTCCAGTTTCCGGATTGCTTCTACGTCCTCTTCTGTAATATATTCGTCTGCCTGTTCCGCGTCGGTGCTGCAATAGATATAAATCTGCCCGGCGCCCACATCGTTTACTTCTTCATTCATCTGATTGGTCGTTCCTTCTCCAATAGAAACAATGGCGATTACAGAAGCAATACCGATGATAATTCCCAGCATTGTAAGAAAAGAACGGCCTTTATTGGCCATAATGTTCTGTATGGCCATTTTTACATATTCTGCAAATTTTCCCATCTATCTGCTCCTTCCTGCTTACATCGGCTTATTCTTCTGCCTCTTCGGAAGAAACATCATTGGAGACTGCTTTATCCCCTTCTTCCAGAGTTCCGATGTCCTTAACCACATCGTCTCCCTTTTTCAGTCCCTGCACAATTTCCGTTTCTGTATCGGAAGAAATTCCGGTTTTTACATCCTGTTTCACAATGATGCCGTCCTGAACCACATAGCAGAAGGAACCGTCTTTTCCAATATTCACCACATCGGACGGAACCACAACTACATTGTGGGCGTCTCCCGCCTGAATAGTAACTTTGGCATCTACTCCCAGGAAAATATTTTTATCCGGGTTATCTATTTTGACAGTAGCTGAAATCAGCGTACTTCCTTTCTCATTGGTTTTTGCAAGATGGCTGATTCTTGATACGGTACCTTCGTATTCGTTATCTGCCAGTGTGATTTTGGCTTTCTGGCCGACTTTTACCTTATCATAATCATATTTGGAAATGTTTACATCCACACTGACGTCATCCAGACTGGAAATTGTAAATAACTCCATGCCCTGTGTCACAGTAGCTCCCTCGCTGACGGAAACTCCTGTGGGAGATGTAATAACACCTGTGAATTCTGCCTGAAGGCCCTTCTTACCTTCCAGTACCAGCTCTTCTGCTGTTTTCGCCTCCAGTTCGGAAAGGTTGGTGGCGATTCTTAACTTTCCTTTATCTTCTTCCGAAAGTTCGGCACTGTCCGCCTCTGCAACGGCCTTCTCAGAAGCCAGCTCAGACTGCAGCTCCGCCAGATCAGAACTTGCCTGCTCCAGCTCCGCTTCCAAATCGGAGGTGTCTACGATCGGAGTTTCACTTACCCCGCTTCCTGCGCTTTCTGTCATATAGCTGGTGTCTGGCTGTGGCGCCACGGGAGCATTGGCTTTATAGTCATTATATGCCTCTTCTGCCTTCTTCAGATTATTCTCGGCATCTGTCCTGGCTGTATCGGCTTCATCTACTTTCTGGCTTAGCAGTTTTTCCTGTGTTTCATCAGTACAGTTTTCCCATTTTGTTAAAGCCATTTGATATTTTGTGTCTGCAGCGTTAAATTCACTTCTGCATTTATTTACTTCGGCCTGCAGTTTTCCCAGCTCTTCCTCATATTTCGGAAGTTCTTCATTTTTGTATTTTTTCAATGCCGCATCATATTGCTCCTGCGCTTCTTCTCTCTTCTGCTCCATCTCGCTTTGTGCATCTTCTGCCGCCTGAATGGCCTGATTCTGTGCATCAATCTGCGCGTTGATGGTCTCCTGAGCCAACTGTGCCTTTAAATCTTTTACATACTGTTCCTGGTTCTCGATCTGCGCTTCCAGAACCTCAACATTATCTTTTGCTTCATTCTGTTTGCTGACCGCTTCCTGAGATTTTTTTACTGCGCCTTCATAATCATACTGGCCGGACTTTAAACTGAGTTCCGCCTTTTGATTGTTTGTTTCCAGATCTTTTAAATCATATGTAACAAGCTGGGTTCCCTGTTTTACCGTGTCCCCGTCTTTATAGCCCAGTTTATTGATTTTGGCGTTTACCGGAGAATAAAATGTTTTGGTTTTCTCGCTGACCACTGTCCCGCTGACATCCACTTCCTGAGATACGTCCCCTGTTTCTGCGCTTACCGTATCTACCGATGGAATTACTTCTGCCTGCTTTCCTCCGCTAATCTTTGAAACGCCTGCTACAATCACAACAGCCCCAACAACGCAGCCAAGGATGATAATCATCCTTTTATTCCCTTTCTTTTTCATAATTATTTCACTCCTCCCTTTCTGTGCTGCATTTATTCCTGAAAATGTTCATTTATCACATCAGATTCTATTTTTCCATCCATAATCCGAACCACTCGTTTTGCCTGGTCTGCAATTCCATTATCATGAGTAATCAAGATGACGGTACGTCCTCCTTTATGCAGTCCTTTCAGGATCCCCAGAATCTCTTTACTGGAAGCGGAATCCAGGTTTCCCGTTGGTTCATCCGCCAGTATCAGAGGCGGCTTCGCGGCAATGGCTCTTGCAATTGCCACTCTTTGCTGCTGTCCTCCGGACATTTCATTGGGCTTATGGGTAACACGCTTTTCCAGTCCCACCATTTTAAGGGCCTCCATGGCAAGCTCTCTTCTTGTTTTTCTGTCAATTCCCCGATAAATCAGCGGCAGCTCCACATTTTCCAGAGCCGTCAGATTGGAAATCAGATTAAAACCCTGAAAAATAAAGCCAATCTCTTTATTTCGCACCACAGAAAGTTCATTGTCCTTCATTGTGGAAACATCCGTTCCATTCAGAAAATATTCCCCGGATGTGGGAACATCCAGACATCCAAGCATATTCATAAAGGTTGATTTCCCGGAGCCGGACTGTCCGATGATTGCTACAAATTCGCCTTTATCAATTTTCAGGCTGACATGATCCAGAGCCCGTACTTCATTTTCTCCCGGATTATATATTTTGCAAATATCTTTTACTTCAATTAACGGTTCCATAATTTCATCCTTTCTGTCCATGCCCGATATTCCCGGAAAAAGTTCCCAATTCTGACTTTATATGGAAAACAGAGTCAAGAACGGCCTGGCTGTCCTTCTTCACCCTGTTATCTCATCGTTTCCTTTATTCATCTTTACTGAACGTTGCCTGAGTTCCCTGCATTCTTTTCTTCTGCCTGTTTCAGATTTTTATTGGCTCCGTTTACAAACAGTACAGGAAGGATTAAATCCAGAATCAGTCCCACGATTCCGAAACTTCCTGTTGCAGCTGAATAAATATGCGCTGCAAATACGGCTACAATCGCCACAATCCCTGCAATCATGCAGAACTTCGCTTTTCCCAGTTTATTACAAAAAGCAATTCCCATAACAGCTACAACTGCTTCAATTATGTAAACTGTCATACTGATACCTGTGCTGATCTTCAATGTACCCAGGCTTGCCTCTGTGATACCTGCTGCTTCTAACGCAGTCTTTGTGAAATCATCAATGGTACCGTTCTGTAACGGTATAATTGTAAAAAAGATACTGAAAACCAGTGACAGAATCATGAGAATACTAATAACCAGCATGATAATTCCACATACCTGCAACCATCTCTTTCCTGCACATCTCTCGTTCATATTTCTCCCTCCACTCCTTTTACTAGACATATATTTTCTCTTTCCTGTAATTGTATAATCATATCAATCTTTTGTCAATTTCTACGTAATTGGAAATTCTTAAATTTTCAGAAAATAAATCGAAAATTTTTATGTAGAAGGACCGTGGAGAGGGTATCCTTCTCCATCCGGTCACCTTTCTTTCAGGCTTCTTTTAAGAATGCCAGGTATCCTTTCTTTGCTTCGTATAAGTCTGCCTTGCTGATGATCTCCCAGGGAGCGTGCATACTTAATACGGCTACACCGCTGTCAATCACTTCCATCTCATATAAGGCCGCAATATAAGCAATGGTTCCGCCTCCTCCGAAATCAACCTTTCCCAGTTCAGAAGTCTGAAATGCAATCTCATTTTTGTCAAATATCCTACGGAGTTTTCCGATATATTCCGCATTGGCATCATTGGAACCGGATTTTCCTCTTGATCCGGTGTATTTATTTAACACCAGTCCCCGTCCCATATAGGCCGCATTCTTCTTTTCATAGGCTTCGCTGTAGGAGGGATCGTAGGCGGCGCTTACGTCGGAAGAGAGCATCTGAGAATTTCTCAGAATCCGGCGCAGGGATAGATCGGAGTATTCTCCCATGGCTTCCAGCAGTTCTGCCACCGCATTTTCAAAGAAACGGGAACGCATTCCTGTCGCCCCCACACTGCCGATTTCTTCTTTGTCCACCAGGAGACAGCATCCGGTTTTCTCCAGCTCCTCTGCTTCCAGAAGAGCCACTAAGGAAGGATAAGCGCAGACACGATCGTCATGTCCATAGGCGGCAATCATACTTCTGTCCAGTCCGCAGTCTCTGGCTTTTCCGGCCGGCACGATTTCCAGCTCCGCTGACAAAAAGTCTTCTTCCTCGATTCCGTAAGTTTCTTTCAGCAGTTTCAGAATGTTTTCCTTAACCGCATCCTTTTCCTGGTTCTTTAAGGGACGGCTTCCAATTAAAATATCCAGCTTTTCTCCCTCGATGACCTCGTGAGCCTTTTTTTCCATTTGCCTCTGTGACAAATGAATCAGAAGATCTGTAATATATACCACGGGATCGGATTCTTTTTCTCCGATTTTAATTTCTACTACTTCTCCGTCTTTTTTTGCAACCACGCCATGGATGGCCAGGGGAATGGTTACCCACTGATATTTCTTTACTCCTCCATAGTAATGGGTATCCAGAAAGGCAAAATCCGTGTCCTCATATAAAGGATTCTGTTTAATATCCAGTCTGGGGGAATCAATATGTGCGCATAAGATATTCATTCCCTCTTGAATGGGTGCCTTTCCTATCTGAAAAAGCGCCACAATCTTTTTCTTTCCTACAACGTATACCTTGTCTCCGGTCTGCAGTTTTCTTCCGGATTCCTGCCAGTCACTCAGGGGACGGTACCCTTTCTCTCTGGCTTCTTTTATAATCTGCTCTGCACATTCCCGTTCTGTTTTTCCTTCATTCAGGAAATTTTTATATGCCTCTGACAGGGATTCCAGTTTGATTTCATCTTCTTTTGTATAAGTCTCCCATACATTTTTACGTTCCATTTGATGTCCCACCTTTCGTCATTCTCATTATTCTCTCCATTATAAGGTAAAAATATGAAAAGAAAAAGTCCCCAATTTGTTAAATCTGACCATCTGCATTGTTTAATATTTCTTCTATCTGCTCTCTGCTTTCAATTCCTTCCGTGGCTCCCACCTTACGGACAGCCGCCGCCCCGCAGGCATTTGCAAACCGGGCGCAGTCTTTCAGTGTTTTTCCCTGTAAAAGGCTGTACAGGAACCCTCCGACAAAGGAATCCCCCGCTCCGGTGGTATCCACACAGTCTTTCTGGACAATTGCCGGAACCCAAAAAAGCTCCCGGCGGTTTCCCACAAGGCATCCCCGTTTCCCGCATTTGATAATTACATTTTTTACTCCCTGACGCAGAAATTCCTCCACCGCTTCTTCAGGAGAAGTTTTCTGAGTAACCAGCAAAGCCTCTTCTTCATTGGGCATCAGATAATCAACAAAAGCCAGAGCCTCTCTTAAATCTTCCGCCGTTTCCCCCTGTTTACATTTGGTCATATCCGCACAGACGATAATATCCTGTTCCTTTGCCGCCCGGAAAATTTCTGCCATTTCCTTCACTCCCAGAAGGGGCGAAACAAAAATACTTGCAAATCCCAGTATCTTAACTTCCTCCGGAAAAGGGAGAGGAATATCTTCTCTGGAAAGTTTCCGTAATGTTCCATTTCGGTTTGTGAGAAAACTCCGGTTTCCTTCTTCATCCACTAAAACCACATTCATTCCTGTGGGAATCCCTGCTCTTTTCCTGGAATACTGCAGGCTGATTCCCTTTTCCTTACAATACGTTTCAATGATCTGAGCCGGTTCATCTTCTCCAAGCAGGGTACAAAGCAGAGGGCTCTCCCCCAATTTCGCCAGGACACCGGCCTCATTTAGGGCGTCGCCTCCTGTGGACATCCGGATTTCTTCAGCAGGATAGGATCCTGTCTGAAATACCTGCGGACCTGCAGGATGTACCAGAACATCTAATATGGCAGCCCCGATCAGCATAATTTTTTCTTTTTTCACTTTTCTGCACCTCCTGTTTTCATGCTATAATGAAGATACTCTAGAATCCATTTACGGAAAGGAACGATTATGCAAACTTCAAAAATACTTTTTACCGATTTAGACGGTACCCTCCTCGATGATGAGAAAAACATTTCTCAGGAAAACCGGCAGGCAATCTCCCGGGCTCTGTCTCAGGGACACCGGATTGTGGTTGCCAGCGGACGGCCTTTAGTCAGCGCCAGAGCCCAGTCGGAGAAACTGGGATTAAACACCGACGGATGTTATGTGATTTCTTATAACGGAGCCTGCATTTATGATTTTGGCCGAAAACAGATCCTTTTCTCCAAAGCGGTTCCCTTAGACCGTCTCCGGGAAATATTTGACGCCGCCTATTCCTACGGGATCCATGCACAAACCTATTCAGATACCAGGGTTTTATCAGAACGGGATAATGCCTGTATTCAGAACTATTCCCGGACCACCGGCGTTCCCATGGAAATTGTTCCTGACGTACCTGCCGCTCTTTCTCATTCGCCTTACAAAGTACTGTTTATCCATGAGAGCGACAGAAATCTGCTGGAACGTTTCCGCCGGGATATGCAGAAACGCTATCTGGATCAGTTCCACCTTTTCTTTTCTGATAAACTCTATCTGGAATTGGTCACAGCCGGCGTCTCCAAAGGTGCTGCCGTTGAAACCCTGTGTCAGCTTTTATCCGTTCCTATTGCAAATTCCATTGCCGTAGGAGATGCGGAAAACGACATTTCCATGATCCAGGCTGCCCATACAGGAGCCGTTATGGCAAATGCTTCTGACCGGATAAAACAGTTTGGCAGCTACATTACCGAAGCGGATAATAATCACAGCGGCGTGGCGGAAGTTATCCGGAAATTCCTGCTTTCCTGAAAACCTTTTGCCTGCATTATAGCACAAAGGAACTGCTTTTGGCATACCGAAAATCTCTCCTTTTTCGTTGAATCCCGAGCTCTTCCCTGGTATGATTAGAATATCAGAAACCGACGTTCTCAGCGAACAGGGAGGTGTTCTTTATGGGCGGAGTTATCATTTTAATACTTTGTTTTCTCGCCGTTTGTGCAGCCATGCTCCTGAAGGGAAACGCATGGCAGTCTTTTCTGGATGACCATCTGGAAAAAGATAAGGAGGAAAAGAAGAAAGAAAAATAAGAAGGAGGAACTGCTATGGCCAAATACAGATGCAGTATCTGCGGATACATTTACGATGAAGAAAAAGAAGGAATTCCCTTTTCTCAACTGCAGGAATGTCCTGTCTGCCACCAGTCCACGGAGAAATTTTCCCAGGTTCAGGAAAATTCTCCTCTCCCCGTTTTGGATAAGGAGCCGGAATTGAAACTGGATTATCCCAAAGAATTTGTCCGGCAGGACGAAAGCTGCCGCTATATGAAAGAAATTCACCAGATGGCCGTTTCCGGCAAAAGTATTTACGCCGCTATGGGAACCTCTCTGCCTGTGCCCGGCTGGGACGATATTCTCATTCTGGGCGCCCAGTTAGATCCCATGCCTCTGGATGAGCACGCCCCGGTTAATACCCGGACAGTGATTGGTAAACATGCGAAACGTCCTCTGATTTTAGAGAATCCTGTTTACATTTCCCATATGTCCTTCGGCGCCCTTTCCAGAGAAGCCAAGGTTTCCCTGGCCCGGGCCAGCGCCATGGCCAAAAGCGCTATGTGTTCCGGAGAGGGCGGCATCTTACCGGAGGAACAGCAGGCCGCCGATAAATACATATTTGAATATGTGGGAAATCTTTACAGCGTAACTCCTGAAAATCTGAGGAATGCAGACGCCATTGAGATTAAAATCGGACAGGGAACAAAACCCGGAATGGGCGGCCATCTTCCTGGAGAAAAAGTTACAAAGGAAATCAGCCTCATCCGTAATGCTCCCATGGGAAAAGACGTCATCGCCCCTTCCCGTTTCCCTGGGATCCAGACAAAAGAAGACCTGAAAAATCTGATTACGCAGCTTCGGTATGCTTCTGATGGAAGACCCATCGGAGTAAAGATTGCAGCGGGACACATCGAACAGGATCTGGCTTTCTGCGTCTATGCAGAACCTGATTTCATTACTATCGACGGACGGGGCGGAGCCACAGGTTCTTCTCCCTTGCTGGTACGGGATTCCACCAGTCTGCCTACGATTTATGCTCTGTCCAGAGCCAGAAAATACCTGGACAGCATCGGTTCCGACATCAGTTTGATTATTACCGGAGGACTTCGCGTCTCTTCTGATTTTGCCAAAGCAATTGCCATGGGCGCAGACGCCGTTGCCATTGCTTCTGCCGCACTGATCGCCATGGCCTGCCAGCAATATAAAATCTGCGATTCCGGTATGTGTCCTATGGGAATCGCCACGCAGGAGGAAGGGCTTCGGGAGCGGCTCCATGAAGATGTAGCTGCAGCAAGAGTTGCCAACTTCCTCAACGTCTCTCTGGAAGAGCTGAAAACTTTTGCCCGCATTACCGGGCATGAAAATCTTCACGATTTATCAGTGTCTGATTTATGCACCATTAACCGGGAAATCAGTGAATACACCTGTATTCCTCATGCCTGAAAAACCTAAAGGGGCCGGCGTTTTCTACGCCGGCCGTTACTTTATGCTTTTTCCGCCGCCAGATACACGCCCGCCAGCATCAGGCCGAAAGCCGCCCAAAAGGTACATGCCGGCAGTTCCCGAAAAATCAGCAGGGAAAGAAAAACGCCGATAAAAGGGGAAAAGGCATAGTAGGTACTGGTTCTTGCCGCTCCCAGATACCTCTGGGCTTTAATATAGAACAAAATGCTCAGACCATAGGAAACGAATCCCAGCACCAGCACAGGAATCACCAGGAAGAGAAAAGGCGCCCGCTCTCCCAGACAAACTCCCAGAAGCAAAGAGCCAATGCCGGATCCGAACCCTTTTATTATAACTGTCTGCGCCGGATCCTTTACGGACAGCATCCGGGTACAATTATTTTCCATTCCCCAGCAGATACAGGCCCCCAGAACCAGCAGAGAGCCCACGGAGAAAGAAAGACTTTGGGCGTCTTCCAAAGTCAGCAAAATACTGGCAAAGGAAACCAGGGCTATCGCCAGCCAGAGCCGCCGGCCGATTTTCTCATGGAAGAAAATCAGCGCAATTACCGCAGTTGCCACAATTTCAAAGTTATTCAGCAAGGAGGCGTTTGCCGCGGTTGTCCTGGAAAGCCCCGCCATCAGCAGAATCGGCGCCGCTATATCCAGCACTACCATACCGATTACATAAGGCAGTTCTTTCCGTTCCAGACTTTTCTCCCTCTTCTTTTTTCCCAGGGCTTTTTCCACTATATTCATAATAAAAATCCCTATACCGGCTCCCAGATACAGAAATCCTGCCATAAGCGCCGCCGGAATCTCTTCCAGAAAAAGTTTAGCCAGAGGCGAATTTCCTGCATATAACGCTGCGGCTAAAATGGCGTAAAAAATGGCTTTCCTCTTCTCTTCCATGGTCTTTCTCATCCCGTTTCTGCTCTCTTGACTTCCCATTATAATTACCGTACAATTTATTCGATAACGAATTTCTTGTTCTGTAATTACATTATAGAAAAGGGGCCTCTGTCTTACAAGAAACAGTTGCCCCCATATGTCAGATACGGAACATTTTTCTTCATTTGTTCGGGAGGATACAAAATGGACAGAAGACAGAAAAAGACCCGGCAGGCAATTTTTGACGCCTTTGCCTCTTTGCTGGAACAGAAAAATTATAATCTCATTACCGTACAGAATATTATCGACCGGGCCAATATTGGAAGAAGCACTTTCTATGCCCATTTTGAGACGAAGGACGAACTTTTGCAGGCTCTGTGCTCCAACATCTTTTCCCATGTGTTCTCCGAGCCTCTTCACTCCGAAAAAAGCCATGATTTCTCCGGCATGAATTACGATTTGGATGAGCGAATCACCCACATTTTTTACCATCTGAAAGACAATCAGACAGAAATCATCCGTCTGCTTTCCTGTGAAAGCGGCGAACTGTTCCTTGGCTGTTTCAAAGACTGCCTGCTCCCTCTCTTTCACGATGCCCTATCGCCTGCCCACAGGGAAATTCCTCCTTCTTTTCTGGAAAGTTATCTGGCAGACAGTTTTGCAAATGCTGTAAAATGGTGGAGCAGGGAAGGAATGAAAACCTCCCCGGAAAAGATGGCCGGCTATTACCTGACCATCCTTCGGGAAGGCATCTGACTTTCACTGTTTTTCGTACCACCCATCTGCTTCCGATGCATAACGATGTTCCACGGAAATTCCCCCGTCTCCCGGATAAATGAGGGCTACAACCTTTGTGCCGCCGGGAACCAGCTGGTAATAACTGCCCTGTAATTCTGTCATATATACTGTAGAGTTTTGACCTTCCGATGAGAATATGTCCACAACAGCTATGTAGTCAATACCTCTCGGATTGGTTCCATAGCTTTCTGTAATCTGAATGGTATTTCCATTTCCGTCTGCATAAGTTCCGTAAATGCCAGAGGAGGTATCTTCCTGTTCTTCTTCTGCTGTTGCATCTACTCCATAATCGTATTTATCTATGACGGTGGGATTACTTCCGGTCAGCTCCGGCTGCATCCAGTAACTTAACGTATCAATATTTTCTTTCTCTACGTCGCTTAATACACTTTCATCGAAGGCATCCGGCTCAATGGTCCCCGCATACCAGCTTTTACTGTCAAAATATGCCTGTATCCCCTCATTTCCAAACCTTCTTCCATGGCGCGCATAGATTTCATTAATGGCCATCTGCATATCATTAATGGAAAAATCTCCAAACTCGGAGGGATCAATGACCCGGCTGGAGCTGTCCGGCAGAATATACTCCAGTGAATTTGTGGTACCGTCTGTTCCATTCGCGGATGCTGTTTCCGGTTTCCCGCTGTCATATCCAACTGTACTCTCAGGCGCTGCGGATGCTGTTTCCGAAATCTGCGGGGAGGCATTTTCTCCCGTCTGATCCACTTTCTCTACAGAGGAAATCAAAAATACCGGATAGGCGTTCTCATCATTGCTCACTCCCAGATATTCAAAATCTCCGGTATAAGAAATCTCGCCCTGGGTATCTTCTCCTATCCACTGCCAGTTTTTCACCGGTTCCTCATCTTCCTGCATAATGATTCCAATATCAGTGGAAAGGGGACCCATTAAAACTGCAAAATTATTTGCGTCTCTATTATTCAATGGATAGGTGACCTTAAAGTCTGCCCTTGCCGTTCCCGGAAATCCCTCCTCTTTCCAGTTGGCATATGCCTCCAGACTCTGTACCGTATTTACGGTCTGGGAGGAACCTTCCACAGTATCTGTCAGAAGGAATTTTATTATCAGCCCTAGGATTATCGAATACAAGATAATCCAAAGAAGGTAAAAGCCCCCGATAATCCACAAGGGTCGCCTGTCTTTCTTATAACTGGACGGCACATAATCCTGTTTTATTTTTCCCCGGTTATAATTTCTTATTAACGGATTTATGCAGTTGAACATTTTGTACCAGGCAATAAACGGCCCCGCCAGAAGAAGCATTCCGAAAGTCGCCCACAGTAAAATACCGGTGCTTTGTTCCTTCATCCGATACCCGTATCTGGGAGCAATCATCTGAAGACGGGTTGCCTGCTTATACATCCAGCAATAAGGATAAATCCCCAGGGTAACCAGCCCCAGTAAGATGACCACAATATAATTCGGCGTCTCTCGTCTGTCGCCTGCACAGAGTTTATTGACTGTCTCGTTAAACCGGTACAGGGTAACAATGCTGTAAATCCCCAGTGTCAGAATAGAAAACAACAGATACTTTCCAAAAGAAAAATATGCCAGTTTCTCTCTCTTTGCCACTCTTTGTTCCCTCCCGGCATTATCCACAGACGCTCCGCAATAGGGACAGATTTTCCACCTGTCCTGCAATTCTTCCCCACAATTTCCACAAAGCATTTTTTTCTTCTCCTCCTGTATTTCATTTTTCAAATCTTTTCTGCAGTCTCATTCCCCTGTGTCTTTCACTAACTGTATAGCTATAATTATATTATTTCTAACATATTATATCATTACTATAAAAACATTACAATTATAACATCTTATAGGATATAAATTTAAGGAAAGGACACGGCCGTATGAAAGACCTTAATTTTAAACGAATCGCCCACAAGCTTAGAGAGACCCGTCTTGCAAAGGGATTGACTCAGGAATATATTGCCAATATGGCCGACGTCAATACCAGCCATATCAGTAATATTGAAAACAATCGGGTGAAAATTTCTCTTTCCACCCTTGTTCAGGTATGTAATGCTTTAGGTGTTACTGTGGACTATATTCTTTCTGATGAATACCTCTCCCCTTCCCTTGGGCTTGAGCAGGAAATCCTCCGGGAACTTCAGGACTGCAGTCCTCAGGTAAAAGGGCAGGTTCTGAAAATCATCCAGGTTCTGAAATAGTTCTATCTCCCCGACATAAAAAGGCGTACTGCGTATTGAAACCCTTTTATAAATCCACATTTCTCTGCTTCAAAGGCAATCCGAAAGGCTTTTTCTTTCTGCCTCTCCTGTTGTTTTTTCTCCATCTCTTTCCATTCTTCCCCATAGGTGGCATCGATTTCCCGTTCTACCTTTGTTGTTAAATCTCTGCGGAACTGTTTCTCCTGCACGAAATATTTATAAATTTCTTCAATTGCTTCATCCATGTAGAACCTCCTTCACTTCTGAACCAGATCCTGAAATCTTCTGGCCAGTCTTACAATCTCATACTTCGTGAATTCCCGGCAGTCGAACTCTTTTGCCACATCCCAAAAAGCACGAATCTCATAAAAATGCTCTGTTTCTTTGCCACCGCTGGCTTCATGCGGCTCTAAAAAATATAAAACATGCCCTATGGGCGAATTTATCTTCTGTAATCGTTCCTCCAGATTTTTCTGACAAGCTTCCATCGCCTTTGTTACGGACTCCCTGGAATAATCGAAATTCAGTTCCGTCAGAAAAACCTCTGCTAAATGCTGGCTCATATAATTACCTCCTTATTTTGATACATCCATGATACCAGCAAAAGGTGACACTTCCTGTCAGTCTTTATAGGAAATCCAATAGAATTTCCTATTACACATGAAATTTAATATCATGTACAAAGTCTCCCTGGCTTTTTAGCCACATCTCGATTCCCTTTCCAAATACTTCCGCCCTCAGCGTATATATGCCATCTTCTTCATGAAGAATTTCCGCCGTAGGCAAGCGATCCAGAATCACATCCACATCATATCCGGAATATTTGAATTCCACCTTCTGCAGCTTCCCGCCATACATAAACTGCACTCTTTTCCGGAATTCTCCTTCCTGAAACTTATCTTTATAAGGTACGATAAAGTCTTCCTTCAGCTTCTTTAACTTCTTAATCCGATCTATCCGGTAAATGGTCGGATATTTATCGTTATATACCTGGAATTTTTCCCGTACTTTATCCTTATCGTCAATATAAGCAGCTAAATAAAAGTAATACTCTGAAAACATAATGGCCACCGGTTTTAATTTCCGCTTTACAATTTCTTTATCTTTTGAACGTATATAGTCGATTTCTATATACTGCTTCTTCCGGATGGATTCCCCGATTTCCCACATCATTTCCATAAATCTGGTTTTATGTCTTGGTTCTACGTAGCAGTGCATCTCATTTAGAATCAGCTCTTTTACACTGTTTTTGTTTTCTTTTGGTACGCAGCAATACATCAGCTTATTGATAATCGTTTCCATATCCTTTTTGCAGAATGCTCTGCTGTCAAGAAGTATCTTGCATACTGCCAGAATTTCGCTGTTTGTCAGCTGCTTCTCGAAACCTGCAGCAATACGGTACCCCTTATTGGCATAGTCATAAACCACACTGTTTTCACAGCCATCCTGAGCTGCTGCCTGATCACTCAGATAATTCCGAATATCATCCAGATCCCTTTGAATACTTCGTTCATTCACACCGTATTTCTGAACCTCATGGGATTTCTTTATTAAGTGCCCGTTCATTAAATTGGTATATATATCGAGAATCCGGTTTATTTTTCCCTTTTTCATCTGTTTCTCTCCTCAGCTTTTTCTGCTATTGTAAGCTTCTGCATAGACATATTTTGTCATTTTCTCAGGAAAAACAAAAAGTCGTTAAATAGATTCTGCAAATGATTTTATAATTTTTCTGCTGTTTTCATCTGTTTTATAAGAAAATTCCGGATGCCACTGTACCCCTGCAACGAATTTACGGGCTGGCATATAAATTCCTTCAATCAACCCGTCTTCAGAAACTGCCATTGTCTCAAATACAGGTGAAAGGTCTTTAATTGCCTGATGATGGTAGCTGTTTACGCCCATTTCTTCCTTATTCAAAATATCATAAAGGGGAGTTGCCTTTTTTATGGCGACTTGATGTGCTTCCCTGTCGTAAGGAGGACTCATATGATGATTTATACCGCTTTCATATTCTCTGTCCAGATCCTGATACAGCGTTCCTCCAAAACAGGCATTCATAAACTGAATCCCTCTGCAAATCCCCAGAACAGATTTATCCTGTTCCACAGCCTTTTTCAGAATGTACGTTTCCATCTCGTCCCGAATTTCACAGCACTGGCCGCACCATGGCTTTCTCTCTGATTGATAAACAGCGGGGGAAACATCATGTCCGCCCGTAAATAAAAAACCGCCGCAGATTTCAAGAAAATAATCCAGCTCCTCTCCATCTGTGGTAAGAGGAAGCATCATAGGAATTCCTTTTTCCGCCTCCAGCATTTTCATATATCCGGGCAGCATCCAATAGCTTTTTCTTTCCTCATCATAAAGCGGCATAATACCAATTACTTTTTTCACAATACTTCACCTCAGTTTTGTAACTTTCTCTTTTTCTTCCGGCTGAATATTACAGCCCTCTCAGCAAGGTTATAATTGACGTTCCCACAACTATACAGACTGCAAAAAACAGAAGCCCGAAAAGTGCTGCTACCGTGACCGTCAGCTTTCTCCATCTTTTTTCTTTCCATGATAACACCATAATGAATACAACATCTAAAACAAAGATAAACTGCGCAATCTTTGCAAAGGTTGTCAAACCCCTTGCATGTACTTTCTCCTGTCTGGATTTGGTAAGATAGGCAAAGGCAAACGGCACAGAACCAAGCAGGAGAATATACCCTAAAAAGCTCAGTCCCAGCGCTCCCATGGGGCCTGCAAAAATCATAAAAGGAACCGGAATGAATGTAATCAGGATCAAAAAAACTACCAGCAGTCCACCAAAGCAATAAAGAGGCAGCAAACCATACTTAATTAATATGGTGCAATTCAGAAACTGATCTCTGCTGATTTTTTCCTTTTGTGTCCCAACCACAACAAAATTCAAAACAATAAAGATAAGGGGCAGAAATTCCAATAGCAACGCCCCAAAAAGAAGTATCGGGGATCCACCGGCGCCGGCATGCAGCCCATTTACCCCTATTGATACGCCCGGATCCGGACAAAAAAGCCATATGTACGGACTGATTACATAGGCGAACGCCCAGCCGTATATCCATTTTGATGTGAAACCCTTCTTTTTACTGTACATGTTTTTCCCTCTCTGTTTTTTATCAGATACCTGTTGCTTCCCGTTGCTATTTCATCCCTTTCCGGTTTACTTAGCTACTATACAGTATAATCTATGATTATAAATCGTACAAGGAAAAAGGTATCCGGCCGCATCCACAGCGGAGCGTTTTTATGTAATAGGATTAAGGTGTCAAAAGCCCTCTTTTTTCTATACTTGGCAAAAGCTGAGTCTCATCTCCATTGTGCACAAAGTCGCGACGTCCGGATGATTTTGTGTATTTTACCGAAATATAATTCCAGAAGAGGATTTTGACACCTTAATCGTAATAGGAAATTCCGTCGGATTTCCTATTACACAAAAAAGAGAAACGCTGAAATTCAACGTTTCTCTTTTTTCATTCACCGGAATTTGAATAGCTAATTTTTAAATATTTTTTCTGAATAATCCATGCCTATTGCAATAAGCATAAAGAAACCCATGTCCTTTCTTTCTAAATCGGATAAAAACATCTTGTTCAGGATATAATTTAACTATTTCCACAGAACCAGATGTAACATATGCAACAAAGGACACATAATGTTCTTTGTTCATAGGGTGCAGCATTGTAATTGAATATTCATCATCAATAGTTTCGATAAAAACCGAATGTTCCAAATTCATTGATTCGGACTCCTGTTTGGGTAATGTAATTCCACAACAAGAAAAATGTCCCTCTCCCACAGCTGTGATAACATTTCCGCAAATAGGGCAAACATAGAATTGTATTTTTTTCATGTTTCCAGACACATTCTCATTTGTTTTCAAATCGCCAGTGAAAAGTTCCGGCAAAGACACTCTGAGAGCTTTTGCTAATTCTTCGATAATTCCAATGTCCGGAAGTCCTTTATTTGTTTCCCATTTAGAAATTGTTTTATCACTTACACCAATAATTTCCGCAAGTTCTTTTTGTGTAATTCCATTTTTTTCTCTCAATGTCCTTATTGTATTCCCTGCTATATAACTCATAATTATTGTCTCCCTTTCTGTTATGAGTCTATCTTATGAGAAAGTTCACTTTTAGGCAACCTACGTTAAGTAGAGTACTTATAATTATCTTTAAACCTACATATTGTCAATTTTTCTTTTTATTTTTCTCTTTAATTTGAAAAAGAAATGTGTGGAATATTGTTCATTATTTATCAATAGTTCATATGCTTCCATAACTCCTGCCGAATATACAAAGCCTAAAAAACCAACACCGAATCCAAGAAAAACAAAAGAGTGATATTCAGACCATGCAAAATATCCTCTTACAGTTAAGACAAGGATTATAAGTCCCAGTATAAATAAAATCGTACAAGGAATGGCCACAGAAATATAGCCTTTCTTTTTTAAAGTGTATTCGCTTGTTAATTCTTTCTTATATTCGTAATCTAATAATAAAGGCTCGTTTTTTAAAATGCTGTACTGTTGCTGCTCAGCAAATATTCCAAGAACAAAAGAAATAATACCTGCAACAACAAAAATAGCCATACCTAAGTAACGACATGTAGTATTGTCATGGAACATAGTATAAGGTATGCCTGCTAAAGCAAAAGACATAAATCCTATACCAATATAACGGCTTATGATTTTTTGATTAGTAATATATCCTTTTGCCAATTCTTTGCTTACATAATATCCTCGCTCATCGGCCATACCTTTTACAGATTTTTCTTCTTTTAACAAAAAATCTGTTGATACTTCAAAGATATTGGATAACTGTAATAGTTTTTCTGTTTCCGGAAATCCTTGATTATTTTCCCATTTGCTAATTGCCTGTCGGGTAGTTCCGATTTGTTCAGCCAAAGCCTCTTGAGATAATCCTTTTTCCTTTCTTAGTTTATAAATCTTTTCTCCGAAATTCATTTCCTGTACCTCCTGCGATTTGATGAGTAAATCTTATCAAACCCCATTGTTATTTTCTATATTTTTTGAAATACAGATTGTCAACTTCAAGTTGCACCAGGGAAAATATCCCTTTTCATACCATTAGCCGCTTGTGCTAATATGACAGCAGATAAGTATTCAAACTTTTTGAAACAAAAAGAAGAGAAACGCTGTAAAATCAACGTTTCTCTCACTTTTACCTACTGCCGCAGACCGGAATCGAACCGTTTTAAGTAATCAAAAATACTGATAGAAAGGGGCTTTGAAGACTTCATCAAGTCTGCGGTGTTCAAAAAGTGTTCAAACGCCTGTCACTCACAAACTGGGATTTATCTTTCTTTATGCTTATCTTTCCCTAATGCAATAAATCCAGCAGTAACAGCAAGAGCAAGCATAATATCATGTTCGCCTAATGGGTCTGTTACTATGGAATAAATTAAAAATGCCGTACAAATCAGCAATATTGCTAATATAATCCCACTAACAATTTTTCTTTTTTCCATTGTATAAATCTCCTTTACAACTCCCAGTTTGATGAACTGAATAAGTATGAATATAAACCAGATACTGATTTGAAAACAAAAGTTTTTTAATATCTATCTCCATAAATCAACTTTGCTTTTTCTGTATGCTTTTGAATGAAATCCGTTTTAGCATTTGTATATCCATCTCTGTTAAATTCATATTCTTTCCATAATTTCAATTTCATTTTCTCGTATTCAACTGCAATATCTATATGCTCGATGAGATAATCTCTAAAATATAATTCATCATTATCCCCAACATACCTTAAGTGCAGATGAAATACTCTCTCGGCAAATCCTTTCTCTGTATATCCCTTGTTAAAAGAAATTCTGTCGGGAGTTTCAGACATACAAAGATAACCACTTTTCACAATCAATTCTTTGTAATCTGACAACTTATAATTTGAGGGAATTTCCATAAGAATATCAATAATTGGTTTTGCACAAATAGAACTAATCGCTGTGCTTCCTATATGACTTATTCTCTCTATTTCAGGAACTCTATTTTTCAAAAAATTTTCTTCATCCGTGTACCATTCTTTCCAATAAGGCTGATGCTCTGTCAAACAGATGGGAAATAGCTTCCATAATTCTTCTAAACTCATTTCGGATAATTTCTTCTCCATTTTTCTCTCCGTTAAAAGCTAATTTATCACTCTGGTAATTCCATTTCATCATTCATTTTTACAAATCCATACTTTTCATACAATGGTCGCCCCATGTCAGTTGCTTCTAATGAAATGGCTGTAATACCCTTGCTTTTAGTATCTCTAATCAGCATATCTAATGTTTTATAAGCAATTCCCAGTCTTCTATATTCAGGATTCGTATACATATTCATGATATAAGCCTTGTTTCCACTTGAATTGTGGTAAGTCGGCATTACTTGAAAAAAACTAACACCACCAGACCCTACAAAACGATTTTCATCAAAAACCAAATATGCAATATGAGATCCGTCACAAAGAGCTTTTTGATAATAATGATAAGATTGTCTTTCAACTTCACTCATATCAGTATCAGCAGAAAGTTTATTAGCTGCTCTTAATACCTCTATTCTTGTTTCTGTCAATATATTTTCAAATTCATATCGTATTCTCTCCTGCAAATTTCAATTTGCTTAACTATTATTTATTTTAAATCATATATGTTCAACGCACAAGAAAAAAGTATGCAAGACTTTCACATCTCCACATACCCTTTTCCGCACTGTACCGACTTTAAGCATAGTCTGCCGTCCATATTCCCTTGTTCGTGTTTTTCTGCTAACCAGCGTCCCGCAGGGTGCCCAGAGCGACGGTTCCTAACAGGGCGGCGGGTCGGCTGGGCAAGCGGACGGCTTAGAAATCATTCCTATTCGGCAACATACTTCATATTTGATTCTCTCCGCCCCTCATATTTCTCTTTTGCTAAGAGTTTGTCGAGGAACTCCGACACTTCTTCCATATCATCACTGTCTATTAAATCCAGTTTCATCAGCACGTCAAGGTCGGTCTGGTTCTTCGGCTGGACAGAAACTTCAAGATATTACCGTAACCAACAGAGAATTTAAGTATTTTATCCAGCGATTAAATTATTACCTGTATCAAACCAAAAGACAATTATTAAAGTATATTGCAACGTGGGAGAAACAAAAACGTGGTGCAATCCACTACCATGTTATTTTCTTTGATTTTCCGTACATAGCAAAAGAAAAATTACAAGATTTATGGTCGCATGGTTTTATTAAGATAAACCGTATTGATGTAGACAGCAAGGAGAACCGTGGTCGCTATCTCAGCAAATATTTTGGGAAAGAACTTGATGTAAAGGAGCATAAGAAAAAGGCGTTCTTCAAATCACAAAATCTGAAAATGCCGAAAGAAACAAGGCTCATGCTGACTGATGATATGATTCACGAATTACAGAATGAAACTATCATCTTTCAGAAAGAATACACACGGCAGATATATGATACAAAATCCTTTTTAGCTACTGGCTCTTATTTAAGGGACAGCAGTGTTACCTACATCAAAATCAAAAAAGAAACTACGGGTGTAAGGGGGGATTCTGATGAATAACCCTGTTACATCTTCCGATATTACATTATTGAACACATTAGCCGCTTGTGCTAATATGACAGCAGATGAAGTCTTCAAAAATTTTGAAATTATGGCAAATAAGAAAATCTTGGAGAATCACAAATATGAAATTTATTACTCGGAATCTGAAAAAGCTGGCGTACCTATTTACCAGATGACACCAAACCCAACAACCGCCGTCCGATTAAGAGGAAGAGTAAAGAGAACCTTGAAAAAGAAATCATCAGATTTTATATTGAGAAGCAAAAAATTGAAAACCATGAGAATATCACACTGGAAGAACTATATACAGAATGGCTCTTATACAAGAGGGATTACACTTCTGTAAAGGCAAAGACGATTCAAGAGTATGTTTCTGAATGGAACAGATTTTTTAAAGACACGGCTCTTTCCAAAATGAAGATAGGAGAAATCAAACCGATTACCCTTATCCGTTTTTTCAGAGAAGCCACAAAAGAACGTCAGCATACCCACAAGAGAATCAGCAACGCCCGTTCTGTCTTAAATGGAATCATGAGTTATGCCATTGAGGAAGAAATCATCTCCCACAAGCCTGTCTCTGATGTGAATTTCAAGCAGTTCACCTACAAGCCTGTGGAAGTACAGAGTGACAACGTATTTTCCCGTGACGATACACATAAGCTACTGCATTATCTTAGCTGTATCACAGAGCCTTATTCCCTTGCGATACAACTATCCTTTTATCTGTTTATCCGTATCGGGGAAACAAAGGCAATCCGCTGGGAAGATATTGACTATGAAAACAGAATGGTCTATCTGCACCGACAGGCTACCTGTGAGCGGACATTGAATGATGATTTAACCTTTTCCAAAAAAGAAGTAAAGGTAGGCAACCAGATGAAAGGAAATACCTCTCATGGTTTCCGAAAACAGTTCTTGACTGATGAAGCAATCAAGATTCTTCAGAAAGCCAGAGAATTAAATCCTCATGGAGTGTATGTCTTTGAACCCAATGGAGAAATCATGACAACAGACAGCTTCAACCGCCGTTTAAAGAAGTATTGCAAAGAAGCTGGCGTTCCTTACCATTCCAGTCATAAAATCCGTTTCTACAACGCTTCCACAGCCTTTGACGGGAATAATCTTACAACCTTGGGTTATTTAATGGGGCATAGCGAAACGGCAACCACGCTTCACTATTTACGGAACATTAACAAGAGGAAAAATGACCGCTTTGCTTTTCAAAAACTGGGGATTTCCTCATAAAGTGTTCAAAGGTGTTCAAACTTTTGAACGCAAAAAAAGAAGAGAAACGCTGTAAATTCAACGTTTCTCTCACTTTTACCTACTGCCGCAGACCGGAATCGAACCGGTACGGGTATCACTACCCACGGGATTTTAAGTCCCGGGCGTCTGCCAGTTCCGCCACTGCGGCATATTTAATTAGATATGGGGCCTATAGGGCTCGAACCTATGACCCTCTGCTTGTAAGGCAGATGCTCTCCCAGCTGAGCTAAGACCCCATAGCAACTCACAGTTTCCTGTGAAAACGACCCAGATGAGACTCGAACTCACGACCTCCGCCGTGACAGGGCGGCGCTCTAACCAACTGAGCCACTGGGCCATATAATCATATTTATGAAAAGAAATGGACCTTCGGGGACTCGAACCCAGGACCGTCCGGTTATGAGCCGGATGCTCTAACCAACTGAGCTAAAGGTCCAAAAAGCCGATGATCGGACTCGAACCGATAACCTGCTGATTACAAATCAGCTGCTCTGCCAATTGAGCCACATCGGCACACAATCTTTTGTTATTATACATCATATCACTGGAATGAGTCAACCAAAATATTTTTTCTTTTCGAAATGACTCCAAGGGGATTTGAACCCCTGTTACCGCCGTGAAAGGGCGGTGTCTTAACCACTTGACCATGGAGCCTTACTCTCTTTTCGCCTTCCGGCTTCTCTTCTTCCTCAACTCCCCCTGTTGGACTCGAACCAACGACACTGCGGTTAACAGCCGCATGCTCTACCGACTGAGCTAAGGAGGACTATTCTTCCCTGTACCTTCAAAACCACATACATGCTGCAACAAATCCACTTCTTCTGCATAAGGCCTCTCCCTTATGCCTCCAGGTCAAGCCCTCGACCGATTAGTAACAGTCAGCTCCATGCATTGCTGCACTTCCACCTCTGTCCTATCTACCTCGTCGTCTCCAAGGGGTCTTACTCTTTTCAGATGGGAAATCTTATCTTGAGGGGGGCTTCACGCTTAGATGCCTTCAGCGTTTATCCCTTCCCGGCTTGGCTACTCTGCCGTGCACTTGGCAGTGCAACAGATACACCAGCGGCCAGTCCATCCCGGTCCTCTCGTACTAAGGACAGCTCCTCTCAAATCTCCTACGCCCACGCCGGATAGGGACCGAACTGTCTCACGACGTTCTGAACCCAGCTCGCGTACCGCTTTAATGGGCGAACAGCCCAACCCTTGGGACCTACTACAGCCCCAGGATGCGATGAGCCGACATCGAGGTGCCAAACCACTCCGTCGATGTGAACTCTTGGGAGTGATAAGCCTGTTATCCCCAGGGTAGCTTTTATCCGTTGAGCGATGGCAATCCCACTTTCATACCACCGGATCACTAAGTCCTACTTTCGTACCTGCTCCACCCGTCGGTGTCACAGTCAAGCTCCCTTCTGCCTTTGCACTCTGCGAATGGTTTCCGTCCATTCTGAGGGAACCTTTGAGCGCCTCCGATACCCTTTCGGAGGCGACCGCCCCAGTCAAACTCCCCGCCTGGCATTGTCCCCCCGCCGGGTCACGGCGGCAGGTTAGAAACCCAATATCACAAGGGTGGTATCCCAACAGCGACTCCAAAAGGACTGGCGTCCCTTCTTCCTCGTCTCCCACCTATCCTGTACATGCAATACCGAATCCCAGTACCAAGCTGGAGTGAAGCTCCATGGGGTCTTTCCGTCCTGGCGCGGGTAGCCAGCATCTTCACTGGCACTTCAATTTCACCGGATGCATTGTCGAGACAGCGCTCAAATCATTACGCCTTTCGTGCGGGTCGGAACTTACCCGACAAGGAATTTCGCTACCTTAGGACCGTTATAGTTACGGCCGCCGTTTACTGGGGCTTAGATTCAAAGCTTCGCTTGCGCTAACCTCTCCTCGTAACCTTCCAGCACCGGGCAGGCGTCAGCCCATATACCTCACCTTCCGGTTTCGCATAGACCTGTGTTTTTGCTAAACAGTTGCTTGAGCCTATTCTCTGCGGCCATCTTTCGATGGCGTCCCTTCTCCCGAAGTTACGGGACCATTTTGCCGAGTTCCTTGACAATGCTTCTTCCGCCGGCCTTAGGATTCTCTCCTCATCCACCTGTGTCGGTTTCCGGTACGGGTACCGTATAAACAATAGCGGCTTTTCTTGACGCATGGCTCACATACTTCCCTACTAACCTTCGGTCCGCATCACGTCTTCCCATTGCCCCACGGATTTTCCTATGAGACTGGTACCTCGCTTGCACCGGGCTTTCCATTCCCGGCTTATGCTTTCCACACGTGTCCCCACAGTTCTGTTATACGGTAGTGCAGGAATCTCCACCTGCTGTCCATCGACTACGGCTTTCGCCCTCGCCTTAGGCCCCGACTTACCCAGAGCAGATCAGCTTTACTCTGGAAACCTTGGATATTCGGCCATAAGGATTCTCACCTTATTCTCGCTACTCATTCCGGCATTCTCTCTTCCATAAAGTCCACAGCTCCTTCCGGTACTGCTTCGCCCCTTATGCAATGCTCCTCTACCAACCTTGCGGTTCCTCAGCTTCGGTGTCGTGTTTCAGCCCCGGACATTTTCGGCGCAGGACCTCTCGACCAGTGAGCTATTACGCACTCTTTGAATGTATGGCTGCTTCTAAGCCAACATCCTGGTTGTCTTTGAAATCCCACATCCTTTTCCACTTAACACGTACTTTGGGACCTTAGCTGGAGGTCTGGGCTCTTTCCCTTTTGACTACCCAACTTATCTCGTGCAGTCTGACTCCCGATAAGCAATTACGCGGCATTCGGAGTTTGATATTCTTCGGTAGGCTTTGACGCCCCCTAGGAAATTCAGTGCTCTACCTCCGCAAATCTCTATCGAGGCTAGCCCTAAAGCTATTTCGAGGAGAACCAGCTATCTCCGGGTTCGATTGGAATTTCTCCCCTATCCACACCTCATCCCCACCCTTTTCAACGGATGTGGGTTCGGTCCTCCACTGCCTCTTACGGCAGCTTCAACCTGGACATGGATAGGTCACCCGGTTTCGGGTCTGCTCCCACTGACTTAAGGCCCTATTAAGACTTGGTTTCCCTTCGGCTCCGTCCCTTGAGGACTTAACCTTGCCAGTGAGCGCAACTCGCCGGACCGTTCTACAAAAAGTACGCGGTCCACCACATATGGGTGTCCCACAGCTTGTAAACACAGGGTTTCAGGTTCTCTTTCACTCCCCTCCCGGGGTCCTTTTCACCTTTCCTTCACAGTACTATGCGCTATCGGTCACTAAGGAGTATTTAGCCTTGGAGGGTGGTCCCTCCGACTTCCCACAAGGTTCCTCGTGTCTCGTGGTACTCTGGATCCTGCCGCTTGCTTTGGTTTTCGGTTACGGGGCTTTCACCCTCTCTGGCCGGCTTTCCCAAAACCGTTCCCCTAACCTTCCGCTTCACTTCTGCAGTCCGTAACCCCGGTATGCACGCACACCGGTTTGGGCTCTTTCCATTTCGCTCGCCGCTACTTTGGAAATCGATGTTTCTTTCTTCTCCTCCGGGTACTTAGATGTTTCAGTTCCCCGGGTTCCCCTCCATACGTTATGGATTGGCGTATGGATACCTGAGGTTTGCTCAGGTGGGTTTCCCCATTCAGACATCTCCGGATCATCGGATATTTGCTCCTCCCCGAAGCTTTTCGCAGCTTATCACGTCTTTCATCGGCTCTTAGTGCCAAGGCATCCGCCCTGTGCTCTTTCTGCTTGACCTCGCTTCCCCCTGCCTGTAGCGTCAGGCATGGGTGCTTCTTTGTTGCTTCTCTCTTCCTGCTTTCGCAGGTTCGATGTCTTCCTATCTCTTTACGTTTGACGTTTTTAAATCAAGGATTATCTTTCATGTATGCGGTTTTCAAGGTACA
>NZ_NFJL01000069.1 GCF_002159835.1 Blautia sp. An249 | reverse complement strand
GTCCGGGGCCTGAACATGACCCCGCAGGAATTTGCGGCTTTTGTCCGGGGCGGCGCTTTGCAGGCACCCCCGGCCCCGCAGCCGGAGTTTGAACAGGAGGTAGAAAGCCATGAAGAATAAGTTTTTCCGCACCTTTGCCGTGACCCTGGCCGCCCTGCTTTGCTTCACGGCCTTTTCCACCACCGCCCTTGCCGGGGGCGGCGACCCCAGCCCGGAGCCGCTGCCGGAGGAAACCGGCGTACCCGTCACCGGGGGCATAGAGCTTGACACCGAGGACGCCGAGGGCGGCACCCCTGACACCGAAAAGGACGAAAACGACACCGGCCCGGAGTCTGTGACCGACGAGGAAACCGCAGACCTGCTTTCCTCCCTCTTTGGTTCCCAGGTGAAGATCACCGTCACCGAGGATGGTATTCAAATCTCCAACCCGGACGGCGGGGACGCCGGGGACGACGCCCCCAGGCAGACCGGCATTGTCACCACCAACGGCGGGAAATTAAACGTCCGCACCGGCGCGGGGACGGACAACACCG
>NZ_NFJL01000068.1 GCF_002159835.1 Blautia sp. An249 | reverse complement strand
TGAGAGACTAATTTTCCCCCGGTAAATGCTGGGGGATTTTCATATTTTGTCAAGGCACGGATGATTACCTACTTACGATCGGTTGGTAAAGACTGCCCTGTTCGTGATCTGTGTTTTATGGCACTTTCTTGGTTTGAAATGGATCTTCCGCTTCAGATCTATGTTCCTTGCCGTAAAGAGTCCCTGGTCAAGATACGAATACAGGGTACGGACAGACATGTCCAGCTCCGGGTGGTTTGTCAGGATATGATAGGGGGACTGTCCCTGTTCGATCAGCGGGGAAACGATCTGATCCTTTTTGCGAAGCTCCTGTTTTGTCATGTTGCTCCCGACTCTGGAACCTCGAAGCTTTTCGTGATATTTTCTGTCGGCAGATCGGGCATTATAGTTATACTTGTGGGCAATCGTGCAGTGATTGATTTTTTTCGTACAGCCGTTGAAGACATAAGGAGCCCGGTCAAGCCTTACGCAGCGCTCTTTTTCAGAGTCTTTGCAGGTTTGGTTGCAGGCAGGACAGGATGCGCATTTGATTCCGCACAGGATAATCTTTCCACAGGCATTCGTCTTCTTTGAATATTCCGTTGGCGGGAACCGCCCAGACCGGCGGTTGGTTCCAACCAGTCCGGTCTGATGTTCCTATGG
>NZ_NFJL01000067.1 GCF_002159835.1 Blautia sp. An249 | reverse complement strand
AACGCCTGTTCCAGATTGTCCGCCTGCTTGGATTTGAAAATCACGATGTAGCGGGGCGGATGGGTGGTGCGGTCTTTCCGCAGGGTAAAATCAATGTCGTACTTCTTGGCACAGGGCTTAAAGAGGCCGATGTTGGCGTCGGTGATCTCGATGTTGGAGAGGGCCGAACCGTCCTTTTTGAGCTGCCGCAGGCTTTGTTTGCCGTGGTGTACCTTGGATTTGCTCTTTTGCCGGGCGGCCAGAAATTTCTTCATGGCCGCCTGCAATACCTGGCCGGTGAGCTTGCCGGTCTTGATTGCTAACGCTATGGTTTTCTGGTCTACTTCTTCCTGCAACTGCTATCCCTCCTTTGGAAGTCCAGCAGGCAGGCGGCAGGGGCGGCCTAAATCCGCACCCGCAGGCCGGAAAGGTCGTCCGCCCGTATGCCGACGAGATACCAGTTCTCGGCCATCTCAATCCGGGTGGGCCGCCATCTGCCGCCTACCATCACGTCAAAGGTTTCTCCACAGTGCAGCCCGCCGTAGTAGTCCGCCAGGTCAAAGCGGATGTCGTAGCGGTCTGCCTGCTCGTCAAAAATCAATGCACCCTGTTTCATAGGGCCGTCCTCCTTTCAGATTTTCCCGGCAGCCATGTCATGGGCCACCAGGGAG
>NZ_NFJL01000066.1 GCF_002159835.1 Blautia sp. An249 | reverse complement strand
GCCGCCGCGCTGGTGGGGACGCGGCCCCGTATCAGCAAAAAAAGCGGGACGCCTACAAGCAGCGCACCGCCAAAACAAACAAGTTGCCGTTTGGTTAGTCCAAACACCACCTTGGATTTCACGCGGGTAAAATCCTTGGGGACAGTTACATAAGCCAAAAAATATCACCTCATTTCTTCCTGTCCGGCCAGCAGCTTTTTCACCGGCTCATAGTCGGAAAAGCTCTGGACGGCATGAAACAATCGTTTGTTATTCACCCACCGCTGCAAGTGGCGGGTGATGGGCGGGGCCGTTGGTTTCTCGTAAATCATCACATAGGGGTCATAGCCCAGGCCCCGCAGGGTTTCCACCCGGTACAAGTCCTGTTCGTGGGTGCTGCCGTAGTTCGTCAGCATATACACGCGCCGGTTCCGCCAGTTCTTAATGGCCGTCTGCTCGGCAAAGCGCCGGAAATGCGGCGTCAAGTCCTCGTTTGGGTTATCCCAGGCGAAGTGAACAGCCTTTGTCCGCACCTGATTGAGAAGTGCGGTATTGTCCGGGGTTATCAGGCGGATGTCAAGGCCCTGGGTGAAGTCCACCAGCGCCCGGCTCTCGGCAAGCTGCACCAGCAGCCGTTCATGGTCGGGGCAGGCCAGCAGGTTTGCGTCCATCAGCTTGATTTCCGGCTGGC
>NZ_NFJL01000065.1 GCF_002159835.1 Blautia sp. An249 | reverse complement strand
CAGGGTAAACACGCCCTCATGGAGTGCCGCCAGGATGGAAGTCAGCACATAGGGGTCATGGCCGATCTCGTCCAGGTTAAAGCGGTATTCGTCGTAGCCGGGGTGCAGGCTTTCGTAGTTGTCCAGCTCATGCTGCAAATCCGCCTCCAAATCGGAGTAGGCGGACTCGGCCCCCAGCATATCTTCATCCTCGGAGAGATAGGAGGTGGCCGCAAGCCCCGTTCCGGCGCTACCAAACATGGCGGTGCAGGATTGCAGGCCGCCCATAATCAGCAGAAGCATAAGGCCCACGCCGCCGACGAGCAGCACGCCTTTCCAGTGCCGGGCCACAAAGGAAGCGGTCTTTTGGCTCTCCTTGGCGGCTCTCTTGGCTGCGGCTGCGCTGTTCTTGGCGGCCCTGGCTGCGGCTCCCGCCGCGCCCTGGGCCGTCTGGCCTGCCGCCCGCGCTGCTTTGGCATATTCCCGCTTGATTTTCTGTTTCTGCCAGAGGCGGGAAACGGGGTTCTTCACCGCCTGGGCCATTTCCGGGTTATCCCGCAGGGATTTTTGATACACAAACTCGGCGTTGGCGGCGATAGACTTTTTCTCGGCCTTGGCCGCCGCCCGGTAGGGTTTCAGCTTGTGCCGCCGTCTGGCGCTGCGGATGGCCTTTCCCGCCTGCCGCTCCGCC
>NZ_NFJL01000064.1 GCF_002159835.1 Blautia sp. An249 | reverse complement strand
TTGTCCGCCTTTTCCGCCTCGGCTATGACGTGCCGGAAGTGCTGGGGGTAGTCCAGCTCATAGAGATTGCCCCGTATCGTGCCGCCCTGGGTGCCGGTCAGCTCCACGGCGTAGGACAGAATACGGTCACGGGTCTGTTCCCCATAAAACTTCCATGTGTTGTATTGCCGGGTGTCCTGCAAGAATACGTCACGCTCCCGGAAACAGTACGTCCCGGAGGGCCGGGACATCCACAGCAGGGCTTTGTCCTCGGCCCTATCGCTGGCGGCGGCCTCTCGGATAATCTTTTTGTCAATCTCAAAATCGTTCTGGTAAAAGGCGGTGTTCTGGCGCATGATCTGTTCCAGGGCGGCCAGAACGTCCACGTTTTCAAACTTGTTCACGGCCTCACACCTCCAATTCCTTTGACTTCTCCCGCGCCGGTGGCTTCTTGCCCTGTTCCTCCTTGGCGGCTGCAAGCTGCGCCCGGATGGACGGCTTTTTCTGCCGCTGGGCGGTCTTGGCGCTTCTGCGCGGCTGTTTCGGCTTTTGGGCCTCCGCCTTGGTTGCCTGGGCCACGTCCAAAAGGGAAACCTGTTCCCCGGCCTTTACCCTGGCTTCCAGTTCCCCCATTGTGGGGGCGTTGTTCAGAACGCCGTCAATCATGTTGTAATTCTGCTCGGTCGTCATTTCGGCGGTCTTGATGGGGCTTTCCTGCTGGGCGGGGATAGGCTGTGTAAATTCCGGCACTTTCCGATACTCGGCCCCCTCGTCCACATAGTAGGCCGTCTGCTGGCCC
>NZ_NFJL01000063.1 GCF_002159835.1 Blautia sp. An249 | reverse complement strand
ATTGAAACCGCCGTGTACCGAACGGTACGCACGGTGGTGTGAGAGGACGGGAGCTAATCACTCCCTCCTACTCGATTGAGGACTAAGGTGTCAAAAGCCACTTCTGGAATTATGTTTCAGCAAAATACACAAAATCATCTGGAAGTCGCGCATTTTCGCCTACTGGCTGAGAGTCCCCGACATTGACAATTCATAGCAGGAATACTATAATAAAGAAGTTAGATACAGCTAATTTGCGTGCTATTCTGAAGAAAGGAGAAAATAGAATGAAACAGCATAGATTCTGGGCCTGGGCAGCGCTGTTCTGTTTTTTTATGGTATTTTATACAGGCTATAAACACAAGTAGAAAACAACCCGGGAAGGAGAGGTTTTTCACTGCCGACGGCTTGTACAGCCAGGGCTCACGTTATTATCAACGGTTAGCTTTCCGCAGTCATTTGTATTGAGGAGCGAAAACAGTGAGAAGACAACGGCCGCAGCCGAAGGCAAAACGATAGGGGGGCCGGGATTCCTATCTGATCTGGTTGATTATTGATTGGTATGACGCGCTCGTCCTTGACTGTATCTGGTTCTGCCATTCCAAAAAGGTCAGGATACCGGGGACGGAAGACATGGAAGAATATAAGGACTACCGTTTTCACATCCAGCAGTCCTGCATTGGTATGCTTCTCGGTCTGCCCGCCTGCCTTGCGGTGGGAGTGATAACGGCATTTATCTGATTGGCTGACAGAATGATATGGACAAACGTAACAGCAAAAAAGACCAGGCAGGCATGATGCAGGCCTACTGGTCTTTTTTCTAGTGCGCCTGGCGGCGCACGTTTCTTAAGGGTGCAAGTCCCAAATCCGCCCGGTAGTGGGAAGGACATAGCCGAAG
>NZ_NFJL01000062.1 GCF_002159835.1 Blautia sp. An249 | reverse complement strand
CCCCAGGCAGACCGGCATTGTCACCACCAACGGCGGGAAATTAAACGTCCGCACCGGCGCGGGGACGGACAACACCGCCTTTACCCAGCTTCCCAACGGAACCCAGGTGGAAGTGATCGAAACCCAGGAAAACGGGTGGGTGAAAATCCTCCTGCCGGAGCGTGTGGGCTACGTCTGCGGCGATTATCTGGCCGTGAGCGACGCCGGGGACGCCACCGGCGGGGACGGCTTTTCCCTCTCCCTGGACGGGGAGGAACTTTCCGCCCTGCTGGAACAGTTTGGCGGCTTGACGGGCGGCGGCCTTGCCCTGACCCCGGACGGGAACCTGTCGCTCATGGACGACATCGGCACCACCGGCGGCAAGCAGTTTATCACCCTGCAAACCAAGGCGGGCAATACCTTTTACCTGATTATCGACCGGGACGACGAGGGCGAACAGACCGTACATTTCTTGAACCAGGTGGACGAAGCCGACCTGATGGCCTTGACCGAGGACGGGGAGGCTGTGCCGGAAACCTGCACCTGTACGGCGAAGTGTGAGGCCGGGGCCGTCAATACGGCCTGCGCCGTCTGCAAGAATAACCTGACCGCCTGCACCGGCCCGGAGCCGGAAGCCACGGAGCCGGAGGCGGACGAACCCCAGGAGAAAGAAACAGGCGGCGGCATGGGCGGCCTTGTGGTGTTCCTTGTGGTAGTGCTGATGGGCGGCGGCGCGGCCCTTTACTTCTTCAAGTTTAAGAAGCCGAAAGACAATACCAAGGGAAATGACGACCTGGACGAGTACGATTTTGGCGAGGACGAGGACGACGAGGACGAACCGGCCCCGGAGGATGAGGACGACACCGGCGAGGTGGAACCCAGGCCGTTAGAGGATTTTTTGATGGACGAGGACGAACCGAGTAAGGAGGACGAAGAATGAGTATTCAGTTAGTGATCGCAGAGAAACCGAGCGTCGCCCGCAGCATTGCGGGCGTGATCGGGGCCGACGAAAAACAGGACGGCTATATGGAGGGAAACGGCTATCTGGTGAGCTGGTGTATCGGCCACCTGGTTTCCCTGGCCGAC
>NZ_NFJL01000061.1 GCF_002159835.1 Blautia sp. An249 | reverse complement strand
GAGGTGTAATAGTTGCCGATGGTGGATGGGGCGTTGAACAGCGCCGCCCGCAGGTATTGCTTGATGTTGCGGATTTCCGTGGTGTTGTTACTCATGCAATCCAGCACAAAGCGGATGTGTCCGCTGTCCAGCTTCATCATCTTGGCCTTTACCAGCTCCGCCGGATAATCGTCACCGGCAATGCGGATGGTCTTGCGTCTGGTGCAGACGGTTTCCAGTATCAGGTCTACGATCTCGTCCAGCCGGTCGCCGTCATGGGGCAGGTCGGATTTGAGAATGTCATAGCTGATATTGTCCTTGATGATTTCCTCATACACCTGGTACGCTTCACCCGCTTCCTTTCGCTTCCGTTCCGGCGGCTGTGCCGCCCTATCCTCCAAAGGGGAGGGGGTAGGGGAAAGGATAGGAATGGAATGGGTACTTGATAAATCCGTAGTTAATGGGTCTTTACTTTGTCTATCTTTATTTATTTGCATTGGATTTCCCGACGTCGGGTTTTCCGGCGTTGGATTATCCGATGTTGGATTTTCCAATACCGGGTTATCCAATCCCGGCGCAGCGTCGTCCGGCTGTACTGGCCGGGGCTGGGGCTGCTCGTAAATGGTATAGACCATATCGGCCATTTTGCCCTTGCCGTCCCGGTTCTGCTGGCGGGTGATGTACCCGGCCTTTTCCAGTTCCCAAACCGCTGTGCGGATGGCGTCAATGCTTTCCCGGTTGATAAGGGAGAGGCCCTTTAGGGTGTAGTCCCAATCTTCGGGCAGGGACAGCATTTGTGACAGCAGGCCCTTGGCTTTCAGCGACAAGTCCTTGTTCCGCAGGTGGTGGTTGGACATCACCGTGTAGCCCCGGTTTTTCTCTACGCGAAAAACTGCCATCTCGTCGTCAACTCCTTTCACTTGGAATGAAACCGCGTCCAGGGCGGTGAGCTTGCCCGGCTGGTAGGGACATTCCTCAAAGACACAAAACTGATATTTCCAGCGCGGGCGATAGAAGCGGCAGGTGCCGCAATCCTCCGGCGTGACCGCCTCGCCGCTGTCAAAGTGATCTGCGCCCGGCCTTTCCTGCATGAGCTGTTCAAAGGCCCGGTCGGTGCCGGAAGTGAAGTACATAGGTGTCCGCCTCCTTTCTGAATTTGGGCGCAAAAAAAGCGGCGTCCTGTTCTCCCCGCAGGGAAAAAGAACGCCGCTCGTGCGGTGTCATATTTTATTTTGCTCTGATGTGCTTGTCTGGTGGGCGCTTCACGGTGGGGGTAGTAAGCGTGTCCGGCTCAATCCAAAAGTAGTAATTTGGTAGTAAATTCGGTTCCCCTATCCCGTGATTTGCCCGG
>NZ_NFJL01000060.1 GCF_002159835.1 Blautia sp. An249 | reverse complement strand
CCGATATTGGCGCTGCGGCTTGCCATTCCCGACAGGAAGAGCAGGCTGATCAGGCACACCACAAGCAAAAGCAGCAGACTGCGGACCGGCTTCCGACAGCAGGAACGCCCTGCCCGTTCAAACAGATTCATGGATCATCCCTCCATTCTTGATAAGATATCTTTTGGATTTGACCGGAGTACCGGGATCAGGGACAGCAGGACTCCGATCCCTACCACAGCTCCCCCGATTCCCAGAAGCTGTGCAATATCGCCAGCCTGTAAGGTGACGGTAAGAGAAGCCCCTGTATCCACAGTGGCAAGAAGAAGTTCCTGCATCCAGCCTGACGCGGCGGTGCCCAGGACACAGGCTCCCAGCAGCGCGAGCAGGAAGACCACCGCCGATTCCAGCAGCGCCTGCCAAAAGATCACGGATTTCCCTTCTCCCATACTGAGGAACACCGCCATTTCTTTCTGGCGACTGCGCATCCACATACATAGAAGCAGGGAAACAACGGCCGTACCAGTGCCGAAAGCAAGCAGACGCATCAGCGACACCACCCGGGTAATCTGCGTCAGTGGAGCCTTCATCTGTTGATACAGGGTATCGGATGTGGTAATCTCCGCTTTTTCTCCCACAATTTCCTGCATTTCTCCGGCAAGGGAATCCAGAAGCTCCGGCTGGCTGACATAGGCGGACAGTTTATAGAATCCTTTCTCGCCAAATAGTTCCAGATACGCTGTATTGTCGATATAGACCTGGTTCTCCTGCCGGTAAAGAGCAAGGTTTTCTTTCTCCTGCCGGGTTTCATTTCCGGCAAGATATTCCCCGATGATCTCCACCGTGGTCTTCTTCCCCTCCTCATTCTCAAGGGAGAAGGTATCTCCCACCTTCAGTTCATTCGCCTGGGCAAATCCCTGGTTCACGACTGCACAGTACCGGCTTTCCGGACCGATCAGCCTGCCCTCTGTCAGCCGGAAAGACTGATCCGCAAAGGGGCTGTCTGTCTCCATGTCATCAAAGGATAACAGGCTGACTTTCTGGTTATCCGCTTCCGTGGAAGTGTTCCCGGTAACCGGAAGAAGCTCCGGCAGATATGCGGCCTGCTGTCCCATCCGGTTTATGGATGTCACTGCGTCTAAGTTTCCAATTCCCCTTGCGTCCTCCTCTGTAACGGGCTGCCCTGCGTCTGTCATTTCACAGACCGCTTTCGCCTTCGTCTTTTTCTTCATGGCGGCTTCCGTGCTCTGCGCGGCGTGCAGGATCATGTTGGTGCCAAGGATCATACTGTTGACAAACAGAAAGATCATCAAAAGCAGAATGGATTTGGCACGTTTCCGCGTCAGGTAAAGAAGGCCCCGCTGATAAAACGGCATGCTGCTCCCTCCTTCCTTACTCATACCGGGTAATATAGACCTTTGTGGCACGGATCTCCCCGTTCTCCTGTGTCTCGCCATAAAC
>NZ_NFJL01000006.1 GCF_002159835.1 Blautia sp. An249 | reverse complement strand
CATTAAAATTCTCTGCGATTGTACTAGCATTACAATCGGTATTGGTACACTTATATTCATGTGCTTTAATATGTAACTGAACATTCTTTCCTAAAAAAGGAAGATCCTGAACGTGTCTTACATAGGTCCCATGATATTCCTCAGTAGATTGACCACATTTAGGACAGACACAACTTTTTGTTTTTGATTTCAGGTAAATATGAATTATATCATTGGTTTGCTCAGCCTTGATTAACTGCAACTTTTCTTTCGGAAAAAACGAATCTAAATCAAGTGTATTCATAAGAAATCTCCATACCTTTAATACAAGTATTATACTATAAATTGTTGAGATTTCCTATATTAAAAACGGATAATTGCGGAAGAGCCAAAATCGCCCGGAATACTCACAGTAATTTTACACACTACTGCATTTAATAAATTAACAAAGCGTAATAAATAACTCCAAAATTGTCTTTCGTAATAATGATGATTATCTAGTAATAGACAAACTCGATTTTGGCAATAACTTTGAAACTCTTTGAGCCATGATTTGTTCGGATATTCATCATAAACACCAGGGGTACCTATAAAATTGAGGTAAATATTACTTCATTGTTTTTAAGATTCTATATACGTTTGGGGTTTTGGAAGGTTAATAATTACATCCGCTTCGAGAGCGCCTCGATAAATAGAATACTTATGATGCATTTCATTATGATGCTCTTTTAATACAGATACATTATAGTTTGATATTTTAAATGCTTGAGTTTCGGTGCCATTAAAAGCGCTCTCAGCCCCAATATCTACAATGATACCAAAACTCCTTTTATTTGTATTAGGTTCACGTAGGAGTATTCCATCTAATATTCTTGCCGTAGTCTCTCTGAAGTCTATATGAGACAACTCAACACCCTGTTTTTTGTAAAACTGAATTATTTCCATATAATCTCCCTCAACTAGCAATTACTCAAAATCACAAGATTGAACAGGAACATCTCTGAGTATCACGCATCCTTTATTTTTCAATGCAATAAGAACATAATCCAAAACAGCCCTTATGATAGAAGGATGCGTTGTTAGACAGTTCACTCCCCCCGATAAATTTTTATGAATCACTAAATTAGGTTTAATCAATACAGTGTCGCCAGGATGAACGATTTCACCCAAGGGATCCCAATTGCTTTTACCGTAATGATCTTTAGGAATGAATCACGGATCAAAAGTATTTTCCTGACGGATATATAGCTTCTTTCTGATAATTCACATATATTGTGTTCAACATACCTCCATATTAATTTCTTTTAATATTTTTTCTCAATCTGTATAACATTTCTCTGGCAATTATTCTTGTGTTATTCCAATAAAACACAGCATTTACAATAATGCTTACAAAAGCACATACCAAAGCTACATTAATCGCTCCTAAAAACCACGCTAAATATGAAAAGGTTTCAACCGAAATCTTATTTGTCAGAAAAACAGTCATCCCAGCAACACATGAATCAACTAAAAGATGCTTTAGGAAATAATTAACAGACCTATCTAAGAGCTTTTTGGAGCTATAATAGGCAAGCAAAATTGTCTGAAAGCTCATGGCAATAACGCTTCCTATAGCAACACCAACCAGTCCCCATTTATAAACCATTAAAATTGATAAAACCAAATTAATTAACGCTGACGAAATAAAAATACCCTCCGTTTGCTTAAAGTGACCACTTGCTGAAATCATAATATTATAAGGTAAACGCAAACAGTTCATTGCATTTGCTAATGTAATCAGAAAGGCAAATAGCGGCTGAATATAACATATATCCAGAATTCCAGCAGTATACACTTCAACAAACGGTAATATTAAAACTCCAGTACACGTATAAATAAAAGTGGCTCCTAGATGTACAATCCATTCAAAATAATTAAAAAATGAAATCATACTGCATTTTTCTTTCCTCGCCCACATTTCACCAATTAACGCTTGCACGCCACCTGTAAGCGACATAAAGAATTGATTTAACCCATATACCACCATATTATAAACGGAATATATGGATACATCTGAAAGAGTAGCGAATGTTGTCAACACAATACTATCCGTTCCATTAAGCACAACCGCCGATACATGCTGTGCTACACCATTCCACTTTTGTTTAATCGGTTCACCTTCATATTTAATTTTCCTATTGATTTTATATTTTCTATCAACATAGATCTTCAGAAATAATGGTCTTACAAGATAAATGATCGATGAAAAAAACTTCACCAAAAGTATAGATGAGCCAAGTTGAATCAATATAATGCAACATAGGGTATTTAATATAATTGTAACTGCTTGTGAAATGTGAGATATATACCCTAATTGATCCGCATTAAGCAACAGCCCATTGACTATGCCAAAATAATACTGAGCAAATGAACTAATTGACATGGCTAGAATTAATAAAACTGAGAATAATGGATCAACTTGTTGACGCGTAAGTATAGGAAACACAGCAGCTAATATCACTACATATATTAATAATATTTTTGCTAATCTTCGATAAAAAACACTCGCAGAAACCATAATTGCACTAATCTGCGAATCATTTCGTTCCGCTAACGGCTTATATAAAGCCGCTTGAACAACGGCACCTACACCAAGTTCCAAAAATGCGATAATCTGTAGAAATTGCGTTATTGAGTTAACCAAACCGTTTACTTCTGAACCAAATCCTTTTATGATAAACCGCGGAAGGATCATTCCGCAAATCACTGATGTTAACTGTAAAGACAAGGAAGAAACCGTATTTTTAGCTAATCTTTTTTTTCTCATCATTCACCTCAAGCAATGCTGTGTGTAAAATTATGGCAGATAAAATTATATGAGTATTTACCTTATATATAATTTATTTATTAATGATTACTTATATATTCTACTATTGCTCTACAATATTCTTCTTCTAATGAATGTTTATTATCTTCCTTTGTCCATATACCATCTTTATTCTCATAGTAAAACGGACTATACTGCATTGTTAACGGGCCGAAGTATACACACTGAAATTCAATTAAATAGCATTTCCCCTTTCCGGAAGAAACAATATCCATTGATATCATCGGTTGATCTATTTCAGCAGAAACCATCTTTGCATAATCTAAAACCTTAATTACCTCATCAGATAATTCTGGAAATAAAAAATCTCCGCTACCGCTTGCCCTAAAATCATTCTTTCGATTGTTTCTGTGTAGAATATAGTATCGTTCATAAAAATATAGAACTTTATAATCACCTTCTAATTCAGGAATGAACCCTTGTACAACAATTTTATTGGTTAGCATTTTTTCACTGATTGGTTGAGAATGTTTGTGCTTGGTCAGAATCTTTATCATCCTCCATATATAAAGCTTTATCCGCTGAATTAAATCTCTGGAATAGTCTACATAATGGATAGTCATGAGCCTTTTTGTGTGCTTATACAGTTCTTCTTCATTATGAACCAAAATCACGCCGCTGCTGCCTGATCCTGATGATGTCTTCACAACACATGGATAAGAAATACGTGAAGCAACGCCTTTAAGTTCCTCGTACGAACCAACTGATATCGAATAAGGCTCCCTCAGTTCATTATTATCAAAAGAGGCACGCAAAAGTTCTTGAAATGACTTATTTGCATGTGCTCTTAAGAATATATAATTAGGTAACATAATAGCACCGTCAAGCTGCAAGCGAAGAATTATATCTTCAATATAATTCTTGTAAAACTTGCCATAGTCCTCTGATGATGCGTATACAACAAAGTAGCCTTTATAATTATCACACATATCTAACTCAGAAAATTTAAGGATACTACATGAAAACCCGTTATCTTCAAATAAGGATTTCATTTCGAACACATCCATATTTGTACCTTCATGATGTTCCATTGTACCTACAAATTTCGTAGCAAATCTCCCATTTTCATGAGTTAATATTAATATTTTTTTCTCATTCATAGCCTCACATCCTTACGCAAACCAATCTGGTCTTATTTTTTTTAAATGATTTCTTTTTTCACCCATACTCATGCCATTTGTTTCAACGCTATTAAGCAAAGCCTTTTCCTTATACTCCTCAACCGTCTTTATCTTTTTTGCTGGTATACCTCCATATACCCAGCCAGACTCTAAATCCTTTGTTACAATTGCGCCCGCCGCAATTATTACATTATCTCCAATCATAGTATTAGGCATTATTTTTACATCAACACCTATATAAACATTATTTCCCACATTAATTGGGCCTAAGACATTAGTTTTTGGATATTCATCAATGAACAAAAATGTTCCCCCATCATGTGTTATAAAACGTACGCCAGTGGCAATTAAAACATGATTACCTATAGTTACCAACCAAGGCTCGCTCCCAAAACAATCCCGGGGATTATTATGTATCTTGCATCTCTCTCCGACTTTCACCCCAAGAAATCTTGCATATTGTATTTTGTCCTTCCTGTATTTATAATCCAGGTATAAATTTCTAATTCTTGTCCAAATCATATCGTACCTCATTATCAAATGGTTGATTTCCCCCAACTACCATAGCTACTTTATTAAGATTCAATTTCATCAATATTATTTCCCTCTCTGTTAGATTTCCATCTCGACAATACATCAGCATTAAATAATAAGATCAAAAATAAATGTGCAGTTTTATCTGTCAAAGATTGTGCTGATATTCCCATACAAACTAAAACTGTGTTTATTATTGCAATCCAACGAAAAATGTGCCTATTTGAACGGCTAAAAATTCTAAATGCACTTAATGCAATATTACCATACCACCAGGTGGCTCCAACTAATCCAAACGCATAAGCTATCTGGATAAAAGTATTATGAGGTGCAAGAGCTTCATCTTGGAAAATGTACTGAAACTGTCCCAAACCATATCCAAGCCAAGGCCGTTCCTTGATTTTTTCAATTCCATACAAAACAATCTGATAACGAACTCTAGTTGAACCATCCGTTGAATCAATTCCATTTTTTATTTCCAACAATTGATTAAACCTAGATATAAAATCAGGAAAAAGATTGAGTGATTCTACTATATTATAACCCAAAACTAATAAGAAAACCACCAAGGCTAATTTGACATACGAAGCTTTCTGCTTGTTTGTTAAATAATAAATACATATTCCAAATAATACTATTAACAAAGAAGCACGAGAAGCAGACCCAAAAACAAATAGCATGGGAGCCAGCATTAAATATAGATATATCTTTTTTCGTTCTTGTTTATAAAATAAAAATAGAATCAGTACACTCCATCCTGCAGCAGCTCCAATTGAATTGACATTTATGGAACCGTCTCCTCCTCCGAATCTCCAAGTGGGCAAAACTGACAGTAATTGAACTCCAGTCTGCGCAAATACAAATAGCATCATTGTATATGTTCCAATAACAAAAGATTTCAGACACCCAATAATCACTTTGTCTGAATCAATAGTTATCATTAAGAAGAAATCAAATACTAACAATTGAATGAGAGTCCAACTTCCACTATAGGCGGTTTCTTTATTATCTGCCATCATTGAAGTTATTACTGTTATTGCTAATAACACAATAATAAAGGCTCCCGTTCTATATAACACGTTCCTACCAATTCCCCTTCTGATAACAATAATTGTAGTTATCAAGATAAATCCGATAAAGATAACATCTGCAATATTTGGATACACAATTGCTAGATAGGGTAGTGCGATAATATAAATATAAAGCGTATATTCCGATAGTGTTTTTAGGTTTATTTTCATTACACTGGGGTTAGTCCTTTCTGATTAAGCGATGTTATATCGAATAAATTCTGTATTCTGGAATAAAATGACCGAAACTAGAATTCACCAAACTTGTCAAGCAATTATATTATTAACTTCATAAAAGGAGCGTTCTCCATGCGTTTTGTATTCGATCATATGTCAAATATTTCTTCGCAATTTGTTTAGAAATATTTCCCATTTCTTTGCGTTGTTTCATGCTTGTTGAAATTGCATCGTGAAGAGTGTCACGGATAGCTTCCGGGGAGGGATCACACACAAAACCGTTACCGTTTACAAGTACGGTATAGTCGGATACGCGCGTCATAATGATGGGTTTCCCAAGTAAGAGGCCTTCGCATATAGCATTTGGAAGTCCCTCATACAAACTAAAAAGGCCAACAAAATCACTATTCATCATGATTGAATAAATATCTTTTGTTTCCTCATGCAAATGAACAAGACCGCATAGTCCGTTCTTTTCAATTTCAGTTACAGCATCATCGTATACAGAAGTATCACCTAACGCCCCCTCCTTATGACCATACCAATGAATCTCTAATTCTTCTTTGTCCGTATCATTGAGCCAAGTTACCGCTTTAATTACGTTTGCAACATTTTTAACAAACGAGTAACTTGCGGGTATTACAATACGAGTTCTATCATTTTGATAATTCCCATCAATTGCAGTAACTTCTTGCAAATCTCTATGTAGATTATATATTACATGTATCTTAGATGATGGAATCTTTGAATTAGAAAGCCATAGTCTCTTTTCATTTTCAGAATTGCATACAATCGCATCTGCATTATTTGCTAACCAAGCAAGAACTTTGCCTATTCTAGAAGCAAAGAATCCATCTGATGCAGATCCCATACGGATGATGAGTTTCCACTTTCTTGTAAAAGAGGCAGCACAAGCAAGTAAAATTGGCGAACGTAGAAATGCAATAACTACGTCATACCCTCCACTGATAAACTCCTTTTTTGTCTTGAATAATGCTGATAAAGGTTTGCAACAATTCAATGATTTATATGTAATACCATATTCCTTAAGTGTTTCAGAAAAAAAATCGCCGGATCTGAAAGTCACAATAGAAACACTGCACTGATTATCACATAACATCTTTGAAATATTTACCGCCTGTCTTTCTGCTCCTCCTGAGCCCAGATTATTAATTAAAATACATACTTTAATATTTTTTTTCATAGCACTCTTATAATACACTCATTATTTTCATTTTCTTAAACCAACACATTCCATAATAGCCTGCGAATCTTCACGAAAAAAACTTTTTCCATGCACAATTTGTGGAAACCATATGCTGTCACCATGGAAATTCTGTTCAATTACAACAGGGGTTCCATCTGATGAAATTGAAAAATCCCAACCAATTATGCCAATGTGAGGGGTTCTTCCATGTAAAGAACACGCCGCATCAACAACTCTTTTAATATACGGAATTTTAACTTTGCCAAATTCAGTTTTAGTAACTGGATGAAAGTTGTATCGTTCGCAAATATCCGAATATCCAATTTTATAAGCTGTATTGCCCAAGCTACCATCATCCTCCACAGCAACACACAAACCGCCAGAATGAATATTATCCACATGCCCCCACCCAGAACCACAACGCAATACTATCGGAGAATAATGCACTTCTCCTTTTACTATATATGTTGTAATCCGTATCGTGTTCACAGAAGAAGGGTTAATTGCTGCAATAGTCTCATGTTGTTTAAAAAGCCTTTGAACAAGAACTTCTCGTGATAGCATCATAGCATTAATCTCTCGACACGTTTTCATTGTATTCATATCAATGCCATCTTTCATATTTAAAAACATGATTCCCGTACCAGAACCAAAAGAAGTAGCTGGCTTTATAACTATCTCCCCAGCATTGAAGATTAAACGCCAAAAATCATTTTCACTAATAACTCTACGTTTAGAATCGTAAAAATTTTTTCCATCAGAATAACAAATTGTCTCCGGAAACAAAACCAAATCACTCTGCAATATTAATTCGGTAATACCCTTGTTCCCAAAGACGTTGGAGTATAAAGGATCATTCAACCGAGGCTCAATATAGGTTGTATACAAAATTTCTGGTATATACTCCTTACAGTAAATCCCATTAAAACTTTGATATAATTTGTGCCACTTATCAGATATCCTCTTATTGAGCAAGTTCATCCAATATAAATCAAAGTTCTTTTTCTCTTCATCACTCCAATGAACATCTTTATATAATGCACGCTTTCTATTAACTTCTTTAGTTTCAAACACAAAATAATACCCAGTTCGTAAACATGATTTTATGTTTTTTTCAGTTCTCAGCAGTGTATTGTACAAACCCATGAGATATTCCTCACCTTCATATTACTAGCAACTCTATATATTTTTATTATATTCTAAATTTAACCAGTTTACCAAATCAAAGTATTTCTCATAGTAGCGATTCCCGAGAAAATCCGCAAAAAAATGAAGTTGCCCAACCTGATTTTCCTTTTCAAACTCTCTGACATGTACAACAAAATCGAACTTGTATGGCTTTGCGGAATATAATATTTTAGGGTAAGGAATTTGACTTATTTGGGGTAGCATATCTTCAGTAAGTCCATTTCTATCTGTCATTATAATAAATAAATTATCATAATTGATTCGTTGAGACCGCTCAATCCATTTATCTCTAATTTGATTAAAATTTTTATAATGAACGCAATACAAGTGCACATCACCAAGTCTGCAAACAGGATATCCATAAGATTTTGTAAGCTCTAAATCTTCTTCTGGAATAAGATTAGTATAATATTGAATATTCGCACAAAACTTTACAAAGTCTGCAGCGTCAAAAAACATATTAACAGTTGGAGAGTTAAATCTTATGTTTAAATCGTGACACAATATCCCACCAATGCAATTACTTGAAATGATAGAGAAATCTTCATTTTCTAATCTATCTCTCATCTTCGTACATATATTCCTGCGCCTTGGCTTCGCGGAAATGTCTCTAAGCTTCTTTATTATTCTTTCAATTATTGTCATACTATACCCTCTGCATAACTTAGTTAAAATCAAGTATTGCTTTCCTTAATTGTTGATATGTTTTTTTTCTATCAAAACATTCCTCTGCGCATCGACGAGCGTTTTCTCCCATTTTCTTACGCATTACAGAATCATTTGCCAATAGCAAGATCTTTTCAGATAAATCAGCAGCATCATTATTATTGCAGTTGAACCCCATCTGATATTCTTGTACAAGATTTCGATATTCTTCACATTCTTGTGTATTAACTACTGGCAATCCAGATGCTGCGTAATCCGCATGTTTATTAATAATACTCTGCGAAGCTCCTGGAATAATTGGATTAACGACAATATCGCAACCAGCAAGGATGCCACACATTTCCTTATATGGGATCCTCCCCCAAAAAATTGTCCGAACCTCTTTTTCTAAAGCATATTCCTTAATTCTATCTAAATCCGGTCCATCCCCCATAACCAAGAAACTAATTGGTGATGTTGTTTTACCTTTTGTCAACTGCAATGCATCAATCACACATTTCAAATCATAACTTCGTCCAATAGTTCCACAGTAAGCAATTCTTAATTCGCTTCCTAGTTCATTATTTCTCACTGTTGCATTTTTATCAAACTCATCCAGATCTGTTCCTAAAAACACACAATATGTTTTCCTTGCTTTTTTGTTCACTTCCAAAGCCCTATCAATATACGTTTGTGACACAGCGCATATAACATCTGCCGAAGCATATACCTGGTCAACCATCAACTTCATAGGCGCAAAAAGTATTTTGCTGATCCCACGTATATTTACAGACATTTGAAATGCCTCAGGCCATAAATCTTGTATATCGATAACAAATTTTATACCGTTCCTTTTACAATACTTGGAAGCAACATATGCTGAATATATAGATGGCAATGCACAAAACACAACATCTGGCTTTTTCCTATGTTTAAAATATTTCTTTAGATTGATAGCCAGTACTCCATTACTAAACAACCGTTTAATTGAAACATTTTTCTTGTATTGTGTAACATGCAGAAACGTCATCTTATATGGCCATCTATCCATTTCTTCGGTTGTGATATGCCTATACTTTTTTCGGTGATGAGAGAAATCCATTGTTACAACTTCAATAGATATATCTTTATCTTCAAGCATAAATTCAGCTAAATACTTAAATCGATCATTCTCAAACTCACCGGGTGCCTGCGTGTATTGAGCTATAATTAAAATATCCTTCATTTTATTACCTTCTATGCTCTGTACTTTGGAAAAAAAGAGCTATTCGTTTCTCCTCGCATTTCCAAAAGCTGGTCATATTTATCTCTTAAAAATATTTTCTTTCCGATATAGAATTTATTATCATTATCTAGCCTATTAAATGATTTTTTAAATTTATATAAAGAATCTTCATCACTTCCCACACCACCGCCAAGGTAAAGTGTTTTACATCCATGCTCGCATCCCCATAAAGCAGCTTCGTACAAAAGTAAATTAACAGGTGCAAGCCGTGCATATTCACTTAAAGATCCAGACAAGTGATAATTCATACGACCATTTGAGATAAGTATAATTGAAGCTGCAATAATCGTACCATCATACACAGCATAGAAGATTTGTGCATTCTGTGGAAGGTCATTTAAAATACTTTCATAAAAAGGCTCCTCAAAATAATAATATTTGTCCGCATGATCTTTATCCATTGTGCTATTATAGATGAAGCGAAACTCCTTATATATTTCAGGATATCTCCCTGAATAAATTTGAACACCATTCTTTTTTGCTTTTCGAATTTTATTTTTACATTTACTTATAATGTTTGTCCAAATAACATATGGAGAAGATAGATCCATGACTACTGTATTTCCAAGCGGGCAAACATCATACGCATCAACGTTGAATCTATGGTTTTGAAGTACTGGATGAAACCTGACGAATTCACTTACAATTCTATGATTCTTACACCAATTATCATATTCATCAAATAGTAATTCTTTATTTTCACCTTCTATTAGCCAACCACCATAACCATATGGTGTACAAATATCAAATAAAATGTTTTCACTAAATTTTCCTCTAAACATTTCGGATTTTGCAATATCCCTTTTCATTACTACATTAATTCCTCGAAGATGCTTACCTTCATAATAAAATAATAGCGGCTCTCCATCTCCATGAATCTGAAATCCCTTTGAATATCCGCTTAACCAATATGTGTCATATTCATTAAATGAACGGACAACTTTATCCCATTCCATTGCCTGTTCAATTGTGTATGTTTTCAACATAATTCAATCCTTCCTTTACAGCATTTACTATACGCTTCATATCATTAATTTGATACCTTTGATCACATATCAGACTAATTTCAGAATAATAAATTTCTTTCAAAGAGTGGTCGAAAGAATGCATAGCGGTTAGGGGCCAATGTACAGGGCAATATATTTCGTTTGAGATTAGCCACTTTCGTAATTCATCACGTTGCTTTACCACAATTGGCACATAGAGAGGACAGTCTCCGTCTTTTAATTCTTGAAAAATGCAATATGGCCTTAAGGCTTCTATCAATACAGCCGCATTTTCTTTTCTTCTTCGTTTGATAAAATCAATATCCAGATACTTTATTCTGTCAATATCCTCTGGAGCCGCCTTGTAAACTCCAACTAATTTATCAAGATATTTTTCAACTTCTGAAAACATTTCCATATATCGTTTGCTTATCGTTTTTCCATAGATATATTCTGACTTCTTCTTCATAGCCCGTCTACGAAGCTCTATTATCTCTTCCTTTCTTTCAACTGCTCTTTCTATAAAATCTCTTTTACTCCACGCAAATCCCCCTGAATAAACACCGCACCATTTTCGTAGGCTACCATAATAATAATCGGCGTCCATTTTTATTTCTGAAAAAAGAGAATGAGTAACATCTCTGATTACGATTCCGCTGTACCCATCGGGAACCGAACTATATCCGGAATATCCGAAATAATCCATAAGTAAGATGGCGTCACATTCGGTATTAACTGTTTGCTGTCGAATGCCATCCGTATAATAAAACATTACTCGAATACCAGAATCTATAAATGGTTTAATCATACTATCACAGCACCAGGATGGTAGTGCTGCCGTTTTAATTTTGTTAGATTTAAGAATAGCGCTTAAAGCACTACGCCCAGACAAATACCATTGTGTATTCCTAGGAAATAAATCATTTACATTATTGCTCACAGGGACATCCCAGAACTCACTGCCTATTTCCGTTCTAATCATGCTTTCCAATTCAAAAGAACTCCTGTCATATTTGGTTCATATGCTTTTACTCCATATGTTTGTCTAACATGGTTACGCCTTTCCTCGTTTTTGGAAATAAAAACTGATTTATTCCATTCCACACCATCCAAAGATTCAGACAGTTCAAACATGGTGCAATCTATTTTTTTTCTTCTAAGAATTTGATTATCATACGAAAAGTTATTTGAAAGTAAAGTGATACGCTTATTTTCATTTAAAGTCTGATAAATCAACAACATCATCAGGGGGTTTGTTTTATCATTAAGATCTAATGCTTGTATCCCATCAATGACAATATGGTCATATTCATATCCCAACTTATAACGTGTTATAAACATCTTATCTGCTTCGATTAGGCCATCATTATAATCAAAAATTACTTCTTTATTATCAAAATCTCTTATAGCCATTAAAGGAGTATTAATATCCATCCCCAATGTCAACGCAAATCCCCCAGCAAATCTTGATGCAATCTCCAATAATTTAAATTTTCCCTCTCCACTTTTTTTTACTTGAAAGAACCAAGGCCCTCGAAAAGATATCTTGTCATTGATCTGAATGGCAATGTTTTTAATCTCTTCGTTATTTATCAGACGCCTAGCATGGACATCAATACCAGCCAACATTCTGTCAGCTGCACGTGGGTTAATAAATCGTAATCTGCCATGACGATCTGTAAAACAATCGACTGTTACCTCTTCTCCTGGCAAGTATTCGCAAATTATCATTTTTTCTTGTGAGGCATAAAGCGTTAGCTGTTCCACATTATCAACTCGATAAGCATGCCTAGCTCCTTGATCATCATCTTTTTTTACAAAAACCGGATACTCTAAAACTTCTTCTATTTTGTACAACGTGGGGACGAAGTCACAACCTTTAAGAGCATCATAGGTCTTAGATTTGTATCTACACAAGACAGCTGTATCATAGCAAGAGCTAATTACTACTGCATTTATTTCATCAATATGCTGTTGAAAAAACAAGATCATATCCTCGTGTAGAGGAATGATGAAGTCAATCTTATACTTCACCAGTATTTTATTGAATTTAGGAATGAAATCGGATTCGTAAATAAAGGGGACATTACCGATATAATTCTCATACACAAAAGTCCCATGATCTTCATAACTTGAAGCACCATATATTTTATATTCATCGTTTCCCCTCAAGGCAAAATTAATATCAATCCCCGGAATCGATCCGCAGGAAAATACCATTACATTTTTCATAACATCCTCTCAATATTTCTCTATTCGAACTTTTGATATTATCTTTAGAATTTAAGATTATTTTATTATTGACTTTTTTTATCCCATTGTTGTTGTCGATATATTTCAAAATCCATCAACCCTTCATCACTACCTGATTCTTGGCGAGAGCCAATATCACTTCTATTAATAACTTTGTAAATTGTAAGAAAAAATATCTTGCAATCTAACAAAAAAGACAATTCATTAACATACTTTAAATCCCATGTAAATCTTTCTTCCCATGTTGTTACATTCCGTCCATTGACTTGAGCTAACCCGCTTAATCCTGGTCTGACATCATGGCGATGCATTTCATCATCGCTATAGAATGGCAAATACATCACTGACAATGGACGGGGACCAATTAAGCTCATATCTCCTTTAAGTATATTGATAAGTTCTGGTAATTCATCCAGACTTGTTGAACGCAACACTTTTCCATATCGATTCAGCCTCTTAGAATCTGGTAGTAGATTCCCATTCTCGTCCTTCTCCATGGACATTGACTTGAATTTAACCAATTTAAATATTACACCGTTTTTACCAGGCCTTTTTTGAAAGAAAAAAGGATTCCCCTTCATCTTGATCCACCCTAAGAATGACAAAATAAGCATAACAGGGCTTAAAAATAATAGTGCCATTAAGGAAATAACAATATCTAATATTCGTTTGATATATATTCTATACAACATATGATTATCTCTTTCAATACAATATCATCGCTTAGTTGCCTGCATTTTTTATATACTTTGATGGTATCGCTGCCAAGTCAATCCAATTTCCCATTTGAAGTTGCGCCTCGTATGGTTTAATATCGACACAACCTCCTCCATGAAAAAAAGTAATTTCGCCAAAATAAACCTTACCATCCAAATCGTATAAATCAACACGACAATGTGGGAATGGCTCTGACAACTTCGCCGCAATTTCCTTCATATATTCAAAATTTATGGGTCTTTTTATTAGCGCATTTACTTGTGACAAACAGCCTGAAGTAATTGAAGTCAACCTAAAATCCATATCATAGACATTTATAAAGCGTGTTCCAGAGGTATTTCTACGACCATTTTCATCACAAACTTCATTCTCTAAAAACAACAATTTAGGCTTCCCATGGAAACACATAAATTTGTAATCCCGTGGAAGTTTCCCATTCTTATCTCTTAATACCTGTTCGCACATAATTCTAGGAACAATATTTTTATAATTCCATTCCCTAGAATTCCAAAAATGATTTTGCCTTAAATCAAAATTGAAATCAGATATAAATCGTCTATGGTCAAAATTGCTTCGAGGGCGATAAATGCAATTTGTTCCTGACCCATGGGTACATTTAATAAACACTTCCTTTGAAAATGAATCTAAAGGCACCTGTTCAGCTTTATCGTATACACCGTATAGTTTATTCAAAATATCAGGATAACCACACTCCGCCACATATTCTCTTACTTGATACTTGTCTGTGCAACGTGTCATAAGCGGATTGCGTACATTTAATTTAATCCACCACAACTTTTCATTAAATAAATGAGGCTCTTTTAAATTAAGTGTAAGACCCGTATATCGTTTATACATCTGCTTTGCATATAATTCATCCGGAATAAACTTCTGTAAGCCCACAATTGCCACACTGCAACGATGAAGAATTTGATGAAACAATGGATGTTTCCTTGAAAAACGGCTCAGCGCAATTAGTATGTCTGTATAATTTTTAATCATCACCATCGATTTTCTCCAACATTATGTTTATCACATTTCCCGGTATGTAATTCCTAGCTTCTTTTAGACAATTTATTCTCATACCATCAATAATTTCAGGTTTGTTATAAATTTCTACAAGCTTTCCTTCTAATTCTTCCCAATTTTCCATTGCAAAGGATATTCCAGTTTTGTTTTCAGTCAAAACATCCTCATAAGATTGCCATCTTGCCGCAAGTGTAGGTGTTCCCGCCGATAAGGCATCCAATATAGATCCAGGATAACCTTCTGTACGATATGTTGTCGGAAAAACATGGAGAAAATAATTATGCATCACTTCACTTGTTTTTAAAGGATCTACTTGGCCTTTATAATGAATATATGGGGTAAACTCCTTCTTTAACTTTTCAAATTGCTCTGCAAAATGAGTTTCAATAGAACCATAAATATCTAGACTAAAGCGCGGCTGATCCTGATTCAACTTATTTACTATTCTAACCAGCTCGCGTATGCCTTTGCGCTCTGTCACTCTAGACATAAAAATTAGAGGATAAGGCTTAACAAAATCAACCTTCAACTTATCTTCTGTATAAACCTTTATTCTTTTAAAATTAGGAAATATTGTTGTTTTATTTACTCCTATTGTTCTTAATTGTTCAGCGAGTATCCTTGTTTGAACAAATAAGCCATCCAACTTTATTGTCCAATAACGGATAACTTTGTGCTTTTGCAGAAATTCAGGCAACCATCCTCCGATAACGTTATAATAAACTTTAGTACCTGTAACACCTTTCAATACTACTCCCAAAGGTACTAATGCATAAATAGCACGTAGATCCGGAAAAATAATCACATTTTCACTATATAATAGTAATTTCACAAATTCATAAAATGTCTGAATCGGCTTTTTCTTCCACTGCGTATAATCAACTTTACATAAAGTGTTTCTTCCTAATTTATTTTCAATCTCAGTTACTATTGATATACTTCTTATAACTTGCCCGTTCAAATAACCTTTGTCTAAATCAAAATTACCGCATACACCTATTTTATACTTCTTCATATTTTATCCTTACATCTGGTATAGATAAGTTACAAATTCTCCCTATACCACTCAATCGCAACCTTAATCCCTCTCTCGAAACTCCAGTCAGGATCATATCCAAGCAGCTCTTTCGCTTTACTGATATCCGCATTGCTATGCTTGATATCGCCCGCTCTGTCCGGCCCATACTTCGGCTCTATTTCAACACCAAGTGCCTTAGTTAAACCATAATATATATCGACCAGATACTCCCTGCCGCCATACGCAATATTAAAAGCCTCGCCGGCAACAGATGACGGAGCAAGACAGGCTTTCAGATTTGCTTCAATGACATTCTCAATGTAAGTGAAATCCCTACTCTGCTTTCCATCGCCGTTAATGGTCGGCTGCTCGCCGTCCAGAAGCTGTTTGACGAATTTTGGAATAACTGCAGCATATACACCATTCGGATCCTGACGACGACCGAAAACATTAAAGTAACGCAAACCGTACGTGTCCAAGCCATAGTGCTTGGTATACTGTTTCGCCCACTCTTCATTGGCTCTTTTGCTGACTGCGTAAGGAGATAAAAGTTTTCCTTCTCTTCCTTCCTGCTTCGGCAAATTCGGCTCATCTCCATATACGCTACTACTGGATGCATAGACAAACTTCTTCACACCGTTCTTTCGTGCTGCTTCCATCATATTCAAAGTCCCTTTGATATTGTTATCGCAGTAGTACAGTGGCATCTCAATACTCCGAGGAACCGAGCCCCAAGCCGCCTGATTTAGAACATAATCCACACCCTCACAGGCTTTCATACATGTATTCAGATCCTTAATGTCACCTTTTATAAATGTATAGTTTGGATTATCCAGAAACAGATCCACATTCTCCTGTTTGCCGGTTGAAAGGTCATCCAAACAACGAACCTTATATCCCAACTTTAATATCGATTCACACAGGTTAGATCCTATAAAGCCTGCTCCACCTGTAACAAGGAAGGTGCTTTCCTCCAAAAATTTCACATTCTCGTATCCCATGATTACAGCCTCCAGTAACTATATCCAACAGCTTCATATTCTTTTCGGTTCAGCAAACCTTTCAGATCAAGTAGAACCTTCTTTTCTTCTCCAAAGAAGCTATCAATCTGATCCATGGTAAGAGATGCAAATTCTGTATGAGCCACTGCCAGTACCACAGCATCCATATCTTTAATCGCATCCATAGTTACAAAATCTACATCATACAAACGTTTCGCCTCAGCTGCATCTGCAGTAGGATCCGCAATCATCGGATAGATTCCATACTCATTAAGTTCGTTGACTATATCAATTACTTTCGTATTCCGGGTATCCGGACAGTTCTCTTTAAATGTAAAACCCAAAATTGCAACTTTCGCTCCTTTGACAGCCTTATCTGCTGCGATCAGATTCTTCACCACATTCTCTGCCACATATTTGCCCATGTCATCGTTAATCCGGCGTCCTGAAAGTATGATCTGGCTGTGATATCCTAATTCCTCTGCCTTGTAAGTCAGATAATAAGGATCCACTCCAATGCAATGGCCACCTACAAGACCGGGGTAAAACTTCAAAAAATTCCACTTCGTTCCCGCTGCTTCTAGAACAGACTTGGTATCAATTCTCATCTTATTAAATATGATGGACAGCTCATTCATGAAAGCAATATTGATATCACGCTGACTGTTCTCTATGACTTTAGCTGCTTCAGCTACCTTAATGCTTTCTGCTCTATGTACTCCAGCATTAACAACAATCTCATAAACTTTAGCAACGGTATCGAGTGTCTCCTCATCCATACCGGATACAATCTTTGTGATTGTTGAAAGCCTGTGTACCTTATCACCCGGATTAATACGTTCCGGCGAATATCCAATCTTGAAATCTGCACCACACTTTAAACCGGACTCACGCTCCAGAATTGGTACACAGATATCTTCGGTTACTCCTGGGTAGACCGTTGACTCAAAGACAATGATTGAACCTTTTGTCAGATTTCGTCCAAGTATCTCACTTGCGCCCTCTATCGGAGTAAGATCCGGTGTATGGTCGTCATTGACAGGGGTAGGAACCGCTACAATATGAAATTTCGCTCTTTTCAAATCCTCTTCATTAGCAGTAAATTCAACCGTCGTATTCTTTATAACCTCATCTCCAACTTCATTAGTTGGGTCAATTCCAGATTTATAGGTCTCGATCTTCGTGGCGTTCAGATCAAATCCGATTACTTTTATTCCACGTTTAGCGAATTCTACGGCAATAGGCATTCCTACATAACCGAGACCTACTAAAGAAAGGGATTCTTCCTGGTTTTTTATTTTTTCGTACAGATCCATTGTTTTTTCTCCTCATCTTTCCAATTCATGAAATAACTTTTTAAAAACCTGTGCTGTTTACTTAGCCGAAAGAAACCTTTAATATCATTTAAAACAGCTTTTCACTATCTCAATAACCTTATCCTGCTCTTCTACCGTCATCTTGTTATCAGATGGTAAACACAGTCCTCTCTCAAAGATATTCATACCTACATCCAAACAGCCACATTCAATATAAGCATTACTCCGGCCACGTCCATTCCTATCTCTCCTCACAAACCCATTCATCCGATAGATTGGCTGCATGTGCATCGGCTTCCAGATCGGTCTGCCCTCAACATTAAAAGCCATCATTGCTTCCAGAATTTCCGTTGGGCAGCTCTTGCCAGACTCCGTCTTATACAATGCTTCCTGCTCCCCACGTATCTGCGGACACATTGCATCTTTGTCAATGATCAGACAACTCAGCCAGTAATTTGGTTCAATCTCCGCACCGGCTAGTTCGACCGGATTCATCGACATCGGCAAGCCCGCCAGTTTCTCCTTATACCTCTCATAAATCACTTTCTTCTGCGCTCTATGCTCCTCTATATAGGGAAGCTGCCCCCTTATCACACCAGCAATAATGTTGCTCATGCGGTAGTTGTATCCTATCTCCTCATGCTGATACCAAGGAGCATTCTCCCGGCTCTGTGTAGACCACTTTCTAGCCTTGTTCGCCCAATCGAATTTATCTGTCAGCAACATTCCTCCAGAACTTCCACAAATCAATTTATTACCGTTCATGGACACTATTGAGACATCACCAAAGCACCCCGTCTGGACACCGTTATATGTAGCAGCCAGAGATTCTGCCGCGTCTTCCACAATCAGCGCACCATGTTTATCCGCTATATCTCTGATCTCTCGTATTTTCCCAGGCGTACCATACAGATGAGCCACCACAATGAGTTTTACATCCGGATAAATTTCAAATGCTTTTTCCAACGCCGCTGGGTCCATGTTCCAAGTATCGTACTCTGTATCAATAAATACAGCTTCTCCCCCCTCGTATGCCACTGGATTGACCGTAGCGTCAAAGGTCATATCGGAGCAGAATACTTTGTGACCTTCCAAAGTGCCGTGACCAACCTTGGGCTGACCATATAGCTGCTCTCCACAAAGCTTCACTGCCAGATGAAGGGCTGCTGTACCGGAAGACAATCCAATCGCATATTTACGTCCAATAAACTTGGCAATCTGCTGTTCAACAACATTGATATTTTCACCGACTGTACTTACCCAATTTTTATGAATCGCATCCACAACCCACTTCTCCTCGTCTCCATGCATGGTTGGCGATGAGAGCCAGATCTTTCTAGCAAATGGAGTAATACCTTTAAATCTCGGATCGTTCAAATAATGATTTTTATCCATTTTGTTTCCTGCTCCTCTGTAATTTATTGTCTATGCCGTAATCGGCAGACACCTCCAAAATGATGTTCCTTACCAGTAGTGTGACCGTGCGGTCCGACTTCAATATGTACCTAATCAACATCCCTTTATACTAAATTAGCAACACCGCTTATGGCAACCAGAGCCTTAAGACAAACCGCCTGTTTTATACGGTCATTCTTCGCTCTTAATGTGCTAATCCACCTCTGAACCACTCCATCATCTCTTTGAAACGCTTATCGCTTTCTCTTTCCAATAAAATCTTTAACAAGCTACAGCATTCATGTAACCCACATTCCTGCCAATGACTCTCCATCCACTCATGTTTTGCTAGTGGTGAAAATGAAACCTTCATAGTCGCTTTTCTTTCTTAAAATCATGGTCTATAATTATTTATCTATCAAAAAATACTGATTAACGATAATACTCTCTATCTTTTTATAGCTGACTAGAACAATAGTATAGTTGATGTTTATTTAACAATCTGGGACTAATTCCACAAAAAACTAACACCATGCTACTTTATATCGTAAATTCATGTCATCTATTTTCTACCGTCACTGCCGCTTCTTCCATCATGGCTGTTTGTTCTGCAAAATATCTCTCTTTTTTCTTTATCTTTTCTTCCGGTTTCTCCTCCGCCGGATGGAATGTGGTCACCATTTCTTCCACCATCCCCACAATATCCTCACTGTTTCGGTTGCAGGCTTTTGCCAGATGTGTCAGCTGCAGGAGGAACACTTCTGTATTGAAGGGAATGGGTTTTCCGATATGTATCAGTTCATTTTTCGTCTTTTTCATTCCCTCTTCCGCCATCAGCTTTTCTTCAAAGAGTTTTTCTCCCAGCCTTAATCCGGTATATACAACCTGTATGTCCTCGTCCGGCTTGTAGCCGGATAACTTGATTAGATTTCGGGCCAGTGTATCGATTTTCACCGGTTCTCCCATGTCCAGTACGAAGATCTCGCCTCCTCTGGCCAGGACTCCCGCCTGGAGCACCAGGCTTACTGCTTCCGGTATGGTCATGAAGTAACGGATGATGTCCGGATGAGTCACGGTCACAGGGCCTCCGGCTTCGATCTGCTTTTTGAACAGGGGAATTACGGAGCCGTTGCTTCCCAGCACATTTCCGAATCTTACGGCTACGAATTCCGTCTTCGTTTTCGTTGCGGAGATTTTCAGGTTTTCATCGTTTTCCTCTGAATGTTCGTGGAGAAAGGGCAGGATCTCCATCCTTCCGGCTTTGGCAATGACGTCCATACTCTGGATGATCATTTCACAGAGACGTTTGCTGGCGCCCATGATGTTGGTGGGGTTCACTGCTTTGTCCGTACTAATCAGTACAAATCTCTGTGTTCCGTTTTTCAGCGCCGCATAGGCGGTTTTATAGGTACCTATTACATTGTTTTTAATAGCCTCATTCGGACTTGTTTCCATAAGTGGTACGTGCTTATGAGCCGCTGCATGGTAAACGATTTCCGGATGATAAGTTTCAAATACCTGGTTGATTCTCCGGCTATCCCGGACAGAACCAATCAGCGCAGTCAGATTCAGATTGGGATACTTTCTTTTCAGTTCCTGCTCAATATCATATACGCTGTTTTCATAAATGTCAAAGACAATTAATTGTTTTGGCTCATGTCCTGCAATCTGCCGGCACAGTTCGCTGCCGATGGAGCCGCCCCCGCCGGTTACCAGGATGGTTTTTCCTCTGAGATAGCGGAAGATTTCTTCCAGATCCACTTTAATAGGGTCTCTTCCCAGTAATTCTTCTACAGCCACGGCTTTCATCTTACTTAATGAGACTTCGCCGTTGGCCAGTTGGTAAACACCTGGCAGACTTTTCAGATCGCATCCGGTTTCCTTACAAATGTTTAAAATATCCCGGCGTTCTTCCGGTCTGGCTGTGGGGATGGCAAACAGGATTTCATCGATGTGGTATTTTTTCACGTTTTCCATGATACTGTCTCTGCCGCCCACGATGGGCACGTTATACATGAAGCGTCCCCATTTGTTGGAGTTGTCGTCGATGATACAGCAGGGCACGGCCCTGGTCTCGGAAGAGTTTTTCAGCTCTTTGATGATGATCTGGCCGGCAGCTCCTGCGCCGATGACCATGGCGTTTCGCACATTTTCCCCGGTCTGTTTCTTTTTCTTTCTCAGCAGGATGATATAACGGTAGCTGAAACGGACGCCCACTACAGCCGCGAACTGAAGAGCTGCTCCAATCAGATAGTAAGAAACCGGCATCCTCTGGCAGAATACGGTGATTCCCACAATCTGAAACAGGCTGGTAATTGCTGACGCGCAGACAATCCTGTTTAGTTCGCTCAGGCTGGCGAATCTCCACAGGCTTTTATATAAACGCAGTCTGTAAAATACTATGATAGAAAATATGGTATATACAGGGGTAAACTGAAGGAATGAAGACAGATAGTCCTGGGGAATATGGGAGAATTGAAGATCAAACCGCAGCCACAGGCCAAAGAAATAGGCAAAGTTAACCGCAACAATATCATAAGCCACCAGATAAAGGGCAATCAGCTCCCAGTGCTCGAATTTTTTCTTCCTATTAAATAATGTACCTCTCATATCTGTATCCCCTTACTCTTGTGAAAAAAGCCTGCGGGAGCATTTCCTGCAGGCTGCACAGAAAACTTCTTAATTAAATCCAATGGAATTATATCACAGTTAATAGGAATTTCAATTGGGTTTTCCATAATTGGAAAAATTAGCGCCTTTCCGGTTATGATTTAACCGGTTCTTCCCCGTACTGACGGAAAAATTTATGAAGCTTATTTAAAGCGGCAGTTAAAGAGCGTTCTTCTTCTTCGTTTAAATTTTCCAGTACTGCCTGCACCATCTGATCGTGGAACTGTTTGTGATGATAGAAGGCCCTTTTTCCTTTTGGTGAGAGAGAAATCAATACCACCCTGCGGTCTGTCTCACTTCTCTGTCTTACTACGTAGCCTTTCTTCACCAGGTTGTTAATGGCGATTGTTAAAGTTCCCACCGTGATTGACAGGTCTTTCGCCACTGCCGACATGCTTCTGGCTTCTTTAATTCCCACCGCTTCCAGGATGTGCATATCGTTTCCTGAAATATCTTTGAAATCAGAAGTTATGATTGCTCTTTCTTCTATTTCCTGTATCTCATGAAATAAATCCACTAATATTTTATTTACTGCCTCATAGGTTCCCATTCTTTCACCTGCCCTTTCCGGCTTTCTCTGCGAATATTATACACTATTTACTTTGATATTCAAAGTACTTTTTCAAAGGAATTATTTTCCTTTTTTTCCCACTCTCTCCCTTGCGGGAGTTTTTCTTGTCAACTCCCATCTGTTTTTGCTATAATAGGGAAATACAGAAACAGACCACCTTAGAATTTAAACATTAGTTTTGAAAAGGAAATATCATGAAAAAAAGAAGAAAGAAAAATCTACCTTTGAATTTTACTGAAAGAAGCAAGGCCAAAGTCAGTCTGATCTGTTCCATTGTGGTTCTTGTGCTCTTATGCATCGTTTTCCGCCAGATGGATCAGATGTTTGTAAAGCAGGAGGCTGAAAAGGAACAGAAACGGCAGGAAGAGGAGGCAAAAGCCCAGGCAGAGAGCCGGGAGGTCTATACGGCCAATATTGCTGCTGTAGGGGACAATCTCTATGGAAGCAGTCTCTATGCTTCCGGTCAGTCAGATACAACCAGTTCCTGGAATTTCGATCATGTTTACAGTCAGGTAAGCGCAGAGATCCAGGCGGCCGATCTGGCGCTTGTCAGTCAGGAAGCCCTGTTTACATCCAATCACGATGAGGTCAGCTCCTCCGATACCTGCGCCGCGCCCACAGAAGTCGGCGACGCTCTGGCCAATGCAGGTTTTGATGTGGTGGAGCATGCCTCGGAACATGCTTTTGATTATGGGAGCAGTCTTATTGACAATACGCTCAACTTCTGGAGTACGAACCACACCAATGTAACTCCTCTGGGAATTCACAGTTCTCAGGAGGAGGCCGGACAGTTAAAAGTGGTGGAGGTAAATCAGATACGAATTGCTCTTTTAAATTATACCTTTGGGGTAAACAGTGATTCTTTCTCTTCGGGGGATTCTTACCGCATTGATGTATTCGACAAGAGTAAGATAGATTCCATGCTTCAGGCGGCCAGAGAATCCAGCGACTGCATTATCTTCTGTGCCCACTGGGGCGAAGATGCCGATACCTCTCCTTCTGAGTTTGAAAAGCAGTGGGCGGTATATCTGATGCAGCAGGGCGTGGATGTACTTTTAGGCAGTCATCCCAGAACCCTTCAGCCCTATGGAACCCTCTCGGACGGCCAGGGAAATGAGATGTTAGTTTACTACTCTCTTGGAAGTTTTGTATCCAACGAGGAATCCCTGGAGCGCCTTTTGGGCGGTATGGCTAAGTTTACCATTGAAAAAACCGTTGACGGCGAGGAAACTACGGTTTCTGTCACGAATCAATCTCTGGAACCTACGGTGATGCACTATAATTATGATACCGGAGACTATGGGGTTTATATGCTGGCCGATTATACCGATGACCTTGCCTCTTCCCACAGTGTGCGGTATACCGTGGGAGACTCCTTCAGTGTCCAGGGGCTGCAGACAGAGTTTGATACGATTCTATCTGAGAATGTGACGCCATCCACGGTTACCACTGAAATAACGGATTCTTCCGCCGACGCCGAAGGTTCTGACTCTCAGACGGATAACGCAGAGAACAGCGGCGACGGTTCTACTGACGAGTCGGAGGATGATTCCTACGAGGATTCCGGCTCTTATGACGAGTCCTACGATGAGTCTTATGATGACTCCGGCTACTATGACGAGTCCTATGATGAATCTTACGACGACTCTGAATATTATGAATAATCCATTGCAGTTTTAAAAAGGTGTATCTGACCGGTTCTGTTCCGGGGTCAGATACACCTTTTCTTCTAAATCATTCTATTTTACGGCCTCCATCAGCACATCTCCCACTTTCGCATTTTCTGCCGGATGTCCCTGAATTCTGGAGTAATCATCTGTATTGGAAATGATGACCGGGGTAACCGTCCGATAACCGTCTTCCTGGATTTTTTCCATATCGAACCTTGCCAGCAGTTCTCCTGCTTTGACATTGTCTCCCTGATTTACCAGGATGTCGTAGTGTTTTCCATTGAGCTGTACGGTGTCGATGCCCACATGGATTAAAATTTCCAGTCCGTTTTCTGATGTCATACCAATGGCATGTTTGGTATCGAAAATCATGCTGATCTGTCCGTCAAAGGGCGCGTACACTTCTCCCTTAGCCGGTTCTATGGCTATGCCGTCGCCAAGCATCTTTTCTGAGAATACGCCGTCTTCTACCTGTTCCAGAGGAATTACATTTCCGGGGATGGGCACCAGAATATTCTCTGTCTGAACGTCTTTCTCCTGTGGTTCTTTTGCAGTTACTGCGGCAGACTCTTCCGTCTCTTCTTCCGCATGAGGATGAGCCAGATAATCTTCCAGATTGGATTTAATAACTGCTACCTGAGGGCCGTAGATAACCTGGATGCCCTGGCCTTTTTTCACCACGCCTCTTGCGCCTGTCTGTTTTAAGATGCCGTCATCCACTCTGGACGGGTCTTCAACGGTGATACGAAGCCGGGTGGCACAGCAGTCCACGTCGCTGATATTTTTCGCCCCGCCAAGTCCTTTGGTTATAGCGGCGCTCACCGGATCTTCTCCTGCTCCTGAACCGTCTTTTCCTGACTGTCCGGCTTTTCTTGCATTTACGTCTGCTTTGGTATACAGTTTCGTTTCTTCGGAATCGTCCTCACGTCCCGGTGTCTTCAGATTAAATTTCTTAATCAGGAAGGTGAATGCAAAGTAATAAAGGACGAAGTAGAGCAGTCCGGCCGGGATGATAAGAAGCCAGCTTGTCTTTGCATTTCCCTGGAGGATTCCAAAGAGGAATAAGTCTAAAAGTCCTCCTGAGAAGGTGAGTCCTACTGCGATTCCCAGAATGTGGGCTACCATATAGGCGGAACCTGCCAGGATTACCTGTACGCCGAAAAGCATAGGCGCTACAAATAAGAAGGAGAATTCCAACGGCTCTGTAATACCGGTAAGCATACAGGTTAAAGCAGCTGACAGCAGAAGCCCTCCCGCTGCTTTCTTCTTTTCCGGTTTTGCACAGCGGTACATAGCCAGCGCTGCTCCCGGAAGACCAAAGATCATGAAAATGAATTCACCAGAGAAGAATCTGGCTGCATCTGCACTGAAGTGTACGGTATCCGGAGAAGCAAGCTGAGCGAAAATAATATTCTGGGCTCCCTGGATCAGGTTTCCGTCTATGGTCATGGTTCCGCCTACGGCTGTCTGCCAGAAAGGCATGTAGAACACATGGTGCAGTCCGAATGGGATTAAGGCCCGTTTAATAATTCCGAAGAATAAGGTTCCAATATAGCCGGAGCTGTTTACCAGTCCTCCCAGGGCGTAAATTCCATTTTGCACTGCCGGCCATACGAAATACATTAAAATACCTACAAACATGTAAACTACCGTAGAGATAATCGGAATAAACCGGGAGCCGCCGAAGAAAGACAGGGCATTGGGCAGCACAATCTTATAAAAGCGGTTATGCAGGGCAGCCACTCCCAGGCCTACGATAATACCGCCGAACACGCCCATCTGCAGGGTCTGGATTCCGCAGATGCTGCTGATGGTTCCTTCCAGCACATCGGGAGCCAGGGAGCCGTCTTCTAAAATCTGACCGGTTACTTCCAGCATGCCGTTAATGGAGATATGCATAACGAAGAAAGCAATCATCGCCGATAAGGCGGCAACTTCTTTTTCTTTCTTAGCCATACCGATGGCCACGCCCACGGCAAAAATCAGGGGCAGGTTGTCGAAGATGGCGCTTCCCACCTTGTTCATAATCACCAGAAGGGAATGAAGGGGCGTTCCCGCTCCTAAAATCGCGCTCAGGTGATAAGTCTGAATCATAGTTTCATTGGTAAAAGAACTTCCCAGTCCCAGCAGAAGACCGGCTACAGGAAGTACGGCGATAGGAAGCATGAAGCTTCTGCCCACTCTCTGAAGAACGCCAAAAATCTTGTCTTTCATAAAATAACCTCTCTTTCTTTTCTTCTTTATTATGAACCGGCTCTCCCACACCTGTCTGCCGGAACATTTCTGTTTTCTTTTTTACTCTGCACAACTGATTCTTCTTAAATGCACGGTAAGAAATACCATTTCATCTGCGCTGACCTCATGATGGAAGGTGTCCTGGATATAATCCCGAATCACTTCTGCACAGTGATAATCGGTAAAATACCGTTCCTTAATCATATCGTGGAAAACCGGATCCTCTTTCTTTGCCGATTTATTCTTATACAGCCGCTGGCCGAAGAATTTCAGATGGGTCAGAAATCTCTCGTAGTCCAGAGAATCCTGGTTCAGCTCAATTTCATAATATCTGCGGACAATGGACAGGATTCCCGCTATCAAACGGGTGATTTCCATGGTGCTGTCCATCTTGGTATCCAACTGGGCATTTACTATATGGAGGGCGATAAATCCGGCCTCATCCTCAGAAAGTCTGGTTCCCAGCCTTTTCTCAATAATGTCCAGAGCCCTGACCCCGCATTCAAATTCCCTGGAATAAAAGTTTTTAATCTCCCAGAGGAGAGCATTCTCGTACTCAATCTTCTGTTTCTTCCGTTCGATGGCGAAACTGATATGGTCTGTCAAAGTAATGTAAATCCTCCGGCTGAGCTTCTTATTCAGATCGTTTTCCACCTGCTCGATTATCTCTGTACAGGTTTCAAAGTGTTCCGGCGGAATCTCAGAAAGGAGTTCCTGGAGTTTACTGGTATCCTTCTGGCTGTCCATCCGGTAAATTTTCTCCACGTCCTTTTCCTCTACGGTCATCCCTTTTTTCTTCTGGAAACCGATTCCCTTTCCCCGGACGATAATTTCGTTTCCCTTGTCATCTACGGAACAGACAATATTGTTATTCACCACCATTTGTATCAAATATTTCAAACTTTATCCCCCTCATTTTTATTCATGAAAGCCGGATGGCTCCGTGCTTCGCACTTTCTCCATCCGCAGTCGGTACTCGCACTTTTCGGCCTGCCTTTCGGCATTCCCCGTGCTCGTACCTTCTTGCCCGTCCTATGTCTGTACGTCTGTGCAGGCTAGCCTGCCAGCCGTACAGCCGCAGTCCGGGGCTTTCATTGTAAAAAAATAGACCAACCCTGTATATAGAATCTCCTTCTATTTACAAAGTTGGTCTTGCCTTCATTACAAGTCACAATCCAATCAAATGAATTATCAAGTTTTCTAGATTATAGCATTCCGGCATATACCCGTCAATTGGGAATATTGAACAGTTTTTTCGCATTTTTATTTGTTACTTTTACAACTTCCTGGGCGGTGATCCCTTTGATTTCCCCGATGGCTTCTGCTACATAGGGAAGATTCAGGGAGGAATTTCTTTTTCCCCGGTTGGGTTCGGGAGCCAGATAGGGGCTGTCTGTCTCCAGCACAAGCTGCTCCAACGGGGCGTATTCTACCACTTCTTTTAATTTCTTTGCATTCTTAAAGGTGACTACGCCGCCGATTCCCAGCAGAAGCCCCATGTCCAGGTATTCTCTGGCAATTTCTTTTCCGTAGGAAAAGCAGTGGATGATTCCCCCGTACATGCCCGCTTTCATAAACTCCCGAACTATCTCCAGGGTATCTCTGGCAGCTTCCCGGCTGTGAACCAGGAAGGGAAGCTGCTCTTTCCTTGCAAGCTCCATCTGCTTCCGAAACCAGGTCTTCTGCAGGTTCTGAACCTCTGCCTCTTTGTGCCAGTAGTAATCCAGGCCGATTTCTCCAATGGCTGCCGTTTTGGGATGACCGCAGAGTTTTTCTATCTTCTCCAATACCTGGGGACTCATTTTCTCTGCATCGTCGGGATGAACGCCCACAGCCCCATAGAGAAAGTCATAAGTCTCCATTAACTGTACCGTCTTCTCTATATCTTCCACAGCGGCACAGCAGTTTATAATATATTCTATCCCGTTTTCTTTCATAGAGCCCAGGAGCTCTTCCCGGTCTTTGTCAAATTTCTCATCATCATAATGGGCATGTGTTTCAAATATCATCTGGATTCCCCGTTTCTATTTTCTGTTTTTTATTCTTTTTAATAACTGAATCACCGGAAGGTTTAAAAGGGCCAGTCCGTATACGGTCAGAAGCTGGGGAACTGTCATGGCCGTTACCTGGAATACGCCTTCCAGAGGCGGAATCAGAAGCACCAGATTCAGCAGAACAAACCCTGCCAGGAAGGCGCCCTGAAGGTATTTATTATTAAAGAATCTTCTGGTAAACAGTACCGGGCTTTTGGCTTTACAGTTATAGCCGTGTACCAGACGGGACAGACATAACACAGCAAAAGCCATCGTGCTTCCAAGTCCTGCTCCTCCCTGATTCAGGCCGATTAAGAATGCGGCCATAGTCATCACTCCGATAATCAGTCCGTCTCTTCCTATACTGGTCAGAAATTCTCTGGTCAAAATAGATTCGTTCATGGGACGGGGTTTCTCATTCATAACTTCCCGGTTATGGGGTTCCAGTCCCAGGGCAATGGCCGGAAGGCTGTCCGTAAGCAGGTTGATAAACAGCAGATGTACCGCTGCAAAAGGAACCGGCAGTCCGCACAGGGAAGCAAACAGTACTACTAAAATCCCCGCAAAGTTTCCGGACAGCAAAAACTGAATGGATTTTTTAATATTGGCATAGACATTTCGTCCGTTTTCCACCGCTTTTACAATGGTGGCAAAGTTATCGTCCGTAAGAATCATGGCGGATGCGTCTTTGGATACTTCCGTTCCGGTGATACCCATGGCTACGCCGATGTCCGCCTGTTTCAGAGCCGGCGCGTCGTTCACCCCGTCACCGGTCATGGCTACAATGTTGCCCTTTTTCTGCCATGCCGTTACAATCCGGATTTTATGTTCCGGTGATACACGGGCGTATACCGACTTGTTCTCCACGAATTTCTCCAGTTCTTCCTCGCTTAGATTTTCGATTTCCGCCCCTTCACAGGCTTCGGATTCGTCTTTTAAGATTCCGATTCTCTTTGCAATGGCGGCGGCGGTCACCTTGTGATCTCCTGTGATCATAACCGGCTTGATTCCGGCCCGGATACATTCTGCCACGGCCTGCGCGCTCTCTGTCCGGGGCGGATCCATCATGGAAATCAGCCCTACAAAGGTTAAGTCTGTCTCATCTTCCAGGGTCAGCTCTTTTTCCTGTTCAAACTTCCGGTAGCCGATACCCAGAACACGAAGTCCGTTTCTGGAGTATTCCTCATTTTGTCTGCGGATTTTTTCCTTCTCTTCTTCTGTGATGGGACAGACCGTCTCTCCCTTCTGAATGTAAGAAGTTCTCTCCAGCATCACGTCTACGGCCCCTTTTACAGCCATTGTATGACCGTCCTTCAGACAATGGAGGGTGGACATCAGTTTCCGGTCGCTGTCAAAGGGCACTTCGCTCAGACGGGGATAGGCCTTCCGCACTCTCTGGGCCGGCACGCCCAGTTTATCACCCAGGTTAATCATGGCCGTCTCGGTGGGATCCCCCAGCTCCTGGCCGTCAATATTGGTGGAGTCATTACATAAAACGCTCAGACGCAGGACCTGTTTATGAACCGGATTGGCCGGGTCAATGTCTTCTGCTTTTACGTCCTGGCCGTCTACATAGTAATTTTCCACGGTCATTTTATTCTGGGTCAGGGTTCCCGTTTTATCGGAACAGATGACGGATACGCTACCCAGTCCCTCCACTGCCTGCAGTTTTCGGATAATGGCTCCCTCTTTGGCCATTTTCTGGGTGCCGAAAGCCAGTACAATGGTAACAATGGAACTTAAGGCTTCCGGAATAGCCGCTACCGCAAGGGCCACTGCGAACAGGAACGCTCCTGCAATGTCGCCTCCCTGTGCAATCTGGATTCCAAACAGGGCCGCACAGAGCACTAATATAATCATAGAAAGTTTGGTTCCGAATTCGTCCAGATTTACCTGAAGAGGGGTTCTCTTCTCTGAGGTGTTTTTTAACAGGCTGGCAATCTTTCCTACTTCTGTTTCCATTCCGATGGCTGTTACCAGGAAGGAACCTCTTCCGTAGGTCACAAAGCTGCCCGAATATACCATGTTAATCCGGTCTCCCAGAGAACATTCTCCTTCCAGGGCGTGGCTGACTTTATCTACACCCACACTCTCTCCGGTCAGGGCACTTTCATCCACCTTCATGCTGGCGCTTTCCAGTATCCGGCCGTCCGCGGGAATATAGTCTCCGGCCTCCAGATGCACCTCATCTCCTACGGTTACTTCCCGGCTGGGAATCTCCACAATCACGCCGTTTCGCAGAACCTTTGCCATAGGCGCTGACAACTGTTTTAAACTGTTCAGGGAATGTTCCGCCTTTACGGTCTGAACCGTTCCCAGGATGGCGTTCATGGTTATGACAATCAGGATAACCGCTGCGCTCTCTTTCTCTCCCAGCAGCATAGAGACGATGGCGGAAATGATTAGAATAATCACCAGTACGTCTTTAAACTGTTCCAGAAAAATCTGGACGGGATGCTTTTTCTTTCCTTCTGCAATTTCATTAAATCCATACTTCTCCTGGTTTCGGGCCACCTGCTCCTGGCTTAACGGATCCTGACTTCCGTTTATCTCTGACCGGACGTCAGCAGCTGATGCCTCATAAAAATTTTTCATTTTCTCATCCTTTCTTCTGAATTATTCATATCCGCAGATCCATTTTTATTCTACAGAATATCCATAGCGGAGCGTTTTTTATATTATAGGAATGCCATTGGAACCAGTACAAGATGGAATACTTTCCTATGATATAAAAAAGAGACTTTTACTGCATCTTCTGATACAATAAAAGTCTCGCTATTTCATCACGATACGGATAATAAATATTATCGGGACTGACGTATTCGTGCGCATGTCTCCATGCCAGCTACTCCCTTTTATTTCTAACTGGTCTTACTATAAAACATTTCAAAATTGATGTCAAGGGATTTTCCCAATTCTTTCTCAGCAGATTTCTGCTCCTGCAGGCACATCTTTTTCCGGAACTACAAGGGAAAGTTCTCCGTTTTCTCCCTCGGCGCACAGAATCATGCCTTCAGATAATACGCCTGCCAGTTTCGCCGGTTTCAGGTTCACTAAAACCATGACTTTTTTCCCTACCATATCTTCCGGACTGTAATTGGATTTAATTCCGGACACGATCTGTTTTACCTGGCTGCCGATTTTTACCTGAGAGCACAGAAGCTTCTTGGATTTCTTTACTGCTTCGCAGGATATAATCTCTCCCACCTGAAACTGCATCTTCATAAAGTCATCGAAGGTGATTTCCTCTTTCGGTTCCACATCGATCACCGGCTCTTCCTTCTCTTCTTCCACAGGAGGATGAAGTTTTTCCACTTTTTCCAGTACTTCTTTCACATCCAGACGGGCAAAGAGGATTTCCGGTTTCTCTGTTACCTTATTGCCGGAAGGATAAAGACCAAAGGTATCCAGATCCTGATAACTCCGTTTCGGCGCCTGAAGCTGTTCCAGAATCCGTCTAGTGGTATCCGGCATAAAGGCTTCCAGTAAGGTGGCTCCCATGCAGATTCCTTCTACCAGGTTGTACAGAACCGTAGCCAGACGGTCTTTCTTTGCTTCGTCTTTGGCCAGAGCCCACGGCATGGTCTCATCAATATACTTATTGCACCGTTTAAACAGGGCAAAGATTTCTGTCATGGCATCTGCCACCCGCAGATCTTCCATTTTCTTCCCGGCTCTTTCTTTCGTGGCAACTGCAAAGGCTTTCAGATCCTGATCCACCTCTTCTTCTGCCTTCTTATCCTCTACCACGCCGCCGAAATATTTGTTGGACATGGAAATGGTACGGTTTACCAGATTTCCCAGGGTGTTGGCCAGCTCTGAGTTCAGACGTTCCACCATCAGCTCCCAGGTAATCACACCGTCGTTTTCAAAAGGCATTTCATGAAGAACGAAATAACGAACCGCATCTACGCCGAAGAAATCCACCAGTTCGTCTGCATAGAGTACGTTTCCTTTGGATTTACTCATTTTTCCGTCCCCCTGCAGCAGCCAGGGATGTCCGAAGACCTGCTTCGGCAGCGGAAGATCCAGAGCCATCAGGAAAATCGGCCAGTAAATGGTATGGAAACGGATAATGTCTTTCCCTATTAAATGAAGATCCGCCGGCCAGAGCTTTCCGAACTTCTCGCTGCTGTTTCCGTCGCAGTCATAACCGATTCCGGTAATATAGTTGGTCAGGGCGTCCAGCCAGACATAAACTACATGTTTGGGATCAAAATCCACCGGGATTCCCCACTGGAAAGAGGTTCTGGAAACACATAAGTCCTGAAGTCCCGGAAGCAGGAAGTTGTTCATCATCTCATTCTTTCTGGACTCCGGCTGAATAAATTCCGGATGGGTATTAATGTATTCGATAAGGCGATCCGCGTATTTACTCATTTTAAAGAAATAAGCTTCTTCCTTAGCCGGAACGCAGGGGCGTCCGCAGTCCGGACATTTCCCGTCCACTAACTGAGACTCTGTGAAAAAGGACTCACAGGGAGTACAGTACATTCCCTCGTAATATCCTTTATAAATGTCCCCTTTGTCATAGAGCTTCTTAAATATCTTCTGTACCTGCGCTTCGTGATCCGCGTCTGTGGTACGGATGAATTTATCATAGGATGTATTCATCAAATCCCAGATAGACTTAATTTCACCAGATACTTTATCTACAAACTCTTTGGGCGTTACATTGGCTTCCTGCGCTTTCTGTTCAATCTTCTGCCCGTGTTCGTCCGTTCCTGTCTGAAAGAATACATCATAGCCCTGCAGTCTTTTATAACGGGCAATGGCGTCTGCCAGAACTGCTTCATACGTATTTCCGATATGGGGCTTTCCGGAGGTATAGGCAATTGCAGTCGTAATATAGTACTTTTCACCCATGGCATTCTTCTCCTTTTCTTTCTTATGATATAGAAAAAAGATTAGCACAATTCACCGGATTTGTAAATATCTGAGGGGTTTTTCATAACTGGACAAAAATTATCGAATTTCATGTTGACAGGATACTTTTTTTGTGTTATAAAAATATTAGTAACTATTACTGTTATCATTGTATCAGAGAGGAAGATTCTATGGCAAATTTAAAATACAGCCGCCAGCGAGAGGCGATTAAAGAGTTTCTCTGCTCCAGAACGGATCATCCCACTGCGGATATGGTATATGAGAATATTCGGTTAATCTATCCCAATATCAGCCTGGGAACTATTTACCGTAATCTCTCTCTTTTGGTGAATCTGGGTGAAATTAAGAAATTAGATAATATCGGCGGCGCCGACCGCTTCGACGCCACTGTCACCCCTCATAATCACTTCATTTGTACCGAGTGCGGATGTGTCCTGGATTTGGAAATGGACAGCATTGACGAGATTATGGAGATTGCTTCCCGTAATTTCAGCGGACAGATAAAGGATTATAACGCCAGATTTTACGGCATCTGTGAAGACTGTATAAAGAAAGAGAAGAATTGAAAAAATAAACTTGACAATGCCAATGGAATATGGTAAATTAAAATAGTAATAATTACTATTATTAATAACTATTAAAATAAATTTATAAAAGAAAAGGAGAAATGCGAAATGGCAAAATGGGTATGTAATGTATGCGGTTATGTTTATGAAGGCGAGACAGCTCCGGAAGCTTGTCCAATCTGTAAGGCTCCTGCTGACAAATTCACCAAACAGGAAGAAGGAATGTCCTGGGCTGCTGAACATGTAGTAGGCGTTGCAAAAGGCGTTAGCGAAGACATCCTGGCAGATTTAAGAGCAAACTTCGAAGGAGAATGTTCTGAAGTTGGTATGTACCTGGCTATGGCAAGAGTTGCCCACAGAGAAGGCTATCCGGAAATCGGATTATACTGGGAAAAAGCTGCTTACGAAGAAGCAGAACATGCTGCAAAATTTGCTGAGTTATTAGGCGAAGTAGTAACTGACAGCACAAAGAAGAACCTGGAAATGAGAGTTGCTGCTGAAAACGGCGCTACTGCCGGTAAATTCGATTTAGCAAAACGTGCAAAAGCTGCTAATCTGGATGCTATCCATGACACTGTACATGAAATGGCAAGAGACGAAGCCCGTCACGGAAAAGCATTCGCCGGACTGTTAAAGAGATACTTCGGTGAATAATTGATTCTTTTCTAAATCAGAGAAACTTTTAGGAAGGAGGCTGCTGCAGGGAAATTTTTCATTCTAAAGATTTCTGAATTGCACAGCCTCTTTTTTACAAATAAGGAGGATGACTATGTCTAAATATGCCGGAACAAAAACAGAGAAAAACTTAATGGACGCTTTTGCCGGAGAATCTCAGGCAAGAAATAAATATACGTATTATGCATCTCAGGCTAAGAAAGCCGGATATGAGCAGTTAGCCGCTCTATATCTGGAGACTGCCGACCAGGAAAAAGAACATGCAAAAATGTGGTTTAAAGAATTCCACGGAATCCATGATGTGGAACAGAACCTGGAAGATGCTGCTGCAGGCGAAAACTATGAGTGGACGGATATGTATGCCAGAATGGCAAGAGAAGCCCGCGAAGAAGGTTTCGAAGAGCTGGCAGTTAAATTCGAGGGAGTTGCCAGAGTGGAGGCCGCTCACGAAAAACGTTACCGCAAACTTCTGGAATCCTATAAAGCAGGAAACACCTTCAAAGGCGACGCTCCTTTAGGCTGGAAATGCCGCAACTGCGGATATGTTCATGAAGCTGAGGAAGCTCCTGAGGTTTGCCCTGTCTGCGCTCATCCACGTGCTTACTTTGAACGCAAAGTGGAAAACTATTAATCTTTTCTTTTTACATAAACGGGACCGCTGCCAGATGGCAGCGGCCCTGTTTTTCTATTTCTGTTCTCTCTATTTTCTCACGTCCTGTACGCCCTGTGTATTGTAGCTTCCCCATAAGTTGGTTCCGTCACTCTGTTTTACATAAGCACGTACGGTATAGGCATAAGTAACGCCCTTTGTTCCTGTGGTGTCTGTAAAGCTTCTCGTATTTGCTCCCACGGTTCCGATGGTCTTCCAGCTTCCGCCGATGGTCTTTCTGAATACCCGGTAGCCGTCTGCAAATTCACTGGCTCCTGCTTTGGAACCTGTCCAGCTTACAGTTACTCCCCTGCTGTTTCCTACGGTCTGTACAGACGGTGCGGACGGTACTGCCATACCTGTGATATTCTTCTGATAATCACTGTAGGAAGATCCGGCAAATGCCTTCACGGTATAATAGTAATTAACGCCCATCTTCGCTCTTTGGTCACGGAATTTCAGGGTACCGCCGTTTACGGTTGCAATGGATGCAAAGGAAGTGCCTGCTTTTGCTTCTTTCCGGTAGATCACGTATTTATCTGCCCCCGCTACTTTGTTCCAGCTTACTTCTACGGTGCAGTAGTTTACGGAACGGGTGGAGACTGCCGGCGTCTTTAAGGTGTCAACCGGAATCTTCACAGTTACATCTTTCGGATAACCGGTTGCTGTTCCTGCTGCGTTTTCTTCCATAAATCCTTTTACTGTATAATAGTAAGTTTCTCCCGGCTGTGCTTTTACATCTGTATAGGAGGTTTCTCCTGCTGCTGCGTTTGCCAGTCCTGCGAAGGCTCCTCCTGCTGTTTTCCTGTAAATCCGATAGCTCTCAGCTCCCGGGATTTCTTTCCAGCTTACAGTTACCGTCTGATCGCTGTTTACTTTTGCGCTTACCTCAGGCATTACCTGTGCAAAGTCTTCTGCATTCACCGGAGTGGTTACCTGTACGTCTGTGGGGTATAAGGTGCTGGCTCCCTGTGCATTTTCCAGCCAGAAACCTTTCACTGTATAGTAATAGGTGGTGCCGGATTTCGCTGTTTCGTCCACATAAGAAGCGGCGTCAGCTCCCACATTGGCAATTCCTTTAAAGGCTCCGCCCGCTTCTTTGCGGTAGATGCGGTAGCTCTTAGCATCCTTAATGGTTTCCCAGTTTACCGTCACGTTTCCGTTTTCCTCTGCCTGTGCAGTTACTTCCGGCATGATTTTCTGGAATGCGTCCACATCTCCCGGTACCGTAACCGATACGTCTGTGGGATACTTCGTGGAAATTCCTTCGCCGTCAGCTTCCCAGAAGCCTTTTACCGTATAATAATAGGTTTCTGACGGCTGTACGTCTTTATCTACATAGGAAAGGACATCTTTTCCCACAACCCCAATCCGGCTGAAGGATTCTTCACCGGAAGCTTTCCGGTAAACTACATAGCTGTTAGCATTTTCTACCTGGTTCCATTCTACCAGAACCTGATTTTCATCTTTTACAGAGGCTGTTACTTCTGTGATTGTATCCTGGAAGTTCTCTTCCGGAGTGGCCGGTACATATTCTGCATCCAGTTTCCATTCACGGATAGCCACAGAGGCTCTGCCGCCGTTGTCCATGGTCAGACGAAGTCCTGTTGTGGTTACTTCTTCAAAAGGATATACATTATCTACGTCCTGTGTAAAGGTGTCGTAAGCTTCTGTCGGTGTAACTTCTGTCCATTCGCCTTCCTCATTGAGATATTCAATCTTCAGTCCCTGGGGTACCTGAGCTCCGCCGCCGTCGTCATACCAGTTGACAATACAGCTTCTTACAACGATCGGTCTCTCGAAAGAATAGCTTACCCATGGATTGGCAAGAACTTCATTCTGTTTCCAGCAGCACCAGAAGGTGGAGGTATCTCCGTCGTTAATCTTATCATTCTGATTATAGCTTGGATTATAGTAGATGGAATCTACTGTTGCATCCATGGCGATCAGGCTGCTTTCATCCAGTTCATCTCCGTCTTTTACGTAGACGCGCATGGTATCATAGCCTCTGTTATTCCATGCATAATAAGGAATAAAAGTAAGTTCTGTATCGTTCTTTTGGCCGCCTGTCAGGGTAAAGGCGTCTGCATGAATGATCATACCCTTCTTCACGCCGTATACATCTTCACCGCTGTCTCCATTGGTTAATACATTGTCAACCACTTCTTCTGTGAAAGAAGATTCATCACCTAAAAATGCCTGTGTTAAATCCGGATTATCAATTCCTTCTGCTGCGTAAACAACCGGACCTCTCTTGACTGCTGCCAGTCCCTGGTTGGTAACTACACGTTCGTCAGAATGATATTTTTCTGTGGTCATCGGGAATTCAATCTCTACTTCATCTCCTGGCTGCCATGCACGGGAGATTACCACATAGCCGTCTTCCAGATTTTCTTCGTCACAGGAAACTTCCTGTCCGTTTACTTTTACTGTATTCTTTCCGGAATCTGCCCATCCCGGTACTCTTAATTTCATGGCAAATTCGCTGCCGTCTGCTTTATTTACCGTTAATTTCGCATTTCCGTACCACGGCATTTCAGAATCGATTGCTACTTCTACTGCATTTGAGCCGATGGTTACGTCTGCCTGGTTTCCAATATACAGGTTCACCGTTAATCCGGAGTCATCCTGTGCATAGATGTATCCGCCTAAGGATGCGATGGTTCTCATCAGGTTTGGCGGACAGCAGGCACAGCCAAACCATGCAGAACGGTGCTGATTGCTGTCACTGCTCATAGGATTGGAGTAGAAGAATTCATCTCCTTCAAAGTTTACTCCGGAAATGACACTGTTGTATAAAGCAGTTTCCACTGTATCAATGTAGGTACTGTCTCCGTACAGCAGGTTCATACGGTTGCCCCACATCATGCTTCCGATATTTGCACAGGTTTCTGCATAAGCTGCATTATTGGGCAGATACCAGGAACTTCCGAATCCTTCAGAGGAGGAGCCTCCGCCGGAGGAACCAATTCCTCCTGTTACGTAAGTCTTGGTCTGTAAGTCGTCCCAGATTGCGTGAAGGGAAGTATCATAGGTATCGCTGTCCATGATGGTCTGGATGTCTGTCATACCGGAATACATGTACATAGCTCTTACCGCATGTCCCACAGCTTCTCTCTGATCCTGCACCGGAGCCTGATCCTGACGGTAATTAATGTCAAAACTGTCATAGCATCCGCCGTGGTTCATTCCCTGGCCTCTCTGATCCAGGAAGAATTTTGCCACGTTCAGATAATCGGTGGATCTGGATGCATAATCTTCTCCGTCTACGGTACCCACTTCTTCGCATACCTGAGCCAGTTTTACCAGGGCAAGCTCAATTTCCTGGTGTCCCGGATAGGATTCCCATTTGCCTTTTCCGAAGAGGCGGTTTACCATATCGGCATTTCTGACTGCCACTTTAAATAATCTTAAATCTTCATAGTTGGTTGCACGTGTATAAGCCACGGCTGCTTCATAGAAATGGCCGAAGCAGTATAACTCATGCTGGGCAAAATCTGTCATTCTCTTCTCCGGTCCGAAGGAGTCCAGAGTAAAGAACGTATCCAGATAACCGTCATACTGATCCAGTTCTTCGTTATCTATGGGATTTCCTTCCTCGTCCACATATTTCTCCTGTGCACCTTCCACATAAGGAATCCACTCGTTTAACTTTTCCCTCAGTCTTTCCTGCTGAGCAATGATTTCCTCATCTCCTGCGGGATCGATCTGAAGGGCGTAACTCATGGCTTCCATCATCTTATAGGGGTCGGTATCCATAAAGCAGTAACCGCCCTGGAAGGAGTCTGCTGCTTCTCCCTGGTTTTTCAGAGCCGCATTCTTCAGGTTCGGCAGTCCTCCTGTGGCGCTTTCTACGTTTTCGATCCCTGTTTCCATTACTTTACAGATAATCTGTTTCTGTTTTGCAGACCAGAATTCATCCTGAATCTTCACGTTATTGAAGGTCACGGATTTCGCTACGGAATCTCTGTGTTTTTCTGGAATGGTTATGGTAAATGTTTTTTCTGCTGTTGCAGATCCCAGAGTCAGAGTGGCTGTCAGTTCTGCGCTGACTGCTTCGCTTCCTCTGGTGACTTTCAGTTTCTGGCCGTCTTCTAAGGTTACGGCGCCGTCTCCGCCGTCCAGTTTCCACTGAATGGTGCTGTTATTCAGTCCCTTTGTCTGGAGTGTGGCGTCATAGTAGAAGGTTCCGTCATCCGGCAGGGTCAGGGCATCCACTGCTTCCTGGAGTTTATCCTCCTGGGTAATGCCGAACATCTCTTCTACCTGTTCCTGGGTGGCTGCTGCATTATATACGGTAATGTCATCCAGAGCTCCGTCCATATTGCTGATGTCGTAACCGCTCTGTCCGATATATTTATTGCAGTCTGTAGGGGTGATAACTCCGTCCCCTTCTGTTTCTCTCATAACCGTTTCCTGTTTATGTCCTTCTTTATAGAAGGTAAAGGTTTTTGCTGTGCTGTCGTAAACAACTACTGCATGCACCCATTCTCCTTCCGGGAAGAAATCGGCGGTAGTTCCTGCTGATCCGCGGTAGTAGCCTCCTGCCATCATATTGACAGCTCCGTCCATATTTAAGGTAAGGTACCATCCGTCTGCACGCCAGTTTGCCTGGTCTTTGCACCAGAACAGAATCTGTTCCCCATTATATCCCCCTTCCGGTGCTTTCGCCCAGAAGGAAATGGTCAGATCCTGAGACTGCAGTTCCGTTCCCGCACCCAGGTCAATGGCTCCCCCGTTTAACTGAATACCGGTGGTTCCTTCCTCATGGCCTTCTACAAACTCAGGGGTTCCGTTGGTTTCTATAAATGTGGGAGTTACTGTCCCGGTATTATCTGTTAATTGTGAATTTTCAAAATCCAGTTCTAAGATCTTGGCTGCTTCCAGCTCATCGGCTGACAAAGCCGCCGGCACTCCCTGTGCACCCGAATTCGTTTCATCTTCTAAAACCGTATTTGTGGACTCCTCTTTCAGTTCCTGTTCCTCTTCCAACAGTGCGCTCTCTTCTTCAGGATCCTGGCTTAAGGTACCCAGTTCTTCCTCTGTTTCTTCTTCCAGCACCAGATTCGAAGGCGCTGCTGCCATGACCGGTGCGGAAGTTACAACCATGCTGGCAATCAGTGTTCCTACAAGAATTTTACTTTTTTTCCTTTTCAATTTTTTACCTCCTTTTGCTATAAATTATTGCGTTTTCGATCCCTCCTTTTCAGATAATTTCTCGTTTCTTTGGTGTATCTATTATACAACTAACCCCCTTTTATTTCCTTACTTTTTTTTATTAATCATGTATGTCTTTTTACTGATTTTGTCCTCCTCGGCTCTGCAAGTTGTTTTTTTTAGATACAAGTTTGTTTTTTTACGATTTCACCCTCTCTTTACGAAAAAAAGCCGCCCGGAAAAATTCCGGGCAGCCCCTGTTCGTTCTCTTTGAGATATTATTCGGCTTCTACTGCGGATCCCGTTGCGGTATCTACTGCCGAACCGGTTGCAGTTTCTGCTTCCTCTGTTTTAAATACAAAGCTGTGGTTATCTGTGATTGTTAAAGTCTCTTTTACCTTTTCGTCTACTTCAATCTCTGCTTCTTCCATCCACTTCTCTGTTGTCTCTGTATAGTATTCCTGTTTCTTATCGTTGGTCAGGGTTTCTTTTTTATTCTCTGTGGCCTCTTCATCCAGTACCTGATCCATTCTGGCCACATAATAAGCATTATCTCCTTCAATGACTGCGTCTGCGACCTGGCCGTCCTGGAGATCTTTTACTGCGTCTATCACTTCCTGAGGTACGGTGTCTGTTTCGTCTTCTCCGCTGGATGTATAAGACAAAGTGGTGGCAGAGGCATTATCTGCGTCAACCAGCTCGGCTACTGCCTGCATATCTCCTTCCGGAGCAGACTGTACCTGCTGCAGCATTTCTTCCGCTTCTGCTTTCTTAGCCGCTTTCTCTTCTTCTGTTGCTTCCTCAGCGTCTTCTTCCACTTCCGGAGTTACAGTGATATACGTTACTGTTGACTGGTTGGCTTCCTCATCAGTAATTTCAATCTCTGCTTCCTCCACAATGGGATTATACATACGATCGTTATAGGTGGTAAGCTCCAGAAGCTCTTCTACCTGCTCCTGGGTAACACCGATTTCTGCAATGGTTTCTTCTGTATTGTTTTCCATGAATTCACTGGCAGCGTCCTGAATCTTCGCCTGATCCTCTTCCGATAAGGTCACTTCGTATTCCTCTGCCTTATCCCGCATGATATACATCAGCTCAATCTGTTCCAGAATCTGATCCACTGCCTGCTCTCCGTAAGTTTCCCCGGATTCTTCATCTGCTACGGTTTCCCACATACCGTTTGTGCTTCCCAGGCCGTACTGCTCATACATCATTGCTGTCTGGGCCTGCTGATAACGGGCCATGAAGCTGACAATTCCCATGGGAATTTCTTCTCCGTTTACAGTTGCTACTGTCTTAGTTCCATCTAATTCTTCTGAGCATCCGGTCATCGTTCCCAGACACAGTGTTCCGGCAAGTACTCCCAATGCAATCCTTTTGGTGTAATTTCTCATTTTGTCCTCCGTTACCTGTATATCTTAATTCTTTGGCTATGCCTTTCCCGCAGGCATACGCCGCTTCTATGAGTATAATCTTTTTCTGGCCTCAGGGCAAGGTAAATCTGTAAATTTCATCAATTAAACACAAAATTCCATTCAAATCTTTTGCCTGTCCCTCATAGAAGAAACAAGGGGGTTCTTCTGCCCGGAAACTCAGGCCCCGTCTATGGGCTGCCAGAACCCTGGGAATCCCCTGAGGATTAATCTTTGCCTTTTCGTAAAGGGTAATCTTCACCGTTTTTCCCAACTGTTTAATTTCTGTAATATAAGCTTTATGGGCCAGGGCTTTCAGATTGGCGATTCCCATCAGGTTCATTACCGGTTTCGGCGGATCGCCGAAGCGATCCAGAAGTTCTTCCAACATGTCTTCATACTCTTCTTCATTTTCAATTCCTGCAATCCGTTTATAAATATCCAGCTTCTGAAACTCGTTGCCGATATAGGTATCCGGAATAAAGGCGTCGATGTCCAGATCAATGGTGGTCTCAAAATCATCCATAACAACCTGGCCCTTCGCTTCTTTAACCGCCTCGCTTAACATCTTACAGTATAAATCATAACCCACCGCCTCCATATGGCCATGCTGTTCTGCACCCAGCAGATTCCCGGCACCCCGGATTTCCAGATCCCGCATGGCAATTTTAAAACCGCTGCCCAGATCGGTAAACTCCCGGATGGCCGCCAGACGCTTCTCCGCCGTTTCTTTTAATACCTGGTTTCTCCGGTACATTAAAAAGGCATACGCCGTCCGGTTGGAACGGCCGATCCGTCCCCGGAGCTGATAGAGCTGAGACAGTCCGTAGCGATCCGAGTCGTGGATAATCATGGTATTTACATTGGAGATGTCCAGGCCCGTTTCTATAATCGTTGTGGATACCAGCACATCCACTTCTCCGTTAATAAACTGATACATCACTTTTTCCAGCTCTTTTTCACTCATCTGGCCATGGGCGAAAGCTACTTTCGCTTCCGGAACCAGTCTGGCAATCCGTCCGCTCACATCTGCAATGTCATTTACCCGGTTATAGACGTAATAGACCTGACCGCCCCGGTTTAATTCCCTTTTTACGGCTTCCCGCACAGTTTCTTCTTCATACTCCATAACATACGTCTGAATGGGCATCCGATCCATGGGCGGCTCTTCCAGAACGCTCATATCCCGGATTCCGATAAGACTCATATGCAGGGTACGGGGAATGGGTGTGGCGGTCAGTGTGAGCACATCCACGTTGTGCTTTAACTGTTTGATTTTTTCCTTATGCCCCACTCCGAACCGCTGCTCCTCATCTACAATCAGAAGTCCCAGATTTTTAAATGTTACATCCTTCGACAGCACCCGGTGGGTTCCGATAACCACATCCACCCATCCTTTTTTCAAATCTTCCAGGGTTTTCTTCTGTTCAGCAGCCGTCCGGAATCTGCACAGAAGATCCACCCTTACCGGGAAGTCTTTCATTCTCTGCATAAAGGTATTGTAATGCTGCTGCGCCAGGATCGTGGTAGGTACCAGATAGACCACCTGTCTGCCTTCCTGAATGGCCTTAAAGGCTGCCCGCAGGGCCACCTCGGTTTTTCCGTATCCCACATCGCCGCAGATAAGCCGATCCATGATCCTGTGACTTTCCATATCCCGTTTGGTGTCTTCAATGGCTGCAAGCTGATCTTCTGTTTCCTCATAGGGAAACATCTCTTCAAACTCTTTCTGCCACACCGTATCCGGCCCGTAGGCATATCCGTCCGTTTCCTGCCGGGCGGCATACAGGGCCACCAGATCTTTGGCGATATTTTTTACTGCTCCCCGTACCCGGGTTTTCGTCTTATTCCATTCCTGTCCTCCCAGACGGTTCAGCCGTGGCTTCTGGGCGTCCGCCCCTGCATATTTCTGCAGCATATCCAACTGGGTAGCCAGAATATAAAGATTGCTTCCTCCCTGGTATTCAATCTTAATATAGTCCTTTACTACCCGTTCCACCTCTACCTTTTCAATTCCCCGGTAGATTCCCAGCCCGTGCTTTTCGTGAACCACATAGTCCCCCACGGACAGCTCTGCAAAGTCCTGGATTTTCTTCCCGCTGTATTCTTTCTTCTTCCGTTTCTTCTTCTGCTCTTTTCCGAATATGTCTGTATCGGTGATCACCACAAACTTTACCAGGGGATATTCGAATCCTTTTCTGGCGTGTCCGTACACTACCATAATCTCTCCCGCATTTACGATCCGGCCGTAGTCTTCACTGTAAAAGGCTGTCAGATTCTGCTCCAGCAAATCCTTCGCCAGACGCCGGGCTCTGGTGCGGGATCCGGACAGAAGAATTACGGCATATCCGTCTTTCTTTAGCTGCTTTAAGTCTTTGACCAGAAGCTCAAAACTGTTATTGTAAGAGTTTACAGATTTAATCTGGAAATGGAACCGTTTCTTTACCTTCCATTCTCCGGAGATGGCGTCCAGAGTGGATAAGGCTGCGCTTCTTCTGCCGAGAATCTGTTTCTGCACCTCTGTAAACTCACAGAAGAGAGCCCGCAGTCCTCTGGATTCTCCTTTCTCCTGCCGGTGGGCCAGACTGTCCTCCAGTTCCTCTTGTACGGCAATTGCCTGTTCCTTAATTCTTCCGGGCTCATCCAGAAAAATCAGGGAATCCTCCGGCGGAAAATATTCCAGAAAGGAAACCATTCCCTCCTCAGAGATTTTTTCACAGGCAGGATAGATTAAAATCTCTTCCAGATTCTGCAGAGAACGCTGGCTTTCCACATCAAAACTGCGGATGGAATCTACTTCATCGTCCCACAGTTCAATCCTCCAGGGCGCATCTTCGGTCAGAGGATAAATGTCAATAATTCCTCCCCTGACAGAGAACTGTCCTGACACCTCAACCTGCGCCGCCCGTTCATATCCCATTTGGGACAGGCGCTGTTCCAGTTCCTGAAGATTGATAATGCCGCCGGAGGAAACAGCAATTCTTTCCCGGCTTATCTCTTCCAGGGGCATCAGGTAATCCATACATCCGTCAATACTGGTAATGATAGTTGCCGATTCTTCTTCCAACAGGGCTTTCACAGCCCTCATTCTCTGTTTCAGCAGCAGATTTCCATGAATATCCGCCTGAAAAAACAGCAGATCCTTGGCGGGATAAAAAAGGGCAGAAGGTTCATAAAAACGATAGTCTTCATACAGCTCTTTGGCCCGCTGCTCATTTTCTGCAATCAGCAGACGGCGTTTGAAAAGCCCAGAAAGTCCATACGCTAAATGGGCTTTCTGGGATTCCATACATCCGGTAATCTGTACCATTGCCTGATTCTTTTTTAATGTTTCCTGCAATTCTTCATATTCCGCCAGCCTTTGTAATGGTTGGACAAATGCTTTCATATTCTTTCCCCGCTATCCTTCCTGTTTCCGGTTATACTGGTTCATAGCCGCGTCCACACCGTCTTTTAAGATCATTTCCACCGCATCGCAGGCTCTCTCTATGGCGTTATCCACCAGTTTCCTCTCTTCGGTGGAAAAACGCCCCAGCACATAATCGGCCAAATCCCATCCTTTGGGCTTCGCCCCTACGCCCACCTTTATCCGGATAAATTTCTGGGTGCCAAGCTGCCGGATCAGATCTTTGATTCCGTTGTGGCCTCCTGCGCTGCCCTGCTTTTTGATTCTTATCATTCCCGGTTCCAGATCAATGTCGTCATAAATGACGATCAGTTCCTGCTCGTAGGAAACTTTAAAGTAATCTGCCAGGGCTTTCACCGGGCCTCCGCTTAAATTCATGTAGGACAGGGGTTTTGCCAGAATCACTTTTTCTCCTTCCAGAACTCCCTTTCCGTACATGGCGTTAAACTTCACCCAGCCTCCGGGAATCTGACGGCGATCCACCAGTTCGTCGATGGCGTCGAATCCCATATTGTGTCTGGTCTTTTCATACTGTTTTCCTGGATTTCCCAGTCCTGCAATCAAATACATGTTTTCCTCCGTTAATTAAAATATACCATTTCCTCCGGCAGGGGATCGCAGGGCTGTACATGTTCCGCATAAAGAACGATCCCTTTGCCCCGGTAGGCGGCCTGCTGCTCCACCTTTATCCGGGCGGTAACTTCCACCCACTGCCCTTCCTGCAGCTTGGGCGCATACCCGCTTTTGCAGATATAGCCCAGAAACGTGGTATCGTCTGCACAGCAGGTCATGGCCGTTCTTCCCGGTACGAAGCATTTGGCCTGCATGGCTTTGGGTTTCAACACCCGTCCTTTGAATTTTACTGTTTTATCCACATAACGTTCCGGATGATCCATCGTATCCACAAACCAGATTCCATAATCTTCCGGTAATATCTCAATCACGTCCGCCTCCAGATCGAAGGGCATTCCGTCTCCGAAAATATCCTCAATCTCTCCTTCGTCGTCCTCGAAAATGATCTCTGCTTTCTGATTGGCTACCTTAATACCTCTGCGGTAAGAAGCCAGAGGATCCCCCTCTTTGCATCGGTTAAATACAATCATTTCCGCATTACGGACCATATCCATAAACTGGGATTTCATATTATTCATATAGACAGAATAGGTGCTGGCGTCCACAATGGTAATATGCTGGGCAATTCCCCATCCCTGGGGAAGCTGCATCTGTTCAAACTTACTGGCCAGCCACATTCCATTATATTCTATAATCACTCTTTCCGGATTATGAAGAATGTCCATGGCCTGTAGTCTCTCAGGCGTCAGGTCTTCTTCCTTTTCGATAATCTCCACTACGGTGTCTGACACTTCCAGGACCGAAGGATCGTATTCCACTTCCCCTTCCTCACATAAAATCAGCAGGGTTCTTCCCTCTATGCAAAAATAGTCCTGCTCCAGAGTGAACTTCAGAAAAGAGGTCTTTCCGCTCTCTAAAAAGCCCGTAATAAAATAAATGGGAACACGGATTTCGTCCATTTTTCTCCTCCTTATACTCCAAATAACTCTGCCAGTTTCTCTTCTTTCAGTTTTGACCCGATGACACAAATACGGCCTGTATAGTCCGGAGCGCCTGTCCGGATTTCCACCTCTCCCGGAACCATATCAAAATAGGTCCATTCTCCCTGGGAATCGGAAAGCATTCCTTTGGCCCGCAGAATCATGCCGAACTCTTCAGAAGCTGACAGGAGTTCCAGTTTTTTCTCTATTTCTTCCTTCTCAAACTTTTTCGTTGTTTCTCTGCCCCAGCTTGTAAAGACCTCGTCTGCATGATGATGGCCATGATGGTGATCATGATGACAATCGTGGTCATGATGCGGACCATGCTCGTGATCATGGTGGTGGTCATGCTCATGGTGCGGGCCATGCTCGTGGTCATGGTGGTGGTCATGCTCATGGTGCGGGCCATGCTCATGGTCATGGTGATGGTCATGCTCATGGTGCGGACCATGTTCATGGTCATGGTGGTGATCATGGCCGTGGATATGGCCGCATTCCGGGCATACTTCTTCTTCCAGAAGCTCCTGCTCCAGGGAAACCGGGTTTTCCATGACTTCCAGAATCTTTTTACCCGTTAAATTTTCGATGGGAGTGGTAATAATGGCAGCCTTCGGATTTATGCTTCTTAACAGTTCCATGCACTGCTGGGCCTTTTCTTCGTCCACAAGATCCGTACGGCTTAAAATAATCGCTCCCGCATACTCTACCTGGTTGTTGAAAAATTCCCCGAAGTTGCGGATATACATTTTGCACTTTTTCACATCCACCATGGTGGTATAGCTGTTCAGAGTGATTTCCACTTCATTCTGCACGCCCTGTACCGCCTTGATTACGTCAGATAACTTTCCTACTCCGGATGGCTCAATTAAAATCCGATCCGGATGGTACGTATCTACCACTTCTTTCAGGGAAGCTCCGAAATCTCCCACCAGAGAACAGCAGATACAGCCGGAATTCATCTCCCGAATCTGAATCCCTGCCTCTTTGAGAAAGCCGCCGTCAATGCCGATTTCACCGAATTCATTTTCAATCAGAACTACCTGCTCTCCTGAAAAAGCTTCTTTTAACAGTTTTTTGATTAGTGTAGTCTTACCGGCCCCTAAAAAACCGGAAATAATATCAATCTTTGTCATAGCTGTCTCCTCTCACAAATTTTAACCAGCAGTCGTTAAAGACCCCTGGTTATTTTTTTCCTTTATTTTGCTGCAATACCGCAAAAGCCTCTCTTTTTTCTATACTTGGCAAAATGCACAAAATATAAAACAGAGGGATATGACTATCTAAAATCTCTTTCAGATTCCTCACATCCCCCTTGTTTCGCTTTGCACTACGCTTTTGTCAGTTATCAGCCGTTCAGCATGAAGTCCATTAATTTTTCTACGTCTTCTGCGTCTGATGCAACCAGTTCCAGTTCCGGAATTTCTCCATTGGAGAAAATGGTTGCCAGAGAAACGTATTTTGTAAGCTGTGATTTCAGATTTAAGCGGTCGCCTTCTCCTGTCACTAACTCTACTCTTCCTTTGCAGCTATCAACAACTTTAAAAAACTTTTCAACATCTGTAATATTGGATACTTTCATTTTTGAAATCTCCTTTCCAATTTTATTGAAACTTTAATTATTCATCACTTCGCGGTAATTATACCCCATTCTGTGAGGAAATGCAAATCATTTCCTTTATTTTCCCGAAACTATTCAGCCATAGGGCTGTCCGTGAGAGAAAATCATGCTCGCATGATTTTTCAATCGGGCAGACCTATGAGCTGAGCGCAATAGTTACGCTCTTTCTAGTACAGGAATACGGCAACTCCGTACGGCGGCAGTGGGTGCGCCATGGAGAACGGACGGTTGTCGCACTCTTTCTTTTCTGCCTGGTAAACCTTAGGCTTATCCAGCAATCCGTTTTCATCCATAATCAGCTTGTACTGTTTCTTTCTGGGCACTCCTACCCGGTAATCCGGCCGCTCCATAGGTGTAAAGTTACATACAAACAACAGGTTATTTCTCTTGGTAGGTGACTTCCGTACAAAACTGAAAATACTTCTGTCTCCGTCATTGGCGTTTATCCACTCGAATCCTTCCGGATTGGTATCCATTGCGTAAAGAGCCGGATATTTTCTGTATATTTTCAGCAGGTCACGCACAAAGGACTGCAGATCCTGATGATTTTTCTCTCCCAGAAGGAACCAGTCCAGTTCCCTCTTCTCACTCCACTCCTGAAGCTGTCCGAAATCCTGTCCCATAAACAGCAGTTTCTTTCCCGGATGGCCGGTCATAAAGGCATAGGCTGCCTTCAGATTCTTAAACTTGTCGTCCAGATAACCCGGCATCTTGTTGACCATCGAGCATTTTAAATGAACCACTTCATCGTGGGAAATTACCAGAATATATTTCTCACTGTAAGCATAGGTCATGGAGAAGGTCATCTTATTATGATTGTACTTTCTGAAATAAGGATCCTGTTTCATATACTCCAGGAAATCGTTCATCCATCCCATGTTCCACTTCAGAGAGAATCCCAGTCCGTCTTCTTCCGCTTTTCCTGTTACCATGGGCCACGCGGTAGATTCCTCGGCGATCATGACGGTTCCGTGATTTCTTCCTAACACTACCGTATTCAGGTGTTTGAAGAATTCAATGGCTTCCAGGTTTTTGTTCTCGCCGTATTTATTGGCAACCCACTCGCCGTCTCTCTTTCCGTAATCCAGATAAAGCATGGAGGCAACCGCGTCCACGCGAAGGCCGTCCACATGACATTCCTCCACCCAGAACAGAGCGTTGGCAATGAGGAAGTTCTTCACCTCCGGTCTGCCGTAATTGTAGATCTTGGTTCCCCAGTCGGGGTGCTCTCCCTGTCTGGGATCGGCATGTTCATATACGGCATATCCGTCGAAGTTGGCAAGTCCATGGGCGTCTTTGGGGAAATGGGCGGGAACCCAGTCTAAAATAACCCCGATTTTCTGACGATGCAGATAATCCACCATGTATTTAAAATCCTGGGGCGTTCCGTACCGGGAAGTAGGCGCATAGTATCCGGTTACCTGGTATCCCCAGGAACCATCGAAGGGATGCTCTGCAATTCCCATCAGTTCTACATGGGTATACCCCATCTCTTTCACGTATTTTGCCAGTTCATGGGCAAATTCCCGGTAATTGTAGAATCCGTCCTCATCTTCTTCTGTGAGAGGATGTTTCTTCCAGGAGCCGGGATGCACTTCATAGATTGCCATAGGCTGCACTTTTTCATCGAACTGGGGACGATTTTTCATCCAGGTTTCATCTTTCCAGGTATAGTCCGCGATATTGGTTACCCGGGAAGCCGTGCCCGGACGAAGCTCTGCCGCATTGGCGTAGGGATCCGCCTTATACAGTTCTTCCCCATTGGCGCCGATAATGTAATACTTATATAAATCTCCCAGTTTGGCCTCGGGAATAAATGCCTCGTAAATCCCCATAGGTCCCAGCTTTTTCATGGGATTTGCTTCTGTATCCCACTGGTTAAAATCTCCGATTACCGATACACCCTTTGCGTCCGGCGCCCAGACAGCAAAATAGATACCTGTTTTTCTCCCTCTCTTGGCAGGATGGGCTCCCAGTTTCTTATAAATGTCATAATGTACCCCCTGACCGAACAGATACTGATCCAGTTCTGTAATTTCAATTTTCTCTGTTGTAGCTTTCTTCTTCATTAAGCTCCCTCCCTGTCAATGAAATTCTAATAATTTACTTTCGCTGGGCTTGAGCGTCAGAAGAATTTTCCCATTCTCTGGCTCCCATACCTCATCGTCTGTAAGACTTCTATATGTTTTTTCCGAAAACGGCGCCGGTATCTGTATCTTCGCCTCTTGTTCATCATTATTTACAGCCGCTATAATACCGCTGTCTCCCTGTATCCTGGCATAGGCATACTGCCGGTTGGTTAATACAAGCTCTTTGTATTCTCCATTGGAGCAGGCCGGATACTCCCGGTGAATTTTCCCCAGAAGCTGTATCCATTCCATCAGCTCCGGATTGGGGACTTCTTTTAACACTTCTTCCAGATTTACCGCCGGCCTTAAATAATCGTCGTTGGGGCCTTCTTTCTTCCCTTCGATTCCCCATTCTGATCCATAATAAATGGAGGGAATCCCCGGAAGGGTGTATAAAAGAGTATACACCAGGGGAAGATGTTCTTTATGGGTCAGCTTGCTTGCCAGACGGTCCACATCGTGATTATCCACAAAGGAATAAAGCTTCGCCCCTTTATAAATGCCTCCGTTCTGATCGAACTGGCGCCTTATGGTATGGGCAATTTCAAAGTAGTTGTGATCATTATGGCCGGAATACAGTCCTTTATGCAGTTCGTAATTGGTCACGCTGTTTAACATCCCGGGCTTTACATAACGGCTGTAATCCCCGTGGATCACCTCGCCCATCAGCCAGAAATCTTCTTTCCTGGCATCCACGTACCTCCTCATCTCTTCCATAAAGGAGAAATCCAGGCAGTCGGCGCAGTCCAGGCGGATGCCGTCGATCTGAAATTCCTCAATCCAGAAACCGATTACGTCCAGAAGATACTCTCTGACTTTCGGCTCCCATAAATTCAGGTTTACTAATTCGAAACAGTTCCTCCAGGCCTCGTACCCGAATCCGTCATGATAGGGGTTATCCCAGCCGAAATTGATCCCTTTATACCAACTGCAGTAGGGAGAGTTTTCTCTGTTTTTCTGTATATCCCGGAAGGCAAAAAATTCTCTTCCTGTATGGTTAAACACACCGTCCACAACGATCTTAATCTTCCGTTTATGAGCTTCTTCTACGAATTCTTTAAAATCCTGGTTGTCGCCCAGACGTCTGTCTACTGATTTATAATCTTTTGTATCGTACCCATGAGAAGTCGATTCAAACAGGGGTCCTATATAAATGGCCGTGCAGCCCAGTTCTTCAATGTGGGGCAGCCATTTTATCAGTTCCCGGAAGCGGTGTTCTGCCGGTCCGCCCTCGTTCACCCGGGGAGCGCCCGTCATCCCGATTGGATACATGTGGTAAAACACTGCTTCCTCATACCATTTTCCCATTTTAAATCCTCCTAACATTTAATATGTCCTTCGAAGTCTGATTCTGTCGGATTCATGGTGATTTTGTACACCTTTTACTATAAAATCCAGAAACATTATAGCATAAATTATAATATATCCAAATAGCTCCGTCAACGAAATCCAACACAGATACCAAAAAAATATAAGAGGAGATGCTCTTATTTAAACATCTCCTCTTCTGTCTTTTCCTATTCTTCACTGTCCGGATTCTCCTGATAATCCTCTCCGGATGAATCGTCTGTGCTGTTTATCTCTTCGGCTTCCTCATTGCTGGTGCTCTCCACATAGTCTTCATAAACTTCGCCGTCTCCTTCGTCTTCTGTGTAATCTTCTTCCGTATAATCATCCTCAGAAGAGGAACCGGTTAAACTCTCTATGGTAGACGGCCAGAAATCGGAATACGATTTTCCTGCTTCCAGACTGACTCCCTTGGCTTCTGCCAGCTCGCTGACCGTTACCAGTTTATATCCCTGATCGATTAACATCGGAATCAGCTCAATGGCGGCGTCCACCGACGGCTCATGTATATCATGCATCAGAATAATGGAACCGTCGCCCAGGGTTTCATCATTCATAATGGAATCAATATCTGCCTGTGCATCCAGCAGTTTCCAGTCCAGACTGTCTGTAGACCACATAAAGCAGGGCAGTCCCACTGCGCTCAGTATGGAATCATCCTGGGCTCCGTATGGAGTACGGGCCACCGTAGCAGGCGATCCGCAGGCATCTTCCAGAGCCTGATTGGTCTTCTCAAACTGTTCGGATACCTGATCCAGACCCAGAGTGGTAAGCTGGGGATGACTCCAGGAATGATTTCCCAGTTCACAGCCGATTTCCTGCATTCTCTTGGGCGCATCCGGATAATTTCCAACGTTCTGTCCCAGCATAAAGAAGGTTGCATGGGCGCCGTATTCCTCCAGACAATCCAGAAGACGATTGGTATACTCGCCCGGACCGTCGTCAAAAGTCAGGGCAATCATCGGCCGCTGCTTCTGGGGATCCAGGGTTCCGTCATCGTTAAAGTAGTAATCCTGGGATCCATAAGTGGCCCATCCGCTCTCCAGATAACCATTCTCATCAAATCCATATGTACTGCCGTCGATTTCTGCCATGCCGCCTGCATAGTAGGAACCATCGGCATTCTGATACCATTTTCCATTCTCGTCTTCCTGCCATCCTACCGATGTGGAAGAAAGTTTTCCCGCGTCTGCTTCTCCTTTTATGGGCTGGCGGATGGCTGCCGAAGGATCCGCTTCCTGGGTCTTCGCCTGTACCTCCTGAGTCGTTCCTTCTTCCTTTCCTCCCAGCTTTCCCGTAATCGGACCGATAATTCCTTTCACCACGAAGACCACCAAAAGGACGGCTGCCACCGCACAGAAAACCAGCTTTGTTATCTTACGTATCAGCAACTGCCTCCGCTTCTGCCGCATTCTCCGCTGTATCACTCTTTTGTCCATTTATATAAACCTCTATCCCTTGAATTGAAATTTCCCATTTATCATACACCAGGCCTGTACAAAATACAATTCGTTTCCGGGAGAAAATTATTAAAAAACCGTTAATTTCTGCCACCCATTTTTTACGTTTCTTTTATCTCTTAAATTACCTGCAGCAAATCCAGGTTTTCACTTAGAATTAACAGATCTGCTTCTTTACCGGGAGTGACTGAGCCCACCGTTTCATAAATCCCAATGCTTTTGGCAGGATTTCTGGTTGCTGCAAAAACCGCCGTCTTCAGCGGGATACCGAAGCTGTGTACCGTCTTCATCACATCGAACAGGTTGGTGGCTGATCCGGCGATGGTCCCGTCCTTTAATGTGGCTTTCCGGTCTTTCACCTGTACTTTCTGTCCCCCCAGCTCGTAAGTTCCGTTCTCCATTCCCGTGGCCATCATGGAGTCGCTGATCAGGCAGACTCTCTCTTCCCCGAACATACGGAAAATACTGCGAACCATGCCGGGGTGAATGTGCAGCCCGTCCCCGATCAGTTCCACCATACAGGAATCGTCGTCTGCCGCCGCTCCCACCAGTCCCGGTTCCCTGTGTGCAAAGGGGAGCATGGCATTAAACAGATGGGTAACATGATGGGCTCCCAGTTCCATGGCTTTTTTGCAGGTTTCATAATCTGCCCCTGTGTGTCCCAGGGAGATGCAGGTTTCCCGGTGCAGCTCCTCAATGAAGCGCTCCGCTCCCCTGGTATTGGGCGCCAGGGTCACCAGTTTAATCCGATTGCCGCATTTTTCATTACATTCCCGGAAAAATTCCACATCCGGTTCCACGATATACCCTTCCACATGGGCGCCTTTTTTCGCCGGATCAATGAAGGGGCCTTCCATATTAATGCCTGCTACACGGGCACCTTCCCGATAATCTTCCACTTCCCGCACCGTCTGAAAAATCTTTAAAAGCTGTTCTTTGGGAAGTGTCATGGATGTTGGACAGTAGGAAGTTATTCCATGATCTTTCTGGTATTTCAGAATAATTTTCAATCCTTCCGAATCTCCGTCTGAAAAATCATGGCCGAACGCTCCGTGGCTGTGAATATCCACCAGGCCCGGAATCACCAGTCTTCCGCCGGCATCTACCACACTTTTATCTCCGATTTGATCCTCGGACCGGGCGATTTTATGATTGTCATCTATATATAGATCCTTTTGTACAAAATTTCCGTCTTCCTGAAAAACCTTTCCATTTTTAATGATCATAGGGCTTCCTCCTTCTTCTTTGTTCCCACTTATTTTTTCTTATTATAGACAGTGTTATTCTTCTTTTCAATATCAGCCATAATAATTGCAAATACTTTCACCCTTTATGCGTTTTTCCTATAACTGCCCAAGGGTAAACGGGGCAAATCAGGTAATTTTCACGTATATGTTGAAAGTACTTTCAAACTCGTTTCTCAATATTGAAATTATTTTCTTGAAGTTCTATACTGAGAGCAGAAAAACACAGAAGCAAATAACAACCGAAAGGAGAGGCGAACTATGGAACCTTATTTACAGGCATTAAAAGGACATCTGATCGTTTCCTGCCAGGCTCTTCCTCATGAGCCTTTACATTCTTCTTTCATCATGGGACGCATGGCGCGGGCCGCAAAGGAAGGCGGCGCTTATGGTATCCGTGCAAATACCAGAGAAGATATTGAGGAAATTAAGAAAAATGTGGATCTTCCTGTTATCGGAATTGTAAAACGGGATTACCCGGACAGCAAGATCTATATCACTCCTACTATGAAAGAAGTGGAGGAACTGATGGAGGTAAAACCGGAGATTATCGCTCTGGATGCAACCAGGGAGGTACGTCCCGGAAATCTGTCGCTGGAAGACTTTGTAAAAGAGATTCGCGCCAAATACCCCGGTCAGAAGCTTATGGCTGACTGCTCCACAGTAGAAGAAGCTCTCTATGCGGATAAACTGGGATTTGATTTTATCGGAACCACTCTGGTAGGATATACCGACCAGAGCCGTGGAGATAAAATCGAGGCAGACGATTTCAAAATCATCCGTACCATTCTGGAGAAGGTTTCTCATCCGGTCATTGCAGAAGGAAACATCAATACGCCCGAGAAGGCGAAACGGGTAATCGAGCTTGGCTGTTTCAGCGTGGTTGTAGGCTCTATTATCACACGGCCTCAGCTTATCACCAAAGCTTTTACCGATTGTCTGTCTGAGTTAGATAAATAAAAAAATTAAAATATATATGTCCCGGGGGACAGGAAGGAGATTCTTATGGGTAATTTAGAAAAGTACAAAGGAGTTATTCCCGCATTCTATGCATGTTATGAGGATAATGGAGACATCAGTCCGGAAAGAACAAGAGCCCTGACTCAGTACTTCATCGATAAAGGAGTAAAGGGTGTTTATGTCTGCGGTTCTTCAGGAGAATGTATCTACCAGAGCGTGGAAGACCGGAAGCTGACACTGGAAAACGTTATGGCTGTGGCAAAAGGCAAACTGACCGTTATTGCACACGTAGCCTGCAACAACACCAAAGACAGTATGGAACTGGCAAGACATGCGGAAAGCCTGGGGGTTGATGCTATCGCTTCTATTCCGCCTATTTATTTCCGTCTGCCGGAGTACTCCATCGCCGCTTACTGGAATGCAATCAGCTCTGCTGCACCGAACACCGATTTCGTTATTTACAACATTCCTCAGCTTGCAGGAACTGCCCTGACCATGAGCCTTCTGGCTGAAATGAAGAAAAACCCGCGTGTAATCGCAGTGAAGAACTCTTCTATGCCGGTACAGGATATTCAGATGTTTAAGGCAGCCGGCCAAGACAACTTCATGGTATTTAACGGTCCCGACGAACAGTTCATCAGCGGACGCATCATGGGCGCAGAAGGCGGAATCGGCGGTACTTACGGAGCTATGCCTGCTTTAATCCTGAAGATGGATGAACTGGTACGGGCAGCTAAAATGGAGGAAGCCAGAGAAGTACAGTACGCCGTAAACGAAATTATTTACAAATTATGTTCCGGCCGCGGCAACATGTATGCCATGATTAAAGAGGTGCTTCGCATCAACGAAGGACTGGATATCGGAAGCGTCAGAGAACCGCTCACCGGATTAAACGAAAATGACAAAGAAATCGCAAAAGAAGCCGCCAGGATGATTCAGGATGCGATTGCAAAATACTGCTAAGAAAAAATATTGGAAAAACAATATGAGGGAGGTAAGTTATGCAGGGTTTTACCGTTATTGATTTAGTGATTCTGATTGTATATCTGGCAGCCGTTTTATTTGCCGGTTTACATTTTGCCAAAAAGGAAATGAAGGGAAAAGAATACTTTAAGAGTGATGGAACCGTTCCGTGGTGGGTAACCTCCGTATCCATCTTCGCTACCTTATTAAGCCCCATTTCCTTCCTGTCACTGGCAGGAAACTCTTATGCAGGAACCTGGATTATGTGGTTTGCTCAGCTTGGTATGCTGCTGGCAATTCCTGTAACCATTAAGTTCTTCCTGCCCATTTACAGCAAGCTGGATATTGATACCGCTTATCACTATCTGGAACTGCGTTTTAACAGCAAGGGACTTCGTGTTCTGGGCGCCGTTATGTTCATCATTTATCAGATTGGCCGTATGTCCATCATCATGTATCTTCCATGTATGGTGCTCTCCAGCCTGATGGGCGTAAACGTGAATATTCTGATTATTATCATGGGTGTAATTGCAATTATTTACTCCTACACCGGCGGATTAAAATCCGTGCTCTGGACCGACTTTATCCAGGGTTCCGTCCTGTTAATCGGCGTAACCTTCGCGGTTATTTTCCTGATTGCACATATTGACGGAGGAATGGGAGCTGTTATGGACAGCCTGACAGCAGGACATAAATTCCTGGCTCCGGATGAACCGATTTTCAACATTAACATCCTGAAAAACAGCGTATTCTTAATGATTGTGGGCGCCGGATTCAACACCATGGGCTCCTATGTATCCAGCCAGGATATTGTTCAGCGTTTCACAACCACTACCGATACCAAAAAATTAAACAAAATGATGCTCGCCAACGGCGGATTATCTATCTTCATTGCAACTGCTTTCTACTTAATCGGTACTGCACTGTATGTATTCTACCAGGTACAGGGCAATCCTCTGCCTCCTGCAGCACAGCAGGATCAGATTTTTGCATCCTGGATTGCATTTGAGCTTCCGGTAGGTGTAACCGGACTGCTCCTGGCCGCTATCTATGCAGCCGCTCAGTCCACCTTATCCACAGGTCTGAACTCTGTGGCATCCAGCTGGACTCTGGACATCCAGGAACGTCTTTCCAGGAAACAGTTAAGCTTTGAAACACAGACTAAAATCGGCCAGTATGTATCTCTTATCGTAGGTATCTTCTCAATTGTTGTTGCCATGGTTCTGGCAAACGGCGGAGTTACTTCTGCTTACGAATGGTTTAACGGATTCATGGGACTTGTTCTCGGTATCCTGATTGGAAGCTTCATTCTCGGCGCATTTACAAAGGTTGCAAACACCTTTGGCACCACACTGGCATTTATCGCAGCATCTGTAGTTATGGTCTACATTAAATACTTTGTACCGGCGGAAAACGTATCCATCTGGTCTTACTCCATTATCTCTATCGCAGTATCCCTGGTGGTAGGTATTCCTGCAAGTATCATCTGGAGAAAAGTAAAAGGCGATACATCTGTTCCGGATTTGTCCACAACCATATACAAAAAATAATCTGTTCAGGGAGGTATTTCCATGATTTTTGCAAATAAAAACGACCTTAAGGATTATCCGTTTTTAGAGGAAGACATTAAACAGTGCTTTGCTTATGCCGCTTCTCATAATCTGGCAGAACTGGAAAAGGGAAGTTACCCCATCGACGGCGACCGGCTCTTTGTAAATATTGTAGAGTATGAAACCACCGCGGCCTCCAACCGTTTCTGGGAAGCTCACCGCCAGTATCTGGATCTCCACTTTATGCTGCGGGGGCCGGAACAGATTGACTTAAACTTTATTGACAATATGGAACAGAAAGAATACGTTCCAAAAGACGACTTCCTTCCGCTGGAGGGCGATCCCAACAGCCATGTTGTACTGGAAGAAGGCGATTTCTTAATCTGCTATCCCAAGGACGCACACCGAACTGCCGTCCAGGTTGGGGAGCCGACAGTCATTAAAAAAGCCATCTTTAAAATTCTGATTCAGAAATAAGTCAATTACAAGACTGTCTCAAAAACAGAGGAACTTCTTTTTTGAGGCAGTCTTCCTGTGTTATAATATAGGAAATGGAAAAAGAAAGGTTCGATTATATTTATGAAAGAATATATTTGTATTGATATTGGAGGTACTTCCATCAAACACGGAGTCATCCGGGAAGACGCTTCTTTTCTGGAAACCGGCGAGCAGCCCACCCAGGCCTGGCTCGGGGGACCCTCCATCATGGAAAAAGCCCGGGAAATTGCGGGAAATTATCTTCAGAATTATCATCCGGAAGGCATCTGCATTTCCACTGCCGGAATGGTAGACTGCCAGAAAGGAGTGATTACCTATGCGGCTCCTCTGATTCCGGATTATACCGGAACTCCCATAAAACAGATCATGGAGGAAGCTTTCTCCCTTCCCTGCGAAGTGGAAAATGATGTAAACTGTGCAGGACTCGCGGAAGATGCTTTCGGCGCAGCCCGCAAAACCTCCTTAAGCGTCTGCCTGACCATCGGAACCGGTATCGGCGGAGCCATTATTATGGATCATAAGGTCTTCCACGGATTCTCCGGAAGCGGCTGTGAAGTGGGATATATGCATCTTCCCGGCGGTTCCTTCCAGGAGCAGGGGGCAAGCAGTATCCTGGTTAAAAAAGTGGCCCAGAAAAAAGGCTGTGACAGCCAGTCTCTGGACGGCCGTAAAATCTTCCAGGCAGCTAAGGAAGGCGATCCCGTCTGCATTCAGGCCATCGGGGAAATAACTGAGATTCTGGGGATGGGAATCGCTAATATCTGTTACGTACTAAACCCGGAAATCGTTGTGCTGGGCGGCGGCATCATGGCGCAGAAAGAATACCTGGAAGAGAAGATTTCCAACGCCCTGGATAAGTATCTGCTTCCTTCCATCCGGAAAAATACCCGCCTTGCTTTTGCACAGAATCAGAACCAGGCCGGCATGCTGGGCGCCTTTTGTCACTATCGGAAACTGCACAGTTAAAGCGTTAAAACCATATAAGAGGAATCCCTATGAAAAAGTACGAGAAAAACATTCTTCCTTATATAGAATCCATCTACAGCACCTTTACCCCTCTGGAAAAAACCATTGCCGATTTTTTCCTGAATAATCATGAAAAAATGGATTTTTCCTCCAGACATATATCCGCTCTGCTCTACGTATCGGAGCCCTCCCTCTCCCGCTTCGCCAAAAAATGCGGATACCAGGGCTACCGGGAATTTCTCTTTTACTACCAGCGCAGCCTGGAAGCGCAGAGCTCGGAGCCCGTCCTTACAGACAATTCTGCCAAAATCGTTCTCACCACCTACCAGGAGCTTCTGAATAAAAGCTATTCCCTGGTAGACGAACGGCAGATGGAGCGTCTGTGCCAGATCATTTCTGAGAAAAAGCGGATTTTCGTCTACGGAAGGGGAAGTTCCGGCCTGGCGGCTCAGGAAATGCAGTTTCGTCTGATGCGAATCGGAATTCCCATCCAGTGCATTACCGATACGGATCTGATCCGTATGAATTCTGTCTTACTGGACGAGCAGTGCGCGGTTATCGGCATCAGTGTCAGCGGCCGTACCAATGCCATTTTAGACTCTCTGAAAACCGCCCGGGAAATCGGCGCCGCCACCATCCTCTTTACCGCCTATAAGCAGAAAGATTTTCCCCGGTTTTGTGATGAAATTATTCTGTGCGCGGTAAAAGAAAATCTGGACAACGGCAAAGCTATCTCCCCTCAGTTTCCCGTTCTTGTCATGATTGATTTATTCTATGCCCATCTCCTGAAATACGACACCATCCACCGGGAAGCCCTCCACGACTACACACTGAAAGTCCTGTCTGCAAAAGAGCCTCCAACCCGGCAATAACGGGGGCTTCTTTTCAAATTTTCATTCTGATCCGTTTGCTTTTTCCCTTCGTTCTATTTATAATAAAAGAAATATGCAAAAAAGAGGTATCAAGACTTATGAAAGGAAAATTTACCCGAAATTCTGTTATTCTGATTGTGGGTTCCCTTTCTCTGGCCGCCGTAGTGATTTTCGGAGGAACTTATCTCTATCTGGACCGCCAGAAAACTTCCGGTTCTTCCCAGACTTCTGCCTATGAACGGGAGGGCGGCGTACAGAGACAGGCTCAGGCCACTATAGCGCCTACATCTGCTCCCACTCCCACCAGTGAACCGGCGGTTGTGGCGGCTGCCGAAGAGGTACAGGAGCCTGAGAACGCCATCCATCGGTATGAATATATCATTGCAGACTGTACCTGGGAACAGGCCTGGCAGGATTGTATCAATCGGGGCGGTTATCTGGTCCGGATAGATTCGCCTGAAGAATTTGAACACATTATCACTGAAATCACTGCCAATGGCTACGATAAAAAAGTCTTCTTCCTGGGCGGACGAAGAGAAACCACTTCTTCTGAGTATTATTGGGTGGATGACAAAAATGTGATCACCGGCTCTCCCTTAAACAGTCCCGACTGTTCCATTTACAATTACTGGATGATGGGCGAGCCCAGTTATCAGGATGGAAACATTCCGGAAAACTGTCTGATGACTTTTTTCTACGAGAGTGAAAGCCGCTGGGTGATCAACGACTCTCCCAACGAAGTACTGGCTTTCGTTCCGGATTATCAGGGAAAGATAGGTTATATTTGTGAATATGAACAATAGAACAAAGAAAATACTGACCGGATTTCTGACCTTTCTCCTGCTGGTGATTACTGTCATCTGTTTCTGGACTGTTCACAGGATGCTGAAACCTGACCCCGGGGCTTCCGCCCGGGCTTATGAGAACTCAGAGAGTACCGGTTCCGGCTTCTTCACAGATTCCGAACAGTCTCAGGAAATACAGAAAACCGGAGAAACAGAAGAAACCGGCGCCGTTTTGGAAGTTACGCCCAAATCCGCTTCCACAGAAGAACTTATGAAACAGAAAATACAGAACCTGTTATCTTCCATGACTACGGAAGAAAAAGTTGCCCAGCTATTTATTATTACGCCGGACGCTCTCACCGGAGGTTCAGGTGTAACGGCTGCAGAGGAATCTGCCCGTACTGCTTTTGAGACTTATCCGGTGGGAGGAATCGTTTATTTTGAGAACAATCTGGCTTCTCCTGAGCAGATACGGACTATGAATCAGAATTTTCAGTCCATCAGCCAAAATCGGCTGAATCTGCCTCTTTTTCTTACAGTAGATGAAGAAGGAGGAACGGTCACCCGTCTGGCCTCCAATCAGCAGATCGCCCAGGCGCCCGACTATCCCATTACCGATGTGGGCAATATGTGCGATATAGGAGCGTCAGGTGATCCCTCCCTCTCTTATGAGGCGGGACTTACCCTCGGGGGCTATTTATCCCATTACGGATTTAATGTGGACTATGCTCCGGATGCAGACGTGCTGGTAAACCCGGAGAATACTGTCGTGAAATACCGCTCCTTCGGAAGGGATCCCCAGATGGTCTCCCAAATGGTAACGGCACAGATAGAGGGATTTGCCCAGACAGGAGTTCTGACTGCTCTGAAACATTTCCCGGGACACGGTGCCACTTCCGAGGATTCCCATGAGGGATTTGCCTATTCGGACCGGACTCTGGACGAGCTGAAAAGCTGTGAGCTTCTGCCTTTCCAGGCCGGAATTAAGGCCGGCTGCTCCTTTGTTATGGTAGGGCATATTTCCCTTCCCTCTGTTACAGGAGACGTTCCCGCTTCCCTCTCAGAAGAACTGGTCACCGGACTTCTCAAAGAGGAGATGCACTTTGAAGGGATTGCTGTTACCGACGCCATGAATATGGGCGCCATCAGCGGAAACTATTCTTCTTCTGAAGCTGCTGTCGCCGCCATCCGGGCGGGTATTGATATGCTTCTTATGCCCGCAGATTTTTATTCTGCCTATGAAGGGGTCTTACAGGCTGTTTCCGACGGAACCATCTCCCAGGAACGGTTAAACGATGCTCTTACCCGTATTTTACAGGTAAAATTAATACAATTACAGTCTGAAACGTAAAGGAGGTATTATGGATAATAAACCCAGTCTTAACTTCATTCTCTTTCTGGTTATTGCGGTCCTCTGCATCCTGTCCATCGGCCTGCTGGGGCTGACCACCCTGAAGAATATCCAGCTTACCGAAGAACAGGTGGCTACCACAGCCGAAAATATTAAGAAAGAAAAGGAAATCCTGGCGGATTTAAAAGAACAGCTCCAGGAACGGGCGAAACTGCAGGCCGGCGCAGATACCCTTTCCAGTCTGTCCAAAACCAAAGAGGAAAGCCAGGGAAATCCCAGTCAGGAACCGGCTCAGGAAACCGCAGAAGATACCGGCGAACTCTCTGAAGGAGATTCTCAGAACAAAGCTTCCGTCTTTGATCAGGCCTCAGAAGCTGTCACCGAATCGAAAGGAAAGATAATTGGTATTGATCCCGGACACCAGGGAAGCTGGGTGGATATGAGCGCCACAGAGCCGGACGGCCCGGGTTCTTCCAATATGAAAGCCAAATCCAGTACAGGTACCCAGGGAACTTATACCGGACTGAACGAATACGAGCTGAATCTGGATGTATCTTTAAAACTGAAAGAGATTCTGGAGGAACGGGGCTACCAGGTAGTGATGACCCGTACCGACAACGATACAGCCATCAGTAACGCGGAACGGGCCCAGATGGTTGCCGAAAACGGGGCGGACATCTATGTACGGATCCACGCCAATGGAGACGATTCCCATACGGTCAGCGGCGCGCTGACCATGTGTCCCACCCAGAATAATCCTTATGTGAGCGCACTCTACGAGGAAAGCAATCGCCTGTCTCAGTGTATTTTAGACGCTTACTGCGCGGCCACCGGATTTTCCAACAAGGGAATCCAGTATGTGGACAACATGACGGGAATTAACTGGAGTGAAGTTCCTGTAACCATACTGGAGATGGGATTCATGACCTATGAATCTGATGACCTTCAGATGGCGGACAGTGAATTTCAGAATACCATGGCCCAGGGAATTGCAGACGGCATTGACGCCTATTTTGGATACTAATTTGTAAAGGAGATTCATATGAAACTAAGAAATATTATCATTATTGTACTGTCTGTTATCGTTCTGGCTTTCAGCGCACTGTTTCTGATTTCTCTTAACAGACTGACTGATTTAAAAGCAGAAGTTGCCAGTCTGTCTGACCAGGTGCAGGAAATCGCAGATGAAGCCTCTTCTCTGGCCTCTCAGAGCGCCGCAGACAACAGTCAGACCACAGCACAGGCAGACACGGATACGGCTGCCAACCAGACAGCCCAGGCTGACGATGCCTCCCGGGAAACAGAGGACTCGGATAAGGAAACTGCAGAAATTGCCCCTCCTTCCGGTTTCTCCCAGTTAGAGCAGGAAGAGGCGGCTCCTATCACCGACGACTTATCCAATCTCCAGAGCCAGCTGGAACAGATTATCGGAACCTTTTCTGACGGTACCTGGTCTGTCTCTGTTACAAATCTGATTACCGGAGCTACCTGCCAGATAAACAACGGCCAGATGCAGGCCGCCAGTTTAATTAAGCTTTATATCATGGGCGCTGTTTATGAAAATTATTCGGAGATCACCTCTGCAAATGATTCCAACACTGTGGACTCTCTGCTTCGCTCCATGATTACGGTCAGCGATAATGAAGCTGCAAACCAGCTGGTATCCATGTTAGGCGGAGGGGATTCCGGTGCAGGTATGGCAGTGGTCAACACTTACTGTCAGGAACACGGATTCAGCGAGACCCACATGGGCCGCCTCCTCCTGGCTTCCAATGAAAGTGATGATAATTATACCTCCGCAGCCGACTGTGCCAAGTTCTTACAGGCCGTTTATCAGGGAGATCCAAGCTTCTCCAATACAGATTCCATGTACGCCCTGTTAAAGGCCCAGGAGAGGGTGAATAAAATCCCTCAGGGAATTCCCACGGCAGACGGCGCAAAGGTAGCAAATAAGACAGGAGAACTGGATACGGTAGAAAACGACGCAGGTATCGTCTATGAGTGTCCCCGTACAGACTTTATCGTCTCTGTTATGTCCGAGAATCTCTCTGATGTCTCCACCGCTCAGGGAAACATTGCAACGATTGCCCGTCTGGTATACGGATACTTTAATGAATAAGAAAAACCCGTGAAGCCTGCCTCTCTGTGAGGTTCTTCACGGGTTCTTTTTCTGTTCTGACCTGTCTCTTTTATTTTCTGCAGTTATAATACTCTTCAAACTTCTTTTTCGCCTCTCTGTACCTGGAACGGCTGATGGGTATTTTCAGCTCTTCTTCGGAAAGCAGCACTCCCTCTGCTGAGAACTTCCGGGCAAATTCCATGTTAATAAGATAACTCTGATGAGTTCTCAGGAAGTAATCCGGCAGCATCGCCTCCAGGTGATCCATCTTCATATAAATCACATAAATTTTTTCTCTGGTTACAATCTTTACAGTACGCTTATTGCTCTCCACATAAATAATCTTATGACATAAAATCCTCTGTACATTTCCCTTGCAGGAAACCACAATACTTTCCTGATCCTCTGTCTCCTCTTCCAGTAACATGCGGGAAATCCGGAACGCTGACAGCCCTTTGATTTTCTTATCTTTTATGATTTGCTGCAGTTCCTCCAAGGAGGAAATATCTTTTGTATTTTTTAATGCATCCTGAATCTGTCCGGCCCAGTCTTCACTATCCGGCAAATCCAGGTCATATAGTAATATTCCTCTCATTTTATCTCCTCTGTTTTTTCTGTTTGAAACAGTTTTTCTATATAAATTATATTATACTTAATTTACCCCCCCCCAACAGTTTTTTATGTCATTTTTGCTCCCGAAAATTACAAAAGGCAGAGCCTGGGCGGCTCTGCCTGTATTTTTATTCATCTGAATCGGTCACATATTCCTGCATATCTTCTTCGATTTCCAGTTCCTCAGGAGAATCTTCTTCAGAAATTATCACCGGTTCTTCTAAGAGTTCTTCCTCTTCCTGTTCTTCTTCCACACTTGTGTCCAGACGAATGTCACTGTAACGCTTCATACCGGTACCTGCCGGAATCAGCTTACCAATAATAACATTTTCTTTCAGACCAATCAGCGGATCCACTTTTCCTTTGATTGCTGCCTCTGTCAGAACCTTGGTGGTTTCCTGGAAGGATGCTGCGGATAAGAAGGAATTGGTTGCCAGGGATGCTTTGGTAATACCCAGCATTACCTGTTTGCCTTCTGCCGGTTCCTTGCCCTCTGCTTCCAGTTCTTCATTTCTTTCCTCAAATTCCAGTACGTCAACTAAAGTTCCCGGAAGGAATTCCGTATCTCCGTTGTTCTCGATGCGGATTTTCTTCAGCATCTGACGGACAATCACTTCGATATGCTTATCGTTGATTTCAACACCCTGGAGACGGTAAACTCTCTGAACTTCCTGGATCATGTAATCCTGAACGGCACGTACACCCTTAATCTTCAGAAGATCATGGGGATTTACGCTACCTTCTGTCAGCTCGTCGCCCGCTTCCAGTACCTGTCCGTCCATAACTTTAATTCTGGAACCATAAGGAATCAGATAGGTCTTGGAATCTCCGGTCTCCGGATCATTTACGGTAATTTCCCGTTTCTTCTTGGTGTCGCTGATAGTGGCAACACCTTTAATCTCTGTTATAATGGCAAGTCCTTTGGGCTTTCTTGCCTCGAAAAGCTCTTCCACACGGGGAAGACCCTGGGTAATATCACCGCCGGCCACACCTCCGGTATGGAAGGTACGCATGGTAAGCTGTGTACCTGGCTCACCGATGGACTGTGCCGCAATAATACCTACAGATTCTCCAACCTGTACGGATTCTCCGGTTGCCATATTTGCACCGTAACATTTTGCACATACGCCCACTTTGCAGCGGCAGGTCAGAATGGTACGGATTTTCACTTTATCAATGGCTCCGCCTGTTTCGTTGCTTACGCCCTCTTTCATAATACGGGCCGCACGTTTCGGCGTAATCATATGATTTGCCTTTACCAGAACTTCTCCGTCTTTGTTCTTAATCGTCTCACAGGAGTATCTTCCGGTAATACGTTCCTGAAGTTTCTCGATCTCTTCCCGACCGTCCATAAAGTCTTTGACATACATTCCGGCGATTTCTTCTCTGCCTTCGCAGCAGTCCGTCTCACGGACAATCAAATCCTGGGAAACGTCAACCAGACGTCTGGTCAGGTAACCGGAGTCGGCGGTACGAAGGGCTGTATCAGACAGACCTTTACGGGCTCCGTGGGCGGACATGAAGTATTCCAGTACGTCCAGACCTTCACGGAAGTTGGACTTAATAGGAAGTTCGATGGTATGTCCTGTAGTATCGGCCATCAGACCACGCATACCTGCAAGCTGTTTAATCTGCTTATCAGAACCACGGGCTCCGGAGTCGGCCATCATGAAGATGTTGTTGTATTTATCCAGACCGGACAGCAGGGCGTGTGTCAGCTCATCGTCTGTCTTCTTCCAGGTTTCCACAACTTCTTTGTAACGCTCTTCTTCCGTAATCAGACCACGCTTAAAGTTCTTGGTAATAACGTCTACTGTATCCTGGGCGTTCTTAATCATTTCCGGTTTCTGAGGCGGCACGGTCATATCGGAGATGGATACGGTCATAGCCGCGCGGGTAGAATATTTGTAACCCATGGCCTTGATAGAATCCAGAACTTCTGCTGTCTTTGTTGCTCCGTGGGTATTGATTACTTTCTCCAGGATCTGCTTTAACTGTTTCTTTCCAACCAGGAAATCAACTTCCAGAAGAAGTTCATTGCCCGGAATGCTTCTGTCTACGAATCCTAAATCCTGAGGAAGGATTTCGTTAAATAAGAATCTTCCCAGTGTGGATTCCACATTTCCCTCAACGGTTTCTCCATTTGGCATGACTCTGCTGCAGCGTACGGAAATTTTAGACTGCAGGGTAATGGCTTTGTTTTCGTATGCCAGAATGGCTTCGTTCACACTCTTGAAGTATTTTCCTTCTCCCGGATAGCCAGGGCGCTCCTGGGTCAGGTAGTAAATACCAAGGACCATATCCTGGGAAGGAACGGCCACAGGACCGCCGTCAGACGGTTTCAGCAGGTTGTTGGGTGACAGCAGAAGGAAACGGCACTCTGCCTGAGCTTCCACAGAAAGGGGAAGATGCACTGCCATCTGGTCACCGTCGAAGTCTGCGTTGAATGCGGTACATACAAGGGGATGAAGCTTAATGGCTTTACCTTCTACCAGAATCGGCTCGAAGGCCTGAATTCCCAGACGGTGCAGAGTAGGCGCACGGTTTAACATAACCGGATGTTCTTTAATTACATCTTCCAGCACATCCCATACTTCCGGCTGAAGCTTCTCCACCATTTTCTTGGCATTTTTAATATTGTGTGAAGTTCCGTTAGCTACCAGTTCCTTCATAACAAAAGGTTTGAAAAGCTCGATGGCCATTTCTTTCGGAAGACCGCACTGGTAAATCTTTAACTCCGGTCCTACGACGATAACGGAACGTCCGGAATAGTCTACACGTTTTCCCAGCAGGTTCTGACGGAAACGTCCGGATTTACCTTTCAGCATATCGGAAAGGGATTTCAGGGCGCGGTTTCCGGGTCCTGTTACGGGACGGCCGCGGCGGCCGTTATCAATTAAGGCATCCACTGCTTCCTGAAGCATACGTTTCTCGTTGCGGACGATAATGTCCGGCGCGCCCAGCTCCAGAAGCCGTTTCAGACGGTTATTGCGGTTAATAATTCTGCGGTATAAGTCGTTTAAGTCAGAGGTTGCGAAACGTCCTCCGTCCAACTGCACCATAGGACGCAGATCCGGCGGAATTACCGGGATTACGGTCATAATCATCCATTCCGGACGGTTTCCGGATTCCCGGAAAGATTCCACTACTTCCAGTCTTTTAATAATTCTGGCCCGTTTCTGTCCGGTGGAATCTTTGAGACCTTTTTTCAGTTCCTCGGCTTCTTTTTCCAGATCTATGGCTTCCAGAAGCTCTTTGACTGCCTCGGCTCCCATTCCTACGCGGAAATTGGCGTCCGGCTGGCTTTCCCAGGCTTCCTGGTACTCTTTCTCTGTCAGAACCTGTTTATACTGGAGATTGGAAGTACCGGGGTCCAGCACAATGTAATTGGCAAAATACAGTACTTTTTCCAGGGTTCTGGGTGATAAATCCAAAATCAGACCCATTCTGGAAGGAATTCCCTTAAAATACCAGATATGAGAAACCGGCGCAGCCAGTTCAATATGGCCCATACGTTCCCTGCGGACGCTGGATTTGGTTACCTCTACGCCGCATCGATCGCAGACAACGCCTTTATAGCGGATTTTCTTATACTTTCCGCAATGGCACTCCCAGTCTTTGCTGGGTCCGAAAATCTTTTCACAAAACAACCCGTCTTTTTCCGGTTTCAATGTCCGGTAGTTAATTGTCTCCGGCTTTAAAACTTCGCCTCTTGACCATTCTCTGATTTTCTCAGGGGACGCCAATCCGATCTTGATGGCATCGAAAGTCATTGGCTGATAGGTTTCATTTGTATTATTCGTTCCTGCCATGTATTCTTTCCCCTTTCTACTCTTCTTCGTCAAGAGCATCTTCCAACTCTATCAAATCTTCATCGTCTTCATCAATATCTACAAGCTCTTCCCCTTCAAATTCCTGACGGGTATAGCCCATTCTTCCGAAATCTTCATCATCCCGGTTTCTTCTGCTTTCGCCTTCGATAATGTGATTCAGATTGGTATCGCCGTAATCTACGGTTTCCATAATTTCCACTTCTGTCTGGTCTTCTTTTAAGACTCTTACATCCAGACCCAGAGACTGAAGCTCTTTCAGAAGTACTTTAAAGGATTCCGGAATACCAGGTTCCGGGATATTATCCCCTTTAATAATTGCTTCATAAGTTTTCACACGTCCTACCACGTCGTCGGATTTCACAGTAAGGATTTCCTGCAGGGTGTAGGATGCGCCATAGGCCTCCAGCGCCCATACTTCCATCTCTCCGAAACGCTGGCCGCCGAACTGTGCTTTACCGCCCAGTGGCTGCTGGGTTACCAGGGAGTATGGACCGGTAGAACGGGCATGGATCTTATCGTCTACCAGGTGATGCAGTTTCAGATAATGCATGTGTCCGATGGTTACCGGGCTGTCGAAGTACTCGCCGGTACGTCCGTCGCGCAGTCTGACTTTTCCGTCTCTGGAAATAGGAACCCCTTTCCACAGGGAACGGTGGTCTTTATTTTCATCCAGATACTGCATCACGTCTTCTGCAAGCACATCTTTATATTTCTCACGGAATTCTTCAAAGTCTTCCGTATTTACGTAATCATTGGCAAGTTCCAGGGTATCCTGAATATCTTTTTCGTTTGCGCCGTCAAATACCGGAGTGGCGATGTTAAATCCAAGGGCTTTTGCCGCAAGACTTAAATGGATCTCCAGCACCTGTCCGATGTTCATACGGGAAGGCACGCCCAGAGGATTCAGTACGATGTCCAGGGGACGTCCGTTTGGCAGAAACGGCATATCTTCTACCGGGAGCACGCGGGAAACAACACCCTTGTTACCGTGACGGCCGGCCATTTTGTCACCAACAGAGATTTTTCTCTTCTGTGCAATGTAAATACGCACAGACTGGTTGACGCCCGGAGACAGTTCATCCCCGTTTTCTCTTGTGAACACTTTGGCATCCACAACGATTCCGTATTCTCCATGAGGAACTTTCAGAGAGGTATCCCGCACTTCACGGGCTTTCTCGCCGAAAATCGCTCTTAACAGACGCTCTTCTGCAGTCAGCTCGGTTTCTCCCTTAGGAGTTACTTTACCGACCAGAATATCACCGGCGCGCACTTCTGCACCGATACGGATAATTCCTCTTTCATCCAGATCTTTCAGGGCGTCGTCACCTACGCCGGGAACGTCTCTTGTGATCTCTTCCGGTCCCAGCTTGGTATCTCTGGCTTCTGCTTCATATTCTTCAATATGAACGGAAGTATATACGTCATCCTGAACCAGACGCTCGCTTAACAGAACCGCATCCTCGTAGTTATAACCTTCCCAGGTCATGAATCCGATCAGCGGGTTCTTACCCAGAGCCAGTTCTCCGTTGGAGGTGGAAGGACCGTCGGCAATCACATCGCCGGCTTCCACATGTTCTCCCTGGAATACAATCGGTTTCTGGTTATAGCAGTTGCTCTGGTTACTTCTCATGAATTTGGACAGATGATAGTTATCTCTGGTTCCGTCATCATTTTTAATGGTTATATCTGTGGAGGTGGAACGCTCTACTGTTCCGGCCTTTTTTGCCACCACGCATACACCGGAGTCTACCGCTGTCTTGGTTTCCATACCGGTTCCCACTACAGGAGCTTCTGTAATCAGAAGGGGAACGGCCTGACGCTGCATGTTGGATCCCATCAGCGCACGGTTGGCGTCGTCATTCTGCAAAAATGGAATCAGAGCCGTTGCCACGGAGAATACCATCTTCGGAGATACGTCCATGTAATCAAACATATGACGTTCGTATTCCTGAGTCTCTTCTCTGTAACGACCGGAAACGTTCTTATGAATGAAGTATCCGTTCTCATCCAGGGGCTCGTTCGCCTGCGCCACGTGGTAATTGTCTTCCTCGTCTGCTGTCATGTAAACAACTTCATCGGTAACTCTCGGGTTTTTCGGATCGCTCTTGTCAATCTTACGGTAAGGAGCCTCCACGAAACCGTACTGGTTAATTCTCGCATAAGAAGCCAGGGAGTTGATCAGACCGATGTTGGGACCTTCCGGCGTCTCAATGGGGCACATTCTTCCATAATGAGAATAGTGAACGTCTCGTACCTCGAATCCGGCGCGGTCTCTGGAAAGACCTCCGGGTCCCAGAGCGGATAAACGTCTCTTATGGGTCAGCTCTCCCAGAGGGTTGTTCTGATCCATAAACTGTGACAACTGGGAAGAACCGAAGAATTCTTTCACCGCTGCTGTCACCGGTTTAATGTTAATCAGGGACTGAGGAGAAATCCCCTCAATATCCTGAGTGGTCATTCTTTCACGAACCACACGCTCCAGTCTGGAAAGACCGATACGGTACTGGTTCTGAAGCAGTTCGCCTACGGCGCGGATACGACGGTTGCCCAGATGGTCAATGTCGTCGTCGTTGCCCAGGCCATATTCCAGATGCATATTGTAGTTAATGGAAGCCAGAATATCTTCCTTTGTAATATGCTTCGGAATCAGATCATGAATGTCACGTCTGATGGCTGTCTTTATATCCTCTAAATTGTCGTTTTCTTCCAGAATTTTTTCCAGCACAGGGTAATATACTAATTCTGTAACGCCCAGTTCCTTCGGATCCACATCCACAAAGCTGGTCAGATCCACCATCATGCTGGATAATACTTTAATCTTCCGTTCTTCTCCCTGGATCCACACGTAAGGTACGGCGGCATTCTGGATTTTATCCGCCAGTTCTCTGGAAACTGTGGTTCCTGCAGCCGCCAGGATCTCTCCTGTGGAAGCGTCTACCACGTCTTCTGCCAGATTGTGGCCTGCGATCCGGTTTCTGAGAAGAAGTTTCTTATTAAATTTATAACGTCCGACTTTAGCCAAATCATATCTTCTGGGGTCAAAGAACATCGCCATAATCAGACTTTCCGCGCTTTCTACTGCCAGAGGCTCGCCCGGACGAATCTTTTTATATAACTCAAGAAGGCCCTCCTGATAATTGGTGGCCGTATCTTTTGAAAAACTTGCTAAAATTTTCGGTTCTTCGCCGAATAATTCAACGATTTCCGCATTGGTTCCATAACCAAGGGCGCGGATTAAAACAGTAATAGGTACTTTTCTAGTTCTGTCTACACGTACATAGAACACGTCATTGGAATCTGTCTCATATTCCAGCCACGCACCCCTGTTGGGGATTACTGTGCAGGAATACAGCTTTTTACCAACTTTGTCATGGGCAATGGCATAATAAATTCCAGGAGAACGAACCAGCTGGCTAACGATGACACGCTCCGCACCATTAATGACAAAGGTTCCTGTCTCTGTCATCAGAGGGAGATCTCCCATGAAGATTTCATGCTCATTGATTTCTTCGGTTTCTTTATTAATCAGTCTTACCCGAACTTTCAAAGGCGCTGCGTAGGTTACGTCTCTTTCTTTACACTGCTCAATGCTGTATTTTGCATCAGCTTCGTCAAATGTAAAGTCAATGAACTCCAGGCTTAATTTTCCGCCGTAATCCGCAATCGGAGAAATATCATCAAATACTTCTTTGAGTCCTTCATCCAGAAACCACTGATAGGAATCTTTCTGGACTTCGATCAGGTTGGGCATTTCCAGGACTTCTTTTTGCCTCTGGTAGCTCATACGCATGCTTTTTCCAGTTTTTACAGAACGAATTCTGTTTTTTTCCATTGACGTTTCACCCCTGTTTTTCTTTATATTTATTTACAAATTGCAACTTTGGCTGCTTTGGCTGTCTGCTTTTTCATACAAAAAAGCACACCTCGCCATAATAGAGCATTTTCCATTATGCCATATTGTCAAGTGTGTGTCAAGACTAAACTTCCTGATTTCTCCATTTTCCGGGATGCATGGCTGAATAGTTACCATTTTCCGGAGCGGAGTTCCGGAAAGCCCATATACAAAACGTCCCGGAACCTGGAACTCCCCCGGTTCTGAGACGCTTTCTCGGTTGGTTATTAAATAAAAATGTATTTTAAAAGGAATAAGATCGCCAGAATATACATCAGCGGCGTAATCTTTTTCGCATTTTTGCAGGCCAGATTCACTACTACGTAGGAAATAACTCCAAGGGCAATTCCTTCGGAAATGCTGTACATAAAGGGCATTGCAAAAATTGCGATAAAGGCCGGAATGGCTTCCGGAAGATCTGTAAAATCAATCTTGGTTACCTGCTGCATCATTAAGAATCCCACGATTACAAGAGCCGGAGCTGTTGCAAAGGACGGAATCGTAAGGAAAATCGGAGATAAAAACAGCGCTCCCACAAAGAAGAGACCGGATACAATAGAAGTCAGTCCCGTTCTTCCTCCCTCAGCGATTCCTGAAGAAGATTCTACGAAAGTGGTAATTGTGGATGTTCCCAGGCAGGCTCCCACGGTGGTTCCCAGCGCATCTGCGAACAGTGCGCCTTTAATTCCCGGAAGTTTTCCGTCTTTGTCCAGCATGTTCGCCTTGGAAGCACATCCAATTAAAGTTCCCAGTGTATCAAACATATCCACAAACAGGAACGCAAACATAATAACAACAAAGTTCAGGAAATTCTCCGTGATATAGCCGAAATCCAGTTTTAAAAAAGTAGGCGCCACACTTGCCGGCATGGAAAAAATCCCGGAAGGAAGAAGGCTGTAGAAACCAGCTTCCGGATTGGGAACGTAAATTCCCGCAATCTGGCAGATAATTCCCAGAATCCAGGTGATTAAAATACCGATCAGAATATGTCCCTTCACCTGTTTAATTACCAGAATGGCTGTAATCAGGATTCCGATAAACGCCAGAAATACCGTGATTCCCTCTGAACTGAAGGTATCTCCCTGGATACTTCCTGCAAAAGAGAACATGGCGACTTTCGTGGATTCATCCAGCACAATCAGGTTCGCATTCTGAAGACCAATAAAGGTAATAAATAAACCAATTCCCACAGAAACTGCAATTTTCAGTGTTCCGGGAATTGCATTAAAAATTGCTTCACGCACATTTGTAAGAGAAAGAATGATAAAAATGATTCCCTCTACAAATACTGCTGTCAGCGCAATTTCCCAGGAAAGCCCCATTCCCAGGCATACCGTATAGGCAAAATAGGCGTTCAGTCCCATTCCCGCTGATAATACGAAGGGCAGATTTGCTGCAAAGGCCATAATAAAAGAAGCAATTGCAGACGCCACTGCTGTTGCAGTAAATACGGCTCCGGAGTCCATTCCTGCCGCCGAAAGCATACTGGGGTTTACCGCCAGAATGTACGCCATGGTCATAAAGGTGGTAATTCCCGCAATAACCTCTGTTTTTACATCTGTATGATGTTCCTTTAATTTAAAAAACTTCTCCATCTTGTTACTCCTCCCTCAGATTTTGTCTGTTTTTCAGACTTCCTTAAAACAAGGAAAAGGGGCTACTGCATTTTCTGCAATACCCCTTTTATCTTCATTGAAAGAAACCAGATTATTTAAGAGTAACTTTTGCACCCTGCTCTTCCAGTTTTCCTTTAATGTCTTCTGCCTCAGCTTTAGAAGCAGCTTCTTTCACTACCTTCGGAGCACCGTCTACCATTTCTTTTGCTTCTTTTAAGCCTAAGCCGGTAACTTCACGAACAACTTTGATAACTTTAACTTTGTTAGGACCAACTTCTGTCAGTTCTACATCGAATTCATCTTTTTCTTCTGCTGCTTCACCAGCGCCTGCGCCTGCTGCTGCAACTACAACGCCTGCTGCTGCAGATACGCCAAATTCTTCTTCACATGCTTTTACTAAATCGTTTAACTCTAATACGGATAATTCTTTAATTGCCGCAATAAATTCTTCGGTTGTTAATTTTGCCATTTTCAATTACCTCCATTTTTATTATCTTTTCTTTTTTCTTATTCTGCTGCAGGAGCTGCTTCTTCTCCCTTTGCAGCAATTGCTGCTTCCGCTCCGCCTGCTTCAGCAATCTGATTAAGCACACGAGCCAAGTTGGTAATCGGAGACTGGATGCTTCCAAGCAGTTTGCCCAGCAGTTCGTCTCTGGACGGAATGCTTGCCAGCGCCTGAATTCCTGCCTGATCGTTGTAGTTTCCTTCCACAACACCAGCAATGATTTCCAGTGCCGGATACTGTTTTGCATATTTTGCAAGGATTCTTGCCGGAGCAGTTGCATCGTCTGCAGAAACTGCCAGAGCATTTGTTCCTTCCAGATGTTTGGACAGGCATTCACAGTCGGTTCCCTTAAACGCAAAGTTCATCATTGTGTTCTTGTAAACCTTGTACTGAACACCAGCTTCTCTTAATTCCTTACGAAGAAGTGTATCCTGGGCTACGGTCAGGCCGCTGTAGTTTACAAGAACCACACTCTGGGCGTCTTTGACAGTATTTGCGATTTCTTCTACGATTGGTTGTTTAAGTTCTACTTTTGCCATGAAATGGTGCACCTCCTTATTCATTTATGACGTACACACGCACATTCGGAAATAAAAAACTCCCCGGATCCAAAGACACAGGGAGTGAAAATCATTCTCATAAAATCTGTAAGAATCATCTCTCCTCGGCGGGTGATTTCTCTTTATGCCTTCCGGCACCCACTGTCTTCGGCGTGATACGTTGATACTATAGCATTTCGGTATTTATTTGTCAACTGCTTTTCCGCAAAATTTTACTGATTCCCGCTCTTCCCAATTTGTGACCCCTTTTATTGCAGAAAGCGTCCCGGAACCTCCAAAGCAGAGATTCCGGGACGCTTTTCTTATTTTTATTCTTCCGTTGTGCCTTCTGTGGTTTCTTCTTCCGTATCTTCCGGCGCATCTCCGTCCAGAACACCTCCGGCTCCATCATCAATCTTGTCCGTGATGTCCGCATTTTCAATAATATAGTCGCAGACTCTCACTACGCCGACAGATTCATTTACAGAAGTTTCTCCGAACTGTTCTACTAACGTATTTATATCATCCACACCGTACTGTTCCAGCATTTCCGTTTTGACTTTCTCAGCAGCCTCGTCTGTTAAACTCAGTCCCTCTTTATCAATAATCCCCTGTACAATCAGGTTCTGTTTTACTTTATATTGCGCATACTGTTCGCACTGCTCATCCAGCTGCTCCTGAGTGGTTCCCTGAGATTCCAGGAATTCCTCCATCTCCATATTGGACTGTTTTGCATAAGACTCGATCAGACTGTTATAGTCTTCTTTCGCTTTCTGAAGATCCTCTGCCGGATATTCTTTCACTTCAGAAGCTTCTTCCACTGCGCTCCATGCACTGTTTCTTAAGTTAGCCAGGGCAGAATCCGTGGCGGCTTTTTCCATTTCACTTCTGACAGCCGCCTGATATTCCTTAACGGATTTATAGTCTGTATGGGCTTTCACCCAGTCTTCTGTCAGTTCTCCCGGCCGTTTGATGGAGTTTACCGTTACTTCAAAAACCACATCCTGGCCTGCCAGATCTTCCGTGGGATATTCCTCCGGGAATGTGAGGTTTAAGGAGCGGGTTTCTCCTTTCTTCGCTCCGACCAGCCCGTCTTCAAAGCCTTCGATAAAGGTTTCGCTGCCAATGGTCAGATCATAGTTTTCCGCGCTTCCGCCGTCAAACTCCTTCCCGTCTTTTCTTCCCACGTAGTTGATATTAACAATATCCTGATCCTGTACCTGGGCATCGGCATCGGTGACTTCTTCTGCGTTGGCCACCAGGTCACTTTCAATCTGGGCATTCACCTGATCTTCCGTAATCTCTTCCATCATCCGATCCAGTTTTAAGCCCTTATAGTTTCCGATTTTAATATATTTATCCACATCTTCCACTGAAACAAGTCTGGATGTGCTCTCTTCTGTCTCCTGACTTTCTTCTCCGTCCGCCGTGTTCTGGGTTTCCCCGGCCGTATCATCATTCGCCTGATTACTGCAGGCCGCTGCCGAGAACATCAGACAGGCAGTCAGAACTGCGAGCATTACTTTTTTCTTCATTCAGATACTCCCTTCAAATACTTTATGAGTGTTATATCATATTTTCTGTGAAAAAGAAAGTCTCACCTTACGATTTTACTGATATTTAAGATTTACATGGGCGGTACGGGAGTCGGTCTGGAAGCGTCGAAGACTTCCTGTGCATTGAATAAATCTTCCAGCATTTCCGGGTTATAGTACATCCGGTAGCCGTCCAGATTTCTTCTGCCCTGTCTTAAATATTCCCCTGTAATCTGTACCCAGTACTGACTGGAATCCACATTGCAGTAATACCGGTAACCCCGGCTCTTAAAATAAGCGTATTTGGGATTATCTGCCGCATAGTTCTCCCATCCTCCGATGTCCGCCCCAAAGGCAAAGACGATTACATCTGTTTTTCCCAGAATAGGAGCTACGTAAGCCTCCCATTTTTCATTGTCTGCCTGCAGGGTTTCTGCGGAATCAGAAGAAGCGTTTTTGTGACCCCAGGTATGGCTTCCGAATTCCCAGCCTTTCTCCTTCATGGCATCCGCCACTTCTTTTGCCGCCGCTACTTCCGCCTCGTAATCGAAGTCCGGATTTTCATCCAGGAATTTCTGCTGGAGTTCATCCAGATTTTCTCCGGTCTTATAGGCAATATCCGTCCGGTAGCCCAGCACGCCGTTATAGCCGGTCATAGCCAGAAGTCCTTTTCGCCCCTGATAAGAGAAATCAGGATGCTCCTTTACGAAAGTTTCAATCAGAGGAACCATATCGTAATCCCCTACTGATATGCTTCCGTCCTCTTCGATGTACTCGTTTTTAATATCTCCGTTTTCATCTATGACCAGTTTGCTGGCAAAGCCGTCTCCGTCCATATAATGATAATAACTTACGTCATCCTGGGAGAGTACAAAGGGTTTCTTATCCGGAGGCAGCATAATCTTTCCTCTGGACATGGTTCCGTCTTCATTTACCACAGCCATGTCATGGACGCTGACCATAACAAACCCCTTCTCATACATGGATTCTATAATCTTATTAAATTCATCAATGGTAGTCATTACCTGATTATAACCCGCCTCATCAGAATCCCCGTCAAAAGCTTTATCCACATCTTTTACCAGGGTATGGAAAAATACATGGGTTACTTCCTCCAGCGGATACTCTACACAGCCTGCTCTTTCGTTTTCATACTCAGTGACTGCCTCCTGCATCCGGCTGTCCGTTTCATACTCCGGCTGGCTCCGTAGAAGTTCTATGGCGCCGGTGTAGTCATACTGCATGGCCATCCTTTCGGCCTCTTTGAGAACGCCGTCATCCTCCTCTTCGGAAATCTCTGCCTCTTCTGCCGATGCTTCTGTTTCCTGTTCTTCTTCCTGCCGGGGTTTGCTCTGAAACTCAGGCACTTTCTGATTTTCATCTTTTTCCAGAGGATTATCTTCGGAAAACGGTAACAGGCCGCAGCCGTTAAGTAGTGTCAGAATACATACCAGCAGTACGATCACTGCCGCTTTTCTCTTTCTCATCTGCTTTATACCCCTTTCTTTTTCTGAATGTCCCCTCGTTTAGCTCATTTCCGGAACGGGCGTGGGCCTGCTCTTATCGAACACCTCGCTTACATTAAATAAATCCGACAACATATCCGGGTTATAATACATTCGGTATCCGTCCACATTTCTTCTCCCCTGCCGAAAATAGTTATCCCGGATCTGAACGAAATACTGACTGGAATCCACATTGCAGTAATAATCAAATCCTGCGCTCTTTAAATATTCAAATTTCTCTCCTGAATAATCCTCACTGATTGTAAGATCGGTGCCGAAAGCGAAAATGATAATGTTGGTACCGCCAATCAGGGGAGAAACATTATCCAGGAATTTCTGGGTGTCTTCCTGAAGTTTTTCCAGACTTACGTCTCCCACATTCTGATGGCCCCAGGTATGGCTGGCAAACAGCCATCCGCCCTCTTTCATTGCTTCCGCTACTTTTCTGGCCTCTTCCCTTTCTTTCTCCAGGTCAAAGTCGGGATGATTGTCTAACCATTCCACCTTATTTTCATCCAAATCTGCAGGACGTTCCTGATAGCTGATGTCCGTCCGGTATCCTAAAATCCCGTTATAACCGGTAAGCGCCACAATACCCTTAGCTCCCCGGTAAGAAAAGTCCGGATGCTCCTCCACGAACCGGTCAATCAGAGGAACCATATCATAATCTCCCACGGAAACGCTTCCGTCGTCTTCGATATACTCGTTTTTAATATCTCCGTTTTCATCTACAATCAGTTTGGTGGCATAGCCGTCGCCGTCCATATAATGGTAATAGCATACGTCATCCTGAGATAATACAAAAGGAATCTTGCCCGGTGGAAGCAAAATCTTACCCGGAACAATTTTCCCCTCATTTGCCTGGGCCATATCGTAAACGCTCACCATCACATATCCTTTATCATACATGGACTGGGTAATTTTATTAAACTCGTCAATGGTGGTCATTACCTGGTTATAATCGCCCTCTTTATAATCTCCGTCAAACGCTTTGGCAGGATCTTTAATTAACGTATGGTAAAAGATATGAGTCACCTCTTCCAGGGGCCACTCCACACAACTGGCCTTGGTCTCCTCATATTCTTTCACCTTTTTCTGCATCTCTTCATCCTTTTCATAATCCGGATCTTCTTTTAAAAGAGAAATGGCCTTATCATAATCATACATCTGCGCATGATACTCTGCGGTTTTCTTAACGTCTGCCACAGTCTCAATGGCGCCTCCGGTCTGTACGGTCCCTTTCTGCTGTTCCGTTCCGGAAGGAGCCTGGCTGTCTTTCCCTGACCTGACACAGCTTCGGATACCTGCAATTCCTGCTATAAGCGCCAGAATCAGAACCAGCGCGCAGGCGCCTAAAATCATACGGGTTTTGCGAATCTGCTTCTCTCTTAGTTCTCTCCGCTTCTGAATCCGCTGTGCCCGCCATTGCTCCCGTTCTTCCTCTGACATTTCATCCAGCATTTTTCTCTTTTTTTCCAGTTTTTCTCTCTGTTCTGGCGTCAGTCTTCTCTGGCTTTTCCGGTCAGCCGTTCTCTCCTGTGTTTCCTTCCTTTTCATTTTTACTCCTCATTTTTCATTTCTATCACTTTTTCTGTGCCCGTCCTGCCGCTGTCACAAATTCCCCCGAATTTGTCGGATTTTGTCGGATAGAGTTATTATAACCTTTGTTATCTAGATTTTCCACTGTTTTTCATTTTATAATTGCCTTTTTCTGTAATTAATGCTAAAATAATTTCGCTATCTTCTCTTTCTTAAGAAGAGAAACTCAATAGTAATACATGTAGGATTTCTACACGGTTCGGGGAGGATGAATATGAAACTCTGGGTGGTACTTCTTATTATTTTAGTCATTCTGATCGCTGCCCTGATCGCCTTATATTTTCTGGGAAAAAGAGCAGAGAAAAGGCAGGCTGCACAGAAAGAACAGATCGAAGCGACAAAACAGACCATGTCTATGCTGGTAATTGATAAAAAAAGGCTTCCTTTGAAACAATCCGGTCTTCCGCAGATGGTCATTGACCAGACGCCGAAACTTATGCGCCGTTCCAAGCTGCCGATTGTAAAGGTGAAGGTAGGGCCGAAGATCGTTACCATGATTGCCGATGAGAAGATCTTTGAATTGATTCCTGTAAAGAAGGAAATCAAGGCAGAAGTCAGCGGACTTTACATCGTAGGCGTACGAGGACTAAGAGGTTCTTTAAACGCTCCGCAGAAGAAACAGAGCTTCTTCCAGCGGATGAAAAACCGCATCCAAAAATAAGAAAACAAAAGAAACGCCGTCTGTGCATACAGTTTTCGCTGCAGCACGGGCGGCGCTTTTTCCTATCATAAATATATTTTTATAACGTAAATACTCCCGGTTTCTTATCTTCAACTTCTATGGAAATCCAGCAGTCTGCCGCATGCTCATTATTAATCTCCAGAGCATATTCCACGTCTGCATGAATCCGGTCTTCCTCTTCCTGCATCTGAATATCTGTAGTGGAAATCCCCAGCTCCAACTGGCCGAAAGGCGTGGTATAGAATGTGATGTTCTTTTTCTTATGTTCAAATACCATATGTACATTGGTCAGGCCTTTTTTCCTGACCTCTACGCTGTCCGGCGACAGCTTAATATAATTCACGGACGGTTCCTGAAATCCTTCCATCAGCTCGTCATATCTCAGATAATGACTTCCATTCCGAAAATAATGTTTTCCTACAGTAACCACTTCCACAGGTTCCGGGGTGTCTTCCTCCCCCATGGCCTGAATCCCTTTTACACGGATAATAACGTCTCCTGTTGTCATAGTTTCCTCCAAATCCCCTGTTTTTTTTCGATTGTATCACCAATCCAGGGCTTCTGCAACCCACAATGACAACTCTGGTTTCTCTCCCTGATTCCCATTTGTCTCCGTTTCTGAGAAACAGTACCGGGGATAAAGTATCCCCCACCAGGCCAGAGCGTGAGGCATCTTCTCTGCCTCACAGGGATTCAGAAGAAATGCTGCCATAAAGGAAACCGCCAATGCAAGGACTCCTCTTCGTTTCCAGTCCTGTATCCACTTCACTTCTTCTGTCACTCCTTTGGCTTCTTTCCTTAAGTATTTCCATTATCTGGCTTATTTATACACTTAAACAGGCTCTAACTCCATGGTTCCCGAACCGGCTTTTACTTCCGGAAGGACCGGCAGCTTCCCCCAGCGATACCAGTTGTGATAGACCTCCCGTAAAGTGACCCCTTTACGCGCCCGGTCCCGGGGACGGTTTTCATAAATTCCTGTGAGATATTCTCCCACAGAAATCCCCTGACTTCCATTGTTTTCCATAAGCACATTTACATCATCACATTGAAATACATAGATGTCCTCTCCTATAAACCTCTCGTCTTTTAAGTAAGTCAGAAGTTCTCCCCACTTCTTCTCCTCAATCATCCGCTCTCCCAATACCAGCGCCTTCAGATGGCCCATATCCAGATATTTCTCCTGGGTGCGGTTATAGAGATTCCGGATTTCTGCAAAATCTTTTCCCTCCAGACTGAGAACTGTCCGGGATTCTCCTTCTCCCTGTTTCTCCTGGCCTGTGGCGCTTTGCATATCCGGCATCCCCAGAATCACCTGATAGCCTTCATCCGTGGCTTCTGCCGCCATAGCCATCGGATAGATCCTGTTTTCCGGTTCCACTCCCTGACAGCCTCCAAGAACTGTCATACCCAGAAGAAGCAGAACAGCAATTCCTGTTTTTTTCATATCGATTCACCTGTCTTTTCCCGTTTTTTTGTTCGTCTTCTTTTATATAAAAAGCCTGCAGCCACCTGGCTGAGAAGTCCCAGCGGCACAAATCCATACAGCAGAGCCGGAAAATACACCTCTCCCATGTTCCATCCCCAGATGCCCTCCAGAGAAAGAATCCATGCCAGAATCCACATCCAGAACCGGCCGCTGAATAAATGAGCCGACTCTAAAATCCGGTTCCCATAGTAAAACATACTGCCCACTGCAAACAGCAGGCTGTAAAGCAGAAAGGCCAGCCAGATCACATCAAACCGGGACAGCACGTCCCCGGGAAGATTCGCTCCTGCCAGCATAGGAAGGATGGGGTAAGTTTCTGCCATCATCCGATCCCAGCCGAAAACCGCGGGCAGAATCAAAAGGGCCGCCCCAAGAATGAAATCCAGCAAAGCAATACTAAAAAAGACAGCTCTTCCCGCACTTTGGGGGCGTTCCACATCCTTTAGCAGAAAGGGCAGAAGACTCAGGCCGAAAAATCCGGCAAAAACATAATACGTCTGCCGTCCCGTCTCCTTCCAGGAAAAGGCATCCGGGGCAGTTATCTCTTTCAGATAATCCGCCGATCCCTGGAACGCTCCTAAAACCAGCAGGAGAAGGACGCCGCCTAAAACAATTCCGCAGGTAACTTCAGCCATTCTGCCTCTTTTTTGCATTCCCATATGGCTTCCCAGACTTGTTACCAGTGCAGCCAGCAGACTGACCATCCAGGCCGGAACGCCCAGCAGAAGGCTCTCAGGCACCACTTTGCCAATGACCCACAGCAGATACGACGCTGTCAGAATCGTATATGCCACATAAAGAAGACCTGCCATTCTTCCCCGGAAACTGCCAAAGGTTTTCACCAGATCTGTATAACTGTCGGACAGACGGATTAAGAAAATGGTATAAATCCCCAGAATAAGCAGATTCACAACGGTTCCTGCCAGACCGGAAAGACCGAAAATCCCCTGGTTTCCCACCAGACAGAGAAGGAAGGGCCCTGCCAGGGCCAGTTGAATCTGTCTTCGAAGCTGTCTGTGGGAGATTCTGTTATTTTCTGCAAAATTCATTTCACCTGTCTCCTTTTTAAACGTACTCTTTCCTTATCCCGGGCAAACACAGGCCGGTTTACCATCTGCAAAAAAGGCATTCTGAAAATCCCGTCTCCCTGACCGCTCATAGGAGAACGCTTAACGAAGGGCATTAAATACGGAATATGGAAACTTAACAGCCCCGCCAGATGTGCAGCCACCAGATAGATCCCCAGAACAATCCCGTAAATTCCCAGAAAACCGCCTAAAAACAGGAACAGATATTTCAGCAGCCGAAAAGGCGCAGAAAATTCTTCGTTTGGGATAGCCAGAGAACCAAGAGCCGTAAGCGCCACTATCATGACTACAATGGGACTGACCAGATTGGCGCTGACCGCCGCGTCTCCGATGATCAGGCCGCCCACAATCCCGATGGCATTTCCCAGAGCTCCCGGAATACGTACTCCCGCCTCCCGAATCAGCTCAAAGGACAGTTCCAGAAATATCAGCTCCACAATACTGGAAAAAGGCACCCCTTCCCGGGCCTGGGCAAAGGATAAAATCAGGTTTGCCGGCAGTACCTGGGTGTGGAACCGGATAACTGCCAGATACAGCCCGGGAAATAAGGTGGCCGTCACCACCGCCAGATACCTGAGCGCCCTCAGAAAAGACACGATCTCAAAACGGTTATATTTATCTTCACTGGTCTGCAGGAAACTGTGAAAAGTCGTAGGCAAAAGCAGGGCTGCGGGAGAATTGTCGCATAAGAGCACCACTCTTCCGTTTAAAAGTTCCATTGCCGCCCGATCCGGACGCTCGGTGGTCTGAAACTGGGGAAAAGGTGAATACCATACCTCCTCAGTTAACTGTTCGATCATCCCGCTGTCTAATACGCCGTCAATTTCAAAAGAATTCAGACGGCTGCGGATGTCTGCGAGAAGTTCCGGGGAAGCCAGATCTTCAATGAATAAAAGCTGTACCATCGTATTGGATCGTACTCCCAGGGTGTGTTCCTCCACCTTCATCCGGGTGTCTTTGATTCGTTTCCGGATAAGGGCAGAATTAATCTTTACAGAATCGTTAAATCCTTCCTTGGAGCCCCGCAGCACTTTCTCCGTCTCCGCCTTGCTTACGGGCATGGCAGGATACCCTTTGCCTGCAATTTTTATGGCCCGGTCATAGCCATGCATAAAGAAAACAGCATTTCCCGCCAGCATGGCGTCCATGGCCTCTTCCATGGTGGCAAGCTCTTTTACATCAGAGATTCCCAGGCTGTTATTTTCCAGAAATTCTTTCATTTCCCCCGGGGAAACCTCCCAGAAATGGTTTATCAGTTTTCCGATAACGGAATCTTCCAGCATCATGTTGGAAACCGCCACTTCTATATAAACAGCAAGGCAGGAAACTTTCTCTTCTTCTCCCAGTTTCATGGGACGGATAATAATATCTGCACAATTTTCACATTTCTTCCGGATATAAGACTCATTCATCCAAATCTTCTCAGATACCGGTGTCTTCTGCTCCATAAGCTTTCTCCTTTTTTCCATAATCAAAAGAGACGGTGTCTTCACCGTCTCTTTTAGGATATGCCAAAATCTGTTTCTTATTCCTCTTCCCCATGTATGGTCCGGATAATGGCTCTTCTCTGATTTTCAATATGGATGCTGGTCATGCGGCAGGCTTCTTTCATATCTTTTCTGCAAATGGCCTGATACATCTCATCATGCTCGTTTGCCAGCTGGTTGCGGGTCTGTTCATCCTTTAAATACTCAATCCGGTAGCGGTAAATCTGCTCCCGCAGATTATTCAGCATCTGAATCAGCCTCTTGTTTCCCGACGCCTGATAAATGATCTCATGAAAATTCACATCTGCTTCCGCCAGCAGCGTCAGATCTCCGGTTTTCATGGTCTCTCTGAATTCCTCTCCCGCCTTTTTCAGCTTTTCCAACTGTTCCTGGTCCATACGTTTGCAGGCTTTCTCGATGGCCATAATCTCCAGTCCCAGGCGAACTTCCAGCACATCATTCAGGTCTTCCTCTGTAATATTGGCTACCATGGCTCCTCTGCGGGGAATCATGACTACCAGTCCTTCCTGGCCCAGTTTATGAATAGCCTCCCGGATAGGCGTACGGCTGACCCCCAGCCGCTCTGCCAAAGCGATCTCCATCAGACGCTCCCCGGGCTTTAATTCTCCTTTTAAAATCGCCCTGCGGAGGGTGTTAAAAACCACATCCCGAAGAGGCAGATATTCGTCCATATGTATTGTAAAATTGCTCATCGTCTCCGTACCTTCCTTTATTTATCGTCCCGTCCCCGGAAATATCTGTGTGGCAAATACCGTTTTGGCCAGCCGGCTTTTCCTTAATTCCTCACAGGCCTTCTGCAGCGTATCCTCCCGGTCGAAAATGCCGAATACCGTAGGGCCGCTTCCGCTCATCACCGCCTTAAGGGCTCCGTGAGTCATCATGCAGTCTTTAATCCTGGCAATTACCGGATACTCTTTTACAATGCCCGGTTCAAACACGTTTTCCATCCTGGGGATCAGACTGTATAGATCGCCCTTCTGTATATCTCTTACCATCCCGTCTATATCCGGATGATGAGAAATTTCTTTTAAATTCAGCTTTTCATAAGCCATTTTCGTGGATACATTAATCCCCGGTTTTCCAATTAGAATATAGCAAAAAGGCAGGGACGGCAGAGGCGTCAGCTTTTCCCCGATTCCCTCTGCAAGAGCCGTGCCTCTCATAATACAGTAGGGCACGTCTGCGCCGATTCGGACGGCCCGTTCCATTAAATCCTTCTCTGAAAGGCCCAGTTGAAACAGACGGTTCATCCCCACAAATGCCGCAGCAGCATCAGAACTTCCTCCAGCCATGCCTGCAGCCACCGGAATAAATTTCTCTAACTCCAGATTCACTCCCTCCTGAATCTGAAATTCCTCCCGCAGAAGCTCTACTGCCTGATATACCAGATTTCTTCTGTCTGTGGGAATATAGGGCAGATTTGTCTTCAGAGAAACTTCACCTTTTTTCGACTTTTCCATGGTTAATACATCATACATCTGTATGGTCTGCATAATCATGCGGACTTCATGATAACCATCCGGCCGTTTCCGAAGCACATCCAGTCCCAGATTAATCTTTGCCATTGCCCTTAACCGCATTGCCTACCTCCAATTATCTTTTGTACTTTGTTTTTTGTATACAGTTTTCATTATAGCACAGCCTCTTTTAACTTTCCACCTTTTTCACCAAAAGCAGGGGCTGATAAGGTTTGATTTCTTCTTCCTGCAGATCGTTGAGGCGGCAAATCTGCTCCACCGTTGTATAGAATGTTTTCGCTATATCCCAGAGAGTATCTTTGGGCTGTACAATGTATACGGTAATCCCGGGCATATTCTGAAGTTTCTCCTGATCCAGGGGCTGTTGGATGATTTCTTCAATAATTTTTTCTCTGTCCTGACACAGCACCAGCAGATTCAGGCTCAGGGCCGCTTTCACCTCGATTTCGTCGCTGTCTACCATAGTTGTGGACAACTGTTCCAGATCCGTCCGCAGATGGTAGACACACTGTTCGGTTATTCCCACAGCCTCCACTGTATGGCTGAATGGAATCATAGCCTCCATGGAATAGAAAGGCATATCGTCATTTCCTATAATATAGAGAACTTTTACCTGGACAACTCCCTCTACCTGGATCCCGTTTTCCACAATTTTCGTTTTATCCACTTTGATTTTCCCCTGGCTGTGGCAAATCTGCAGGATTTTGCCCTGGGTCTCTTTCATGGGAATCCGGTCGTTTAACCGGCATTTCGAGAAGTTTCGTACCAGAAGACTTTCCAGTACTTCTTCCCTTCCCTGAGGAATGCATTCTGCCAGAGGAGTATAAATATCCAGCAAAATCTCATGCTCTTCTTCCCTGTAGAGTCTGATGTCCATTTCCAGCACAGCCTCTGCCGTCAAAAGCCTCTCCTCTCCGTCCGCATCCGGTTTGACCTCCAGACTCTGCTGCATGACTGTAGTTTCTATGTTGGGAATCAGATCGGAAGTACATTCTTCACATTCTGCCTGCGCCTGGAAGGGCCGGGCATATTCCAGCCACTGCAGGGGGTTCCCCTCTTCATCCCCGGCGTAAAGGGCGAAGACAAACAGCTCTCCTTTTACCTCCAGGGCGTGTTCTCCCGGCCGGATTTCCAGCCCCCGCACTTCCATGGTGCTCCAGAGAATCTCAGATATGTTGGGCTTATTAGACGCAAGGGTAATCTCTTCTTTGATCCGTATGGTATCCTTTTTATGGACCACAAGGCCTAACAGACGCATCTTCTTTTTCTTTTCCGAAACATTTTCCTCGTCCGTTTCCACGGGAAGCATCAGAGTTTTCGGCTCCTCCACCAGCGCATAAAAGCTGACAATGGCTTTAATATTCATTTTCCTGGAGTTAATCACATGCAGGCTGAGATCTTCGATTTCCCATTTCAGGCACATTTTGTCTCCGCTCTCCATCCCGTCCAGGTTCAGGGTTTCTTCTATGGGCAGACGGGCCGACAGACTGTATACTCTTCCTTCCTCCTCTCCCACATAGAGCAGGTCCACGCCCAGCTCTCCTTTCACATAGGCGTGATTTTCCATCAGCCTGACTTCTTCTACCCGGACTTCTCCCTTGCTTTGTATCATCCGTCCGATGTCCGGTTTCACATCCGGCACATTATAATCTTCGTCAAAGGTAAGCTGGGTAGACGCTCTGCTTTTTTCCCGGAGCATTTGAATTCTTTCTTTTTTTAATTCCATATAACCTCTCCTTTACCATCTGTTATTGAAATTGCACCGGCTCTTCCCGGTAGGAAATCTTCACAACAATGTACGGATAGGACGGCTCGCTGCTTTTCTTCTCTTCCTGGGAGGGCCCCATGAGTCTGGTAGAAAAGAAAACGGCAGTTTCCGACACAGACAGCTCCTCTATCCGGATACTGTATCCCCCTGTCATTTGCCGGCCGTATCCCTTTATCAGATACAAAAACTCTTCATTTTGATACACCATCTGAAATTCGTTTTCTTTTTTCTGCTGAATAAGCTCTTTGATCTCCCGGGGCAGCGCTTCCTCCTGCACTACCTCATATTCCAGATCCTGCTTATTTCCTTCCTCTACCCTTATCACGCGGCAGCCGGCGAGACAAAAGACGAGAACTGCCGCCGTCAGAAGAATCCGGCTGATTTCTTTCATTCTGGCACCTGTGTTTTTTCTCTTATTTCTATTCTATGAGAGGGCAAAAGATTTATTGCAACTTTTTTCTGTTTTCCGTATAATGGTAATAGTCTAATTGAGAAAGGTATGAGCCCTATGTTTCGTTTTATTCTTGTTTGTATTACAGTCATCGGATTTCTGATTTTATCCATTCCCATTCTTGTGGGAGAGTGGATCGTGGGAAAATTTTCTCCCATGAAAAAGGATCTCAGTTCCCTCCATTTAATTCAGTTTATGTTCCGGTTTATCCTGCGCATTACCGGAATCACAGTTACAGTCATAGGAGAGGAAAATGTTCCCACAGAGGAGCCTGTATTATATATCGGCAACCACAGAAGTTTCTTCGACATCCTTCTGACCTATTCCCGGTGTCCCCGCAGAACGGGATACGTGGCCAAATACGAAATGCTGCACATTCCCCTGCTTTCCCGGTGGATGAAGTACCTTCACTGTCTGTTTTTAAACCGTAAGGACATCAAACAGGGGCTGCAGACCATCCTTACTGCTGTGGAGAAGATTAAAGAGGGCATTTCCATCTGCATTTTCCCGGAGGGAACCCGCAATAAACAGGAAAGCGAGCTGGAACTTCTTCCTTTCCATGAGGGAAGCTTCAAAATCGCCACGAAGACCAATTGTCCCATCGTCCCCATCGCCATGACCAATACGGCAGAAATTTTTGAAAGCCATTTTCCGAAAATCACCCCCTGTCATGTAATTGTGGAATACTGCAAACCCATTTACCCCCAAGATCTGGATAAGGATGCCCGCAGACGGCTGGGCGCTTATACCCGGTCTGTGATTTCCGATACCCTGAAAAAGAATCAGGCGCTGCTTAAGGAGGAGCCGATTTGAAAAAGGAACGCATTTTTTATCTGGACTTTATACGTGCCCTTTCTATTTTCCTTGTGGTGATCTTTCACTTTAATATCCGCTACCGGCTTTTAAACCCCGACGGAGCCTCATATTTTATCGGCCCGTCGGAAATTTTAGGTTTGGAGCCGGGGCACCTTGGGGTGTCCCTTTTTCTGATTGTTTCCGGGGCGTCTCTGATGTACACCTATCAGGAAAACTTTCACTTAAAGGATTTCTTCCGCCGCCGGTTTCTGGCCATCTATCCCATGTTCTGGCTGGCTTATGCCGTTGCGGCTGTTTTTACGGTGCTGACCCGGGGCTTTCGCCAGGAAGTTCCCCTTTACCGGTTTCTCTATACGATTATGGGAATGGACGGAATCGCCCACTCGGTAGTCCCCACCTTTTATCTGCTGGGAGAATGGTTTCTGGGACTTATTATCCTGTGTTACCTTCTTTTCCCTCTGCTTTTAAAGGGGATGAACCGGCATCCTGTTATTCTGGCCTGTCTGGCGGTTTCCGTATACCTTCTCTTTGCTTTCTGGTATCCCTTTTCCCTGCCGCAGAATTACTTTTTACCGGTAAGGATCCCGGAATTCCTCTTCGGAATGTACTTTATCCGTTACTGGAAAAAAATCTCCCTCCGGCAGGCCGGTCTGGCTCTGGCAGGAGCTGTAATTTTCAGCCTCCCCCAAACTGAAGCGCCTCTGGGAATGGAAATGCTTAAAATTCCACTGGCAGGGGTCTTCTGCTTTCTCATACTGGCCTGGATTGGGGAACAGATAACACAGCCTTCCCTCAGAAAGGTTTTCTCTGTGGGAGCCCGGTATTCTTATGCAGTCTGCCTTGTACATCATGTAGTGCTTACTCAGATTTTAACCTGGATTCCCCTGGAAGATGCCTCTTATATAAAATTCTGCGGCGTCTTCCTTCTCACTCTTCTTGTAATTGCAGCAGGTTCTTTCTGTCTCTGTCAGATAAACAAGTTTCTTCTCTCTTCTTTCACTTCCAAAGGCGCTAAAAACTCTTCCTACAATGTGTAGGAAGAACGCCTTCTGATTCCAAATAGTTTGTGGTATTTCCTCCTGCCCCCTCCTCTGATACAATAAAGTCAGAATTCAGATCGTGATAGTAATGTAGGAGGTTTAACATGATTATAATTGGAGAAAAAATCAATGGTTCCATTCCTTCCGTGGCAAAAGCCATTGCGGAAAGAGATTCCGAATTTATTAAAGAGCGTGCCAGAATACAGGCAGCAGCAAACGCCACATTCATCGACTGCTGTGCTTCTGTACCGGAGGCCGAAGAAGCAGAAACCCTGAAGTGGATGATTGACTGCATTCAGGAAGTTACCGATCTTCCCATCTCTGTGGACAGCCCAAGCGCAGACGTTCTGACTCAGGCTTATAAATTCTGTAAACGCCCCGGTCTTTTCAATTCTGTATCCGGCGAGGGAGATAAAATTGATAAAATCTTCCCGATTATGGCTCAGGAAGAGAACAAAGACTGGCAGGTCATCGCCCTGCTGAGCGACGACACCGGAATCCCCAAGACGGCAGCCGACCGTCTCCGCGTATTCGATAAGATTATGGCAAAGGCAGAAGAATATCACATCTCCCCCAGCCGTATCCATATTGATCCGCTGGTAGAGATGCTCTGTACATCCGAAGACGGAATCGCTTTAAATACAGAAGTGATTTCCACTGTCCGGAAACGCTATCCGTCCATACATATTACTGCGGCAGTCAGCAACATTTCCTTTAACCTGCCTGTCCGGAAACTGGTAAACCTGGGCTTTACAGTTCTGGCCATGAATGCCGGTCTGGACAGCGCCATCCTGGATCCCACCAACCGGGATATGCTGGGATTAATCTACGCTACAGAAGCTCTTTTAGGACTGGACGACTATTGTATGGAATACATCGGCGCTTACCGGGAAGGATTAATCGGACCGGTTAAGAAATAAAAAACGAACCCTGTGCGGCAGGCCCAGCCACCCTTCCGCCGGAAAATAAAAAATGAGTGCAAAGGAAACATTAAGGAGGAATTAGTTATGAGTAAAATTCAGACAGTAGCAGACACCATTATCGCAGGAAAAGCAAAATTAGTAGGAGGTCTTGTTCAGGAAGCTCTGGACGAAGGCTGTGACGCAGCAGAAGTCCTCAATGCTATGATTGACGCAATGGGCGTTGTTGGTGAAAAATTTAAAAATAACGAGATTTTCGTTCCGGAAATGCTGGTTGCCGCACGTGCAATGAAAAAAGGCGTTGAAGTGCTGAAACCTCATCTTGCTTCAGGAGCTGCCGGATCTGCCGGAAAGATGATCCTGGGAACCGTTGCCGGAGACTTACATGACATCGGCAAAAACCTGGTTGGCATGATGATTGAAAGCGCCGGTTTTGAAGTTATTGATTTAGGCGTAGACGTTCCTACAGAGAAATTCATCGAAGCAGTGAAAGCAAACCCGGACGTTAAGATCGTAGGTCTGTCCGCACTGCTTACCACAACCATGCCGGCTCTGAAAGATACGGTTGCTGCTTTAAATGAACAGGATTTCCGCAGCAATATTAAGATTATGGTAGGCGGCGCACCGATTACTCAGGAATTCGCAGATGAAATCGGAGCAGATGCTTATACACCAGACGCTGCTTCCGCTGCTCAGAAAGCGAAAGAACTGGCTGCTTAATCATGCAACCTCAGTTGTTGTAGAATTCTATAGAAATCCTTACAAGGAAAGGGCTGCCCTGAGACAATTTTCAGCGGCAGTCTCTTTCTTTCTAAGAAGTCAGGAGGAAACCCATATGAATTATCAGGAATTAGAAACCATTGCAAAGGAATGCGGATTTACCCATACGGCTCTGCTGGACTGCAGCACTATCCGCCTGCTCCCGGAAGTACGCGCCATGTGCGCCAGCGACAAATGTCATCAATACGATGCCAACTGGGCCTGTCCTCCCGGATGCGGCACTCTGGAAGAATGTGAAGAAAGAATCCGGAAATACCAGTGGGGAATTCTGGTACAGACTGTAGGAGAATTAGAAGATTCCCTGGATTTTGAGGGAATGAAAGAGACGGAAGCCGCCCACAAAGACAGCTTCCTGAAAATGGATAAGATTTTGCAAAAGCAGGCTCCGGGACGTCTCCCCTTAGGAACCGGATGCTGTTCTGTATGTAAGAACTGTACCTATCCGGATGCTCCCTGCCGTTTCCCCGAAAAGTCTGTTTCTTCCATGGAGGCTTACGGTATGCTGGTTACCCAGGTCTGTCAGGACAACCGCCTTTCTTATTACTACGGAAGCGGAACCATTGCCTATACCGCCTGTTTTTTAATCCAGTAGGACCTCCTTGTTTTTTACCCGGAAAACGATTAAAATACTGTTAGACTAACAACGCGGAGGACATCCTATGTTACTTCATCAGATACGCGATTCTATTGAAAACGGTTATCCAAAAGATACGGAAAATTACATACAGCAGGCTCTGAAAGAAGGGTACCCGATCAAGAGGATTCTTGAGGAAAGCATGGTTCCCGCCATGCAGAAAATAGGAGATCTGTATCGCAGTGCCGATACTTTCATTCCCCAGATTCTGGCCAGCGCCAGAAGCATGAGAAAAGGGCTGGATGCCCTGTCCCCTTATCTGGAAAAAGAGACAGATCCTTCTCTGGCCCCTATTGCCACTGTCATTGTGGGAACTGTGGCCGGAGATTTACATGACATTGGTAAAAATCTGGTAGCCATTATGTTTCGCTGTGCAGGATTTCAGATTATCGATCTGGGGGTAGATGTTTCTTCTAAGGTCTTCCTTAAAACCATTAAAGAACATCCCGAAGTTTCTCTCGTATGTATCTCTACGCTGCTTACAACTTCTATGCCCCAGATGAAACAGCTGGTTAAATCCATCCGTCATGCTTTCCCCGGACGCCCGCTTAAAATCATGGTGGGAGGGGCTCCGGTCACCCAGGAGTTTGCCGATGAAATCGGCGCGGACGGCTATACGGAAAATGCCGTGGACGCAGCCCGGCTTGCCAGGACTTTTTTTACTTCTTAAAGGGGGATTTCCATTGAAATTAAACGGCGCTCTTTTCTTACAACTGATAAAGAAACATTACCCTGATATGGTTTCCTTTGATTTTCCCACCCGGGCAGAACTGACCCGGCCCCTGTTCTGGGATAAAAATCTGTCCTTTTCTTCCAACCGGCTCTACGTAGCCTGTGATTCGGAGACGATTGATGCAGACCAGGAGGATTTCTCAGGCTGCCTTTTCGTTTTCCCCGGAGCCGTATCCGAAAAAGAACGGAACTACCCCTGCCTTTTCTTACAGAGCCAGGAACCCGTAACAGGTGTTTTTAACCGGATCCAGGGCTTTTTTGACATTTATGATAAGTGGGAGCAGGATTTAACGAAAATCAGTCTGGGCGGTGGTTCCGTGCAGGAGCTTCTGAATATTTCCCATCCTCTTTTCGGAAATCCTCTGTGCGTTCTGGGGGCTGATTTCTCCCTGATCGCCTCTGTGGGCATGCAGAGCCTTCCCCAGGAGTATCAGATTTTCAATGACAGCGCAAAGAAAATCGATTACATGAACTCCATGAAACAGGATCGCTATTTTAACAGTGTCCAGGACGCGAAAGATCCCTTTATCTTCCCCAGTCACATTACCGGCCTTCGCTCGTGGAATGTAAACATCCTCCGGTTCGGACATACTACCCACCGGCTGATGATGCTGGAATACCCCCGGCAGTTAAACGCTGCTGACGCTTACCTGCTTCAGTTTTTGGCTTCTTTTATGGAATATGTGCTTTTTCAGGAGTCCGTTCCCTCCACTTCGGGGGAGAAGGCTCTTCATTCTATTTTTATTCATCTGTTGTCAGACAAGGCAGCCGACTATATTAAGATCAGCCAACAGCTGTCTGCTCTGAACTGGGATCCGGAACATCAGTACCTTGCCCTCGTACTGCGCATCAGTCTTTTTGATCAGAAAAATCTGACTGCAAATACCATCTGCAGCTATATTGAGAATCTGTTTCCCTCAAGCTGCAGCTTCCAGTTTAAAGAAGAAATTGTTACCTTTTTTAATCTGACCCTTTTAAATCTCACAGAAGATGAGATCTCTCAGGAACTGACCTGTTTTATCCGGGACGGTTTCCTAAAGGCGGGCTACAGCCGCGCCATGAAAGGCCATATGAATCTGCGCCGCCAGTATATCCAGGCCGGTATCGCTCTGGATCTGGGAACCAGGCAGAAACCCTATTTATGGATTCACCGTTTCAATCAGGTGGCCCTTTCTTATATTTTAGATGAGTCTGCACGACGGCTGCCAGGCTATATGCTCTGCCATGAAAAACTGCTGGTTCTCAAAGAAATGGACGAAACTCAGAACACGGAGTATCTGCACACCCTGCAGACTTATCTGAATAACCATTTAAACGCCGTACAGTCCGCCAAAGATCTGTTCATCCACCGCAGCACCTTTCTGTACCGGATGGACAAAATCAAACATATCCTGGAATGCGATCTGGATAATCCCGATGACATTCTCTACCTGATGTTTTCTTTTAAACTCCTGGAGATGGAAAATAGCAGGCAGGAGATCCTGTAAGGTTACCGGAATTCAAAATAAGGTTTATTTTTCAGATATTCTTCCCCATAGGGCTTCCACTGTCCGGCTTTCCTGTGATAATAAGCCGCCTGCTCCCTCTCTCCCAGGGCGTCGTAGCAGACGCTTAACTGGATACAGGGAAGATACCCGTAACAGTCTCCCACAAGGAAACAGTCCTGGGTGTTCTCCCGGGGCAGCTCTTCTGCGGCGCGGTACCAGAAAGCCGCTTCCTTCCACTGTTTCCGATCCATAAAATGCTTCCCGATGTCGCAGCATAGCTCGGCCTTGGGAACTCCGTATTTCAGGCCGTCTAACAGGGCCTGCAGACCCCCTGCCTCATTCCCCATGTAATAACAGCAGTAAGCCAGAAAACGGCAGGCATCGGCTTTATTTCCCGCCCATCCGTCCGGCATCTTCAGAAACTGGCGGAATGCCTTGGCCGCATCCGTGTATCTCTGGTGATCGTATAATTCTCTGGCATAGTAAAACTGCTCCCTGGGAGTTAAGATTTTCCCTTCCTTTCTCATCCGCTCATAAATCCGCAGATTCCGGTTTCTGTCCCGGCTTTTTACCTTTCTGTGTTCCACAATCAGATCCTCATAAACAACATTTCCATAGGTCTGAACCGCCTCGTGAACCTTCCCCTCAAAAAGAAATCCTTTCCCATTCCTCCACAGCCTCTCCCGGTAAAAAGAAAAGGTGGGCCGTCCCTTTCTGTCAAAGGCCACCGCATACTTCATCATTACCACATCCACCGGCAGTCCGCTCTCCCTGTCATAGGGCAGAGCCGCCTTTAGCTGCAGGAATTTTTCCCTCTGATCCGGGGTGATCATATCATCTGCATCCAGCCACATAACGTAGTCCATTTTTGCTTCATGAAGACCAAAATTACGGGCTGCTGAAAAATCATCCTTCCAGGGATAATCATAAATTTTATCGGTATATCTGGCTCCGATCTCTTTCGTCTGATCCGAAGAACCGGTATCAACCAGAATAATCTCGTCTGCAATCTCTCTGACACAGTCCAGGCACCGCCCTAAAACGGCTTCTTCATTTTTCACAATCATGCATAAACTAATGGATACCATAACTTTCCCTCCTGTCATAAGAATCCATTATTATCTTATGCAGGAACTTTCCGGAATCATTCCTTTTTTAGGGCATCATATGCCGTGCCAGGAAAATACTGGCTGCAATCCCTCCCAGAGTAGCTAAAAGAGCTCCGGTAAGGGTATATCTGGTCTTTCTCACATTTACAGAACCATAATAAACGCTCATGCAATACAGAACGCTTTCTGTGGCGCTCAGACACAGGGCGCCGGTCAGCCCTGCCAGGGAATCCGTCCCCATTTCTTTAAAAATATCCAGAAGCAGCCCTGTGGCTGCGCTGGAAGAAAACAGCCTCACAAGGGCTACGGGAATTACTTCTGAAGGCACGCCCCACAGAGATGTCAGTTTCCCGATTCCCAGACTCAGTAAGTCCAGAAATCCGGAAGCCCGCAGGATCCCCACCCCCACTAACAGTCCGATTAACGTGGGAACTAACTTTACAGTCACATCCAGTCCGTCCCGGGCGCCATCCAGAAAATCCTGGTAAATATTTCCCCGCCTTAACAGGCCGTGACCGATAATGTAAAAGAATAAAAAGGGGATCACCAGATTGGAAAGATACAGAAGTACTCTCATCTGCCGCTCCTGTCCATAATTTTACAGAATAAAATCCCCACCAGGGTACTGACGGCAGTAGCGGCGATTCCCGGACCTACAATCGCCGCCGGATTCACACTTCCGTACTGACTCCGATAAGCAATCATATTGACCGGAATCAACTGTAAGGACGAAATATTTATAATCAGGAAGGTGCACATTTCATTGCTGGCGGTTCCCGGTGGCTGTCCCCCGGCGCCTATTTTTCTGCGCCTTTCTTCCAGTTTATCCAGCTCCTCCATTGCCTTCAGGCCGGAAGGCGTTGCCGCCCAGTTCAGCCCCAGTACGTTGGACACCATATTGACTGCCAGATAATGCTGGGCTTTGGAACCGTTTTCCACTTTTGGAAAAAAGAAGTGCAGTACCGGGCGTATTTTTTCTGTCAGCTTTTGTACCAGACCGCTGGTTTCCGCAATTCTCATCATTCCCATCCAGAGAGCCGTCACACCGGCCAGGGAAATGCATAAATTTACGGCCTCTTTGGAAGAAGAGACGGCTGCCTCTGTAATCTCCTGCAGATTCCCGGCAGCCGTCCCATAGATGACTCCAATCAATATCATTGCACCCCATAAATAGTTCATGGAAAGTTCCCTTTTTTTACTTTTGTTTATTTATATGCGCCTGAAGGAGGAAATAGAGATCCTTTACTCACCTCGTTTCATCCTTAAATATTTCTCCCGCAGATACCACGCCTGTTCCGAGGAAATCTCCAGTCCGGATTCTGCAGCGTTTATATCTGCATTCAGCTCGTTCCATGCAATATCCCAATGGTAATCTTTTTTCCCGCTGTCCTCAATTGCCCAGGAAGCACACATCTGTTTGATAGATGTCTGCAGATAAGGCGGCAGCCCTCGCTCCAGATACTCCCGGTTTATCGGAAGTCCGGTTTCCTCGTCGTACGCATGATCATTCCTGTCAAACGCCATAATCTCTTCCATAGTACATTGAAGTGCTTTTGCAAGCCGCCAGATAGTTCCTGCAGAGCATTTTTGTAAAGAGCTTTTCCCGGAACATATATCCATTACCGTCGTTTTTGGAACTCCGCTTAATTTTGAGAGACGATATTTGCTGATTCATTCCATATATCTGATGCCAGATACTCTCTTTGCTTAATTGCGGGACATGTACTTATAGTAAACATATCCCTTATATTTTTTCGCAATGAGTACCCGATACCAGGTATCTCCTTTTGTATCTTTTGCACTTCCGATCACATCCACCAGATTTCCTTTATTCAGCGTAGGATAGCCGGGAATGTTCTGATACTCCAGTCCCGGGCCGCTCCTTACATTTACGGCGTTTCCCGTACAGCGTCCCACCCAGATCTTATATTCCTGTACTTCTTCCTTCTCTCCGAAGTTATCTTTATAGAAAACGTCCATATCCACATCTCCGGTAATTCCTTTTAACCGTCCTTTAGAGCTGTACTGCCATCCTATCCCCACAGATGGGCGCAGCGACTCTACAATCACCCCCCGGTCATTATAAGGATAAGCTGCCAGCCAGTAATCGTAGGGCAGCGCTTTTGTATCCAGCACATTCCGGTACCAGTCCAGGTTACAGTAAATCCCGAAGGAATATCCTCCTTCCACAATTACTTCCCGAAAGGCTTTTACAATATCTGTAAGTTCTCCCTTTGACAAAATTCTCTGCTGACTCCACTCCATATCGTAAAAAACAGGAAAGTCCAGAGTTCTCCCTTTCAGAACCCCCAGAACTTTCCTGGCTTCTTCCTGTGCCTGACTTACATTTAACGCATAGCTGTATTTATAAACGCCTGTCTTTATCCCTGCCTCCCGGAATCCCTTATCATTCCTCTCAAAGGTGGGATCCACGGCGTTTCCTTTTTCCGTAATTCTTAAAATAGCCACCCGGATTCCTTCTTTCGCCACTTCCTGATAGTTGGTAACGGTATTATAAGCACTGACATCTATTCCTCTTAATTCCATAGAAACCTCTGTAAATCCTGATTTTATTATACTTTATGCACCAGAAAATAAAAATGCTTTCCGCTTCACATGGAAGGGAAAGCATTTTCATTTCTCTTAATTAATCAACCACTACTTTATCCAGATGCCAGATTTCATCTACATATTCCTGGATGGTTCTGTCGGAAGAGAATTTACCGCTGCAGGCTGTATTTAACATAGCCATCTTCGCCCATCTCTTCTCATCCCGGTATGCTTTTTCCACCTGTCTGTGTGCTTCCGCATAAGAATGGAAGTCTGCCAGGATGAAATAAGTGTCTGCCCGGTCGCTGCTCTTGGTATTTAAAAGGGAATCATAAATATCCCGGAACATTTCTGTATCTTCGGAATACGTTCCGTTGATAAGCTGCATTAATACGTTGCGGATTTCCGGATCTGTATTATAGATGAAGCTTGGGTCATATCCGCCGTTATTTTCATAGTTAATAACTTCATCTGCAGAAAGACCGAAGATAAACGCATTATCTTTACCTACTTCTTCTACGATTTCCACATTGGCTCCGTCCATGGTTCCCAGTGTTACGGCTCCGTTAAGCATAAACTTCATATTACCGGTACCGGAAGCTTCCTTACTTGCAGTGGAAATCTGCTCGGAAACGTCTGCGGCGGCAAAAATCATCTCTGCATTGGAAACACGGTAGTTCTCAATAAATACAACTTTTAATTTTCCGTTAATGGATGCATCGTTGTTAATCACATCAGCAACGGCATTAATCAGTTTGATGGTCAGTTTTGCACGGCGGTATCCTGCTGCAGCCTTCGCTCCGAAAATAAAGGTTCTGGGATAGAATTCCATTTCCGGATGTTCTTTAATCTGGTTATACAGATACATTACGTGCAGAATGTTCAATAACTGGCGCTTATATTCATGGAGACGTTTTACCTGTACATCAAAGATGGAACGGGGATTTACCTCAATTCCGTTGTGCTCCAGAATATATTTTGCCAGACGGACTTTGTTCTGGTATTTAATGTTCATAAATTCCTGCTGTGCTTTTTCATCGTCCGCATAGATGCCCAGTCTCTGAATCTGTGACAGATCGGTTATCCAGTCATCTCCGATATGCTCTGTCACCCAGCGGGCCAGCATCTGGTTGCCGTGAAGGAGGAATCTTCTCTGGGTGATACCGTTTGTTTTATTATTAAACTTGGCCGGCATCATCTCATAGAAATCTTTCAGCTCCTGATTCTTCAGAATTTCTGTATGCAGTCTGGCTACACCGTTGACGCTGTAAGAAGCTACGATGGCAAGATGTGCCATTTTTACCTGTCCGTCATAGATGATTGCCATTTTCTTAATCTTGTCATAATTATTGGGATATTTATTCTGTACTTCAATAATGAAGCGACGGTTAATTTCCTCAATAATCTGATAAATTCTCGGAAGCAGGCGGGAGAACAGCTCGATTGGCCATTTCTCCAGAGCCTCTGCCATGATGGTATGGTTGGTGTAAGCGCAGGTTCTGGTGGTAATTTCCCATGCTTTATCCCAGCCAAGACCTTCTTCATCCAGAAGAATTCTCATCAGTTCTGCCACTGCCATAGTCGGATGCGTGTCGTTCATCTGGAAGGTTACTTTCTCATACAGTTTGGTAATGTCGCTGTGCTGTTTCTTATATTTTGCAATGGCTGCCTGAATACTTGCAGAAATAAAGAAATACTGCTGTTTCAGACGAAGTTCCTTTCCTGCATAGTGGTTATCGTTGGGGTAGAGAACGTCTACAATGTTTTTCGCCAGGTTCTCCTGCTCTACTGCTTTTTTGTAATCGCCCTTATCGAAGGAATCCAGCTCGAAATCAATTACCGGTTCTGCATCCCAGATACGCAGGGTATTTACAATTTTATTATTGTATCCCACGATTGGCATATCGTACGGAATGGCTTTTACTGCCTGATAGCCTTCATGGATAAATTTGTTTTCCCCTTTTTCGTAATCATATTCCACTCTGACGTGTCCGCCGAAATGTACCTCTTTTGCATATTCCGGTCTGCGCAGTTCAAAGGGATAGCCGTCCTTTAACCAGTTATCCGGTACTTCTACCTGATAGCCGTCGCGGATTTCCTGTTTGAACATTCCATAACGGTAACGGATTCCGCATCCGTAAGCGCAGTAGCCTAAAGTTGCCAGAGAATCTAAGAAGCAGGCTGCCAGACGTCCCAGTCCGCCGTTTCCCAGAGCGGGATCCGGTTCCTGATCTTCAATTACATTCAGATCCAGTCCCAGTTCTTCCAGAGCTTCTTTTACTTCTCCGTAAGCGCCCAGGTTAATCAGGTTATTTCCCAGGGCACGGCCCATCAAAAATTCCATGGACATATAGTATACAATCTTCGGATCCTGCTTTTCATAAGCATTCTGAGTTTCCAGCCAGTTATCAATAATAACGTCTTTTACCACATAAGATACGGCCTGGAAAAGCTGTTCCTGTGTCGCCTCTTTGAGAGTCTTTCTGTACAGGAATTTAACTGCCTCTTCTACTCCTTTTTTAAATTCTTCCTTCTTAAAGTGCTCATCAATGATCATCGTTTAACCTCCTACAGTTTGGAAACGCCCATTTTTACTTTTTCTTTATTAATGTTCCATTCCTTTTCATACCCGGATGTTTCACCCAGAATCATCTGATCTGCCAGTACTTCAGCTTTAATCTCTGATTCATGAGCCTTCATGATGTCAAGAATTTTCTGATTATCTTTTGCATATACTTTAATTTTATCCATAACCTCAAACCCTGCTTCTTTTCGCATGGTCTGTACTTTGCTGATGATTTCACGGACAAAGCCTTCTTCAATCAGCTCCGGTGTCAGGTTGGTATCCAGAACTACGGAAACTTCACCTTCGCTTTCTGTCACAAATCCTTCCATCTGTGCAGTTTCAATCAGGAGATCTTCTTCTTTCAGCTCCACAGCATTACCGTCGATTTCGAAGCGTAACGCTCCTTCCTGCTGTAACTGTGCCATGGCCTTTCTTCCATCCACTTCAGACAGGTAGCTGCGGATGCCATTGAGAAGTTTTCCATATTTTGGTCCTACGGTTTTTAACTGCGGCTTAAAGCTGTAAGACAGGAAGGATTCCACATCTTCTGCAAACTTCACTTCCTTAACATTTAACTCGTCCGCAATAATCTCTGTATAGAAAACAGGCAGATCGTGAGGCGCTTTCACATACATGGTGCCAATTGGCTGTCTGTTCTTAATATTCGCCGTATTTCTCGCCGCTCTTCCCAGTACCACAATATCCAGAACTTCATCCATGGCTTCTTCCAGTTCTTTGTCTTCCCATTCCTGGTTTGCTTCCGGGAAGTCGCACAGATGAATACTCTCCGGAGCGTCTTTATCGATGCTGCGGATAAGGTTCTGATAAATATCTTCTGTCATAAACGGTACCATCGGCGCTGCCAGCTTGGCAACGGTCACTAATGCCGTATATAAGGTCATATAGGCATTAATCTTATCCTGAGGCATTCCTTTGGCCCAGAATCTCTCACGGCTTCTTCTTACATACCAGTTACTCATATCATCTACAAAATCCTGCAGTGCATGAGCGGTCTCCGGAATCTTATACTGTTCCAGATCCTTATCTACCGTTTTAATTAAAGTATTCAGCTTTGATAACAGCCATTTATCCATTACCGGCAGGCCGTTATAATCTAAAGTATATTTGCTGGGGTCGAAATTGTCAATATTTGCGTAAAGAACGAAGAACGCATAGGTATTCCATAACGTACCCATAAACTTCCTCTGTCCTTCCACTACTGCCTTTCCGTGGAAACGGTTCGGCAGCCAGGGCGCGCTGTTGGAGTAGAAATACCAGCGGATGGCGTCGGCTCCGTAAGTTTCCAGAGCGTCGAAGGGATCCACTGCATTTCCTTTGGATTTACTCATTTTCTGGCCGTTTTCATCCTGTACATGTCCCATAACAATTACGTTTTTGTAAGGAGCCTTGTTGAAGATCAGGGTAGAAATCGCCAGCAGAGAGTAAAACCATCCTCTGGTCTGATCCACGGCTTCTGAGATAAAGTCCGCCGGGAACTGCTGTTCAAACAGCTCTTTGTTCTCAAAAGGATAATGATGCTGTGCAAAAGGCATTGCTCCCGAATCGAACCAGCAGTCGATCACTTCTTCCACCCGGTGCATTTCCTTTCCGCATTTCGGACACTTAATGGTTACTGCATCAATGTACGGACGGTGCAGCTCAATCTGGTCCGGACAGTTGTCTGACATGGATTTCAGCTCCTCAATGCTTCCGATGGAATGCATATGGCCGCATTCGCACTGCCAGATATTCAGCGGTGTTCCCCAGTAACGGTTCCGGCTGATTCCCCAGTCCTGTACGTTCTCCAGCCAGTCTCCGAAACGGCCTTTGCCGATGCTTTCCGGAATCCAGTTGATGGTATTGTTGTTGCGGATTAAGTCTTCCTTCACTGCAGTCATTTTAATGAACCAGGACTCTCTTGCATAGTAAATCAGAGGGGTTCCGCATCTCCAGCAGTGAGGATAGCTGTGTTCAAACTTAGGCGCACTAAACAGAAGACCTTTATCTTCCAGAGCCTGCAGAATCGGCATATCCGCTTCTTTACAGAAAGTGCCTGCCCAGTCCGTTTCCCTGGTCATTTCTCCCTTTTCATCCACCAACTGTACAAAGGGCAGATCATAAACTCTTCCCACATTGGCGTCATCTTCACCAAATGCCGGGGCAATATGAACCACACCGGTACCGTCGGTCAGGGTAACATAATCTGCACAGGTTACATAAAATGCTTTCTTCTTCGGTTCTACGAACTTAAACAGTGGTTCGTACTCCATAAATTCCAGATCTTTGCCTTTATACCTCTGAAGAATTTCTGCGTCTTCTCCCACAACCTTTTCCACAAGGGCTTCTGCCATGTAATAAATTTTATCCTCAGACGGATTCTTGATTTTTACGTAATCTTCCTTCGGGTTTACGCAGAGAGCCACGTTGGAGGGCAGGGTCCACGGCGTGGTTGTCCATGCCAGGAAATATGCGTCTTCTCCCACAATTTTAAAACGTACGATGGCGGAGCGTTCTTTTACATCTTTATAGCCCTGGGCAACTTCATGGCTGGATAAAGGCGTTCCGCATCTGGGGCAGTAAGGCACAATCTTATAACCTTTGTAAAGAAGTCCTTTGTCCCAGATCTGCTTCAGCGCCCACCATTCTGATTCAATAAATTCATTGTGGTAGGTTACATAGGGATGATCCATATCTGCCCAGAAACCTACGGTGTTGGAAAAATCTTCCCACATGCCTTTGTATTTCCAGACGCTTTCTTTACATTTTTTAATAAACGGCTCTAAACCATACTGTTCAATCTGTTCCTTTCCGTCCAGATTCAGCAGTTTCTCAACTTCCAGCTCCACCGGAAGTCCATGGGTATCCCATCCGGCTTTCCTGGGAACCATATAGCCTTTCATGGTCCGGTATCTGGGAATCATGTCTTTGATAACTCTGGTAAGCACATGCCCGATATGGGGTTTTCCGTTTGCAGTCGGCGGTCCGTCATAAAACGTATAGGTTTCTCCGTCTTTCCGGTGTTCCATACTTTTTTCAAAAATATGATTTTGCTTCCAGAACTCTTCAACTTTTTTCTCTCTGTCCACAAAGTTTAAATTGGTGTCTACTTTCTGGTACACAGCTTTTACCTCCTATTTAAAATTTTCTTTTTTTCATAAAATGTAGCTATTAATATTTATGAAAGCCAGATGACTGCGTCCTGACGATCGCCGCCGTACAGAGCTTTCATAGAACAAAGAGGACAAGTACTCTTCAACTCCCCATACCCCTCACTCATGAGGGACTTGTACTCTTCGCGCGCCAGATGCAGACTGCCGCAGGCAGTCAAATTCCATATGCATCTGGTCGCATCCATAGCGGAGCGTTTTTTTATGTAACAGGAAATCCTACGGATTTACCTGTTACATAAAAAACGACCTTCGTCCGTAAAAGGACGAAAGTCTCTGCGATCGCTACCACCTGTTACCATGTACTGGCCTGCTGCCAATACCCGTTCTCTGTAACGGGAGAATCCCGCCATTTCCTACTGACCTGTCGGCGTTCAGATCTGAAACTCCGGAGTGATTTTCTTTCTGTCTCTTTCGCACCGGGCTTCCACCCTCCCCGGCTCGCTGAGGCGTCCAAAACAGAGTACTGTCTCCATCTCTGTCTTTTTCTATAAAACTGCTACTATTATAAGGGCTGACAAGGCTCTGTGTCAAGATCGGAAACGGATTCTTCCATTGCAGAGCGCCTTTTCCTATGATATGATAAATCATAAAGAAACCGAAAGGAAATAAGGTACAGATTATGCGCAAGAAGCTATTGCAGTTTACAGGACTTCTCCTGGCCGGATGTATAGTTTCCAATGTCTGGCTGGGTTCTGTGGTATCTGCCTCTTACGATGACGGATCCGACTATTATTACGACGATTCCGGCTCCTATGAGGACTGGTCCTCCTACGAAGACTATTCGCAGCCTCAGGAAACTCCCGAACCTTCCCCGGAAGCTTATTTCGATCCGGTACAGACAGATGAAATCGAGGACTGGCCCGAAGGGCCAAAAGTCCAGGCGGAATCCGCCATTGTGATGGACACCTACACAGGCGCTGTTTTATATGGAAAGAACATAGACGAGAAGCAATATCCTGCCAGTATCACCAAGATCATGACTACTCTGGTAGCCGTGGAGAATAATGATTTAGAGGATACGGTGACCATCTCCAAAAATGCCATTGAGGGGACCGCTGTAGAAGGAAGTTCCAATGCGGGATTAAGCGAAGGGGAAAAGCTGACCGTGGAGCAGTGCCTGATGGCTGTTATGCTGGCTTCTGCCAACGAAGCGGCCTACGCCATTGCAGAAAAAACTTCAGGAAATTTAAAGAAATTTGTAGAACTGATGAATCAGCGTGCCAGAGAACTGGGCTGTACCAATACGCACTTTAACAATGCCAACGGCCTGCCCGATGAGAAACATTATACTTCCGCCCATGATATGGCTCTGATTGCTTCCGCCGCATGGAGCAATCCCAACTTCCGGAAGTTTGTAAAGTGCCAGGAATACACCATACCCGCTACGAATAAGAATCCGGAACCCAATTATTTATTTAATCATCATAAAATGATGAGCCAGGGCGAATATGCTTATAGCGGATGCACCGGAGGAAAGACCGGATACACTTCTCAGGCCTTAAATACTCTGGTAACATATGCATACCGTAAGGGAATGACACTGGTCTGTGTGGATCTCCGTACCAACGGAACTCCCATTTACACCGATACAGCAGCCATGCTGGATTATGGATTCGATAATTTCCACCGGGTAACAGCTACCAAAGCCACCGGGGCTACTACCATCCAGGTTCTTCCCTGTGATCGCTTCCTTCTCAATGAGGATGGAAACATTACTCTGCAGGTTCGTAAGAAACCTGCCTGTGTCACAGTTCCCAAAACAGCAGATATTAAGAAAGATCTGAAACTGGAACTGGAAGTCCTGCCCAATTACGCAGGAGAATGGATTCTGCAGACGAATTATACCTACCGGGATCATCCGGTGGGAAACGGTATTGTATATGAACAGAAAGTTCTGCCTGACCTGCTTTCTGCCCGGGCAGAACCAGACGAAAAATAGCCGCTGAAAAGCCGGAAATACGGATTGCCGCCGTACAGGTTTCCCCATACGGCGGCAATCTTGTTATTTATTGAACAAATCACTGTGCGTCCCGGTACGGATCAACGTAAGCACCAACACATCTTCTTCAATACGATAGATAAGCAGCCAGTCCGGTTGAATGTGACATTCCCTGTGCCCTATCCAATCGCCGGTTAATTCATGGTCTTTATTTTTCTCTGGTAACTTTTCTCCTCGCGACAAAGCCCGGATAATATCGTCCAACAGTTCAACATTCATGTGACGCTTCATTGCCAGTTTGTAATCTTTTTTAAATTTTGTCGTCCAGACAATATCACGCTTCATTGTTTCAGCTCCCTGAGCGCTTCTTCCACATCAGAATAATGTTTCACACTGGAATCACGCGCAATCCGCTCTGCTTCTAACATAGCAGCAATGGTTTCCTTGTTCGGCTGTTCCAGCCTGACTTCAAAAGGAAAACCACCTGCCCGCAGCGACTGACGCAGGAAAACATTAATGGCAGTAGTAAGGTTCACACCTAATTCGCCGTAGAGAGCTTCACATTTCTTTTTGATGTCACTGTCCATGCGGACACTGAAATTTGTAGTACCTGCCATTGTCTCATCCCCTTTCAAGTTTATTATACTTATAATATACGTCATTTGCAATGCAAAATCAACTCAATAGAATCAAAATTGAAAAGTAAATCAGGGGATTACACTGAAATTCTTAACTTTATTTTTTCGCTTCTTTTCTCTTTTTCCGTTTCAGGCGAAGAACCTCCTGTTTCTCCTGAATCCGTTTCGCCTCTTTTTTATCTGTAAGCTCAATGGTCTTAATTACATAATACTTCTTTTCATCCGTACTCTTAAAACGGATTTTCCCTTTCATCAGACCATGCCGGGGACAACTGGAAACACAGACATACCTCCGGGCATTTACTGCAAACCAGCGAATCTTTTTCTTCACCGGTTTCTGACATATGGGACAAATCACATTTAACATTCCCTTTTCCCTCAAGGCTCTCTCTTTGGAGGCAAATTCCCGGGAAATAAACTTCACCTTATTTCCGTAAGAGACCGTAATCTCCTCTGGTTTCCTTTTGGGATTCTGATAGACGTCAATGGACGAATTCTCCGGTACCATCTGATTCTTTAACCGTTTCATGACTTCCCCGGTATACCAGGCATCCACCAGCGCCCGATGAAGGGTCATCTTGCACTCAATTCCCATGGTTTCCATGGCATACTGCAAAGATCTGCGGGGTTCTTTTTCCCCGCAGTAAATTCCAAACAGCTTTTGTACATCGTAATAGATCACCGGACCCGGAAGCAGTCCCAGGATATTATAGTACTTCATATTTCTCTGCAGCTCCAGAAGATCAAGATCTCCCCAGGTGCAGAAACGCCTGTCTTCCCCGCACCACTTCAGAAACCCGGTCACAGCCCGGGGAAATAAAAGCCCGTTCAGCAGGTTCTTATAATCCAGATGAATCACTTCTCTTGTTTTCTCATGAATCCACCGGTATACCTGCGGCTTTACCATAGTGTGAAAGGTATCCACAAGCCGGAAATTTTCATCCAGTTTCACCGCCCCGATTTCAACAATCTCAAAGGGCAGGCCCTTTTCTTCTTTCTCTTTTCCTTCCGGACACTGGTTCCATTCCAGGTCAAAAACGATGTAATGCATTTTAATACGTTACCTTTGCCTTTCCTTTCCCTCTGGCAATCAGGGCTTTCTGTAGATCGGCAGCCTCATTTTTCAGCGCTTCTTCATCCATGATAAGCCTTCCGTCATATTTCAGAAATACTCCGTCCACCATGGTATACTTCACATTCTGGCTGTTGCTGCTGTATAAAATAGAAATAACCGGATGATAGATCGGGAAGGTATCCAGCCCGTTTAAATCCCAGATAACCAAATCTGCAGGAGCGCCTTCCTTTACTTCTCCCGTTCCGAAGGGGAATGCTTTGTGGCCTTCCATCAGATGCCTCCAGATTTCCTGCATGGTATGAGTGGAAGAATCCCGGTCGAAGAATTTACCCAGAAGAGCAAACAGTCTTGCCTGCTCCACAGGATTTAAGGTGTTGGAACTGGCCGCTCCGTCCGTTCCGAATCCATAATTGAGCTGCCTGTAATAATCGAAGAATCCCCCTTTCCCGGAGGCCAGTTTTAAATAAGTTTTGGGGCAGAAAGCGAACCAGGTATCCTCCTTTAAGAATTTCAGATCTTCTTCCTCTACCCAGAGGCCGTGGCCGATTAAGACCTTACAGTCAAAACCTCCTGCTTCATTGAGGATTCCAAAGGGCGTCATCCCCGTCTCCTCTCTGGCCTTCTCCACCTGCACATCTTCCTCGGAAACATGAAGATGAACAGGCAGCTCCAGAGCTTTCGCCCGATCCACAATTTCTCCCAGCGTAGGCGCCGGACAGGTATAGTTGGCATGAGGTCCCATGTGAAATGCCACCCGGTTAGAATCTTCCCGGTGTTCTTTGATAAACCGGGTAACTTCTTCCAGACGTTCCTTAAAATCCGGCGTACCCCCAAATAGAGTAGGCGCCAGATCGCCCCGGATTCCCGTCTCTTTCACCGCCCGCAGCACCTGTTCTTCTCCAAAATAGTGATCGGCAAATACCGTTACTCCATTATTAATCATCTCTGCAATTCCCAGCCTGGTTCCCACGTAAATGTCCTGATCTGTCATCTTGCTTTCATAAGGCCAGATCATTTCATTAAACCAGTCGTCTGCTGTTACATCTTCCGCAATTCCCTTAAAAATATTCATCGCCGTATGGGTATGAAGGTTTGGAATTCCCGGACTGATATAGTATTTCCCACAGTCAATTTCTTCGTCCGCCCTGATGTTCCCGTCATCGGAGGTACTGTCCATAATTTTTAAAATCTTCCCATCGCTGATATAGACGTTCTTTCCGGAAATACATTCGGCGTCTTTTGTCAGTATTCTCGCATTTTTTAATAAATAACTTTTCTTCATACTCATCCCTTCCTTTGCCGTTCCCTTTTTTGAGTGCTATTATACCATATCCCTCCTTCTATTGCCAGTCATGCCAATCTGTGATAGCATAACAGCGTAACAGTTCAGCCATAGGCTGTCCGTGAGAGAAAATCATGCTCGCATGATTTTTCAATCGGGCAGACCTATGAGCTGAACTGTTACATCAAAGCAATTCTGAAAATAAAGGAGTTTTTCCCATGAAAAAGGTTTTAGTCATCGGTTCTGCCGTTGCCGATGTGGTTATTAATCTGGAAAACCGTCTTCCCCGTACCGGAGAAGACGTCCATGTAATAAAGCAGCAGCTTTCCCTGGGCGGATGCGCCTATAATGTCTCCGATTCTATCCGCCATTTTCAGGCGCCCTACCTTTTATTCTCCCCGGTTGGAACCGGCGTCTACGGAAACTTTGTCCGGGAAGAGTTAAGGAAGCGGCAAATCGTCTCTCCCATACCCACTCCGCAGCAGGAAAACGGCTGCTGTTACTGTTTTGTGGAGACCACCGGAGAACGTACCTTCGTCTGTTACCACGGAGCAGAATACCTGTTTCAAAAGGAGTGGTTTTCCCTTCTGGATCTGTCACAGATTGATTCGGTTTATCTGTGCGGCCTGGAAATCGAGGAGGTAACCGGCGACGTAATTATTGACTTTCTCTGTGAGAATCCACAGCTTACCGTTTATTTTGCCCCGGGTCCCCGGTTTACAAAAATCGAACCCCGTAAAATTCAACGTCTTCTTTCCCTCTCACCCATTCTCCATCTGAACCGCCGGGAGGCAGAAGAAGCAAGCGGCATGGAACATGTAGAGGAAGCGGCCCGTTGGCTGTACGAAAAAACTTCCAATCTGGTGGTAATTACCCTGGGAGAAAAAGGCTGTTACTATTTTGACGGACAAAAAGAAGCTTACATTCCCTCCGTCAGAGCCAGACAGGCAGATACCATCGGCGCCGGAGACGCCCATATCGGAAGTCTGATCGCCTGCCTGAAACAGGGCGACGATCTGGAGACCGCTCTTGGGAAAGCAAACCGGGTTTCCTCCGCAGTAGTGGAAACCGAAGGCGCCCTCCTTTCCGACGAGGCTTTCGGAAAACTGTTTCCGCAGAATTAAATTCCATATGCATCTGGCCGCATCCATAGCGGAACGTTTATATTATAGGAAAGTTTGTATATTACAGTTTAAAAGAATTTGACTTTGCGCACAATGGAGATGAGACTCAGGGAATCGTGGAAGCCTTTGCTGAACGCGATTTCCGGTTTCGGAGGCTCATCGGAGTGTTTTTGTGCGCTTCGCGCGGAAGGATATTTTGTGCCTTTTGCCAAGTATAGAAAAAAAGAGAGGCTTTTGACACCTTAATCCTTTTACATAAAAACTTCCGTATGGAACAGGACAAAGCCTGTTGTCTCATACGGAAGTTTCTTTTAACTTTTTAATCTTTCATCCATCTCATAAATGGCTTCTATCATATATTCCTGGAATTTCAGTTCATCTGCGTCCAGCAGAACACAGACCGGACAGTCTTCCTTATCGTAAAGCCACCATCTCCGGTCGCAGATGGTCATTCCCCGGTTGACGCCGCCGCTGCACTCCACGGTAACCGGCATTCTCTCTCCTTTAAAGAGTTCCGGATGAAGCAGATACATAAAGGTTACTGCATCGTGAATGGCACACATGGGCGCATGTTTATAAGATTTTCCCTCCAGATAGAAGCCCAGCATATCTCCGATCCGTCTGGAAACCTCTCCCTTGCTCTGGGCAAGCTTGGCAATCTGGTTTCTGGTCAATCCGCATTTCCTGGTTACATCCAGTCCGCACATGACTGTGGGAACTCCCTCGTTATAAACAATCTGCGCCGCCTCCGGATCTTCATAAATATTAAACTCTGCCGTAGGCGTTACATTTCCGTAAGAAGCGCTGCCTCCCATGAGCACCACTTCCTCAATCCGTTCCTTCACCTCGGGAAATACACGGAACAATAAAGCGATATTGGTCAGAGGGCCTGTGGGTACCAAAGTTACCTTTTCTCCCTCCGGAAGATTCATAATCAGATCCCGCATAAATGCCACGGCATTTTCAGAAACCAGTTCCTTTTTGGCCTGTGGCAGCTCCACTTCTCCCAGCCCGTTCTTTCCATGAACGTCTGCTGCGGGAAGAGGACTGCGCAGAAGAGGCACGGGAGAACCTTTTGCCACCGGGACATCCAGTCTGTAAAATTCCGCCAGATTTCTGGCGTTTGCCGTTATTTTCTCTATGGACTGATTTCCGGTTACTGTGGTAATTGCCAGCAGTTCAAAGGCTTCCGGATGAGCGGCCGCCAGACACAGGGCAATCGCATCGTCAATTCCCGGATCACAATCCATAATAATTTTTCTTCTATTTTCCACTTAAACGCTCCTTTTTCTTTTTCTGGCCGTAATAGAATATTGCAAGTCCCACAAGGGTTGCCAGATAAGGCACCATCAGGACAATTTCGTAAGGTATCATAGAGGTCAGCTGCATAATATTGGCAAATGCCTGGGCAATACCAAACAGCAGAGACACCAGCAGACTTCCCACCGGCGTATTGCCTCCCATGCTGGCAGCAGCCAGCGCAATGAAACCACGGCCTCCGGACATATCTTTTGTAAACATATTCATATATCCGCCGGAAAGGAAGAAGCCTCCCATGGAAGCCAGCACGCCGCTGAGAACCAGGGCAATATACTGGATCTTTCTGGAACTGATCCCAACTGATTCTGCCGCATCCTTATTTTCTCCTACGGCCCGGATTGCCAGTCCCAGAGGCGTCTTATACAGGAACAGATGAAGCAGGATGACCGCTATAATCGCAATCCAGGTCAGAATATTCTGTCCGGAAAGCACTTCTCCCAGAAACGGAATGTCTTTTACTAAGGGTATCACCACTTCCGGCGCAGAGATACTTTTAATGGAGGAGGAAACTCCGCGGTCGCCGGAAAAAGCAACCATAATCAAAACCGTTCCGCCTGTAGCCGTCAGGTTAATGGCAATTGCCGCCAGAATTTCATCGGTCTTTAAATTTAAAACGAAGAATGCCAGAATCAGGCCAATCAGACCGCCGATTACCATGGTGATAATCAGACCCATCCATGCGCTTGACGTTAAAGAGGAAAAGATAACTCCAAACAAAGCGGAAAAAAGCATGATTCCTTCCAGCGCCATATTGGTAATTCCCGATTTGGATGCAATCGACGATGCAAGAGTGGCAAACAGAATCGGAGTTGTTGATCTTAAAATCGTGCTGAAAAAATCAGGGGATAAAATTGCACTCCACATACTTATGCCACCTCCTCGTCTTTAAGAGCTGCTTTCGCCTCTTTTGCAATAATCTTATGTTTATACTTACTCAGGAACTGCTCTGCCACTACCAGCAGAATAATAATACCCTGCGTAATCTGCACAATTTCCAGAGTAACATCTGTCCGGCGGGCCATAATGGAGGCGCCGGTTCTTAAATACGCCAGGAATAAAGCTGCAAACGGCGTATACAGCGGATTCTTTTTGGACAGAGTACAGATAATAATCGCATCCCATCCGTATCCCATAAGAGAAGTCCAGGTAAATCTGGAGTAAATGGGACTCAGCATTTCCACACCGCCGCCAAGGCCGGCCACAAAACCGCCCAGAAGCTGGGAAACGATAATAACTTTCACAATGTTGATTCCTGAATAACGGGCAAACTCTTCATTCTCACCTGTCAGACGCAGTTCATATCCTGCTTTGGTACGGTACAGGAACCAATATCCAAGCACTGCCACTCCAATGGCGATAATCAAACCGAAGTGAATTCTGGTTCCCGGTACTATTTTCACCAATTTAGAAACTTCCAGTAATTTGTAAGAAGCTGCGCTTGCATCCGGATCGCCGATTACATTATTCAGCATATAGTTTCCGAAATACAGAGCAATATAGTTAATCATCAGCGAAGATACCAGCTCGCTTGCCGTTGTGGTAATCTTCATAATCGCCGGAATCGCTGTAAATACAGCGCCCGCCAGTCCCGCACATAACAGAGCTGTCACCGGAGAAATAAACGGGGCTGCCAGCTTAATGGCAATACAGGTGGCAAACAGACCTCCCACATGGAACGCACCTTCTCCTGCCAGGTTAATCTGATTGGCAGAAAACATAATACATACGCCCGTTCCTGTGAAAATCAGAGGAATCATGGATTCTACCACGTTTCCCAGACTTCTCTTACTTTTCAGAGGCCCTATCAGCAGATTGGTAATTGCGTTTACCGGTTCCTCACTTACCAGAAAAATAATTCCAAAGGAGATGGCAAGCGCAATTAATACGGATAATATAGTTCTTAATATATCAAATCTTTTTGAACTAATCATAGGTTACGCCCTCCAATACATCATCGCGCTTGATTCCCAACATATGCTGTCCAAGCTCATCTTCAGTAACTTTCTCCACATCGGTGAAGAATCCTGCAAATTTTCCTTTATACATAACTGCAAGCCGATCGCTTAAAGCAAAGATTTCCGTTAAATCCGCAGAAATCAGAATGACGGCACAGCCCGCGTCACGAAATTCCAGAAGCCGTTTACGGATAAAGGCAGCGGCGCCCACGTCGATTCCACGGGTTGGCTGGTTGGCAATGATAATATCCGGCTGGGTGGAAAATTCTCTGGCAACGATAACCTTCTGGATATTCCCTCCTGAGAGCATTCCTACGTTCTGCTTTCTGGATTTACATTTGATAATATACTCTTTAATTAATTCATCGCTGCGTTTTTCAATGGCTTTTTTCTTCATCATAAATCTGCCGGAGAATTTCCCGTCTTTGTATTGATTGGAAAACAGATTTTCCTGAATACTCAGATCTTTGGCGCAGCCGGAGGTCATACGATCCTCGGGAATATGTGCCAGTTTCATCTCCCGGATGTCTTTAACGGAAGAATTCTGAATGTCCTTACCCTTTACCAGGATCTCGCCCTTATATTTTTTATTCAGGCCGGTGAGGGTATCAATCAGCTCCGTCTGGCCGTTTCCTTCCACCCCTGCGATCCCCAGAATTTCTCCGCCCTTCAGGTCGAAGGAGAGATTATCCACCTTCATAACCCCCTGGGAATTATTAATGGTAAGGTTTCTGACCTTTAAGAAGACCTCGTCGGTCAGCTTCTGTTCCTCTTTCTCAAACTGCAGGGAAACTTCATGGCCCACCATCAGTCTGGACATTTCCTGAGTGGTAATGTTTTCCACCTCGTAAGTACCCATGCTCTTACCATTTCTCATAATGGTGGCCCGGTTACAGATCTTCTTAATTTCATCCAGCTTATGGGAAATAAAAATAATGGTGTGGCCTTTTTCTCTTAATTTCAGAAGCTGAACAAACAGCTCGTCCGTTTCCTGGGGCGTCAGCACGGCTGTGGGCTCATCCAGAATTAAGATTTCCGCTCCCCGGTACAGAGCCTTGAGAATTTCCACTTTCTGTTTAATACCTACGGGAATATCTTCCACTTTCTGTTTTACATCAATGTCGAAATTATATTCCTTAGCTATAGAAGAAGCTGCCTCAACAGCCTTATCCATATCAATAAAAAGGCCTTTCTTCGGCGCAACTCCCAGGATAATATTTTCCGCCACAGTCAGCGACGGCACCAGCATGAAATGCTGATGTACCATACCGATTCCTTTGCTGATCGCATCCTGAGGAGATTTTATACTTACAGGATTTCCCTTTAAAATAATTTCGCCCTGATCCGGAGCCTCAATTCCGAAAAGTACCTTCATCAGCGTACTTTTTCCGGCGCCGTTTTCTCCCAGGAGTGCGTGGATTTCACTTTTTCTCAGCTCTAATGACACGTCTTCGTTGGCTACCACACCATTGCCGTATATTTTCATGATGTGATTCATCTGTAATACAGTCTGATCATTCAATCCCTCTCACCCCGCTTTTTCTTCCATATGATAAAAATCCTGCACCGTCGAAAATCTTGGTGCAGGATTTTCCGTTACTTACTAAAGTTTATTTTACTTTCACAGAGTCAATTAACTCCTGAATCTCATCGTTGCTCATAGCATTGTCGCCTAAAGCTGTAGGAACTTCAATCTCTCCGTCTGTAATCTGCTGTTTCAGTTCCTCAATCTTTGTACGGATATTTTCCGGTACAACTTCGCTGTAATGGTCGTCTTCCAGCAATTCTACGCCGCCTTCTGCGAATCCCAGATATTCTGTCTGATCGAATTCCAGTTCTTCTTCCATATCCGCTTTAATGGCACGAATCAGAGAGTTACCAACATTTTTCAGTGCGGAAGTCGGAATATAATCTGCATATTCCGGAAGAAGCGCCGCCTGGTCAGAGTCAACGCCGAAGGCATATTTCTGAGACTGGGCCGCTGCCTCAATCTGTCCGAGTCCTGCACTTCCGGCTACGTTAAATCCTACGTCTGCGCCATTCTGATACTGAGTCAGAGCCATATCCTTACCGGCTGCAGAATCATAGAAGTTTCCAACATAAGCCAGAGCTACCTGAATTTCCGGATCGATATCCTTAGCTCCCTGAATGTAACCAACCAGGAAGTCATTGATAACCGAGTTTTCCATTCCGCCCAGGAATCCGATAACTTTATTGGACGGATCCACATAAGGCAGAGTCTCATCTGTGGTCATCATCGCTGCTGCTGCTCCTACCAGATAAGAAACCTCATTCTGTTTGTAGAGAACATTATAGACATTATCATTCTCTGATACGGAGAAATCGTACTGTTCGTCAAAGTAAATGAACTTCTGATCCGGATAATCGGCTGCCGCTTTTGACAGAGCGTCCAGCATCTGGAAGGTTCCCACGATAATTACATCGTAGCTTCCGTCGTCACAGTAGTCATACAGGGTAGGCTCCCATTTTGCTTCGTCTGCAGAAGTGGCTCCCATCTGCTCTACTTTAAAAGTAAACTTATCTTCACCCAGCTCATCCTGAAGTGCGGTAAGACCCTCATTTGCAGAATCATAGAATGATTTGTCTCCTAACGTACCGTTTAACAGCAGGGCTGCTTTGTAAACGTCATCGCCGCCGCCTGAGCTGTCCCCGTCCTCGCCGGAACCGCCGCAGGCTGCAAGGGAAACTACCATTCCCGCACACAGTAACATTGCTAATAATTTCTTCTTCATCTCTTTTCCTCCTTTTGTTTGGCTCTTCTGATTGCATCGCAGGTGTCATCCACCAATTGTTCTAATGTGATACTTCTGTATTTCCCCCTCATGTATGTATCCAGACGGGAAAATGCAGGGCTTATCAGTCTCTCAGGAATCACTCGTTTTCCTTCCTGCACTGCCAGTATGGGCATAATGGAGCCGGCGTTGCAGTCCACATCAATTCCGCACATGGTAATAATGTGAAGGGTTTCTTCAAAGCTGCCGTGCCCGTAAAGCAGCGCAATGATTTCACAGCAGGCATTGGGATAGGCATGAATCCAGTTATATTTTCTGTATTTCTCTTCACAGGCTTTCAGCGCCAGATGCCAGTCCTCATATTCCCGGCAGCATTCAAAGGCAAAGCGGATCACAGAATAGTATTCGCTGTCTTTTGGAATCCATTCCATAGCTTTTTGAACAACTCTGGAAACATCATTTTCCACAAAAGCATAAGAAACCATTACCGCATTAAATACTTCTCCCAGAATCCCGTTGTTTGCATGGGAAACTTCTCCGTCCGCCCATGCCAGTCTGGCCGCCGTATAAGGATCTCCCGGCGATACCATTCCACAGACGGCCGCCCGCATCTGGGCGCCTATCCATTCATTAAAAGGATTCCTGTACTGTCCGCTTTCCGGCGGAAAAATTCCATTTTTTATATTTCGTATTGCCAGTTCTTCTGCCGACCATCCGCAGGGAATCAGACCCACCCAGGAAAGGGCGATGTCTTCGGAAGTCACCTCGTACCCTTTCTGAGAAAAAGCATCCAGAAAAGCAAGCTCAAATGTAATATCATCGTTGTAGGTATTGGGTTCTCTTAAATACTCATGAACGCTTCCGAAGGCTTTATACAGATTTTCAGATGTATAGCCCTCCACCATGGTTCCCATAGCTCCGCCGATGATCTGAGCCAGCCAGGCCGCCTCTGTCTTCTCTCGGAATTCCTCCTGTGTAACATCCACTTCCCGGGCGTCCGGAAATGTTACTTTTCTTTCATACTCTTCAAAAGAATGATAGTATGTGTAATTCCAGTAGGGAGATGTGTCGTCCCTTTCTGCCTCTGCCAGTTCCCTTCTCAGAGACGCAGAAATCTTATGAAGACTGACAAAATCCTGTTCTTCATGCGCTTTTAACCCTTGTTCTAAAAGACTGTAGCCTTTTTCACTGATTTGGTATCCCCGGTTTTCCATGGCCTGAACCGCCGCGATCATAATTTTCTCCGGCGCTCCGGAGCCAGGCACATGGCTGCCCCAGTCAAGATTCAGATTGCTGTCATAAAATTCCGAGACATTGGTATTTTCCGTCCAGGTCTGCTCTTCTTCCTTCAATATGACTGGTTTCGCATTTGTGTAAACTTTTTGAGCCATTTCCCATGCTTTCATACATTAGCCTTCCTTTCTGTCAAAGCCGGATACCTGTCTTTTGTCATATCACCATTTTACAATACAGTTCCGAAAATTTCCATATAAATTTTGAAAATTCTTGTCAACGTCCAGGAAAAAGAGATAAAATGTTTTATATGTATAACACTGCCCTTCACACCAAGGGGCAGGGCTGTTATTCCACACATCTATATTAGGAGGATATTATGTACGCTTTTTTTACCCTGATTGCCGGCGCCTGCCAGTCCGCCATGGCCAGTTTAAACGGCATGATAACCAGTTATCTGGGAATGTTCGGAATGAGTCTTGCCGTTCATGTTATCGGCGGACTGCTGCTGATTCTCTATATGAAACTTACCACCCGTGAGAAATTAAAGATTACCGGGCTTCCCTGGTATCTGTATTCTGCCGGATTTTTCGGAATTTTTCTGGTGGCGACTTCCAGCTATTGTATCGGAAACCTGGGGGTATCGGTAACCACCTGCCTGTCTGTTACCGGACAGCTCGCCATCTCCGCAGTCATTGATCACTTCGGTTGGTTCGGCGTTCCCAAAGCAGCCTTCAACTTAAAACGACTTCCCTGCTTCGCCCTGATTCTGGCAGGACTTCTGATTATTAATTTATCTTAGAAAGGTGGATTTGATTATGGCATTTGTATTAACCCTGGCCTTTTTCAATGGATGCGCAACAGTAATCTCTAAAATGATTAATTACCGCTGTACAAAAATACTGGGAACCAATAATGGTTCCCTGGTAAATTATGTGGTAGCTTCTGTTGTTTCTTTTCTCCTGCTGCTGGTTTCTTCCCGTTTCCATATTGATTTCTACTCCTTCGTCCAGGCTCCCTGGTGGATGTATCTGGGAGGAGCTTTCGGAATTCTGGCCTTTATTATCTCTATGATTACCCTGAACCGCCTGAAAGTGATGGAATCTACCATCCTCCTTTTGGTGGGACAGCTTACCGCCGGAATTCTCTTTGATATGCTGGTCCTTCACAATATAAACGGCCCGAAACTCTTCGGGATTCTCCTGGTAGCAGCGGGTATCATTGCCGATAATAAGGTAACCGCCTCACAGCACTAACCCTTCGGCAACATGCTCTGCCTCCGCCAGAGCCGCCTCCATTAACCGGGAAATCTCTGCCCCCTCCATATCCAGGCCTTCGGCGTGAACTTCATAAAAGGCGTCAATCCCGAACATTTTGCACAGGCCCTCCAGATAGCGGGCGCCGTTTTCCATATCTGTATTCTCAAAGGCACAGCCCCGGGTGGTAAGAAAATACATCCACTGTGCCTTACATTTTCCATATAATCCTTCCGCATTACATCCGAAGGTGATTCCGTCCACAGAAATGTTTTCAATATACACCTTCAGGGCGGCAGGGATACTCAAATCCCAGAAAGGCGCTCCGATTACAATAGCGTCTGCTTCTGCAAACTGATGCGCCAGATCAAAACGGGGATGATTCCGTCTTCCTTCTGCCAGCAGCCGATCCCTCTCCATTAAGGACTCCTGATCAAAAAAGCGAATCGAAAGCCTGTCCACTTCCAGTATTTCAAAGCTCCAGTCCTCATGTAACTCTTTCATCACACCCACAGCCCGATCCAGTAATTTCTTTGTTCTGGACTCTTCTCTTCGGATGCAGGCATCCAGTACTAACACTTTCTTCATTTTTCTGCTTTCTCCTTTCCTGCTGCTTTTTCTCTTCTCTTTACATCTTTTCCCAACAGTTTATACACCGTAGCCGTAAGGGGAACTCCCACTAACATTCCCATGATTCCGCCGATTCCGCCTCCCACGGTAACTGCCGCCAGCACCCACATGCCGGGAAGTCCGATAGAAGAACCCACCACTTTGGGATAAATCAGATTTCCTTCAATCTGCTGCAAAATCACCAGAAAAACTAAAAATCCCAGAGCCTGTAAGGGATTCTCTGTAAAAATCAGAAAGGCCCCCACAGCCGCTCCGATATAAGCGCCCACGATAGGCAGAAGGGCTGTGGCTCCCACCAGGGTTCCCACCATAGCCGCATAAGGGAAGCGAAGGATCAGCATTCCCACTGCACACAGGGTTCCCAGAATGACCGCCTCCGTACACTGCCCGATAATAAAGTGGCGGAACGTATCGTGGGCCACTTTTGCAACCCGGTAGAATTTCTCTGTCTTGTGGGGCTTTACATAAACATTCAGCATTCGTTTAAACTGTCCTAAAAGGGTTTCTTTATTCATAAGAAAATAAATGGAAAAGATCAGAGAGATCACCAGATTGATGATCCATTTTCCCAACACGCCCACAATGGTAAAGGTGGAATTTAAGATCCCTCCCACACCGCTTGTCACATAGGTAAACACATTCTTAATAATATTTTCCCAGTCAAGCTGGGCGTTGTTAATCCAGTCCCGGATCTGGGGCCATTCCCTACTGTAGCTTAACAGCCAGGTCTGGAATCTCTCCAGATAAGGCGGAATTCCCTTCCCCAGCACCACAATCGCATTCAGCAGTTCCGGCAGTACCAGTTTGACAATGAAAATAACAATTCCCAGCGTCAGAATAATAGACAACAGTACGCAGACCGGCCTTCTGGATTTTCTGACAAATCCGGAAGACCCATTGGGAAAATACAGTTTCTCCAGTCCGCTCATAATAATATTCAGGATATAAGCCAGAACGCATCCCAGCGTCAGCGGAAATAAAATCCCCCATAAATTTCCGGCCATCCTTAAAATCGGCTCAAAATATAAAACCACCAGAACCAGAGCCGCTGCAAAAATCATATATTTTACAATCCGAAAATCCAGTTTCTTTTTTTCCATTTTTCAGAATTCTCCTTTCCTGTTGTTCTGATTATATGCTTTCTTTTCTTCCTTCTCAACAGAAATTTTTCCTTTTATGCATTATGCTTTTATTTTTACCATTTTTGTTTACTCATTTATTGATACTTCACAATTCTTTCAAAAAGTGATAGAATAGAGGACGTAATTTAGCTAGTTTTTTAAGGTTTTATCATCAAAGAAATGGAGGAATCGTTATGGATGTGCTCAGTCAGAAAGTACAGGAGCTAATGAAAGAACTGGAACCTAAATTCATTGAAGATCTGCACTGGTTTCATGAAAATCCTGAGATGAGTTTTAAAGAATTTGATACTACCGCATATATCCGTAAAGAGCTGGAAGCTTTAGGTATCGAAATTCTGGATTCAGGATTGGAAACCGGCTTGGTAGGTTATCTCCGCGGAGGGGAGGAAGGTCCTTGTATTGCTCTTCGGGCAGACATTGACGCTCTCCCTGTCACAGAAGAATCTACCTGCACCTATCCGTCCAAACGCCCCGGCATGATGCATGCCTGCGGCCATGACACCCATGCATCGTCTCTTCTTTCCGCAGCCAGAATCCTGGCTCAGTTAAAGGATCAGATTCACGGCAGTGTGAAATTCTTTTTCCAGCCGGCGGAAGAGATCAATCTGGGAGCCAAGAAAATGGTTAAACTTGGATGTCTGGAAGGTGTGGATGCAATCTTTGGTCTTCACAATTCTCCTGAAATCCCGCTGGGAACTGTGGCTGTTAAGCATGGAGCTTTAATGGCTGCTGTAGACAGAATTGAAATTACGATTAAAGGAAAAGGCGGACACGGAGGTATTCCCCAGCGGAATGTAGATCCCGTTGTCTGTGCAGCAGCAATTATCCAGGGAGCGCAAACCATTGTCAGCCGCAATGTCAGTCCAATTGATTCCTGTGTTATATCTATCTGCAGTGTCAAAGCCGGAGAAGGCGCCAATAACGTCACACCGGATTCCGTAACCATGCTGGGAACGGTACGTACCTATTCCAAAGAAGTGGAAGCCTGTGTGGTAAAACGCCTGACCGCCCTTGTGGATTCTATCTGCGCCGCTTATGAATGTGAAGGAAATCTGAACTATATCTATGAGCTGCCGCCTACAACCAATGATGAGGCTCTCTATCCGGCCGCCCATGAGGCTGTTACCTCTATCGGTGCAGAACCGGTAGATCCCATTCCTTCCACCGGCGGAGAAGATTTCTCCATTTTCATGGAAGAATGTCCCGGTTTCTTCTATTGGCTGGGAACCCGGAACGAAGAAAATGACTGTGTTTATTCCTGGCACAGCCCTCACTTTAAAGCAGATGAACGCTGTATTGCCATCGGGGCAGGCACCTATGCCATGTCCGTCTTTAAGGCAATTGAACACCTGAGTAAAAAATAATTATTATTTTATAACTATCTGATAAAGATTTTATATGAGGAAAAGGAGATCTTATGGAAAATACGAAAAATATATTAAAGAACTGGCCTTTCCATCTGGTCATTTGTGTGGTTGTTCTTCTATGTGAAGCAGTAAATACGATTTCTATTCCTGTATCTACAGGAAGTATCATGTTCCTTCCCATGCTTTTTGCCATGGTAGTGAGTCTGATTCTCTATCTGACAAAACCGGTAAAAATTGTAAAAAAGGAACAGTCCGTTCTGTCCAGCAAATTTGTTATTATTGCAATCGGTATCTTTCTGGCAAAAGTTGCCGTTACCAGCGGTACGCAGCTTCCCCAGGTACTGGCAGCCGGCCCTGCGCTGATTCTTCAGGAATTCGGAAACCTGGGAACCATTATTCTGGCTCTTCCTTTCGCTCTTCTTCTTGGATTTAAGAGAGAAGCAGTTGGTATGACTCATTCCATCTGCCGGGAACCAAACGTAGGATACATCGCATCCAAATACGGTCTGGATTCTCCGGAAGGCCGTGGTGTCATGACCGTTTATGTCGTAGGAACTTTAGTTGGTACCATTTTCATGGGTATCATGGCCAGCGCTCTGGGCGCTACCGGCCTGCTTCATCCTTATGCTCTGGCAATGGCCTGCGGTGTAGGAAGCGGAAGTATGATGGCAGCTTCTTCTGCCTCTTTAGTTTCTGCATTTCCGGAAATGGCAGAACAGATTACCGCTTACGCCGGAACCAGTAACGTACTTTCCAACGCAGACGGTATTGTGATGACTGTATTTATCGGTCTTCCCATGTGTAACTTCCTTTACCGGAAACTGGAACCACTCTTTAGCCGCAAGAAAAAAGCCTGACAGGAGGAATCAGTATGGAGAAAAAACTTACAATGGACAAAGTAGCAGAGTTCGTCCTAATTCTGGCAATCTCTGCTGTAATCAGCTTAATCGGAAATACCATTAATACTATAACCGACGGAAATCCGGATACCTTCGTTTCCATCCTGGACGGACTTCCCGGAATGTTAATTCTTTTCGCAATTGCGATTGTAAGCACCCTGTTAAATGCCGTTTTCCCGAAAATTCCGACGATTATTTATATCACCTTTATCGGTATTATACTGGGTATGCCTTACAGCCCCACCGGAGCTTATGTGGCGGAACAGGTAAATAAAATCGGCCTGCTTCCTTCCGTTACTCCTGTACTGGCTTACGCCGGTGTATCCATGGGTAAAGACTGGCTGGAATTCAAGAAAATCGGATGGAGAGGTATCGTTGTCGCTATCTTCGTTATGATTGGTACTTATGTGGGATCTGCCCTGATCGCTCAGATTATCTTAAGCGCACAGGGAATCATCTAACCACCTCACTGTTATCTTACGCACAATAAGAAACATTCATAAAAATAAGGTTTTTGCAGGAATTGCAAAAACCTTATTTTTTATATATGAGGGGCTTTCAGAACTCTTATTCCAGAAATCCTTTCAGTACAATATTTTTTGATTCCATTACTTCTCCCAAAGTAAAGAATCCCTCTTTTCCCTGTCCGCTTAACTTCCATCCGCCGAAGGGCTGCATCATATTCCGATAAGTTCCCGTCCCGTTTACCACCACAGTTCCCGATTCTATCTTTCCGGCAATCTCCATTCCCTTCTTCCAGTCTCGTGTGAAAACACATCCGGACAGCCCAAAGCTGCTCTGGTTGGCAATGGCAACGGCCTCTTCTATAGTATCAAATACACAGACGGGCATTACCGGGCCGAAGATCTCCATATCCTTCATTACATCCATGTCTTTCGTTACCTCTGTCAGAACAGTAGGCTCATAGAAACTTCCCCGCCGTTTTCCTCCAACAGCCAGTTTTGCTCCCTGTTCCAGAGTCTTTTTCACCTGCTCTTCCACCCGGATAGCTGCTTCTTCGGAGATTAGGCTGTTCATCACCATGTGATCTCCGGCAAATCTGGAAAAATCAGTGGCAAGATATTTTTCCAGCTCTGCATCCACATCCAAATCAAATCCCATTTCGATGGTTTTTACAAAGGAGAGAACGCCCTGGATAAAATCATCTTTTACCGAACGATGCACGAGGAACCGTTTAGGTGCAATACATACCTGCCCGGCGGAATTCATCCGCCAGAATGCCGCATCCCGTACCGCAGCCTTTATATCCGCATCCTCCAATACCAGAAATGGATCGTTGCCGCCCAGTTCCAGTGCACAGGGCGCCAGACGCTTTGCCATGGTCTGTGCCACATGAAGTCCCACTTCTGTACTTCCGGTCAGGGATACCGCCTGAATCCGCTTATCAGATACCATCCGATCTCCAATAACGGATCCGCTTCCTGTCACCACCTGGAGCACATCTCCGGGAATTCCGGCTTCCCACAAAAGCTCCACCACCTTCATTAGGGCCAGAGGATTGCTGGTGGGCGGCTTTACAATGACAGCACAGCCTGCAGCCAGAGCCGGAGCCACTTTATAGGCAAACAGCATAAGAGGCGCATTAAAGGGTACAATGGAAAATACGGTTCCCACCGGCTCATAAATGACCATCTGTAAATCTTTCTCCGTCTTTCCGTCATGGCCGGCTTCTGTCCCCGGAACCAGTACAGAACCAAGATACCTTTTGGCCGATTCCAGATACCCCTTAAAAATCTCCGGCATCCCCTGGTACTGAAAGAGCCCGTTGCGGATGCTGCTCCCGCTCTCTTTTATTAAAACAGAAAGAATCTCTCTCTTTTTCTCCGGTTCTTCCAGAAGCTGATAAAACTTCTGAAAGATTTTCTCTTTTTCCTTTAAAGGAACGGCCCTCCACCGCCGGAAGCCATGGACAGATGCCTCCAGAGCTTCTTCCATCTCCTCTTCCCCTGCCTGGAAAACGGTATCCAGCACCTCTCCTGTTACCGGGTTGGTTACGGGGATGAGTTTTCCACTTCTGCTTTCGGTTTTCCTTCCGTTTATCAACATTTTCATACACTTTCCCTCTCTTTAAGTGTGTATATCCTGTTTCTCCTTGTCTATGTATTTTTGAATCTCCCGGCGGTAAAGCTCTGGCTTCTGGCAGAAGAAGGAACTCCAGGCAATGAATCCGCCGCCGGGGGCAATATCCTCCATGATATGGCGAACCTCCTCTTTGATTTCTTCTTCTGTAACTCCCTCCCGATCCAGGATACGGATATTGTTGTAGCATCCGCAGAAACAAATCTGATCTCCATACTTTGCTTTCAGCTCCTGGGGATTATTTTCTCCCTGTACCGGATGAACGGCGTCCGCTCCAATCTCAATAAAATCCTCCAGAAGAGGCCTGAGATACCCGCAGCAATGAAGAATATAGTACATTCCGCAGTCATGGGCCGCATCAATCAGACGTTTCAGCTGCTTCTTAAAAATCTTCCGCCAGGTCTCCGCAGACATCATCAGCGCATCCTTAGCCGCGTAATCATCGAAGATCATAATGGCATCCGGCTTATAATACTGCGCAATCTTCCGTATCATTGAGATCCGGTAGTCCACAAATTCCGTATAAAATTCTTCCATAATCTCCGGATCTGTCAGCAGCGCGCACAGGGTATCTTCATATCCCATCAGAAGATGGGAACGCTCAAACATTCCGTTAAACATCTGGACAATGGTGAATTTGTTCTCCCGATCCCAGCCTGCCGTATCTCTGGCTGCGGCAGCTTCCCAGTCCCTGTTTTCCACATCGGGAAAGGTCACATACTCTCTCCAGTTCTCAATATCCTTTACCACCCGGTCCCCCGGAACCTGCACGGGACCTCTGGCTTCTTCGTTGTACTGATAAGTTACTCCGAATTCATCTTTACCTGTCTCACGGCCTTCATACCGTTCCATAACCGCTGACTGAAGAGCCATATCAATATCTGTAAACAGATTGGGCGTCCATAAAGGTTTTTTGTGCTCCATCACCAGCTTTACATTATCTTTTCTCGTCATCTCTTATCCTTTCTCCGGTACCCAGTGGGTGGGATCCAGTTCTAAAAACCGGGAACGGATAAACTTGTCTTTTAGTTCATAGGGAACGGTACAGTCAAAGATAGTCTTACAGGAAATCCCCTGATCTCGAAGACAAGGATTGTAATACGTTCTCTGGGAAGGATCCAGGGGGTGACAGCGCACGCCCGGAATAAAAATCGTATCCACATCCCCCTGGTAACGGGTATTTAAGGCAAATAATACATCATTGGTATCAAAGGGATCCACATCTTCATCCACTAAAATAATATGCTTTAATTCGGAAAAAGCAGAAAAAGCCAGAAGCGCCGCCTGCCTTTGTCTTCCTTCATCGCTTGGTGATTTCTTCTCAAACTGAAGAATGGCCATATATTTTCCTCCTCCGGAAGAATGGCAGTAGACGTTTTTCAGCCTTCCCGGCATGGCTCGTTCCACCATCTGAATAATACTGGCTTCCGTGGGGATTCCGGCCATATTTACATGCTCTTCACTGGGGCCGATGCAGGTCTGCATAATGGGATTTTTCCGGTGGGTTACTGCCTTTACTTTAATCAGGGGCACCTTGGGATTGGCAGCTCCTGTATAGCCGGGAAATTCCGGCATGGCTTTACCCGTATTGGTATTCTGATCTTCCCGCACATAGGTGTTGGGAAGCAGTTCCCCTTCAATCACATACTCTGCATTGGCAATGCATTTTTCCTCTATGGTAAGGCAGTCAGTCAGCTTTACTCCTTCTTTGCGGATAGCCCCTGCCACTCCCAGTTCATTGTATCCCATAGGGGTTGTGGGCGGCTCGAAACAGGAGGCGATTTCGATTGCCGGATCCACACCGATGCTGATGGAAATGGGCAGGGGTTTGCCCAATGCTTCCGCCTTCTCCCGGAATGCCCCAAGGTGTCTGGCTCCCGGTACGAAATACATGGAAATTAAGTCTTTATCCTGGAGACACAGACGATGAATGGTAATATCCGACTCTTTGGTCTCCACATCAGAGGCATAGCACATCCCCATGGTAATGTAGGGGCCTGCGTCTTCCGGGGTATTGGTCGGCGCCGGAATCAGTCTGCGGATGTCAAATCCTTCTTCCCAGGCATAGTGCACCACCTGATGACAGGGGGCGTCCCCGGAATCTGTCAGTACAGGCGGTATCGGGTTTTGTACCGCTTCTTTTAATAAAAATCCCAGATGCTCCGGCCGATCCTGCAAAAGAAGAGCCACCCGTTCTCTGGAAGCCAGCAGGCCAATCAGCACTTTCGCATCTTCATGTCCTTTTACGTTATGAAACAGCAGGGCCGGGCCTGTTTTAGTGGGTCTTTTTACCGTACCGCCGGCGCCCACATACCGATAGATTCCGGAAATCTCTGCATGGGGTTCTGCCGGAACATACGTCTCCTGGTATTGTCCCGGCACAGTCTTTAATACTTCTATAGCAGAACGCAAATCTTCTATTTTTTTCATAGGCGTCACTCCCGGTAAAGGGCTTTTTTATACAGCATTTCCATCTCTTTTACAGAGGTTGTCCTGGGACAGTGTTCCCAGATCTTCGTCCTCTGGGCGTCCTTTAACATCTCTTCCATATGAGACTCATCCACACCCATCTCGCTTAAATTTTTCGGCAGTCCCAGCTTTCTGTTCAATTCCTTCAGATAGTCAATAAGCATTTCTGTTTCGAAGTCTTCTGTATAGGGATGTCCTGTGCGAAGGAGATTATAAATCTTTTTATATTTTCCCCGATCTGCAAGGGCATTAAATTCCATGGTTGTGGGGAACAGCATGGCGTTTGCCATACCATGAGAAATCCCGTAATATCCCGTCAGAGGATGGGATAAGGCGTGAGCCTGGGTGGGCAGACATAAAGACAGGGTGATTCCGGCCAGGGTACTTCCCATCAGCATATCACTGGCTGCCTGTACGTCCTTTCGGTTTGCTACAAAACGGGGCAGAGCCGGGCCAATGAGTTCCATGGCTTTTTCTGCCACAGCATCGGAAAAGGGAGTTGCCAAATCGCTTAAATAACACTCTACAGCATGAATCATAGCATCCAGCCCGCTGGCGGCTGCTACAGATACGGGACAGGTCATAATCATCTCCGGATCCAGAAGAGCCACTTCCGGCAGCATCTTATCGTTTAAGATAACCATTTTGTAATGCTCTTCATCGGTAATCACCGTGTTTCTGGTCACTTCTGATCCTGTTCCTGCTGTGGTGGGGATCGCAATTACCGGAATTGTCTCATTGTCCACGGGTTTATAATAGCCCCAGTAATCATGAATCCTCTTTCCCGTATATCCGATGATGGACGCGCTTTTGGCCGTGTCCATGGCGCTTCCGCCTCCCAGGGCCACTAAAATATCGCAGTTTTCCTCCATGATCCGATCCCGGCACTCATGAACAATCCAGCATCCCGGATCCGGCTCAATATGGCTGAAAACCGCATAATCGATCCCCGCATCCTTTAAGATCTTCTCAATTTTTCCTGTGGTTCCTGCTTCAATCAAACCGGGATCAGAAACCAACAGGGCTTTCTTTCCTTTTAATTCTTTCATTTTCTCCGGCAGCTTGGCAACTGCCCCTATGCCAAACAGAATATCCTGTTTTACTGAAAAACTCTGTAAATTCATTGCCTTCTTCCTTTCTTTCTAAGCCAAGCCCTCTTGTATCGTATCTCCCCAGCGCCTGTAGGATCCCGAATCAATCCCCAGACGTTCCAGGGCTTTGGAAGCTATATGTATCACCATATCCTCAATGGTCTGAGGCCCGTTATAGAAGGTCATTACCATGGGCAGAATATCCACGCCGCATTCTGCCAGAAAGGTCAGATTTCTTAGATGAATGGGACTAAAAGGACACTCTCTTACCACCAGCACCAGCCTTCTTCGCTCCTTTATCATGCAGTCTGCAGCCCTTAACAGTAGGTTGTCCGTATAGCCGCCTGCAATCCCTGCTGCTGTCTTCATGCTGCAGGGGACTACAATCATTCCCTTTACCGGGAAAGACCCGCTGGCAATGGAAGCGCTCATCTTATGAATATCATGAACCACATCTGCCAGGTCTTCCAACTCCTGTAAGCTGCTGTTTAATTCCGTCTGTATGGTCAGCCTGGCGCTTTCCGATACCACCAGATGAGTCTCGATTTCCGGCTTTTCCCTTAAGACTTTCAGAATGTAATGGGCCACGGCCATTCCGCTGGCGCCGCTGATACCTATTACAACCCGTTCCCTCTTTGTCTTCTGCTCCATGGTTCTTCCCCTTTCTTACCTGTCCGGGCATTCAAAGAGAATGGCTCCCTGGTCAAGAAGCCGCTTCTGAAGCTCTTTCACATCTTTTTCCAGCTCCCTGGGGGTGATTCCTCTTTGTACGCATAATCCTGCCGCCGTTCCGGCCGCCTGTCCGGTGACCATGGTCTGGTGCAGGTACCTTAAATAAGCAGGCCGATCCGTAGATACACATTTTCCTGCTGCCAGCAGGTTCTCCACTTTCTGAGGCACCAGACAGCGATACGGAATATCATAAGACCCACCGTCTTTGGGAATGGCCAGATCGCTTTTAAACTGGATATTGTCCTTGCGGTCTTCATTCCCCACTACGGCCACATGATTTAAGGTATCCATAGAAGCCACATGGTAGCCCCCTGCTTTGAAAGACGATTTTCCGATGGTATCTTCAAACTGTCTGCACTCTGCAACATCGTCTCTGGTCAGCATATAATCTCCCACAATCCTGGGGCCTTCCCTCAGTCTCAGCTCAGTGCAGGTTTTCGTAATATAGGCGTTTTCAAAACCGGGCACATAGTTTTTGAAAAATCTCCAGGCAATCCGGTTCTGTTTCCGGCACTCAATATTGCATCTGGTTAAATCCCAGGCGTCGGTCGCCACTGCGTGATCCACCTGGGAGGAATGCTGGAAATGAGCCTGAATATGTCCGCCCTCTTTAGGCGTCAGGAAAAATCCTGCTCCGGAATAAGGATGCCAGTCACCGTTTTTAAAAGCTATGTCACGAAGCTCATAAAAGCCCATGATCTCTCCCAGTTCTTTAATGTCGTAACAGTTTCTGTACATCTCTTCCACATCTTCTCTGGTATTGGCATCTTCCAGAGGGAAGATTAACTGCTTAAAGGAAAACTGCTGCGGATGGGTGCGGATGTACTGTAAAAGCCGTTCCCAGTCCACCCCGTCCACGGTAAATGCCAAAGTATGGGGCTGCACTTCGTCCCTTGGCACACTGTTATTTCACATCCTGCCTGTATGGCCACATAGCCCTCGCCGGTACAGTCAATGACCACTCTACCTGCAATCTCATTTCTCCCATTGGCATTTTCAACCACAATGCCTGTAACCTTATTTTCTTCTTTGGTAACCCCTACCACTAAGGAATCCAGCAGAAGCTGAACCCCTTCTTCCTCCATCATGGTGAAGATCAGATCCACCCACCAGTCCGGATCCACATAAGAAAATCCGTAGCCGGCCTTTTCCCGGATGGGATACCGCAGGTGGGGAAGGGCGTGTCCGCTGCGGTACAGCCGCTGATAAGTTTCTTCTACAATTCCTCCAATATCTCTTTTCCCCTGAGGATTAAAAAGTCTGGCGTATGCGAAACCCGGAGGTCCGGAAAGACTCATCTGGCCGCCCAGTACCCCGGTCCGCTCCACCAGGAGCGTCTTCGATCCGGTTCTGGCGGCTGAAATGGCCGCTGCCACGCCGGAGGTACCGCCGCCGCACACAATCACATCATAAACGGTTGTATAACTCATAAAACTCCTTTCCTTCCGTGGTACAGAATAAGATTTATTTAAATTCCTCTATGGTTTTTGCTGCTGTTCCATCCGGCAGGCGGACTGCTTCCACACATCCTTCGCTGTGCAGCGCCCATGGCAGGATGACTCCGGAATGGCCGCCCCGTCCTCCGATTACCACAACTTCCACATCTTTGGGCGTACGGGTTACAGGCAGAGGATGGCGGTTCTCCCATTCTTTCGGTCTTACGGGAACCAGGCCCCTGTTTCTGACCATAGGTACTTCATGGTATACGTACTGGTGAATATGCTCCTGAATCATTTCCTTGGTATATCCTGCTTTTTTCAGCATCATGGCATGATCCGGCGTCAGGCAGACCACCAGCGGTCCCGGCATATACGCATTGTTGGAACCTAAGGTGGTACAGCAGGCCGTAATGGTATCCAGCAGGTCATGTCCGTTCAGACTGAGGAAATCAATGATGTCATGGAGAGGCTCCGCTTTCAGCACGTAGACGGTGGTTGTTTCTGAGTCGAAACGGTCTTCGTTGATCATCTTCCACTGTGCCAGCTCCGGTTCTTCTGCAAAGCAGTAAGTAAACTCTGCCTGAGAAGCAATACAGTCCAGATCACAGATACCGGGAACCGAACGGAAAACATTCATAATCACCAGATTGACCGCCCGGCCGATGGTGGCATTTGCCGGCCATCCCGGCCCTAAGCAGCCCTGTTTTCCGGAAATGCCGATTTCCTGGGCAATGGGGCCGGAAACCAGAACCATGTTTCCTCCCGGATGGGATGTGGTTACGGACTGATTCAGATTGTAAAGGGGACTGTTTAAAGCTTTAAAGGCTGCGATTAAAACCGGCATGGCATTTGGCTTACAGCCTGCCATAACGGCGGCAACTGCCACATCTTTTACGGTGACTGTTTTTCCACTGGGACCGCTGGGGGCGCACAGCACCATATTCTCATCAAAGGGGCAATATTCCAGCATGGCCTCGTAGCGCCGCCGGGTAGGAGGGATGATCGGCAGACCGTCGCTGATATGTTCCTGATTAAAATATTCATTAATTTCTTCCAGATAAGCGCCCGGTTCCTTTTCCCTTTCCTCATCTTTTTCTATCATATAGGGGAGGAATCCGTCTTTTGCCGGAGCCGTTTTATCCATTTTAAAATCAATGTGCGCCAGCTCTTCCAGTTCTTCTCCGTTTACGGTCAGGGACTTAATAATGTAATCCCAGTGCCTGTCCACTTCCGCTGCAATTTCTTCCACGGTACTGGCCTGGTAAATATCCACAGAGCACATACAGAGATGTCCTGCCCGGTATACTCCCACGCCTTCTGTAATCCCGGTTCCCGGAGGCGCTGTCATGTAGACAGTGGGAATCCCCAGTTTCTCCAGGGCAATAGTTAAGACGGTAGTAGAAGAAGAGGTTCCCATATCCCCGAAAGCAACAATGGCCGCCGTAGGTTTTTCCTGTGCCAGCATCCGGGCATATTCCTCCAGTTTCCGGGCATCTTTTCCACGGACAGTTTCTTTATATTCCACGTAATTGGTGATTCCCAGTTCTTCCAGCCGTTCTTTGATCCGGTCAAACACTGTATAATAGTTGCAGAAGTCCAGTTTGGTGTTGTTATAAAACAGAAGTTTCCCCTGTCTCAGCTCTTCCAGACTGACTCTTTTGGCCAGCTGAATAACCTCTCTTTCCTGATACCCCCTTGGATCTAATAAGCGGTTTAAATATTCTCCCATAAGCCTCTCCTTCCTTTTGTCGGTTTAAATTATCTGACTTAATAGTATCATTACACTTTATTTCTATGCAATTCTAATAAGGAAGGCTATCTATTCCGAAATCGAATAGATAATTTTGTAATGGTGATATAGAAAAAAATCAGCGTCAGTGTACAAGAGGCATGGCCGTCCGGCCATGCCTCTTCACTTTCCTAGAAAGTTCCTTTCGTATAATAGTCCATCATATAATCTGTTGCATATTCAATAAACGTTTTCTTTAAATCCGTCAGTTGTTCCAGCTTTAAAACAAGACAAATATCCATCTGTGGATGTTCTTTCAGTCTCACAATCTTCAGCTTATCCAGGGAAAGACGGCTGGCCACGCTGTTCATCAGAAGAGAAGCGCAGTTTTCTTCAATCAGCAGTTCCTCCAGCGTCTCCACCCGCACATTTCGCTCCCTGGCTTTCGGAATAAAGCCTGCTCTCCTGCACTCGTCCATACAGATACGGTAAAGGCCCGTATTGGTCCCCAGAAAGATAAACTGCTCATACTGGGCGTCTCTGAGAAAAATGCTTTTTTCCTGGGCAAAGGGATGATCCTTGGATACTACCAGAACCAGCTCGTCTTTAATCAGAGGATAGGCTCCGTACTCTCCGTCGGGGATGTACTTGCTTCTGATAAAGGCCATATCGGAAGTATCGTTTTCCAGGGCTTTTAAAGCCAGATCCGTATTCTGCTCCACCAGTTCCACATCCACATTTTCATAGAATTTACAGAACTCCCGGATTACTTTCAGAAGGCCATAGCGGGGCGCCACGGGAATGGTGGAGATTACCAGCTTCTTTTTCGCCTTCCCGTAGTCCCTCAGGGTTGTTTTAATCCTGTAGTATTCCTGCATGACTTTATGTACAAACTGTGAGAACTCCCGCCCGGCATCTGTCAGGCGGATACTTCTGGAAGTACGTACAAACAGTTCAACTCCCAGCTCTTTTTCCAGGGCTTTGATCTGTTTGGACAAAGTAGGCTGAGAAAGATAATTCTCCTCAGCCGCTCTGGAAAAACTTTTATACTTTTCGATTAACATAAAATATTCTAACTGCTCAAATGTCACGTTTTTCAGGCTCCCACTTTCGTCAAATCTATCTGTTCTTCCAGTTTCTTACAGCAAGTCATCGCAGCATTGCATATGGAGCTAATCTCTTTCGGGGTTGCCTTATCCAGATGAATTCCTACCACAACAACCACCCGTGCGGCCAGGTTTTTCCCCAGCTCTTCCGCAGCCATCCGGGCAAGTTCATCGTCCTTATGTCCTGTAACGCACAGGGAACTTACAGAAACGGTTGGCCGGCTTCTGTCTTCATCAATATAGCCGGGAACACCGAGGGCAATGGCTCCCACATGATGCTTTTCCCCTCCTATCAGGAGTACATTCCAGTCTTTCCCACACTGCATAGCGGTCAGATGCACCTGAAATCTGTCTTCATGAACAAGAATATGAAATTGTTTTAATTCATGCTTGGTTTCTTCCTGAATTTGGTACAACAATTATAACATACCTCCTTTAAAATAGTAAGGCTGACCGGTAGTTTCCACTTATTTCCAGTTTTTGACCGCACTTACTGTTTTCCATAAATAAGAGAATAAGTTTTCTGCCGAACCTTCATCAGATAGTAAACCGCCTCATTATAAGGAGTCGAAATTCCCAGTTTCTTCCCTTCCCGGCAGACAGCTCCATTCAGAAATTCCACTTCTGTGGGGCGCTCATAAAAAACATCCAGAACCATGGAGGTAAAGTGATGTTCCCCCTTTGGTACCTGACTGATATTTTCACATTCTTTTTCCCAGTACTCCTTTTCATCCATAGGAATTCCCTTTGCATTTGCCACCCGGCAGACTTCCCCGGCCAGCTCCTTTAGCAGTTTCTTCCCGTCTTCCTCCCGCATAAAGTCTTCCCCGGCCAGCTGCAGCAAGGCGCAGGGGGCGTTATAAAGCACGTTAATATACAGCTTATCCCAGAGGATTTTTTCAGTCTCCTCAGAAAGAGCCGCAGGAAAACCACCCTGATTTAACGCCTTTTCCAATTCATGAAAGACATAGGCGTACCGGGTATTTTTCTCCAGAGGGGAGAACCAGACCCCTTTGGAACTGTAAGGAAACTTCACCCTCCCCTTAATCTTCCCCGGTTTTGTAAGGGTGGCCGAGGATTTTAAAACACCGTAGCCAATGCGGTCTCTGGGAAATATTCCGGCCAGAGTATCTGCGTTTCCGATCCCGTTTTGCAGGGAAATGACTACCGTATGATCCCCGAATAATTCCGGATTTTCTAAAATAATACGCTCCGTGTTCATCCCTTTTACCAGCAGAATCACCAAATCACAGCAGCCAACTTCCCAGCCCTTTGTTACCGCTGCGTCTATCCTGACCGTTTCTTCTTCCCTGCCTTCCAGGTCCATGGTAATTCCTTTTTCCTGTACCGCCTTCATATGAGCTTCATAAGGATCTACGAAAAAGACCTGCTGGCCGCCTTTTTTCAGATGGGCCCCCACTAAGGAACCCATGGCGCCGGCTCCCAGTACTGCTATCTTCATTCTTCTCCCTCCTGTTGGTTTTTCTGCGAACGAACCGTCTCTCTTCCCCTTTGAAATGCCTGAATGTTGGCCAGAGCAACCTGGGGTTTCTTCCCGAAAGATTCCCGGATAGCTGCCTCCACCTCTTCCGGTTCCAGACAGTTACTGGCCTCCACAATGGCTCCCATCATAATTACATTCAGAAACCGGGGATTTCCCAGCTCATCCGCAATTTCCGAGGCAGGGATCTGATACAGTTTTCCTCTTTTTGTATCAGGCATGGTTTTTACCAGACTGGTATTTACCAGATAACAGCCATTCTCTTTCAGATACGGGCTTTGGGTGACGCAGGAATCCTCATCGAAAAATGCCATACAGTCATAAGAAGAAGTTACCTGGGCGCCTACTTCTTTTTCCGACAGAATCAACGTAGTATAAGTATATCCGTTTCTCATGGCAGGGGCATATTCTGAATAGGAGGTGGCAAAACCGCCTTTCCTCACTGCCGCCATACCCAGCAGTTTTCCTCCCATTACCACGCCCTGGCCTCCAAGACCGCCTAAAAAAATTTTCGTTTCCATACTCATTCTCCTTTAAAAATACCGATGGGATATTGAAGCTGCGACATCTCCTTAATATGTTCAATGGACTTAAGCGGCGTCATATGCCAGTTGGTGGGACAGTTGGACAAAAACTCCACAAAGGCAAACCCTTTCTTCTCCACCTGCAGACGGAAGGCTGTTTTTAAAGCTTTCTTCGCCTTTCTCACATGAGCTGGATCGTAAACTGCCATTCTGGCTGAGAACCGGGTCCCTTCTACCTGAGCCAGGATTTCTGCCAGATTAATGGGATAGCCTTCCACGTCCTCCTTTCTTCCCTGTGGACAGGTGGTGGACTTTTGTCCCAGTAAAGTGGTAGGCGCCATCTGTCCTCCCGTATTGGCAAACAGGGAGTTATTTACCATAATTACAGTAATATTTTCTTTTCGTGCCGCCGCATGGATTACATCTCCTATTCCTATGGCTGCATCGGCCCCGTCCCCGTCCCAGCAAAGGACAAAATGATCCGGATTTCCTCTTTTAATTCCCGTGGCCACAGCCGCCGATCTTCCCAGTCCTACCATTACCGTGTTAATATTTATGCAGAAATCCTGCTGAGGACCGCACCCCGGCGGAAACAGCAAAGTGGTATTCTCTGGTGCAATCTCTAATTCCTCCAGAGTATCCAGAATCAGTTTTCCGATTAAGCCGTGCATACAGCCTGAACACAGGGGATGACCGCCCATATATAATTTTGACCGCTGATAAACTGCTTTTTCCATTTTCACACGCCCCTTTCCCACTGTTCTTTCACATACTGCACGACCTCCTGAGGCGTCACCAGCATACCGCCGCCGCGGCCATAGAAATCCACTTCTATTTTTCCTTTCACACTGCGCTGGACATCCTCCAGCATCTGCCCGGGAATAGCCATTTCCACGCAGACAGCTTTTTTCAGATTTTCATAGCGTAAGTTTTCAATCTGTTTCTGAGGGAAAGGAAACAGGGTAATTGGACGGAACAGTCCTGCCGGAATTCCCATGGCCCGAAGCTGCCGTACCGCCTCCCGGACGATTCTTCCCACGGATCCGTAGGCAAACAATACCACCTGGGCGTCTTCCATCAGAAATTCTTCCCAGCGGACTTCCTTTTCTTCCCACTGCTGATATTTCTCTGCCAGTTTTATACAGAATTCTTCCTGGGCAGAAACGGGAAGCAGCATGGACTGGCAGATTCGTTTATCTTCAAATTTCATACTGTCCCTTTTCGTAATCAGCCAGGAAGATTTATCAGGGAGGGTGGATAAATCCCGCAGGGGCGGAAGCTCCACCGCTTCTGTGGTCGCCGCCAGAAGTTTATCTGTCAGAACCACCACCGGCGTCCGGTACTGATCTGCAAGATCAAAACTTTCATAAACCACATCTACCGCCTCCTGTATGGTAGACGGAGAAATGACAAAGGCTCTGCCGCCTCCGGCTCCCAGTCCTTTTACCGCATAAAGATAGTCCTGGCTGCATCCCCCGATGCCGCCCATTCCCGGACCTGGCCTGGCAACGTCAATAAGCACACAGGGAGCTTCACTTCCGATAATGAAGCTGATTCCCTCTGCCATCAGGGAGAATCCGGGTCCTGAAGTACTTGTCATACACCGCAGACCTCCGTAACTGGCGCCCAGTAAAATATTGGCGGAAACCACTTCACTTTCTGCCTGTATGAAACTGCCTCCCACCTGGGGCAGCCGGTCGGATAAATACTCCGGCATGGGACTTTGAGGGGTAATGGGAAATCCGGCAAACAGACGGCAGCCTGCTGCCACTGCAGCTTCTGCCATGGCCACATTCCCGTCAATAAATTTTCGTGACATAGGTCTCCTCCTTATTTTTCTGTCTGATAAACCTCAATGGCTGCATCCGGACACATCAGCGCACAGATTCCGCAGGCTGTACACTGTCCCTCTTTATCCTCCGGGACTGCATACTTAAACCCCATAGAATTAAATGCAGTTCCTATATGTATCAACTGTTTCGGACAGTAAGTTACGCAATACTCACAGCCTTTGCACAGTTCTTTCTCAATTACAATTCGGCTCATTCTTTCTCCTTCCATGGTATCTTCAGAGAATCCCCGCTTTTTGGGCCTGATAAGTTAATTCTTCCCGAAACTGTGGGTGAGCAATCTGTATCAGCGCCTCCGCCTTTTCTTTTAGTGTGCGGTTTCTCATCTGGGCGATACCGTATTCCGTTACAATATAGTGAACGTCGTTTCTGGGTGTGGTCACCGCAGAACCCGGCGGCAGGGTCAGAGTAATTTTTGAAATCCGCGTCCCGTCCTTCTTCTCCAGAGAAGAACGCATAGCGATGAAGGATTTCCCCCCTTTGGATCTCCGGACGCCCCGGACAAAGTCGAGCTGACCTCCGCTTCCCGCATACGTATCCAGACCAATACATTCCGAACAGACCTGCCCCCGCAGATCCACACCCATACAGGAATTAATGGAAATCATCTTCTCATTCTGACCAATGACATCCGGATTGTTCACCCAGGAAAGCCGGTCAAAGAAGATCTCCGGATTTTCGTCCACAAACCGGTAGGTCTCCCTGGTTCCCTGGATAAAACCGGCCACCGATTTTCCCGGACAGATCTGCTTCTGACTGTTGTCCACAACCCCTTTTTCCATCAAAACCCGCATCACATCGGTAAATACTTCCGTATGGATTCCCAGATGCCGGTGATCCATCAGAAAGTTTCCCACAGCGCTTGGGACTCCCCCTACGCCCAGCTGAATAACAGAACCATCTTCGATCCGTTCCACAATGTGCCGCGCCATCTTTACTTCTAAATCCGTAGGTTCCATATCCGGAATCTCCGGAAGAACCGTAGAACTCTCACAGAGAGCTTCCACTTCACGGATATGAATCCGCTGAAATGAGGTGGAAATCCGGGGAATCCTCTCATTTACCTGTAAAATTACCTTTGCGCCCCGGTCAATGGATACCCGCCCGGGGCCGGGGCAGATACCCATATAGAAATAGCCTTCCTCATCCATGGGGGAAACATGGCAGAAAACATAATCGGGGCGAATCTGTTCCTGAAACATCTCTTCGATATATCCGAAATGGGTCAGGAGGTGGTCCACCCGGACGCCCCGCCTGATGGCCTGGGCTTCCGGCCGGGTCATATAACTGACAGATACCTGAAAATGTCCAATCCCTTCTTCTCCATACAGACGTTCATAGATTCCTGGATTGGCAAAGCCCATCATGGAATAGAGATAAAGGGGGTGAAAGCTTTCCCTTTTCTGATATAAAGCTTCCACTAACGTTACCGGTTCACTGCAAAGCAGAACTCTCTGCCCTGACGTAACCCCGGATACGGCCTGCACCGGAGAGCATCGTTTCTTCTGATATAACTCTGTAAAATTCACCTGACCGCTCCTTTCCTGTTACACAGCGGCCGCAGGAGGCACGCTGCTTTTCATTTTCTTCCATCTTCCCATATGAAGAACAATCACCGCTGCAAATACTGCCATTCCCAGGCAGAGGAGAATCCTATTTCCCAGGAAGATATAGAGAATCAGCGAAAGGAAACTGATAAAAAACATGGCTCTTTCTGCCAGAGTTAAATCTGTACAGAAATAATTTACCCAACAGAACTGTGCCGCTACTGTAAGGATAATCACCGCCAGAAGCTGCAGATAGGTCGTGGGATCTGTCCAGCTCCCCTCCAGAAGCAGCACCGGCGCATAGACGAATAAAAACGGCGCCAGGAAAGAAACTCCGCAGATTTTACAGCATTCCACCGCCGTCTTTCCATAAGGGGTTCCTGAAATCTGGGTCCCCACTAAGGTGGTTAACGCCACCGGAGGAGTAATCGTTGCATAAGAAGCAGGATAAACACAGAAGAAATGTGCCGTTTCATAGGCAATTCCCAACTGCTGCAGAGCCGGAACTGCAAAGGCCGCCGCTGTAAAATAAGCTGCTACCGATACTCCTGCCATTCCTGCCACAATACTGGCAATATACAGAATCAAAAGAGCCAGGAATAAAGAGCCGTGACTCCAGCTTTCAATTCCGGAGGTCAGCTTTACGCCCATACCGCTGGTGGTAAAGGTGCAGACCAGCATTCCGATTACCGCACAGCAGGCGCCCATCTGGGCTCCCTGCTTAGCTCCTTCCACAAAGCCGTCGATTAAATCCCGGACTTTCGGCCGGTGTCTGGCAGGCGCCAGATAACTCATAAGGATAACGGAAAGAATTGCCCAGAATCCGCAGACCATTACGGATTTTCCCTGTACCAGGAGGGTAATAATAATTACAAAAGGAACCACAAAGGCCGGGCCTTTCCACTTCATCACATCCCAGTCAATCACCGGTTTCTCCGCAATATGGGTACGAAGCTCCGGGGTTTTCAATGCATGTAAATGGGCATACAGAGACAGCGACAAATAATATAAAACCGCCGAGATAATCGCCATTTTACAGATGCTCCAATAAGGAATCCCTGCATAGCCGGCCATGGAAAAGGCCACAATTCCCATAACCGGAGGAAGAATCTGCCCTCCGTTAGCGCCCACACAGGAAATCGCTGTAGCCGTGGTGGCGTCATAGCCGTTTTTCTTCATATTGTCAATACAGTAAGGACCTGTCATAGTCACGTTTGCAATGGCATTTCCGCAGACCATACCCACCATAGCCGTATTTACTACTGTGATCTGTGCACTTCCGGAGCGGAACCGTCCCACCGTCCATTTCCCGAATTCGCCGAAAAATTTCTGAACACCGGTGGCGGACATAACGCCGCCGAAGACACAAAACAGAAACGTATAATTGGCGGAAATGGTCAGGGTACTGTCATAAAGCCCTGTAGTCAGGCCAATGGATAAGTTGGAGATGGTTCTGCTAAAAGGCAGCGCGCTGGTCCGGAAAGGTCCCGGCATATATTTCCCGAAGAAGGGATAAATACAGACAATGATCACCAGGATGGGAATAAATTTTCCGAACCCCAGCCAGCACGCATACAGCGCAAGAATAATCATGGTAATCCCCACAACCACATCCAGGTTCGTACTGACCCACTGACGCACTCTCAGTCCTTCCAGGTTACAGCAAATATAAATGGTAAAAGCAAAGGTCAGCGCCACTGACAGAAACAAAAAGGCATTATGTATCTTACTTTCACTTTTCTTTGCTGTAGAAAGAAACAAAATAATAAAGGAAAAAAACATATGCATGGTCAGATAGACTTCCTGCTGCAGAAAACTTTTCTTGGCATAAATCATATGCATCACACACATGCCCAGGCAGAAGAATACCAGAAGATAATCATAAATCTTCTCCGGGAGAACCCCTCCGTAAGCCTTGCTTTCCACTGCCTGTTCCACCGCCTGCTGTGCTTTGTCTTTCTTTTTCTTACCAAACCCCATCCGGATACCTCCTCATTCGTATCTTTGGTTATGCTCTGTTATTGAGGTACATACTTCTCATAAGGAGTCTCTCTGTAATTTACTTCAATCCCCTTTTCCTCATAGAAATCTTTCGCCACATCGGATATTAACTCCGGCGTATCTAAATTTCCCATATTTTCCTGTGTACAGTAAGCCCCCTCATCCTTGTAGCTGGCAAACTGATCGCAGTATTCGTAATAAATATTCAGAATTTCTTCCTGTACGTCTTCCGGGAAGTTCTTATGAACATACCAGCAGAGATAATCCGCCATAATCGTAACCTCTCCGTCAAAGTCCGGATCATAAATGCCATTTTCCAGGGTCATGATACCGGGGAGCAGGGAATGTCCCAGGGAATCTTTTGCCTCCAGCAAAGCTTCCTCATCCATGGATACGTAATAAACATCGTTGCGGGCATAGACTTCCGCCAGGGCCGCCATCTGGGTCCATTCATCTGCATCCGCACTCAGGGCCTGCCCTCCTGATAAAATAGCGTCTACCTTTCCGTCTGCCAGTGCTGTGGCGGAATCTCCGAAGGAGAGATATTCATACTCCGGTTCAATTCCCAGAAGCTCGAACATCTTTGTGGGAATATCCACACAGGGCACATTGGGCTTGGTTCTTAACGCTACCCTCTTTCCGTCCAGATCTTCCAGTGTCTTAATATTTTCATCCAGAGTAATAAAAACATTGGAAACCAGACCGTATCCTATAAGGCACCGCAAATCATAATTGGGACCTGTAAAAGGATCCTCTCCTAAAATTGCGTCAATTCCAATCATATAGCCTAAAACGTGTTCCTGATAATATTCGTCGGATAATACCATGGAGGCTGTCTGATCCGGCCCCGGAGATTCCATGGCAGTAGCTGTCAGCCATTCACTGTGTTCATTGATCAAATCAGCAAAGGCCACTCCCAGAATATAGGTGGATCCTCCCTGGGCGTTTGTATAAATTTCGATTTCATAAGGTTCATGGCTGGGGTCCGACTTCCATTCCCCATCCGATTCGGTTTCTGTTTCTCCCTGGGATTCTTCTTCCTCTGTCTCTTCCTCCTTGGTTTCTGTACTCGCAGTCTCAGAAGAATCTCCCGTTCCTTCCTCGGATCCGCATCCTGCGAACATTGAAACTGTCAACACCAGGGTAAGTAAGACTGATACCATTTTCTTCTTCATAGCTCGTTCTCCTTTTTCTTTTTTATACTCGTTCTTTAGGTTCCTACTTCTGATACTGCTTCCCGGACAATCTGCTAAAAATCCTTTATACATTCTGTCATTAATAGGAAGTTTTATTTAATATTGCATTATTTTCAATTACAATTTTACAGTTTTCAGTTATTTATAACAATTCCGTTTCGGCTTAACTGCTATTCTAAAATCGAATACTTGACTTTTCCCGCCGTGTTTCTTAATCTAAAAGAAATAGATTCTTGATTTGTCAGGAGGTTTTTATGAAAATCATACAGGAAACAATACAGGTTCCGGGATTCCCGAACTCCCAGGCACTTTTTACCGGTTATCTCTGCTCCAATTACGAATGTATTGACGCTGACCGTCTGCATCCCGCAGTCCTGATCTTACCGGGCGGCGGCTATGAAAAAGTTTCCGACCGGGAATGTGAACCCGTCGCCCTGCAGTTTGCAGCCAGAGGCATATCCGCCTTTACCCTGAAATACAGCGTGGCTCCCGACACCTACCCCCAGGCTCTCTATGAAGCCCTTACGGCTTTTTACCGGATTCGCAGCCATGCCTCCCAGTACCATATACAGCCGGATAATATTTCCGTCTGCGGGTTCTCTGCCGGAGGCCATCTGGCTTTATGCACCGCCGTCTTCTGGAAAGAAAAAGAGATTCAGAATCTCCTTGGAGATCCCAAATCTCTTCTGCGTCCCGATAAACTGATTCTGTCCTATCCCGTAGTCAGCAGCGGAACCTACGGCCACAAACCGTCTTTTTCCAATCTTTTAGGAAAAGATGCCGCAGACTCTCAGCTTCTGGAACGACTGTCCATAGAAAAGCAGATAACGGAAGACTTTCCTCCCGTTTATCTGTGGCATACTTATACAGATAAAACAGTTCCCGTACAGAATTCTCTTCTTCTGGCCATGGCCCTGGCAGAAAAGGGAATTCCTCTGGAAATGCATATTTACCCGGAGGGAAAACACGGATTGAGTCTGGCAACTTACATGACCAGCCAGGAAATCCCCTACGAACAGCCTTATGCCTGCAGCGCCTGGCTGAATCCGGCTGTGGATTTTATTTACAAAACGGATTTCCCTGGCTCCTCTCTATAAAAATACAAACTGCGGCGCGATTTCATATTCCCAAATCGCGCCGCAGCTATTTCTTATTTTACAAATTAGATGTTTCTGCCCTTTTTCTATACTCGCGGGGTGAATACCCCGTTTTTTCCCGGAAGCATTTCCCAAAATGACTGGTTTGGCGGAAACCCACATTCATTGCAACTGTTCCAACAGGTTCTTCTGTGGTGCTCAGCAGTTCGGCTGCCTTTAACAGGCGATATTCCATAAGGTATTTAAAAGGCGTTGTCTGCATACTCTGTCTGAAACACCGCAGACATTCCGATTTGCTTACATGAGCGCTTTGTGCAAGGTTTTCCAGAGAAATGTCTTCTGCATAATGCTCTTCAATATATTTTAAGAACTCCTGCATCCTTTCCCCCAGGGCGCCCTGTTTTTTCCCTGGAGACAGCGTTATATTTTTTATAAATTCCAGCCAAACGGAGGAAATCCGGACCAGTACCTCATAAACATAGTATTCTGTTTTCTTTTTATCCAGTTCTATTAATTCCCTTAATATGTCCAGTATCCGGAGGCACCATGGCTGTTCCTTTGTAAAAGCGTATACCAAAAGCTGTGTATTTCCCGTAATTGCCTCAACAAATCCTGCTGCCGGGCTGCCGAAATAAAATTTCAGAAAGTAATCCGGAAATACAAAACTGTAATAATGGCAGCACCCCTCATGTTCCACCATATGAACAACATTTTTGTTAATAAACACGCCTTCCCCGGCCTGAATATCCGTATTCCCATATAATGTCCGAATCGTAACGTTTCCTTCCAGAAGATAAATAAACTGAACATCCTCATGCCAGTGCATAACCTGAAATCCTGGATTTCTGGGATAACTCTGTTCATTTATAATTTCCATCACCAGATAGGGAAAATCCGTACCGGCGTTCAGGTTCACAGAGTTTATGTATTGACTGTTGTGCTTCATATCCTGTCCTCCCGTTTTTATATCCTGAATATATCAGAATATATTTTGACGATTTTCAGATATTTTATAGCTTTTTTCTGTGATAATATTATAAAAACCGCTTACAGGGTATGTCAAGACAGGAAAGAATAACTATTTGAAAGGACAACAGACATGAAATACGATTTTACAACGATGTTAAACCGCCACGGCTGGGATTCCATTGCCGTGGATATGAAAGAAAACGAGCTTTGGGGAATCCCGAAGGGAGAAACCCTGCCCGGCTTCGAACAGATTCCCATGTGGATTGCAGATATGAACTTTGCCACAGTAAATACCGTAACAGAAGCGATTATACACAGAGCCTCTCATCCCTCATTCGGATATTTCATCCCCTCTGATGATTACTATCAGGCAATTATCCGCTGGCAGAAAGAGGGAAACGGCGTTACCAATCTGCTGCCGGAACATATCGGCTATGAGAACGGTGTCCTTGGCGGTATTACAAGCGCCATGCGGGTTCTGTGTTCTGACGGCGATCCGGTCCTGCTTCATTCTCCTACTTACAATGGTTTCACAGCTCAGCTTGAACGCAATGGATACAAGATCGTCTTAAGTCCGTTAAAGCTGGACGAAAACAACGTATGGCGTATGGACTTTGAAGATATGGAGCGCAAAATCAAGGAACATCACATTCACACTGCCTTATTCTGCTCCCCGCACAATCCCACCGGCCGTGTATGGGAACGCCGGGAGATTTCACAGGCAATGGAAATTTTCCGTAACAATGATGTTTACGTTATTGCAGACGAAATCTGGTCTGATCTCACTTTATTCGGGCAGGCACATACTCCCGCCCAATCAGTATCCGAAGATGCCAGAAACCGCACCGTTGCATTTTACGCACCGTCTAAAACATTCAATCTGGCTGGTCTGGTTGGCAGCTACCATATTATCTACAACAAATACCTTCGTGAACGAATCAGACGGTACGAAGCTCTTTCTCATTACAATGATATGAATGTTCTTTCCATGCACGCGCTGATTGGCGCCTATCAGGCGGAGGGGCGCATCTGGCTGAGCCAGTTAAAAACCGTGTTAGAAAAAAACATTACGTATGCTTTTCATTTCATCCGGGAAAACTTTGAAGGCGTCCGTCTGTCCATGCCCCAGGGTACCTACATGATCCTGCTTGACTGTTCCGGATGGTGCCAAAAGCACGGCAAATCCATCGAGGAACTTCAGCAGGCGGGAATCCGCGTCGGTGTAATCTGGAGAGAGGGAAGTATGTATCATGTGCCTTACGGAATCCGGATGAACCTGGCCTTGCCCCATGAAAAAGTAGTTGAGGCATTCTCACGCTTAAAACAATATGTATTTTAAATAATTACCAGAACGCGCTGCAGCCTTAAACACTACCTTTTAATCAGTAATACCGCTACGTCATTTACATTAGTCCCTGTAGCGCCTGTTCTGATCAATCCATCTGCTTTCTTCAAAGCATTGTATGCGTCATTCCTCTTCAATACTTCAAAAATATCAATTCCCTGATGATCCAGCTTTTTCTTTGTCTCACCATCGCAGTAACCGCCTGCGGCGTCTGTGGGACCGTCGGTTCCGTCGCTGCCTATACTAAAGAGAGCTGTGTTTTTAAGGTCTGCAAGTCCTACGGCTGCGGACAGAGCAAGCTCCTGATTTCTTCCGCCTTTTCCATCTCCGGTAAGCTGAACAACCGTCTCGCCTCCTGCTATGAAGGCGAGACTTTTACAGCTTTTCTGATGACTTCTGGCGATAGAGGCCATAAACGAACCGGCCTCTTTTGCCTGACAATCCAGATACTCTGTCAGAATGACAGGTTCATACCCCCTTCCCCTGCACGCATCCGCTGCAGCTCTGCATAAATCACCCACACTCCCGGTAACCACATTTTCCACATTGGACAGCTCTTTGGGTGTTTCTGTCCGAAGCAGATCCGACGCTTCCCTGCTTAAGCACAGCCCATATTTCTTTACAATTTTCAGTGCGTCTTCGCTGGTACTTTTATCAGGATATGCAGGACCTGAACCAATCATGTCCATGGAATCTCCCGGTACATCGCTTAAAATGATGCTGTATACATGTGCAGGTTTGCATATCTGTGCAAACTTTCCTCCTTTTACTGCAGAAAGTCTTTTACGTAACGTATTGATTTCTGTTATATCTGCACCGCAGGCGAGAAGCTGCTGTGTTATACCGGCCATTTCCTCTTCCCTTATCAGCGGCTTTTCAAACAGTGCGGAGCTTCCTCCTGAGAGCAGAAACAGTACGGTATCCTCTTCACTAAGATTTGACACCATATCCAGCGCCGCCTGCGTACCCAGATAAGAATTTTTATCGGGCACAGGATGTCCTCCTTCAAAACACTGAAAGCCTTTTATCTCTGATTTAACATGATCGTACTTTGTACATACGACTCCTGCATAGATTCTGTCTTTCAATATCTCTGAAGCCGTTTTCGCCATACGCCAGGCTGCCTTTCCCACAGCAACCACATACAGCTTCCCGGTATCAAATTTTTTTCCATGAAGAGCGCGTATCACCGCCTCATCAGGCATCACTTTTTTTATGGATTCTTCTATAATATACGCGGCGTCTTTTTTTATACACATCGGTATTTTCCTTATTTATTGTATCTTGCGTCGTCTACTTCATCAACTTTTACCGGTACATCCTCCTTTGCGGAGCAAATAGCCGCCATGGTAGTACGTACGGCGCGTGTTCCGTCCACACCGCTGTATCTCGTTTCCTTTCCTTCTACCAGATTATCTACGAACTCGAATATCTGATTTCTGTGCGCTCTGCTGTAATAAGAAACTTCGGAATCCCAGATTTCATCCCCGCCTTCATCAAAACGGAACATTTCTGATGTGCCGTCCTGACGGTACAGTACCAGATGGGCGTCTTTTCCCTGGTGCTTTAAGCCTTTTCCGCCTTCTCCGAGAACTTCAATCATTCCCTTATCTCCACTTACAATTACAGAAAATCCTGTGTATGGATCATACTTTCCGTTCAGATATTCCGCACGCATCCAGACACCCTGACACGCGGAATCTTCATATGTCCATGTCATAATCGGAATGTCTCCTGCCGCATTGGTTCCATACAAGTGCATCTTATCATTTTCAACCTTATGTTTCTGCTGGTCATTCATCCAGTCAAGGCTGCTCTTGAGAGAGTATACCTCTTTAATCTTCGAGTCATTCATCAGATATTCTGCTGTGGAGAAGAAATGTACACAGTGGTCAAACATCCACGGGAAACCGTTTCCGCCTGCTTTAGAGGAATCCATCCGCCACTCTCTGTTGGCAGATACAGGACGGTTATCCATAACGCCTCCCTTTTCAATCCATGCGCCGAATCTTTCACGGATCTGGGTTGGCTTTCCGATCTCGCCGGCATCGATTAATTCTCTTGCTTTCATAATGGAAGTCATAAATACGTAAGATTCTCCTACCATTAAAGTCACGCCGTTTTTCTTTGCGGCTTCACACGCCGCCATGCCGTCTTCCAGAGTAAGACAGAACGGCTTTTCACAGGAAATATTCTTGCCTGCTTCTGCTGCCTGGATAGTCATTCTGGAATGTGTAAATGTGGGCGTTGCAATATCGATGGTATTAATATCTGTGTCTTTCAGCATTTCTTCATAATCTGTATAGTATTTCGGAATGCCATACTTTTCTGCCACTGCTTTCGCCTGCGCCTCATTCAGATCACATACCGCAACAACCTCTGCATTGGGATGCGCCTCATACGCATCAATATGGGAATAACACACCATACCAAGACCAACCACTCCAACTTTTACCTTATCAACCTTCATTTTTAATCCTCCTTTTTTATCTGAGCTGTGTATCTGTAATATCACAGTTCTCCTCTTGCTTCTCTTTCTTCTAATTCTTTCATAATAGCGGGATACTTCTTATCCAGTTTGTATAACAGCAGCAGAAGCGTATACCCTGCGTAAACCAGAATCGGTCCCCATGTATAAATGCCTATAATCATATTGACCGCACTGTCCGGCTGAACCACGGTCGTCCCTGTTGTACTGATATATCCGGCCCATCCCATCAGAGATGTCATCAGCGCAGAAGCGGCTCCGGCGCCGAATTTCGTACCCATATTGCTGCCTGCAAAAATGGGACCTTCCTGGCGGATATGAGATTTCCACTGTCCGAATTCTACCGCTTCATTCACAAAGCCATAGAAGACAGAGTTGAGAGGAGCAAATCCGATTCCCCTCAGGATACAGCTTAAGAAAACCAGGGTCTGATTATAAGGATTGAACATAAAGATAATCTGTCCGGCTAAAGCAATCACCAGTCCGCCGAGAGACATTTTCTTCTTTCCAAACTTTCTCAGCAGGTATGGGCTGAATGCCATTGTGATAACTATCATTAACAGGGTTTCTGCCGTATACATAGCGCTGTACAGCCATGAATCATTGCCGAATACATACTTGCAGTAATAGGGAAGCATGGTTCCCGTTATTGCAAAGAGTATGTTCTGGAACATCTGAAAGAAGATACCCGCATAGAAATACTGATTGGTAAGTAGGGCTTTCAGACATTTTCTTAAAGGCACTTTGGTATCATTCCTTGCCGGTATATCCACATTTTCTTTACATTTTGCGAAACACCAGAGGTTTAAAACCACGGCAATAGCCGCCCAGATGGCCATTGTTTTCACCCATGATGACTGAGTATCTCCGAACATCTTCACCAGAGGAAGTGTAAAGCTTACTGCCAGTATCCTTCCAAAGGGGGCTATCCCCATTCTGTAAATACTAAGCATATCACGGTCATGCTGGTCTCTGGAAATCATGGATGTCAGTGTACTATACGGAACGTTTGTTGCCGTATAACAAATGGTTGTACACAGATTATATGTAACAAACATATAGACTGCTTTTGTCATAACGCTGGAATCCGGTACGGCAAAAAGCAGTACAGCGGAAATCGCATAGGGCACGCACATCCATAAAAGCCAGGGTCTGGCTTTTCCCCATTTCGAATGGGTATTCTCAATGATGTAGCCCATAATAACATCTGAAAAACCATCGAATATTCTTGTTATCAGCATAACAATGCCGACCGTGGCTGCCGGGATGCCCGCATAATCTGTGTAAAACAGCGTTAAAATTGTGGAAATCATACCAAAAACGATATTGGCCGCCGCATCACCGCCTCCATATGCCATTCTGACGCCGAATGACACTCCTGTCTTTTTTTTGTTCATAACAACCCTCCTACATTTTTTCTCTGATTTATTGTATTTTTATTATACTTTTTATGTTTTCCCCCTTAAATATGCTTCAAGCCATAAAATACCACTATCAAGACTTGCAAAGTCTAATTGATTTTTGTATAATTTAACCAACATTACTTCTTCTTTTTGAATTTACGGCTTTCCTTTATATTTTTATTGTCCAAATCGCATTTTTAAAAACAGCAATTTCAAGACAAAAAACATTAATTTATGGCACAAAATAACAGGAGGAGACTTATGATATCTTCATCTGATTTTCAAACCACACCGGAACAAAAAGAAATTCTTCCCATGGATGCCGCAACCTTTCCATATGTCTGTAACTATACGGATTTGAACAAATACATGAACCGTTATCTTACATGGCACTGGCATCCTCTTCTGGAATTTGATTATATCGAAGAAGGTACGGCAGAACTGCGTACGTCAGACAACACCTACATCCTTCCAAAGGGAACCGTTGTTTTTATAAATTCCGGCGTCCTGCACACCATAGGATCTCATAACAGAATGAGCGGCTGCAGAACCTATGCCCACCTGTTCGATATGCACTTTCTGTCCGGAATGTACAACAGCATTCTTGAACAAAAATATTTTCTTCCCATCATACAGAATAAGGCCTTTCAGGTTTATGTTATCTCTCCCGACTCTTACCCCAGAATCCGTATGATAGAAAAAGTTCTGAAGGTTATAGAGTTAAGCCGCACAGAGCCATCCGGATATGAATTTGAGATCAGAATAGAATTAAGCCGCCTGTGGTATCTGCTTTTTGAAGAAACGAAAGAATTACGTTCACAGACAGTTGAAAGAAACACTATTGATGCGGAACGACTGAAGACAATGATGGATTATATCCATAAACATTTTGCAGAAAAAGTAACTCTCGAGGACATTGCCGCCTCCGCCAGCATCAGCACCCGGGAATGCAGCCGCTGCTTTCAGCGGTGTATAAAAATTCCTCCTGTGAATTATCTCAGTGAATACCGCATCCGTACGGCATCTCAGATGCTGCTGCGGACAAATGAGAGTATTATCACCATAAGCGAAAACTGCGGTTTCAGCTCCAGCAGCTATTTCAGTAAAGTATTTCAGGAATTTATGGGGTGTACCCCGAAAGATTATCGGAAAAAGAACCGGATCTAACAGAATAATGCAACGTTTGCTGTAATAAAAAAGGCGGCCCGAAAAGCATTATATTTTCAGGCCAGCCTTTTTATCCATTTATAACTGCAAAACCGCAGAAATACCGGTACTACTTTAAATATCTGATCCGATTGTATCAGAATAACTGTTTCCACAGCAGAGCAGTGCCACCAGAACACACCAATGAAAGACAGTGGAATCACTACTCCCCATGTACAGATAAGATTCATCATCATAAAAAATCCTGTATCTCCTCCTCCCCGCAGGATTCCGGAACTGACCGGCATCTGATAAGACATTCCAGCCATAACAATGCTCATAACTGTCATCATCTGGCTGGCCAGTGTCCGAGTATTTTCAGTCAGACTATACAGTCCAAGCAGCGGTTCTTTCAGCAGAAATAGGGCAGATCCCAGAATCACTCCTATTCCCGCATCGAAAACGGATAACGTTCTTGCTTCAGAACGTACTTTTTCTCTATCTCCGGATCCCACTGCGCTGCCAATCATAACTGCAGAAGCAGAGGATACTGCCATTACAATCACTTTTAAATACTGATAAAATGTGGTTGCAATAGAATTTGCCGCCATTGCTTCAGAAGACATATGACCAAGAAGGGCTGTCTGCAGCGGAACAGCTACCGCCCACAAAAGCTGTGAAAGCATAACAGGGATCTCCACTTTTATGTAGTCTCTGCGAAGAGATCTATCTGTTTTTAAAATCTTTCTGACAGTAAGTTTTATTTTCGTATCAAATTTAAAAATATATACTAAAACAATAGCCAATTCCCCAATACGCGCAATCAGTGTGGCAATCCCCGCTCCTCTTATTCCCAGCCTGGGAAATCCCCAGTTTCCATATATCAGCAGATAATTTCCACATATGTTAATCAGCAGCGTTATAAATGAGGCAAAAATAGAAATTTTCACCGTCTCCACACATCTCAGAACAGCAAGCAGTACATTCGTAATAATAAACAGAACAAATGTATACTTCAAAATGACCATATATTCCATTCCCTGTGCCGTTACTGCAGGGTCTTTTGTAAACAATTCCATAATAGCCTGTGGAAATGCAGAACATCCTGCTGCAATAGCTATACCGAAGAACATCCCTGTCTTTAAGGCTGTTCCCGCCAGATGACAAAGAGGTTCTGTGCGCTTCTGTCCCCAATACTGAGAACCTATTACTATAAAGCCTTCCCCCACTGCCAGGGCAATTTGCTGAACGATAAAAAATATCTGATTTACTGCTGCCGCTGCGGAAAGACTATTCTGACTGTAATTTCCCAGCATAATATTATCTGCCATATTTACGGTATACGCTGCGATATTCTGGAGAAGTACCATAACCATAAGCGAAAAAAATCTCTTATAAAAAAAGAGGTTTTCTGTAAAAAAGGCCTCTCCTGACCCAGTCTTAAGCATTTTCATTTTCCAAACCTCTTCCTTATGCAGGACAGGCGGCTTCCTGTACATACAGGAAACCGCCCGCTTTATCCTCACTGTTAAAAACCAATGGTATGTTTCATCTTCTGAACTCTCTCACACCAGTTACCTACATTCCAGTCGCCAAATGTGCCAAGTCCGCCGAATTCTTCTCTTCCGAAATAAACGGGAACATGTACCAGCGACAGACCGTCATGGGCATATGCCTGCTCCAGCGCTTTTTCAAATTCTTCTAAGGTGCTTCCTCCGTAAAAACCTTTCACGCCCTTTACGGATTCCGCCATCTGAACATAGTCCACTACAACCCCGTCGTCTGTCTTAAATTCCACGTCATACTGGCCATACTGCAGGCTTGTAATTGCACCCATACGGCGATTGTCAAAGAGCACAATCATTCCCTTTAATCCGTGTTCAACTGCGTCAATGAGAATCTGTGGATTCATCATGAAGCTTCCGTCGCCGGTAAAGGCCACAGGATAATCTTTTCCTCCTGCCAGCGCAAAGGCAAGGGTGGAGGACACTGCAAATCCCATATAAGAGGAGCCCGTATCTGTAATAGTCTGTCCCGGCTTTTCATCCGTCACAATCTGGAAACCGTTTGCCTGCACATCCCCCGCGTCAAAAATCTTGATACAGTTATGGGCATCTGCAAAATCAACGGCTTTCTTAATTGCAGCCGGCTCCGTAAGAATGGATTCCCCACGCTTTTCATCCATTAAAACAGGATGATCATATCTCGCCTGCTTATAAGCTTCCCACTCTGCCTTCTTTTCCACACAGGTTTTTAACCATTCAGGATTTACTTTTTTATTTTCCTTTTTCAGCAATGCGGTTAATCTTACCAATACTTCCTCTGCGTCTCCCTGAATACGGACAGAGTTTCCATACTGGGCAAGGTCGTCATAATCACAGTTGATGTTCACAATTTTTTTCGCATTGCGAAAGGCTGTTCCCGAGCTGTCCCACTGGCAGACTCCCCTTGCTCCTACAGCCACCACCAGATCACTTTCATTCATGGCATAATTTCCGCAGATCGATCCCTTGGAACCGCCGACACCCATGTTGCGTTCCTTAGAATAGGGGTATAATCCCGGTACCTGGGGGCCATGTACATATACAGCGTCTGAAGCTTCTAAGAATTCCTCAATGACTTTGGCCGGAACTCTTTTCGCTCCTCCGCCTGCCTTTACTGTAACTCTGGCCGCCTGAGCGATAGCCTTAGCTGCTTCTTCATAGCACTTCGCATCCACGCTTACAATCTTAGACTCTTCGGAAGCTTCCACAAGCTCCAGAAGGTTGCAGCTTTCCATAACCTTTGGCTGAATATTCATAGGCAGCAATAGATAGAACGGAGTCTGTTTCGTTCTTCCGTGTACGGCGGCATCTCCTCTTTTTAACGCTGTAAAGACAGCCTCCGGAGTATGCAGTGAATACGCCGGTCCGAATGTTGACAGCAGCTTCAGGAACAGCTCCTGCTCTCTTCTGGGGATTTGCTGCATATTGGGTCCTTCACTGTGGCTGGTCTCATCTCCAAATAAATAATACACACCCAGCCCATTTGCCAAAGCTGCCAGAGAACCTGCTGTTGCCTGCAGAGCGCCCGGTCCGATAGAGGTAAATACAGCAGAAGTTTCATTATATTTCCATTTCAGCATAGAAGCAATATGTGCCGCCTCTACTTCATTGCGGACATTTACTGTCTTCACTGCACCTTCCTCTTCATAGATACGAAGGGCCTCGCCCACATCGGTCATTCCATGGCCGAAAATTCCCACGAAATTCTTTACACCCTGGTTTACCAGTCCTAAAACCACTGCTTCGCTGAGACTAATATCCTGAAACTGCTCCAGCGCTCCTGCAGCAACTGCCTTTTGAACGGTACCATACTTTTTTATTTCCCGGGCACGTTTTCTTCTTTGTTCGATTCTTTCGTTATTCATTTTGTACCTCCCATTTAACTGTTCTATTTTCCCATAAATCCGCCGTCAATCGGAAGAATAGCGCCGGATACGTAGGATGCTGCCTCTGAAGCAAGGAAAATAACGGCTCCCTGCAAATCTTCCGGATTTCCCCAGCGTCCCATGGGGATTCTTCCTGTAATCTCTTCGTACTGTTTTGGATTTACTTCCTTCATGTTTGCCGTCAGCTCAGTGGCCATATATCCGGGAGCAATGGCATTTACAGTTACCCCTTTGTGGGCCCACTCATTGGAGAATGCCCGGGTAAGCTGCATAACGCCGGCTTTGCTTGCGCTGTATGCGGGGATCATAACACTGGCAAAGTAAGCGGTCATGGAGCAGACATTAATAATTCTTCCATAGCCCTGTTCCAGCATGGTACGTCCTGCACGCTGAGACATATGAAATACGCCGCTTAAGTTTATATCGAGAATCTTCTGCCATTTGTCAGCAGGAAAGTCAACCGCGGGGCAGCGGTACTGAATCCCTGCTCCATTCAGCAGAATATCAACACGTCCTCCCAGCTTTTCCAGACACTCCGCATACACATCATCCAGTGTCTCCGGTTTGGAAAGATCCCCTTTTACCGCATGTACGGGGGCGCCTTCTTTTCCCATTTCCTTTGCAGACTCTTCCACAAGATCCAGAATATCCAGGAGTACCACCTCTGCACCGGAATCATGCAAAGCCTGAGCCATACCATTGCAAAGCCCCTTTGCACCGCCTGTAACAATTGCTTTTCTTCCTGTTAAATCAAATTTATTAATAAACGTATTCATACCTGCTTCCTCCTCTAATATGAATTTCTTTCACGGCCGGATATTTTTCAGAATATTCTTTATCTCCTCTTCTGACGTGGCCGTCACTGCGTCCATAAACGCCTGATTTGCCACCACCGGTCTTAAAATTTCAACATCTGTATTTTTCAGAATTTCGGCCAGACTCTTATGGGCCATCCGGGAAAGGTCTGAGAGAATCTTTCTGCTTTCTCCCTGGCTCTGAGCCCTGCTTTTGGGGTACCCCTGTCCAAAGGGATCTGCAAACAGTTTCTCAAAGATGTACTTCAGGTTAATATCTGCCGCCCATCCATATCCCTTATTCAGGGGAAGAGAAATACAGTTTCCCCCATTAATCTGGGAAAAGAGCCATGCATCCAGGGGATCTGCGATCAGTCCGCAGCTTACGCCCGGAAACTGCATCACCGCATTTAAGAATCCCTGTCCTGTACCGCAGCCGCTTACCACAAAGTCACACGCCTTCGTGCCCAGCAGAACGGCCGCCATATAGCTGGTCTGGATATACGTCAGCTGTGGTTCTTCCTCGGGATTTTTCATCCCGAAATTTAAAACTTCTGCATCTGTGGCTTCACGGATTGCCTGAACAATGTCCTCATTTCTCTGACTTGCGCTGACTTCATTAATTACACCTATTTTCATTGTCCTCGTTCCTTTCTTAAAATTCTTTTTTCTCCCTGTTTATCAGCACTTTGTAAAGTACATGGAGATTCCCTGGCCACCGCCGATACACATGGAGATCATTGCGTCTTTTTTATCTGTCCGCATCAGTTCATAGAGTACTTTAACCGCAAGGATGCATCCAGTAGCGCCGATGGGATGTCCGATGGAGATACCTCCTCCATAAATATTCACCTTGTTTTTATCAAGTCCCAGATCTCTGGAGACGGCATATGCCTGACTTGCGAAAGCTTCATTAATCTCAAACATATCAATGTCTGCTAAATTGATGTTCAGTTTCTCTGCCAGTTGTTCGCTGGAGAGCTTCGGGGAATAGCCCATCAGCTCTGCGTCAAATCCGGCCACAGTATAGCCCTCAATTTTCAGCTTTGGAACAACTCCCAGTTCTTCTGCCTTTTCTCTGGACATCACAACGACTGCCGCCGCCCCGTCATTTAGGGAAGAGGAATTGCCCGCAGTTACGGTTCCGCCCTTTACAAAGCACGGACGAAGTTTCTGCAGTTTCTCTATTGTCTGGCCGTCTCTGGGACCCTCGTCTGTATCAAAGACTGTTACATTTCCCTTTCTGTCTTTCAGTTCCACAGGAAGTATTTCCTCTTTGAATTTTCCTGCTTTAATCGCTGCACACGCTTTCTGATGGCTCTCAAGAGCAAACTGATCCTGTTCTTCTCTTGTCACGTTGTATTCTCTTGCCACATTTTCCGCTGTTACCCCGTTATGATTTCCGTCTAACGGCCACGTAAGAATATCAATTACACCGTCCTCAAAGGATTTATGTCCCATTCTTGCTCCCCAGCGGGCGTCTTTTACGTAATAGGGAAGCTGTGAAATGTTCTCCGCACCGGCTGCAACCACTACATCTGCAAACCCTGTCTGAATCTCCATGACTGCATCTGCAATGGCCTGCAGGCTGGATCCACACTGCCGGTTCACAGAATATGCTGTACACTCTTTAGGCATTCCTGCCTTTAAGCTTATCGCACGGGCAATAAATCCGTTCTCTGCAACTTCTCCTACTTGTCCCACAATAACTTCATTTACATCTGAGGGCTGGATTCCTGCCCTTTTTACCGCTTCTTTCACTACCATTGCACCCAGGTCAATTGCAGGAATATCTTTCAGACTTCCTCCGTAAGATCCTACCGGAAGTCTCACTCCGCTTACTATCACTACTTCTTTTAATCCGTCCATTCTATATCCTCCTCTTCTTCTATAAAACCTTCCGGTTACTTCCTTTGCTATACAATCATTCCTCCGCCTACATTAATCACTTCTGACGTTATATATGCAGCTTCGTCGGATGCCAGAAAGGCTACCATATTGCCAACATCTGACGGTTTTCCTGCATATCCCATAGGGATTCTCTGCATCATGCTTTCCCATGCCGCACCGTCGTTTACTTCTTTTAACTTCAAAGTCATATCTGTCTCAATAAATCCCGGGCAAATAGCATTACATGTAATTCCTTTCTTTGCATTCTCCCGGGCCGCTGTCTTGGTCAGTCCCACAACTCCGGCTTTCGCAGCCGCATAGTTTGCCTGTCCGATATTTCCCAGCCAGCTTCCTGATGAAATATTGATGATACGTCCGTAATTTTTTGTACGCATATATTTCAGTGCTTCCTGTGTCCCGTAGAAAGTTCCTGTCAGGTCAACTGCAATCACCGTATCCCAGTTCTCCTTCGGCATCTTATGAAGCATACCGTCCCGGTTGATCCCTGCATTATTTACCATAATGTCAAGTGTTCCGTAAGTATCTGCTGCAAACTGCACCATAGCTGCAACTTCCGCCTGATCCGCAACATTTACTTTAATGCAGGAAGCCGTCTGGCCTTTTTCTGTAATTTCAGATACAACATCCTCTGCCAGATTCATATCTGCAATCACCACTTTTGCTCCCTCTTCTGCCAACTTAAGGGCAATTCCTTTTCCAAGTCCTCTGCCTGCTCCTGTTACAATTGCTACTTTGTCTTTTAATCTCATCCTTTTGTCCCCCTGATTTTTATATTTATTTTTTCTTCTGATAACAGTTACTTTAGTAATTCTTTTAACCCAAAGGGTTCTTCACAGAACAGCTTCGGATTCATTTCCTTTAAGTGCGGGCTTATTATCGGTTTAAATTCCATAAGATCCAGTACCTGGGTCTGAAGATCAATTCCCGGCGCTACTTCCGTAAGTACCACACCATCCTGACCCAATTCAAATACTGCCCGCTCTGTTACATAATGCATCTTCTGATGTTTCTTTCTGGCAATTTTCCCATTATAAGAGATTTGCGTTACATTCTTTACCATCTTTATCAGGCTGCCCTCCTGATCAATCCGGAGTTTTCCCCCGTCAAAGCTGCACTTCAGACCTTTTCCGGTAAATGTGGAACAAAATACCACGTGTTTTGCATTAGTGGTTATATCTATGAAACCGCCCGCACCTGTAGGCATCTTGCCGAGCTTCGTTGCATTTACATTTCCGTCTGCATCTAATTGCCCTGCTCCCATAAAGGTCACATCGACTCCTGCTCCGTTATAATAATCAAACTGATCATCATGGCGAACCAGTGCGAAATTATTTTTTGCAATTCCAAAGTCGACTCCTCCCAGAGGAATTCCTCCATAAATACCGGATTCTACTGTAACTGTCACCTCCTGGCCAATTCCTTCTTCTGCGATGATGGCTCCCACCACATCGTTAGGGATTCCTGTCCCCACATTTAAAACATCGTCCTGCGCCAGCTCCATTACCGCGCGCCTGCCGATTAACTTCCGGATCGTCAGAGGCAGCACATCTGACTGGCTGACCGGAGTCTTTATATCGCCGCAGTATGCCGGATCAAAGGCAAAACTGTGGGTCTGGCGGTGATCCTGCTCCGGGTCGTCGCACATAACAACCGCATCTATAAATACTCCCGGAACTGTCACTTTCTTACAGTGCAGCTGTCCGTTTTTCACTTTATATTTTGCCTGTGCGATTACTTTTCCACCGAATTTCCTGCAGGCCATAACTGCCGGGAACACTTCCAGCTGCATTGCCTCTTCATCTGTCGTCAGATTTCCATCCTCATCCACGTAAGTCCCTCTGATAATGACATAATCCAGTGGAATCGGTTTATAGCACATATACTCCTCTCCATTGATTGTGAGAATTTCCGAAATATCCGGCGCCTGTCTGGTGCGTTCATTCATTTTTCCCCCTTCAATACGGGGATCTACAAATGTTCCAAGTCCCACTTTCGTGATCTTTCCCGGCTCTCCCCCTGCCATAGACCGGTACAATTGTGCAAACTGGCCCTGGGGAATACAGTACGCTTCTATTTTATTTTCTGCTATCAGTTCCATCATCCTGGGCTGAAGCCCCCAGTGCCCGCCTATGATCTTTTTAAGCATCCCTTCATGTGCAAAATGCTGAATGCCTCTGTCTCTGTCGCTTTGTCCACAGGAATGCACAAGGGTTAATCCGGCCGGTGTATGTTCCGTCAGAAAGCGGTTTTCAATTGCTTTCAGGATACTCTCTGAAGCAGAAACCAGCGTCATTCCAATAGTAGCTATTGTGCTGTTGTCTCGAATCATCTCTGCCGCTTCTGCGGGACTGACGAATACAGGTCGTTTCATTTCTTATTTACCTCCTTATCTTCCGCTAATATTTTCCGAATTTCCTTTTTATCTATTTTCAAATTAGGCGTCATGGGAAGATTTTCTCTGCAGATAAATCTTACGGGTATCTGAAATTTCGCCAGTTTCTTCTGCAGATAAGCTCTGATTTCTTCCTCTCCGGGACAATTTTCATCTTCCAGGACAATCATTGCTGCCGGAACTTCTCCGTACCGCTCATCCGGGATTCCTACCACTGCTGCTTCCCGGATTCCCGGTATTTCATACAGAATATTTTCCACATCGTAACTGCATATCTTCTCACCGCCCCGGTTTATCATGTCTTTCTTCCTGTCCGTAATATACAGGTATCCGTCTCTGTCAAAATATCCTATATCGCCGGTATCCAGCCAGTGCTCCGAATTAATCGCTCCTGTTGTCTGTTTATAATATTCTTCTATGACAGTTGTTCCTCTCACCAGTACAGTTCCTGTCTCATACGGTGCGAGAGACTCTCCGCAATCATCACATATCTTAAACTCTAATCCCGGTATGGGACGCCCTGATGAGCCGATATGTGGACTTTCCGCCGCATTTACAGGGAAAATCGTGGCCGGTGATGAAGTCTCTGTGAGACCGTACACCGTTCGGAACTGAACCTGGGGTATCCACTGTCTGATTTCTTCCAGCTTCTGTCCGGGCATGTTTCCGCTTCCGCATGCCATAATTCTCATATCCGGCATTTTCGGATATTTTTCCCTTTTTTCCAGCAGCATGGAATAAACTGCAGGAGAAGCGTGGATAAACGTTATCCTCTCTTTCTCCATCTCCTTCAGTACCCTCTCTGCATTAAAAAACTTATGGAGGCGAACACATCCCCCCGCATAGATGAAAAGGCCCAGCAATGCGAAAAGACCTGTAACATGGTACGCAGGAACCGGAAGAATGGTTATATCCCTTTCTGATATATGGAATATCCTCTGATAGACTTCTATCCCATGCATAATATTAAAGTTCTTTAAAAGCACCCCTTTGCTTTGGGACGTGGTTCCCGAAGTAAACATTAAAACGGCTCCGTCCCCGGCTTCCGCCTTTAATTCCGGTATTTCCGGCATATGTGACAGCCTGCATATCTCGTCCATATCAATACAGATACAGAACAGATTTCCCAAAAGATCTTTCATCCACCCTGCATAGTCTCTGTGGAATATGAGTCCTTTTATATCCGATTTTTCAATCAGAGACTTTATCTCCGGTTCCCGGTATTTTGTGGAAAACGGCACCGAAACTGCTCTCAGTCTGCTTAATGCGTATATACTCATACAAAACGCAAGGCTGTTGTACAAGAGTATCCCCACCTGTTGTCCCTGTCTCACGTGATAGATGTAATACAGTATCCTCGAAAATCTGTCCACAAACTCTTTAAACTGACTGTATGTATAACTCCTGCCGTCATCGTCCACAAGGCAGATTCTGTCCGGAAATCGCTCCTGTGTCTGCCGCAGCGACTCGTACAGACTTTCCGGCTCATACCAGTATCTGTAATATTCTGTGCTGTCCATTTTGGTTTTCACCAATCCTTTAAGGATGTCTTCCTCCCAGCATTCATTCCCTCTATAGATAAATTCATTTCTTTTTTTGCGATCTGCCATTTTCATCATCCCTTTTAGAATGTTCTTCGTTTTATCTGACCTTATTATAAGTTCTGCCTTTTTCACAAAAAATAGCATTCAAGTCTAAAACCCCACCTATTCGGACTTTCTGTTACGACGATTTTTTTGTATAATTTAACCAGTAAATCAATTAAATTATTGAACATATTATCCTTTTTATGTTTATCCTGTCTAAAAAGCAGGTTTTAAAATTGTAATTTTAAGACCTGAAATCAAAAATTAAAGCCAGATAACTGCATCCGCAGCCATCTGGCTTTCGTTTTATATTTCTTATTTTTCCAAATCACTTTCCGCTAAATCCGCCAGGGTCTTTCCGTAAAAGAAGTCATGGACAAGCTGATTAAATTCGGCCCACAAGGGAAGCGTCTTACAGGAGTCAGCTCTTTTACACGGCTTCGCATTTTGGGAAAGACAGGCAACCGTTGCAAGAGATCCTTCCATCCGCTCTAAGATTTCTCCCACTGTATATTCCCGGGGGGCCCGACAGAGCCTGTATCCTCCTCCTCGTCCGCTGATTCCCGTCACCAGTTCTCCCTTTACCAGTTCTTTTACAATAATCTCCAGATATTTCTTGGAGACTTCCTGGCGCAGGGCAATGTCTTTCAGAGGAATATAACCCTCCTCCCTGTGTTCTGCAAGATCTACCATAACCCGCAGAGCATAGCGTCCTTTCGTAGAGATCATATGAAATCCCTCCTGTCTCATACTTTTACCTATTATACTTTAGGATAAATAAAGAAAGCAAGCCAAAATTCACCTTTTCACCTATTGACATAGTAGGTAAATAGATATAAAATGTCTACAACCAAAAAGCGCACCATGCATCCGGTTATGAATTAAAAAAAGGAGATACTACACAATGAAAGACGACAACAGAACTTATCAATTTGAAACTTTACAGCTCCATGTGGGACAGGAACAGCCGGATCCGGCTACAGACGCCAGAGCGGTGCCCATCTATCAGACCACTTCCTATGTTTTCAAAAACTCAGCTCACGCCGCCGCCCGTTTCGATCTGCAGGAATCCGGAAATATCTACGGCCGGCTGACCAATTCCACACAGGAAGTCCTGGAAAAAAGACTGGCAGCTTTAGAAGGCGGAGTTGCCGCCCTGGCTCTGGCTTCCGGCGCCGCCGCCATTACTTATACCATTCAGGCCCTGGCCCAGGCCGGAGAGCACATCGTCTCCCAGAAAACCATCTACGGAGGCAGCTATAATCTTCTGGCTCATACTCTGCCTCAATACGGCATTTCCACAACCTTTGTAAATGTGCATGATCTGCAGGAAGTGGAAGCGGCTATTAAAGAAAACACAAAAGCTATATACCTGGAAACCCTGGGAAATCCCAACTGTGATATTCCGGACATTGATGCAATTGCAGAAATCGCTCACAAACATAAACTTCCCCTGGTCATTGACAATACCTTCGGCACTCCTTATCTGATCCGCCCCATCGAACACGGAGCCGACATTGTGGTCCATTCCGCCACCAAATTTATCGGCGGCCACGGAACTACCCTGGGCGGCATCATTGTAGATTCCGGAAACTTCGACTGGAAGGCCAGTGGAAAATATGCCCCCATTGCCTCCCCGAATCCCAGCTATCACAATATTTCCTTTACCGATGCTGCGGGCCCGGCAGCATTTGTAACCTATATCCGCGCCATCCTTTTACGGGATACCGGAGCGGCTATTTCTCCCTTTAATGCGTTCCTTCTGCTGCAGGGAGTGGAGACTCTCTCACTGCGCCTGGAACGCCACGCAGAGAACACCAGAAAGGTAGTAGAATATCTGGATAAACATCCCCTGGCAGAGCATGTCAGCCATCCGTCCCTGCCCGCTCATCCGGATCATGCCTTATATGAAAAATATTTCCCCAACGGCGGCGCCAGCATTTTTACCTTTGAAATCAAAGGGGGCCAGAAGGAAGCCCATCAGTTCATTGATCATCTGAAGCTGTTCTCCCTGCTGGCCAACGTAGCCGATGTAAAAAGCCTGGTCATCCACCCTGCAACCACCACCCACTCCCAGTTAAATGAACAGGAACTGGAAGAACAGGGCATCAAGCCCAATACAATCCGGCTCTCCATCGGAACTGAAAACATTGAGGACATCCTCTGGGATCTGGAACAGGCCTTCCAAGCAGTTACTTATTAATAGTCGTATAAACTCTGAAACCAAAACCGCAGGAATAAAGAAGGATTATTCCGCTCCAACTGTTTACGGACTCGCTTTCCTTCTTTATTCCTGCCGAAAATCTCTTTTCTCAACAAATCCATTATACCATACAGCAGTGGTTTTACCACATAAATCTACAAAGAAGACTCCGAAAAGCATCGTATAGCCCTGCGATATATGCGTGGGTGGCATATTCAAGAGTTTCCGAGACTACTCATAAAATAAGCCGAGGGGCTTTCGTTAATGAAAACCTCTCGGCTATGTAAAACTCTGCTGTTCATGTTACTAGGAATTGGCTTACAGCTTGTAAGCCAATTTACTCTGACAGCTCATTTTCAATTTCTTCAATCGTCGGCAGGCTGCTCTTAAATTCCTCCCGAAGCACTTTTGTCAATTCATATTTGGCTATTCCTATAGGCTGTGACATATCATCCAGAGCGTACTCAGCAACAACATCGTCCTTGTCCTTGCAGATAAGAATCCCGATTGTCTGATTATCCTGCTCTGATTTCATATTTTTGTTGACTGCCGTAACATAGAAATTTAATTTTCCTGCAAACTCAGGCTTGAATTTTTCCGTCTTTAATTCAACCACAACATAACAATGAAGCCGCACATGGTAGAAAAGTAAATCCATATAAAAATCAGTTTCGGACGGCATTAGCTCCTCGCCAACGCCGCCTTTTCTTCGGTCAGTCCGTTATAAAATCCCTCAATCTCGCTTGCACGGAACGGTATTCCCCATTTTCCTTTGAGAGCTTCGCTATGACAGAGCTGAGATACTCATTAAAAATATTGCTGTGGACATCGACAAATGTTTCAAATCTGAACTCACCAGACACCTTTACCACCTCCGCTGTTTATTCATCTGCACCTTATTATAATGCCCAGATTTCCACAATACAAATGTACAAAGTCTGTTACCGTTCCATATCTGCTGTTATTGCCTTTTCAATTAGCACGGTTTTTAGCAGCATTTTAAAGCAAATTAGCAGGAAAGCCATTTTGATTAGCAAAAATGGTTCTTGCTAATCAAAATGGCTATGCGTTCGATTTTTTCTGGAAAACAAAAAACACCGAAAACCCTTCTAACCAGAGTCTTCGGTGTTTCAGCGTTCCCTGCGAGAATCGAACTCACAACTAGCGCTTAGGAGGTCTCCCGACCACTGTCAATCTGAGTCATGTTCAGTTCACACAAGGCACGCTGTTAAAGCATTTTTACTATTGTTCAAATCGTTTCTGGTCAATTGCTGTCAGCCTCTGTAAACCCGGAACAACCGGTAAATATTAGCCGGCTATTGGCTACGGCTAATAAAAGGTGTCCGCATTACTGTCAATGGCTCCCGACAGGATCGGCTACCATGCCCGCCTTAGCAGGAATGATATACAATATTCAATTGATCAGATTTACTATCTATACTATACCGTGTAATAGTCGGTTTGTCTACGTTTTTTCGACTACGGCCTTTCTCTATCGTCTTTTAAACATATCCATCCTCGCTTTACATTTTTTCTTATATTTTTATCTATTTAAGCATAAATGTAAACTATTATCCCTCCTCTGAAATTTCCCAGTGCCCATTGGATCCCCGGCCAATATAATTTACACGTTCCATTTCTTTTATCCGACGTTTTACCGTCTTAGAACTCACACCTAAAATCATAGCCATCTTTTCTGTGCTTATCTTGTTGTTTTTTTGAATTAAGCTAATAATCTGATCCTCCATATTATCCTGAGAGACATTCTGAGGGACATTCCGGGGGACATTATAATTCAGATTTGGCATCACCACCGTAGACTGGTATCTGTCAAATCGGAATTTAGGCATTTTAGTTTCATTATAATTTACCTCCATTTTTCAATTGCCCTTTTTCTGAAATACCAACAGACAAAAATATCTCAATCTGATATCTTCATTATAAGCAAATCCACATTTACTGTCTATCTTGATCACGCTTCTCCTTTCATTTTTGAGGCCATAGCTGCCAGTAACGCCGTCATTTCCGGATCTGCCAGCACTTTTCCCAGCAGTTCCGGATCCACTCCCTCCGGCACCTGCATTGTATTCTCCGGCATCTTTTGGTGAATATCCGGTTCAAGCTCTTTCTTTTCATAAAATGCTTTTTCAAAGAGTTCCGCATTCTTTCTCCTGTCATCGTCCAGTATATGGGAATATACATTCAAGATCATATTGGCCTGGGAATGGCCGGAATCTCCCTGCGTAGCCTTAATGTCTCCGCCATTCAGTTTCAGCTTATAGGTAACGCTGGTATGCCGGAGACTATGCATAACTACAGGAGGCAGATTATTATCTGCGATAAGTTTTTTCAGTCCTCTCAGAATCACATCCTCCCCGACCGGAAGACCATAGGCCGTTGCCAGTACTAGATTGTAGTCCATATATTCTTCACCAAGGACTTCTTTTTCCTGGTCCTGTTTCTTTTTCCAATCTACGAGCATAAGAGCTACTGTCCGCGGAAGGAATATTTTTCTTTCGCTGTCTTCCGTCTTTGGCTTTTTCAGGATGCGGACTGTTTTATTGGATTTTCTGGTTCCCGGAAATACAAGGAGAACATCTTTTCCATCTAATGCCTGCAAAGCATCCTTCCGCACTCTCTGCAGTTCTTTATTGATGATGATATAAGCCCGGTCCTCTTCAATCGCTTTCTCAGAAATATCCATACTGTCCCAGGTAAGCCCCGTAGCTTCTCCGGGGCGGAGGGTACAGGCAAAAATAAGGTTACAGGCAAGGACAACTCTCTCATCAACGCACAGATTCATTGCATGCATCATAGTGTCCGCTTCCCATATCTCACGCTTTTTAGGCGTATGCTTGGGGACAGTTGCCCGCTGGCACGGATTTTTCTCCATCAGTTCCCATTTAATTGCCTGCTCAAAACAGCTGCGGAGCAGTTTGTGTATCTCCCGTATTGTGCCTGTTCCTACAAATTCATTTTTTGGCTTTTTTGTCATCGGATTGACAACCGCTGGTGTCTTTAGGAGCGTCTGATAGTATTTTTCCATAAAATGCGTATTTAAATCTGACAATTTTACATTGCCGATCATCGGCTTGATATAGTTATTGATCAGACCGATTTTTCCCTGATAGGTAGTCATTACCCATGCCTTTGTCCCATAAATAAAAACATATTCATCGAGAAGCTCAGACAGATAAGTACACTTAGGAGCCACAAATGTTCCCAGTTCCTGCTTATATTCAATTTCTTTCTTCCTTTTACGGGCTTCTGCTTTTGTATCATAGGTTTCCCATTTCTGTTTCCTCACACCCGCATCGTTCTTATAATAATAGACCACCTTATACTTGTGGTTTCGTTCCTGTATGGACGCCATTTTTCTTTCCCCTTTCTTTCAGCCATGATTCAAATTCTTTTCTGCTGATCCGTACACGGTTTCCAATATGTATGATCGGGAATTCTTCCCACTGATACCAGTTTACGATCGTGGATCGTGAAACCTTTGCCATCAGCGCCGCTTCTTCCGGGGTAAGATAATTAAGATTTCCGTTGCATCTTCGATCCCCGGTTTGTAAAAGTTTCTTTCTTCTGAAATTTGCCAGAGCAATATTCTCTTCCATAGCAAGTTCTTTATAATCATTAATGGGAGACAACTGATATTCTTCCTGCTCATCAAGAAATCTTTGAAAACTTTCTTTTGTAATCCGCTTCTGATCAGCAATAATAACGGTTGAAAAATATTTTCCATATCTTTTACTCTTCAGCAGCGCATAAACATCTTTTCTGCTAATCCCTAGCAGCCTTGCCATTTCTGGCATACTAATGGTCGCCTCATATAATTCTCGGTTCGCTTTGCGATCCTCAACCGTCTGATACTTCGACTGCCCATTGTACCAATTCCAAAATATATCTTTCGGGATCCGTTTCCAGTAGTCAATCGTAACTGTCTCAAGCTCTTCCCTTTTAACCAAGTCATAAGCAACGCTTTCTTCAATTTCCAACAGCTGCGCGATATCACGTACAGAAAAGGACCATTCCTTTAACTCCAGTCCCGGTTCTTCCCCGGTCACTTTCTGGTATTTCACCTGATTGGCATACCACTTTTCAAAACTGGCAATATTGATCCTCAGCTTGCCGGCGATCTCCCTGGACTCAAATACATTCTTATGAAGGAGCCAGTACCGATCCGTCTTCTTAAGTCCCAACAATTCTCCCATTTCCGTTACGCTCATCCATTTCTTTTGAGGAGATGGGTTTCTTTTATATGGACTATTGGATTCAATGTCCTTGATCAAATCCTGATATTCTTCTTTCATCCATTCTTCCTTTTTATCCATAGACAATTCTCCCTTCCTGCTGAAAGGATAACGGAAATATTAAAAATACGTTACTATGTCGATAAACTTTTTCATATGAAATTATTCTCCAGAAGGCTGCTTATCAAGCCAGTCATCAAAACTTTTTTTGGAGATCCGGTACTTCCCACCGTCCAACTGGATCCAGCGAAATTCATTCCTTTTCAAAAGGCTATAGACTGTTGGTCGGCTGACTCCAAGGATTTCCTGTAATTCTGCTACTGTATAACATCGTTTTTCTACCATCACGCATACCTCTTTCCATTCTTTAATACGAAGAGGCATGATATGAACCTCTTCATATATAGAAAGGAAATCAGGGGAATTTACAGTGTCTGAAATTAACTTTTTTTGATTATTTTTGACAGACCAAATGATAATAGAAAAAAGTTTTAGATTTTTTATAATTTGCACTGTAAAATTAAGCCTTTTCGTTTCTATTAGTGAGAGGGTATGAATTTTCAAAGAGCAAGATCCACCCCGTAATACAAAAGCAGATTTTCTGACTTTTGCATTCTCCGTGGTCGGGCTCTTGATGGGGATTCCGGTTCCCCATACCCTCAGTAATTTCCGTACATTTTATAATCCAGACACTGATCAAAAATGTATCGGAATTATATTGGCTTCCAACAGAATGTTGGGAGCAGCACTGAAATCTACCCGGAAGGGACAGCCGGTATTTCAGTGAATGGCGCCTCTGTTGGCGGCTCTATCTATCACGAAGTGGAAGGAGGAGTATGAAAACCGTAAGAAGAAACAAGGAAAACAAACGCACACACATCATATGCCTGAGACTGACGGATATTGAATTGTCCGTCTTAGAAGATCGGGCTGAAAAATGCAAAATGACAAGGTCTGACTTCATCCGAAATCTGATCTTAAACAGGAAACTGACTCCGAAATACCAGATTGTAATTGACGGCGAGGAAATTAAATCGCTGCTCGCACAATATGGAAAGATCGGATCCAACCTAAACCAAATTGCCCGGCATTTTAACAGTGGCGGAGAGCGCTCTCTTGCCATGCAGGAAGAGATACAACAAGCCATCGCGGAACTATATGCACTGCGGAAAGAAGTGCTTCGATTGGCAGGTGATTATACTGGCAGTCCTCAAACACATAAAAAGCCATAATGCCAATTATTCTGACACGATGGAGTACCTGCTGTTTCAGCATGATGAGAAGACCGGCGAAGTCCTGCGGAATGAACTGGGGCAGAAAATCCTGCGAGATGAATTCTATCAGGATGGGCTTAATTGCAATCCTGATACATTTGATATTGAATGCAGGATGACGAACGAAGCATTTAAGAAAAACCGCAGACGAAACGAATTGAAAAGTCACCATTACATCATCAGCTTTGACCCTGTAGATGTATCGGAGTGCGGACTTACCGGGAAAAGAGCCCAAGAGCTTTGCCTAGAATTTGCCAAAAAGAACTTTCCCGGCTATCAGACAGTAGTCGTTACTCACACAGATGGCAGCAATCACTCCGGCAACATCCATACACATATCGTGATCAACAGTGTCCGCAAATATGCTGTGGAACGCCAGAATTATATGGATAAGCCGAATGAAGAAAATGCCGGCTATAAACATCGCTCAACAAACCGATTTCTGGAACATTTGAAAAAAGAAGTCATGGCCATGTGTGAAAGGGAAGGTCTCCATCAGCTTGATCTGCTCACACCTGCCCCGGAAAAAATAACAGAAACAGAATTCCGAGCAAATGCCAGAGGCCAGAAAAAACTTGAACAGATCAATCGGGAAATTATACAGAAAGGGCTCAAGCCAGCTTCCACAACATTTCAGACTCAGAAAGATTTTCTCAGGAAAGCCATCGAAGAATGTTCCAAATCTGCCAGAAATTTTAAAGAGTTCCAATCTCTTCTTCTGGAGAATTACAACATATCCGTGCTTTCCCAACGGGGAAGATACCGCTATCTGCACCCGGACCGTGACCGAAGGATCACAGAAAAAGCTCTGGGAACAAACTACGGCAAGGAACATCTGGAAGAGCGGTTTCTCCAGAACAAAAAAAGAATCCGACCAGAGATCAGCGCGACCGCATCCAGCTATACAGAGGCAGATTACCACAAGGATCCTGTCGCTATCATTTATTACCAAACCCAGCTACGCCTGGTTGTCGATCTACAGACAAATGTGAAAGCAATGCAAAGCGATGCCTATGCCCGCAAGGTCAAGATCACCAATCTACAGCAGATGGCAAATACCCTGATCTACATTCAGGAACACGGATACGATACCAGAGAAGATCTGTCGGCAGTTACCTCTAAAGCGAAAGAGGATCTGAACGAGGCACGTAACACTCTAAATGAACTTACAGCAGAATTGAAGACTCTGAATGCACAGATCCATTACACCGGGCAGTACTTTTCATCAAAAAGTATCTATGCGGAGTTCATAAAATCCAAAAAGAAAAAGGTATTCCGCCGTGAACATGGTTCCGAACTGCAGGCATACGAACAGGCCAGAGACTGGCTTAAAAACTTCTATCCTGATGGGAAAATGCTTTCGATGAAAACATTAAAACCCCAGAAACAGGAACTACAGGATAAAATCATCTATCAGGAAAATAAACTGAAAGAGCTAAAAAAGCGCTGCACAGAACTGGAGACCGTTTCCTATAACGTAGATGCCATTCTTGACAGAAGAGCGATGGAGACAGAAAAAGCTCTCGTTCATTCAGCATCACATGATAAATCAACAAAAGAAAGGAAAGAGGAATCACTATGACACAATCAGAATTCAGACTGATCTTTGCAGATCAGGTAAATAAATGCGAAGAGACGTTACGCATGAAGAAAAAAGAATATACAGGCGACCATGAAGATAGGCTCAGTGCTTTTAAGATAGCCGCATCACTCCAGGACTGCACGCCCCAGAGGGCACTCGTTGGCATGATGGCAAAACATATCGTATCTTTATATGATATGTGTTATGCAAAAAATACTTCTTTTACAAAAGACTTATGGGATGAAAAGATCACCGACAGCCTGAACTATCTCTTTCTGTTGGCAGCGATCATCAAAGAGGAGGGCACATATGAACAGAATTGAAACGAAGATCCTGAATTGTTCTGCAGTCAGTGAAGCAGAAAAGACTATGGTATTTGCCGCCAGACTGACCCAGCGCGGACATCTCATTCACAACATGGAGGATCTGATCCGGCTGTATAACCATGCCTTTACAAATGACACTGTAAAAAATATGGGAAGTCTTCCACACCCTGCCATTCAGAAATTTGCCGTGATCACGGTAGCTGTAGTGGGTGCCAGCCGGAGATTTCTTTCCCAGATCACCCGGCACCAGAACGAGGTAAAGTTCATGAGCGCTTCTCTCCAGTACAGCAACTATTTCGGACAGGCGGATTTTGTAAAACCTTATGAGATCCTTGCAGCTCCGCCAGCAGTTCAGAAGTTATATGAAACAAGTTGTCTGTCCGATATAAATTATTATGGACAGCTCTGCAATACAGGTATCGGTCATGACTCGGCAGGATATCTGCTGCCCCAGGCACTTAGAAATGTATTGCTTATCAGTGCAACTCCCTATCAGTGGAAGCATATGATCGGGCAGCGTTCCTGCAGACGTAATACGGATGAAATGAGGATCGTGATCCTGAAAATCTGGAAAGCTCTGTATGATTTAAGTCCTGCGCTCTTTCTCCCGGAACTGACTGGCCCATTCTGTCAGCGTGGAAAATGCCTGGAAGGAAAAATGGGCTGCGGACATCCTATCGCCAAGGCGTTGAGACCAACTGATATCCTCTTACAGGACTATCCGCTTCTCATGGGAGGTGACAATTAATGAAAATAAGACTGATTGATTTTGGCGTCGCCAAAGAGCATTGTCCTTTCCGCCCTCATGAAAATGACGCTGGAGCGGATGTATATATTCCTTTTGACTGCACACTAAAACCCGGAGATATTATCAAAATCCCACTCGGCTTTGGACTGGAAATCCCTGATGGATACGCCGGATATGTCTTTCCAAGAAGCAGCATGGCAATCAAAGGACTAATCTGCGAACTGCCGCCTATTGACTCCGGCTATCGAGGTGAAATTCACGCTATCATCAGTAATGTTAGCAATCAGGAGCATATCTTAAAGAAAAACACTAGGATTGGACAGTTGGTTATTACTCCCGTGATTATTGCAGATTTTGTTTTTGAACATGGAAAACAGCGGGGGAAAAATTCTTTTGGAAGCACTGGAATATAAATTAAATAGTTTTACACTAAGAAATAGAGCAGCGTAAATTCGCTGCTCTATTGTTACTGTACCCTAATTTTCCATATGTTTTTTTCGTTTTTCATAAACAGCAATTCCAAGAATGCTCGCTGAAACAAACAGCATAACTATCCATAACATTATATTGGTATTGTCCCCAGTCTGTACAGACTCTGTAGCTTCTCCATTCGGATTTGCCGGATTACGATCATTAGCAGAAGCCGCTGCCTTGATGGTAAATTCTGTAGTAGCAGTACCGGTTTCAGAAACGATAGCCAGTGTGTGTTTGCCCACAGACAGAGTTTCCAGATAGGAAGTTTTCAAAGTGACAATGGTGCTGCCTTCCTTTACTGTGTAGTTGGAAGCATCCAGGTCTTTGCCGTCTACCTGTACCTTCTGGAAGTGTTTATAAGCTGCATTGGAAGTAAAGGTAAGACCGTCCTTTGTGCCTTTCTGCCAGCTACCGTTTGCCCCGGCTGTGATGATGACCTTGAAATCGGAAGCAATCGCACCGCAGACAGTACATTTGCCATTGTCATAGCTGTGACCGGTGGCCGGGATGTCTGCCACATCCTTCGTATCTGTGTAGGTCTGGCCGTTAAATTCAACGGTTGCTGTATAAGTGGTTACACCTGTTTCCGTGCAGGTAGCAGGGGTCTTTACTGCTGATGTTACATCTACCTTCGGGCTTTCCTTATGGGTTTCATCCTTTTCACAGGTAAACGTCACCGTGCAGGTTTTTCCATCCTCCGACCAGTTCCAAACAGGTTTGCCATAGCTGTGGCCGGTGGCCGGGATGTCTGCCACATCCTTCGTATCTGTGTAGGTCTGGCCGTTAAATTCAACGGTTGCTGTATAAGTGGTTACACCTGTTTCCGTGCAGGTAGCAGGGGTCTTTACTGCTGATGTTACATCTACCTTCGGGCTTTCCTTATGGGTTTCATCCTTTTCACAGGTAAATGTCACCTTGCAGGTTTTTCCATCCTCTGACCAGCTCCAGACCGGTTCACCATAGCTGTGACCGATGGCAGGAATGTCTGCAAGCACTTTTGTCTGTGTCATTGCCTAGCTCGCCTCAAAGGCAGCCGTATAGGTGGTTTCGCCCATCTGGGTGCAGGTCGGCGCTTTGGTCTGTGCGCCTGTTACCGTTGCCGTAGCTTTTTCCGTATGAGCGCTGTCGTTTTTGCAGGTACGGGTAGCAGTACAGGTGCTTCCGTCATCGTCCCATGTGTAAACCGCATCGTTCCAATCATGATTAATTGCGCTAATAATCCAGGAATCCTTTGCAATTTCGGTATCACCGTTGGCGTCGCTGAAGTATTTATCGCAGGTGTCGCAAGTCCAGTATTCTTCGTTTCCATTCACTGTGCAGGTTGGTGCTTTATATTCGATCTTTACCAAATTATGTTTTACCTTGAGGAGAGCAACGTCACTTGTTACTTCATCTATACTGTTTTTCACAACACAACGGTATTGAGTGCCGCTCATGTCCATTGTGGTAGTCGCAATGGTATAGGTGGCGTTGGTTTCGCCTGTAATATTCGTCCACTTACTTCCGTTATCGGTGCTTTGCTGCCACTGATAGGACAAATCGCTGCCGGTGGCTTCCACGGTAAAGGTAGCAGTTTCCTTTTCTTTTACTTCCACATTTTTCGGGTGGGTCGTGATGGTGGGCGCATACTTCACACTGTCGCCCAAACTATTTGCAAGGTTTTCGTCCAGCGTTCCGCCGTCCACGATCACATTATGATTTCCAGCGTCCAGGCTTGCACCGTCATCCAGCGTCAGGCTCTCGCCCTCGCCAATCTCCAAATCCTCCTGCAATTCCACATCGCCGTACACGGTGCCGCCCGTGCCGTTCCAGACGATGCCGCCGTTTTCTTTGTTGCCTGTTCCGTACTGAATCGAAGTAGAAGAAGTATTCGCAATCCCGCCGTTGGCCCGCACAATGGCATTGTTGCTGACGGTCACTGTGGGTGTGCCGGAGCCGGAAACACCGGAGCCAAACTGAAACCAGATATTAGCATTAACACTGGCGGTCAGACTGCCGCCGTTCACAGTCAGCGATACATCCGAGCCATCTTTGGCCTGCACTAAAACACCATTTTTGACAGCGCCATCAGGTGATGCAGTGACCTCGGCATTCTCGACACACAGGGCAGCATTGTTACCGTTGCTCTGAACCCAGATGCCGGTCTGACTGGCGCTGGCATTCAGACTGCCGTCGCCCTGGATGGTCAGGTTGGAGCTGCCGGTAGAAGCGGAGCTGGCCAATACAAAAATCCCTTTGCCGACGTTTGCGATTGTATTGGTGCCCACCAAGCTGATGGTCAATTCTGCATTGCCAGACTTATTGAACACGCCAATGGCCGAACCACTAATGAATGTGCCACCTTCAATACTCTCATTAAACTCCAATTCATTTTTAATGGTGGCGTTGTGCAGGGTCAGGACATTGTTCTCTGCGTCATAACTGATATAGTTGTCCGTCGGTGTTTCACCGGCTGTGGATGCGGTGACGTTTCCATCGCTGTCGGTCGTCCAGTAGCCGGTGGAAGATATTTGCACACCACCTACATAAAGCACCTGTCCGATCGGCGCAGCCGCCAGCGCCGTGACGGGCAGCATAGGAGCTACACCGACGCAAACCTTGTCCAGTTCAGCACCCTCCACAGAGCAGACCGGGCAATCCGCATTGATTTCTTCCTCGGTGCAGAGGGTTTCACAGGTACATTCTTCCGGCTGTGCGTCGGACGGAGTTGCCGGGTTTCCACTGTCCTGTGCGTCGCAGACTTCACAAACAAAGGTGCAGGGCGTTCCCTCTGTGGCGGGAACATAGCCGCAGGTTTCATCATGGCTGTGATTGCAGGCTTCCGGGTCGGTCAGCCCGCCGCAACTCTCGTTGTGTTCATGGGAACAGGGAATTTCCGCTGTCCCCTCGGTGTAGCCGCAGCTTTCGTCATGCTGGGTGTGGTGTTCACACAGCCCGCTTTCACTTGTGACAATACCGCTGTCCTGTACGCCTGCTTCGGCAAACGCCATTGTCGGCAGCAGAGACACGATCATGCACAGGCAGACAAACGCCGCAAATAATCGTTTTTTCATAATGTTTCCTCCTTGTTTGAACTTGTGTTCCTTTGCTTTGCCGAAACACAGCGCATTTTTTCATTGTGGCAGACACCCAGAATTGATTCGGCTGGCTGCCGGAAGTAGACGCAGGAACCGCAGTCAATACTTGCGGGATCATCATCTACCATGACGGCGTGAGGACAGGCGTCCTCAATGGTCAGAAGAAGGGGACGTCCCTCCGGAGTGTAGATCGGGGACTGTTCTATAAATAAACTGTAATCCTCGATTTCTTTCTTTGAGTGTTCATCCCATCGCAGGGGAATCTCTATTATCTTCCCCTCATATTCATAGCGATTGACTTTACTCATGGGTACCACCTGCTTTCCAATCTTCACTCCCGGTTTTTGTGGCAATAAATGCCCGCAGGGAAGTACGAATTGCATTTAACTGTAACTGTAAATAGTCCTCGTCCTCAAACAGAGCAAAATGAACACAGGCTCGGACAAACAGATAGGTCATGCCCTGGATAAAATCTGCGGGCATCCCCAATTTGCCGGAAAGCAGTTCGGCATAGTTGTGATACCTGATATTAACGCCTTTGAAAAATTCCTTGCCGCATTCCCGGTACTTTGGACTTGCATATACCTGATACATAAAGCGGTATTTTGCTCCGTGGAGCTTTGCGGTGAGATAAGGCATTTCCCGCAAGAAACGTTCGATGTCCGCAAAACTGGTTGGGGCCTGTGACATAAAGTCGTCCTCCACCTTTGCCATACAGTGGGCGGTGGCTTCGATGACAAGATTATCCTTGCTGCCAAAATAGTACAGCAGCGCCCCGTTGGTCACACCACAGGATTCCGCCAACTTTTGTAGGCTGGTATTTTCCAGTCCACTCTTGCAAAAGGTATCGAAACAGGTTTCCAAAAATTCTGTACGTCTTTCCGGGATACCTTTTTCTTGCAATATCATTCACCCCTCCCCCAAAATATTTTGATTGACTAAGTAGTAAATTCTGTGAGAAAAAATTTTTGCGTCACCGCTCAAGCAACACAAAAAGGGATGGTTACACTTTAATTATCCGCATTTTCTACTTAATTACTGTTATAGTCAAGATATCTTTATACTTAAAATTATACATTTATAATATATCATAAAAAAGGGATTCGTTCAAGATTGTCCATATTTCGTTAATCTAGTTATTCGATATTTTATTTCCACAATCTACAGATGCTGTCATACTCAATAACAAAAAATTGATGCGCACACTTTCTATCTCTTTCGTTTAAATACACTGTAATTTCAATTTTGTCCGGAGAACCCAGCAAGTCATACGAAAACTTCATTTCACGAAAATCATTATCCATGCAACGTTCTATCATTTCTTCTGCAAATTTATCTTTATCCAGAATAAAAAGCTTATTAGCAACAATCGTCAGTTTCTGTTCATAATACTGATCTGAACTCATAAGCATACTGGAAATGACCCTGACATCACGACCAAACTGCAAATATGCCAAGAGGAGTACAATACCGACAAGTATCACCCATGTCCAATTTCGTTTTTTCAAAAAACCCCTCTCCGAATAGTGTTCGTATACGAATACTATTATTGAACATATTTTACGATAATAATAGTTATATGGCAATAAAAAGATTAAGGAAAGTGAACCACTGGGATATGATAAAGTACGATAATTTGTGGGAGACCATGAAGTCTAAAGGGATCACCCAGTATGATCTATATACCAAGTATCATATGAACCGTTCCCAGTTAAACAGACTTCGGCATAATCAAAATGTAGAAGTAAATACGATAGATAAGCTTTGCAATATTCTTGAATGCAAAGTAGAAGATATTATGACACATTATCCAGATGATAACGTGTTTTAACCGAAAAAGAGGAGCCAATAATCCATTAAGGATATTGACTCCTCTAATATTATAGAACCGGTATGGTTTATTCGAGCCTGTGAAGAAAAGTCTGTAAATAGGATTCTTCTATGATAAGAACGGGTGAAAGGCTTGAAAAATAAGCTTTTCACCCTTGTTTTATATATACCATCCGTTTGATGGCATGTCAATAACAGGCGGCTTTTCCGCCTGTTTTAACCTGGATATGGATTTAATCTGGCAGCCGTCCTTCATACATAATACTCAACTCACCATAGACCTGGCCCCAGTTTCGGATGGTAGTTGTCCATTTTTTGGTGGCTTCAAAGGTGGCCAGATACAGGGCTTTCAACAGTGCTGTATCGCTCGGAAAAACGCTTCTCTGCTGGTTGAGTCTCCGATAGGTGGAATTTAATGATTCTATAGCATTGGTTGTATATATGACCTTCCGCACATCTGTTGAAAATTTGAAAATCGGAGAAATCGCATCCCAGTTATCTTTCCAGCGTTTCATGGAGTTCGGATATTTAGGTGTCCATTTCTCTGTTACCCGGTCAAGTGCGTCCAGAGCTTTCTTCTCATCGGATGCCTGATAGATTGTTTTTAAATCCGTTGCAAAGGCTTTCCTGTCTTTATCCGGAACATATTTCAGCGTATTCCGTACCTGATGTACGATACAGCGCTGATACTCTGTGTTTGGAAAGGCAGCGGCAATAGCTTCCTTGATTCCAGTCAGACCATCTGCACAAAGGATCAGGATGTCTTTTACACCGCGGTTTTTTAATTCATTCAGGACAGACAGCCAGTATTTGGAACTCTCATTATCACCAACCTGAATGGTGAGGACTTCTTTCTTGCCATCTGTATTGATACCCAAAATCACATATGCAGCCAGTTTTCGGATGATGCCGTTATCCCGCACAGAATAGTGGATTGCATCAATAAAAAGGATCGGATATATTTCATCCAAAGGCCGGTTTTGCCAATCCTCTATTTGCGGCAGGATCTTATCCGTCACATCTGAGATAAAACCTTCAGATGTTTCAAAACCGTAAATATCCTCTATGGTCTCTGAAATCTGCCGGGTTGTCATTCCCTTTGCATACATGGATATGATCTTCTGGTCAATATCCGAGATATCTTTCTGACGTTTTTTAACCACCTGCGGCTGGAAGGTTGATTTGCGGTCTTGCGGGACTTCGATTTCCATGGAGCCGTAACTGCTGTTTACCCGTTTGCGCTTATAGCCATTCCGGTAATCGTCATTGTCAGAGCGTTCGGACTTTTCATAGCCAAGATGATCATCCATTTCTGCTTCCATCATTTCTTTAATGGTCCCGCCAAGAAGATCTTTCAAGGCATCCTGGATATCTTCAGCGGTCTGAATGTCGTATTCTTCCAGGAGTTGATGGATAATGTTTCGTTTTCCTTCCGTCATTTGTACCCGATGAACAGGTTTCTTTTGTTTTGCCATAATAAAAGGCCCTCCTATGATTTAGATTTTATCATAGAAGAACCTCTTATATTTACGTATTTACAGAAAAACTTTCACACCGCCGTTTATTCAGCAGGATGCTCCATTCTTTTTAACAAATTCTGGGTTACAATTTCTATACGTTCTTCACTATAAGGCGACTGAAAATGGATAGATAGTCTGGATTTATCGATCAGATACTCCACACCACCATATTTATTTTTTTCTTTCAGATGACACAACTGTGGGTATTGCCTGCTGAACTTTTTCAAACGGTTTTTTAAACCGGTGTTATATGTGTAGATACTCGCCTCATCTTCGGACTCATTAAATAAGATTATCGTTTCTTTCTCAGATTTTGTCAGTCGCATTTTTACCTCCCTTCTTTATTTTGTAACAAAAGATGTCTTGGATAGGGAAACTATCATCCAGATAAATTTCCATACAAAAAAGCCCATCGCGATAGAGCATTTTTCTCATAAATTGTACCGAAACGATACAAAATCCGGATTCCATTCCTCATAAACTTTATACTTTTTCCCTCACCATTTGCTGTTCCAGATATCGTGGGATGGGCTTTCCGGATCTCTTTGCGATAGCGATCTGTTTCTGATGAAGTTTCCGGATCACAGAAGTTTTCTTTCGTGATCTGGCTGGCTGAACTTTTGGTTCTTTTAAAGCCTTTCCTGGATCATCTTTCTGATGATTCACACAACCGTCAATCGCATCATAATTGACCTCCATTCCGGATTCCCAGCTTCTTTCATAATGTCCGTTTTCAAAGAATTTCTGCCAGAACTCTAACCTCTGTTTCAGTTCTTTGTTCGGATACCGTTTCTTTTCCTGAGATTGGAGAAAAGCATAGATTTTATCTTTTACCTCCTGATTAAATCCTTCCTTACATTCCTCTACTACCTTTCTTCCGTAACTGTCTAATACGATCATGGCTGCCTGTCGATGAAATTCCTGATGTTCCATCAGAAAAAACTGTCTTCCGTCAATGATCATATCATCTGCAGCCATCCAGTTTCCTTCATACCCTTCGATCTTATAATCTCTGGTATCCAGTGTAACCAGTGTTCCTGACGGATTAAGCCGGATAAATCCGGTGATCCTCCGGGGAGCATCTTCATTCACATAGTAACAGGAGATTTCTCCGGAACGGTTCAGCACAAGCACATCACTGACTTCGGTAATATCTCTGGTTTTCTTCCAGATTTCCATCACAGACTCGTCTTTTTCAGAAAAACTGATATGTATCTGCCTGTAAAGATCAATTCTTACCGGAAGATGTTCCTTTCGTACCTGTTCAAAACTTTTCTGCCACAGGTTCTTTCCTTCTGTCAGCAGATTCGCACGATAGATTGCATACTGGTCAGTCATTTTTCTGATCCTCCTGCAGATCATTGAGATATTTCTGCAGATCAAGAGAAGCAAATGTTGCTTCATCCATCTTCTTCAATTTCTCGATAGCTGTTTCAAGCATCTGTATCATTTCATCATCAGATTCATCCATCCGAACCTCTTTTAATACATTCATGGTATCTTCTAACAGCAGAATGGTTTCCTCTTTGCTTCCTTCATAAAAACACCCTATAATCATCAGCTCATCATGATTCAACGATATACATCTCATAAACACATATCCTCCTTTTTCGCTTGCTTTTTTTCTTCTTTCTTCATATCTGTTTTTGAAGCATCAGAACGTGTCTTTTCTTGATGTCTTCTCTCTAAAATCTTCTCTGCTCTGGACACCGCTTCCTGGACAAGCTTATTTTCACGGAATCCAGGAATAGAATTGATCAGTTCCTTATCGATCTTTTCACCTGTAACAAGCGGGAATAAACCTTCCCAGTCGCTTCCATCCTTCAGATTGAACCCGATTTCCTTTATCCCATTCATGCGGTTATCCGGAATTCTGTCATATGCCTCAAAAGCTTCTGTTAATGTCAGATCGTAATGTACCTCTCCTAAAACTGGAAATTCTGAACATTCTGCTGCATAAAAACTGATACAGCTGCTGTCATCCAGAATATCAAACGGCTTTGGATTCCAGTTATCTAAAAGCTCCATCTGTTTTTCCGATACAAATGACGGAAGTTCGGTAAAACCAAACCGATCCACATAGTACGCATGCAATTCATGATTACGGTTCATGACCACTACATCACTGACAGACATAGAATGAGCTTTAAAATCTGCCGGTGGATCATCATTAAACATACTGTAAAGTGTATTCAGATCATCGGAATGTAAAAGTAGTCCTGAGTAGACACACTCATAGTCCGAGGAAATAACAGAAATCCCTTTCTTTTTGAGATCCTCCATTCCAAGGAATCGATATGATTCAGATTGCGTATGTTCTTTGATCTGATAAATGGCAAACCGGTCACCTTCGTTGTCATACATCATCTCTTCAGAAGTTTTCTTATACTGTTCCGGATACAAAATTCTTTCTATCCGTTCCGCATCAAATGAATCTTTATCGATAACTTGATCCAGCCATTCCTGCACTTCGCCCCAGGACCCAGCAAGCATGACACCGGATATCTGATGGACTCCATCTGGTATAAAACGGAGCTGTTCCTTGGTACTTTCCAGTTCATCAAAGCGATATCCAGCTGCTTCCATTGCCGGAATAAGCTTTTCTTTCTGTTTTTCTTCCACAAGTTCAGATATCTTATCATTCAGCTCATCGATCATCTCACCTGCTGTCTGCCGGATGACATCCATAGACGCTTTTAGCTCTTTCATATTCTTTCCGGAGCTCCAGCCGGCAATATATGGAAAACTGTACTCGGATGTATCCAGACCTAATGCACTGCAGACACAATAAGCAACAGATTCTGCCTCTACTTCTTTTGTCAGGCGGTCTTTTTCCTCTCCACGGCTTTCCATAAGATCCTTATCATGCAGCCTCGCATGACTGGATTCATGAATTGCCGTTTTGATCGTCTGGCTTTCACTCATTCCCTGCTGGATCACGATTTCCTTATCTACGTTATGATAATATCCCTTTGCTCCGCTAGAAATCTCATCGAATCGGATCGGGACTGTGGCGATTTCAGTAATTGCTCTCATAAAAAGATCATAGTCGTTAACTGCTTCCTGTAATTCTTTGGGAGCCAGAAGCTCAATCGGTTCACCCGTCGTCTGTGCAATATCAAACACCGTGATTGCTTTAAATCTGGGAATCTTTACCTCAACCTCCTCCAGTACAGGATTTCCCTGTTCATCAAATACAGGTCGATGTTCCTGATCCAATACCTTTCTTTGTTTTTTACTCTTTACTGGGGCAGGTGCAATGATCGTGATCCCTTTTTCGCCCTTCTTCACCTGACGTCCCATAGACTGCCAGTTTTTATATCCTGTCACTAAAGTTGCATCCGGACGCTGCATGGCGATCAGAAGGGTATTATTAAAAGAGTAATTATGAAACTTTGCCATTGTCTTCAGATAATCCGCATATCTTTCACTGGTAAAAAGTTCTTCCACACCAGCTTTTAATGATTCCAGAATACTGTCCATATCTTTTCCAGGCATTGGAAGTGTACGGGTAGAAGAGGAAACCGGATCAGAGGCATATCCTGATATCTGCTCCCTGACGCGATCTGTTTCTGCCACCATACGGGGTATCCGCAATTCCTCCAAATCAGACACAAAATGGGGAGAATTTCCGGATAAGGTACGGCGTTCCTGGAAAGAAAAATACTCCTTTTCCCGTCCTGTAATGATATGATCAAAAAGTGGGATTCCTAAGGGTTCTCCTGCCTGCCGCAGTCGATCCGTAATGTAAATATCCTCTTTGGAAGGAGCCAGATTCCCGGACGGATGATTGTGGATCATCAGTATCCCTGCCGCATTGGATAAGATTGCGCTTTTATACACTTCTCTGGGGTGTGTGAGGGATTGATTCAACGCCCCCACAGAAACGATATTCATGTTGATGGGCTTTAAATCCGACTGCAGATTTACGATACAGAAAAGTTCCCGGTCCATTTCGCTTAGAAATTCCTGCATAACACGAATCGCTGCTTCCGGACTATCCATAGGTTCTTTACTTAATAAGGGCGGCTGTTCGATCATGCGGATCGCAACCTGATTCAGTTTATCTGCCATAAGCTTCACCTCCCAATGGTATAAACATCACAAATTCTATTCCTTCCATTTTTCCTAGTTCCTCTTTCAGACACGATAATGTAAATGCTCCTGCTCCCTGTATATCCATGGAATCTTCCTGATTCAGCTGAATTGCAGGATCTTTTTTCTGTTCTGTATTCATTCCTATCCTCCTTAAAAAAGTGTCTTCGACACTTCAACTCCCCTACCCCTCAATCTTGAGGGGATTAGGGGTTACTTTTTGCGTCTTTTTCCCTCATAATAGTCTTATGAATATCCTACAAAAAATTTTTACAGACCATTTTGAAGAAATGCTCTATATCCAACATCCCCGTGACTCTGTCATTGAAAATGTAGAAAAAATGATCCATTGCGGCGACCCCTCTTTTGGCGGCGCCATGTATGCCTGCCCTTCCTGCCGAAATTTCAAATTTGTCCCCTTCCGCTGTCATTCCCGCTTCTGTCCTTCCTGCGGCAACATGTATGCCATTGACAGGACTACCTCTATGTCTTTTAAGATCATCAATGTCCAGCATCGCCATTGCGTTTTCACTATCGCCAGGGAACTCCGTCCTTTGTTCTTATCTGACCGTTCTCTTTTAAACTGCCTTTTCTCTTCCGTTAACAGTGTTGTCTCTCGTATGTTCCATAAAGATAACAAATCCGAACTCTTTACTCCTGGGTTTATCTGTGTCCTTCATACCTTTGGCAGGGACCTGAAATGGAATCCCCATATCCATTGTCTCGTTTCTGAAGGCGGGGTTGGGAATTCTCTTCGCTGGCGTCATAAAAAACACTTCAACTACAAACTCTTGCGTGACTCCTTTCAGACCGCCCTTTTGAACGAATTGCATTCCAAAATCGGCGATTCCTTTAAAAAGCTTAAGGCTTCTGTCTATGCCGACCACAAAAATGGGTTTTATGTCCGAGCCATGCCCAATAAATGTAATCCTTCCCAAGTGATCAAATACATTGGCCGTTACCTTGGCAGACCAGTTATCGCTACTTCACGTATTGACTCCTATGACGGCGAATTTGTTACGTTTCATTACAACCGCCATGAAGACGGGAAGCTGGTCACGGAAACCATCCCCGTTCTTGATTTCATGGCACGCCTCACCCAGCATATCCCGGAAAAACATTTCAAAATGATCCGTTATTATGGGATTTATGCCAGACATCGTAAATCTGACAGATATCTTCACAGGGCTATCTCAAGGGACAAGCATAAAATATTTCTTTCTTTTAACCGTTGGCGGGATTCCATCCTGCTTTCCTTCGGATATGACCCTTTAAAATGTCCTTCCTGCGGTACGCCCATGCTGTTTCTTGAATTATATTTCAACCACAAACCCGTTCCTTTGCATGAATTATATGAAAGGACCATGCGAAAGCACCGGTGCCGGTCCCCTGCC
>NZ_NFJL01000059.1 GCF_002159835.1 Blautia sp. An249 | reverse complement strand
ATGCCAGCGAAAGAGAGGTACATAGTCATGGGCGAATTGCAGAACAATGACGCTATCCAGTTGTTTGAAGATAAGAAAATCCGTACCGCGTGGGATGAAGAACAGGAAGAATGGTATTTTTCCATTGTGGATGTGATTGCGGTTTTAACCGATCAGAAAACCCCGCGAAGCGCCAGCACTTATTGGGCGGTTTTGAAAAAGCGTCTGAAAGACGAGGGGGCAAATGAACTGCTTACAAATTGTAAGCAGTTGAAAATGACTGCTGCGGACGGCAAAAAGCGTTTGACCGACGTTGCCAACACCGAACAGCTTTTGCGTATCATCCAGTCCATTCCCTCACCAAAGGCCGAACCGTTCAAGGCATGGCTGGCAATGGTGGGCCGGGAGCGTATCGAGGAAACCATTGACCCGGAACAGGCCATTGACCGGGCGCTGGAAACCTATTTGAAGAAAGGCTATTCCGAGGAATGGGTACACCAGCGTCTTTTGGCAATCCGTATCCGCAACGAGCTTACAGACGAGTGGAAACGGCGCGGCGTGGAGAAAGGCAAGGAATACGCTATCTTAACAGACGAGATTTCCCGCGCCTGGTCTGGTATGACGACACGGCAATATAAAAAGCTGAAAGGCTTGAAAAAAGAAAACCTCCGCGACAATATGAGCGATCTGGAACTGGTTTTGACAATGCTTGCGGAGGCAACCACAACGGAGATTTCTAAAACCGTAAAACCAGCTACTTTTTCTGAAAATCAAAAAGTGGCGCAAAAAGGCGGCTCGATTGCCGGGAACACCCGGAAAGAGATTGAAGAAACCACCGGCAAGCCGGTGATTACCGCTCAAAACGCCAATGATTTCCGCCAGCTCGTAACGGATATTGTGGAGGACGCGGCTGCCATTCCAGAGCATACGGAAGAAATGCCTGGGGATGAAAATAAGGACGAATAAAACGAGAACACTCTACGCATTTAGGCCGGTAAAATCCCCGCCATTTCAAGGCTTTTTTGGCATGGTCGGCGGGGAGGCGGGACAGATTATCAAATCCCCGCCAGAACGGTTTTCTAAATGCGTAGGAAAATCCCCCATAAGAAAGCGCCGGACGCGCAGGGCCAGCAGGCCGCCGCGTCCGGCGTTTTCTTATGGGCTGTCCTTTAGGATGGCCCGGATAAGTTTGTTTTGCAAGTGGTGTTTCATGTACTCGTCCACTTGCACATGGGGCAAACCGTCCTTGTCGTAGAGCGTCCGGGTACACAGCTTGTTTATGTAGCTGTCATAATACCGCAGGATTTGGCCCATAGCCAGTATATCACCAGCGCGGGCCGCCTCATACACGGACAACGGCAATAACACCCTGCCGTGAAAAGTCGGCTGCTTCATTCTGGTTCCCTCCCTCCGTCATTCTCTAATTTCTTCCGCAATGCGCCCAGGGCCTTTGTCCTGTGGCGCTGGACGGCGCTGCGTGACATTCCCACAAGGCTGCCGATCTCGCCGTCTGCCAGCGCCGGGACACAATGCAGAATTAAAATCTGCTGCTCCTGCTCCGGGAGG
>NZ_NFJL01000058.1 GCF_002159835.1 Blautia sp. An249 | reverse complement strand
GAAATTGCACAGGAATGTACAATGGAGCCAATCACAAAGATTGCAGAAAAAGCGGGGATTGATGACAAGTATCTGGAGCAGTACGGAAAGTACAAAGCAAAAATCGACTACAATCTGCTCAACGAATCCGATGCACCAAACGGAAAACTGATTCTGGTAACGGCAATTAACCCCACACCGGCAGGGGAAGGAAAGACAACAACCACCGTTGGTCTGGCAGACGGTATGCAGAAACTGGGCAAGAACGTTATGGTTGCCTTAAGAGAGCCGTCCCTGGGACCGGTCTTCGGTGTAAAAGGCGGAGCAGCCGGCGGCGGTTACGCACAGGTAGTGCCCATGGAAGACATTAACCTGCATTTCACCGGTGACTTCCATGCCATCGGAGCAGCCAACAACCTGCTGGCAGCCATGATTGACAACCACATTTTCCAGGGAAATGCCTTAAACATTGACCCAAGAAAAATCACCTGGAGAAGATGCGTGGATATGAACGACCGCCAGCTTCGTTTCGTAGTGGACGGCCTGGGCGGAAAAGCCAACGGAATGCCAAGAGAGGACGGCTATGACATCACCGTAGCATCCGAAATCATGGCAGTGCTGTGCCTGGCCAACGACATCAAAGACTTAAAAGCCCGTCTGGCAAGAATCATTGTGGGCTATACATATGGAAAAGCATCCGAGCAGAAACCGGTAACGGCAGGAGACTTAAATGCCCAGGGAGCGATGTGCGCGCTGTTAAAAGACGCCCTGAAACCGAACCTGGTACAGACCCTGGAACATGTACCGGCCATCGTACACGGCGGACCATTCGCAAACATTGCCCATGGATGTAACTCTGTAATCGCAACGAAGATGGCGCTGAAACTGGGAGATTACGCGATTACCGAAGCAGGCTTCGGAGCAGACCTGGGAGCAGAGAAATTCCTGGATATTAAATGCCGGATGGCAGGATTAACACCAAACGCAGTGGTTATCGTAGCAACGGTGCGTGCGCTGAAATACAACGGCGGCGTGGCCAAGGCAGATTTAAATAACGAAAACCTGGAAGCACTGGAAAAAGGCCTTCCGAACCTGTTAAAACATGTAAGCAACATCAAGAACGTATACAAACTGCCGTGTGTAGTAGCCATTAACGCATTCCCGACAGATACCAAGGCAGAACTTGACCTGGTAGAGAGCAAATGTAAGGAACTGGGAGTAAACGTAGCCCTTTCGGAAGTATGGGCAAAAGGCGGCGAAGGCGGCGTGAAGCTGGCAGAAGAAGTAATCCGTCTGGTAGAAGAGCCCAATGACTTTACTTATTCCTATGAGCTGGAAGGAAGCATCGAGGATAAGTTAAACCAGATCGTACAGAAGATCTACGGAGGAAAGAAAGTCGTCTTAACAGCCAACGCGCAGAAACAGGCGAAAGAGCTGGAAGCCTTAGGCTATGGAAACTGCCCGATCTGTGTGGCAAAGACCCAGTACAGCTTAACAGATGACCAGACGAAACTGGGAGCGCCCACAGACTTTGAAGTAACGGTAAGGAACTTAAAGATTTCCGCAGGGGCAGGCTTTATTGTAGCGCTGACAGGAGAAATCATGACCATGCCGGGACTGCCGAAAGTACCGGCTGCAGAAAAGATCGATGTAGACGAAACCGGAAAGATTACCGGACTGTTCTAAAT
>NZ_NFJL01000057.1 GCF_002159835.1 Blautia sp. An249 | reverse complement strand
AGCAAGGACACTGACCGGCTGTTTTCCATGCTGCCCTATCAATCCCTATGCTTTACCGGCATGAAAGACCGGCGCGGTGTCTATGCCGTGATCGGAAAGGACGAGAACCGGGACAAGGAGGTGCGGCGGCCCCGCGCCTCCATCCGAAAGCAGCTATCCGAAACCAAACAGGCCCAGGCCCCGAAAAAGGCCCCGACCAGAAGCAAGTCAAACGAATTGGAGGTATGAAAAATGTATTTTACCGTGGAGGAAGAAAACCTGATTTGTATGTACCACAAAAGCGACCGGCGCAGGACGGCGGCGGCTGTCCGGGCGGCTATGCCGGATATGGACGAGGAAATGCGGGCGCTGGCCCGCCAGACCGCCGACAAGCTAGACGCCATGAGCGACGCCGACTTTGAGGCGCAGCGGTTTCAGTTTACGGACGAGTAATCAAGCAAAAAGCGAAGCGCCGGGCGCGGGGGCTGTTTGGCCTCTGCGTCCGGCGCTCTTTTTTCGTTTATTCCTGTTCCATCGGAAAGTCCGGCAGTTTTTCCAGCAGCTTCATAATAAGGTACTGCTTCATATCTTCATCAACGGCCAGCTCGTCAATGAAAGGGGCATAGTGCATTATCACCTTTTCCGTGGCCCACTTCTCACCAGCGACGGCGGCCTTAATCGTGGCATAGTCCAATAGCGTTTCCTGGCTGTCCATCCCGTCCACTCCTGTCCTTGATTATCGTCCTGTCCAGCATACCACAGAAGCGCCGGGAATACCAGGGGCGGAAAGATTTTCCTACGCATTTAGAACCCCGTTCTGGTGGGGATTTGATAATCTGTCCTGCCTCCCCGCCGACCATGCCAAAAAAGCCTTGAAATGGCGGGGATTTTAACGGCCTAAATGCGTAGAGTGCAGGTATCTTTGCCGCTGCCTTTCGGCCTCTTTCTTCCGGCGCACACGGGCCGCACAATCCGGGCAGTATTTGGCCCGGTTGGACTTTGGCACAAAGGCGGCCCCGCACACGGTACAGCGTTTCACTTCCTCCCGGCTTTTGCTGATCTCGGCGCACAGGGCCGCGTCCAGCGGCAGGACGGCGGCCTTGAACCACCGGCACAGCAGCGAATAGGAAATGCTCTGGACGCAAACACATTCCTCCCCGTCGTCCAGCAGGAGGCAGTTTCCGTCACAGTAATTGCAGCACTCATGCGTGAGCCGCCGGGCCTTGCGGTACTGGCGGTAATTCATTCGCGGTATGTTCATAGCTCTTGTGTCTGCTCCTTTCCCGGCGTCACCCGCAAGATACTGTCCACGTTCTGCTTGATGATACCGTATTCTGTCAATTCTGCTTTCACTTCGCTGTACCTTTCGTACAGCCGTCCTTTTTCCTCGTCCAGCTTCTTGTACTCGGCTTTGAGCGCGGCCAGGTTGGGGAGTTTTGTCACCCCGGCGTCCTTTAGGGCCTTTGCCGCTGCCTCGTATAAGAGAAGCTGGCTTTCATGCTCCCGCCGGAACGCGGCCTTGTCTTTTGCCTTTCTCATTTCCAGCGCCAGGGGCCGCAGCTTCTTGTAGGTGGAAATGTCCTTTATCAGCACCGCCATATCCGCAAGACGGCGCTCCACGGTTTTGAGCGCGGCGGCGGCCTCGTCATTGGTTGCGCTGATCTCCGCAATCCGGCCCTCCAAATCGGCGTAGCTGTCAATCTGGTGTTCGGTGATGAAGTTCAGGGCTTTGGCGGCCTGCTT
>NZ_NFJL01000056.1 GCF_002159835.1 Blautia sp. An249 | reverse complement strand
TACCGGTCTTTAGGAGTTGAATTAAAAAAATAGTGCTAAGCCATAGTTTAAAACCTATGACTTAGCATTTTATTTATATCTTCATTTCCAAGGAAATAGGAGGTCAGTGGCAAACCGGTTTTGACAGCCAGCCCTTTAATGAAAGAAGAACTCCTGGCCAGATTTATGTATTTTCGGTCCGATACTCTCGCAATTCTGAAATCTCGTATGAAATGAAAAATCTCTTCTGTTCCATAGTTATCTTTTAGAACGTGTATCTGTAAAAGCCTTGTCAGTAATACAGTAAGATAGCATATGAGAAAATGCCCAATAATGGTTTCTTCCTTCTGCAGATATACAGGTCTTGCATCAAGCTGTGACTTCATGATGCGGAAAGACTCCTCGATTCTCCAGAGATTATGGTAAGCGGTATAAATTTCAGGGGCTGACATATGAATTTCGGAAGTTACTATCATATTAAAACCTGCAAGTTCTTTTGCTTTCCTGATTGCTTCCCCATTCATTTCAACCTTGATTTTATTGTCTGTTTTTTCCCCCTTTTTATTAGCGGCTATAAAAGTAACATACTTTGCGCTGTCACCATACTCTGATTTTTTGGCTTCACAGGCTCTGAGGTTTTTAGCTTTTTCTACTTGTCGGTTTATTTCGTGCCTCTGTTTTTCGGCAAGCTTTGGGTTAAATGTCACAATGCGTTTTTCCCTGAGTTTTACAGATTTTCCCTGTCCTTTGTCATTGGTATAGCGGTAGGTGAAATCATCCACACATTCTTTTATGCGATAGAGAACTTCCCCTTTTTTGTTTTTAATATCTACATAATCATTTTCAAGAAGAACCCATGTCTTCTCAGTTTCCGGAAGTGTTTTTACGGATTTGGAAAAAATATACCCATCCCCGTCTTTAAGTGCATGGAGGATGTTGTTAAAACAATTCAGTCCTTTGTCAGCAACCTGGACGGTCCTGCCGGTGATATGACTGCGCTGTTTTAAATCATCAATGACATTTCTTATGACAGGCTTCTCACTTTCGTTGCCGGGATAGAGTTTCATGCCAACAGGTATCTGATGCGCATCGAGGAGCAGTCCCATGCTAACCAGGGGCTCTGTTCGGTTCTCCTTTGATTTCCCTTTGCGTCGGAAATCATCTTCCTGGTCAATTTCAAAATAGAAGTTCGTGCAGTCGAAGTAGGTCTGTGAAGTGTCAAAGCCATATTTGGCCGCAACCTGATGATTATAAATTTCAATTATCTTTTCATACTCGGAACCAATATATGCGAGCCCGGAATAGAGCTGGTCCAGGGAAAAGCGGTGTTCTTCGAACAGCTTTGGGATGACATCCATAAAAGTTTTTGATTTAGAGCAGGGTTGGACAGCTCTGGCATAAACAAGGGCAGAGGCCATATCAAAGACATTGAACCTGAAATCCGTTGCAGTCTGCATGAAATCCATATATTTTTTGCAATGAAGGGAGTCGTTGATGTTTTTTAAGGGAAAATATCCAAGAAGTTTTTCTGGAGATTCCTCGCCTATCTGACGTTCTTTTTCCTTCTGTTTGTTTAGCCTGTATTCTTGGTTAAGCCGCTGGACTTCTTCGGAATAAAAGGCGATTGGGTCCTCCATTCCTTTTTTCTGGAGTTCATGAACATACCCGATGGGTTTGTAAGAACGATGTGCCCCGCCTTTACGCCCCGGGTCATAATAACTTTCATAAATCTGTAAATAAGTTCCTTTTTTGTTATTTGTTTTTTTAAGAAAATAAGACATAAAATCACCCTCTTCCATTATAGCACCATAGCACTATACAAGCAAGGGTAAAAAATATTTTTTGTCAAGTTTTTTTAAAATAAAAAAAGCCAGCAAATATGCTGGTTTGAGAAATATATAAAAAAATAAACCCCTAAAGAATTATAGTGCTAAATCCTAAAGACGGG
>NZ_NFJL01000054.1 GCF_002159835.1 Blautia sp. An249 | reverse complement strand
ATGGCAACAGGCTATTTGATTATCTACAATATTTTTCAAATCTCTGTTATTCAAGATATTCAGTCCTACGGGCAGCTTAAAACATTGGGAACCACAAGGCGGCAGATCAAAAAGATTATCAACAAACAGGCCCTGCTTCTGTCTGCGGTAGGTATCCCCATTGGCCTGATTATCGGCTTTTTTATTGGCCGCGCTTTAGTTCCGGCTCTGATGAACGGCACAACTTATACTTCCGACGCTGGCGTTGTGGTGACAGTAAATCCGCTGATATTCATTGGCTCGGCTATCTTTGCTTTTGTTACTGTTTCTATCAGTGTGCGAAAACCGGCTAAGATCGCAGGTGCAATCTCACCGATTGAAGCTATCCGCTACACAGAAAATGACGCAGGCGCATTTCAAACAAAGAACCGTCTGGCTGTAAAAAAATCAACCAGCGGCGCAAAAATTCATCGGATGGCCTTGGCAAATTTGGGGAGAAATCGAAAACGAACGATCCTTGTAATCGTGTCTATGACATTGAGCCTGGTACTGTTTAACACCGTATTTACTCTATCCAGTGGTTTTGATATTGATAAGTATGTTGAGAAGTTCTTAAACAAGGATTTTATCATTTCTTCCGCAGACTATTTCAACTATAACTTCGCCCGCAGCGAAACATACTTGTCCGAAACCTTTATCAATGCTGTCCAACAACAGGACGCCTACGAGGATGGCGGCAGACTATATTCCAGCAAGGTGACAGAAGAAAGATTTTCCGCTGAAACAGACGCCGTAACAAATTACAACAAGGACGAATATGGAAATCCTCTTATTGCTCTGTATGGGGCAGACGATTTTCTTCTAAGCTCGATGGATGTAGTCGAGGGCGAAATTGATTGGGATGCTCTTAAAACGGGAAAATACACGCTGTACGCGCTTACAATGGATGACAATGGGAATATAATTGACAATCCATCTATCCATGTCGGAGATACGATCACCTTTCATCACTGGAAGATGAACGGGTTAGCCGGTACACTGGATAACAGCTTTGACCTTACCGTTATGGCAAAAGTTCTTATCAATGAAAATACCGATACAGAACGAAACACGGGCGCGGCACGTTTTTATTTGCCCACAGAACAGTTCAAGCCGCTCTGCCTCAATCTCCTTTTGGTAAGTTTTCCGTTCAATGTTAAGGACGGAATGGACAGCGACATGAGCAGCTTTCTAAGCAACTATGTGGAAAACATTGAGCCGAGCATGGACTATGAATCGAAAGAAACTTACGTTCAGTCCTTTCATAGCATGACATCCCTTATTATTACAATCGGCGGTGCTTTAAGCGTTATTATCGGTCTGATCGGCATAGTAAATTTCATCAATTCGGTATTGACAAGCATTATTACGCGGCAAAAAGAATTTGCTATGCTACAAAGTATTGGCATGACAGGCAGACAGCTCAAGCAGATGTTGTCCTATGAGGGGTTGTATTATGCTGTGGGGACAATTATAGCCTCGTTGATTGTTGGGGTGCTGTTCTCCCTCGTTATTGTGCAGGCGATAGCAAGCAGCTTTTGGTTCTTCACCTATCACTTTGTAATTTGGCCGATGTTGATTGTTTATCCGTTCCTTATTTGTTTAACGGTGATTATCCCCACAATTCTTTATCGACAGTTTGCCAAAAGCAGCATTATTGAAAGGCTCCATCAAAACTGAACCTGCACTCTACGCATTTAGGCCGGTAAAATCACCGCCATTTCAAGGCTTTTTTGGCATGGTCGGCGGGGAGGCAGGACAGATTATCAAATCCCCGCCAGAACGGGGTTCTAAATGCGTAGGAAAATCCCCATAAGAAAGCGCCGGGCGCAGGGCCAGCAGGCCGCCGCGTCCGGCGTTTTCTTATGGGCTGTCCTTTAGGATGGCCTGGATAAGTTTGTTTTGCAGGTGGTGTTTCATGTACTCGTCTACTCGCACATGGGGCGAACCGTCCTTGTCGTAGAGTGTCCGGGTACACAGCTTGTTTATGTAGCCGTCATAATACCGCAGGATTTGGCCCATAGCCAGTATATCACCGACGTGGGCCGCCTCATACACGGACAACGGCAACAGCACCCTGCCGTGAAAAGTCGGCTGCTTCATTCTGGTTCCCTCCCTCCGTCATTCTCCAACTTCTCCCGCAATGCGCCCAGGGCCTTTGTCCTGTGGCGCTGGACGGCGCTGCGTGACATTCCCGCAAGGCTGCCGATCTCGCCGTCTGCCAGCGCCGGGACACAATGCAGAATTAAAATCTGCTGCTCCTGCTCCGGGAGG
>NZ_NFJL01000053.1 GCF_002159835.1 Blautia sp. An249 | reverse complement strand
GGAATTACCTGAAAAATGAGAGAATTTTATCAAAAAAGGCCCGGAAAGAATTTTTTATTGAATTCCTGCGTATACTAGAGTATAATAAATGATAGAAATAGAAAGGTTGTCAGATAATAATCCTGGAATGTGCGAGCACCCTTCTATTTTGAACCTACATCTATTTTTATGGGACTCCAATATTGTTAATAGGATGTCAGACCTCACGTCGTGGTAGGCAGAGTATTAATTGAGGAAACCCACCTAGCTTCCGGCTAGGCGTCAAAATAACGGGAACGGCATTCTGGGTATTCTAAAAAAATATATTAGGAGCGTGTCCCAAAACCCAGATTTTATTGGTGTTTTCGGACACGCTTTTTCTGTATACCTTTCAGAAAAGGGAGGAAATTATGAGTATTACAAAAAGAGAATTCGGAAAACTGGAATCAGGGGAAGAAGTATCTGTATATCAGATTAAGAATGAATCCGGCGCTTACATAGAAGTTACAGACTACGGCGCTATTTTACGCTGCATCTGTGTTCCGGACAAAGACGGAAACCTTCAGGATGTGGTTTTGGGATACGATAAGCTGGAGCAGTATTTTGTAAACGGCTGCTACTTCGGTTCCACCATCGGAAGAAACGGAAACCGGATTGCAGGCGGAAAGGTTCCTGTAAACGGACAGGTATATCAGATGCCTCAGAATGAAAATGAGAATAATCTTCACAGTGGTCCTGATGGATATGAGAAACAACTGTGGAAGGTAAAAGAAGTTTCTGAGGAAGAAAACGCAGTTACCTTTACCAGAATGAGCCCGGATAAAGAGCAGGGACTTCCCGGAAACTTTGAAGTAGCGGTTACGTATCAGTTTACCGGTGACAATGAAGTGAAGATTCATTACCAGGGTGTCAGCGATCAGGATACGCTGGTAAATATGACCAATCATTCCTACTTTAATCTTTCCGGACATCAGAGCGGAACGGTAGCCGACCAGTATCTGTGTATGCGTTCCGAAGAGTTTACACCGGTTATAGACAGCAAATCTATACCTACTGGAGAATACGCAAAGGTTGCCGATACGCCTATGGATTTCAGAACAGAGAAGAAAATCGGTCAGGATGTGGATGCTGATTATGAACAGTTAAAGATGACCGGAGGATACGATCATAATTTCATGCTGATGGATTATCAGCCCGGAAAGGTAAGAAGCGTAGCCAAAGCATATGCGCCGGATACAGAGATTGTTATGGAAGTACTTACCGATACGCCGGCCGTACAGTTTTATTCCGGAAACTTTGTAGAAAGAGAAGAAGGAAAGAACAATGCGGTATACACCAAGAGATCCGGATTCTGTCTGGAAACACAGTTTGAGCCGGACGCTGTAAATCAGAAAAATTTCCATTCACCGATTCTGAAAGCCGGAGAAAAATACGATAGCACCACCATTTATCGTTTCAGCGTAAAAAAAGACTGAGAGCAAAAAGAAACCTCTGAGTCAGAGTAATTAAGATACCAATGAAAGACTGCTGCGGAATAAGAAGAACGACTTCAAAAGCCGCAGCAGATTTTTATTTCATAGAAGCCGTATTTCATAAGAAACCTTGCAAGAAAAGAAAAACCGTGCTATATTCTTAATTTGAAACAGAGAAAACAAACTCCGGGAGAGGAGGGATGTATTGGAAAATGGAAAGAAGGTCCTGGAATCTGTCCGGGGATTTATAAAACGAACCAATGAAGATCATGTGGGAGCTTATTCCGCCCAGGCAGCGTATTTCCTTATTTTATCATTTATCCCGTTTGTGCTGTTTCTGGCCTCTCTTGTGAAATATACACCTCTGACTTATACGATTGTACAGGATGCGATTATCAGCTTTTTGCCGGAAAGTGTGCAGGGCGTGATACTCAGTATTGTACAGGAAATTTTTAACCGGAATTCGGCAATAGTGCCCCTGACCGTTGTAACGGCTCTGTGGGCTGCGGGGAAAGGCTGCCAGGCTATGATTAACGGATTAAACACCATTTATCATGTAAAAGAAACCCGTAACTGGCTTTTAACCAGGATTCGCTCGGTCTTCTATACCCTGCTTTTTGTGATTGCTCTGGTCACCAGTCTGACTTTGCTGGTACTGGGAAACCGAATACAGAAATATATCTCCGTCTATCTGCCCTTTGTGGGAAGGATTTTAGGACAGATATTAAACACCCGAACCTTCCTGGTATTTATTGTATTGCTGTGTGTTTTTTTATTTTTGTATAAAATGCTGCCTAACCGAAAAGCCACTTTAAAAAGCCAGATGCCGGGAGCGCTTTTGACAGCCATGGCCTGGATGGTATTTTCCTACTTTTTTTCTCTTTATTTTACTTTTTTTCCAAACTTCAGCAATATGTACGGAAGCCTGACTGCGATTATTATGATTATGCTGTGGCTCTATGTATGTATGAATATTGTCCTCTACGGGGCGGAGATCAACGCCTATTATGAAAAGGACTTCCGCCAGGCTCAGGAGATGGCAAAAGAGTTTCTGGAGAAAGGCAAAGATGAAAAAGAGATGGAACTGGAGGATGTCTTTGACCGGATTTTCGAGGAGGAGCAGAAAAAAAAGAAAGAAAAATCACAGAAACGGAAGGAATCCTGAAATCTGCTACTTGACAGAATTTCTTTTTACAGATAAAATCCCGTCTTTGACAGTTGATGAAGGAGAAAATCGCTGTATCCCTTGTATTTACTGGGCTACAGCGATTTTTACCG
>NZ_NFJL01000052.1 GCF_002159835.1 Blautia sp. An249 | reverse complement strand
CACCGTACCAACGTGGACATCCACAGCCGGATTGTGGCCTTTGACATCAAGGAGTTAGGCAAGCAGTTAAAGAAAATTGGTATGCTGATCGTCCAAGACCAGATATGGGGCCGGGTGACGCAGAACCGCAGCCAGGGAAAGGCAACCTGGTTCTTCTGCGACGAATTTCACCTGCTGTTGCGGGAGGAACAGACGGCGGCCTTTTCCTGCGAGATTTGGAAGCGGTTCAGAAAATGGGGCGGCGTCCCGACAGGTGCCACGCAGAACGTCAAAGACCTGCTTTCCTCCCCGGAGATTGAAAATATCCTGGAAAACAGCGACTTTATCTGCCTGTTAAACCAGGCGTCCGGCGACCGCAAAATCCTGGCGGAGCGGCTGAACATCTCTCCCCAGCAGCTACGGTATGTGGACAATTCCGAACCCGGCGAGGGGCTTTTGATTTACGAAAACGTCATTCTGCCCTTTAAGAACCCCATCCCGAAGCACACCCAGCTTTACCAGATTATGACGACCCGGTTAGGCGAGGGGGAAACGGTATGAGGGGCGGGGCCTGGAAAGGAGGCGACGGCCCATGAAGCAGTTAAAACCCCGTGACAAGGTGACGCAGCGCATGACCCGCGACGGGCTGACGCTGGATAACCAGACTACCGGCGAGAGCGCCAACATATCCAGCCGGGAGGCCGAACAGGAGCTTACCGCCCAGCCGGGCGGCGCGGCGGAAAAGGCGCTGGAACGGGCGGGCGCTGTCCACGACCGGCACAAGGCAAAGAAAGCGGCCAGGGACGCTGAACAGGTGGTGGCCGAGGGAGGCGAAGCCCTTCACCGGCCCGCCTCCCGGTTGCAATTTACCGCCGAGGAACGGGCCTCCCCGGAGCTGGCCCCCTATATCCAAAAGTCCGAGAAACGGGCCGACAAGCTGGACGCGGCAAAGGAGGCGCTTCCCCAAAAGCGTGTGCTTACCAAAGAAACCGTCTATGACGCGGCCAGGGGCCGGGCGGTCAACAAACTTCACTTTGAGAAAGTGGAGAAAGACCCGCCCAAGCTGAAACCCCATCCGGCCAGCCGCCCCGTACAGGAGGCGGGCCTTTACCTCCACGGGAAAATCCACGAAGTCGAACAGGAAAATGTGGGTGTGGAGGGCGGCCACAAGGGGGAAGAACTGGCGGAGCGGCAGGCGGGAAAGGCCATCCGCAGCGCCAGACGGCGGCACAAGCTGAAACCCTACCGGGCGGCGGCCAGGGCCGAGAAAAAGTCTATCGCGGCCAACGCCGAGTTTGTGTATCAAAAGTCCCTGCGGGATAACCCGGAAATGGCCCAGGCGGTAAAGAACCCCGTTTCCCGCCTCTGGCAGAAACAGAAAATCAAGCGGGAATACGCCAAAGCAGCGCGGGCGGCAGGCCAGACGGCCCAGGGCGCGGCGGGAGCCGCAGCCAAGGCCGCAAAGAACAGCGCAGCCGCAGCCAAGAGAGCCGCCAAGGAGAGCCAAAAGACCGCTTCCTTTGTGGCCCGGCACTGGAAAGGCGTGCTGCTGATTGGCGGCGTGGGCCTTATGCTTCTGCTGATTATGGGCGGCCTGCAATCCTGCACCGCCATGTTTGGCAGCGCCGGGACGGGACTTGCGGCCACCTCCTATCTCTCCGAGGACAGCGATATGCTGGGGGCCGAGGCCGCCTACTCCGATTTGGAGGCGGATTTGCAGCATGAGCTTGACAACTACGAAAGCCTGCACCCTGGCTACGACGAATACCGCTTTGACCTGGACGAGATCGGCCATGACCCCTATGTGCTGACTTCCATCCTGGCGGCACTCCATGAGGGCGTGTTTACCCTGGACGGCGTGCAGGGCGACCTTGCCATGCTGTTTGAGAAGCAATACACCCTGACGCAGACCATTGAAACGGAAATCCGCTACCGCACCGAAACCCGGACGGACAGCGAGGGTAACGAATACGAGGTGGAGGTTCCCTATACCTACTACATCTGCAACGTGAAGCTCGTCAACAACGACTTATCCCACCTGCCTGTTTCCATCATGGGCGAGGATGAATTGAGTATGTACGCGGCCTATATGCAGACATTAGGGAACCGGCCCGACCTGTTCCCCACCGGCAGCTACCCCAACGCCTCCACCGTCAAGGAGCCGACCTACTATGAAATCCCCCCGGAGGCTTTGGAGGATGAAACCTTTGCGGCCATGATCGCGGAGGCGGACAAGTATGTGGGCTATCCCTATGTGTGGGGCGGTTCCAGCCCGTCCACGTCCTTTGACTGTTCCGGCTTTATAAGCTGGGTACTCAATCACAGCGGATGGAGCGTCGGGCGGCAGACGGCCCAGGGCCTATACAACATCTGCACCCCCGTCACCGCAGGCCAGGCCAAGCCCGGCGACCTGGTGTTTTTTGTCGGCACCTATGACACCCCCGGCGTGTCCCACGTCGGATTGTATGTGGGGAACTCCGTCATGCTGCATTGCGGCGACCCCATTTCTTATACCAACTTAAATTCAAGCTATTGGCAGCAGCACCTATATTGCTATGGGCGTTTACCTTGACGCCAGAAAGGAGTTTTTGATTATGGCAGCAAACAAACTTGACCGTATTGAACGGGACATTGAGAAAACCAAGAGCAAGATCGCGGAATTGCAGAAACAGCTTCGGGAGCTGGAAGCGGCTAAGACCGAACAGGAAAATATGCAGATCGTCCAGCTCGTCCGGGGCCTGAACATGACCCCGCAGGAATTTGCGGCTTTTGTCCGGGGCGGCGCTTTGCAGGCACCCCCGGCCCC
>NZ_NFJL01000051.1 GCF_002159835.1 Blautia sp. An249 | reverse complement strand
GGTATCACCTCCATCATTTGAGAACATCTTATCAAATGATGGAAGGGATTTGAAGATACGGATGATTACCTACTTACGAAATAAGCACCATAATGTTTTCAAAATCTAAAGGATATTTTGTTTCGTGGATAAGCGATAATAAATATTCAAAAAATGTTTCCGAATACTGATCGAAAGGAATATTCATAAATGCAGACATTGTTTTAACAGTGTAAATAATCTCTTCCGTTGACATTCCGCGAAATGGCGCTAAACACCGATTATCTCCATTTGTGCTGTGTACAATCACAGAACTGCTAATCACGCTGCATTTTCTTCTGATGTTCTGTGTTCTGTACCACTCTGAAAATTGGTTTATAAGATAAGGACTCTTATAAAACACCACTACAGCTCTGTTATTCTCTCTTACCAGCCGCTCGATTATATTTTCCAAAATCAATTTTCGATTAGCTACTTTTGCACCGTTACGGAATGTAACATCTATACCGCCTGTCACAATGCAGTTGTCATTAAAATCCAGCCCTGAAACAATCCTGTCAACTCTGGCCTTCTGATATTGAATGCCTTTTAGTTGTTCATTTTGCCGATCATAATTTACAGCCATACTTTACCCCTCTCTGCTGCTTATATATTCTTCGAAAGAGAAATAAAATGGTCTGTAATTTGCAAGTCCGACAACAGCACGTCCAATTCCCAGATCCATCAGTTCCCAATCTTCAACGCTGTGACCTTCTCTATTTTCATCAACAAACTCTCCGGCTGAATTAAAATAGCTCATACTATAGTAATTCTTTCCGAATACTTTACTTACATAATCCCGCGACTCCGCGTCAATTGTCTTAAAGGCAAATAGATTTGAAAAACCAGATGCAATCACTGCGCCCCGGCTTTCTCCGTATATATCATACAGCTGTGTAATATTCTGAATCCCTGCCACTACCTTAATCCCAAGGCTTCTTCCAAAGTTCAGTGCATCATCTATATGTTGAAGTTTGGGCAGAAGTTTGAACTCGTCAATAATCATGTATACATCGCCGGCAGAATGACTGCGCCCCAGCGCTTCTTTCAATGCTAAATCAATAAGCAGACGATACATCGGCGTCAATGTTTCGCCAACGGTAAGATCGTATTCAATAAAGATTTTCTGATTGCCCTTTTTGCGGATGCTGTTTCTCATGGAAAATTCTCTTCCAACAGGAGCTTTCTTCGCAAAAACTCCGATGAAATAATCATTTAACATAGAATTTAATTCGCCAAAAACACCTAATGCCTGATTACTGGATCCATCTCCGAAATAAGATAACGTTCCTTTAAAATCCGGATATTTTTTACACATTTTTATAAAATGCTGAACCGAGGCCTGCTGCAAAAACTTAATCAACTCATAATTATTAAGAACGTTTGTATTATGTCCCTCTTCATCAAATCTTTTTTGTGTCCTAAGAAAATGAATCAATGTCTTTGCAAAAATATCTGCCGCAGCATTAGAAAAAAATGGTTGAGATGCAGACTTACGATCACTGAATAGCGCTTTCGCAATTTCTCTGCACATTAATTCCTGAGACTCTTCATCACCAGCAGCTTTTATATCCTCAAAAACATTCCAATAACAGGTTGTGTTTTCATACTCTTTTCCATTTGCAATCACAATATCTCCCGGGGAATAAAATTCCTTAAAAAAATCCCCCTTCGTATCAAAGATAACCGTAACATTATCCTTAACTTCTTCGATATCCTTCCCAAACAAATCCCTTAACAGATGATTGAATGTATTCGTTTTGCCAACTCCAATACCACCCAGCAGCAATATATGCCTCGAAAGCAGTGATTTATTTAATGAGAAACTACTGCCATCTTTCGAATTAAAAGTGATATACGCCTTATCAATTTGAGGAATGGGCTGATTTGCTATTGTATAACCCTGCAATATTTCTTTATGGCTATTTTTCTTACTGTCTTCTTCTTTACTGTTCTGTAAAGAACGATCTATAAACTCACGAAACTCCATTTATCCCCCACGTATAAGCTAATTATTTACTGAATATTTCCGCAAACTTCAGCCTTGTATATTTATTCCAACTAGTAAAGTAAAATATAATTTTTATTCAGCTTTCAGGAAATTTAATTTTGCAAAATCAGACTGTGAAATTTTAGATATTTGAGATATTTCCATTTATTACCCTTATTAAAATAATTTTTTGTCTTATTATAGGACAACATTTTGTGACTTTTATTATATCATTGTGTTTGTCCTATTACAAGACATAAACTTTTAAAGAGGGAATATGCCGAGAATAATTGATAGCCAAAATAAAAATTTAGTTGGAAAAAAAGTGAAAAATTTAAGAAAAAAGCAAAATCTCAGTCAGCAGGAATTATCCAACAAACTGGAAATCTTAGCTATTTACATTTGCCGTGGTTCTATTTCACGGATAGAAGACCAAAGCCGTACCGTCACAGATATAGAATTATACGGCCTTGCCAAAGTGTTAAATGTTTCCATTGAAGAACTTTTTCAAGATTAACTTTACATTACGAAGACCAAACCCTCTAATTTTTCTGATCTTCAAGGACAACCTTTTCTCCGTAATCATATGTCTTCCGTCTTTAATCTGTATCTATCATACACTCCTCTTCTTTAATAACATTTCTCGTATAGAATCAACAAAAGTGCAAAAACTGAAACAAAAACATTTCGACAATCTTATCGAAAAGGAACGGATTATGTCAAAAGAACGCTCCTTATCCCAGAGAGATTTGGCCACCTTGCTTCAGCTGGCAGGCTATAATCTGGATAATAATGTAATTACCCGAATTGAGACTTACCAAAGATATGTTTCCGATTTAGAACTGAAAGGCTTATGTGAGGTTCTAAATATAAGTGCATATTCTTGTGCAGGAGGTTCTTCCGCAATTATCCGTTTTTAATATAGGAAATCTCATCAATTTATAGTATAATACTTGTATTAAAGGTATGGAGATTTCTTATGAATACACTTGATTTAGATTCGTTTTTTCCG
>NZ_NFJL01000050.1 GCF_002159835.1 Blautia sp. An249 | reverse complement strand
CCATAGGAACATCAGACCGGACTGGTTGGAACCAACCGCCGGTCTGGGCGGTTCCCGCCAACGGAATATTCAAAGAATGTGTTAAACCTGTAATTTCTAATAAGCTCATAAATAAAACCTCTCTTTTTAAATCTGATTTTCTAAAAGGAACAAAAAAGGCAGAAGTCAGATACTCGTGGTATCAAACCTTCTGCCATACTCATTTCATCTTAAACTAAATAAATGAAACAACCCATATACAACAAAAGGCTATAGACAAAACATTGTCCATAGCCTGCTGCACACAAATTTGTACGAGAAAAGAAACAATATATGAGAGAGAAGCACTCTGCATTCACATATTGCTACATTTCCCGATGAAATCTAAACGTGTTATATTACGCTATACTCTGTACAATGTTTCATCGGATTTGATTGTACAGAGCTGATTTTCTTTTTAGGCGGTAATTCATTCGTTATATAAAAGCTCATGAAATGCTTCTCCTTTCGTCCGTTTCTAACGGAGAATAACACAAAATCAGCCCTATGTCAAATCCCCTTCCTATGAATTTTTCAATCTTTAATTAACCTTTCAATTCGAAAAATGTTACCAAAAGAGTGTTTTTGTATATTCTTTTATTGAGTTTATAGAAATAGAGCCGACAAACTGTGATTACTCACAAGTTCATCGGCTCTGCGTCTAAAGCGTCTGGCTCTTTGATGACTGTTATATGTAAATTCTTTGCTTCAATCAAAGTTTCCTGCTTACATTTCGGACAGTAGAGAGGATAGTTCTTCAATACTGTATCTTTTTTAATTCTGTCACGGGTCTTATTGCCACAAACAGGGCAAATAATCCATTGAGAGTTATCCATTTTATTCACTCCAGAGTTTTTCTTAAAGAAACTATCCATTCCTCTATAGCCCCCGCTAGTATATATTGCTGTTGTAAAACCGCCATCCCAGTCGCAGGAATATCATTGTCACTATTTTTTAAGGCGATATTTTCTTCCAGATATGTTTTTAATACCGCCATACTGTTCTCAATATTATCCAGGCATTCTTGTTGTTTTTCTTTTGGCATACTGTCCAGATTCACGATGACAGCATTAAAGTCTAAGAAAATATTGATAGGTTTACAGGATATTTCAACCATCAGTTTTTCAAATTGCTGTTTCCCTTTTTCAGTCAAGGAATAAACTGACTTCTCTGGCATTTTACCCTCTTTTTCAATATGACTTAAAATATATCCCTTTTCCTCCAACTGAATAACTTTCTTATAAATCGAAGGAGTGCTGATTTTCACCCACTTTGAAATATTACGGTACTCTACCAACTTTTGAATATCATACGCACTCATAGGTTTTTTCTTTAATATTCCCAAAACTATCAAGTCAATGGTCGCCATATCAATTTCCTCCTTTACTATCTTGACAACTACTATAAATTATAGTAGAATACCCTTTGCGTTGCAACTACTATATTTTATAGTAGTATAAATTATTGCATTTGTCAAGTGAAAGGAGAAACAACACTATGAACAATCAAAACAAAAAATTGGAGTTACTGGGCAATGCTCCAATTCCAAAAGCCCTTTTAGCTATGGGCATTCCAACAATGATTGGTATGCTCATCAATGCCTTATACAATCTTGTTGATGCCTATTTTGTAGGCGGCTTAGGTGAAAGTCAAATGGCTGCTATCTCGGTTGTATATCCGCTTGGTCAAGTAGTTGTCGGCTTAGGATTGCTGTTCGGCAATGGAGCAGCATCCTACATTTCCCGATTGTTAGGGCAAAAAAACAGAGAACAGGCGAATAAAGTAGCAAGCACCGCACTGTATAGCAGTCTTGTTGTCGGTGCAATTATAATAGCTCTGTCGAGCATATTTTTAAAACCTGTTTTAAAACTTTTAGGTGCAACGGACAGCATTCTCCCTTATGCTGCTACCTATGCGGGTATTTACATCGTTTCCTGCATTTTCAATGTATTTAATGTAACGATGAACAACATCGTAACAAGTGAAGGAGCAGCGAAAACTACAATGTGTGCTTTGCTGTTAGGAGCTGTCCTTAATATTGGGTTAGACCCACTGTTTATATATACTTTCCATTTAGGCGTTGCAGGAGCAGCTATTGCAACAGCAATTTCGCAGGTGGTATCTACTCTTGTATATCTGCTCTATATCCTAAGGAAAAAAAGCGCCTTTCAATTCAAAATAACAGACTGTACCTTTTCTAAAGAAGTACTCTCTGAAATTTTTAAAATCGGTATTCCAACGCTTGTGTTTCAATTATTGACAAGCATTTCTATCTCTTTGATAAACAATGCCGCAGGCGGTTACGGTGACGCAGCCATAGCAGGAATGGGTGTTGTTACCCGACTTGTATCTATGGGCAGCTTAACTGTATTCGGTTTCATTAAAGGCTTTCAACCGATTGCAGGATACAGTTATGGGGCAAAGAAATTTGACCGTCTGCGTAACGCAATCAAAACCTCTATTTTATGGTCAACCATTTTCTGTGTAGTTGTAGGTTTATTATTCAGCCTGTTTTCTACAACTATCGTTTCACAATTCACAACTGGAAACGCAGAAATGATTAACATCGGAGCTTCCTCTTTAAAAATAAATGGTCTTACCTTTATGTTGTTTGGATTCTATACGGTATATTCCTCTTTATTTCTTGCTCTGGGAAAAGGAAAAGAGGGATTTATTCTTGGAGCCTGCCGACAAGGTATCTGCTTTATTCCCGCTATCTTGATCTTGCCATTCGTATGGGGATTAAACGGCATTTTATACGCACAACCGATTGCCGATGTACTATCTGCACTTATCACGATATTTATGGCAATTTCATTGCACAAAAAACTAACTACTATGGAGCAAAAAATAAAAGAAACATCTTATATACCCTGTGACAGATAAAAAATTAAGTGTAACAACTCCGATTATCTCAAAAAAGCCCGTAAAACCGGGCAAATCACGGGATAGGGGAACCGAATTTACTACCAAATTACTACTTTTGGATTGAGCCGGACACGCTTACTA
>NZ_NFJL01000005.1 GCF_002159835.1 Blautia sp. An249 | reverse complement strand
AAAATTTGACACAAAAAAAGCAGGTTTTATAAGGCCTACAAGTGATTTTTCATTTATTCAACTGTCAAACTCCCGGCTGCGGACGGAACCATAATATACGATATTGTGACTTCCCAGATGAAACAGCGGTGTTCCTTTACAGAAATTTAAACAACTGGTATAATGAACAGGGTAAAACCGGAAAGACAGATACAAAAGGAGGAAATCATGGGTGAGAACAAAACCGTGCACAGGCATGTGCTGGAAGACGGAACTGTAATTGAGCACTCCCATTCCCATGAACACGGACACGGGCATACGCACAGCCATGCACATACCAAGGCTGTCTTGAACCGTCTTTCCAGAGCAATCGGTCATCTGGAATCCATTAAACGGATGGTAGAGAGCGGACGGGACTGCAGCGAAGTTCTGATACAGCTGTCCGCAGTCAAATCGGCCATCAACAATACAGGGAAAATTATCCTGCAGGATCATATTGAACACTGCATTGTGGATGCAGTGGAACACGGAGATCACGAGGCCATTGAGGAGCTGGAAAAGGCCATTGACCGTTTTATAAAATAAGAATTCCAAAGTGCGCACAGACACTTACAGGAGAAAATATAAAAGAAAAGAGGAAACCTTTCATGAGTAAAGAATGCAACAGTACAACCTGCAGCAAAGAAAGCTGCAAAGGCTGCTCACAGAGCAAGGAAACACAGAGTTTCCAGGAATCGCTGAATGTATTTTCAGAAATTAATAAAGTAATCGGTGTTGTCAGCGGAAAAGGCGGAGTGGGAAAATCCTTCGTTACAGCATCACTGGCAAACCGGATGGCGGAAAAAGGCTATCGTGTGGGAATCCTGGACGCAGATATTACCGGACCATCCATTCCCAGAATGTATGGTTTAAAAGGTGCGGCTCAGGCTGACGACAATGGAATTTACCCCATGCTGACTAAAAACGACATTAAAGTAATATCCGTAAATCTCCTTCTTCCCACAGAAGAGACTCCTGTTATCTGGAGAGGTCCGATTCTGGCAAATATGGTAAAACAGTTCTGGACCGACGTAATCTGGGGAAATCTGGACTATCTGTTTGTGGATATGCCTCCGGGAACCGGCGATGTACCGCTGACTGTATTCCAGTCCCTTCCTCTGGACGGAGTTGTGATTGTCTCTTCACCGCAGGATCTGGTAAAAATGATTGTGAAAAAAGCCTATAATATGGCGGATATGATGCACGTACCGATTCTGGGACTGGTGGAAAACTACAGCTATGTGAAATGTCCGGACTGTGGAAAGGAAATCCCGATCTTCGGAAAGAGCGATATTGATGCCATTGCCGGCGAACTGAAAGTTCCGGTACTCGGAAAAATGCCCATTGATATTTCTTATGCTGAGAAAGCGGATACCGGATCCTTTGATGAGATCCATAATGAATATTTAAAGGATGCTGATTCCTTATTAATAAAACTTCAGAAAGAAGCATAAATTGCAGAAACACTGGGAAACAGATGTCCCGGGAGATACAAAAAAAGAAGTCTGTATTTCCCGGGATTTTTTCTTGACAAATAAGAACATATGTTCTAATATAATAACAAACATATGTTCTGTCTGGAGGGAGAAGATTTGGAAACCATAATACAGAAGAGAGAATCTTTGGGAGAGAAGCTGCGGATTTTATCCGATGCGGCAAAATATGATGTGGCCTGCACTTCCAGCGGTGTGGACAGACAGGGAAGCAGAAAAGGCATGGGAAACTGTCTTGCCTCCGGTATTTGTCACAGTTTTTCCGCAGACGGCAGGTGTATCAGCCTTCTGAAGATCCTGATGACCAACGAATGTGTATTTGACTGTAAGTACTGCTTAAACCGGGTTTCCAATGATATTGAAAGAGCCACCTTCACCCCGGAGGAAATCTGTCGGCTGACCATGGAGTTTTACAGGAGAAATTTTATTGAAGGGCTCTTTTTAAGCTCCGGCGTGAAGGGAAGTCCCGACGAAACCATGGAACAGATGATAAAGGCGGTCTGGCTGCTTCGGAATAAGTACGGATTTCAGGGGTATATACATCTGAAGGCCATTCCGGGAGCCAGTCAGGAACTGATTTCCCAGGCGGGATTTCTGGCTGACCGTATGAGTATCAATCTGGAATTTCCCACAGCAGAAGGGCTTAAGAAGCTGGCACCCCATAAGAGCAGAACTACCATTTTAAAACCTATGAAGGCGATTCAGCTTCGCGCACAGGAAAATAAAAGAGAGCTGACCCTGTACCGCCACAGTCCCCGTTTCGTTCCTGCAGGACAAAGTACGCAGATGATTGTGGGAGCTACGGGAGAAAGTGATTATGAGATTTTATCTGTGGCAGAATCCCTGTATCAGAAATTTTCCCTAAAAAGAGTGTTTTATTCGGCCTTTGTGGCGGTCAATCCCGATAGAGATCTCCCTGCTCTTCCCCAGGGGCCGCCTCTTTTACGGGAGCACCGTCTCTATCAGGCGGACTGGCTGCTTCGGTTTTATGAATTTAAGGCTTCTGAACTTCTGACACCCGGACAGCCCAATTTCAATGTGCTGATAGATCCCAAATGCAACTGGGCTTTGAATCATCTGGAAGAATTTCCGGTGGAAATTAACACGGCGGACTATCATACTCTGCTGAGGGTGCCGGGAATCGGAACCAAGTCTGCCTGGAGAATTATAGGAGCGAGAAGATACGGAGGGCTGGATTTTGAACATCTGAAAAAAATAGGCGTGGTTTTAAAGAGAGCTCTGTATTTTATCACCTGCAACGGGAAAATGCTGTATTCTACGCCCATGGAGGCGGATTATATTTTACGGAATATCCTGGATCCCAGAGACTGGAAAGATCATCAGGGAAGAGACTTTCACCAGATGTCTTTCTGGGAGCTGGGAGGAGCAGGAAGGTTTTGAGATAAGAAAGGGGGAGAACCATTGAACAATCGGCAGATTTATCTTTGCGAGAATGATCTGGAGGGCATCTTTACCGCCGTTTATGAGGCGTGGAGCGGGAAACATCCCCATTCCCAGGTAGAAATAAGAACCAGGGAACCGGATAATCTGGAATTTTTCTGTGAGTATCACCAGGTAGCGAAAGATGAGGAAAAGTATCGGAAGGTGGACCATACGATCCGCAGAAAACTGGGGGAGAAAGTGTATGAGGAGATCTGTTATGCGGCGGCGGCCAGTGAGGAAGAAAAGGGAACCGCCATATATCAGACCCTTGTGGAGGGACTGGGAAGGACAAGACCCAATCCCTATGTGATGCAGAATCTGAGAAATCCCTATATCCGTACCGTCGCCAGACTGTATCAGAAGGTCTGGTATGAATATCATCATATGCTCGGGTTTCTCAGATTCCGGGAGGTGGAAGGGGACAGGCTTGTGGCAGAAATTCATCCCGACAGCGATTTGCTTCTTCTGCTGGCGCCTCACTTTTCCAGCCGGTTTCCCGGGGAAAACTGGATGATTCTGGATACAGGAAGGAAAACAGCCCTGCTTCATGTGAAAGACGGGGGAATCCAGTTGAAAAAGAACGTAGTCCTGTCTTCCCGATATGACCGGACCTGTCATCAGAAAGGGGAATACGAGGAACTCTGGGAAGAGTTCTTTCACAGCATTTCCATAAAAGAACGGGAGAATCCCAGGCTGCAGAAACAAATGCTGCCTTTAAAATACAGAGACTGTATGGTAGAATTTCAGAATTAAAATTAGTAAAAGTTGCTAAAGACAGTCAGGAGTATCTGAAAAAGAAGTGGAAAATGACAAAAAATGTTAATAATATTTGAAGAGTATTGACAATTGGACTTCTATGAGTAAAATAGCAAAGAGAAATCAAAAACACTTTCTTAACGGAAAGGCAGAAGTTCTGTTTTGCCTTGGAAGGGAGGACAATGTTATGATGGAATGTCAGATTAAATTAACAGAGACAGAAGATGTGAGAGAATTTGTTGCGGCAGCTACCAAGTGCGATTTTGACATTGATATTTTTTATAACCGGGTTACCATTGATGCAAAATCGATTCTTGGAATCTTAAGCATGGACTTAACCCGTGTGCTTACGGTAAAGTGTTACGGAGAAGATGAGAAGTTTTTAAACAGCATCCGTAAATTTGCAGTTGCTTAAAGTATTTGAAATCAGAGAAGGAAAGAGTACGGCTGAGAAGTATTCACATCCCTGAACGGGGTGGATACAGCGTACTCTTTTTTCATATCAGAGGAATGACCGGCTGCAGCAGGTTTTCCTTTTGTGGGGCGAAGAAGAAATGGAGACAGACAGCAAAAAAGTTCTGAAGATTTCTGTGAGAAATCTGGTGGAGTTTATCTTCAGAAGCGGGGACTTAGACAATAAAAAAGGCGGATGGTCGGATAGGGAAGCAATGCTGAAGGGCAGCCGGATCCACAGGAAGATTCAGGGCCGCATGGGCGGGGACTATCAGGCGGAAGTAACCCTGTCCCGGGACAATGAATACGAAAATTTTATTATCCGGGTAGAAGGAAGAGCCGACGGAATCCTGCAGGAAAAGGAACAGATATTTATCGATGAAATTAAGGGCGTTTACCTGGATCTTTCCCTGCTGGAAGAACCGATTTTCGTACACCGTGCCCAGGCGATGTGCTATGCCTGGATGTACGCGTCAGACAGAAATCTGGAACACATCGGAATTCAGATGACCTACTGCAATCTGGAAACAGAAGAAGTCCGGAGATTTCGGGAGGAATTTTCCCTTGCCAGACTGGAAGAATGGTACCGGGATTTAATGGATAAATATTTTCAGTGGGCTGATTATCAATACCGCTGGGAAAAGAAGAGAAACCATTCCATGGAGGGAATGGAGTTTCCTTTTCCTTACCGGAAGGGCCAGAGGGAGATTGTAGCCGGCGTATACCATACGATAAAAAAAGAGAGACAGATTTTTATCCAGGCGCCCACGGGAGTGGGAAAAACCATGTCTGCCGTCTTTCCGGCAGTACGGGCCATGGGGGAAGGTATGGGGGATCGGATTTTCTATCTGACGGCAAAGACCATTACCAGAACGGTAGCCGAGGAGGCTTTTCGGATTTTAAAAGAGAAGGGGTTAAGTTTCAAGACGATCACCATTACAGCCAAAGAGAAACTCTGTCTCTGTGAAGAAATGGCATGTACGCCCCGGCAATGTCCTTATGCCAAAGGCCATTTTGACCGGATTAATGACGCTGTTTACCAGTTGTGGACACGGGAAGACGCCTATGATCGGGAGCGGATTTTAGAACAGGCCAGGAAATGGCAGGTCTGCCCTTTTGAGCTCTGTCTGGATCTGGCTTCCTGGGTGGATGGGATAATCTGCGATTACAACTATGTTTTTGATCCCAATGTCCGTCTGAAACGGTTTTTTAAAGAAGGGAGCAAAGGGGATGGGATTATTCTCATTGATGAGGCTCACAACCTGGTGGACAGAGGAAGAGAGATGTACAGCGCCGGTATAAGTAAAAGCCAGGTGCTGGAAATAAAGAGGCAGATAAAAGGAAGCAGCCGGAAACTGACCAGGCTGTTAGAGAAGATAAACCGGAAACTGCTGGAATATAAAAGAGAATGCCGGGAATATGAGATCTACCCCAACGTGGGCAACCTTCTTTTAGACATGCTGAACTTTACCGGCGAGGCGGAGAAGTTTCTGGAAGCTCCCCCTGATGAAGAGACAGGAAAAGCAGTTCTGGATTTTTACTTTAAAATCCGGGATTTTTTAAATGTTTCGGAGCTGTTAGATGAGAACTATGTCATCTACGGAGAACTGACAGAGGACGGAGATTTCCAAATCAAACTGTTTTGCGTAAATCCGGCGAAAAACCTGCAGGACTGTATTCACCGGGCGAGATGTGCCGTCTTCTTTTCCGCGACCCTGCTTCCTATGGGATACTATAAAAGACTTTTCAGCACAGAAAGCAGGGATTATGCCGTATGCGCAAAGTCTCCTTTTCCCAGGGAAAACAGAAGTCTTCTGGTCGGAAGAGATGTAAGCAGCCGTTATACCAGAAGAGGGGAAGAGGAATACCGGAAAATTGCCGGATATATCCAAAAGACAGTCCGACACAGAGAAGGGAATTATATGGTCTTCTTTCCCTCCTATCAGTTAATGGAAGAGGTTTATGAAATCTATCAGCAGATGGCAGAAGAAGAGGGAGTGCGTTGTCTGCTCCAGGAACCGGGAATGAAAGAAGCGCAAAGAGAAGCCTTTCTGGAAAACTTTCAAAACAGCCGGGGAACGCTGGTAGGCTTTTGCGTTATGGGAGGAATCTTTTCGGAGGGGATTGATCTTACAGGGGAGCAGTTAATCGGCGCCGTTATTGTAGGCACAGGGCTGCCCCAAATCAGCAGGGAAAGAGAGATTCTGAAACAATTTTATGATAAGGCAGGGGAGAACGGATTCGATTATGCCTATCGCTTCCCGGGAATGAACAAGGTACTTCAGGCAGCGGGACGGGTCATCCGCAGCAGAGAGGACGAAGGGGTCATTCTCCTTCTGGACCAACGCTTTCTGGAGTCCTCCTACCGACGGCTTTTTCCGGAAGAATGGAATGATTTTCAGGTGTGCGGCCTGGACAGCCTGGAGCCCCGGATAGAGGCTTTCTGGAAGAGCCGCCGGGAAGCAACAAACTGAAGCCGGTATTGTAGACAAAAACCTTATTATGTACAATAGCTCTTGTTATAAACAGGGTTAGGTACACAGGGGATGAGATTATATATGGGAAAAATAAAAAGACACAGGAAAATGGCGGGATTGATTTTCCTGTGTTTTTGTATCCTTTTATTTCCAGGGAAAACCGGGGAACAGGACGGGGAGGTTTTGGCTTTACAAAAGCAGGAACAGACAGATATACCGAAAGAAGAAAACCCAAAAGAGGAGACAAAAGAAGAAGCTGGCCGGCCGGCGGTGGATGCAAAAGACCCTAAAGAGAAGGGAAATGTACCAGGAGATCCGTCGGAAGAAGAGATGGTGGAAGAGGAGACAGGGAATTTAAAGGAAGAATCTTTGGACTTACTGCAGCCGAAAACAGAATTTACAGAAACAGAAAGGATAAAAACCAGCCCTCTGGCCCTTCAGACAGAAAAGGAAGAGGAAGGGAAAGAGACGGAAGCTTCAGAGACAGAGCAGGGAGAAAAGACGGAAGCACAGGAAGATGTCCAGGAGGGAAAATATCCGGAAATTGAGACAGATTTACAGTCAGAGGAACTGGTGACAGAAAAGATAAAACGGTTTTATGTGGAAGGAAGGGACTATCAGGGAAATCCTCTGGGAGAAAGTTACCAGACAGTGGAAGGAAACGGAGAACTTTTGCAGGCAGAAGGAAGTCTGGAAGGAAGAGCCTATTATGAGCTTATGCTTGCCGACGGGGAAAATGTGGTTACGATTACAGTGACAGACAGCGAAGGAAGAAAAACTACCATAGAAAGTATTTTTTATTACGGAACCGGGAAGGGAACAGCTCTGTTCAGTCTGGAAGCACAATCCCTGGGGCTGGGAACATATTTTATCAGTCCGGTTTCCTTTGAAGAAGGGGCCAGTATTAAGGAAGTCATGCTGAAAGCTATGGAAGAGAAGGGATATGCGGGTGTCTGCAAAAGTGCGGGAGGCAGGAGAAGAAGCGGACAGGAGGAAGAATATCTGGATCAGGTTTTAAAGCCGGGTATCACAGAAGGCTTCCGGATTTCGGCAAACCTCCGGGAGAAACTGGAAGAAGCAGGATATGAGGAGAGGGAACACCGGGCGGATTCCCTTGGGACGGGAGACTTTTTTGAAGGATCCGGCTGGGAAATTTCGGTGGATAACGAGTATATAAACGGGATGGAGATCCATGAAAAAGTCAGAAAGGGAGCGATGATTCGGGTGCAGTTTTCCCTGTATTATGGGATGGACATCAAAGCCGGGGAAGAAAACCGGGAAAAAGACTGGTAAGTTTGTAAAGATTTTTCGATTACAGGTAGAAGTTGTCAGGAGAATGTGATAGAATGGGGAAAGATAGGTAGTACTGTCACAGGATAGAAAAAATATGCAAAATAGGATTTTGTGCGTCAAGTGTTCAGTGGATGGGGAGTTGCCGCCGAAACGAAAAGCTCGTCTTACGATGCAGAATCCGCACCCGTTGCAACAATATAGGAGAACATCTCATATTGTGGAGGGAATATTTTTCGACATATGTTCTATCACAAGATGGAGGTGTTTTTTTGTGTGAAAAACATTCTCCGGAAACAAAGGAGGATTTTTTTATGGATAAAGAAAAAATTATGGAAGGTGTGCGCCTTCTTCTGGAAGGCATCGGAGAAGATGTAAACAGAGAAGGACTGTTGGAAACACCGGAGAGAATTGCACGGATGTGCGAAGAAATTTACGGCGGTCTGAACGAAGACGGAGACCAGCACTTAAAGAAACAGTTTACGGTGGACAACAGTGAAATGGTTCTGGAAAAGGACATCACTTTTTATTCTACCTGCGAGCACCATTTACTCCCCTTTTATGGAAAAGCCCATGTGGCTTACATACCAAGCAATAAAGTAGCGGGATTAAGCAAGCTGGCAAGAACTGTGGAAGTTTACGCCAGAAGACCGCAGATTCAGGAAAAGCTGACCACTCAGATAGCAGACGCCCTGGAACGCAACTTAAATCCAAAAGGGGTGATGGTGGTAATTGAGGCAGAACATACCTGTATGACCATGCGGGGAATTAAGAAGCCGGGAAGCAAAACCGTGACCATGGCCACCAGAGGCTGCTTCCAGGAGGATTACCATATGCAGAAAATGTTTATGGATATGATTAAATAGAAGAAAAGGGCGGATATGAGAGATGAAACGGGTGAATCAAATCAGAAAGCACCCCCTGTACATAAAAACGGCAGAGGCTCTGGCTGTTCAGGAAAGGGACAGAGAGTTCTGCGGTCATTTGCTTACCCATTGTCTGGATGTGGCCAGAATCGCTTATATATGGAATCTGGAAGAACATCTGGGATATGAGAAGGAATGGATTTACGCAGCGGCCCTCCTTCATGATCTGGGAAGAGAGATGCAGAATCGAACGGGTCTTTCCCATGAGCAGGGAAGCGCCCTTCTGGCAGAGAAGATTCTTCCGGACTGTGGATTTGACCCGGAAGAAACCAGAAAGATTATGGATGCAATTCTGGCCCACAGAAGTAAGGCGAAAGAGGAAAGCCGCACAGAAGGAAGTCTGGGACGGCTGCTTTATCTGGCAGATAAAAAGTCCAGAAACTGTTTCGACTGTCCGGCAGAGCCCGGGTGCAACTGGGACAGTCAGAAGAAAAACCGGGAAATTCAGATATAACAGGCCGTGGGAGGAAAAAAATGAAAATCGGGACAAAAGAGTTTGACATAGAAAACAAAACGTATATTATGGGAATTTTAAATGTGACTCCGGATTCTTTTTCAGACGGAGGTCTGTGGCTGGACAGGGAGAAAGCCCTGTTCCATGCACAGCAGATGATAGAAGAAGGAGCTGCCATTATTGATATTGGAGGAGAATCCACCAGACCGGGTCATACCAGGATCTCCGATCAGGAAGAAATGGAACGGATCCTGCCGGTAATCGAGGCAGTAAGCAGCCGGTTCGACGTGCCGGTTTCTGTGGACACATATAAATCCCAGGTGGCAAAGGAAGCCGTAAAGGCGGGAGCCGCCCTTATCAACGACATCTGGGGGGCCAAAGGAGATCCCCAAATGCCCCGGATTATGGCCGAGACCCAGGCGGTGTGCTGTCTGATGCATAATAAAAAAGAAGCCGTATACGGCAATTTCATGGATGATATGCTCAATGAACTTCAAAGCAGCATTGATTTGGTAACGAAGGCCGGAGTCCGCAAGGAAAACATCATAACTGATCCGGGAGTGGGATTTGGAAAAACTTACGAAAATAATCTGGAGGCCATTAACAGAGTGGAAGAGCTTCATAAACTGGGATGCCCGGTGCTGCTGGCCACTTCCAGAAAATCGGTCATTGGCCTGACGCTGGATCTGCCTTCCAGTGAAAGAGTGGAGGGAACTCTGGCGACGACTGTATTGGGCGTATTAAAGGGATGCGCCTTTGTACGGGTTCATGATGTAAAGGAAAATAAAAGAGTCATTGATATGACAGAAGCAATTCTGGGAAAATAGGGGGATGAATATGGATCAGATATGGATTCGGGATCTGGAGATTTTCGCCAGACATGGTGTATTTCCAGAAGAGAATAAACTGGGGCAGAAATTTCTGGTAACGATTTTAATGGAAACAGATACCCATAAAGCAGGAGGAAAAGATGATCTGGAGCTTTCCATTGATTATGGAACAGTCAGTCACTTAGTAACAGAGCATTTTACAACGCATACCTGGAAACTGATTGAGACGGCTGCAGAAAGTGTGGCCAGGACGCTTTTAACCAAGAGCCAGAAAATTAAAAGGGTACAGGTGGAAGTGAAGAAACCCTGGGCTCCGGTGGGGCTGCCTTTAAAAGACGTCTCCGTTAAGATTGAAAGAAGCTGGCACAGGGCTTATCTTGCCCTGGGTTCCAATATGGGGGACAGAAAAGGGTATCTGGATATGGCGGTAGAAGATATTAAGAAAAATGAGAACTGCGTGGTAAGAAAAGTTTCTTCTTATATAAATACGGCTCCCTATGGAGGCGTAGAGCAGGATGATTTTTTAAATGCCTGTATGGAAGTGGATACGCTTTTAACTCCTCACGGACTTCTGGAATTTCTCCATAAAATAGAGAAAAAAGCAGGAAGGAAAAGGGTGATCCACTGGGGACCCAGAACACTGGATCTGGATATTCTGATGTACGACAAAGAAGTATTTGAAGATGAGGACTTAATTATTCCCCATGTGGAAATGCATAAAAGGGAATTTGTCTTAACGCCCATGGCGGAAATTGCCCCTTATTTAAGACACCCAATTTACCAGAAAACCATGGCGGAACTGGAAAGAGAATTGCGTGGGGAATCTTGACCCGCTCCTTATTTTTCGGTACAATATTGAAAAACGTACGACCTAAGGAAAGGAGCATGAAAAGATGAAAGTAGTACAGACAGAGAAAGCGCCGGCAGCAATCGGCCCTTATTCACAGGCAATTATTGTGGGAGATATGGTATACAGCTCCGGACAGATTCCGGTAGATCCGGCCACCGGGGAAGTTGCAGGTGATACCATCGAAGTTCAGGCAGAACAGGTTATGAAAAACCTGGGCGAAGTTTTAAAAGAGGCCGGAAGCAGCTATGAAAATGCAGTGAAAACCACCTGTTTCCTGGCTGACATGGGTGATTTCGCAGCCTTTAATGAGATTTACGCAAAATATTTTGTGAATAAACCGGCACGCTCCTGCGTGGCAGTGAAAACACTTCCCAAAAACGTACTTTGCGAAGTAGAAGTCATCGCAGTAGTAAAATAAGTGGTAAAAGACGCCGCATGATGAGAGAATCATCTGCGGCGTTTCGATTTGTGAATCTTATCCAGAGAGATCTGATTCACTTCTTTTTTCAGGGTTTTCATGTATTCTGAAAACTGAACTTCTTTTTCGCCGTAGGAAAGCTGGAGCTCATATTCCAGGGGGAGCCAGGTGGACAGGTCTGCTTCGTTATGCTGTATCAGAGCTTCCATTTTATCCAGGGCTTTGCAGACCCTGGCCTCCAGAGTTTCCAGACAGTTCATTTCCTGATATAAATCCCCAAATTCTTCCTTATAAGGAGAAGGCAGGGTTTCTATCCAGGAAGAGAGCGCCTGTTCTTCCGTTAGGGAATCCTGTTTTGTCTTTTCAAAGGCGGGAATGTCTCCGGTGAAAGCTTCCCCCATATCGTGCAGAATACACATTTTTAAAAGTTTTTCCATCTGTATTTCCGGAAACTCATCTTTCATAAAAATTCCCATCAGAGCCAGACGCCAGCTATGCTCTGCCACGCTCTCCCTGCGTCCCCGGGAAGTCCAGGAATGGCGGGGCGTATCCTTTAAGCGTTCTGCCAGATCCATAAGTTCTGTAAATTTCTGTATTTCCATAAATCCTCCTTAAAAATATTCCATAAATTTCTCTGCCACGGGAGTCATATGTCCGGTCTTCGGATGAACCAGCACCAGCTTTCTGGGCGGCAGTGGCTCCTGAATGGACAGAGAAATCAGTTCCGTATTCTTTTTTAACATATAGTCCGGCACGAAGGCGATTCCCAGGCCGATTTGGGCCATATCCACCAGTAAATCGTTGCTGCTTAACTCCACCTCGGGCACCAGTTTCAGTCCGTGGTTCTGGAAATGTTCATAAAGATATTCACTGGTGACACTGTGCTTGGTAAGGGTCAGAATCGGGTAATCCAGCAGTTCCTTTAAGGAAAGGGTTCTGGAATCCAGAGGAAAGCAGGAAGGATGAGCGGTAAAAACATCCTGAAACTCTCTCAGGGGGATCCGGGGATGGCTGGCGTTTAAATAGGAATTGGGAAAGTTGGAAATAATGAAATCCACCTGCCCGTTGTCCAGAAGCTTGGCGCATCCGATGGAAGTACTGTTTGTCACCTGAATCTGTACGTCCGGATAATCCTGATGAAACTGTTTTAAATAATCAAGGAGAAAATAGCGGCAGATAGTATCGCTGGCTCCGATGCGAAGCTGTCCCTGAATGGAGTCCTCATGGGTCAGTAAGGCCTCTCCCTCCGTAATCATGCGGATAGCCGGTTCAATGTGAGAGAGGAGAAGTTCTCCGTCAGGAGTGAGGGTGACTTTTTTGGTACTTCGGATAAATAACTGCCGTCCCAGTTTTTTCTCCAGGGTTTTTACCGACTGACTGACCGCTGACTGGGAAATGTAAAGCTGGCGGGAAGCTTCAGAAAAACTTAAGGTGACCGCCACATAGTAGAAAGCCCGGTATAATTCCAGATTAATATTCATAAAACTCCTTTTATTATAACAGATTATAAAAAATATAAGATATATTAATTTTACTAATGATATTTCTTATGATACTATAAAATAGATAAAGCTGCAAGAAAACGAAAACACAAAAAGTGAAAAGAAAGGAATATTTCTATGAGTAACGTAAGACGTGTTTATGTGGAGAAAAAACCTGCCTTTGTAGTACAGGCAAAGGAACTGAAACATGAAATCAGCAGTTATCTTGGAATTAAAACCGTTACCCGTGTCAGAGTGCTGATTCGGTACGACGTGGAGAATCTTTCTCAGGATGTTTTTGAAAAAGCCTGCCATACCGTATTTGCAGAGCCTCCTGTGGATGATTTATATTTGGAAACCTTTGATTTGAGCGAAAATTCCCGGGTATTTTCTGTGGAATACCTGCCGGGCCAGTTTGACCAGAGAGCCGATTCCGCTGTACAGTGCGTGCAGTTCTTAAAGGAAGACGCACAGCCGGTGATCCGTTCTGCCACCACCTATGTGATTGAGGGAGAAATCTCTGATCAGGAGCTGGAAGCTATCAAGAATCACTGCATCAACCCGGTAGACTCCAGAGAAACAGGACTGGAAAAGCCGGAAACCTTAATTACCCAGTTCCCGGAGCCGGAAGATGTGAAGACTTTTGAAGGTTTCTGTGAGATGGAAGAAGGGAAACTGCAGGAATTATATGCCTCTTTAAATCTGGCCATGACCTTTAAAGACTTCCTGCATATTCAGAACTATTTTAGAAACGAAGAAAAGAGAGATCCTTCCGTTACGGAAATCCGCGTACTGGATACCTACTGGTCTGACCACTGCCGTCATACCACCTTTTCCACGGAGCTTACAGAGGTTTCCTTTAAAGAGGGAGACTATAAAGATCCCATTGTAAAGACCTATGAGAAATATCTGGCAGATCGGGCTGTCATTTACAAAGACAGGGATGATAAATTTATCTGTCTGATGGATCTGGCGCTGATGGCCATGAAGAAATTAAAGGCGGAAGGAAAACTGCAGGATCAGGAAGAATCCGATGAAATCAATGCCTGCAGCATCGTGGTGCCGGTAGATGTGGACGGAAAAGAAGAAGAGTGGCTGATTAACTTTAAAAATGAAACCCACAACCATCCTACGGAAATTGAGCCTTTCGGAGGCGCTGCCACCTGTCTGGGAGGCGCTATCCGGGATCCTCTGTCAGGAAGAACTTATGTTTACCAGGCAATGCGCGTAACCGGTGCGGCAGACCCCACAATATCTGTAAAAGAAACCATGAAGGGCAAACTTCCCCAGAAGAAACTGGTTCGCGGGGCCGCTCACGGATACAGCTCCTACGGAAACCAGATCGGTCTTGCCACAGGCTATGTAAAAGAAGTTTACCATCCCAATTATGTGGCCAAAAGAATGGAAATCGGCGCTGTCTTAGGCGCAGCTCCCAGAAGGGCCGTCATTCGTGAGAACTCCGATCCGGGAGATATTATCATCCTTCTGGGCGGACGTACCGGACGCGACGGTATCGGCGGAGCAACCGGTTCTTCAAAAGTGCATACGGAAGCCTCCATTGAAGTCTGCGGAGCGGAAGTTCAGAAAGGAAACGCACCTACAGAACGTAAGATTCAGCGCATGTTCCGCAGAGAAGAAGTCAGTGCGATTATAAAGAAATGCAACGACTTCGGAGCCGGCGGCGTTTCTGTAGCTATCGGAGAACTGGCAGCAGGCCTTCGTGTAAATCTGGATAAAGTTCCTAAAAAATACGCAGGACTGGACGGAACGGAAATCGCCATTTCCGAATCCCAGGAGCGTATGGCTGTGGTTGTAGATAAAAAAGATGTGGAGAAATTCCTGGCATATGCCAACGAGGAGAACCTGGAAGCAGTGGAAGTTGCCGTTGTTACAGAAGAACCCCGTCTGGTACTGGAATGGCGCGGAAAAGAGATTGTGAATATTTCCAGAGCTTTCCTGGATACCAACGGCGCTCACCAGGAGACAAAGGTAGCAGTGGATATACCGAAAAAAGAGGGAAATCTGTTCGCGGATCGTCCGGACGTTGCCGATGTAAAAGGAAAATGGCTGGAAACCCTGTCTGACTTAAATACCTGCTCCCAGAAAGGCCTGGTGGAAATGTTCGACAGCTCCATCGGAGCCGGCAGTGTTCTGATGCCCTATGGAGGAAAATATCAGATGACAGAAACCCAGACAATGGTTGCCAAGGTTCCGGTTGCCAATGGAAAGACCGAAACAGTTACCATGATGAGTTATGGATTTGATCCCTATCTGTCCAGCTGGAGTCCTTATCACGGAGCGGTCTATGCAGTGACCGAATCGGTGGCCAGAATTGTGGCAGCAGGGGGAGATTATAAAAAGATCCGTTTTACTTTCCAGGAGTATTTCCGCAGAATGACAGAAGATCCGGAAAGATGGAGCCAGCCTTTTGCCGCTCTTCTGGGCGCTTATGCGGCACAGATGGGATTCGGCCTTCCTTCCATCGGCGGAAAGGACAGTATGTCCGGAAGCTTTAATGAAATTGACGTTCCCCCCACACTGGTATCTTTCGCCGTGGATGTGGCAAAGGAAAAAGACGTCATTACACCGGAATTAAAAGAAGCCGGAAACAAACTGGTATGGATTCGTCTGCCGAAAGACGCTTACGATCTTCCGGACTATCCGGCAGTGATGGATCTGTATGGAAGACTGCATGAAGATATGCAGAAAGGCAGAGTGGTTTCTGCTTATGCCTTAGATCGTCACGGAATTGCAGCGGCAGTAAGCAAAATGGCCTTTGGAAACCACATGGGCGTTAAAATTGAACATAATTTAGATCCGAGAGATTTCTTCGCTCCGGGCTTCGGTGATCTGCTCTGTGAAGTAAAAGACGGAAAGGTAGGAGAACTGGCCAGCACCTATACGGTGATCGGTGAGGTGACAGGAGACGGTAAATTCTCTTATTCCAATACGGAAATTACCATGGAAGAAGCTCTGAACGCCTGGAATAAAACCCTGGAAGGCGTATTTAAAACCCATTCCCAGGAAGAACCTCAGAAAGAAGAGGACTATGCAAAGGAAGTTTATCAGGCGAAAGAAATTTACATCTGTAAAAATAAAGTGGCAAAACCGAGAGTCTTCATCCCTGTGTTCCCGGGAACCAACTGCGAATACGACAGCACCAGAGCCTTTGAGCGGGCAGGGGCAGAAGTGGATGTGAAGGTATTTAAGAACCTGACCGCAGAAGACATCCGTGATTCAGTGGAGATTTTTGAAAAATCCATCAGCCAGGCGCAGATGATCATGTTCCCCGGCGGATTCTCCGCAGGCGATGAACCCGACGGATCCGCCAAGTTCTTTGCTACTGCCTTCCAGAACGAGAAATTAAAAGAAGCTGTGACAAAACTTCTTCAGGAAAGAGACGGACTGGCTCTTGGTATCTGTAACGGTTTCCAGGCGCTGATTAAACTGGGACTGGTTCCTTACGGAGAAATTACAGGCCAGAAAGAAGATTCTCCGACCCTGACTTACAATACAGTGGGACGTCATATCTCCAAAATGGTTTATACGAAGGTGGTAAGCAACAAGTCCCCATGGCTGCAGATGGCAGAACTGGGCGGCGTGTACTGTAATCCTGCTTCTCACGGTGAGGGCCGTTTCGTTGCCGGACAGGAGTGGCTGTCCAAACTGGCGGCAAACGGACAGGTGGCAACCAGATACGTGGATGCGGACGGAAATCTGCTGGTAAATGATGAAGAGTGGAATGTAAACGGCTCTTATCAGGCCATTGAAGGTATTACCAGCCCGGACGGACGTGTACTTGGCAAGATGGCCCATTCCGAACGTCGTGACGACGGTGTGGCTGTGAATATTTACGGGGAACAGGATATGAAGATCTTTGAATCCGGCGTGGCCTACTTTAAATAAAAACCATGTATTTTTGGAAGAAATAAAAAAATTTAAAAAATGTCAAAAAAACTGTTGACATTTTATGGAGTTTAATTGTATAATAGCAAAGCGGGTTGAGGGAAAACCTGAAACCCGCTGAATATGGGGTCTTAGCTCAGCTGGGAGAGCATCTGCCTTACAAGCAGAGGGTCACAGGTTCGAGCCCTGTAGGCCCCATACCAACTTCATAATTATGGCGAGATAGCTCAGTTGGCTAGAGCATACGGTTCATACCCGTAGTGTCGAGGGTTCGACTCCCCCTCTCGCTACTTGGAAAAAGCTTGCATTAGCAGGCTTTTTTGTTTTATGTGATTAAGGTGCCCTTTATGGAATTATGTTTTTGTGCATCTTTCCAAATATAGAAAAAAGAAAGGCTTTTGACACCTTAATCTTTATGTGATAGAAAATCCTCTTTGTTATGTAATTCCAATAGTATCCCGGAGGGAATTAAAACACAATCCGGATTATCCCTTGAATTTCACAGGAAAGTCTGATAACATTTCATGTGTACGTTATAGAGAGAGGATGGTTATATGCCAAAGTTAAATGAAAATTATAAAAAACTGCAGAATAACTACCTGTTTGCAGAGATTGCCAGGAGAGTGAATGAGTTTACCTCTGAAAATCCTGACAAACCGGTAATCCGTCTGGGTATCGGAGATGTGACGAAACCTTTGACCAAAAGTGCGCTGAAAGCTCTTCACGAAGGAGTGGATATGGAAGGATCTTCCGATACTTTCCAGGGATACGGCCCGGAACAGGGATATGCCTTTCTGCGGGAAGCGATTTCTGATTATTATAAAAGAAACGGTGTAGAAGTTGACGCGGACGCTGTTTTTATTTCTGACGGCGCCAAAAGCGATACGGGAAATATCACAGAACTGTTTGCGAAAGACAATGTGATCCTGGTCCCGGACCCGGTCTATCCGGTCTATGTGGATACCAATACGATGGACGGAAAAGAAATTATCTACATGAACGGAACAGAGGAAAATCATTTCCTTCCCATGCCGGATGAATCCGTAAAAGCTGATATTATTTACCTGTGTTCCCCTAATAACCCCACAGGAGCCTGCTATAATAAAGAGCAGTTAAAAGAATGGGTAGACTATGCGCTGAAGAACCAGGCGGTAATTCTGTTTGATTCTGCCTATGAAGCCTTTGTTTCGGATCCGGAGCTTCCCAGAAGCATCTATGCCATTGAGGGAGCCAGAAAATGTGCCATTGAATTCTGCAGCTTATCGAAGACAGCAGGGTTTACGGGGACCAGATGTTCCTACACCATAGTTCCCAAAGAGCTGGTATTTACAGATTCCAATGGAGAAGAGCTGTCCCTTCATGGGATGTGGAACCGCCGTCAGTCTACGAAATATAACGGAACCGCATTTCTGATTCAGCACGGCGCGGCTGCCGTTTTTACAGAAGAAGGAATGAAAGAGTGTCAGGAAAACATTGACTATTATATGGAAAATGCCAGGATCATCAGCGATATGCTGAAAAAGAAAGGAATCTGGTATACAGGAGGAGAAAATTCTCCGTATATCTGGTTTAAGTGTCCGGGCAATATGGATTCCTGGGAATTCTTTGATTATCTTCTGGAGAAAGCTCAGATTGTGGGAACTCCGGGAGCCGGATTCGGGAAAAACGGGAAAAATTATTTCCGTCTGACTTCTTTTGGGAAGCATGAGAGCACCAGAGAAGCCATGAAACGTTTCGATGAATTGTTTTAATTAAATTGAAATACAGAAGCTATTGCAAAAGTCAGGTTTTTTATGGAAATCGAACTTTCGCAATAGCTTTTTCTTTTGCGTAAAAACCATACATGTTTCCTGGTTTTGTGAAAGGTGCAACAATTAAAGAGCTGTTTTTTAGTGGGTTTTAAAGGAAAAACAACTTGTACATACTACCATACAAGTTGTACAATAAATATCAAGGAGGGATGCGAATGGGAAATGAAAATGGTAAGACAAAATATTACTCCCTGATGGAACAACTAAAGAGTGAGATCGTAACAGGAAAAATAAAGCCAGGCGAAAAACTCCCTTCTGAAAATGAGCTGGCTTCCACTTTTTCCATCAGTCGGCATACGGTACGGAAAGCTCTGGCCATTCTGGAACAGGAAGGATATATCATGGCTTCTCACGGAAGAGGAACCTTCTGTTCGGAAAGAGTGCGCCATATGAAAAATTCCAAAAACATCGCGGTAATTACCACGTACATTTCCGACTATATTTTTCCACGTCTGATTCAGGGCATTGATAAGGTGCTCTCCGCCAACGGATACAGCATCCTGCTGAAAAACACAGGAAACAGCAGAAGAATTGAGGCCAGATACCTGGAGGAAATTCTTTCCAAGGACATTGACGGACTGATTATCGAGCCCAGCAAGAGCCAGCTGATGTGCAAGCATATTTCTCTTTACGAACAGCTGGACAGCTATGAAATTCCCTATGTATTTATTCAGGGGATTCATCAGCAGCTCAGGGACAGACCCCACATACTGATGGACGACTGCAAGGGCGGATACCTGGTTACTAAATATTTAATTGAATTGGGACACCGTCAGATTTTAGGAATTTTTAAAGCGGACGACATCCAGGGCCGGGAGCGGCATAAAGGATATGTGCAGGCTTTGCAGGAGGCAGGGATTTTGTACAATCCGGATATGGTTATCTGGTTCCATACAGAAGACCGTAAATCCATGCCTGCCATGGCAGTGAAAATGAAACTGGAAGAAGGGCTTTTGGTGGAAGGGATTGTCTGCTATAACGATCAGATTGCTGTTCAGGTTATGAGCGCGTTGGAAAAAATGGGAAAGAAGGTGCCGGGAGACATCTCAGTCACCGGATATGACAATTCTTTGTTTTCTCAGGGAGAGAACGGGGTCGGCCTGACCACCATTGCCCATCCCCAGGAGAAACTGGGAGAGATGGCAGCGGAGCTGCTGTTGGAGAAAATCCGCCGGGTTCCGGAAGAGGAAAGCAAAGTAACCTGTCTGATCGCGCCGGAGCTGATAGTCAGAAACTCCTGCAGCGAAAGAGTGAGATACTAATTAAAAGTATATAAATTTTAAGGAGGATTTAAACATGAGAACAGGAAAAGATTACAAATTTTGGTTTTGTACAGGTTCACAGGATCTGTATGGTGACGAATGCTTAAGAAAGGTTGCTGAACATTCTAAAATCATTGTAGAAGAATTAAACAAATCAGGTGTTCTTCCTTTTGAAGTTGTATGGAAACCAACCCTGATCACCAATGAAGTAATCAGAAAAACCTTCAACGAAGCAAATGCAGATGAAAACTGTGCCGGTGTTATTACCTGGATGCATACCTTCTCTCCTGCAAAATCCTGGATTTTAGGTTTACAGGAATACAGAAAACCTTTATGTCATTTACATACACAGTTTAACGAAGAAATTCCTTACGATACCATCGATATGGACTTCATGAATGAAAACCAGTCTGCACATGGCGACAGAGAATACGGACACATTGTAAGCCGTATGGGAATTGAAAGAAAAGTTATCGTTGGACACTGGGCTGATAAGAAAGTTCAGGAAAGACTGGCTTCCTGGATGAGAACTGCTATCGGTATCATGGAAAGCAGCCACATCCGCGTATGCCGTATCGCTGACAACATGAGAAACGTAGCCGTAACAGAAGGCGATAAAGTAGAAGCACAGATCAAATTCGGATGGGAAATCGACGCATATCCGGTTAATGAAATTGCAGAATACGTAGATGCTGTAAGCGAAGGCGACATCAATGCTTTAGTAGAAGAGTACTATGACAAATACGAAATCTTACTGGAAGGAAGAGATCCGGAAGAATTCAAAAAACATGTGGCTGTACAGGCTGGTATCGAAATCGGATTTGAAAAATTCTTAGAAGAGAAGAACTATCAGGCACTGGTAACACACTTTGGTGATTTAGGTTCCCTGAAACAGCTTCCGGGTCTGGCAATCCAGAGACTGATGGAAAAAGGATACGGATTCGGTGCAGAAGGCGACTGGAAAACAGCAGCAATGGTACGTCTGATGAAGATTATGGCAGCCAATACACCAAATGCAAAAGGAACTTCCTTCTTTGAAGACTATACCTACAATCTGGTACCGGGAAAAGAAGGTATCCTTCAGGCTCATATGCTGGAAGTGTGCCCGACTGTAGCAGACGGCCCAATCAGCATCAAAGTGAACCCATTAAGCATGGGCGACAGAGAAGATCCTGCAAGACTGGTATACACCTGCAAAGAAGGCCATGGCGTAGCAACTTCTTTAGTAGACTTAGGAAATCGTTTCCGTCTGATCATCAACGATGTAGAGTGCAAGAAGACAGAAAAAGATATGCCGAAACTTCCGGTTGCAACTGCATTCTGGACACCGGAACCAAGCCTGGCAACCGGAGCAGAAGCATGGATCCTGGCAGGCGGCGCTCATCATACGGCATTCTCCTACGACTTAACTGCAGAGCAGATGGGAGACTGGGCAGCAGCTATGGGTATCGAAGCTGTATATATTGATAAAGACACAACAATCCGTAACTTCAAAAATGAATTAAGATGGAATGCAATCGCTTACAAATAAGTCGAACGGTAAAAGAATAGAATAGGAGGAGTTCCGGATGGCTGTTGATGTAAATCGTATTAAAAGTGAAATTGAAAATGGAAATACAGCACTGGGAATTGAATTCGGCTCAACCCGTATTAAAGCGGTTCTGGTCGGCGCAGACAATGCGCCGATTGCAGCCGGCGCCCATGACTGGGAAAACAGACTGGAAAATGGAATCTGGACATACAGTCTGGAAGACATTTGGACAGGACTGCAGGATGCCTATGCAAAAATGGCGGCAGATGTAAAAGATAAATATGATCTGACTCTGACCACTATCGGAGCCATTGGATTCAGTGCCATGATGCACGGATATATGGCCTTTGATAAAGACGGCGAGATCCTGGTACCTTTCCGTACCTGGAGAAACAATATCACAGGAGAAGCTTCTGAGAAACTGACGAAGCTGTTTAACTACCACATTCCTCAGAGATGGAGCATTGCCCATCTGTACCAGGCAATCTTAAAAGGGGAGGAACATGTTTCTCAGATTGATTTCCTGACCACCCTGGAAGGATTCATCCACTGGAAACTGACCGGCCGGAAAGTTCTGGGAATCGGAGAAGGATCCGGTATGTTCCCCATTGATATTGAAAAGAAAAACTACAATGAAAGAATGATTGCACAGTTCGATGAACTGGTAGCAGATAAGAATCTGCCCTGGAAACTGGCAGACATTCTTCCTGAAGTTCTTCTGGCAGGAGAAGACGCCGGAACTTTAACAGAAGAAGGCGCTAAACTTCTGGACATATCCGGAAATCTGAAAGCAGGAATTCCGCTGTGTCCTCCGGAAGGTGATGCAGGAACCGGTATGGTGGCTACCAACAGTGTGGCAAAATGCACCGGTAACGTATCTGCCGGAACTTCCGTATTTGCCATGATCGTTCTGGAAAAAGACTTAAGCAAAGCTTACGAGGAACTGGATATGGTAACAACTCCAACGGGAAATCTGGTTGCCATGGTTCATTCCAACAACTGTACTTCTGACTTAAATGCCTGGGTAAATATCTTCAAAGAGTACTCAGAGGCAATGGGTGTGGAAGTGGATATGAATAAATTATTCGGAACCCTGTACAACAAGGCTCTGGAAGGAGATGCAGACTGCGGCGGTCTGTTATCCTACTGCTACTTCTCAGGAGAGCATATTACAGGATTTGAAGAGGGACGTCCGCTGTTTGTACGTTCTTCCAACTGTAAATTTAACCTGGCTAACTTTATGAGAACTCATTTGTATACCGCTCTGGGCGCTTTGAAAGTGGGAGCAGACATCCTGTTCAAAGAAGAAGGGGTGAAACTGGATAAGATTCTGGGCCACGGCGGTCTGTTTAAGACAAAAGGCGTAGGACAGAGAATCATGGCAGCCGCTATGAACGTACCGGTTTCTGTAATGGAAACAGCAGGAGAGGGCGGCGCCTGGGGTATTGCTCTTCTGGCTTCTTATATGCGTAATAAAGAAGAAGGAGAAACTCTGGACGACTATCTGAACAACAAAGTATTTGCCGGACAGGAAGGCGTAACCATGGAACCTGTAGCAGAGGATGTGGCAGGATTTGAAGCGTTTATCGAACGTTATAAGAAAGGTCTTGCTATTGAGAGAGCTGCTGTGGATGCTCTGGATTAAGAGAGAAAAGAGGTTTTTATAAATGTTAGAAGAATTAAAAAAACGGGTATATGAAGCCAATATGCTTCTGCCAAAATATAAAATGGTAACCTTTACCTGGGGAAATGTCAGTGAAATTGACCGTGAGGCAGGCATTTTTGCTATCAAACCAAGCGGTGTGGACTATGACATTCTGAAACCGGAAGATATGGTTTTGGTAGACCTGGAAGGCAATGTGGTAGAAGGAGAATATAATCCTTCTTCCGATACCCCCACCCATCTGGAACTGTACAAAGCGTTTCCAAAGATTGGCGGCGTGGTACATACGCATTCTCCCTGGGCTACAAGCTGGGCACAGGCAGGCAGAGGAATCCCCTGCTACGGAACCACACATGCAGACTATATGTATGGAGAAATCCCATGCGCCCGCTGCCTGACCAAAGAAGAGATTGATGCAGGATACGAAAAGAATACGGGACTTTTAATTGCAGAAGAGTTTAAAAACAGAGACTACGAAGCAGTACCCTGTGTTCTGTGCAAAAATCACGGACCTTTTACCTGGGGAAAAGACGGACATGAAGCCGTGCACAATGCAGTTGTACTGGAAGAAGTAGCCAAGATGGCTGCCCGCTGCGAGATGATTAATCCGCAGGTTCAGCCGGCTCCTCAGGAAATTCAGGACAAACATTATTACCGGAAACACGGTGCGAACGCATATTACGGACAGGGAAAGAAATAAAAAACAGGAAATAAAGAAAAAGGAGGTTGCGGCAGGCCAGAGGAGGAATCTGAAAGTCAGCCGCTGCCTCTTCTTTTTTTTACTTGGGGATACCTCTTTTCCGATTTTTATGTTAGAATAGAAAGACAGCATGTTTTGTGGAAGGTGAAGGAGAAGAGATGATTAAGGTATTCTTAGTAGAAGACGAGGTTATAATGCGAAAGGGGATTAAGAATCATATTCCCTGGGAAAAGGAAGGGCTGGAATTTGTAGGAGAGGCCAGCGACGGAGAGCTTGCTTATCCTCTGATTAAGAAAACAAAGCCTGACATTCTGATTACAGACATTAAGATGCCTTTTATGGATGGACTGGAACTAAGCAGTCTGGTAAAAAAGGAGTTTCCCAATACAAAAATCATTATTTTGAGCGGGTATAATGAATTTGATTATGCCAAAAGAGCCATCAGCATTGGTATCACTGATTATCTGCTGAAACCGGTAAGCCGGGAAAAACTTCTGGAAGCTATCAAACGGGTGGCAGAAGTTATCCGGGAAGAACAGGAGCAGCAGAAACTGATGACTCAGTATCAGGAGGAAATGAAGGAAAACCTTCGGGCAGAAAAAATCAAGCTCTTTTATGCCTTAGTACATAATACCATTTCCATCAGTGAGATCCTGAATAAAGGCGGACAGATGGGGATGGATTTTACTGCTTCCTATTATACGGTAGTCATGTTTAAAGTTATTTCCGAGGGACATGATTATATGGAACATCTGGTTAAAGTCACGGAGCAGGTGGAGGAATACCTGGAGTCGGAGGAACGGATCCTTTGTTTTAAGCGGCCGGAGGACGGATGGTTTCTTTTGGTACGAAGCGAAGACGGGGAAGAGTTTCAGGAAATTCTTTCAGCCCTTAAGGAAAAGGTTCAGAGCCTGATACCGGAAGAAGATACCCTGCAGTATTTTGGAGGGATCGGAAAGACAGTACAGAGACTCAGAGATGTGGGGATTTCTTACAATGAGGCCAACAGCGCTTTCGCCAGCCGTTTCTTTATGGAAAGAAATCAGATTGTCACCAATGAGGAAGTAAGGCTGTGGAACACCCCGGCAGAAAAATCGGTGGATCTGAAAACCATTGATGTTTCTAAAATTGACCGGAAACTGGTGGAAGACTTCCTGAAAGTGGGAGCCAAGGAAGAGGTGGAGAACTTCATAGAAAATTATTTCCGTAAGGTGGGAAGCGGAACTTATAATTCTGTAATGTTCCGCCAGTATCTGATGATGGACATGTATTTCTGTGTGGCGGGGGTTCTGGAAAGCCTGGGATTAAGCGCCGAGGATCTGCCGGAGCATTACCGGGACGCCAGTGTAATTGCAGCTCAGGTAACATCTGTCAGCGGAATGAAGCAGTATTTGACCGATTTATTTAGCGAGGCGCTGGATCTACGGGATAATTCCTCCATGGATCACTACAATTCTCTGTTTGAAGATGCTAAAAAATATATTCAGGAAAATTTCCAGAACAATGATATATCTTTAAACGTAGTGGCCTCTCAGGTGGGAATCAGCCCCAGTTATTTCAGCACCCTGTTTCGTCAGGAACTGGGAGAGACCTTTATTGAGTATCTGACCAAACTCAGAATGGACAGGGCGAAAGAGCTTCTGATGTGTACCAACCGGAAGACTTCTGAGATAGGATTCTCCATCGGGTATAAAGATTCCCATTACTTTAGCTACATATTTAAAAAGACACAGGGATGTACTCCTAAGGAGTACCGGGCCCGCAGGAAGGAGGGGCCAGGGAAATGACATCCAGAAAACCGCTATCTTTAAGAAACAGGCTGGCCTCTTTGTCAGCCTTAATTATTATCCCTCTTGCAGCGCTGACCATTGCCCTGCTTGTGATTCTGATGGATTATAATCAGTCCTATTCTAAGGTTGTTAACAATATTACAGAAGTGAATCCATATAATGTGGAGTTTGAGGAAAACATTAATTACAGTATGTACAGTACCATTATCGGACAGATAGAGCTGGACAAGGATAAGGATGTACTGACAGAGGGAGATTCTAAATATTCCAGAGTGATACAAAATCCCTATAAGCTGATTGAGAAGGCCAGAAAAACCTTCCGTCATCTGCTGAGGGAATGTACCAATACAGCCAGTGTTTCCAGAATCCGCGGTTCTCTTTCCTGTCTGGACAGTCTGGAAAATGTAATCGGACAGATCGAAACAAACATTAAAACGTCAGGAACCTACAGCGAAAATTACAGTATCTGGGAAAACGACATTCAGGGGCTGACGGCAATGATCCGGGATTACACCCAGGAGTATATTTATTACGAAACCCAGACGCTGATCGATTTGAGGATTAAGATGGAGGCCAGAACCAATACCATTATTTTAATGACGGCCGGAATGCTGGCACTTATTTTATTCATAAGCGTAATGTCTACCAAACGGATTATCGGAAGTGTAACAAAGCCCATTGACGCCCTGTGTAAGGCTGCGAAAAGGATGGAGCACGGTGACTTCACGGAGGAGACCAATATCGAAGCAGTGGATGAAATTTCTGTTCTGACAGACAGTTTTAACGGAATGCGTTCGGAAATTTCCCGTCTGATTGAAGATATTAAGGGGGAACAGAGAAAATTAAGGGATACGGAGCTGAAACTTCTGCAGGCTCAGATCAATCCCCACTTTCTTTATAATACCCTGGACGCCATTGTGTGGCTGGCAGAGGACGGCCAGAACCGGAAGGTGGTAAATATGACCACCTCTTTATCTGAGTTCTTCCGGACGGTACTGAGCCAGGGGAAAGATTATATTACCATTAAAGAAGAAGAAACCCATGTACACAGTTATCTGAGCATTCAGCAGTTCCGCTATCAGGATATAATGGAATATGAAATTTCCATAGATAAAGAGCTATATCAGTATCGGATTCTGAAAATGGTTCTGCAGCCACTGGTGGAAAATGCCCTGTATCACGGAATTAAGAACAAAAGAGGAAAGGGCAAGATCTGGGTGAGAGGATATGCCAGCGCAGGTATCATTGTGCTGGAGGTGGAAGATAATGGAATTGGAATGACAGAGGATCAGCTGGCTGAGCTTCGGGAGAAGATTAAAGGAAAAGAAAATCCGCAGACTTCGGCCAGGGGTGGTTTCGGACTTCTGAATGTGGAAGAACGGATTCAGATGAACTACGGAAAACAATATGGACTGGCTTTTGAAAGTTTTTATGGAAAAGGAACCAGGGTAACAGTCCGGATTCCGAAAGAAAACGTACCTTTATCGAAAGAAAACACACAAAGAATAGAAGAAAATTAAAATTTAGTAAAATAAATTACTAATTTAAGGGTTTTTTCCGTAGATTTTTTAAAAAAAAAGTTTAAAATAGAATTATCAGTTGCGGCAAGAGTAAAGAACAGCCGCAGAAAGTTAAGGAGGATTTATCATGAAGAAGAAAGTATTAGCAACACTTTTAAGCGTAGCTGTAGTTGGTACTATGCTTGCAGGCTGTGGCGGATCCAGCGACACAGCATCCGATGACAGCGCAGCAACAGAGGATACCGCAGCAGCAGACGACGATGCAGCAGCAGAAGATGATGCAGCAGCAGACGACGCTTCTGGTTCAGGCGATGTTCTTACTGTTGGTTTCTCACAGGTAGGTGCTGAATCTGACTGGCGTACTGCAAACACAGAGTCCATGAAAGGTACTTTCACTGAAGAAAACGGATACGAATTAATCTTTGACGATGCTCAGCAGAAACAGGAAAACCAGATTACTGCAATCCGTAACTTCATCCAGCAGGGTGTAGATTACATACTTCTTGCACCTGTTACAGAAACAGGTTGGGATACCGTTCTTCAGGAAGCATATGATGCAGGAATCCCTGTAATCACTGTAGACCGTATGGTTGACATCTCTGATGAAAACCTGGTTACAGCATGGGTAGGTTCTAACTTCAAACTGGAAGGCCAGAAAGCATGTGCATGGCTGAAAGCATTCCTGGAAGCTAAAGGACGTGGAGAAGAAGAAATCAACATCGTTGATATTCAGGGAACCATCGGTGCATCCGCTCAGATCGGACGTACAGAAGCTCTGGAAGAAGCAATCGAAGCAAACGAAAACTGGAACATGTTAGCTCAGCAGTCTGGTGAATTTACACAGGCTAAAGGTCAGGAAGTTATGGAATCTATCCTGAAACAGAGCGGTGACGATGTAGACGTTGTATACTGCGAGAACGATAACGAAGCATTCGGTGCTATCGACGCTATCAAAGCTGCTGGTTACGAAATCGGAACAGAAGACGGCCAGATTATGGTTATGTCCTTCGACGCAGCTACTGCAGCTCTGAACATGACAATGAGCGGAGAAATTGCTCTTGCTACAGAGTGTAACCCATTACATGGTCCTCGTGTAGATGAAATCATCAAAGCTCTGGAAGCCGGAGAAGAAGTTGAAAAAGAAACATTCGTTGACGAAACAATGTTTGCAACAGACGATACCGTTGCAACTGTAGATGTTGACGGAGAATCTTATGAAGTAACAGCAGTTACTCAGGAAGTTATTGACGGACGTGCATATTAATTAGAAGTCATAGAGATAGAGTGACTTGAATGTCGAGGCGTGGTATGTGAAGTCGGAGAAAAGGATACAAGCATCTTCGTGCCACGCCTCGTTTATGCTTAAAATGAGGAAAGCAGGTGAAAGATAGTGGAACATAATGTCATTTTGAAAATGAGAGGTATTAGTAAAACATTCCCTGGTGTTCGCGCCCTGCAAAATGTTGATTTTACGCTTCGAAGCGGGGAAATTCACGCTCTGATGGGAGAAAACGGAGCTGGTAAATCTACATTGATCAAAGTGCTTACCGGTGTGCATGAATTGAGTGCCGGAACTGTGGAAATGGACGGAAAGAAGATCGTGAACCATTCTCCTCAGGATGCACAGAATAACGGAATCAGTACGGTGTATCAGGAGGTTAACCTTTGTCCGAACCTGACGGTTGCGGAGAATCTGTTCATCGGACGTGAGCCGAGAAAAATGGGATTAATCGACTGGAGAACCATGAATAAGAAATCTGCAGAGTTGTTAAAGAGTCTGGATATTGCGGTACCGCCCACACAGATGCTGGAAGACTGCTCTATCGCAATTCAGCAGATGATTGCTATCGCCCGTGCGGTAGATATGGAATGTAAAGTTTTGATTCTGGATGAACCTACCTCTTCTCTGGATGATGATGAGGTAGAGAAACTGTTCGTGCTGATGCGCCGCCTTCGTGAGAAGGGAGTTGGAATCATATTCGTAACTCACTTCCTGGAGCAGGTATACGCAGTATGTGACAGAATTACAGTCTTGAGAAACGGTGAACTTGTAGGAGAGTACGAGACAAAAGATCTTCCGCGAGTTATGTTGGTTGCTAAGATGATGGGTAAAGACTTCGATGACCTGGCTGATATTAAGAGCGGACATCTGGAGAAGAAATTCGAAGGAGCTCCGGTAATTGAGGCAGAAGGTCTTGGACATAAAGGAACCATCCGTCCTTTCAATATTGCTATTAACAAAGGTGAAGTTATCGGTCTTACAGGTCTTCTGGGTTCCGGACGTTCTGAACTGGTACGTGCCATCTATGGTGCTGACAAGGCAGACAGCGGTAAGCTGAAAGTAAATGGAAAAGAAGTAAAGATCAACAAACCTCTGGATGCAATGAAGCTCGGTATGGCGTATCTTCCGGAAGACAGAAAGCGCGACGGTATTATTGCCGATCTGTCTGTACGTGAAAATATCATTATCGCTCTTCAGGCAAAACGCGGTATGTTTAAACTGATGAGCAGAAAAGAAATGGAAGAAGCTGCAGATAAATACATCAAGATGCTGCAGATTAAGACCGCAAGCCGTGAAACTCCGATTAAGAGTCTTTCCGGTGGTAACCAGCAGAAAGTTATTCTGGGACGCTGGCTGCTGACAGAGCCGGAATATCTGATTCTGGACGAACCGACCCGTGGTATTGACATCGGTACCAAAACAGAAATTCAGAAACTGGTACTTGATTTAGCGGATCAGGGAATGGCAGTTACCTTTATTTCTTCCGAAGTAGAAGAGATGCTTCGTACCTGTTCCCGCATGGCTGTATTAAGAGACGGCAAGAAAGTCGGAGAACTCTCCGGAGATGAGCTGAATCAGAATACAATCATGAAGACCATCGCAGGAGGTGAAGAGAACAATGAGTAAGACTTCTGAAAAAGATACAAGTTTTATTAAGAAGTTAACAGGCAACAGACTGTTTCTTCCTATCGTATGTCTGGTTGTTGTACTTTTAATCAACCTGATTAAGACACCGACTTTCTTCGCAATTTCTATTAACAACGGTGTTCTCTACGGATATATCATTGACGTTATCAACCGTGCATCTGAGCTGGTAATCTTAGCTGTAGGTATGACTCTTGTAACCGCAGCTTCCGGCGGACAGGACATCAGTGTTGGTGCTGTTATGGCAGTTGCCGGCGCCGTTTGCTGCCAGATTCTTTCCGGCGGTGAAGTAAGTGTCAATGAATTTGCCAATCCATTAGTACTGGCAATTGTTGTAGCATTAATCGTAGCAGGAATCTGCGGAGCATTTAACGGTCTGCTGGTTTCCTACTTTAACATCCAGCCGATGGTTGCTACCCTGATCCTGTATACTGCAGGACGTGGTATTGCACAGTTAGTAACAGGCGGACAGATTACTTATGTTCGTGTTGGTACTTATCAGGCAATTGGTGGATACATTGGCGGTTCACCGGTTTCCACACCGATTTTCCTGGCAATTATCACCGTAGTTGTCGTATATCTGGTATTAAAACATACAGCCTTAGGTCTGTACATCGAATGTGTAGGTATTAACGGAAGCGCCTCCCGTCTGGTAGGTCTGAATTCCAAAATGATCAAATTCCTTACCTACGTTATCTGCGGTGTTCTGGCAGGTATTGCAGGTATTGCAGCTTCCGGACGTATCTATTCCGCAGATGCAAACAACATTGGTCTGAACCTGGAAATGGATGCCATCCTTGCAGTTGCTCTTGGCGGTAACGCTCTCGGCGGTGGTAAATTCAGCCTGATGGGCTCTGTAATCGGTGCTTACACCATTCAGGCCCTGACAACAACTCTGTACGCAATGAACGTATCTGCTGACCAGCTGCCTGTATATAAGGCAATCGTCGTAATCGTTATCGTTGTACTGCAGAGCCCTGTATTCCAGAAATTCCTGGCAGAGCGTAAAGCGAAAAAAGCCGTTGCAGTGGAAGGAGGTCAGAAATAATGAAAGCATCAAACGAAAAAGCTGTTGCAGCTAATCCAATGGCAAAGAAAAAACTGACCGGTACAGGATTCCTTTTGATTGTTACCATAGCGTTGTTCTTCGTTATGTACATCGCAGGTATGATCGTGTTTGCAGACAAAGGTTTTGCAAATGCACAGATGTTCTTAAACCTGTTTGTATCCAACGCAGGTCTGATTGTTATTGCGTGTGGTCTGACCATCGTAATGATTACCGGCGGAATTGATATTTCCGTTGGTTCTGTAGTAGCACTTGTATGTATGACAGTTGCTGATTTAATGGAGAATAAAGGGGCTAACGCATATGTAGCTCTTCTTATGGCATTAGTAATCGGTCTGTTATTCGGTGTTGTACAGGGATTCTTAGTATCCTACTTAGAGATTCAGCCATTTATCGTTACTCTGGCCGGTATGTTCTTCGGCCGTGGTATGACAGCCATTGTCAGCACAGACATGATTGCCATTACCAATGAAACCTTTATGAAATGGGCAAAATTCAAAATCAATATGCCGTTCGGTACAGTTAACCGAAGAGGTGATTTTATTGCCGCATACATATATCCAACCGTTGTAATTGCGATTATTGTATTAATCATCATTGCAGTATTACTGAAATACTCCAAGTTCGGACGTAAACTGTACGCAATCGGCGGTAACCAGCAGAGCGCTATGATGATGGGTCTGAACGTTAAGAGAACCAAATTCCAGGCTTATATCCTGGATGGATTCCTGGCAGGTCTGGGCGGATTCTTATTCTGTCTGAACAGTTGTGCAGGTTTCGTAGAGCAGGCGAAAGGTTTTGAAATGGACGCAATTTCCGCATCCGTTATCGGCGGTACTCTGTTAAGCGGTGGTGTTGGTACACCAATCGGTACCTTATTCGGCGTACTGATTAAAGGTACGATTACCAGCTTAATCACCACACAGGGAACACTTTCAAGCTGGTGGGTACGTATTACCCTTTCTGCATTACTTTGCTTCTTCATCGTACTGCAGTCTGTAATCGGTACTCTGAAAAAGAAAAAATAATATAAGAAATGATATTAAGAACCGGCTGTCACAGGTAAAATTGTGGCGGCCGGTTTTTTGTGTAATAGGAAATTCCCCTGGATTTCCTATTACACAAAAAACGCTCCGCTATGGATGCGACATAGGAAAGCGCGTTGATTTTTTTTACCGGATCATGTATAATAGGAAAGCAAATGACAGAGATTTAATGAATTAAAAAATAGAAATTTACTCGTCAGGAAGAATAGGAGGATGTAATACATGCGAGTTGATACGGACGATTTTGCCCGACCTTGTAGCTGTGGGAAAAAGCACAAAATCGATGTACAGGAAATTTTGATTGAAGCCGGTGCTGTGGAGAAACTGGAAGAGATGATGTCGGATGGATTTCTGAAAGAATATATTTCTCCGCTGCTGATTTGCGATACCAATACCTACGAAGCCACTTATGATATTATGGAAGACATTTACGACCGCTGTCAGGTTGTGATTCTGGAGGCGGAAGGACTTCATGCAGATAATCATGGAGTAGAGATCGTAGAGAAAAATATGGAAGAAGATATTGACCTTATTTTAGCGGTAGGATCCGGAACAATCCACGATATAAGCCGGTATGTGGCATATCAGTACAGAATTCCCTTTGTATCGGTTCCTACGGCGGCCAGCGTAGACGGATTCGTATCAACGGTTGCAGCTATGACCTGGGATGGAATGAAGAAGACAATCCCGGCTGCACCCCCTATCTGTGTGATTGCTGATACCAATATATTTGCAAAAGCGCCCAAAAGGCTGAACGCCTCCGGAGCTTCTGATTTGTTCGGAAAATATATCTGCCTGGCGGACTGGAAGATTGCCCATCTGCTGACCGGAGAATATATCTGTAAACGGGTAATCCGTATGGAAGAACAGGCTCTGAAGACGGTGCGCTCCTGTATAAAAGGCGTAGCGGCGGGAGATGAGGAAGCCTGTGAGGAACTGATGTATGCACTGATCCTCTCGGGTCTTGCGATGCAGATGATCGGGAATTCCAGACCCGCATCCTGTGCGGAACATCATATGTCCCATTTGTGGGAAATGGAAGTAATCAACGGGCCACTGGACGCCCTCCATGGAGAAAAAGTTTCCGTGGGGACCATGCTTGCGGCGAGAGAATATAAGAGGATCGCAGAAGCTGTCCGCGACGGAAAATGTTACGCCGATCCGTACCAGGGAATGGAAGAAAAACTGATACGGGATACTTTCGGAAAGAAAGGTCTGTATGAGAAGACGATTGAGGAGAATACTCCGGATCCGATGGAAATGGTATCCGCAGACCGGCTCAATGCCAGCCTGTATAAGATAGCAGACATTATTGATGAGATTCCGGAAGTGGAAGAACTGGATAAAATCCTGAAAAACGGCGGCTGTGTCAGAACCGTACAGGACATCGGGCTGACGGAAGACATCATCCCTTTAACTATGGAACTTTCTCCCTATGTGAGAAATCGTCTGAGCTTTATGCGAGTGAGAAAAATGCTGAATATAGAACCCTGACAGAAAGGTTATGATACAGAGTATGATACGAGTAGGAATGGGATATGACGTACATAAGCTGACAGAAGGCAGAGACCTGATTCTCGGCGGTGTACCGATTCCCTATGAAAAAGGATTACTGGGGCATTCGGATGCGGATGTACTTATTCACGCCGTAATGGATGCTCTCCTGGGAGCAGCGGCCCTCGGGGACATTGGAAAACACTTTCCGGATACGGATCCCAAGTACAAAGGGATTTCCAGTATGCTGCTGCTGGAAGAAACAGCCCGTTTACTGAAAGAACAGGGGTACGCGATTGGTAATATTGACGCAACGATTATTGCCCAGCGGCCGAAGATGGCTCCCCATATCCCCCAAATGAGAGAGAACCTGGCAAAATGTCTGGGGATTTCCCAAGCGCAGGTGAATATTAAAGCCACTACAGAAGAGGGACTGGGCTTTACCGGAAACGGTCAGGGGATCAGTTCTCAGGCCATCTGCCTGATAGAAAAGAAGTAAAGAACCGCTAAATAACACCGTATGGTATAGAGAGAAATACTCTTATATCATACGGTGCTTTCGTAATAGGAGAAGGTGCAGGTTGATTTCTGCAGGATTGGTTGTATAATAGAAAAATATCAGTGAAGTTCCGGAGAACAAAGAAAGGCAGTCAGAAAATTGGAAAGCAAAGACAGATTATTTACGTATTGTATAGAAGAAGATGCCCGGGGTCCCTATGTGAGCATTGAATCGTATGTTTCCGATGTGAAGGCAGTGCAGATACCGGATTTTGTGGATAATATTCCGGTAAAGGAGCTGAAACCTTATGTATTTGCTGGAAATGCACACAGAGAGGTCTATCTGCCGGGAACCATACGAAGGATTGGCAGGTACGGGTTTTACAACTGCAGGGAGCTGAATTTCTTATCTTTTCACAGTAACATAGAAGATGTGGGGAGCGGATGTTTTACCGGATGCCATAAAGTAAAAACCCTGGAGGTCACCATGACGGATGACACATTTTCCTGCTTTCGGGAAATTCTCTCAGAATTTTCGGAAGAATTATATGTGATTTATCACGGTGAGGAAGAAGCGCGTCTGATGTTCCCTGAATTTTATGAAGAAGGTGTGGAAAATACACCGGCCAGAATTTTAATGACGGAGGTTCATGGAAGCGGAATTCATTATCGAAACTGTTTTCAGGGAGCCCGGTTTCACTTTCAGGAATACGATGCCCGTTTTCCTATGGCGAAGGCCCGGGAGAGTCAGGAGTTTTCCATAAAACTGGCTTTGGGAAGACTGTCCTTTCCCTGTCAGCTAAGTGGAAATGCAAAAGAAGAATATAAAAATTATCTGCTGGAACGCCAGACTTTGGTGGTCAGAAGCCTGATTGAAAGACAGGAACCGGAATTGTTAATGTGGTTTCTGGAAGATGTCAGCCGTAAGAAGCGGCTGGGGGAAGAGGAACTGCAGGAAGCGCTGCAGTTTGCCCAGAGAAAGGGCGACGCCCGTATCTGTGCCTGTCTGATGGAATATCAGGGGCGTTATGGAAGCAGACGAAGTTCCATTGAAGATATGGAACTGTAAACAGGAGGAAAATATGAATCCCATATGGCAGCAGCAGGAACAGGAACTGAAAATAGAACATATCTGCACAGAGATTCTGATTCAGTCCAGAAATCAGCTATATTTACAAATGCGTTTTCTGGATGTGGCGTTAAGCAGTCTGCGGTTTGTGCGGGATGATCAGATAAATCCTCTGGGTACAGACGGAGAAAATCTTTATTATCATCCCCAGGGGCTGACCGGGCTGTACCGGGAAGGGAAAAACCAGGTAAACCGGGGCTATCTGCACTGCCTGTTTCATTGTCTGTTTGCCCATATCTATGAAAGAGGAAAAAAAGAAAAGGTATGGGATCTGGCCTGCGATATTGCGGCAGAATATTTATTGGACATGCAGAATGACTCCTGCATCTATCGGAGAAAAAGTTCACTCAGAAGACAGATTTACGGCTGGCTGGAGAAGGAATTAAAGGTGGTTACCGCCCAGGGAATTTACAGGCAGCTTCAGGCAAGAGTCTTTTCCACGGAGGAATGGGAGAACTGGGAACGGGAATTCTATGTGGACGATCACTCCAGATGGGAAGGGAAACAGGAGGAAAAGCCCACTCCCAATCCCAACCGGGAAAAATGGGAGGATAACAGAGAGAAGATGGAAACAGAGATGGAACTGTTTTCAAAAGAAGCATCTGAGGGCAGAGAGGCAATGAAAGATCTGCTCCATGCTGAAAACCGGGAGCGGTACGATTACCGGGAATTTCTGAGAAAATTTGCAGTCTTAAAAGAAGTCATGCAGGTGGATATGGACACCTTCGACTATATCTATTACTATTATGGAATGGAGCGATATGGGAATATGCCCTTGATAGAACCTCTGGAAACCAGTGAAGTGCGTAAAGTGGAGGAGTTTGTCATTGTGATCGATACCTCCATGTCCTGCAAAGAAAGCCTGATAAAGAAATTCCTGGAAGAGACCTATTCCATATTAAACCAGACCCAGAGTTTCCACAGGAAAATTCAGGTTCATATCATTCAATGCGATGATAAAATCCAGAGCGATCGAAAAATTACCAGTTTCGATGAGATGGAAGAATATCTCAGGAAGTTCCAGGTAACAGGACTGGGAGGGACAGATTTCAGACCGCCCTTTGCCTATGTGGAACAGCTTCGGGCCAGGGGACAGTTGTCACACCTGCGGGGGCTTCTCTATTTTACCGACGGCTACGGGACATTCCCGGCGAAAAAGCCGTCTTATGAGACGGCCTTTATATTTATGAAAAGCGACTACCAGGACATAGATGTGCCTCCCTGGGCCATAAAACTGATTATAGATGAGGAAGGAATAAAGGGAAATGAATATTAAACGGGCGAAAGAAGAGATTAAAAACACCATAGAAGCCTATTTACTGAAAAATGAGTTTGGAGAATACGAAATTCTCCCCGTCCATCAGCGTCCGATTTTCCTTCTGGGGGCTCCCGGAATCGGAAAAACCCAGATTATGGAACAGATTTCCAAAGAATGCAGAATAGGGCTGGTATCCTATACCATTACCCACCATACCAGACAGAGCGCCATCGGACTTCCGTTTATATCGGAAAAAGAATACAACAGGGTTCCTCATAAGGTGACCGAATATACTATGAGTGAAATTGTGGCCGCAGTTTACGATAAAATAGAGGACAGCGGTATGAAAGAGGGAATTCTTTTCATAGATGAAATTAACTGTGTATCTGAGACACTGGCCCCGGCCATGCTTCAGTTTCTCCAGTATAAGACCTTTGGAAGCCATCAGATTCCCCAGGGCTGGCTGATTGTGGCGGCGGGAAATCCTCCGGAGTACAACCGTTCTGTCCGGGAGTTCGATGTGGTTACCATGGACCGTGTAAAGAAAATCCAGGTGGAGCCGGATTTTGCCGCCTGGAAGGAATATGCCTATAAAGAAGGAATCCATCCGGCAGTTCTGTCGTATTTGAATCTGCGGCCGGCCAGCTTTTATAAGATGGAAAGTACCGTGGACGGGAAACGGTTTGTTACTCCCAGAGGCTGGGAAGATTTATCCAGGCTTCTTCAGGTCTACGAAAAAATACAGAAAAAAGCAGATCGGGAAGTTATCGTCCAATATCTTCAATATCCCAAAATTGCCAGGGACTTTGCAAACTATCTGGAATTATATGAAAAATATCAGGCAGACTATCAGATAGAAGCTGTTCTGGAAGGAAAAACAGAAGAAATTCTGTTAAAGAAACTTTCCCATGCTGCCTTTGATGAGAGACTGAGCGTAACCGGTCTGATTCTGTCAGGATGCAGCCGGGAATTTGAAAAATCCTGCAGGAAAAAAGAACAGCTAAAAGTTTTGTACCCGATTCTTCTTTCCTGCAAAGAGGTTCTTTTAGGAGAGGGGAAGGAACCGCCTGTGGAATTTATGGAAACGGTGATTTCTGAATACCAGGCCCGGTGGGAAAGGCAGAAAAAGGCAGAGCTTTTAAGCAGAAAGGAACTGCACTGCTGTCTGTATGTGACTGGCAGACTGGAATCCTTCCTTCAGAAAATGAAAAAAGAGGCAGTTACTGACGGGGCTGCTGCATTTGCTCTGTTAAAAGAGGAATTTGCAAAAGAGAAGCAGGAGGCTCTGGAAGCAGAAAGAAAGGCAGGGGAAACGCTGGAACACGCCTTTGACTTTATGGAAGCCGCTTTTTTAGGGGGTCAGGAAATGGTGATTTTCCTTACGGAACTAAATACCGGATTCTACTCCCTGCAGTTTTTAAGTGAGTATTCCTGCAAACGGTATGAACAGTATAACCGGGAGCTTTTATACCGGGAGAACCGAAGAGAAATTCTCAGAAGAATTGAGGAGTTACAAATATGAAAAAAAGAACAGGGAAACCGCAAAAGAGACTTCTGGCCTTCGCAGTTATGCTTCTGGGAATCCTGCTGTGCAGTGGATGTCTGAAAGAAGAAAATCTGAAAGAAAAGGCGGAAATGCTCCTGGATCATGTACCGGAAACGGTATCCTCAGAGCCGGAGGAAGTCCAGAGGTTAAGAGAACAGGAAGTGGCAGCTTCGGACGGAGAGCATCTGGAGTATTATTTCCGGCAGCTTTCTCAGGAGGAGCAGAGAACCTACCGGGAGATTCTGGAGGGGACAAAAAACTGGGAAACAGATATTTATCTTTCCACAGCAGACAGCGATGGCATTGACCGGGCCTATCATGCAATGATGTTGGATCATCCGGAACTGTTCTGGATTCGGAACCGGGAGCTGACTTATAAGACGATTTACGATACGTATACAGTCTTTCAGCCGGGGTATACAGGCACGCCTGAAGAAGCGCAGAGCGTTCAGGCGCAGATGGAAAGCGCCTATCAGGAAGTGGCGCAGGCTGCTTCAGGACAGGATGTCTATAACCAGGCGCGGATTGTATATGAGTATGTAATTAATCATGTGGAATACCAGGCCGGCGAAAACGATCAGAGCCTTGCGGGGGCTTTCGGAGACGGGAAAGCGGTCTGCGCAGGCTACGCCGCCGCCGTCCAGTACCTTCTGGAACGTCTGGGAGCAGAATGCATCTATGTGTCGGGAGACGCCGAAGGGACAGAAGAAGGCCATGCCTGGAACATTGTAAATATGGATGGTATGTATTATTATGTAGATGCAACCAACGGAGATCAGCCGGAGTTTATGGAAGGAAACGCCGAGCAGATGAGTCAGGAAACCATTCTGTATGATTATCTCTGCCCGTTTCCATGGGAATACGAAGTTTCTTATCAGAACGACGGCGAATTTTCCGTCCCATCCTGTACATCTGTGGATGAAAACTTTTATGTGAGAAACGGAAGCTGTTTTACCGGTTATGACTGGGATCAGGTTTACGGATTTGCCTGCAGTATCCTGGACGGAGGAAATTCGCTTATCCGCTTTAAGTATACAGATGAAGAGGGATACCAGCAGGCAAAAAGCGCCCTGCTGGATCAGGGGCAGGTAGAGGAGATTGCCCAGTATTACATGAACATAAACGGTCTGGGGCAGGTACAGTACTATTATGGCTTCATGGATAATCTGAAGACCATTTATTTGAAGTTTTAGACGGGAGTGGAGAGAAGATGGAATTTATTATAAGAATTGGTGAACTCATGGATCAGGTAAAGGGGATGGAAGAACTGACCCGTCTGTCCCAGATTTTCTTTCTGATGGTTCTGGTGATAGGACTTTTAAACTGCTTTCTGGGATACCGCCTGCTTCGTTTCTGGGTGATGCTGGTAGGCTTTGCAACAGGCGCAGTGGCAGGAGCCATGGGGGCTCATACAATGAATCTGAGTAAAACAGCCATATTGGGAATTGCTCTGGCGGCTGCCCTTTTGCTGGCTGCCCTTGCCTTTTTTATCTATAAGGCCGGGATCTTCATTCTCTGTGCCGGAATCGGATGGGCTTTAACCATTTACGCCGTCCATCCTACAACTTCATTAACATTTTTCCTGTGTATTCTGGCGGGAGTGGGCCTGGGGATTCTGGGCGTTCATTTTGCAAAACCTATTATTATAGCAGGAACAGCCATACAGGGCGGCGCTTTTGCCGGAATTGCGGGCGCCCATCTGGTTCAGCTGGAAGAGATGCCCTATGGACTTCTGATTGGAATCGGGACGGCAGTTTTAGGCATACTGGTGCAGGCAGCCACAAACCGGGAAAAGGAAGACGAGGAGGAAGAGGAGCCAGAGACAGAGAGAAAGAAGGTGACCTACAATGAGCAAAGAAGCAAAAAGTAATGCCATGCGGATTCTGGAACGACAGAAAGTCCCCTACGAAGCCATCGTCTATGAGTGCGATGAATTTATTGACGGGATACATACGGCAGAGAAGACAGGAGCGCCCAAAGAGCAGTCCTTTAAAACTCTGGTGATGGAAGGAAAAAGCGGAAACTATTATGTCTTTGTAGTTCCCATTGAAAAAGAAGTGGATCGGAAAGCGGCGGCGAAAGCAGTGGGAGAAAAGACAGTGGATATGATTCCTGTGAAAGACATCAATAAAATCACCGGCTATATCCGGGGCGGATGCAGTCCCATAGGAATGAAAAAGAACTATCAGACGGTGTTCGATCAATCCGCAGAAAATTTCAGTGAAATTTATGTCAGCGGAGGAAGACTGGGACTGACCTTAAAAGTACCTGTGGAAGGACTCCTAAAAGTCACCCGGGGAAAGACCGGAGACATTACAGCCAAATAAAGAACGGCCTTAACAGAGAAAATTTTGTTAAGGCCGTTTTCATAATCTCAGGGATAGTCTTTCTGGCATTCCTTGCAGCGGGAGTCCTGGCTGCAGGTAAAATGCAGAACGGTTTCCTGAATCCGGGAACAGGTTCTTTTTTTAAATATCACCGTATGAACCACCCGGGTATTGTGTTTGGGACAATAGGACTGATAAGTTTCTGTATATTCCATGGTTCTTAATTATCTTCCTCAGACATCGTATACACATGACGTTTCTTAGCCATTTCATCACTGGCCAGATATTCGTCGTAGGTGGTAATCTTGTCTACCAGAGTTCCGTTGGGAAGGATTTCCATAATCCGGTTGGCAGTTGTCTGTACAAACTGATGATCATGGGAAGCGAATAAAAGGACGCCCGGGAATTTAATTAATCCGTTATTCAGGGCGGTAATCGCCTCCATATCCAGATGGTTAGTAGGTTCGTCCAGGATTAAGCAGTTGGCTCCTGAGATCATCATTTTAGATAACAGGCAGCGCACCTTCTCTCCTCCGGATAAAACCCGCACCTTCTTCACACCGTCTTCTCCGGCGAAAAGCATACGTCCCAGGAAGCCTCTTACATAGGTGGCATCCTTAATCTCAGAATACTGGGTCAGCCAGTCTGCAATGGTCAGATCGTTATCAAATTCCTGGGTGCTGTCTTTGGGGAAATAAGCCTGGGAAGTGGTAACGCCCCATTTATAGGTCCCCTCATCCGGTTCCATCTCACCCATCAGAATCTTAAAGAAAGTGGTCTTGGCAAGCTCGTTTGCCCCCACAAAGGCAACCTTATCGTCATGGCCCAGAGTGAAAGTGATATTATCCAGTACTTTCTCTCCGTCGATGGTCTTGGAAAGACCTTCTACCATTAATACCTCATTTCCGATTTCCCGGTTGGGACGGAAATCGATATAAGGATATTTACGACTGGAAGGACGCATTTCATCCAACTGGATTTTCTCCAGGGCGCGCTTACGGGAAGTGGCCTGTCTGGATTTGGACGCGTTGGCGCTGAACCGGGAGATGAATTCCTGAAGTTCCTTGATTTTTTCTTCTTTCTTCTTATTGGCCTCTTTCATCTGTTTGATAAGAAGCTGGCTGGATTCAAACCAGAAGTCGTAGTTGCCGGCATATAACTGGATTTTTCCGTAGTCAATATCGGCGGTCTGGGTACATACCTTATTTAGAAAATAACGGTCGTGAGAAACCACAATCACCGTGTTGTCAAAGTTAATTAAAAACTCTTCCAGCCATTCAATCGCCGGAAGATCCAAATGGTTGGTAGGCTCGTCCAGAAGAAGAATATCAGGATTTCCGAAAAGCGCCTGGGCAAGAAGCACCTTTACCTTGATACTTCCGTTTAAGTCTTTCATAGGCGCATAGTGAAGATCCGTCTCCACACCAAGACCATTTAATAAAGTAGCGGCGTCAGATTCGGCTTCCCATCCGTTCATCTCTGCAAACTCAGCTTCCAGTTCACTGGCACGAATTCCATCCTCGTCAGTGAAATCTTCTTTGGCATAGATGGCCTCTTTCTCCTTCATGATTTCATATAAGCGGGCGTTTCCCATAATCACGGTATCCAGAACCAGGTAGTCGTCATATTTGAAATGGTCCTGCTGAAGGAAAGAAAGTCTCTGTCCGGGAGTGATGGTAACGTCTCCCTTGGTGGGCTCAAGCTGTCCGGATAAAATTTTCAAAAAAGTAGATTTGCCAGCGCCGTTGGCTCCGATGAGGCCGTAACAGTTGCCCTCTGTGAATTTAATATTAACATCTTCAAACAAGGCCTTTTTTCCAACGCGCAGGGTTACATTATTTGCTGCAATCATATACAAACTGCCTTTCTTCTAAATAATAAAGTTTATAGTCGTTTCCATTTTACCTGAATTCTGGGATTTTGCAAGGGAATTTTGCAGGGAGGAAGAAGAAATCTTTTTGACAGGAAGAAGAAAGCATGTTATAACATCAAGACAGATACTATTTACAGAAAGGTTTTTGTAAAAAACGAAAAACCGGTAAAAAGAAAGGGTGAATAAAAACATCGTGAGTGATTGGATTCATATATTAGAAGAAATCATGCGTCAGAATCTGTGGGTGGCTCCTCTTTTAAGTCTGGCGGCGGGAATTATTTCCTCTCTCACCCCCTGTTCCCTGGCATCCATTCCAATGATTCTGGCTTATGTGGGGGCAACGTCCGCCACGCCGAAGAAGGCCTTTCGTCTGTCCCTGGCCATGGCTCTGGGGATGGCAGTTACCTTCGGCGTTTTCGGATCGGTGGCCTCCGTCATCGGTCATATGATGCACGAGGCAGGACACTGGTGGAAAGCAGTCATGGGGATTTTAATGATTCTTATGGCTCTGCAGATCTGGGAGGTGATTCATATCATCCCTCATATCCATATGACAGAAAAAGTAAGCCGCAGAGGTTATACCGGTGCATTTTTAACCGGCGCCTTAAGCGGGCTGTTTGCTTCTCACTGCGCAGTGCCGGTGATGGTGGCCCTTCTGGCGCTGGCGGCGGAAGTATCCAGAGGAATCGGCTGGGGAATCCTGCTGATGGTGTGTTATGCAGTGGGGCACAGTATTTTGCTTTTGCTTGCAGGAACCGGATACGGCTATGTGGAACAGATGATGAAAGATCCCCGGCTGGGAGCAGTGAACAAGTGGCTGCGGATTATTCTGGGTGTGATTATTTTAGCAGTGGGGCTGGTCATGCTCCTGGGAGAAAGCTAACCACGGAAAAAGCTAACCACGGAAAAAGCCCGGCTTTCTTTCTGAGTTAGAAGTTCTGAAGCCCCGGATTCGTCAAAAAAGGGAAAATTTGCCAATCATTTAAGAGTCAGAAAACTTGACGAAATTTGAGGAAACAAGTATAATTTTAAAGTAATCAGAAAGAAAGGTAAGACATACCATGTTTATTACGAGGGAATGCGATTATGCAGTTCGGGTGATTCGGGCGCTGGCCGGAGAAGAGCGGCTGAGTGTGAGCGAAATATGCGAAAAAGAAGATATAACAGCCCCTTTTGCTTATAAAATATTGAAAAAACTGCAGAAGGCGAAAATTGTATGCGGATACCGGGGTGTACACGGGGGATATGCACTGGATAAGAGCCTGGAAGAGATTACCCTTTTAGGAATTTATCAGGCCATCGATCCCAATATGCTGATTGTGGAATGTCTGGATCCGGCATACTCCTGCAGCAGACACAGTGCAAAAGGAGGTCTGTGCAAAGTACATCAGGAACTGTACAAAATTCAGGAACAGTTATGGAAACTGCTGTCGGAAAAATCCTTAAAAGAGATTCTCGACGGAGAAGAGGAAACAGAGACAGATTAGGAAAAGGAAGATGAGGCAAAGAAGTGTCCGAAGAGACGAAGTTTGCGCATCTTCTTTTTTTACGGGAAAGCCGTCTTTTTCAATATCAGGAATGTACGAAAATAGATACATAAAAAACCCGGGAAAGCCGTTGGACATTTACTGGATAGTATGCTATAATTATCAATGGACTTTTAGGGGAAAAAGACCCTTAAAAATAAGATTTTTCATTATAATTCATGAAACCTTTAAGGAGGAAAAAACTATGGCAAGAAAGATGAAAACCATGGATGGTAACCATGCAGCCGCTCATGCTTCCTACGCATTCTCTGATGTAGCTGCAATTTACCCCATTACCCCTTCTTCTGTAATGGCAGAAGCTACAGACGAATGGGCAACCCAGGGAAGAAAGAACATCTTTGGAAGGGAAGTACAGGTTACAGAAATGCAGTCTGAGGCAGGCGCAGCAGGTGCTGTACACGGCTCTCTGGCAGCAGGCGCTCTGACCACCACTTACACAGCATCTCAGGGTCTTCTTCTGATGATCCCGAACCTGTATAAAGTTGCAGGCGAGCAGCTTCCGGGCGTATTCAATGTTTCTGCACGTGCGCTGGCAAGCCATGCATTATCTATTTTTGGTGATCATTCTGACGTTATGGCCTGTCGTCAGACAGGATGCGCGCTTCTGTGTGAATCTTCCGTTCAGGAAGTTATGGACTTAACTCCGGTTGCACACTGCGCAGCAATCAAAGGAAAAGTTCCGTTTATCAATTTCTTCGACGGATTCCGTACTTCTCATGAAATTCAGAAAATTGAAACATGGGATTACGAAGATCTGAAAGAAATGGTAGATATGGATGCAGTGGAAGAATTCCGCAACAATGCGTTAAATCCGAATCATCCATGTCAGAGAGGTTCCGCACAGAACCCGGATATTTTCTTCCAGGCAAGAGAAGCATGTAACCCATACTACGATGCTCTTCCGGCAGTGGTACAGGAATACATGGACAAAGTAAACGCAAAGATCGGTACAAACTATAAACTGTTCAACTACTATGGAGCAGAAGATGCAGAACATGTAATCGTAGCAATGGGTTCTGTAAACGATACGATTGAAGAAACCATCGATTACCTGATGGCAGCAGGCAAAAAAGTCGGCGTTGTAAAAGTTCGTCTGTACAGACCATTCTGCGCAGAAGCTTTAGTAGACGCAATCCCGGAATCTGTAAAACAGATTTCTGTTCTTGACAGAACCAAAGAGCCGGGCGCTCTTGGCGAGCCTCTGTATCTGGATGTTGTAGCAGCTCTGAAAGGAACAAAATTCGACGCAGTTCCTGTATTCTCCGGACGCTACGGATTAGGTTCCAAAGATACAACACCGGCACAGATTGTTGCTGTATACGAAAACACAGAAAAAGAAAAATTCACCATCGGTATTGTGGATGATGTTACCAACCTTTCACTGGAACTGGGCGCTCCGCTGGTAACTACACCGGAAGGAACCATCAACTGTAAGTTCTGGGGTCTGGGCGCAGACGGTACGGTAGGCGCTAACAAAAACTCCATCAAGATCATCGGTGATAATACAGATATGTATGCACAGGCATACTTTGATTATGACTCCAAAAAATCAGGCGGCGTTACCATGTCCCACCTGCGTTTTGGTAAGAAACCGATCAAATCCACTTACCTGATCCATAAAGCAAACTTTGTTGCCTGCCACAATCCTTCTTATGTGAATAAATATAACATGGTACAGGAACTGGTAGACGGCGGTACATTCCTTCTGAACTGCCCATGGGATATGGAAGGTCTGGAAAAACATCTTCCGGGACAGGTAAAAGCATTTATCGCTAACCACAACATTAAATTCTATGTAATCGACGGTATCAAGATTGGTAAAGAAATCGGTCTGGGCGGACGTATCAACACCGTACTTCAGTCTGCATTCTTTACTCTGGCAAACATCATTCCGGAAGAGCAGGCAATCGACCTGATGAAAGCCGCTGCCAAAGCTACTTACGGAAGAAAAGGCGATAAGATCGTACAGATGAACTACGATGCAATCGACGCCGGTGCAAAACAGATCGTGGAAATTCAGGTTCCGGAAAGCTGGAAAGATGCACAGGACGAAGGCCTTGCATTAACCCATGCAGAAGAAGGACGTCAGGAAGTTATTGACTTTGTAAACAACGTACAGGCAAAAGTAAGCGCTCAGGAAGGTAATTCACTTCCGGTATCTGCTTTCAAAGATTATGTAGACGGTACTACTCCATCCGGTTCTTCCGCATATGAAAAACGTGGTATTGCTGTAGATATTCCGGTATGGCAGCCAGAAAACTGTATCCAGTGTAACCGTTGTTCTTACGTATGTCCGCACGCAGTTATCCGTCCGGTTGCCTTAACCGAAGAAGAAGCTGCTGCAGCTCCGGAAGGACTGGCTACTCTGCCGATGACCGGTATGAAAGAATATAAATTCGCTATGGTAGTTTCTGCTTACGACTGTACAGGCTGCGGTTCCTGTGCAAATGTCTGCCCAGGAAAGAAAGGTGCAAAAGCCCTTGTAATGCAGAACATGGAAGCAAACGCAGACTGCCAGAAATACTTCGATTACGCTGCGAAACTGGAAGAAAAAGCAGACGTTATCGCAAAATTCAAAGAAACAACTGTAAAAGGCAGCCAGTTCAAGCAGCCTCTGCTTGAGTTCTCAGGCGCTTGTGCAGGATGTGGTGAAACACCTTACGCAAAACTGATCACTCAGTTATTCGGTGACAGAATGTACATTGCAAACGCAACAGGATGCTCCTCTATCTGGGGTAACTCTTCACCATCCACACCATACACCGTAAATGCAAAAGGCAGAGGACCTGCATGGGACAACTCTCTGTTTGAAGACAACGCAGAGTTCGGTTATGGTATGCTGTTGGCAAACAATGCAATCCGTGAAGGTCTGAAAGAGAAAGTGGAAGATCTGGTAGCAAACGGAGAGAACGCAGATGTGAAAGCAGCAGGACAGGAATGGTTGGATTCCTACGGATGCGGCGCAACCAACGGCACAGCAACTGACAAATTAGTTGCAGCTCTGGAAGCATGCGGATGCGACAAAGCAAAAGAAATCCTGAAACAGAAAGATTTCTTAAGCAAGAAATCCCAGTGGGTATTCGGTGGTGACGGATGGGCATACGACATCGGATTCGGTGGTGTTGACCATGTACTTGCCAGCGGAAAAGACATCAACATTATGGTATTCGATACTGAAGTTTACTCCAACACAGGCGGACAGTCTTCCAAGGCTACACCTACCGGAGCAATCGCTCAGTTCGCAGCAGGCGGTAAAGATGTGAAGAAGAAAGACCTTGCTTCCATCGCTATGAGCTATGGCTACGTATATGTTGCACAGATCGCTATGGGTGCAGACTTCAACCAGACAGTAAAAGCTCTGGCAGAAGCAGAAGCATATCCGGGACCGTCTCTGATCATTGCTTACGCTCCATGTATCAACCATGGTATTAAGAAGGGCATGAGCAAAGCACAGACAGAAGAAGAATTAGCTGTTAAGTGCGGATACTGGCATAACTTCCGCTTCAACCCGGCACTGGCTGAAGAAGGAAAACCTGCCTTTACTCTGGACAGCAAGGAACCGGATATGTCCGGATACCAGGAATTCCTGGACGGCGAAGTACGTTACAACTCTCTGAAACGTTCTAATCCGGAAAAAGCAGAAAAACTGTTTGCTGTAAACGAAGCTCAGGCAAAAGCAAGATACGATTACCTGAAGAAACTCATCACACTGTATGGTGGAGAAGAGAAATAAAAAAAGAACGAAAAGTTCTGAATCATAAAAGACTCCCGGGCAGCCAAAAAACTCTTTACTGCCCGGGAGTTTTTATAAACGAAAAACAAATTTACAGTCGGGGTCTGTTATGATATGAAAAAGAACAAAAGAAATAAAAACAAATGAAAAAGAAGGAGAGACATTATGGGGAAAGCAGGAAAATTCTTGAAATTTTTAGCAGGCACGGCGGTTATCGGGCTGTTGGGAGCACATTTTATAACGGGGTATACGGTAGAGGATGTTCTTAATATGAAAAAAGAAGAAAGAGATCCCACCTATACGCCTCAGAAGGATATCGAAGAGAAAATCCACAAGGCAGTAAAAAACAGAGAAGAAGAAGTAACGATCGTCAATAAGGAATGGTATCAGGATTCTCAGGTGTGGGATCAGGTACGCAAGATTGCACATAATGCAGTGCTGGAAGAACCGGAGCTGTTCTGGGCGGAAATCAGAACCGGATATAACTTTCTGGGAGGAACTAAAGAGGAGCAGGATGAGAAATACAAAGATGAGATTACTTTTTCTCTGAGTTATCAGGACGAGAGTGAAGTTCAGAGAAAACAGGAAGAAATTGATAAAGCAGCACAGGAATTTTTATCCGACCTTCCGGCGAACTTAAGTGACTGGGAAAAGGCGAAATGGGTTCATGACAAACTGATTACCTGGATTACTTATGAAGAAAACGAAGAAGAAGACAACGGAAATCTGTACGGAGCGCTGGTTCTGAGAAAATGTGTGTGCAACGGGTACTGTATGGCCTATGAATATCTCATGAATGAACTGGAGATTCCCTGCGACACCATAGTGGGCTATACTTCTGAACTGGCGAAAGAGATCAATGACAGCTCTATCTATTCCATGATGTCAAGTCACGCCTGGAATGTGGTGACCATTGAAGAAAACGGTCAGAAAAAAAGTTTCTATGTGGATGTGACCTGGGATGACCGGGATAAAAAAGATGCACAGGGGAAGGATTATATCGTCAATAACTGGTTTGGAGTCATGCCGGAAGATATGGAGAAAGCAGAGCGTCTGAGCGACATGGAAGGATATGAAGGAGACGACGCCGGAGAATTCCAGGAAGACTGCAATTATTACGTTCGCAATGGATATGTATTACAGGGATATCAGACGGAAGCAGCTAAAAATGCATTCCAGAAACAGATTCAGGAAGGAAACAATGTACTGACCCTGCGCTGGACAAACCAGGAAGATTACGAAGCAGGATTTGCCAGTCTGATTGATAATGGAGAAATTCATACAATCCTGCAGGAATTAGGGGTGGTGCGTGAAACCGTAGAGTATGAAGAAAAGAATATACTTGACTTCAGGAATCTGTATATGATGAATATTTACTTATAGGCGGCAGGAGAGGATATTACCAGAAGGTAGTATCCTCTTTTATGGTAATAGGAAAAAAATATTATTGCGGACGCAAATAGACAATAGTATAATAATTATACGGAAAAAGTGAAATTGAAGCTGCCGGAGGGAAAAATATGGAATTAATTAAGTGGCTGTCTGTTGCAGACAGACATGCAAAGATGTATCTGGATCACCAACTGTCTCCATTTCATTTAAATAGCAGCCATCATATGTATGTGGTAAAAATATGCGAAAATCCAGGTATTACACAGGATCAGTTTTTCAGCTTTTTTTACAAGAATCCCAGCAATGTCACACGAGCCATTGCTCATTTGGAAAAAAAGGATTTCTAATCCGCCAGAGAAGTAAAACGGATAAGAGAACCTGTCGTCTTTACCCAACGGACAAGGCAAAAGAAGCTTATCCTAAAATCCGGGAAATAATCCGATACGGAAATGAGCGGCTGCTGAGAGATTTTAATGAAGAGGAACAGGAAGAATTTCAGAGATTAATAAAAAAAATAGCCCTTTCCGCAGTTTCCATGCAAAAAGAAAACGAGGAGGAAAATACATGGGAGAAAGAACCGTAGAGCAGGCGAATCCACTGGGATACGAAAAACTTTCCAGACTTCTGAAAGGATATGCCATCCCCAGCGTGGTGGCCATGTTAGTTAGTTCTCTTTATAATATTGTGGATCAGATATTTATCGGACAGGGAGTGGGTTATCTGGGTAACGCGGCGACAAATGTATCTTATCCCCTGACAACCATATGTCTTTCCATCGCCCTGCTAATTGGAATCGGAAGCGCTTCTCAGTTCTCCCTGCAGCTCGGGGCAAAAGAAGAGGAAAATGCAGCGCGTACCGTTGGAACAGCAGTGGCTATGATGATTGCATCCGGTATTTTGTATTTTATACTGATTGAGATTTTTCTTCATCCACTGTTAAATATTTTCGGCGCCACGGCAGACGTTATCCCTTATGCGGAGAGTTATACCAGAATTACGGCTGTGGGAATGCCTCTTTTAATCGTAATGAACGGTATGAGCAACCTTGCCAGGGCAGACGGAAGTCCCAAATATTCCATGGCCTGTATGCTGACAGGGGCGCTTATCAATACCATTTTAGATCCCATCTTTATCTTTGTATTTGATATGGGAGTAGCGGGAGCGGCCTGGGCTACCGTCCTGGGGCAGGTTGCATCCTTTGCCATGGCTTTGAATTACATACGGAAATTTAAACATGTCCGCCTGAAAAAGGAATACTTCCGTCTTAAATGGAAAGAAGGACTGATCATTGCATCCCTGGGTATGAGCAACAGTTTAACCCAGCTTGCGCTTACCTTCGTGCAGATTGTGCTGAATAATTCCCTGAAATATTACGGGGCTCAATCCATTTATGGAAGTGAAATTCCTCTGGCAAGCTGCGGAATCGTAATGAAAACCAACGCCATCTTACTGGCGGTAATTATCGGAATTTCCCAGGGCTCCCAGCCCATCATCGGATTTAATTACGGAGCGAAACAATATGAAAGGGTCAGAGGAATTTATAAACTTGCCATTACCTGCGATCTGGTGATTTCTGCTGTGGGATTCCTGTTATTTCAGTTATGTCCCGGCCAGATTGTAGCTGTTTTCGGAAGCGTGGACGATGCCCTGTACTACGAATTTGCCATCAAGTTTATGCGTATATTCCTGTTTATGGTAATTATCAATGGAGTTCAGATGCTGTCCTCCAACTTTTTCGCAGCCATTGGAAAGCCTATGAAAGGTGCGCTCCTGTCCTTAACACGTCAGGTGCTCTGTCTGATTCCGCTGATTCTGATACTCCCTCTTTTCCTGGGGATTGACGGGATTCTCTTTGCAGGGCCGTTTGCAGACGGAATTGCGTTTTTAATTACCACAATTTTTATATCCCGCCAGATGAAGCAGATACGGCAGATGGAAAAAGCAGTGCAGACAATATAACAACAAAAAGCGCCGTCGGATATAAACTCCGACGGCACTTTTATAAGCAGATTTAAATGGCATAGAGATCCTTGCTGTGATCCTCTCCGTAAATTCCCCATTTCTGAATAGCAGCGTCCAGTTCCTTGCAGGATTTGGCTTTTTCACGTAACGGAATGTTATTCATAACTGCGTCAATAGCATTACGGAAAGCAATGGCTCCGGCTCTTGGTCCCATTGGATGTGCATGAATACCGGCTCCCACGCCCAGAAGCAGGTCAGGACCGCAGTCATCCATAAATTTAGCCACAAGACCAGGAACAACTCCACCGCCAACAAAGGGAAGCATAGGTTTCAAGTCGTAGAATTTCGCTTTGGAAGTATTGACATTGGTAATGTAATTATCAAAGGTATTATCAAATTTTCCATACGGAGGCTGAGTCAGATAAATATCGGCGCCGCTCATACGCACTAACTTATTTACTACCTTAGAGCTGATACCCTGATTCGGAGAACAGGTAAATGCGCCGTTAAAGCAGGAATGTGCCAGAATCGGAACTGTAATTTCCGGATCTTCAGCCAACATTCTTACAGCGGTATATCCGGTACCGTGAATATCTACCATGATACAGTTTCCGCCGTTGTTAATGACGGTCATTGCATTGTCTTTCAGACGGCATACCTCATCGGTAATATTACATGCATATAAAGTTGTTTCTCCCTTGATTTCCTTTGCACGTTCTACCGCTTCCATATTCAGTTTTACACGATCGGCAAGTTTGTTAAAGGAACGGTCGCCGCCGATAAGTTCGTCGTCTTTAATAATGTCTACGCCGCCGGCAGCAGCCTCGAAGAAGAGCTTCGTTCCCACTTCAGGGGTATATCCGGTACAGGGCTTAATCATATTGTTTAAAATAGGACGATCATATGCCTGCAGCATATCACGGATTCCCTGAATACCGAATTTCGGGCCCTGGAAAGGCTCTACATATTTTCTCGGGAAATCAATATCCAGTAATTTTAAATAAGGCATGGACATAATATTTCCACAGATGGATCCAATTAACAGAGGGATATTATTCTCGATATTTGCAACAGGGTAACCGATACGGATTACATAGAAGCGCATACCGCCGGGAGCTACATTTATATTCACATCGGTCTGATTTTCATAATTATGGGGTACTTCGTATACACCAATAATTTTCGAAGCATAGGACTGACGCATTTCATTTGTTTCTTCCGGCACGTCCACCCAGGATCCGGTTGTCTGCTCGATACCAATACTAACGGCTTTTAAAATAGCTCCTTCTTCTTTCTCGGCGCCAATCAGGTAAGTTGCCACGCAGAGATCGTCAATGTCACATCCTTCATAAAGCGGGTTTAAAAGGGGACTGTAAAATCTGTTCTGTTCAATCATTTTTATTCCTCCTGTTTGTTTTCATAATTTGTTTGTCTGTATCTTTGTGCCTTTACTATAACCAGAGAAACAGAACCCCACAACTATGAAAATATTTGCAATACCTGAGAATATATGCTGAAAATATTTTCATAATGGAAAATATTTCTGGATTTCATTATACTAATAATAACAAATGGTTTCGGATGTAAAGATCACACAAAGGAGAATGAGCAGCAATGAATTTTGATAAATACAATCAATCCTCTTTTTTAGTCATTAAAGCAGCATATCTTTATTACATAAAAGAAAAACCACAAAATGTAATAGCAGAAGAATTAAATATATCAATTACCACAGTATCCAGACTGTTAAAAAGGGCTAAGGAAGAAAGAATCGTACAATTTGTAATCCGCGATAATTATATAGAGTGTATTGAACTGGAGGCAGAATTAAAAGAAGCTTTTCAGCTGCAAAATGTAATTATTGCCCCGTCTTCTTTCTATCCGGAAGAAGACGGAGAAAATGAAGATCCGGAGTCCGATAAGAAACTGGTGGCATTGGAAGCGGCAAGATATTTGCAGAGAATCATTCGCCCGGGGGATACGCTGGGAATAACCTGGGGAAGTACGGTATATGAAATGATTAATTATCTGAACCCTGCACAAAGAGTGGACGCTACATTTGTCACTTTGCATGGAAGTCTGGCGGCCTGCAAAGATGAGTGGGATGTGAGAACTCTGGTGCAGCGGCTGGCAAAAGCCTTTTCCGGAAAAAAATATGCGTTTCTTTCAGATGCATTAATGAGTTCCAGTGAAACAGTTGTTGCTTTAAAGAAAGAGAAAAGATTTGCGCAGATGTATAAAATTTTTGATAAAGTTGATATTTCTATCTGTGGAATCGGCTCCTTTTATCCGGAGGTAACTACGATACTGGCCAGTCCCAGCTATATAGAGGAAAAACTCAGAAAACAACTGGAAGATAAAGAAGTGGTGGGGGATATTGCACTTCGTTTCTTTGACAAAAACGGGAAGGAGTGTGAGACGGATCTGAAAGAGAGGACCATTTCCATCGATTTTGAGACTTATAAGAAAATACCTCAGAAAATAGCAATCGCATCAGGCAGATATAAGGCGCACACGGTTTATTATGCGCTGATAGCCGGACTGATTGATGTTCTGATTGTGGACAGTAAGCTGGGAACAGAGTTAATCCGACTGTATCAGAAGAATAAAGAAAAGAAAGACAGATAAAGCAGGGCTTCTATTTTCTTCACTGAAAAAATTTTCAATCTGTATCTCATAAAAAATCAGAGGTATATTAAAATTACACAGAAATTCCTGAACCATGTGGCCACGAATCCCAGGAAGGAAAGCAATTTTCAAGATGAAGTATGTAAATTACAGATTTGGAGGAAGTAGAAAATGATTATGAAATTTCTTAATCGGGTACCAGCAGGAATGATGGTAGTTCCGCTGATCCTGGGGTGTATTGTTAATACGTTTTTTCCGGAAGCTCTGCAAATCGGGGGAATTACAACGGCCACTTTTTCCAGCGCCGGATCCTCTTGCTGTCTGGGAATCCTGCTTTTTTGCATGGGAACGAAGCTCCATATAAGAGAAATGCCGGCAGTACTGAAACGAGGAGGGGTTTTACTGCTTGCTAAATTTGCAGTAGGATCCGCCATTGGAATTATTATCGGAAAGGTTTTAGGTCCGGCAGGTTTTCTGGGGATTTCCAGTATGGCTATTATCTGTGCAGTAACAAACAGCAATGGTTCTGTCTATTACGCACTGATGCAGCAGTACGGGGACGATAAAGACTGTGCGTGTATGCCTATTCTGGCCATCAATGACGGCCCTTTTTTGACACTGGTTGCCCTGGGAGCATCCGGACAGGCAGAGATACCTTATATGAGCCTGCTTGCGGCGTTAATACCGATTCTGGCAGGTATGCTGCTTGGAAATCTGGATCATAAGATGACAGAGTTTTTCGGGCCGGTAGGAAATGCTGTAATTCCTTTCGTAGGATTTGCCCTGGGGGCGGGAATCAATTTCGGCAGTATTGTTGAAGGCGGAATTTCCGGAATCATTCTGGCAGCAATTGTTATTTTTGTGGGAGGAGCCTTTATCTGTCTTTGTGATCGGCTTATCAGCCGGCGTCCGGGTTATGCCGGATGGGCTTGTGCTACAACGGCCGGAAATGCAGTAGCCGTCCCGGCGGCTATAGCGATTGCGGATACTGCCTGGGAACCCTATGTTTCAGTGGCCACAGTTCAGGTTGCAGCGTGTACAGTGCTGTCAGCATTGATTGTACCGTTTATTGTAGCATGGTGGGCAAAGAAATTTGGATGTCCCAAATATCCGCTGGAGAGTAAGGAGTAAACAAATGGGAAAAATTTTAATGATTGCGGATGATTTTACCGGTGCAAGCGATGCAGGGGTTCAGATGACAAAAAACGGGATAGACGCCCATATCGTTTTTGACCCCAGCGATGTGGAACCGGGAAAATCCTATGTAATTGATTCGGAATCCAGAAATATATCAGCAGAAGAAGCCTATCAGAAAGTAAAGGATATTCTTCAGAATGTAAAAAAATATTCCTTTGAACATTATTACAAGAAGATTGATTCAACGCTCAGAGGGAATATTGGATCCGAATTAAAAGCAGAATTAGAAGAAATTCATCCGGATATGATTGTATTTAATCCTGCAAATCCAGATTCTGATCGGACGGTAGTAGACGGAATCCTCTATTTTGGAGGAAAAAGGGTGATGGAGACAGAAATTATGCGAGATCCCCTGTGCTTTGTAAAAGACGACAATCTGAAATCCATGATCGAAAAAGAAATGAAAGAAACCGTGCAGCATATTTCACTGACGGATGTCAGAAATAAATCGTTTCATCTGAACGGATCCAGATTTCTGACATTTGATGTGCTGGATAAGCGGGATTTGGAGAATGTGGTTGAATTTGTATTGAAGCAGAAGGATAAAAAAATTCTCTGGGTAGGTTCTGCAGGGATGGCAAATGCACTTTTTAAAGCTTTTCGTCCGAAATATCCTGTGTTGTCGTTAATCGGAAGTATCAGCGATACCTCACGGGCGCAAGTGAATAAAGCGCTGGCAGAAGGAGCAAGTCTGGTTAAAATGGATATAGGAGATTTGCTGAAAGGAGGAAATCTGGAGACGGTTGCTGAAAAAGCAATTTCAGAACTAAAAGCAGGACAGGATGTAATCGTTACCTCGGCCCGGGAACTGGCGGACTATCATGCAGCAGTTACGGAAGGAAAATCCAGGGGAATGAAGCGTACAGATGTGGCAAAATATACCCAGGAAATGATAGGAAAACTATCGTCAATGATTTTGAAAGAAGCAAAAGTAAGCGGTTGTTTTCTGACCGGGGGAGACACAGCAATCAGTGTAAGCAGACATAATCACGCGCACGGAGCAACGATACAGAAAGAAGTTCTGGCGACAGTTGCGCTGGTTCTTCTGGATGGAGGAGATCATCCCGGACTGCCGTGTGTTGTAAAGGGCGGTTCTATTGGAGATGAGAATACACTGACAGAGGCAATTAAATTTATAAAGGATTACATAAGAGAGGTGTAGAAAATGAATTATTTAGGAATCACAATGGGAGATCCCGCAGGTGTGGGACCGGAAATTATTGTACGGGCGCTTGCAGATAAAAGTATTTTCAAAGCAGGGTACATTGTGTACGGCGCAATAGATATTATGAAACACTATGCAGACTTATTGGATATATCCTTGAATTTTAAACAGATAAGTGATGTGGGTGAATATACGGAGGATGCCGTTAATGTTATCGATCCTGCGGGATTAACCATGGATCAGTATGAAATTGGAAAGCTGTCTCCCAGATGCGGAGACGCGGCCTATAGGTATGTAGAAAGAGCTATTAAAGATGCCATGGACAAAAAGACCAAAGGAGTCGTGACAGCGCCTCTGAATAAAGAAGCCCTTCATAAAGGCGGACACAATTTTGACGGACATACGGAAATCTTTGCCACACTTACAGGAACAAAGAAATATGCAATGATGTTTTACGGACCTCTAAAGATTATGCATGTGTCCACGCACTGTTCTCTCAGAGAGGCCTGTAATCGGGTGAAAAAAGAGAGAATCCTGGACTGCATTGAAATGATGGATAAAGCCCTTAAAAGCACCGGTCTGGCAGCACCTGAAATAGCTGTCGCAGTTTGAACCCCCACGCAGGAGAAAATGGATTGTTTGGAACGGAAGAAATAGAGGAAACGATTCCGGCAATTGAAGAAGCGAAAAAGAAAGGAATTCATGTATCCGGACCGATTCCACCAGATACACTGTTCGGAAAAGTTCTGCGTGGCGTCTATGACGGAGCCATAGCGATGTATCACGATCAGGGACATATAGCTGCGAAGTTAAATCTGATGAATGATTGTGTAAACTGTACGATAGGCCTTCCGATTATCCGGACGTCTGTAGATCATGGAACAGCCTTTGATATTGCCGGAAAGGGGATTGCAGATGGAGCCAATATGATTCAGGCAATGAAAGTAGCAGAAGAATTCCTGAAAGGAAACAGTTCCAATTGAAAATTATGTTTATAAAACACATGCCGCAAGCCATGATAATGTACTTTGCGGCATGTGTTTTTGATTATTTATAAAGATTAGCGCACAAAGACGGATCGTAATAAATCTGATCTGTAAAACGAATGACAGGCTTTGAATCCGTTATTTCTACCAGGCTGACGGAACAATTCTGAGGAACGCCGCCTCTCCAGAAGTCATTGACGGACCCATCAATATAATAGAGAAGGGCCCTTACAGAACACCCGTGTGCGGAAATTAAAATGGTTTTGTTTTGATAAGAGGGAGAAAGGGTAAACTCATCCCAGAAATTGGCCACCCGTTTACAGACATCTGCAACGCTTTCTCCCTCTGGGGCAGCAGGAAAATGCAGCGGATCTGTATAAAATTTGGTAAAATCTTTGCAGGGAACTTCAAAATTGTCTCTGGTACAGATCAGCTCATCCCAGCGCCCCCAGGAAATTTCCATTAGACGGGGATCTTTCACTATGGGAATTGTTCTCTGCGACAACCGGGAAGAAGGAGCGGTTACAATCTGTGCAGTTTCCACGGCACGACTAAGGGGGCTGGAAATGATGCAATCAAAAGGAATTGACCGGAGGCCCTCTCCGGTAATCTCAGCCAGCTTTTTTCCATTTTCATTCAGCGGAATATCGGTATGCCCCTGAAGGCGTCCTTCTGCATTTAATCGGGTTTCCCCATGACGTATAATATAGATTTTTGTTGAATTCATAGTTTCCTCACTTTCTAAAGACCTGGAAACGGAAAACCATTCCCGATTTATATCTTCATTTTAATGGAAAGAAGAAATAAAACAACCATGAAAATATTTTCGGAACAAGTTTTCCGTGAAATTTTTATTTAATTTTGACAAATATTCGTGAGAATATTTTTAGAAAAAAGAGAAAACATAGCTTTTTTTACTATTACATTGACAAAACAGAAAAAATAAACTACTATAACCATATAATCTGAAATTTTAGATTTTAAGAAAGAGGATGAAAATGTTTCAAAAAGTAAAATATAATAGTCTGAATGAATTGATTTATAAAGAGATTAAAGAAAAAATTATTGATAATGAGTTAAAACCAAACGAAAAATTAGATATTGATTATCTGAGCGCATCCATGGGTGTGAGCAGGACACCGGTAACCAACGCCCTTAAATCTCTGCAAAAGGACGGATATGTAGTTATCCACCCCCGCAGCGGAAGTTATGTGCGGGAACTGACGCAAAAGGAAGTGGAGTATATTTTTGATTTCCGGCAGGTGCTGGAATGTGAAATCATCCGGAAAGTAATAGGGGAATTAAGTCAGGAACAACTGCAGGAATTCCGGGATAAATTTGAGACGCTTTTAAATATTTCTCATGTAGAAAACGATATTCAGGTACGGGAACTGGTGAAAAGTTTCTTTGTTATTGAAATTGAGTTCCATGAATACTTAATCAACGCATGTCCCCGGATAATCGGGACTGAGATTATGAATCTGATGGATTTAACAAAACGAATCCGAAAGTTGCACGTATTCCACAAATTGAAAAATTTCGGATGGGAATGTTTCCAGGAGGAGATTACGGTACATATTAAACTGATAGAATCTCTGCTGGCTAAAGAACTGGAAAGCAGCATTCAGTGGATTACAAGAGATATTTGTAAAACAAAAGAGGAAATCCTGGAGAGTTACCAGGAACTTGTGTAAAAATAAAAAGATATAATTAACAAGGTAAGAAAGGAACAGGGGGAAGGAGGGGTGTTTTTAATTAAACTGAAATTTTAGATTTAACATTTTAGAAAGGAGGAGAAAATGGAAAACGTATTGTATTCAGTTATGGAAAAGGAGTATCCGGAAGTCGATTATGGAGATGGAATGTACCTTTATGACACCACAGGAAAAAAATATCTGGACTGCGCGGCAGGAATTGCAGTGGTAAATATCGGCCATGGAGTAAAGGAAGTTGCGGAACGAATTGCGGAACAAGCAGGAAAAGTCAGCTTTGTTTATGGAGGAACTTTTACCAGTAAAGCAAGAAGAGAACTGGCAGAAAAAATTATTGAAATGGCTCCGGAAGGAATGGACAAAGTTTTTTTGTGCTCCGGTGGTTCAGAAGCTATGGAATCCTTATTAAAAATTGCAAGGCAATACTATATTGAGAAAGGGAAAAAAGAAAAATATAAGATTATTTCCAGATGGCAAAGTTATCATGGAAATACAATGGGAACGCTTGCTTTAGGTGGAAGACCTTCTTGGAGAGAAAAATATGAGGTGTATTTTCCTAATAGTATGCTGCACATTTCTCCCTGTAATTGCTATCGGTGTCCCTATAATCTGCAGGAAGAATCCTGTGATTGTCAATGTGCCTGTGAACTTGAAAGAATAATTAAATATGAAGGCCCGGAAACAGTAGCGGCTTTCGTGATTGAACCGATTACCGGAACAACTTCTGCTGCAATTATTCCACCTGCTAAGTATATGAAAAAGGTGAAAGAGATTTGCGAAAAATATGATGTTTTATTCTGTGTAGATGAAGTGATAACAGGCTTTGGAAGAACAGGATTGAATTTTGCAGTTGATCATTATCAGATTGTTCCGGATTTGATGGGCGTGGCCAAAGGATTAGGAAGCGGATATGTACCTATTGGCGGGGTAATCGTTCATAAAAAAATTGTTGATGCAATTACAAACGGTTCAGGAGCATTGACCCATAGTTTTACATTTTCAGGGAATCCTTTGGCATGTGCAGGAGCAAAGGAAGTACTTGATTATATTGAAAAGAAACAATTAATTGAAAAATGCAGAAAAATGGGAAATTTGTTTTTGGAAAAGCTCCAGATATTAAAAAAATATCCGGTAGTAGGCGATATTCGAGGAATTGGACTTCTGCTTGGGGTTGAATTTGTAAGAAATAATAAGGGGAAAGAACCTATTACAAATTTTAATTTCTCAGAAAAAGTAGTGAAATATTGCTTTGAAAAAGGGGTAATACTTACAAGTGGAGTTTCAGGAAGTGCAGATGGAATAGTAGGTGATGCACTTCAGATCGCTCCTCCTTTTATTATAGAGGAAGAGGAGATAGATTTCGTTGTTGCGCTGTTAGAAGAAGCAATTTACAAAACCATGGAACAATCAGAGATATAAGAGTAGAAAACGCTATGTGTGAGTAGGGAGGGATACTATGAATACAGTTGAAGGAAGAGTCAGGGCAAAACGAAAAATACAGTTTCCTAAAGGATTGGTTTTATTAACATTTATGATTTTTATTGCTGTTGTTGCAACCTGGATTATACCCGCAGGTCAATATGAAAGAGTTGTGAATGACGCGGGACAAACAGTTGTAGTTGCGAATACCTATACACAAGTAGAATCAAATCCGGCAAGTATCTGGGATGGATGTGAAGCAATATTAGCAGGTCTTGTGGCTGGTGCTTCAATTGCATTCGCAGATTTACTAATCGGTGGCGCTTTCTCTGTTGTGAAGGCGACTGGGATGATTAATGGAGGCGTATCACTGGTTGTAAAAAAATTTAAATCCAGGTACCAAATTGCCATTATCATTATTATGATATGTTGTTCCACAATGTGTAACTTTATTGGATTATCTGAGTTATCTATGGCAATTATACCGATTATGATTCCGGTCTGTCTGTCGTTAGGGCTGGATTCCTTAACAGCTATGGCGCTTACAGCACTCTCAACCTGTGCAGGATTTGGAGCAGCTATGGCAAACCCGTTTACAGTAGTTATAAGCCAGAATATGGTAGGATTAAAGCTTTATTCGGGCGCATGGTATCGACTTATCGGGCTGGTACTGATCGCAGGAGCGGCAATATGGTATGTTCTGCGGTATGCAAAAAAGATAAAGAAAAATCCCCAGTCCAGTATTATGTACGAGAGAGATAAGAAATTAAGAGTAGAGTATGGCGTCGAAGAAGGAAAAGAAATACAGCATGTTACTATGAATTTCAGACAGAAAGCAGCGGCGGTAACTTTCCTTGCAGGTTTCGTTTTAATGATATTCGGATGTATAAACTTCGGATGGGATTTATCTATGATTGCCAATGTGCTGCTGTGGTCTGCATTTATAAGTGGCATTGTATCCGGATTAAGTTTAAATGAGTTAGCAGATCATTTTCTGCAGGGCCTCAAAGACTTTGTTTTTATCGCGGCTTGTGTAGGATTTGCAAGAGGTACACTGGTTATCATGGAAAATGCGATGATCGTGGATACAATTGTAAATGCGGTAGCTAACGTAATCCAGGCATTTCCGCCTACTTTGTCAGCTTTTGGTATGTTAATCTTCCAGGCACTTTTCAATTTTATTGTTCCATCTGGTTCCGGACAGGCATTATTAACTATGCCGATTATGTTCCCATTGGCAGATGTCTGTGGAGTAACCGCACAGACTGCCATATTAGCATTCCAATTTGGAGATGGATTTACAAACTTGTTATGGCCGACTTGCGGAAGTTTATGGGGATACCTTGCCCTAACTAAAGTAGAGTATACAGAGTGGGTAAAATTTGTGGCTCCGTTAATGGGAATATGGTATGGAATAGCAGCAGTACTTGTAATTGTCGCACAATTAATTGGATTTGCTTAACCATTAAAACGAAAGTGGGGATGCTTATGGAGAAAAAAAGTATTTCTTTAAATCTTCAGAAGGAATTAATACAGATGGGATTTGCTCCATTTTATTGTAAAGAAAAAAGGGCAGTACTATTTTTCCAGCCTGATAAAGAAGATATTTGTCCGATTCTGTTGTATTTTAACAAGAAAGATAAAAATGCATTTGAAACAAGTCAGATCATTCTTTCTGTATGCAGTTATATTTCCCAACATCCATCTGAATATAAAGGAGTTGGAGTGGTGTTTGGAGATGAAGAGGTAAAAGAAGATGCAAAGAAAATAGAAATGTCAGTTGCTCCGTATCTTATAGGGATTTCTCTATCAGCGGCAGTTGATTTACGTCCGGGTATGGCAGCTTTGTATCTGATTCATAATATGGCAGCGAAAATCAGCGTAGATATTACAGGACTGACTGCCCATGGTGCAGCTCCGCATTTAGGAATTAATGCTGTAGATGCTGCTGCTCTGGCTATCAGTGCAGCTCAGTTTTCTATTAATAATATTGATACAACTGCTTCTATACGGCCGATTTTAATTGATGCAGGACAGGGAGCCATTAATAAAATACCAGATGCCGCTCATATTGTTCTGGAGGTAATGGGAATTGATGAAAGCAATTTGAATATCCATATCAGAACTGCTAAAAATGCAATAGAAAAAGCAGTTTGTTCTATAGGGGCAATCCCGCATATAACAGAAGAAATAAATACCATATTTTCTGGTAAAATGCCTGACGGCCGGGTGCATTTGGCATTGGAAAAGAGTTTGTCAAACAGATATAAGAAAGAACAAATAGTGCCTTATACTTACTGTAAAGGGACCGACAGATTTCATTTTTACGAACAGATTTTTCAGGCTGATGCAGGTTATCTGGGGCTGCCTCTATTTGAAAAGGGAGAGAAAAATGTGAATCTGTTAATAAATACAGCCACGTCTGTTTTTTTAGAAACAGTTAAAAGCTTACGCAGTTAAAAAGGAGGGAGTTAAATGTGTGACAAGCTGGAAGGATATGTTCACGATGTATACCGGCATTTGCATAAAATTCCTGAGAAAGCAATGGAAGAATATCAGACTTCAGAATTTTTGGCAAAGTCTTTAGAGTCTTTTGGGTTTCTTGTAGAAAGAAATGTGGGAGTGACAGGCGTGGTAGGGATTCTGGACAGTGGTATTCCGGGAACTGTATTAGCCTTACGGGCAGATATGGATGCGTTGACTTATGAAATTGATGGAAAACTGGAGTGCAGGCACACATGCGGGCATGACGCCCATTGTGCTATTGCTTTAACTGCAGCAAAGGCGGCGGCAGAAAGAGGACTCAAATCAGGAAAATTAATTATTATATTCCAACCAGGAGAAGAACCGATTTTAGGCGCACTTGCAATGATAAAAAGCGGTAAATTAGATTCTCTCGGAATAAATGAATTATACGGACTTCATATTCGTCCTATCGGAGAGACGACCTGCCGTTTTGGATATATGTCGCCTGCAGTCGTTACTAGCGCATCCGGAAGAATTCGGATAAGGTTTTTTGAAGGGAAGGAAGATTATACAAATACATCTTCTAATATTGTGAATGCAATTGTATTAGCGATAAATGCCGTTAATACAATTCATATGGATCCTACAATACGCTATTCTATTAAAACAACACATCTGGAAATGCGTCCAAAAGTAAACGAAGAGCTGCCCGACTGTGCGGAAATGATTGTTGACTGTAAACATCTGAGTACAAAATTGTATCAGGAAATGCAGAATAAGGCGGTAAAAGCCATAAAGTCAGTTGCAGAAGCTGTGGGAGTTTCTGTAGAAACGGAAGCCATTGAGTATGTACCGGCAGGAGAGTTTCATGAAGAGGCGATACAAGTGGCAAAACAGGCCATTATTGAAGAGCTGGGAGAAGAGCATTGCGCTCCTTTTACCTATTTTGCCGGAGGTGACGATTTCAACTATTTAGTACAACATCTGAAATGTAAGGCAGCTTATATGGGACTTGGCGCAGATGCAGATCCGGGACTTCATCATCAGGATATGAAAATAAAAAGTGAGTGTTTGGATAATGGAGTAAAGGTAATGAAAAATATTGTTGGACAAAGACTGGGATACTTGACCTAAAGGAAGTGAAAACGAATGAGTATATTCTTTGGATGTGTTGCAGATGATTTTACCGGAGCAAGTGACGGAGCCTCCTTTTTGGTAAAAGCAGGGGTATCAACAATTCTGGTTAATGGGATTCCGGAGGATGATATGCCTGAAATCTCATCAGAAGCTGTTGTTATTGCATTAAAATCGAGAACACAGAATACAGAGGAAGCAGTGGCGGACTGTATAAAAGCATTTCAATGGCTGATAAAAAAAGGTGCGAAAGTATTATATTTCAAATATTGTTCTACATTTGATTCTACCGATGATGGAAATATTGGCCCTGTAATCGATGCTGTACTGGAAAAATTTAATTATCCGTATACGGTTTTATGCCCGTCTCTTCCAGTGAATGGCAGAACAGTTAAAAATGGAAAATTGTATGTATATGGAAAACTTTTAGAAGAAAGTTCTATGAAAGATCATCCAATTACACCAATGAGACACTCCCGCTTATCTGATTTGATGAAAAAACAAGGAAAATACAGATGTTTAGAAACATCTCTTCCGGTTACCGAAGAATTCTTTGTAGATATAAAAAAGGAAATCGATTTGTCCGGTCATTGTTATTTGGTACCTGATTATGAGAATGATAAGCAAGGAGCTGAGATTGTAAATACATTTCCTGAAATTGGATTCTATACAGGCGGATCGGGATTAATGGAACATCTTGCGAAAAAATATGTTATGGATAACGGAGAAAGGGAAAAAAGCAAAATCTTTTTTAAGTCTCCCGGAAAAGCCTGTATACTGGCAGGGAGCTGTTCCGAAGCAACATTAAGCCAGATTGAATACTTTCAAAAAGCCGGATTGCCTACTTATAAAATTTTACCTGAAAAAATTATAAAAGAAGAATTAAATTCAGAACAGATATGGAAGGAGGCTGCAGAGAGCGCGGGAAATATTATTTTTATTTATAGTTCAGCCTCAGTTCAGGAAAGAAGAAAAAATCAGCATTATGGTAAAAAAAGAATATCTCAGATCCTTGAAAAAGTAATGGCAGATTTAGCGAAAATTGCTCTAGATAACGGTATTCAAAAAATTATTGTTGCCGGAGGAGAAACGTCTGGTGCGGTAATAAAAGCGTTAAAATATCAGGCATATTGGATAGGTGAAAGTGTAGCTCCCGGGGTGCCGGTAATGACTCCAATTGAGTTTCCTGAAGTAAGGTTAGTGTTAAAATCAGGAAATTTTGGAAAACAAGATTTTTTTATTAAAGCCATTAAAACAATTGATGTGCATGAAACAAAAAGAAAGGAAGCTCAGTAAATGGATGAACTTAAAGTCAAATTTGAACAGGTCATATGGATAGCGAAAACACTTTTTAAAAGAAGTATGGTGACAGGTTCTACAGGAAATATCAGTTTCAGAAATGAAAACGATGTATATATTTCAGGGAGCGGCACCTGTTTTGGAACAATAAAAGAGGGGCAGTTTTCAAGACTTTCGTTAAAAGGGAATGTTATTAATTCTGTAAAGCCCAGTAAAGAATATCCACTGCATTTGATGCTGTATAAGAATAAACCGGAAGTGCAGGCAGTGATACATACCCATAGTTTTTACTCGGTTCTTTATTCTTGTATAAAACATGAAAATGAAAGTGACATTATTCCATCTTATACACCGTACTTAAAAATGAAAGTAGGAAAAGTAGGATTAATACCTTATGAAAAACCAGGAAGTGAGGAGCTTTTCTCTGCAATGGAAAAAAGGCTAATCCACAGTGACGCATATATTTTAAAACAACATGGAACTGTGGTTTCAGGAAAAACGTTAATGGATGCTTTTTATGGATTAGAAGAATTAGAGGAAAGCGCGAAGCTGGCATGGTTTTTAGAGCAGAAAAAGGAATTGGATGTATAAATATAGCTATAGAAAAAAGAGCTTCTCTATTGAAAAAAAATGGGATATAAATATTTGTATACATTATAATATGTCAATATGCGGCGGATTTCTGGGAGCCTATGCTCTTCTTGGAAGGATGGATATTTTTGGTTCGTCGCAGACAGTTAATTTAATAGACGCGATCTTCGAAATATTAGGAAAAAATTGGGAAGAGGCGGTATTACATATAGGCGCCTTCCTGGTTTTTTCCGGTTCAATCGTATTGTCTGTCTTATTAACAAGAAAAACATCACTAAATTTAAAATATATAGCTATTTTTATCGAGACAGCAGTTGTTATAATTGAAGGCGCTCTTCCGGATTCCATGAATGCACTCATTGCGTTGTATCCTATCTTTTTCGTTTCGGCTTTTCAGTGGAGTGTTTTTAAAGGTGCAAAGGGGTATGAAAGCTCAACAATCTTTTCCACAAATAATGTAAAACAAACAATGATTGCATTGACTGAATATTTTATTTGCAGGGAAAAGAAAGAAGAGAGAAAAAAATATGCGGAAAAGGCAAAATTTTTTGGAGGTACTCTTATTAGCTATTATGCAGGAGTGAGTATCGAATATATCAGTTGGAAATTAATAGGGATGCATAGCATCTGGGTTTGTGTTGTTCCATTAATCGTATGTTTGAATTTCTTAATAGTATCGGATGTAAAATGAACCTAAAGGCCGGAAAATGCCAATTTAATGAAAAAAACTGATTTTTCGAAGAAATGCCGGAACCCCATACGCAGGAATTCTTCTGTTTTGGCCGTCAGTTTAAAGAAACCAGGATTCATAAGTACAAAGGGTTCAAGCCCCTCAGGAGAGAGGAGCTTGAACCTTGTTTTTATTATTCGGGCAGGCATCTCTTTAAGACTCCAATACCAATGGGATAGGGACCGGTATGTACCCCTATGGTAGCGCCGATAAAATGATCTTCTTGTTTCTCTATGGAAAATCCCTCTTTCTTCAGAAGTTCCCACAGTTGTGCAGAGAAGGAATGATATTCAGACAAATCGTAGCCATAACCAGTTACAATCCGGTATTCTTTCGGTGTAATGGCATTCTCTTTCAGATAGTTGACAAACAAATCAAAGAGCTTCTTCAGAGATTTTTTCCTTCCGCGGCTAAAGCCCAGAGGGAGCAGTTCCTGCTGATAATAAGCTAAAATGGGCTTTACGTTAAGTATCGTTCCTGCTAAGGCGGCTGCTTTCCCGATTCTGCCTCCATGTTCCAGGTAGGAAAGATCCTTTGTGGTAAAGAAAATATAGCCGGTATCACGGATGTCCTCTAAAAGAGAAACGGCTTCTTTTAATGAATATCCCTTGTCTCGCAGTAAAATGGCCTCTTCCACAAACTGTCCCTGCAAAACGGTAACCAGGCGGGAATTCATAACGTGGATCTGCGCCTGTGGATATTCTTCCAGTATTTCCTCTCTGGCATTTAAAGCGGACTGCATAGAACCGCTGAATTTGGCGTTCAGACAGATGCACAAAACGGGAATCTGTTTCTGTACGAGAGGAAGAAACGCATCCATATAATCCTGGACTGACGGCATAGAGGTTTTGGGAAAGAGATTGGGATTTTCGGCCATTTTCTGATAGAACTGAGGTATCTGAAGTTCTTTCCCTTCCTTTTCATAGGTATTACCGTCAAATGACACATAGAAAGAGACAAGAGTAATCTGAGATTTTTCTGCAAACTCTTCTGATAGATCGCAGGAACTGTCACTGACGATTTGAAATTTCATATAGATTAAACTCCTTTGTAAATTTTGAGTAAAATATTGAACATCGTTGAAGAGTATTATAACCTTTTGGGAGAGAATTGACAAGGGAAAGACAGGAAAGAAAACCATTTATTTTCCGGCTTTTAACTTGGTAGAAATGCTGAAAACACCCTGTGTTTTTTGGCAGTTTGTCCGGGAATCCAATGTTGACAAATAATAGATGGAAACACTATAATGAAAGAAAAATGAAACGGGTTTCAAGAAGAAAAATGAAACAGTGAAAGGGGAGAATTCTATGACAAGTATCCGGGAAGTCGCCCAGATGGCGGGAGTTTCTCCGGCTACCGTTTCCAGAGTAATAAACGGAACTGCTAAAGTTGATGAGGAGAAAAGACAAAGAGTGGAAAAAGTAATCCGTGAGACAGGATTCCGGCCCAATGAGGTAGCCCGTTCCCTGTTTAAAAAATCATCCCGGATTATCGGAATGGTGATTCCGAATATTGAAAATCCCTTTATCAATGAAATTGCAAAAGCCGTGGAGGCAGAAGCTTATAGAAAAGGATACCGTGTGACACTGTGCAATTCGGAGGAAGACAGCAGGAAAGAGCTGGAAAGCATACAAATGCTGGAGAGAATGAACGCAGATGGAATTATTCTGATGACAAACAGCGATGAACAGGGGAAAAATCTGGGAGGTTTTCAGATTCCCATTGTTACCATCGACCGAAAAGGCAGCGAAGATCACGCCATCGCCTGTCTGCAGGCAGATCACTACACAGGAGGGAAAATTGCGGCAGAATATCTGGTAAAGTGCGGGTGTAAAAAGATTGTTAACATGAGAGGGCTTCAGAAATATTCCAGCGCCAGGGAACGATTTGCGGGGTATATGGATATTTGTAAAAAGTACAATTTAAAGCCCGAGTATGTGGAATGTGAGTATAATTTTGAAGATGGTTTTCGGAAATCGGTGGAGCTTTTGAGAAAGTATCCGGATGTGGACGGAGTAGTGGCGGCAAATGACATGGTAGCGATCTCCCTCTATAAAGTGCTGACAAAGAAAGGGTATCGGGTTCCCCAGGATGTCCAGATTATCGGATTTGACAATATCAATCTGAGCTGGCTGTTTACCCCGGAACTCACCACAGTTGCACAGCCGATTAAAGAGATGGGAAAAACGGCGGCGCGGATTATCATACAGAACGTGGAAGGAAAAAAAGTAAAAAAAGAACATATTTTTCAGGTAAAACTGGTGGAAAGGGACACGACTGTCCTTAGAACATATGAGTAAAAGAAAGGGGAAGGATATGAAAATTTCAGTAGTGGGAAGCATTAACATGGACATGACAGTAACCGCAGAGAGAATTCCGCTGAAAGGGGAAACCTTAAAAGGTGAGAATCTACGTTACATTCCCGGAGGAAAAGGCGCCAATCAGGCAGTAGCCATGGCCAGATTAGGGGCTGATGTGGAAATGTTCGGCTGTGTGGGAAATGACAGCGCCGGAAAAGCGCTGATTCAGAATATGAAAGAAGCAGGGATTGAGACTTCCCACATTAAAGTAATCGAAGGAACGCCAACGGGAATCGCCATGATCACTGTGGGAGAAAACGATAATACCATTGTTGTAGTGGCGGGGGCCAACGGTTGTGTGGACAAAGCCTATATCGATAGTATAAAAGAGGCGATTCTGGATTCAGAGATTGTGCTGTTACAGCATGAGATTCCCCTGGAAACGGTTTCCTATGTGGTGGATTTATGTCATGCACACGGAGTAAAGGTGGTGTTAAATCCGGCGCCGGCAGCTCCGGTTTCAAAGGAAACTCTGGATAAGGTGTCTTATTTAACACCCAACGAACACGAAGCAGCGATTTTATTCGGGGAAAAACCCCTGGAAGAAATGCTGCGTCTGTATCCGGGAAAACTGTTAATTACCCAGGGCTCCAGGGGAGCCAGTATCTGCCTGGAAAACGGTCAGATTGTACAGGTACCGGCCAGAAAGGCGGAAGTAGTGGATACCACCGGAGCAGGAGATACTTTAAACGGAGCCTTTACCATGCAGATTGCCAATAAAGTTCCCGTGGAAGAAGCCCTGCGGTTTGCCAATGTGGCGGCCAGTCTTTCCACGGAGAAGTTCGGAGCCCAGGGAGGGATGCCCGAATACGAAGCAGTAATAAAAGAACTTGAAAAATAAAATTAAATCAGAAGAGTTTTATTTTTGAAGCTGTTTAAACAGGGAAAGAAATTCCTGTTCTACTGCAGCGCTTTCTTTCAGAAGGAAATCCGGCTGAGAATATAAGTGAGGGAGAGAGGGAGCTGTGTATCCATTCATCAGGATAGACAGCTCATTTTCCAACATTTCATTATCTATGGTTTTCATTTTTCTATAATCTTCATCTGTCAGGCTGCCAAGACCAAATTTACGGAAAATGGCGGCCAGAATCTGATCTTCTATTTGCATGTAATTAGCCAGGTGTTTTTTTACAGGACGAATAATATCTGAAATATAGGCTTCACTTGCATCGTGAAGCAGACAGGTAAGAGCCTGTGTATCGGACCAGTTTCTGGCCTGTGCTTCTTTGGCGCAGTTTACGCAATGCTGTCCCACAGAATAAAAATACTTCAGATGACCACTGCCGCGGCATAAAAGGCTGAGGGCGTGGGCAATGTCTTCAATCGCAATATCCTCATTTCTTAAATTCAGGGGATTTACCCGTAAACCACTGAATGTACACATGAAATCATGCATGTTCCGATCCTCCTATAATAAAAATTGATTTCTTGAATGATTTTATTATACAGGATTCTTTTGTATGACTCAATGTGTTCTTTCTAAGCTAAATTATCAGAAAATTAGGGGGGGGGGTAAAATAAATCAGTAAAAAATGAGTATATATTTAATATACATATTTTATATGCAAATTTAGGTGATAATTACTAAAAAGAGAAAAGATTCAGAAAAAAGATTGACACAAAAATATAAATCTGGTAATAATTAAATAACAAGAGTAAGAAACCGGTTTCCATTTACTCTGAAGATTGACAGAAATAATTTTGCATTTGAAAGGTTGGGTACAGGAAATGAAACGAAATTATATTTTAAATGGGGAATTAAGCAAGGCAGTCGCCGGCGTGGGACATACCCAGTATTTGGTCCTTTGCGATGCCGGTCTTCCGATTCCCACGGGGGTGAAAATGATAGACTTGTCATTAGTTAAAGGGAAACCTTCTTTGATGGAAACCTTGAAAGCGGTTTCAGAAGAAATGGTAATCGAATCATTTATTGTGGCATCGGAACTGGAAATGGTAAATTCTAAATTTCTGGGGGAAATACAGGAGGTGCTAAAGGGAATTTCCTACCGGACGGTGGAACATGAGAAATTTAAAGAGCTCACGAAAAGTTCCTACACCATTGTCAGAACAGGGGAATGTTCTTCTTATGCCAACCTGATTCTGGTGGGCGGTGTGAACTTTTAATTAAAAAACAAGAAGAGGAGGTATGGGTTTGAAAGCAGCAGTATTTGAAAACGTCGGAGTATGGGGAGTAAAAGAGGTTCCAAAGCCGGAGATAAAAAAGCCGGATCAGGTGCTGATCGAGGTGGAGGCCTGCAGTATCTGCGGAACGGATGTACATATTACGGCAGATCCTCCGGGATACATTGCCACAGAAGGAACCGTTTTAGGCCATGAATTCTGTGGAATTATCAGAGAAAAAGGAGAAAGGGTGGATCAGCTTGAGATTGGGGATCGGGTTGTGGTAAATCCCAATAATTACTGTGGGAAATGCGTCTATTGCCGGAAAAATCTTCCCAACCAGTGTGAAAACATTGAAGCTCTGGGAATTGATTATGATGGGGCTTTTGCCAGGTATTGCGTGGTCAGCGATAAGGTGGCTTATAAGATTTCCAATGAGGTGGATGCGTCAGTGGCTGCCTGTGCGGAGCCTCTTGCCTGTGCAGTAAACGGACTGAACAAAGTGGATATAAAACCTTCCGATTCCGCAGTAGTAATCGGAGCGGGTCCCATCGGACTGATTATTGCGATGCTGCTGAAAAAATCAGGAATTAGCAGATTATTTATCCTGGAGACAGCGCCTTATCGAATGGAATTCACGAAAGGTTTAAATTTAGGACAGGTAATAAATCCCATAGAAGAAAACGCGGCAGAGAAAATTTATAAAGAAACAGAGATAGGTGCAGATTATGTTTTTGATGTAACCGGTTCACAGATTGCAGCCAGCATGGAGCTGGTGAGAAAAGACGGAACCATTGTTCTTTTTGGGGTAAACAAACAGGCCAGAAAAGAAATCGCACAATGTGAAATTACAACCAAAGAAGTAAGGGTACTGGGAACCTGGCTGGCAAATGCCACCTTCCCGCAGGCAGTGAAGATTCTGGAGGAAGAAGTGATTGATATGAAGTCGCTGATTACGGATACGTATCCTCTGGAGGAGATAAAAGAAGGTATGGAAAAATTAAGAAAGGGACAGGCAGTGAAAGTCATTATAAAGCCGTAAGGAGGTGTCATTATGGGGAGAAAGATTCGTGTTGGAGTAATTGGATGCGGACAGATTGCCCAGATAGAACATCTTCCGTATCTGCAGGAATCGCTGGATTTTGAGCTGTATGCCCTTTGTGATTTGTCCAGGGAAGTGGTGGAAACGCTGGGAGAAATCTACGGGATTTGTCCCGGACGCCGTTATACGGACATGGATGAGATGCTGAAGGATGAACAGCTGGAAGCAGTGGTTATCTGTACCAAGGACCACTATGAACCGGGAGTAAAGGCGGCCAGAGCCGGGAAACACATGCTGATTGAAAAACCTCTGGCCTACAATCTGGAACAGGCAGATGAAATGATCCGTGAGGCGAAGAAGAATCAGGTGATTCTGATGGTAGGTTACATGAAACGTTACGATCCGGGTTATGAGTACTTCAGGGAGACAGTACAGAATCTGAAAGGAATCAGCCTGGTACGCGTCCATGACTTTGGAGGTTCTTTTGATTTTACCAATTCTATTTTTAACATTCACCGGGGGAACGATATTCCACAGGAAGTCATTGAAAAGGGACAAAAAGAGATTCAGCAGGCCATTGCAAAACAAATGGGGAAGGAACGGGAACATCTGGGAGAGGCATACAGCCTGATGCTGGGATTATCTACCCATGATACGATTCTCATGCGCCATGCATTCGGAGAACCTAAGGTTTTATTTGCCGATGTTTATCAGGATACCTTTATTACTTCTGTATTGGATTACGGGACTTTTCGGTGCGTATTTGAATCAGGACTGGTAATGGACAGACGTTCCTGGGATGAAAAACTGTGGGTATATGCTCCGCAGAAAAATGTTTCTCTGCATTTTCCATGGCCTTATTTAAAGAACCATCCCACGGTAGTAAAGATTAATGAAAATGAAGGAAATACCATGGTAAATGCAGATAAGACAGTAGTGAATAACTATGAGGAATCCTACAGAAATGAGTGGAAACATTTTTATGACTGCATCGTAAATAAAAAAGAGCCCCTGACCAGCGGGGAAGATGCCAGAAAAGATATTCAGCTTGCTTATGACATGATGCTGAAAGTGGAAATCTAAGGAGAAGGAATGGGAGTATTATCATCGACACAGGCGCTGCTTCTGCTATTGTTTACCACTATTATCTGGGGAAGCTGGTATCAGTGTATCAAACGGTTAAACGGATGGCCGGTGGCAGCTTTTATGTTATGGATGTATACGTTTTCTGTGGGAATCGTCTGGGGAATCATCCTGGTTATTAAACCGTTTTTTATCGCAGAGCCTCTTCTGGAAATTATTCAGAGGCAGCCGGGAGACTGCATATTTGCCCTGTGCTGCGGAATGTTTTTCTGTGCGGGAGTTCAGATTAATATGATCGTGATCAAAAATGTGGGGCTGATTTTATCCACGTCTATCAGCGCAACCTGCAGCGTGCTGGTAGGAACCTTTACCTCCTGTCTCTTCGGAGGAATCCGGGAGGGACAGTCCGTTGCAAAGATTGCCATCGCCTCTGTAATTTTGATTGCAGCGGCTATTATCTGTCAGCTTGCCTCTAAGATGCGGGATATGGACAACGGAAAAAATGCAAAGGATGAGTCCTATAAACAGGAGATGAAACACCGGATGAAAAACACCCTCTTCCTTTTGTTCGGAGCTCTCTTTTTAAATCCGGCCTATTCCATCGCCCAGTCGGTAACGGTACAGACGGATTTAAACCCGGATGGAATTCCGGCGCTGCTGTGTGTGGGACTTCTGTCAATCGGCTCTTTTTTGGGAACCTGGGTAATTTCCGGAATTTGGCTTACCAGAAAGAAACAGTGGCGTACCTGTTTTTCCTGGAAAAACAGAAAAGGGATTTTCATGAGTCTGTTTGCTGCTTTTTGCCATTATGGAGGAAATGTGGGATATTGTGTTTCCGCTCCGGTACTAAGTTTCGCCATTGCCTGGCCCATGGGAACTTCCTTTAATCTGTGGCAGTATGTATACGGTATTTTATATGGGGAATTTAATAAGACAACATGGAAAACGAAAATTACATTATTTACGGGAATTATATGCTTTATTATCGGGGTACTGATTCTCAGTTAATGTATCAGGGAGGTATTTTATGAAAATAAGAAAAATTTTAGCCTTAGGGTTAGCAGTTGTGTTTGCAGTGGGAACACTGGCAGGATGCGGCGGCAAAGAAGAAACAGCAGAGACTGGGTCTGAGGGAGAAAACAGTGGGGACAGAGTCCTTCATATCGGAGGACATACCCGGATGTATCCGGGAGAAGAAGAGGCCTGGGAGGCAGCAGCAGCCCAGTTTGAAGAAGAAAATCCAGGTGTGAAAGTGGAAATTAACTGGCAGGGATCTTTTGATGATGTGGCAGAAAGCGTACAGGCAGCAAAACTGGCAAAAGAGACCATTGATTTATATTCCTGCGGCGCCCGTGTGATTCAGAATTCGTTGGCTCCGGCGCAGATCTGCATGGATATGACCGATTTGGTAAAACCCTATGAAGACCGGTTTGTAGAGGGAATGCTGGACAGTGCAACTGTAGGAGAGAAAGTCTGGTCCATTCCAATCGGAAGTTCCGGAACCTGTTCTTTCTATTATAATAAGACCATGTTTGACGAGCTGGGACTGGAAGAACCTGCTTCTTTTGAAGAACTGGCAGAAGTCTGTAAAGTGATTAAAGAGAAGAAAAATATTACGCCGATTCTGCAGCAGGGAAGTCTTGCCACTTACTGGCCCATGTGGTTTATGGAAACATATGCACAGACAACCGGCAATCAGTCCGTGGAAAACGTAGAGGCCTTTCTGTCAGGAGAGAGAACCTTTGACACAGAAGAAGAGACGGAAGCCTTCGAACTGATTAAGCAGTTTTTTGATGAGGGTCTTATTGACAGCAACAGTCTTAATACAGATTCAGATGGTATGAGAGCCGCTTTCTCTCAGGAAAAATCAGCTATTTTCTTCGGAGGAACCTGGGAATATACCAATGTGGAAGAAGTAGTCGGCGACAGTTTTGAAATCGGTGTGTTTGAGTTTCCGTCTATGGTAGAAGGGGTACAGGCTCAGCACGGAGGCGGCTGCGGAACCAGTTTATTTATTCCTACGTTCTGCAATCAGGAAAACATGGATTTGATTATGAAATTTGTGGAACTGATAACAAGACCGGAATATGCCGGTCCGATTATTGAGGCAGCCGGCCCGATTATCCCCAGTATTAAGGGAGTAGAAGCGCAGGGCAGCACAGAAGGAGAAAGTAATTTTATCCAGGATATAAATGATAATCATGCACAGCATATTATTACCTATCTGGACTGGGTATGGCCGTCTGAAATTAACGATGTGGTGGCACAGGCCATTCCGGCAGTGGGAACGGGAAACATTTCTGCCCAGGACGCCGTGGAGGAAATCCAGAGCACCTATGAGCGCCTTGTAACAGAAGGATACCAGTACGACTGGTGGAGTACCTGGACAGATGAACAGTGGGAGACGGTTACTCCGTCCACCATACCGGAAAGTTATGCATAACAGCAGCTTCTGTGCCGGATGAAAGAATTGATCCGGCACAGGCGCAGGGGAGGAAATCATGGTAAGAGAAAGACAAAGAAATGGGAAACTGGTAAATAAAATCTTTCCGTATTGTATGACCGCTCCGGCTATTATCCTGTTTGTTTTATTTGTAATTGCCCCGTTTATTTACGGACTGTACACCAGTTTCTTTCAATGGGACGGGCTGTCGGAAATGAAATATATAGGAACTCAGAATTATTCATTTGTATTTCAGGATAAAAATTACTGGAGCGCCCTTGGAAATACCTTTAAATATGCGTTGGTAGTTACTGTATTGAAAAACGGACTGGGTCTTGCGCTGGCACTTTTAATTGTAAAACAGGTCCGCGGAAAAGGACTTTTCAGAACCTCTCTTTATATGCCGGTAACATTTTCCTACGTGGTAATTGGCGTTTTATGGACCTGGATTTATAATCCCACATTTGGAATATTAAATAGCTTTCTTACAAAGGTGGGGCTGGGAAGTCTGATTCAGGGGTGGTTAAGTGATCCCAATGTCGCCCTTTACTCTGTAGCCTGGGTTGACATCTGGAAATGGATCGGATTCCATATGGTTTTGTATCTGGCAGGCCTCCAGGGAGTGCCAAACGAACTCTATGAAGCGGCGGAAATTGACGGGGCAGGAAAATTTCAGAAATTCTGGTCCATTACTCTGCCGCAGATTAACGGGATCCTGGTGGTGAATGTTTTACTGGCCATTACAGGAGCGTTTGTCAACAACTACAATCTGATCAACGTTATGACGGACGGAGGGCCTTTCGGCTCTACAGAAGTAGCGCTGACGTATATTGTAAGAACTGCTTTCGATTATCGGAATGTGGGAAAAGCCAATGCAATGTCTATGATTTTATTTGCCATTGTACTGGTAATCGGTTTCCTGCAGTTCAGAGTAATGACGAAGGAAGACAACTACGAATAGGAGGACTGGGATGAGAAAAAAGAAAGTAACCATAGGATCTGTTTTTCGCTGGGCCATTCTTCTGTTTTTCCTGGTGATTACTATCTATCCGGTTATCTGGATGATTTTTGGTTCGCTGAAGACAACCGGCGACTTCTATACAAATATCTGGGGGATTCCGGATACTTTTCATATTTCCAATTACATAGAAGCCTGGGAGCGGGGAGGGCTGGGAAGAAAATATTTAAACAGTATTCTCGTAACGGGACTGTTTCTGCTGATTATTATTCCTGTAAACTGCTGTGCGGCCTATGTGCTGGCAAGAGTCCGGTTTAAGGGACGAAAGTTGATTTATATGTTTCTTTTGGTGGGAATGATGATTCCGGCAGGAATCCTGGGCATGCCGACCTATTCCGTGGCTCTGAAACTGGGACTGGTGGATTCTGTCTGGGGGATCGCGTTTGTATATGCAGGTCAGGCGGTAAGTTTCGGCGTTTTCTTAATGCGCTCCTTTTATGTATCTCTTCCCCAAAGCCTGGAAGATGCAGCTATGATTGACGGCTGTAACCGCTTTCAGAGCTTCGTGAAAGTAGTTCTGCCACTGACTAAACCGGGAATTATGATACAGGTGGTATTCAGCGGACTGAATACCTGGAACGAATACTTTCTGTCTAGCATTATGTTAAGAAGCGAGGAGGCAAAGACGCTTCCTGTGGGAATTATGACTTTCGTAGGAGAATACAGCACGGATTTTCCCCAGATGTTTGCAGCATTAACGGCGGCGACCATGCCTTTAATTATTATTTACCTTCTGGCTCAGAAACAGTTTATAGAAGGTCTGACGGCAGGGGCCACAAAAGGATAAGAGAAAAGGAGAGTGTGATATGGAATTAGGTTATACAGTATGGACTTGGCTGAGTGATGAGCACAGAGACTGGTGCAGAGTGGAAGATCCCAAGGCGGCCTTTGAACAGGCCTGCCGGGAGGTATCCCATCTGGGATATAGAACCATTGAAAACTTTAACTGGTTTGCAGATTTTTACGAGGAAAATCCCGGAGAAGTTACTGATATTATGAACCGTTATGGGCTGAAATTTGTGAATATCTATCATTATCTGACTCCGGATTTTGAGGCGGATGTGGAAAACGGCAGACGGTACGCCAGATTCGGGAAAGCAGTGGGAGCGAAATATATGAATCTGCAGATGCAGACCTGGAAAGACCGGCCTTACAACCGTCCATTTGATAAAGAAAAGGTGGAAGATTATGCCAGAAAGGCAAATATCATCGGAGAAATTGCAAAAGAACAGGGTCTTACCGTATGTGTTCATCCTCATGCAAATACACCGGTTTTTACAATGGAGCAGATAGACTATTTTCTGGAAAAAACAGATCCCAGTCTGGTCAGCCTCTGTGTGGACACAGCTCATATTGCTCTATCCGGCGGTGATCCGGTGACAGCTTTCAAACGGTATATTGACCGGATTGCCTATGTGCATTTAAAGGATATTGATCCCGATGAAACCTTAAATCCGGAATGGCCGATGAAGCGTTTTCGTGCCCTGGGACAGGGAAATATTGACTTTAAAGGAGTTTTCCGGGTACTGGAAGAACATCATTTTGACGGCGTAGTCTGTGTGGAACTGGATTACCAGAAGGTATGTCATTATGAATCGGCCCAGTACAGCAGAAACTATCTGAAGGATGTCATTGGAATTTAAATGAGGAAGGAGAAGGAAGATGAAAATCGCATATACAGTCTGGACCTGGATGAAGTCCCAGTTCGGAGCAACAGAAAGTACGGAAGAAGCGAGAGGATTGTTTGAACAGGGAGTTCGGGAAGTTGCTGATTTGGGGTATTCCTGTGTAGAGAATTTTAACTTTGTTTCTACTTTATTTAAAGATTATCCCGAAGAGTTTGACCGGATTATGGAAGAAAACCAGGTGGAATTTGTAAATATCTATCATGCCATGTCAGATGATTACGAGACAGATTATAAAATGGCGGTACAATGCTGTGAGTTTCTGAAAGCTCACAATGCATCTCTGATGAATCTGGAAGGGCCAAGAAGAAACGGGGCAAAAGCCACAGAAGAGAAACTTGCCGTTATCTGCGAACACATTAATGAGATTGCAAAGATGGCAAAGGAATACGGAGTGACCGTCTGCGTACATCCTCATTACGGAACCTATTTTGAGACGGCGGATCAGATTGCCTATCTGGATGCCCATACAGATCCGGAACTGGTAAAATACTGTATTGATACCTGTCATTGCGTACTGGGAAAGATGGATCCGGTGGAAGTGTTCAAAAAGTATGTGGGAAGGCTGGCTTATGTGCATTTCAAAGACATCAGTTCTGATGAAAACGAACATCCGGAATTTCCTATCAAACGCTGCAGAGCTCTGGGAGAGGGAATCGTGGATTTTCGCGGCGTGCTGGAAGTGTTAAAAGAAGCCGGGTATGACGGAATCCTCTGTGTGGAAGTAGACTGGCCGAGGGTGTGCAATTACGAAACAGCCATGGTTTCTAAGAAATATCTGCATAATGTCCTGAAATTATATTGATTAAAAAAGCGCATATTCTGTAATGAATTATATTATAATAAAGAGTGTACATAGTTGACGTTATGTACACTTTTTATTATAATGGAGGACAAAGGAGATGATGGAGTTGTTGATGGAAAAAGCCACACAGGTAAGAAAAGAATGGAGTTCTGTCTGTGACAGCGTATTGCATGAAAGGCCGAAATTCATTAAAAGAACAAGAGATCGATTATGGTTTTCCAGTGTAGAAACCATGGAAGAAATTTTAAAAGGTTATTCATTCTCGGCAGTCAGGTATATAGAAGATGACGGAAGTATTACGCTGTCCCTGATGGAAATAGATTTAATTGAAAATGGAAAAAATGAGCAGGAGTCCAGAATGGCTTTAGGAGAGGCAATCTTAGAGTATGCAATGGAGTATTATGAGAATTATGCTTTATATTCCCATAGTCCTAATAGAAAACAGCATATTCCGTATATTTTTAAAGCGTTGATAATGGATGATCCCAAAAGGATAGGAGAGAGTGTGCAATGCCTCGATGGAAAGAACTAAAGCGATTCTGTGAGAGGGACGGATGGGAACTATATAAAGATACTGATCATTATTTTTATAGAAAAATAGACGAGGATGGTTCTGTCCGTATGACGAAAGTGTCAAAAGGAAGCGGGGAAATTCATTCAAGAATGTGGAAGGAAATTTTAAAAAGACAATTAAGAGTTACACAAGAGTATTTTAACAGCAAAATATAAAAGGACGGAGGCGAATATTCTGCAGGCTGGCAGAATATTCGCCTTTTCTCTTTACTCTTCTTTTCCTCCATGGAGAATATCCAGTACCTGAGAAAGCTGCTCTACAGGAATCTGGCCCGGGGCGGAAGCATTGGTGACAGATCCGAAGGTAACGGCAGATCCGAATACTTCTCCTGCCAGGCGGCTGATAAGCCCGGTTTCTGACATGGACATGGTAATAACAGGATGCAGTGCATGGCGGTTTCTTTCTTCTGTTACAGAAAGAAGGGTGAGGACATCCTTTCTGCTTTGGGGCATCACTGCGATTTTACTGATGTCAGCTCCGAGCTCTTCCATTTTTTCCAGACGCTTCAGAAGTTCCCCGCAGGTCGGTGTTTTCTGAAAATCGTGACTGGACAGGATAACCTTTCCCGAAGTTTTATGGACATAAGAGATCAGGGAAGGAAGTTCCTGTTCAAAGGGGAACAATTCTATATCCACAAGATCTGCAAGATGAGAATCAGAGACAGCCTTTAGGAGAGCAACGTATTCCTGAACTGAGATGGCTTTTTCTCCTCCTTCCTGCAGGGTGCGGAAGGTAAATAACAAAGGTTTCTTATCTAAAATCTGCCGAAGTTCTTTTAACACTTCTATGGTCTGTTCCAGATGAAAAACATCTTCAAACCAGTCGGCTCTCCATTCTGCCATGTCGCAGGGACGGTTTACGATGATAGCAGCATCGTCCAGTATTTCCTTATATGTTTTTCCTGTAATGGGAACACAGATTTTCGGACGTCCGGCTCCGATCCGTACTCCTCGTATTTCAATTGGTATCATAAGCTCTCTCCTTTTTGAAAAAACGGTGCGTATTGCGAATAAATCACATATTTTATATAATACCAATAAGAAGGAATTACTGCAATGCAGTTTTGGAGGAAGGAGTAATTTTTATGAATTTTGCAATTATTTATTACAGTAAATCAGGACATGCCCGGGAAATGGGAGAAGTAATTGGAGAAGGTATCCGCAGAGCCGGGGGTCAGGTTCGCCTGTTCTCCATTGAAGAACCAATGGATGTGGAATATATCAATAGCTGTAAGGGAGTTATTTTCGGAACGCCGACGTATCTGGCAAGCACCTGTTGGAAAATGAAGAAATGGTTTGAAGAGGACAGCCAGGGAATTTCTCTGGCCGGAAAACTGGGAGGCGTATATGCCACCGCTCATTACGCCCAGGGAGGCGGAGACATTGCAATTGTTACTTTAATCGGTCATATGCTGGTAAAGGGAATGATGGTGTATTCCGGAGGCTCCTCTCAGGGAAAACCCTTTATTCATCTGGGGCCTGTAGCTCTGGATGCCGTAGAGGGGCATTATGAAGAGGCAAAAGGAATGTTTGAAATATTCGGAGAGAGATTTGCCGGACAGGCAGAGAAGATAGAAATTGTATAGTTATAGAGTTTAAAGAAGGAAGAGGACAGAGATTGGGTTATCTATTTTTTTCAATTTTAGGATATTTAACAGGAGGAATTTTATTTGCCTATCTTATTCCTAAAAAGGTAAAAGGAATCGATATTCGCAAAGAGAGCCGGGATGGAAATCCGGGAACGGCGAATGCCTTTCTATACGCGGGTGTTCCCTGCGGTATTCTGGTGTTAGTCTGCGATTTGTTAAAAGGGGCAATTCCGGTGCATCTGGCAGTCCGGACTCTGGATGTGCAAAATCCGGGATTTGTCCTGGTTATGGCAGCTCCGGTGCTGGGTCATGTAGTTCCTCTGTTTCGGGGATATGCAGGCGGGGGAAAGGGAATTGCCGTATCTTTCGGGGTTTTGTTAGGGCTCTGTCCGGGATTTCCCTGCATCTGGCTGCTGGCCTTCTGGTATTTGTTCTTTTCTCTTGTTTTTGTTCTGAACCCACACAGTTTTCGGACCATTGCAGCCTTTTTGTGCTGGGCGGTCAGCGAGCTGTTCTTTATTAAAAGCACCGAAGTCCTTCTGGGTTCTGCCATGATTACTTTACTGGTATGGAGGAGGCACCGGAAAGAGGACAAAAAAGAAGAAAGAGAGATTCGATTTGTTTTCCGGAGGAATTAGTGTATGAAAGTATTAATCTTATCCTGCAATACCGGAGGCGGCCACAATGCAGCCGGATTTGCATTAAAGGAACAACTGGAAGCCAGAGGTCATCAGGCGGTGTTCTTCGATTATTTAACTCTGGCCGGAGAAAAAGTTTCCAAAAGGGTAGAAGACGTTTACGTAAATGTGGTAAAAGAGGTTCCCCATGCCTTTGGTGCAGCTTATAAGGCGGGGATGGCAGTAAGCAGAATTACCAAAAAATCTCCCGTATATTATATAAATGGGAAAATGGCCAAATATCTGGAAACTTATCTGGAGAGAGAAGACTTCGACGCCATTGTTATGCCGCACCTCTATCCGGCAGAGACCATAACTTATATGAAGAGAAAAGGATTTGACCTGCCTTTGACCATAGCGGTTATGACCGATTATACCTGCATTCCTTTCTGGGAAGAAACCTGCTGCGACTATTATATAGCTCCCCACAAAGATTTGATTCCCCAGTGCGTACGCAGAGGAATTCCAAAGGAAAAGCTAATACCTGCCGGAATTCCCGTAAGCAGTCGATTCTCTATGAAAACAGGCAGAAAGAAAGCGAGGGAACTGCTGGGGCTTCCTTTGGAGAAACAGGTGTATCTGATTATCGGAGGAAGTATGGGCGCAGGAAACCTTCAGAAACTGGCCGCCCGGATCTGGAAAGAAAATGAGAGAGATGTCAGCATGGTGCTGATTTGCGGAAGCAATGAGAAAGTCTGCGAAAAACTGGAGAAAAAATACAGGGGAGAAGAAGATATTTTTATTCTTGGCAAAACCAATAAGATGCCTTTATATATGAAGGCCTGCGACATTGTTTATACTAAGCCGGGAGGACTGACTTCCACAGAGGCGGCAGTTTCCGAGATTCCCCTGGTTCATACCTCGGAAATTCCCGGCTGTGAGACAGAAAACCGCAGATTTTTTAAGAGACTGGGGATGTGTATTTCCCCTAAATCCATAAAGGAGCAGGCCAGAGCCGGGAAAAAACTGTTAACGTCCAAAGAAGGAATGGAAAAGATGAAAAAGTCGCAGCGATTAAATATTCCAAAAGATGCAGCAGAGAAAATAACAATTTTGATAGAAGAGGGAATTCAGAAAAGGAGCTGCCTATGCGAAAATCAGAAATAAAAGAGATGGATGAATTTTTAAATCGCCTGGATATTGATAACGACATGTTAAGTCAAATGGCATCAGATTATACGGAAAACTTTATGATACAAGGAGAAGAGACAAAAGATCTTAAAGAACTGTTAAAAAGGGCGCCTGAGGCCCTGCTTGACAGAATAATAGAAAACTGGACAGAAGAAACAGATATGTCTGTTTCCCGTAATAAGAAAGAGAAATGTGTATATGATCTGATTCTGGAATCCATCCGGAAAGAATTTATTTTTCTTGATAAGGAAGACATAGAAATTCTGTTAAGGACAATGAACGGTCATCCGTTATCAATGATACAGATGGCGGTTTTGCAGGAAAATTATTGTTGCAAAGGCTGGGTCTTTATGGTCTGTAAAGATAATGAATGCGACTTTGTTGTGCCGGATGAAATACGGGAAATAATACTCACAAATCTGGAAGATGAAAAAGCGAAAAATTTACTGGGGCTTGTTACAGGAGTACGGCTGACTTTGCGTGCCTGCATAAATCTGTTTGGAATTGTGGAAAAGAAAAAGGTACTCCAAATTATCATGAACCAAATGTTTGAGTATCCGGATTTATCGGAGGATGAGAAAAAGGAACTGGAATGGCTGCCTGAAAAAGCAGAAGAGACGCTTCAAATTCTCTGCCAGCGCGAAGAGGGAGCGTTTTGGCAGGAAGGAGAGTGGTTTATCAGTAATGATTTTGAAAATCGGAAACAGTATAAACAATTTCTGAAACAGGTATCAGGGCAGGAATATTACATACCAGACAGGAAAGAGATTTATTTGTATGCGGAACATATAGTGGATATAGAAAATCCATGTTATAAAAAGATGCTTAAAGATCTAACCGGGCTTATGAGAGATAAGACGAGGGCAGATAATCTGATGTTTGAACTGGAATACATGGTAGCGCAGAATGACTTTTCGGCACAGGACATTATGAATCTGCTGTTTGCAAGAGGGATTGCATTTAAAAGCAGGAAAAGCGGAGAAAACTTTGCCGGGAACTGCAGCGCATGGGTGTATACAGTGAGAAGGTGGAGTAACAGAGGCTTTACAGATGAGGAACTGGGGAGACAAAAGAAAGAAATAAACGTAACTGTGGCGCCGGAATGGAAAATGGGGACAATACAAACACCAAAGGTACAAAAGAAAATAGGACGAAATGATCCGTGTCCCTGCGGAAGCGGTAAAAAGTATAAAAAATGCTGTGGGAGATAGATTTTTAGACAAAATGAAAAATTTACTTTACCATAGAATTCAAGTATAATGATAAAAAATTCACTGGAGCAGTTAAACATATTTGAGGTGGTGATGGTATGGCGCGAGTAGTCGGGATTGGGATACAGGATTTCTTTAAAATCCAGAGGGAGAATGTGTTTTATGTTGATAAAACGCGGTTTATTAAAGAGTGGTGGGAATCGAAGGATGAGGTGACTCTGATCGCCCGCCCGCGGCGTTTCGGAAAAACGCTGACTATGAGCATGGTGGAACATTTTTTCTCCATTGAACATGCAGACAATCCGTGTTTCCGGGGCATGGATATCTGGAAAGAACAAAAATACCGGGAGATACAGGGGACTTATCCTGTGATTTCGCTTACATTTTCATCCATTAAAGAACGGAATTTTGAAGAGGCAAGGAAAAAGATCTGCGCCACGCTCCAGATGTTGTACCAGAAATACCAGTTTCTGCTGGAAGGAGATATCCTGAACGGGCAGGAAAAAGCAGAGTTTTTAAAAGTTTCAGCTGAGATGCCGGAGTATGAAGCAACTATGACGCTGAAAAAACTTTCCGGTTACCTGGAGCGCTTTTATAAGAAAAAAGTAATCCTGCTTCTGGATGAATATGATACCCCTATGCAGGAAGCCTATGTAAAAGGCTACTGGCAGGAACTGGCGGATTTTGTCAGAAACTTATTAAATGCGTCCTTTAAAGACAACCCGTATCTGGAACGGGGAATTATGACGGGAATCACAAGGATCAGCAAAGAATCTATTTTTTCTGACTTGAACCATTTGAAGGTGGTAACGACAACATCGAATGAATATGCAGACTGCTTTGGATTTACGGAAGAAGAAGTTTTCCGTTCCCTGGAGGAATATGGGCTTGGCGGCAGGAAAGATGAAGTCAAAAAATGGTATGACGGCTTCTGCTTTGGGAATGTAAAAGATATCTATAACCCCTGGTCTATACTGAATTACCTTGATACGAAGACGGCAGCGCCGTACTGGGTAAATACCAGCAGCAATCAGCTGATCAGCAAACTTTTGCAGGAAGGAAATAAGGAAGTAAAGGAATCCTTTGAAAAGCTGCTGCGCCGGGAATGTATTTATACGGAAATTGACGAACAGATCATATATGGGCAGTTGGATATTGATGAGAATGCGATATGGAGTCTGATGCTGACAAGCGGTTATTTGAAAGTGAGTGACAGCAGGACGATAGAAACAAGTGATGAATGGGATCATGTCTATGGGGTAAGTATCACAAATTTTGAGGTGCTTATCATGCTGAAAAAGATGGTCCGCAGTTGGTTTGCCCCATCATCGTCAAATTATAATGAGTTTGTAAAAGCGCTGCTTATGGGCGATGTGAAAGCGATGAATGTTTATATAAACCGGGTTGCATCCGCTGTTTTCAGCTATTTTGATACAGGGAAAAAGCCTTCTGAAGTCACAGAGCCGGAACGGTTTTACCATGGTTTCGTATTAGGGCTGATTGTGGATCTTGAAGACCGCTATCAGATCACATCAAACCGTGAAAGCGGATTTGGAAGATATGATGTGATAATAGAGCCGAAAGAGAAAGCAGATCCTGCTATCATTATGGAATTCAAAATCCAGGATCAGGATGAGAATGACTTGTCACAGACCGTCGAAGCGGCATTAAGCCAGATTGAAACGAAGAACTATGAATCCGTGCTGACTGGAAAAGGAATACAGTCTGAGCGGATCAGAAAATATGGCTTTGCTTTCCGGGGGAAGGAAATCCTGATCGGGGAAGGAAAATAAAAGCGAAAAACGCAGTGGAAAATAGCACACAGAAGAGGGAATTAGATCATGTTTCATGTCCTGCCGGGGAACTTTTTTGTTCCCCTTGCATCACCGAATAAAACTGTATATTGGGAGTGTATCTGTAAGCTGTTTTCTGTCATGGATTATCAGCTTTCTTTTGGTATAGAAAGAGAAGTAGTCGCGGATGAGCTGCAGTATTATTTTGAACAGTCCGCGGCAGCGGAAATCGTAGAGGAGGATTTCGCGGGGGCTGACAGCAGGGGAAAGGCAAACGGGATTCTGCGGAAACTGGAACACTATGGATGGATTGAAATTGAGACGGACAAAAGTTATGTGCAGCGGGTGAATTTTAAAGAATATGCCGTGCGGGTAATGAAGACGCTGCTGGAGATCGAAGATGGAAAGCAGATTGAGTACCAGGGATATATTTATACGATATATAGTCTGGTAAGAGGAAATACAGACAACCCCGGAGTCGTCCTGCTTCAGATTATGGAGAATACGGATCTTTTAATTACCGGGCTTAAGAATCTGAATTCTAATATTAAGCATTACATAGATGAACTTACGAAACACAGTACGGTGGCGGAAATCATGGACGCCCTGTTTAATGACTATATTACCAATATCGTGGATAAAGCGTATCACAGGCTTCTTACTTCTGACAATGTATCGAAATTTCGTCCGGAGATTATCGAAAGACTGGAGAGCAGGAGCAAAAGCCGTTCCTATATAGAAAAGGCTGCGTCAGAGCTTGCAGGCTTACAGGAGACGGATGTGGATACGGCACGGGAGAATGTCTACCGGTATCTTCATGAGATTATTGAGGCATTCCGTAATATGGACGACATTTTAAATGAGATCAATCAGAAGAACACGCAGTATCAGCGCGCGGCCATAAACAGAGCCAGATTCCTTTTGTCAGGGAATGAAGATATCCGCGGACAGCTCAAGGAACTCCTGTTGGGAATCAATGAAGTGATGAACGAAGAGAAAATGGAGCTTGGAGGGATTTATGAGATCGGGTTCCTTGACAATCTCGTGCGGATCTACAGCTGTGGATTCTTAGATGAAAGTTCGCTGTATTCGCCGATCGAGGGAAAGAAGACATTTGAACCTCAGCAGATCATAAACCGGGAACCGGACAGCAGGCTGCGTCAGGAGAAAATGCGCCGCATGGTGGAGAAGATGCAGAAAATCTTAAGCGCTGAGAAGATCGGACGTTATGTGGACGAGTGTATGGGTGAGAGAAAAGAAATGCTTGCCACAGAGCTGCCGCTGTCCGACGCAGAGGATTTTGTGAAGATCATCTATGTGCGCCTGTATGGCCAGCGGAAAAATATGAGGTATGGAGTGGAGACCGGAGAAGAAAAAGAGGTAAACGGATTCCGGTTCAGAGATTTCAGGATCTGGAGGAAATAATAGTGGAATTATTGGGAAATATGCTGCAAAAGGATAAAGATGAATTTAAGCGGATATGCAACCGGCTCCTCAGTCATTGCTTTCTGTGTAAGGGGAATGTGACAAATAAGGCGGATTACTATTTTGTGCTTAAATACCGGAGTGAATTCCGAGAATATCTGTCTGTGCTGGGGTATCGACTTGAGATTAATGAAGAGGACGGGGTGATCCAACTTACCAATCCGCAGAACTATAACCGGCTGAATCTGAAATTGTATGAATCCATTATTCTGCTGATTTTAAGGATTCTCTATGACGAGAAAAAGAGGGAACTGTCCGCCAGCGATGAGGCGATTATCAATCTGGGGGATATTCAGGATAAGTTTTTAAGCCTTCAGATCCGGGATAAGATGATCGATAAGACAACCATGAGAAATGCATTGACCATGTTCCGCAGATTTCAGTTGATTGAGATTCTTGACCGGGATCTGGGAAATGAAGAGTCCCGGGTTCTCATTTATGATTCGATCATGATGGCAGTCAGGATCGAGGATATTAAACAGGCTTATGAAAAGCTTGAACTGTACAGAAAGGGGAAGAAAGCAGATGAAAAAACTGACGAGAATGAAGCTGATTAACTGGCATCGCTTTGAAAACTGTACCATCGATTTTGAAGATTCTACGCTGATTTCCGGCGAAAACGGAGCCGGAAAATCTACCCTTCTGGACGCCATTCAATTTGTAATCACCTGTTCTGCCAATGCCTTTAATAAGGCGGCCCACGAAAACGGAAAGAGAAAGCTGACGGGATATGTGCGCTGTAAAACGGGAAAGGAGAGCAGACCTTACGAGCGTACCGGGCAGATCAGCGCACATATCGCCCTTGAGTTTTACGAGGAGAGTAAAGACCGGTACTTTATTGTAGGAGCGGTTGTGGATTCTGCTTCCGAAGGCCAGGAGACGACAGGCAGATATCTAATCGACAATAAAAGGCTCACGGAGGAGATGTTCTTTAAGGGAAATACTCCCCGGTCAATTTCAGAATTCCGCGCCGCCAACAAATCAATACGCCAGTGGTGCAAGACGCAGATAGAAGCGAAGAAAATGATAAAATCAAGGTTTGGACGAATCGAAGACAAGTTCTTCAGCCTGATTCCGAAAGCGCTGGCGTTTAAACCCATCGATGATATTAAAGACTTTGTATATTCTTATGTGCTGGATGAAAAAGAAGTGAATATAGAAGTCCTTCGGGAAAATGTGCGTACCTATCAGGACTTAAAAAGAACCCTCGAATCTGTAAAAAAGAGGATGGAGAAGCTGGAAAAGATCGATCATCTGCATAGTGATGTGGAAGAATGCAAGAGAAAAGACAGCATGTATGAATTTTACTTATCGCAGGCAGATGTGGACATTTCCGGAGAACATATTCAAAGTCTGGAAAGAGAGATAAGAACAGAGGAACGCCGAAAAGCAGATGCAGAAGAAGAACTGTTGTCTGTAACAGCAGAAAAGGACGAAAAATTCCAAATGGAAACAAATCTGCGGCTGGAATTGAGACAGAATCAGGAATTTATTGCCTTAGAAGAGCAGAAAAAAGAAAAAGAACGGCTGCAGGAGGAAGAAAAACAGGCGCTTGTAGAAAAAAGAGAATTGCAGCACAGTGCGAAAAAGGCTTTGAATGCAGTTTACCGTTTGTTGGAAGTGAAAGATGTAGACGAGTGTATGAAGGAATACGAGCATGAACTTGCGAACCTGGATAGGACGCATGATATAGCCCGGATAAAAGAACTCACGGAACATGTTATCAGGTACAAAGGGAAGATGTATGGCAGGGTACAGGGAAAGCTGGCGGAGGTGAAGACCACACAGGAGAGACTGCAGGAAGAAAAACAGGAACTAAAGAATAAAATTGAAAGGTTAGAGCGAAAGAAATTAACTTACCCAACTGCAGTGAACTGCGTGCTGGAAGCAGTCCGGGATGAATTTGCAAGAATCGGCAGGAAGCCAGAACCGCGTGTGTTATGTGAAACTCTGGAGATTACAGATGAGAGCTGGAGAAATGCGGTGGAGGGATATTTAAATACACAGCGTTTCTACATTCTGGTGGAGCCGGAGAACTTTGATATTGCACTGGGGATCTATGACAGACTGCGGAGAGAGAAAAAAGCATATGGCGTAGGGCTTATCAATACTCAGAATATGGAAACCTACGATAAAACGCCGGAGGGGACTCTGGCGTCAGTTGTGGCATCAAAAAATAAATATGCCAAACGGTTTATCAATATGCTCCTTGGAAAAGTTACCATGTGTGAGCGGTACAGTGAACTGCGAAAATACCAGACTTCCATTACAAAGGAATGTATGAAGTATCAGAACCGGGTGGCAAGCGCGATCCGGCCGGAGATTTTCAGCGTGCCTTTTATCGGAAAGAACGCATTTAAGGTTCAGCTTGAACAGGCAAAGGATCAGAAAGAACGTCTGGATAAGGAGATAAAAGGGGTAAATGAGAAGCATGATACACTGGAGTCCATGCTGTCGCCGCTCTCTACCGAACATGATGTAGATGTAAAGTACAGGCTGGAGGTTCTGCCAAAGCTTTTCCGTATCCGGGCAGGGATCCGGAAATGTAGTGATAACATCAAAACACTGGAAAAGAATGCTACATTTATCCAAAAGCAATTGCAGCTTGAGGTATTGGAATCTCTCAGAAAGGATCTGGAAAAGAGCGTTGCGAATCTGAATCAGAGGATTGGACAGATTCAGCAGTCGATCAGAAATAAAAAAGAACAGCTTGCCGCAGAGACAGAAAATCGAATGGGAAAACAGACGTATGCCGCTCAGATTGCCGCTAAGGCAGGGGAGGAGCTGCTTCTTTGGAAAAAGGAATATGAGAAGCAGACATCAGATAAATCCTTCGGTCAGTTTAAGGAAAATTTCGCCAGAACGCGAAAGGCAAACGAGACAGTAAGGCAAAACAAAGAGGAAAAAATGCGCAGTCTGATGGTGGAATATAAAACGGAGCACAGCTTTGGCGCGGCGGCGACGATGGAGGGATTCCCGGAGTTTGCACATATTTATGACCGGCTTCGTACGTCTGAAATATTAGAATATGAGGAAAAGGTAGAATCAGCAAGAGCGGCGGCGGAAGAAGAATTCAGGGAACAGTTCCTTGCAAAGCTGCAGGAAAATATGAAACAGGCGCAAAGTGAGTTCAGGGAATTGAATAAGGCTTTGAAAGACATTGCATTCAGCAATGAAAAGTATGAATTTTTATATATGCCGAGCAAACGGCACCGGAACTATTATGAAATGATCATGGATGACTTTAATATTGTGCAGGGCGAGTCCATTTTCAGCGGTATTTTCCATGAAACCCATAAAGAAGTGATTGAAGAACTGTTTGAACGGCTGGCAATTAATAATGAAAACAATGCAAAGACCTTAGACGAGTTTACAGATTACCGGACTTATATGGATTATGATATTAAAATCATACACAGTGACGGGAGCTATTCTTATTATTCTAAGGTATGCGAAGAAAAGAGCGGCGGTGAGACCCAGACACCGTTCTATGTGACAGTGGCAGCTTCCTTTGTCCAACTCTACAGCAATAATATCGGTGGAGAGGCGGCAGGTCTTGTGATGTTCGACGAAGCCTTTAACAACATGGACGATGAGCGGATCGGGGGCGTGCTGGAATTTTTAAGAAGACTTCCCCTTCAGATTATCATCGCGGCTCCTCCGGACAAGATCCAGTATATCGGTCCGGCTATGTCGGAGACACTTCTTGTGATGACAGATGAAAAGGTCAGCTATGTGGAGGAGTATTACAATGGCGCGGTATGATGAGAAAATCCTCAATGCACTCTTGGATTCCTTTGAAAAAAGTGTGCTTTCACGGGGAGAAAATAAAGTAAAGGTGCAGATCCCGTTTCCCTTTACAAAAAGGACAGTGCCGGAGTATTTCAATGAAAGCTCTCTTGCTTATGATGAAATCCATGCCGTTCTGGAAGAAACAGAGCAAAAAGGGTTTCTGACGATCGTATGGAAAAAGGGAAGAGAAGGACATATCATTGAAAAAGTTCTTTTAAACACCGCCTGTGTAGGAGCGGTTTATGCTTATCTGAACCGTACGCCTAAAAAAGAGAATGAAAACAGGCATCTGGAAATCCTGGAGACCTGGGAGTCCAAAAGCAGGGAAATGCCGGTGCTTGGCACATTTGTATCTTATTTGAAACAGAGGATAGAAGAGGGAAAAACGGTAAAAGAATTTATAGATCTGTCGGCTCCGGACAGGACAGAGCAGATACTGTCAGCACTTTTCCAGGTCGAAAGCAACGAAGAATCCTGCTATATCCGGGAATTTTCTATCCGGCATTTTGGAGATTCTAAAATATTTGAAGAAATATCAGGAGTGATTGGGAAAATCATGCGGCGTTTCCGCCCGGAATTTGCCCATATGGATACGGACGCCATCCTCTCCGAATACAGAATCTACAAGACGCCTGATTATGTGTATTTCAAAGGAGAAGGGAAACTTCTATTAGCAGGAAAAGACGGCTCTGCGATAGAGCTGTCACTTCTTGCGCAGGGAATCGGAATTTCCGGGGCAGACATCAAAAGGATCCGGATCTGTGGAAAAGAAAGCATAAAGAAAGTCATCACCATAGAAAATCTGACCACATTTTTCCGGTGGGAAGAAGAAACCAGCCTGATCATCTATCTCGGCGGCTATCACAATTCTGTGCGAAGAGAGTTGCTGCGCATGGTATATCAGGAGATTCCTGATGCAGAGTATCTTCACTTTGGAGACATTGATGTGGGTGGATTTCGTATTTACAGAGATCTCTGCGAGAAAACAGGCATTATGTTTCAGACGTATCATATGGGAATCCGGGAACTGAAGACCTATGAAAACTATTCAAAGAAGCTGACAGACAATGATAGAAAAGGTCTGCGTATGCTGATAGAAAAAGAGAAGGAAGAAGGGGGAGAAAATCTGGAAACGCTTTTGTATATGCAGGAAAAAGATGTGAAACTTGAGCAGGAAGCGGTTAGTATACTCTGTTATAATACCAGAAGAGAATGAAAAGTACTCTCTGAACAGTGTTTGTGATGTCATTATAAAAATAAGACAAAAAATTAGAGATTATCTTGTAAAAATTAGAAGAGGAGCATATACTAAAAGAAAAAAGTAAAGAAAGTAAAGAAAAACAAGAAAGGAGTGCTGAACATGGAAATTGCTAAAATCTCAAGCAAAGGCCAGATTACTATACCTGTATCTATCCGAAACCGTTTACACCTAAATACAGGAGATAAGGTGTTGATCCTTGAAGAAAACGGCAGGTTTTATATTGAAAATGCGGCAAATGTAGCATTTCAGCACGTGGAAGAAAACTTCCGTGGTGCGGCGGCAGAAGCAGGATTTCAAAATGAAGATGAAATGCAGAATTATCTGAAAGAAATCCGGGAAGAACTGAGGATAAAGATTTAAGAGTTGTTGAAATCGGATATCCGGAGATTATGACTATGAGCGAATTTAATGAAAAATATTGAGAGGGACAGGGCGATCAGCTATGGTTACTCTTTTTCGGTTATTCGAAAATTTCGAATAACTGCCCTTTAAAATTGCCTGACTTATAAGAACTAATATACCAATAACAAAGTACAGTACAATTTCGAATGTTTGTTCTGTACTTTCTTTTTATACTCTGCTATAATACCAGAAGAGAATGAAAATACTAGATTCATGAAGGAGAATTTCTATGGATCATTTTGAATTAGTATCGGAATATAAGCCTACCGGCGATCAGCCCCAGGCTATCGAGCAATTAGTACAGGGCTTCAAAGAAGGCAACCAATGTCAGACCCTTCTGGGAGTTACCGGATCGGGAAAAACGTTTACCATGGCAAACGTGATTCAAAAACTGAATAAACCAACCCTTATTATCGCCCACAACAAGACCTTGGCGGCACAGTTATACGGCGAGTTTAAGGAATTTTTTCCTAATAATGCGGTGGAGTATTTCGTCTCCTACTATTCGGGGACGAAAAAAATAGTGTTTTACAGTGCTGTTTAGTACCATTTAATATCATTTTGTATGTCACGGGTGGACAGGATGATACTATAAGGATTAGGTGATACCAGATGAACGGGTGACCTGATTCGTACAATAGCAAATATCTGTCTATTAGCCTGCATATTTATACATTTATAGAAAAAAGACGTATTATATGCGGTATACTTGAATGTATATTTATACATTTATTTGAAATACAGGACAGGGACTTGTAGGGGTTTTCAATGACATATTAGACAATCGCAGGAAATCTGGATAGTGTAATATAGGCCGCAGATTTCTTTGGGTAATGCGCTCCAGATTTTACTGTTAATTGCATATAAAATAAAATGAATGAAACCGGAAGACATTTAAAGCGTCCTCCGTTTTTTTGTGTTCTTATATTTCTTTCATACTGAATATGGACTAGAAAATGATGAATGGAGGGACAAGAGAGAAAAAAGGATACTTTTTGGTTGAAGAAGACAGGAGGAAATAAAATGGGAAGTGTACAGATGTGTATCGAGTGCGAGCAGTGCTCATATGAATTCGCAATGGACGATTATAACTATAGGACGGGAGAAAGATTGACTTTTTGTCCCAGATGTGGTTACAAGAAGAGTTATACATATGAAACGGATGAAAGTGGAAACTTTGTAATGAAAACAGATCTATATGAAATAGATGAAAAGACGATAGGATATATTCCTAAAGGACCTAGCTTTGATTATGTAAAGTCGGAAATGGAGCTCCTAAAAAGATTTTGTCCTTTTAGTCGTAATATTACGCAAGAAGAATTGAACAGTATAGACAAAAAGGCCTATATTGTGAAAACAGACAGCAAAAAGGAGGAAATAGAAGTCTATTTATCTTTCTGGTATAACAGGAAGATCATAAAAGAAGACAGCAAAACTTTTTTGCAACATACCCATCCTGTACCAAGACAAGAAGAGAAACAAGGGCATGGTATATGTTGTTTAGGAGGAGCGCTTTATTATCTTGAAGATCTGGGTGTAGAAAAAGCACTAGAACTGGCAAAAGAATCGGAATACAAGGAACATAGTTATGTTACACAGTTCCGTGATGGTAAGCTAGAGGTTCTGTATGGGGAAATGGAAGGATAAGGCAGTTTTTTTTGAAGTGTAGAAAAGATTGGAGGAAATGATGACTTGTAACTATTTCGAATACAGAGATATAGTTTCAAAATATTTTTACGGAGTTCCACTTACTAATGAACATCTGAATAGATGTACGGAAAACTTGCGCCAATATTTTATTAAGGGCGGTGCGGTTCGCGTTTTGAAGTCATTGGGAATAGGATTACGAATACGAGAAAGATGCAAAGAAAATTCTACTGAAACTACTCTGATAGATGAGAGGTTCATATTTATGAATGGAGAACGAGAAGGAGATGAACTTAGGATACATGAAATAGAGAATATAGGGCTCTTTTTAAAATATGGACCGTATGAATATCTTATTAGTGAATAGTGTTAACATTGCAATGAAAAAAACGGAGGTCTTATTGGTGGGAAAAATAAATATTGAGTGAATGCTAACAGCTAACTGTCAGCAATAAAAAAGAATAGATTATTTTTGACGGCTATGATAAAATCAAAATAGGAACATACCGGAAAGGAACATGGTGAAATTGGAAAATACATTGGCAAAACATATAACGGCAGCGGGAGAAAGCGCGGCTTATGATTCGGCATGCAAACGATTGCTCGCCAATAAGATTATTTTGGCATGGATTATGAAAAGCTGTCTGGAGGAATACAGAGAATGCGACGTGAAGGAGATTGCGGAGAAATATATCGAGGGTACTCCACAGATCGCACAGGAGCCGGTAAACCCAGATGAAATAGTAGGTAATGAACAAATCCAGGGAATGAATACTGAGGACAGCACGATACATGAAGGAACAATCACTTATGATATTCGTTTTCGAGCTCTGGTGCCAGGGACAGACGATATGGTAAGTTTATTCATTAACATAGAAGCGCAGTCGAATTTTTACCCGGGATATCCGATCATTAAAAGGGCAATCTATTACTGTTCAAGGATGATTTCCTCCCAGTACGGAACTGAGTTTACTGCTCCGAAGTACGATAAGATTAAAAAAGTGTGCTCCATATGGTTATGTAAAAATCCGCCGGAAAAGCGGAAGAATACAATTAACCGTTATTCTATAACAGAAGAGAAGCTGGTGGGAAACGCGACAGAGGCGGTTGAGAATTATGATCTTTTATCAGCGGTTATGCTTTGCATGAGCGGGGAAAGCGAAAATGCAGACTCGGGTATTTTGAAGCTATTGGAAGTACTCTTATCCTCTGAAAGAGAAGCCGATGAGAAAAAGAAGATATTGCAAGAAGAGTTTTCTATTGAGATGGATAGAACATTTGAAAGTGAGGTGCAGCTTATGTGTAACCTGAGTAAAGGAGTAGAAGAAAAGGGACGTCGGGAAGGGCGTCAGGAAGGGCGTCAGGAAGGGCGTCAGGAAGGCGTAATCCTTTCCCTTATGAATCTTATGAAAAACATGAAATTGACGAAAGAGCAGGCAATGGAGGCTCTTGGAATACCGGAATCCGAACGGGAAGAATATACAAGGGAATTGGCAAAGAAATAGTTTGAAAGTATTAATTGCTGTCTCGTTGTGGAGGGAAAATTACAATGTGTAACCTGAGTAAAGGAGTAGAAGAAAAGGGACGTCGGGAAGGGCATCGGGAAGGCGTTATCCTCTCTCTTATGAATCTTATGAAAAACATGAAATTGACGAAAGAGCAGGCAATGGGGGCTCTTGGAATACCGGAATCCGAACGGGAAGAATATACAAGGGCATTAGCAAAGAAGTAGCTTTGAAAAACAGAATAGATTATTGAAACAATGGAGGGCTGTTGTACATTTAGTGCAACAGCCCTCGGCTTATCTGTGTACAACAGATGCGTAAAAATATTCGGGAAATGAACGCTGTCAGTTTTTTAATAACCAGATGTTATCGCATATTCTAAGTGAGTATACCAAAGAAGAAGGGAGGGCAGAAAAGTAGGGATTGAAATAGAAATTTGAGTATATTGTTTTTAAGATTCAAGAGGTTGATGAATATGATGGAGAGTTATTTAGAATTAAAAAAGAGGCATCAAAAAGAGGTTAATGAGTTCCCGTTTGGGTTTGCCTTTAGCCCGGCTCAGTTTGTCGAAATGATGAGAAAATGGGGATTAGATTACGAAAAGGATATCAACAAGATCGTCAGCATTGGGAATGGAGGATATGTGCAGAAAAAAGATCGGGATAATATGCACGAGATGTTTTCCAGACATAGAAAGGAAATCAGAGATTTTATTTCTGCAGATGAATCTGGAGAAGAGTTTGTATATAAGATGTTCCTGCGGGAGATGAGAAACTATGGATATGGTTGGACAGGTGATCCGAAAGACACGTTGGAAGCACTTGGCCTGACATGGGAAGATGTTCAAAATAATGAAAAGTTGCTGAATGGGTTCAATAAAGCATCAGAAGTCGCTTTGAGAAAGGTGATTTAGATGATGTAGATACTGAATATTAAGAAAATGTCAGAGTATCAGATAAATGTTATTCGAGGTGAACTAAAGATATGATATTAATTGATAATCTTCTGCAAATTGTTGAAACCGAAACAGGAGTTAAGATTACAAGAGATAAGCGGAAAAAAATGGAGAGAAAAATGAAACGAGAAATGGGAACATATTCGTGTGTAATTAAAGCAGGTCCATTTTATCGATTTGAAGGTCATATTAATGTTGACTCTATTTCTAAATCATTGGAGATCAATTCAAAAGCGCTGGAAGAATATATTGAGGCATATTCGATGGAATGATTCAAAGGGCTGCTATTTAACTTAGCGATTATGCTTTTTGCTGCGATAAAGAGTGAAGGGAAATGAATATCGTGGAAAGTATACTTTCAGATTCCGACATGACTGAAAGAACTGTATACAAGAATGGAGAACAGTTAGTGTTTAATATGGAAAAAGTTCAGGCGTTTATTGAAACTGAGCTTTCAGGGTATAGCACTGCGGATCAAAATATAATTAAAGAATGCCTTGCTTTTCTGGTTAGTGATTTGGATATTACCGATATTGATATGAGGGATACACCGGAAAGATTCTATTTTGATGCTGTAAAAGCCTATTTGGAAGATGGGCATAGTATACAGGATTTAGATGAAATTGAGGATGACTCAGAGGTGTTTGACTACTGTGGAATATGATTTGTGGAAAACTAAAAGTTAAAAGTACTATTTGGTTCAAGGAAGGATCGTCCGGTGTGGATGATCCTTTTTTAGTATGGTCTTTTTCTTACATTTTTGTATTGAAATCATAAAAGATGAGAGGAGGATCAGAAGAAAGAACCATGGAAATTGGAGCGACACGCAGAAGACATTGCTGAGAAATGTAAGAAACTAGGAGGAGCTACATGGGATTCATTTTAGAAAATGCAATGAAAGAGAAAAAAGAAATGCTGGTCGATCTTGGATATTTAAGCGATGAGACTATAAAAAGAGTGGAGGAATTGCGGGAATTTGGAATCGGAAAGACTAATTTCTGTTGCGATATTATGAACCGCATGGTTATGCGTTGTCCAAAGTCGAAACAGAAAGCTGTTCTGGCAGCATTTCCTATCGCAAAAGGCAGCCTTTACTGGCAGACAACACATTATTGGAAAGAAGGATAGAGCATATGCCATACAGATTTCAATATCGAAACAAGAAGGATCGGCTTGTTGTTGCTTTGGAGGACGAGGAAAAAGTGGTTATTCCCTCCCGCCTCTTCCCATTAGAAAGAAAAAGCTATCAACTTATTAATGACGAAAATACAAGACCAGTTGAGGAACAGAAAATTGCAGACATTTTTGATAGCATAAAATATGAAGTCGGAAAGTGTTATTCAAATGCTGAAAAATTAACAGAAGCACTTAGAAAGGAAGGCTACCCTGCGATTCAGTATGTAGGATGGTTATTTTCTGGTGAGGGTACATATCCGGTTCATCATAGTTTTGTGCTGTTGTATGACCATGTATTGGATTTGTCGATAGAGTTTCTGGAAAGAGACATCTACGATTTACGCTATGCCACGCTGAAACACAACCTTAGTGCGGATGGGGTGAGGAGATATATTGTACAAAAGTATTTGGAAAAGCAGCAGGTGAAAAATCATCAGAAATGCAATTTCGGAAAGTGCGATAAATATTACATGTATGTGGCTGCAGAAGGAAGCCGGGAGGAAGGGATTGCCCGTAATGAACTTCTAAGAAAAGAATATCCCTCTCATCCTGCGTTTCGAGATGTGCATAATGGAATGACGGAAACTCAAAGACTTCTATATAAGTTCCAAAGATGATTGGAATGATAACAGTGGTACTTATTTGAAGTCTTAGTTTCTATGGCGGTAAAGCATTAGAGGATTGTTCAATATCTTGCATTTTAATTTTGGAAAGTATAACAAAGAAACAAGGAAAACTGGCTTCAACAACTGAAGCAGAAAGGCGGCGACAGATGATACAATTGATTCGTAATATAAGGAAGTGGATATCAGTCAGACGACGTAAAACTTATGAAGACTGGCTGGTGAAGCAAGAGATCATGCCAGGTACAGTGGAAAGATATCTAAAAATAAGAGATGAGTATGTAGGCATGCAGGTAAAAGAATACGGTATGTTCCGATTCTATATGAGAGTATTTCCTCTAAGCGAAGGGAGAGTTTTGGCGTTTCTTAAAGAGAAGAAAAGTACTCAGTTGCTGCACGCTTTGTTTGCAGTAAAGAAATATAACGAGTTCCTGGTAGAGCATGGTGTACAGGAGGACCTCCCGGCGGCGACAGAAGTGTGCCGTATGTATTGCAGAGAAAGAAGAGACACGTCAAAAAGCGGACTGGAAAAAACATCGAACAGAGAAGTATTTAATATGCTTTTGCAAGAAAGAGAAAAAATCCAGAAAGGTCTTGTTAATCAATGTGCGGATGTATGGCTGATGATCTTTTTGCTGCTCTGCAGAGTGCGTTACTCAGAAATCTGTAATTTACAGACTACTGATCTGGATTATGAGACAGGAATACTGAGCTACAAAATGCAAAAATTTAATAAGACCGTTCAAATTCGATTACCGTATGAGGTAAGGGTACTTTGGGATTTATATCTCAGAGACCGTAATAAAGGCAGTGGTTATCTGTTTTTGAATAAAGACTCGACAGAACCAATCAGAAGAGATGCGGCAATGATAAAAGTAGAACGTGAGATTGGTATGCGCGGCCTTGAATTAAGGAGGATGTCTTCTGAGTTCTGGAAAAATAATGAATTAGAAATAGGTGTGGAGTAAGTCGGAGAGGAGAAGAAAATGGACAATATGATGACATTAGGTCAGCTTGACCAAACCATAGACAGGAACTGCAAAATTTATCTTCAATCATCTGAAGATGAAGAAGGGCGTACTCGAATTATGTTGACGGATTATATGAGAGGATCTGCATGTTTGATGTCCTGGGCGATACAGGGGCTGAGGCCTGCAAAAGATCGTGAAGGATTTGTTGCAGTGATTGATTTGTCGGTATCTTTACTTAAAGCATTGGAAGAAGTATAGCAAACTAACAGATGGAAGTAATGAAAGCCTGCGGTGTGATACAAAGACGTATCTACCGCAGGTTTTTGAATAAAGATTTCGTATTTAAAGAATGGGTTGAATGAAGGAGAGATGAGAATGTTTATTGATTATGTAAAAAAAGAATATTTTGGACTAATTGCTGAACTTGAACAAAGAGTATATCCGGAAGAACTGGTGCTGGGTATAGACGAGCTGAGAAAGGCAGATCATGGTTCGCTATGCGGATTTGAGAAAGGAGAGCTTGTATGTTACATCTTGTTAGAACGTAAGCCTTTTGGAAAAGAGGTATATATTTCAGATTTGGTTTCAACAAGCAGTAAATATTTAAAACCGTTACTCATTACAGCTTTTAGGCTTTTTGAAGACATTAAAATATCCGCTCACCTTAGAAATAACTCTTATCAGATTTTGAAAAAGCTTGAAACTAGATATCCGGATGCTGTATCCATTTTAGAGGATATAAAGTATCCTGAGTATTATCCAAATGGAGAAAGCGCGAATGAAGTTGTATTTACAATAGATTTAGAGTCGATTTTAAACGGAGATTGGAAAGGCAAGCTTCTTAGACACTTATATGCTGAATTTTTATATAAATCTCCAATGGATGTGAAAACCATATTGGGAGATATATTGTTTGAAGCGATTGAAATGGGTGTGGATTTATATAATGAGCGGAACAAAAATTTTATCATCAAAAAGATTTCTGAGACAATATTAGATTATTATCAGCTATACGATGAAAATATAAAAGGAACAATCCATACTTATCTAAATTGTAAACGAGGTATAGGATCTGGGAATACGATAAAAAAAGCGATACGTACGCTGATAGAAAGAGGATATGAGGAAAATCAGATGCCCTCAGACAAACATTTCTTTCAATACGGGAACAGTCTGGTGCTTAATTCAGTAATTGAGATAAGGAACACGGCCCATCCGGGAAAGCTTTCAGGATATCGTTGGCTGTGTAAGAAAGAAATGAAATTTGAGGCAGGGATGAAGAATGGAGGATACATGACATATTATAATAAATATGGGGTGCAGCATCCAATGCTTCCGGTTCCTTATTTAACAGATCGGAATTACTTTTACTGGGTAAGACAGTATGAGTATGTTTTAGATTTGTGCAAAAGATTTGAAATTTGTGCTGAGGCGGATAAAGTATGTATCAAACGTTCAATTCGCCGCACATGGAAGATGTTACCACATAGTACGGCGTATCAATGCATGGAGCACATAGCAAAAAACGCAACATTAAACATATCTCAATATTTTCATGATTGGGATATGGTAGTTACTACTTTATACGAGAATCGTGAGATTCTTACGCAAGGCGCAGTGTCCGCGATCCTCATGAAGTCATATAACGAGGCAAGACGTATCTGTGATCACATCAACGCGATTCGTAATACTGTATTGATAGATAAAAAACTGGAAAAAGCATTTGGCATTAAGGAGATTAGGAAAAGGCTGAGCAGTCTTTTGAGAAAGGGGCAGGACTGTTCTATTTATGTAAATGAATTGTCGGAGGCTGCCTTGCTTTGGTATAGCAGACACATACAGATACCTGAAAAGGAAGCCGGAGAAATATACGATTTTATAGAGCGAATGAAAAAGTACTGTAATTTTGTCACGTTGCAAAATTTGTATTTTTATTTTGGAAAGAAATGTATGAAGCAATTTGTAAAAGGAACTTATCCCTGTGTTTTTGAAAAGGCCATAATAACGCCTTCGTATGATGCGCTAGTTGATTTGACAAAGCAGACATTAAAGATAAAATCGAGGAAAGCGAAACATATTTATACCGGCTTAAAAAGAAATGGCCTTTTGGATGCCGTTTTAGAAGGTGATTTGCCTCTGGACCATGCCAAAAAAGTTATAGAAATTCTGAAGTATCATAACGCGGCTGATGTGGAGCAAAGAATAGGGAAACTGCTCAATTTTCGTGCGACAATCGAACAGAAAGGAGCACCAGAGTTTCTGGTAGCAGGGGACGCAAGCGTATGTTGCATGGGGTATGGAACAAGAAAAGCGGTTGCGTATGCAAAAGAAGAAGGATTTGGGATCATCAATGTGTATTACAAAGAAAGAATTGTAGCAAATTCTCTTATATGGATAAATGAGCCTTATAATTGTCTTGTATTAGATAATATAGAGGTCCATCCGAATTATCAACGATTTTGCCAGGAGATGACAAACTGTTTCATAAAGGCAGCTGGATATCTGATGAACATACACCGTCTTGATTTTGTTGTGCAGGGAAACAATTATAATGATTTAATACTATCTCAAGGAAAGAGTATCTATTTTAATAAATTAGAGCCATTAATGGTGAAGAAAATGGATTTTTATACTGATGCCCGATATTCCACAATAGTAGAGAGCAGAATCTCTGAACATGAATTAGATCTTAGAATAGCACAACATGATAATACAAATGATGTGAATATGATAGAAGGGGAGCCAGCGGAATGCTGGCTCCCCTTTAACGCTGATAGAATATCAGATCAGTCCGATGAATTCTTCATACAGCTTTTTCATCTCCGGATTTTTAGCGGCCAGTGCTTCATAGACTGCAAGGTTCTGCAATTCGCTGACCATTTCATCCATCTGCATGCGCAGGGCTCTGCGTTTTTCGGATTTTTCTTTACGTGCCTTATAAGCTGTTATATCGACCTTGTCGATGACATACTTCATATCCTCCAGGGCCAGGAAAGGCGGCAGTGTGTCAGTCAAAGAAATGACTGTAGCCAGAGTCATTCCATGCCGGGTATCAACGACCACGATATCGTCGGGCTGCAGATCGATTTCAGTAATGAAGGTATACTCTTTTTCAGCAGTGTTGTGATTGAAATGCACTTTAACAAATTTCATCATACATTAGTTCCCCTTTCTGCATACATTTTTATGGAAAGACGAAAAGGTATCAATCATTCATGGATTCCTCCTTTTCGTCTCTCAGGTTTACAAAAAGAATATGAAGAACTATGCAGTGCTTAAATATTGGGAATCTATAGATGATTTACGAGACCGCATAAAATGCATATTAGAAAGGGAACGGATTGACGCAAGGAGCGGAGCTGCTTAGAAAGGACAATAGTATGAAAATAGTGAACAAAGATTTTCTTGAACAGAAAGCAAAAGAGAGTATAAACAGAGATATCAGACTAAACAGAGTCACAGTTAACGAGAGAGAGTCCAGAATTATAGCATATGGGGAAATGCCACATAACAATAATAAGGTACATGTGAATCTGCTGTTTGATTATCAAAGTGAGGAGTTGTATTATTGGTGGATAGAAGCGGACGATGTTACGTTATCAACCTACGAAGGCGGAGAAGTACTGTTTGGGAATCATATATGCATATCTGATCCATCATATTCAAGATCAGTTGGATGTATGACCGAGATGATGAATGTTAAGCCTGGAAGATGGAAAGTTTTTTACGCGGTGGATGAACTTGATATGCGCGGAGAAAGAACCTACGCTATTTCTTTATTACATAATAGTGTTACGGATAAAGAAGACCTTAACTGGATAGAAGGAAAAGAATTAGGAGTAGACAGTCATCGGCTGATAGTCATTGGTGATAGATTTTACAGAAGAAAGAACGGATCAGCAGAGTTGTTTGAAGCAGATGAAAAGGCGAAAGCGGATTTCGCCGCTGCCTGCGAAAAGATCTCGTCTTCAGAACTTGTATTCGTTGAGTTATGTGGAACTAAAGTTGGTGTTATTTGCACAACGGGAACAGGAAGCGGGATGTTTCCCCTGCGCTATGCAGAAAAAGAAGGCGAGATTATTGCGATTGAGGTTCTTTTCTACAGAGCCATTAGCCTTGAATGAACTTGATGTATCGTAACAAAGGTATTGGGAAGCTGCTTTATTTAAGACAGATAAGTCCTGTCATATTTGAAATGAATATGGAAAGATGAGAGGAGAAGTCAATGCATACGTTATTAAACGGTACCGGTGATGACATTTCGAAGGGAGAGGAAGTTCTGAATGCTTTTATCAGGAAAATAGAAGGCTGCATAAATCCAGATGAGAATACAGTGGAAATCGACAGAGAGACCTTATGCATTTTGAGCTCTTTAGCCGCGATGGTGTATGAGGCTGAGAAATGGCAAAAGCACGAAACGCAGATTTTGCGAGAAATTTGCCAGACATGCCCGCTGGAAATGTTTTCCCCAGAGTTGAAAAGAGCATTGAAGAGCTGGATGGCAGAGTATGAAAATCAAGTAATGCAGTCCAGGGAGCTGTACAGAAAATTAGAGTGCTATAAAAAGAGAAGACATATGGCATAAAAGACGAGGTGTGGTGTTTACAAGAGAAACATCATACCTCGTCTCTTTGCTTTATATCCTGAGATTGCAGCAATCTTCCTTATTTGGATTGAAATGATCTCTCCAGTATATGTAATGTTCGGTCACATCCTCACAGACGGAAACATCAGGGATATGGATTTTCTGCATGATCCTCAGCTTTTCTTCTAAAGGAAGATGCAGGTATCCGCCATGCCGCAGCGTGTATTTCTGAAAATCAATTTCCTGAAACCATTGCTTGATCCAGGAATTTATACGGAGAAATTCGACAATACACTTGTTGATTTCCAGTGAGTTTAAATCATCGAAATCCATTAATTCCTCAATAATAGGACTCAGACGTATTGCTACGTCAAATCCCAGAGACTGTAACTTGAGGATGGCCTGAATGCGCTGGCTGGGAACACTTGCTTTTTCAAAAGTCAGTGCTTTCTTGTCATCCATACAGGTGACTGTTATTTGTATATGTGCAAGCTTCGGATCAAGGATTGCAAGATATTCCGGCTCGGCTATGAGGTGGGATTTTGTGACTATAAGATAACCGATTCTTTGTTTGTTCAATTCGAGAATAGTATTATAAGCAACACGAGACTGAGTTTCTAAAGGCTGGAAACAATCTGTCATGCCTCCCATTCGGAGGATCGTCCCAGGCTCCAGGCGGTGAATCTTTCTTTTGATTTTTTCAATATCTGCGATTCTTGGATTTGTGGGATTCCAAAGTCCACGAAAATCCAGTAAGGTTCGGGCGTAGCAATAAGAGCAATTATGCTGGCAACCACATCCGTACACATCTAATCGGGTGCTGTATTTACATTTGCTGCCTTCATTTCCGGATACTGTTTTGTAAAAGCTTTTAAATTCGCTTCTATCACCTCCCTCCGTTCTAAATGTTTTGAAAGCAAAAAGAAGAAAAAAAGTAAGGAAGTAACATTATACGTTAAAAGTTTCATCAAATAAAAACAATGGAATCACCTCTTTCTATCGTAAAATAATGGCGGGGAGCAGTACTGCCCTGCAATAATCTGGTAAAGCATCCAGATATGTTCTTTACATCACCCCGCGTCAAATGAGCTTCTGTTATAAGTATGCGAGACATTGAACAGAGAAAAGTAACAGTCTGTCAGATATTTATTGGGGACGGGGTCATACATATTGAAACCAGAAAAAGAATGAAGAAATGGAGGAAGAAAAAAGAGCTCATAAGATAATAAAGATGCAATTTGTTCCTCAGAAATGTTCTTTTTTTAATATCTGTCATATTTAAGTTATCCATAAATTGAAGAAAGGGGATAGAGATGTACAGAAAAGAACCTATTTATGCGTTGGACGATTTGAAGCGAACTTATTATATTATGATCGCAATTATATTCAACCTGAGCACTCTGATGGCGGATTTGTCTCAGGAGATAAAAGCAGATCAAAATACGCAGCTGCTATGGAGACAGCAAGCACAAAAGGGCAGGGAGGTTGTGTATAAGGATTACTTACAGCGGCTTCGTATGACGGCGGCCAGAGAAATTGATACAGTGGATGAGCTGTATGAAAAAGCTGAGGAAATAAATTCAGCTTTGGAAGAATTTCTTCCTTTGGAATTAAGGACTGCATTGATGAAAGCAACGCAGAAGGACTATTGTTTTTATACGAGCTGTGGGTATGGCAGGTTTTGGAATGAAGTAGAGTTGCCCGAAATCGTGGAAATTCTGTTTCATAGATTTTGTGAACTGGTCCATATTGATAAGGATGGGGAATATGCAGTAGCAGTATACGACATGTCGGACAGAGAAATTGTATTTTCCGAAGAAAAACAGGTTGATGCTTTGATGGAAACATATGATTTGGAACCTTGTGAGAAAATGGTAAAAAGAGATGGAGCTTGGTTTTGTTATTAAGGGAGGAGTAACTATGGCAATGATAGAAAGATGTTACGGGATAAGTACCGGACTGGGATATTTAGTGGGCGCAGGTGGAAGTGGTTTTACCGAGGAACTGGATCAGATTGTGGAAGAAGCAGCTCATAAATTGTATGAAATGTATGGCGTCAAAATTACGATCCGCTTTAATACGGATCGGAAAAGCGGAGGTGCTTTCGTTTTAGACGGCAAGTTGAGTGACAATGTAGGGATTACTGCAGCATTACATAACTCAAAGCTGCTGAAGATGAGTAATGAAGAAAAAATGCGCTTAACAGATGATAAATGGGAAGCGTATAGGAGAGATTTAGATACTATCGTAATATCCACATGTTTAAGTGCAGACTTTTTAAAAGCTCCATCACCGTATGTTTGCTTAAATAAGGAGTTTAGAGATGTGGACAATCTGGAAGAAGCGATTCACTGGCTGAGGGAAGGAACAAACGAAAAATTACGTGATTATATCGAAAAATTAAGATAGCAGCCGAATATCAGGCATACTAGGTGTAAAGGGATTGCGGGGAAGAAGTAGGAAATTCCCCGCAGTTTTAATTAGTGCGTGTTCCATCATATTAAAAACGTACATTACAGAGAAGGAAGGAGCAAAGACAGAAGAATGACTACAGACAAAGGAGTGAATGCAGTATGGCTTGGAGAAAAAGAGGAAATGCGAGAAATATTACCGAAGCGTTTAAGGAGATCAGCAGGCTGAGCATGGAGGATGTTACTTTGCATAAGTCGGTTTCGTCAGAAACCATTGTGGGCATGGAAGACGCAGCGGATTTGATAGATAAAGCTGTGCGCGATAAAATCCCAGTAACGGTAGTTGGAGATTACGATGTGGATGGGATTTCATCTACGGCAATCCTGTGGTATATGCTGCGGTATCTTGGTATAAATGCACATCTGAGGCTGCCGAGACGTTATACAGAAGGATACGGATTATCAATGAGGGTTGTAGATGAAGTCGATGAAGGGCTTTTGATTACAGTAGATAATGGAATTGCAGCGATAGAGCCAATCAGATGTGCTAAAGAAAAAGGGCTCAGAGTGATTATTTTAGATCATCATTTGCCGGGGAAGGAACTGCCGAATGCCGATGTTATCGTAGATCCTCATATTGCCCCTGAACAATCAGGCTTTTCTGACTATTGTGGGGCAGGTTTGGCATTTAAGCTGTCCCAGCTTTTGATCGATGATAACCGATTTCTGAAAAAAATGTGTGCTCTGGCGGCAGTTGGAACAATTGCTGATGTTGTTCCGCTGGTCGGGGATAACCACTGTATTGCAAGAGAAGGTCTGCGCTATATAAATCAGAGAGAGATTCCGGTAGGACTTCTGGCATTAATTAATGCAACCGGCCTGAAGAAGATTGATGAGCAGAATATTGGATTTACTATAGCACCGATGCTGAATGCGGCAGGACGGCTGGAAGACACTGGAGCAGAGAAGTCGCTCGAATTATTAATCATGGAGGATTATGCAGAGGCTGAGGAGAAGGCGTATGAGCTCATTGAGATCAATGAAAAGCGAAAGTCACTGGTAAAAAGTGCGATGGAGAGAGCACACAAATATATTCGGGATAATCATATGGAAGAAAAAAATCCCATCTGCATATATGATCAGGAACTGCTGTCAGGAATTGCTGGTTTGCTTGCAGGCCGTCTGGCTGAGGAATATCAGACACCGGCAATTGTGCTGGCTCCATCTGGTCAAGAAGGAACAATAAAAGGAAGCGGCCGAACTTATGGGGGTGTCCATCTAAGGAATCTTCTGGAAAGTGCGGAAGAATATCTGCTAAACTATGGTGGCCATGAAAAAGCGGCAGGTCTGGGTTTAAGGAAGGGAAATCTGTCATCTTTTACAGAAAAGCTGGAATTGCTTCTTAAGGATTACAATAGGCCAGAGCAGGGCGAGTATTTGTATGATCTGGAGGTGAATGCAGAGGAAATTCCGCGGATCATGGAAGATTTGGAGAAATATGCGCCGTTTGGTGAAGGAAATCCAAGACCGGTTATTCGTGTAGACCGTATTCTTTTACTTCCCCAGGCGGGGAAATTATATCGTCTGCTGGGCAATCAAAAGGAACACATTCGACTTTTAGGAAGAGAATTTTCTGTTATGGCATTTCACAAAGCAGCGGAGTATATAGAAATGGGAGAACCGGATGTGATTAATGTCATTGGATATCTTGTCCATACAAATTATAGAAGAAACAGTCAGATTGAGATTGAGGCGATTGCTTTTGAAGAGAGCGAAAAAAAGGAAAACGAAAGTACAGCTCTTCAGCAGGAAATGCTTCTTCATTTTATGCAGTTCGCTGAAGAAAGGAGGTAACAGTGGCACCGGTATGCAAATATCCAAGACAGATTGCGGTTATAAAAAGGAAGAAGCTTACTTTAAGTATTGAAGCCAATTTTGAACTTGCGGGTGTTGCGCATAACAGCCGTGGTGAGGAATATGTGGTACCTCCTCTGACTGGACATGGACCGAGATCCTGTTTTAAATGGACTTTGATTGACACGTCAGGTGTGACTGCAATTTATCCTTCCGCAAATATCCCTTTTGATGATGTGGCGACTTTCAGCAAGAGAGTGGACGCTGTTATTCAGAGGAATATTTTGCTAGATAGCAAAACAATAAAAAAAGAGGATAGCAGATCCCCCGCATATACAGTAAAACTGCGTATGAGAGAATTTAAAGGCAGGACCCCGGCAAGTATACTATTAGAGGACGGCACAAAGAAGGAGCAGCTTCTAAATGTGGTGCAATACTTAAGAGGACAGGGTGAAAATTCCAGATACCGAGAAGCGAATGAACAGCAGATTAATGCAATAGAGGAAGCTGTTTCTTTTCTGGAAAAAGGAATCTTGTCTGAAGAAGCAGCTGAGAACGGATCAATTGTAATCTACAATATACCACAAAAGATTTTGGAAAACCGTCCGGCAAAAGGCGAGACAAAGGAGCACTATTTTGTATATTCTTTCAAAATTGAATGTCTAAGTGGGTATGAATATCCGTGGCAGATTCAAATCCACAATTCCTATTGCAAAATCAAGAAGATGAAAAATGAGACAATACAGACAATTCCGGAAACAGCTATTTTAAAGGCTTCCAGCAGTATTATGCTGACAGACTATGAAATGGGGTATATTACAGATCAAATTGTGAAGAGAAAGACCAATTTTGAGCAGGCTTATTTCCCTAAAATGTTTAAGGAATCAGTGGAACAGGAACGAATGCTGAGAGAATATCTGAAATCGAATCCACAAGATCAAGTGGCTTAAAGATCGGGAGCCGGCCGGAAGGCCGGTTCTTGTTATGAGATTTAGTCACGCGAATGGTGGGCATATTTCAGATGGAACCAAAAGATGAAAGGAGAGTTATATATGGGATTTCAATTACATGAGACAGTATATGGAAAGATTTTTTTTGAAAGTCAGCTGCCTGAACTGATTCGGGCGATTGACCGAGTTGCGGACGCAATAGAAAACAGGAATGATGGTTTGTGCATCCGTACATGTAGATCAGACTACTGTGTGGGTGACAGACAGGTTTTACGCAGAGAGATGAAATATATCGTGAAACCGGAGGGGAACGATACCTATGCGGTATATGCGGTGGAAGATGGCAAGAAAATACTTTGTCAAAAAAGTGAAATCGAAAAATACCTGGAATAAAACAAAGAAATAAATCAGAGAGGGAATTGCAGATGGAAGGATATAAAATACCTGTAAAATGGGGAATGAAGGGCTATATAGAAACGCCTTGTGTCAGCTTGAGGGACGCCGTTGAATATGCGTTGTCAGAGGACGCGGATTTGCCTGGAAACCGTGAATTCATAGAGAATTCTTTGCAGCTTAATATTGGACAGCTATATAGAGATGCCAGAACATTTTTTCCGGATTCGGATGCTGAGACTTTTCAGAAGCTTTTGGATCACGCAGTGACGCCGAAAATAGAGCGTATCGAAACGGATAACAGCCGGACTTTGATTGAGGCTAAAGGCATAGACGAAGCATTTGATGATATTATCAAAATATATCTGAAAGAGGATTTATGTATAGAGGAGCTTATGTCTTCTATCGAAGTAAATGGCTTATCCTTAGAAGATGTTTTTGAATTAGTTGTAAGGCTGTACAAAAATATAGAGGGTGATACGCTGATCAGAATTATTGGAGAATACTATGTGGTTTAGCACTTCTTCTCCAGAGAAATACAGTGATTGGAGGACCGCAGTATGAAAAGCATTGTTTCTTATCCGGAGCGTGGAAGCGGAGGGAAAAATACATATAGGGGAAATTGCAGCCCCCTGCTAATCGAAGATTTGATCCGGCAATACAATCCGGATACAATCGCGGATTACATGGTGGGCAGCGGTACAACAGGAGATGTGGCAAAACGGATGGGCATTCCATCCTTTTGCTATGATCTGAACAGAGGATTCGATCTGCTCAATAATGAAATCAAAGAGCGTCCGGATTTTATGTTTTGGCACCCACCCTATTGGGATATCATCAGATATTCCGGCGAGCAGTACAGAATTGAAGAGGTTGTAAGCAAGTATGGAATTGATCCGAGTGCCAGTGATTTATCCAGAAAGCAGAGCTGGGAACACTTTTTAAAAGAAATTGACTATTGTACGGTAAAGCAATTTGCGGCACTGGAAAAAGGCGGCCATCTTGCGATTCTGATGGGCGATGTAAAGAAAAAGCGTAAATTGTATTCTATGATATTAGAAATAGCAAAACCGGGCACTATTGAGCAGATTGTAATAAAAGCACAGCATAATTGTGTCAGTGATGGAATCCATTATTCGGGGAAACCATTTATACCGATTGTCCATGAATATCTCCTGATTTTAAGAAAAGACCATGCATTGATGTATAATTATCAATTAACTGGAAATGTGGAAGGCGACATACGAGATTTGAACCTGCCCACATGGAAGGATGTTGTGGCCGGAGTTCTGGAGGAGTCTGGCGGAAAAGTTACTTTGGCTGAAATATATACGGCCATTGAAGGACATAAGCGCACAGAGCGTAATAAAAACTGGAAAGAAAAAATAAGACAGACACTTCAGATTTATGACTTGTTTGGATCAACGGAAAGAGGTGTATGGTTTCTGGTTGAAAAAGGTGAGAAAGGGCAGAGAAAGATAGCTGCCTAAATATGAAAAAGACGAGTAAGATACAACTCTTGCCCGTCTTTTTCCTGTTTATTCCCTTTTTTGCAGATCTTCCTGCATGCGGTTGGTCAGTGTGGCTGTAGATACAGAAGACAGATAAACAGTTCCGTTATCAAGCCAAAGCACAGATTTTGTTTTTCTTCCATGTGTCACATCAATGACACGATCTTCTTCCTTTGCTTTTTTTATTATGCGTTTAATAGGGGAAGAACTGACATCATCAATTCCGATGATGCGGTTTTTAGGAATCATGGAGCTGAATCCGATATTGATCATTTCTACCATGAGAAAGCCCTCCTTTGATTGGATTTTTGAATTTGTATTCCAAGAAAAATATGAGAGATATTGGACGAACCAGAAATTTTTCCGTCAGTTCAGTAAAACGCATATTTGAATCAGGAGGTGAGGCAAATGCTAAAAAGAAAAATGATTGTTATTGCTGCAGTTCTCATTGTGGGAACATCTATGCCAGTCAGCGCAGCAGAAGATGAGGGAATAACGGCACGTGAGCATGCCCGGGAGAATTTGGGAGGATTAACAATGGATACTGAGGGCCTAAATGAGAAATATACTGAGATGCTTCAGGCGCTTAAAGCATGCGGCTTCGGAGAAGAATTTCAGTTAGAACGGTCTGAATTTACCGGATATTCGATGGATGCGGTGCAATTGTTTGAGGATTCCTATGGGGATCTTTGGAGTAAGATACAATTAGGCAAAGCGGAGATCCCCGAGGATTTCTCGGCTTCTGAGTGGATGCAGGACGCTATGGATTTAAGAAATGAGATGTTTGGAGAAGTACGTTCCAGTCAGACGTATCAGAACGTCATGGGGCATATGGACATTGGCAGTGTATGGAAACAGGTGTCTGGGGGCCTCCCCAGTGCGGAAAGCCTGCTGACGAACCAGTTTCAGCAAAATTTTAATTCTCATGCGCAGAACGAGAAAGACAATAATGAAAGCAGTCAGGCAGCCCTTAAGGAAAATACGTTGGATTTGTTCACAGAATCGGGGAAGCTGCTTGGACAGAACAGCCAGGATTCTTTTTGGAATGCGGTGGAAGATATGAGGGATATTATCAGTAAAGGAGAAGACGGCGTAGATGATATTTTTGATCAGATGAAGTAGAGCATAGCATACAAATTTTCCTGCGTGTGAAAAATAAATATTTTTAATTCTGTCATTTTACAAGTATAATACCTGTAAGGGGAATGACAGGAGGCGAAGTCTATGAGAAAAATTGCAATGGTTCTTTTGCTTATATGCATGATGGCTTTCAGTACGGGCTGTGTGAAGGAACAAGAAAAAGAACCAGAACCGGTGCCGGCATCGACGCTGGAGCAGGAATTTTCAGAGTCTCATCAGAAATTTGAAGAACGGAGAAGTCTGGCACACACGGGGTTTGTTGTATGCGGTATTATCGTGGTAGCAGGGGTCCTATTTAAGCTGGTTGCAATTATAACAGCGGCGATTACTGGAACGAAGCATGGCAATCAGCTGAAAAGGGAGAAAGAACAGAGGGAAAGAAAGGCGCTGCAGGATACGCAGACAAATTATCAAAGAGAGCAGCAGCGTTATAGGGAGTATATGACAGAGCGTCGGGAAAGAGAACGCAAAAAAGGGAGATAAAGATATGGCTCTGAGAAAGCAGTCGATACATAGATTGGTATCGGCTGTTTTTTTGAGATTTTCAATCATTGTAAACAGGTATGAGTACGGGCAGGGAATGTCTATCATATTTAGCATGTGAAGTAGAGTAGAAAGGATGGTTGAGAATCATGAGTAGAAGGAAAATGTTATCCTTATGCCTGATAGGGAGTTTGCTGGGGATTACAGGATGTACTGAGAAACTACAGGGATATGATACGGATACAGTATTAAAAATCTACGGAAATGCAGAGTTGTGTGATGAGGATACCAGTGAGGCGAAAAGGATTGCAGAGCAGTATGCAAAATGCCTGTTTGATGTTGAAAACGGGAATGTAGATGAGAAACAGTTGGAGAAGCTTGCGCCAAATGAATCTGCAAAAGACTGGGAAGATACATACAGCAGTAATCAGACAGAGTCGGAACTAAAGGGGTTTTCGGTTGCAGACATCTACACAGAAAAAAGCGAGGAAATCCAATGTCTGACAATATGTGAGGCAGAGTATTCTGATTGGAGCACGCCAAAAGATATCTACTTATTCATTGTAAGAATGGACATGAAAAAAAGTAATGATGGCTGGTATATCCAGAGTTCTGATCTAACGGGTACTGCTCGCAAGTCAGAGGTAAAAGTTGTACGGGATGACTTCACGGGAACGATAAAATTTGTCACGAGAGGAGGCGAAACGAAATGAAAAGAAAAACGGGATTGCTAGTCGGGCTTCTGACGTTTGCATGCGCGACAACATCTGTGCCGCTTCAGGTGAAGGCAGCAACTCACGCAGAAGCCAGCATACAAAACGATGTGATATCTGTAAGAGGAGCGGTTAATAAAAGTGACGCGGATGCTGCTTTTGCAATCAAAGATGAAGACTGCGGCTATCTTACTTTTGCAGTATTTGATCTGAGTTTGATGGCACCAGTTACGGACGTTACAGTGCTCAAGCTCACTCAGTCGCAGAAGGAGGCAGATGAAGTTGATTTTGAAACAAACCTTCAAATGATAGAGGGTGGTTCCGTTGATCAGGACGATGCTGACCGGTATGTACTTATCGGCAGTTTTGAAAAAGAGGCGAGTGGTCTGACAGATCAGGGCAGCGGAAGTCAGTTCAGCTGTAAACTGTCTTTCTCTGATTTTACTGTTGATAGTAGCGGAGATACGATCGTTCAAATGAACCGGATGGGATATATCGCAAAAGAAAATGCTGCCTTAAAGGATGGACCAAATGATGATCTGCCGTCTGTAGGGGAGGATGGTCTCTATCTAAAGCTGCCTGAAGGAACGGAAGTGTTGGTATTGTATAAAGGTACTTATACTTACAAGATTGAGTATGAAGGAAAGCAGTATTATACAAACCATGAGAATATCCGATTTTCAGATAGTGTAAAAGAGGACGCTCTGGCAGAAAATATCCGGAAAATCATATATGAACAGAGCATGCTTTCTGAGTACTATATGTACGGTATTTCACAATTTGATTTGCCAACCGTAGAAGGAGGGGATCTTGCGGATGTGATTGAACTGACACGTGAACAGCTTTTGGAAGATGCGGATTCGGTAGAAGAGGCGCTGAAGGATATCCTGAAAAAAGAGAAGGAAAACGGAGTATCCAGTGGTGAGGTACCAGATGCATATTTGGATGCAGTGATTGAGGAAGATCCCATGCAGATTATAGGTGAAGCCGCTAACGATTTGTACAGTAATGGAAAGACGGAGGCTATCAGAGAAAGAAACGAAGCTCTAAAAGAAAAGGCAGATGAAGAAGAACGCGTGGAAAAGTACGAAGAAGAACATGCAGAGGATATCCTGAAGATAGAGATTGATAAAGAAGTCGTTGGAGAGCTGCTTGGGAAAATCTGGGATACACACTTATCGGATGAGATAATCAATGCTCCGGCAGATTCTTATGGAAAAGCAATTACAGAAGATATCTATAAAGGGATTTTGGGATGGGATAACCGTCTGCCGCAAAATTATGAAAAACTAATGGAGTGTTATACTGGCACACCAGGAGATATGGATAGCTTTGATGTGCTTGGCGATTTTAACATGGGAAATGATCATGCGGAGATTAAAGGAAGCCTCTCTCAGAATGAACAACTGAGAGAATATGGAGACCGGCTTTCAGAGCAAATGCAGGGTTATATTAAGGATGGGAAACTGAGTTCACTACCCTTCACCTATCAGACTAAAAATGTGAGTGCCTATAATCGTTTTCTGCCCGGGAGCCTTGTGGTATTTGAAGTGGTCGATTTTCGCATTCTGAGTGTTTCTACCCAGCAGTATCTGGGCGTTTACGCAGGGGAAGGCAAGTTTTATCTGCCTGATTATGAGGGCTCTGATTTTGATCTTCTTTGTAGTAAAATCGAGGGAATTAAAAGGAAAAACGGTCTGATTGAGATTACCAATGATCAAGGAACACAGTCTTTCAGTAAGAACGCAAGCTATGGATTTCTTGGGCTATGCTATAAAAACATTTCTGTAGTTAATGTCTATGAGGCAGACATTTCTCTTCTGAATGATCCAAAGTATAGTGAGCAAGACAATAGCTATTTTCCGATGACAGCAATGGATATGAGCAAGAACCGTTACAAAGAAATAGAGTGGCAGGTAGAAAACGGCTGGAGACCGCCGAAAGTATGGGATGATTAAAGGAGGTGCATACATAATGAGTCGCAGAAAAATTACAACACTGTTATTGACTGCTGTGCTTTTAAGTTGTTCGATCAATGTTTCGGCAGCTCCGATTGACAATGTCGAGATATATGAGCCTGCGGGAGAGTCAGATGAAGTTATTTTTGTTGCAGGTCAGCACCAGGGCAGCCAATCTGGTGAGGGGACGACTAATACTGAAAATGAAGTCGATCAGAATATTGCAAGTCAGAATACTTCGCTCAGTAAAGAACAGAGGGAAATTAAAGAATCGATTATAAAGGATAGTATAGAAAAATCCATGGTTGTATATGTACCGGGGAAAAGCATTGTGGTGAAAGAAGAAATACCAATATCGGCACAAGATATTCTTCCTTACATTACAAACGGATTAAAGTTTGAGGGGATTCCCGGACTTCTGGGTATCCAGCATAGTGAGGGAGGAAATGTACAGCAATCAGAAAATACGGACAGGGCTCTTAATGAGCTGAGAGAGCAGGTTGCAGGGGGACAAAATGTGGGAGGCAGTGTTCCTTTTACTATTGGCAGCGGTCTTACATGGGATTATCTCCAGAGCATTGATACAAAATCATGGTCCGAGGATTTGGTTGCTGCATGGGAGCACATTCTTCAAAATCATACATGGACCCAGTTCCGGACCGATTTGGTCGGAGGCGGAATGATCGACTGGCCTTATCAGGAACTGAGGTATCAGATTTTGAAAGCCTATGTCAACTCGTTAGGAATGACAGATAATATTGAGACAACCAACATAACGGAATACAGAATTTCCAAAGAGGAACAGCAAAAGATTATTAATAAACAACCGGTAGGAGAGTATGAATGGGAAATCTATGACACCGAGGGAAATCTGCTGAAGACAACTCATACCTATGGACGAACATTGAGGCTGTCATTCAGTCGGGCCGGAACCTATTATATCAAGGCATACCAAAAGCACCATGTAACGAGAGCGGATGTTGTCTCAACACAAAAACTGGAATATTGGCTGATATCAGAGACCAGACAGCTGTTATGGAGCTCGGAAGGGGCAGGCAAGCAGTTTATTTATAATCGCAGCAGCGGGGAAGAATTCATACAGACAAACTATATCCAACAGGAAATAACTCCCTCCATGCTTCAGGATAACTGGCTTTTCGATTTGGATTCCAGTGGACAATTGCAGATTGCGGAAGGCTTCCAGGTTGAACGTATCAAATAAGTGCTCCACCGTACCGGAATGGTACGGTGGAATTTTTTAGAGAAGCAACAAAAGGTTTATTTACCAGAAGTCTGTAAATGTTCGTTTTCGGCTGAGGAGGAAGATGCGGGAATGGGAGACGTTTCCATAGCCCTCAGTATATCTTTCCCCTCGGTTTCATGCGCAGCACTCTTTTTCTGCTTGTTTACCGTAAGAGCAATAGTTTTTCCTGCTGCAATTGTACCTAGTATACCAAGAATACTCCCCTGAATTCTTCCTTTGGTCAGTCCTTTGGAGAACGCCGCCGAGATCTCAGCTTTAAAGTGATTTCCGATACGGGTTAGTCCTGCCTGCATGCTTCCGTTTCCGAGAAGTTTTAAAGCATGCGTCATATCAGGAGCCGGTTTACCGTTATCTGTTATCAGGTCAACAATTTGCATTCCGGTAGTTGTCATACGCTTGTCCCTCCGATTTCAAATTTAATATTGAAGAGCTCTTCTTGCCTTCATAATAGCAGTATGATATAACAAAGTAAAGGATAAATTAGTCTGAAATTATATCTGTTTTCTTTGGATTATCAATTAAAATAGATAATAATATCTATAACAAGAAAGAAGGGGATTGTTTGTCATTCGCAAAAACAAAAATTGAGGACTTTCCGGCTTTTGGCCGGAGGTTAATGGAGCTTGCACGTGAAAAGAATATAGGATCACCACTACAGTTAGCAGAAGCACTGTATGAGAACTGCCGCGATCTAATAGAACCAGCTCAGCGCAGAAATAAGCACGGGAAAATCGTAAAAGACCGTAAGCATGATATAGATGCTATCAGGAGAAGAGTACAGACTCATTTTGATGAAGAAAATGCATACCTTGTTCCAAGCAAGTACCTTTATGCTTACAGCAGACTTTTTGATTGCTCATTGGACTACCTGTATGGGGTGGTTCCGGTAAGAAGCTGCAATCTTGAAATTCAGGATATCTGCGAAAAAATGCATATGGAGGAAAAAGCTGTACTCAATTTTATCAATGAATATGATCCAGATCCGGAGGTCTTTGCGCCTGCAAAATTTTGGTCTGACGTGCTGAAAAGCGATTTGTTTTCAAAAGTTCCCTATGCCTGGCTGGGGTACAGTATGGAAGTACTAAAATTTAAAGACTTGGAAAAGAAACTCGCAGCAATCAAAAAGGCAGAAGATGTGGCCACAGATCCAATGTACCGTGCGACAATGGAATCCCGGTATGATTCACTTGAAAAGCTACGGCCCAGAGTGAGGAGTGACTGTGAAGGAGCATTTAAAATTCTTGCGGATATGCTTTCTGAGTATATTGATACGAGGGCTGAGGAATGGGTGAAATCGAAACATACTGATTGGGAACAAAACTACTATGACAATGAACTAAAGAAGATCGAATATTTGGAGAAAGTACTAAAGGAGGGTTCAGAAAAACGGTAAATTAGAGGCGAGTGCTATCAGAGCAGAAAGAAGATCCCCTTGCTAGAGAAATAGATAATGAATATAATAAGATAGGGTAAAAAGCAAAGCCCCTCAAAGGGATATAGTATGCGGATAATTCAGAATCGAGGTAAGATGAGTGATTGTAAAAGAACTGATTGAGCAATGTCCTGTGGAAACAGTTGTTTCAGAAGTTTTGACATTGTGTTGTGTGGACGAGAATGAGCAGACGAGTGTTCGCGGGAGCTATACTGCATTTGTCGAAAATTTAAAGAAGAGACAAGCTGTGGAAACAGAGCATCTGCTTTTAGGAATAAAAGATATAGAGGAAACCAAAGAAAAGATTGAGATTTTGCTGTATGCATGTAAAGACCTTCATCGTTTTCTTAGTGGTGATCCTCCGAGAATAGATGTTGCAGAACTGGATGCATTCTCTCCAGAAGATATGGAGCAGCTCCTTGAGCGTGTAGATCTTCCGAAAGAAAATCGTTTTGAATTTTCTCCGTGGAATGAAGTATTGGGGTACAAATTGGACAGTCAAAATTTGAATGATATTGGTTCGTTAAAATTTGCGGCGGCTATTGTCTACGAAATGACTTTCTGGGGATTTACGGAAGAGGAGGCAGAAGCTGAACGGAAAAGACTTCAGGAGGCAGTCGGGGAATCCATGCTTCTTCAGAACTATTCGCTGGAGAAAGAGGAAAAGCATTCACTTAGGGAAGTGCTGAAAAAGAGACTGCTCGCTGTAGCAGCAATAGAAAAATATGGAACAAACACCAACTGCTTCTAAGAGAGGGGAGGAAAAAATGGCGGACAGGGTTTATCTGGCAATTGATTTAAAATCATTTTATGCGTCTGTGGAATGTATTGAGCGGGAGTTAGATCCTATGACGACAAATTTGGTTGTTGCTGACAAAAGCCGTACAGAGAAAACAATCTGTCTGGCCGTATCACCGTCTCTTAAAGCATATGGAATATCAGGACGAGCAAGGCTGTTTGAAGTGGTGCAGAGGGTCCAGGAAGTAAACGAAGACCGGAGACGGCATGCTCCGGGACAAACACTGTCAGGAGTTTCATGGAAAGCACAGGAATTAATAGATTCACCGGATCTGGCAGTGGATTATCTGGTGGCTCCGCCTCGCATGGCGTTATATATGCAATATAGCGCCAGTATTTACGAGGTGTATCTGAAATATGTCGCTCCGGAGGACATTCATGTATATTCCATCGACGAGGTATTTATGGATGTAACCGCTTATCTCGGAACCTATGGCATGTCTGCGAGGGATCTTGCGGCTAAGATGATTCTGGATGTCCAGAAAAGTATTGGTATCACTGCAACTGCAGGCATTGGATCAAACCTGTATCTGGCAAAGATAGCGATGGATATTGAAGCGAAACATATACAGCCGGATGAGAACGGTGTGAGGATTGCCCAGTTGGATGAGAAAAGTTATCGGCAGCTTCTTTGGAATCATCGTCCTTTAACGGATTTCTGGCGTGTTGGCCGTGGATACTCAAAAAAGCTGGAAGAACACGGACTCTATACGATGGGGGATATTGCTCGTTGTTCCATAGGAAAGGCAACGGATTATTATAATGAAGAACTGCTGTATCAGCTTTTTGGCGTCAATGCAGAGCTGTTGATAGATCATGCATGGGGCTGGGAGCCATGTACGATATCAGATATTAAAGCGTATAAGCCGGAGTCCAATAGCGTGGGGTCCGGCCAGGTGCTATCCTGCCCGTATCCATTTGATAAGGCGAGGCTGGTACTTCGCGAAATGGCGGATATGCTCTCTCTGGATCTGGCAGATCGGGGGCTGGTAACAAACCAGTTGGTCTTGACCGTAGGGTATGATAGAGAAAATTTGAAATCCAGTGGGAAGCGATATCTGGGGGAAATATCAACGGATCGTTACGGGCGCGCAATACCAAAGCATGCTCATGGAACCGAAAATTTGAAGCAGTATACTTCTTCGACAAGAAAACTGATGGCTTCTGCCACGGAATTGTTCGACCGGATCGCAGATCCAAAACTGTTGGTACGACGCCTTTATCTGACAGCTAATCGTGTGATTGATGAAGCATTGGTGCCGGAAGAGGATAACTTTGAACAGATGGAGCTTTTTACAGATTACAGCGCAGTGGAGGAACAGCGAAAAAAAGAAAACCAGGATGATGAGCGTGAAAAACGCTGGCAGAAAGCCGTATTGGAGATAAAGAAGAAATACGGAAAGAACGCAATCCTCAGAGGCATGAGTTTTGAAGAGGGGGCGACTGCCAGAGAACGAAACGGCCAGATAGGGGGACATAAAGCATGAAACGGACGTATGATGATATGTTGGAACTTCCTCACCATGTTTCCAGCGTACACCCGCAGATGACCATGAAAGAACGTGCCGCCCAGTTTTCGCCATTTGCGGCTTTGACAGGTTATGGTGATGTCATACAGGAGACCGGTCGTCAGACGATTCCGAGACTGGAGCTAAGTGAAAGTTCCCAGGAAGAAATAAAGCGAAAGTTAGATTGGCTTGCTGCACATATCGGTCAACATCCGCAGATATCTGTTACCTATTTTCTGCCGGATCAAAGGAAAGCGGGCGGAGCCTATGTAACAATGTCAGGCAGGGTGAAACGAATTGATGACGTGAAGAGAATTCTTCGGTTCGAGAACGGGGATAGTGTTAAAATTGCTGATATAGCGGAAATAGAGGCAGCGGATTGAAAAATTTGTTGCGGTTTTGTTCTTTTTGGAAAAGAAGTTTCTTTCCATTTCACTAATGAATAAGCGAAACATAGTAAAGCACCGGACGTGGGGATGTTTGTCCCTCGCTCGGTGCTTTTCCTTTATAGACTGGGATTTGCAAGAAATGGATTTTTTTAGGCTTCCCACGGTTGGTATTTTATTTCATTTTATCCAGTCTTCCGGTTTTTATTGCCTCTATATTCTGTGAAATCCTTTCTATAGGCCAATTCCACCATTTCAACTCCAGGAGTAAAGAAATCGTCTCATCTGAAAATCGTTTGCGAATTGGTTTGGCAGGAACACCACCGACTATTGTATATGGTGGTACGTCTTTTGTTACTACCGCGCGGGTACCAATTATTGCACCATCTCCAATCGTAACACCTGCCATAATAGCAGCTTCATAACCGATCCAAACGTCGTTGCCAATGACGATATCTCCTTTATTGTCCCATGCTGTTGAAACATCCTTAATTTCCAAATCCCATTCTTCAAAAAAGATGGGGAATGGGTAAGTAGATAATGAAGTCTGTGTGTGGTTGGCGCTGTTAAACAAAAATTTCGCACCACATGCAATAGAACAAAACTTTCCGATTATCAACTTATCATGGTTGATTGGATATTGATATAAAACGTTGTTTCTTGCAAAATCCCGAGGATCATTGACAAAATCATTATATATAGTAAATTCATCAATGATAATAGCCGGGTCTGTTACAATGCTTTTTAAATAAACCGTTTCCTTATCTCCTGTACGGGGATATATTTTTTTCTCCGATATAGCCATTTTGAAATCCTCCAATAATTTTTATTATGCAGCTATATCGGTAATTACAATGTAGCGTCTCACCTATATCACCTCAAATTCAGAATCTGTTCCTCTGATTATAGCACACGGAGCTGAAAAGAGGAAGTATGATATACTTGCTTAGGGCTGTTCTGCGGAGCAAAAAGAAGGTCAATAAACTGACAGGGAGTATGCCTTTATTGCGGTAGAGATCTCAAAAAAATAGATCTATTTGGAGAGCCCTTCCGAATAGATCTACGTGTTAAAAAATAGTGAGTTGGATTCACACTTCCTCCAGTTCAGACGGGATGCCAGGACAATAAATCGGGGACTGAATATAGCGGTCACTTGTTTCTACAAACGCATACCCGATTGCTCCTTTTTTCTTAAAGTATTCAATGATATTTGGCGCCTGACAAGAATGGTCCTCAATCTCAAATGAAACAATAGAAGAATGGTTTTCCCCCGGTGCAATAACTGCAGGTCCTGTATCCTTGGAATAAAGAATTGCAACTGTTTTTTGAAGCTTGGAGAATCCGTGAAAATGGAGTGTATCATCCTGGAGATATAGTATATTCATACGTACCAACCTCGAATCCTTAATATTCCCATCACCAGTTATTGAATTCAGTATATCACTTGACATACATAAATACAATGTCATTTAAAATGGAAAAAACTGGTAATCCATTATGAACCACAATTTCATTCATATTTAAGAAAATGGAATGGATGAAAGGAGTGTTATGAATATGGAAGCGGAACCGGGAACAACAATGAGAAATGTGAGGTTATACAAGGTCGGTACAAGAATAATTATTGAGATTGATGGTGCAGGAGAGTATCTTGACCAGGCAATTCTTCAGATGCTTACATCCTGTATGGGGCGGCCAGTTGAAAAAAGGGTGCTGGATCTGGAGCAGGTTGACGAGCGAAGTGACAGTATGCCTGTGGAGAGGGAGCAGTATGCTGCTTCAATGATCATAACAGATGGCCCTTACACGGGGATGACAGCAAATCAGGCACTTAAACAATATGGAGAACAGGCATTGGCAGAGTTGTACGGATATCTCCAGAGAATAAATGATCCGGAGAAGAAGAGGATTATTGGGAAAACATGCAAACAGTATATGTCAGAAGTGCTGAGCGAAAAAAAGTACTCCGTAAAGGATGAAAAAGATATAGAGAAAATGATTCGTATCTTATCAACTCTCATTAATGAAACACGTCTGGCCCAGATGTTTTCCTACAGAAACCTGAATGAGTTTTTAGAATATGCCAGTCTGCAGGAAAAGAAACTGGCATTTCAGGGAATTATTGATCATTTGACTCAGAGAGGACGGCAGTAAGGTTCGTTAAGGCGCAGTACTGTTTAGGGCTGCGCTTTTTTCATAAGGAAAGGTGGTGCTCAAATGAAAATTGTTATTGGCGGGAACGAAGTAACTTTAAGAGAGAGTGATGTAAAAATAGCGAAAGAGACAATAAACCGTTTTATGAGTAAACTGAAAGAAGGAGCAATAGAGAACAATATGCCGACGTTGTATATTACTATACTGGCAGTGATGAATGTGAAATCATCAGAACTGCTAAAAACTATAGAACCTCAGAAATTAGAGGAAATCATGCAGCTTCTAAAGGAGAGGGGATAACCCGAAAAAATGGACAATCGCTTAATGTGCGATGGTCCATTTTTTTATGAAAAGACGGTGGATCACATTACGGAATGTATGCAATAAGGGCAGACATGTTGTCGGGATATTTCTCTATTTTTGCAGCTTCAATCAGGCTTTTCGCAGCATCCGAGCAGGTGCCGGATTGGAGGACAATATCAGAGAGCGCTTCCGGTCGTATCGCATAGTGGATGCCGTCTGTTGTCATCAGTAAAATATCGTTCTTCTTAATAGACAGATTATCAAGAATCTGGAGTTTGGGCTCCGGTAAAATGCCGAGTCCGCTGGTCAGGACCAGCCGGTCCAAATGTGAGTAATACTCCTCTTCTGAGATCTGGCCTGTTAACACCATATCGGAAGCGCGGGTATGATCAGTTGTAAGCTGGTGAATAGCGGGTGTCCCTTTGGTTAACCGGATTAAATAGAAACGGGTATTCCCGGCATTTACAACAGTGGCACAGGTTTGATTCTCTTTTTGGTATATGAGACAGCAGGCGAGACTGCACCCGAATCCTGCAAAGCGATCTTTGTTGGCGGCTGTAAAAACCATAAGAATTCGATTTGTGAATTCAAAGGCTTCTGTCAGAAACAGCTCGGGATTCATCAAAAATGCAGAGGCTGATTTCTCGAAAATACGCTTAAGCATAGTACCCATTTCGTGTATTGCAATGGAAGCTGGCTGTAAGCCGCCGTCTGGATCGCTGTTGGTTCCGTCTGCTACAAAAAGCAGTAAAGTGCGCTCGTCAAGTTCCACAGCATCAATGAAATCTTCGTTGATACTTTTTTGATATCCGATGTCTGATTTCCCATCATAGGAATAAATACTGGTCATGGGTTCTCCTCCTTTTCAGATACAAGATCTATTGCTGTGCAATATGTAGCGATTTGAGTAATCAATAGTTCACGCCATTCTAAATATTCATACATGAGCTGTTGCTGTTCGCCTGCTTTTAGGAGCAGTTCCGCATTATCAAGAAAATCCAATGTAATCTCATAGGAAGTAGTAAGAGCTTCTTCCCCGCTCTTAGACGCATAGGAGTGACTGGACGGAGAGATCGCCTCTATTCCTTCAAGGTATTGCTCCTGACTGAATGAAATCTGGGCAGTCAAAAGTTCTAATTCATTGAGGATGTCCTTTTTATCAACCGCACCTACAAAATAGAGTGAAAAGAGATCCGAAATACTTAAACTGGCTTGTTCCAAATCTGAGTACGAAAAAGACTGCTCCAGCAACCAGTCATTACCAGATATACTTTTGGAGGAACATCCGGAAAATAACAGGCTTACAGAAAAAGCATAAAATAAAATTTTACGTTTCAATTGGAAAGCCTCCTTCCTTTTTAGGACTGCCAGAGTGTCGTTTCCTGTATTTCTGATATAAAGCTTCGTCCTTTTGCTGTGAACTCAAAGAATCATGCAGGTATTCAAGAGGGGATTCATACAACTCTCTCAGTGGAACCAACAGTTTATATTTGCGGATCGCGTCCTTTCCTCTGGGGCTTGCAAAGTATGCATATAACGCTTCCAGATTCTCAAAAGGGGGCAGATATTCAATCAGCATACACTGAAAGGCACATCTTGCACGGAACCATCCTTGAACAGTACCGTCAAAATATCCTTTTGGGAACCGGGAAATTTCGCCTTTGTTCAGACGGTGATACACCTTGATGGCAAGATCACGCTGATTGCAGTTGACGGTCTGAGGATAAATATACCATGCGATATATTCCAGATCCCTTGTACGGTCTAATTCCGGTGGGCACGGAATTCGGTTAATTAATGGCTCCAGCCTTAACAGGCGGATAATATCATGGGTTAGGCAGTCCCTGACCTGATAGGGCGTCCATTCCAGATAGGCTTCAAAAATATACCGGAGAGCTTCATAGATATTAATATCTCCGGTGATACGATCCAGAAAAGCTGCGGAATAGTGCTGGCGTTTCCCCAGTAACATTTCCTGAACTTCGGATAGTTTTTGTTGTGGTCCGAGCAATCCATACATGGTACAAATTATCTCCTTTCAAAATTCTACATAATTTTCGCTATCCTAAATATGCAGGAAATCGACAATAAAATCGTACCAAACGGTATAATCTTAAGAAAAAAGGATGAATTTATAAACGGCCTCTCTTTAGAAGGTGATAAGAAGTAATTTTGAAGTAAAAAAGCAGGAGAAGAAAAAAACGTGCGTATGACAGTTTAAACGACCGCAGCTATCGTTTTCCTGCTCATTTCTCTTTTAATCTACTCAAAAGCTGTCCATAGAGGATGCGAAGAGAGAAAAAGAAGTGGAAGGGATAGAAAAACGACCGGGGTTTACACTCTGTATGTCGGGTTATACACTTTGTATGCGCAATAGGAAAATGGGGGATGGAATTTATAATATGTCGGTTTCCGGCATATTTTTTTTGAACTTATAAGAAGGAAGGAGGAGATGAAAATGCAGAAGACCAAGCTTGAGTACCCAGAGGGCTGAGAATAAGAGAGGAGGCGCAGAGAGAATGCGAAAATTAGTACTGCTGTTTTGTTTCCTGCAGATAGCATTTGGAAGTTTATGGGCGGTTAAAGCAAAGGAACCCGAAGAACGGCCTGATGCTTATGCGTATGGGGCAGATGAGAAAGAGGGAGCCTGGTGGCTGAGGGCAGAGGATTTACCGGATGTTGGCGAAGAATGGTATCTTGATCCGGAAATCCCCCAGAATTATGTTCCCGTTCTTGGAGAAGAGGAACTGTATATGGTTATCGGAGAAGATGGCAGGATTGAGGGATACAGACAGAGAATAAAACAAGAGGACGGTTCCTGGCTTTGGCAAGATGTAAATCCTGATATACCGGAAGACTATGAAGCGGTTGAAGGGCTTGAAAATGTGTATAAGGTAACAAACGCGGATGGTTCTGTAAAATATCTGCGATATGTAAGGAACGCAGATGATACATATTATTTTGTGGAAGTAGATGAACATGGAAATGAAATTCACCAGAAGGAAGACAATGGAATGGTCATCCCGGAGAATTACCATCGAGTTCAGGGGAATGTTTATGCGGTAGTCAACGAGCATGGTGTGGTTACAGGCTATATGGAAAGAGTTCTGGACGATGATGGGAATTATACATGGGAAGCCTGCCAAAAGCCAAAGGAAAATGTGAAAAAGGAAAATGAGACAAAAAAACAGACTGGGCAGGAGCAAACAGAGCAAACAGAAGAATCAACCGGTCAGACTGGTGGCGACGGTATCACGATTATCAATCCGGGAATTACTACAGAAGAAATCAGCGGTGGTGGCTATGTTGAAACGGAAACGATAGTAGACAAGAAAACAAGCGGTGGCTGGATTATTACTTACCAGACGGTTATCACACGGACATATGACGCCAGCGGTAAACTGGTCAGCACAAAGAAAACAGGCCCTACAGAGATTAGTAAGGTGCAAAGTGTAACAGGAAGCGGAAGCGCTCCTGACGCAAGTGCGGTCAGAGCAACTCTTTCCGAGGAGTATGAACGTGTTTCATCTGGATTGAAATATCGGGATGATATTGCACAAAGCGTACTTTCTAAACTGAATGAGGAGCGCACCTCAAACGGGCTGCAAGCACTGAAGCTGTCGGCGGGCAGTGATGTTTACAAGATTGCCCGGATTAAGGCTGCTGATATGGCAATCTATAATCACTCGGATTTTGACTCACCGGTGTATGGAGACCTATCGAATCTTCTGAGCCGTTTTGGTATCCAGTCAGCAGCTCCGTCGGAAACCTTATGGCGTACAACTGCTACAAAAACAGCAAAAGATATTCATACTAGATTTCAGGTGCAGGAATACTCCAGAGCAGCGCGGATGAGCAGATCCTACACCCACATAGGGATTGCCGTTGTAGAAAAGAATGGATATTTCTACATCGCTGAAATATTTATCTGACATAGTTATGAGAAGAAACATGGATAGTACAAAAGGACAGAATCAGTCATATTGGAAGAAACGATGGAGGTGTAGAGATGAATATTTATGATTTTAAGACAAAGAGCGAGTACATTCCCAGAAAAAATGTATCTGTTGATGGATACTGGCCGATTGGGATTGATGTGGGGTATTCCGGTGTTAAAGTGTACGCCCCGAATGCAGTACTTTGTTTCCCGAGTTTTGCCAGAGTAAGAAGAGAAGGGATTGCTGAAGTAGGGAAGATGAAGAACTCTGATATTCTGTATCGGGATGACAAAGGCGTACTCTGGGATGTGGGGGAGATGGCGAACAATTCCCTCAGCCCGAATGATGTGGATGACAGCATGAACACGCTGTATTCCAGATACCGTTATCACAATCCCATGTTCAAGACATTGGCGGAAACCAGTATGGCTATGGCAATGCGGGCGAACAAAATAGGAGCGAAAAAAGAGGAAGACAAGCTTAAAATAGTCAGCGGACTCCCTGCAAAATATCATATTGCAGACGCCGCCCCTTTGCGGAACGTGTTAGAGGGACACCACAGATTTGATTTGAAAATAGGAAGCAACCCGTGGGAAACATATGAGTTCGAGATTGAAAAAGAGGACCTGGTGATTCTTCAGCAGCCTTTGGGGGCATATTATTCTACATGTCTGAATAACAATGCGGATATGACAGCATTGGGCAATCGGATCTATAGAAAGCTGGAGGTTGTCATAATGGACGGGGGATTTGGTACAATTGACGGGTGCCTCATTTCAGCAAAAACGCACAAGGTTACAAATAAGGAAACGTTCCCGGCAGGTGCCATGAAGGAAATATTCCGCAGAACTGTGGCGGATATACAGGATATTTACGGTACAGAGATTGCTGTACATGCATTCCAGAGGTATCTGCAGACGGGCAAAATCCCGGTAGTAGACAGAGTGGCAAGAAGGAAAAAAGAAGTTTCCTTCGCAGATATTTTGGAACGGCATACCAGACAGCTTTGCATTGAGACAATGACGAGAATGGAACTTGCGTATGATAGTTTCATAGGAACGGATATGCTTGTTGTTGCAGGGGGAACTGGGGCAGCGTGGTATGAACAGCTCAAGGACAGATATAAGGAGATGGGAATTGAGGTGATTCAGAGCAGCCCGAGTGACAATCTTTCTTCCGTCTATGATATTGTACGAGGTTATTATCTCTTCCTGGCCAGCATGCTGAAACGAACAAAATGAGGAAGCAGACAATATACCGTCTGTCAATCCGGCTTACGGAAAAAGACATTGATCTGCTATGGCTGGAGGCAGATCCTTTATCCCGGAGATTTTCCGCACTGGTAAAGACGGTGCTGCGTAATGAAATCTCCGGACAGCGGGAAAGTATTCCGCTTCCAAGAAAGCCGGAAGGAAAAATAAAGACGAAGACGGTAGGAATCCGTTTCTATAAAAACGAAGATGAGGAGATAGCCGACTGGATTCAAAGATTTAAGAAAGGATGCAGAGGGCTGGTTGTTAAGGAATTGCTGAGGCATTCCATAGAAATTTTTGATTACCGGCCATATACGTCGGACATGGAAATGATGCTTGAACACGGAACCTCTTCAGAATCCTTCTGGAAAGGGGAACGGCATAGAAAGTACACGACGGCAGAAGACACGGCAAGAGTAATGGAGAGCCAGATGAAAGAATCAGAAGAAACAGAAAATGAGATGGAAACAGGGGATGACTGGCTGACTGCATTTCAGGAAATGGCAAAACAGTAAGATAAGGAACAAAAAGCGCTGCTCTTTATGAGGGCAGCCTTTTTGTATGGAGCAGTTTCATGCATATTTTTAGTGAATCATACAGATGAGAGGAGGTAACAGAGCAATTGGAAGAAAAATCAGAGAACACGAAAAATTTATCAAAACAGATGTTAAGGAGGGCTTCAACAGGTATGATTATGGATTTTTTGCAGAAACCTTGTAAAGAATATGACGCATGGCTTGAAGGTCTGCCAAAACAGGCAGTAGAAGGACTGGCGGATGAATGCGCCCATTGGATCAGATGCTGGGGCAGCGGTGGCGGAGATTATAGCACAGAAGCTTGTATTACAGAAGCGATCAGGACTGAGCATAGCAACTGTGCACCAGAAATCGCAGTGACGATTTTTGAAAGCGTTGCAAACTACAGTAAGAGCGCATTTGAAGCAAGTATTTTGACTATGGATATTGTTAATGAGTCTTTACGCGAATGTGGCATGGAATTATAGCGAAAGACGAACAGTGATCTGTAAAAGAGGAGACTTGAGAAATGATGAACAAAGAGGGAATGTTTTATACAGTAGATCCATCATATCGACAGTTTAATGATATGAAGTACCAGATAATAGATGTGTTGCTGCAGTGCAAGGATGACAGGAACAGTATTTATGAAGTAGAACTTGAAAATGGTTGTCTGATCCGAGCTTTTGGGGATGAACTCAATGGATTTATTCGCAGACACGAGAAAGATCCGATTCGTCTTCCGGTCGTATGGACGAGTAAAGGCTTTGTAGAAATTCCATATGAACAGGCGCAGACAATTTCCGAAGCAAAGCAATTCTTTTTTAAATCACTGGATAAAATCTCATTACCTCAAGGGGAATATCTTGAGGACAGTATGGAACTTGCCGCGGATGATGAGCTAGACATTAGCCTATTTAATTACAGCTTCAGGAATCAGGAAAGATGCAGAGAGGGAGGTACTGATGGTAGAAAGTGCAACACAACAAAATGATTTTCTGGCAGAAACAATTGGGGATACAGTGGAGCGCTTCTTAGCAAGCAAGAAAAATGGGATCGCATGTTTGAAAGAAATTTATAAGGCTGCATCAAAATGGCCGGAGGAATCCGTTCGCTGTGGTATATACAGAGACAGGAAACAGCGGTTTAAGCGTGTGGCAAAGGGGGTATATCTTCTGGTGGGAAAAGAGAGTGCCAGCCTTTTGATACGTGGGAACGGCAGAAAACTGGATGAAATTGAGGATAACTCAATATCGGCTATCATCAATGACCATCCATGGAAGAATGAAAAAGCACACAAATCCGGCAACCAGAAATGCTTTGCAGATTATGAAACCTTTTGCTATACACAAGAGGATTTTGAGCAGAAAGCGAGAGTACTGATACAAGGCGGATATCTGGCAGAGTTTTTGCCTGTGCGGAGCTTTACAAATAAAAAGTATCTGAACCAGATTGAGGAGATGGCAGAGAAGGCAAATTTGAATTATTATGCGAGCGTCATCTGGAGGAAAGCTCCGGAGGGAGTCATCAATACTGGGCGTACAACGAAAGGTGTAGAGCAGATTGTTATATTTACCAAAGGCAAAGCACGTTGTCTTAACTCTGGTGGGAAAGCATATCAGACTACAAGAATATTAAACTATGAGATTGATATTCCGGCGAATAAAGGAAAACACAAGAGCCATCAGGCGGAGAAGCCTATTGCCTTGTATAAATATCTGATCGAGCAGCTGACCAAAGAAAAGGATGTATGTCTGGATCAGTTTGGCGGTTCCTGTAATATGGCAAAGGCTGCAGTGGAAACAAACCGTTTTTCGATCGTATATGAGATATGTAAAGAATTTATTCAAAAGGCAGTGGACCGCTTCAAAATGTTTACTTTGTATGAAACGTCAGAGGATGAGGAAACAACCCAGGACGCTATCGCAGAAGAAGCTAAAGAGGAAGAGATTGTTGCCTCTGAGATATATGAGGTGAATATGATTCCCAGAGAGGCGACTATAGCACAAAAAGCTTTTCTTCATAAAGTTTTGAAACAGATTCCAGATTTCTTTACGGAGGATGAAAAAAGGCTGTTACAGGATGAAGGAATAATGAACATCGCTCAAAGGATAGATTCTTTGTACAAGAAGATTAATGAAAGAGGCTACCAATCATACAGAAGCAAGCTCCCGGAGTTTGACACGACTCGAAATATAGAGACATACATACGTAATGAGAGCCTTTGCCGGCAGATTGACCAGTTGTTTGAAGAGAAGTTCCCCGATATTTGGACCAGATGTGAACATGAGAATTATCGTATAGAAGCGAAGACGCTTGCGGCATATTGTGTCGTCATTCATTCCGGAGTGAACCGGCTTAAAGATATACCCTTTTATCTGGAGGAATATTGTGATTTTCTGGAGAAGAAAGGATACAAAGCTCAGCGGAGCAGAAGACTTCTGAAAGATTTTTTAGAGTTTAATGAGAAAATCAATAAAGCAGCATAAATACAGAGCTTCCTGGTGATATGTCAAGAGAATTTTGAAAAAATTTTAATGGGTTTTCCCGTTAAAAGGGCGCACTTCACCATCATTTGCTTTGCTAAACGCAAAAACAAACGTCAGTTCGACTCTTTATTCGGTTCGGCGTCCAGTTGTTCGCCGGTGTACAGTTGGTTTTTGGCCAGCAATCCAAAAACGAGTCGTACAAGTTTACGAGATGTAAGTGCGAGTGCTCTCTTGTGCTGATGCTTAGGAACTTCAGCATATTTTTTAGCGTAATACGCCTGATATTCCGGAATATGACGCCGGACACTGTTAGCTGCTTCACCGAAATAGTACCGGAGATAGCTGTTGCCAGCTTTGGTAACCGGTGTATCCTCGGCCTCAAAATCACCGGAATCATTGCGTCTCCAGGTCAAACCAGCATACTTAGCCAGAGCATCTGAGGAATGAAATGCGGAGATGCTCCCGATTTCAGCAATCATCCCTGCGGCCCAGACAGGACCGATGCCGGGGATGGACTGCAGGATAGTCAATGCATTCGGCGTCATGCCCCGAATTGTTTTTTCGATGGCTTTATCAATTGCTTTGATCTCTTTCTGATAGGTTTCAATGCAATTAAAGGAACTCGCTAAAGAGATATTGATCGGCTCATACATGCATTTGTCCAGGCGATAAGAATCACGAGCAGCTTTTTTTAATAAAGCCGATGTCTTTGACAGGTCCTGGATCCGGTTCCTGCTCTTTTGAGCCAGAAACTGGAGCAGTTCTTCTTCCGGAGCATCAATGATGTCCTGAACGGACATAAACTCCGTAAGAACAGCAGAGGATGCCGCACCGTAGAGATTGCTGAAGGGCCGATCATCATCTTGGAGAAGCTGTAGTTCACTAAACTTCAGATACAGGTTGGAAACCATATAGGTCTTCTCACGGGAGATACATCCCGCAAGATGCAGACGGTGCCTGGTAAGGCGCTTTAAAGCCAGATATTGACTGCCTCGCCATGGTTCACACTCAATCCGCCCAGCTCTGGCAAAATCTGCGATGACGAACGCATCAAGAGGGTCTGTCTTTGATAAGCCAATGAATGACTTTCTGTAATTGGCCGTCATCTTCGGGTTTAGACAAAAGACGTAGGGTTTGTAAGACATAAGGCGTTCGCAGGTGGACAGATAATTTGCGATATGAACACTGTAGACGGAAGTGGATTCCAAAGCGGCCACAACTGTTGTCAGATCCGGATGCTTATGCAGACAATCCAGGATCATACCGGCTAATTCCTCAGCTCCAGGCTGATTATTGGCGAAAGAGGAAGAGATGTACTTGTTCTTATAAAAATCCATAGCGTAAACGACATTGGATTTTGAACTAACGTCAATACCGACAAACAGAGTGGACATGAAGTTGATCTTTAACATGGTATCACCATCCTTTCCGATCGGGATTTGAGGAACCTGAAGGAGAGAGTTTATCCCGGGCTGTGTAAGGTGACTGGAACCTCGCGTTATCAGCATGCACCCCATCAGCATTTCTTGCTGGTGCTGTAACAGGGGATGCAGCTCCTGAGTAAACAGAATGTGCCATACACGCCGGGCTGCATGCTCCACAAGCAGGCACGGACGGACCGGCTGAAAGGTGAAAAAGCAGTGCCCTCAGACATCAGACTCTGCTGATATCATACCACGGGAGAAACTTTATTGCTATGTAACTATTGACTGTATAGAAGGGAATGGGATGAGGGGAGATCCCTCCTTGAACTCCTTACCTCTATACCATAAAAAGAATAAGTCTGTAACCTGAATTCTCTTGGCTACAAACTTATTATACGAGGTGAAAAAGCAATGGAAGAAACAAGAAGAGTTACTTATAAACAGTTGGAAATAGGGCAGCAGATAAGCGGGACTATCCACGGCGGGATGTCTGAAAGCTTTATGGCATATGTCAAAGAAATCAATGCTGCATACGTAACAGTTGAGATGTGGGAACCGGGCGGAAGGGAGGAACAGATCAGTTCAGAGGCATGGTTTTTGATCGCGTTGACGGATGACGAGATACGTGACAAATATAACGAAAAGGCTGCAGAGATAATAAGAAACGTGCAAAAACCGCTACACCTGGACGAAATCGGATCTCATACCCAGGCGAACGCATGGATCTCCAGCAACCCATGGGAATTGGCAATGGAATGTGGCAAGAGAAATTACACAATCTTGGGGCATTGTAAAGATATTATGCCTAAAAGATCCTTCCTTGGCGGTACTCTTTTAGATGTTGGAATATGTGCTTTGGATAAAGACGGAGACAGATTCTGGTGCCATTTCAGTAGTCAATATATAGAAGTTTTGGCGAGACGATATGAAAGATACCAGACATGGAAAAGAGAAAGCGGTGAGGATTTTAACTTTATCCTAAATGAAATCCCGTATGAAGTAGAAATGGAGACACTTGCGCATGAGAAAGAAAAAATGCCGGAGCAGCAGGTGGACGAATGATGCAGTGAGGAGACGGACACTATGAGTTATTTAATTATAAACGAAATCAAGATTGCTGATAAGAAAGTATTTGTCACCAGTGCAAGCAGTAGTTTACATCGCAGAATTTTTGAAACATATGAGGTGAAACAGCTAAGTGATATTCTGGGCGAAAGAGGAATTCAAGGAGTATTATCATGGATCGCACAACTTTATCGGGATGGAGAGTATAGACTTAGTGGGCAGACTTACATATGCCGAATTGTGCGTGAAGAATACAAAAAGGTGCCAAGCGTTTTACGTTCATTTCTTGATGATGAACGGTTGGGAGAGTATGTAGGAGAGTGCGCGGCAGCACGCTTTGAGAAGAAGCGTATTAATCGGTGGGAAAGACATCAGGAGCTGGATCGGTTAAGATATGATAAGGCAGCAGTTCTGGAAATTTGCAAGAAGCGTCCACAGGCATTTCAGTATGCCGACGCGGATTTACAAAAAGACAGGGAGGTAGCGGAGTCCTATATTGAACAGTGCGCAGATGATCTTTTCTTTGAGTTCCCTAAATATTATGAAAGCGATAAGGAACTGATCATAAAGGCACTTAAGAAAAATGGCTGCCTTTACAGGAAACTTAATGATTTGATGAAGCAGGACCGTGATCTCATATTGTTGGCTTTTGATTCATCCATTCAGCGCAGATTTGTGGAACATCTCCCTGATGTAATACCGACAAAAATCAGAAAGGACAGGGAATTTGTAAAGAAACTGTTAGATACAGGCATCCATATACATATTAATAGGGCTCCGGAACTTGTAGAGGATAGAGAAGCGGCACTGATATGGGTGAAAAAAGGCAAGTATGTGTTGGCAGATCTGTATGTTCTTAAAAAAGAGTATCTTGAAGAGCGTGAGTTTCAGGATATTTTAATTGATCGGTTTTCCGAGCCATCAAAAATGGAATCCCTGCAGCAAAGATTTAAGGAAGCAGGAGTGAAGCTTTCTTATGGGCGTGTAGCGTGATAATACAGGAAGATATAGTAGAAAAAGAAGGTGCATAACTTGAACCAAGATTTACAATTTGAGTGGGAAATGAAACGCATATATACTCAGCTGCGGAAGGCTGATTCTAAAGAGCGAATTTACAGATTGTGCTATATAATCCAACAGCAGTATGGTCCGAACAGGAAAGTGAGGCGGGATTATAAAAAAGCAAGTTCTTTGTTTAACGCAATAATGCTAAAAGGTCTATTAGGAAACTGTGTGGTCTCTTTATATGATGAGGACACTAGTACATTTTCATGTAGATACGTACCGGAGACAGTAAATGAGTTATTAGAGATAATTTCAAAATAGTCATGATTACAGAACGAAATGTAGAGCAGAATAGAAAGAGGAAGTTTCTTCTCTGTATTTTTATTTTAATTGCGCATATACTGAAAAGGAACTAAACTATTGACCTGATATTTTTACAGCTTTTGGTATGTTTAGTTCAGTATTGTACTGGAGGAAATTGTGAAGCCTCCAGTCTGGAGGGCTCCTGCGGGGGCCCTCTGCTATTTTAAGAATACAGTTTGTTGGTGACAGATCGTTGTTATTAAAACCATTTAGGCAGCAGTTTCTTTCATATTAATTGTAAGAATTAATTGGCGAAAGGAGTGCAGCATATGAAAACAGTATATCGAAAGATTATTGTAGATGTTCTAAAGACGAAGATGGAAACGGATATTGGAGGCGTTGTTACAATAAAGTGGAAGGATGAAATAAAGAGTATATCCGCGGCAGTTTTTAACCAGTACCAATATGAAGACGAGCCACTGTATTTCCTGAAACAGAAAATGACGGATTTTGAGAGATATATGCTGATCAAGAAGTTTGACGAGTGGTATGGAGATACAGAACAGGAGACAACGGTATGGGCACTGGAGTATCAGATTATCGTGCGGATGTTGCTGACGGGGTACCTTATAGTAAATCCAAAGTACTTGAGTCTTGAAGATGTTATGGAAAAAATATTATTTATTTTGAAGAACTGATTCGAGGAAATCCATGGAAAAGTAAAAAATGAGGAGTTAGAGTAAACCATAGAAAAAGCGGGGTAGCACACGCCGCCCCGCTGGATTTGAGCTTATTCCATTGAACGCATTTGCTCGATTAGAGATTGCTTTTTCTGTCTATTCACTGTCCATACAGACAGAATCAATTCCATTCCGAAAAGTACCAGAATGAACAGTCCCATTTCTAAAACTGGGAACTGATAAGGGACTACATTTCCGGCAAAAGCACCTGCACTCATTTTTCTGCAAGCAAAGATGGAAACTGGAAGCCCAATGATCAGTGTCGCAAATGTCGCAAAGAACGCATAGCATAGACCCTCGCAGATATTCATTTTACATAACTGTTTTTGAGTCAGAACGATAGAACGCAGAATACTGTTTTCTTGCTTTCTGGCTATCTGGTTAGAAAGTGTCGTGTTAATCAGGTTGATAACACAAAAGAGAAATACCAACCATGGGAAATTCCCCCTTTCCTCAACAAAAAATGGTGTCAACGGGCTCCATTTATGCAGTTAAGGAACGATATTTTTCAATATTCGCCCCTTAACTGTCTGTAAACAAAAAGGGCATGGACATTCTTCCCTATTTCTGTCCTGTTTTTATAAATTCTATCAGTTTTTCAACATCTTCAAAACCATCATAATCGCCATTTAAACTTTCTCTGTGGTATATAATTCCATTGTTTCCATTTCTTTCAAGACAATTTAACAAGCATTCTTCTCCATACCTTTTGACAAACAGCGTGAAAGCGTAAGGCTTGATTTTGCCTAATAATCCCTTTTTGCAATCTTCATTACAGTTGTAACAATGCCCTAAATTTTTAGAGAGTGAGCATTTTCTATTCTCACACCAGTTTTTATCCGGACATTCGCCGGAGTTACAGCCGGAGCAATGTTCATTTTCTGAACACAAGCAGCAGGCTAATCCACACCTCGCAATTCCTAATTCTCTTTTCAACTATAATCCCTCATTAAAATTTAATTTGTGAATAAACACTTATTTCCCGCAATATGCAATGGCATCAACTTGAAATTTCAATCCGTTTTCGCCTCCTTTGTCTGCGAAATTGGTCTGGATTGATTTACGGACTGGATACTTCCCGTGAAATCTCTCTTTTATAACCTTTTCCATGATAGGAATATTCCACACATCCCGAAATAAACAGTCCATTTGAACTACGTTCTCAAGCGTTAAGCCAAACAACGCTAATCTTTTCCCCATTACATCAAAAGCCCCGTTAATCTGTTCCTCGGTTGAGCCGTCTGTATTTCCGACACAATAACTCAAAAAACAGTAGTCCCCCGCTTTCACAATACCTGTATGTGCCCATTCTTCACTGACATCTAATCTGGTTATTTCACTCATAATCTTACCTCCAACTGTTTTTGATTTTTGCTGCTTAACGTTACGTTATGCAAATCTGCAAACCTTTCCATTTCTTCCATAATCGTATTTGTTATTTTTTCATCAGTTAAAACCCCCTTTTCCCACCACCAGTTTTTAATTTCAAAGCACTTGCCTTTACTTACAGGAACAGCTTCAAAACGTGCAACAAAGCTATCATTGTATAAAACGGGAAGGACATAATACCCATATTTCCGTTTTGATACTGGCGTATATACCTCCCAACTGTATGAAAAATCAAATATACTTTCTGTCATTTTTCTGTCCCATATCATGTTGTCAAGCGGTGCGATAAATCTGGCGTAGTCACTTGCCCTTTCACTTTTCAGGGATTCGAGAAAATCCTCACAGCAGTAAAATTCTTCTGTAATCCCCTCCACATGAATAACTTTAAGTTCCCCTTTTTCTGCTAATCTGGCTATCGTGCTTTTTCGCAGTTCATTATCCCATAAATAATTACCCTGCCATGCGCCGCCCCGTTTTCCCCACAAAATACCTACGCCCGCAATTCTCCTTTTTACATACCAGTCCAAAAACTGTTCTATCGTCATAAAACGAAAGCCCGAAAAATAGTCTTTTGGTATCACACGTTCAGTCAAATCGAACTGTTTTTGTGTCCCAATCTTTTTTGCAACGCATAATTCCCCTTTTGTATACAGATAATCCAACGCCGCACTGGATAGTTTCTTATGCCCCCACCGGCTTTCTCTTACCTCTCCGATTGAAATATCTTTTGTTCCCGTTAAACCATTTGCAGACACAAATGCTCTTACTTCCTGCAATATATTCAACGCTTCTGTCTGCCCTCTGTACGACAAAGTGCGCTCGGCTGACTGCGCCTGTATCTGTCTGACATTTTCAAACCTTTCAAAGTCCTCTGTAATATAAATGCACATTTCCTTATCAAATCCGTCTGTAAGAAAATGCTCCGTATAAAGCAGGTACTCCAGCATTTCGCTTCGGTAATCCGCAATTCGGGCTTGCAGTACCAAATCAGCGTTGCGTCCGACCACATTCAACGGATCATACTGAATGGAATGCAGTTTCCTCATCAGCTTTTTTATTCCGTCTGTTCCATACAATTTTTCTGAATGGTCTATATTCTGATAATGCGCCAGCCCCCTGCGTATCTGCTGCTTTGTATAATACTTTTCTATGGTAAAATCCACCATGCTTACCTCCTATAAATGCTCAACACTTCTTCACAGGTCTGTGAAATTTTATCTATAATGCCCTGCGGCTCTAAAACTTTCACTTTATTCCCAAATGAAAGCAGTACGCCAAACCAAAACGTTTCATTTTGGGGAACATGAATACAAAACTCAAAATCTCCATTCTCAAATTCCCTTGTTATCTCTATGTTCAAATACTCCCTGCATTTTATCTTAATCTGTGCGCTGCCTATGGCTCTGATTTCTGTAATTTGCTGGGTATCACTCCATTCCTCCATAACTTTGCTAAGAGAATGCTTCCTCGTAATGCTTTGCTCTGTCACAGATAATGCTTCCATTCTGACCAGCTTGTACATTCTGTAATCCTCATGCTTTGTGCTGTAGCCAATAAGATACCAGTTGTACCATTTATAGACGACACCGACAGGCTCTACCGAAACGGTATGTGAAGCATTTGCATTATTCGTGTATAAAAACTGAACTGTTCTTTGAGCGTTGACTGCCTTTTCCAAAGTGCTTATCAGCGTATTGGTATCTACATTTTCATGTGCCGCCCCTAAATCAATTTCAATGGCAGTTTCCTTATTTTCTGCTAATAAAGTTATCTTATCTATCGTTTCTTGGATTGTTTTATTTTCATAAGCGCTTGCCATTGAACGCAAAGCACTGATTATGTTTTTATAATCACGTTCATTTCCTAAATGCTTATCCAATACATAGGTATCTAATATTTCATATCCGCCATGAACGCCATAAGCAGATGTGATTGGAATACCCGCCTGACACAAGGTATCAATATCACGCATAATAGTTCTTGTATTTACTTCAAACTTATTGGCAAGCTGTGCTGCGGATGTTTTCCCATTTTTCAACAAATGTAATATAATGCCCATCAAACGGTCAATCTTCATAAATTTTCCTTTCTCCTAAATCATATCACTCTAACTATGACACCATTATGTCATAGTTTTTGAAAAAAATAAATAGAATGATGCGTGAGATTCTGTCCGTCGTAGGCACTGTGAAAATGTGTATAACGGGCTGTTTTATGGAGTTGTGTGGAACTATGTTTGCAGAATGTGGGAAAGCTGTACTTTGCTTTTCCATGTTCTGTGAACGTAGTTATCCATGACGGAATAGCCTGTCCGCTGACGGCTACAGCGTGACCTCTGCCCTGAACGCCAGGACAGCAACCGAAGCCCTGCACACGCAGGAATTTGATTTAGTCTTGCTGGACATCAACCTGCCGGACGGGAACGGCTTTGAGCTGTGCAAGCTGATAAAGCCCCAGCACCTGGACACCATCGTGATTTTCCTGACCGCCAACGATCAGGAGAGCGACCAGATACGGGGCTATGAGGTGGGCGCGGTGGACTACATCACAAAGCCCTTTGTGATCAGGGCCTTGCAGCGGAAAATCAAAGCCATGTTCGCCATGCTGGAACACCACAAACCGGCCAAGGACATTTACGATGACGGGAGGCTGTTTCTGGACTTCTCGGAGCAGACAGCTTCCTTAAACGGCAAGCCCCTGACCCTATCCCCGATGGAGTACAAAATGCTGAACCTGTTCCGTAAAAATCCCCGACAAGTGCTGACCCGTGGGCAGCTTTTGGAAAAGCTGTGGGATATAGACGAGAAGTATGTAGACGAACACACCCTGACAACCTCCGTCAGCCGGATTCGCAGGTTGTAGGCTAACATCTTATTCAAAAAACTGTCGTCCTCGACAATTAAAATCTGCTTCATATTCTCACTTCCTTTGCTTTTTGCAGATAGTATAACAGGCAAATGTCCGCGAATTGTTACAGCGGACGAATTTTCTTTATTATAGGATAGCCCTCTTTTCAGTACAAGGCGGAAAATATGAATTGTAAAATTACACCCCTATACATATGTCGATTGCGAATGACACATTTTCAGTTAAGTTTCTCTCATATTTATAATGATAAGCTTATCTCCGAGGGCGAATACAAAATAGCTGGAGAGGTCGATGGCTATTGTCCTATATGATACAATGTTGTACATATGGTGTTCTCGGTGTAAGGAAAGTAAAACAATTCATTTACAGGGAGGAACAACAATGGCAGAAAAGGTGAAGTATATAACTGTTGACAAACAGGAGGTCTACGAGAATGAAATAAAACCTTTGGTAGATCACCTTAAAAGCTTGCTGTGCCATTATGAAATGGCATTCTTTTTCGCAGCTGCGGTAAAATCAGATGAAGAAGGTACGGAATATATCTATGAGTCTAATGACCCGTGGTCCACATCACTGCAGCTGAAAGATGACAAGATACCGGGTTTTATCAAGGTGACAAAAGGATTTAAAACAGTCCTGCCAGACCACATAGAGATTGAGCTATAAAAGAATATCTGCAGGAAAGAGGAGGCAAGGACCTCCTCTTTTTTGCCCCTTTCAGTAGCTGAGGGCAAGTGTATTTGGGATACGCATTTTATTTCATATTCAATAGGAAAATACAATGACGAAAGGAGGCCGGAATTTAGATACGCATTGCAGAAGGAGGAAATGTATGCATATTCATAAGTTTGCTGATTGCTGCTTTTTTTCAGAGGCGGCAATCGGAGGAACTTTGCCAGAGACAGAGAAATATAGGAAGTTGCTGAAGAATCTGCATCCAAAGCAGATCTTAAATTCAATCCTGTGTATTCCGCTGTACAGAGTCTGTTTTAGCTACACAACGATTCGTGGAAATGTAAGAAAAGGAGAAAAATACTATTTTTCTATAAGCGGAGATCATGACTGTGTTGAAATGGAAGTGGAAATAAAACTGAAGGATTGGATAGATGATGAGAATTATAGGAGACCATACCGTGCTATATCCAATGTAGAAATTCTGGAGATAGAGCGGGTAGCCTATGCAAACCTTGCCCTGTAATATCCTGTTTTTGGATATGCTTCGGAAAATCCCCGTATAGGGGTTTCCGTCAGGTGTCAAATGATTGCGCATAGAAACACCGAAAAAATAAGAGAAGGTTAGACGGAGTAAAAGGACACACCGGAAAGCATGGACTTATCCCATCAATAGCAAAATTCACGCTGGAGATGGGAAGGATGAAGCATATTGTAAGCTTAAGTGGTGGGAAAGACAGCACTGCTATGTTGATTAAAATGATTGAAATGGGAATGGTCATTGACGACATTGTATTTATAAATGTGATGGCGACACCGACCATGGGAGCAGAGTTCCCGGAAATGTACGATTATTTAGACAAATTGGAAGGTTATATTGGAAGAAAAATTACAAGAGTACCTTCAGTCATCAGTTTTGATGAAGGATTCCATCAGACTTATAAGAAGGGCGCAAGGAAAGGAGCGATCTATGGGTACCCGTTTACAATCGGGGCATGGTGCAACGATCGGTTGAAACTGCGGGCAATAGAGAAGCACTACAAAACTTATGGAGAGCATATTCGTTATTTGGGAATTGCAGCGGATGAAACAAAACGATTGAAACATCTGACTCCAAATTGCAGAGCACCATTGGCTGACTGGAGGATGACCGAGCAGGATTGCATTAACTTTTTGCAGGAAAGAGACATGATGAATCCTCTTTATAAGAAATTTAAGCGATTGGGTTGCTTTTTTTGCCCGAAACAGTCTCTTTCTTCGTTGAGAACGGTTCGGCACGATTATCCAGAGTTGTGGAAGATGATGATGCAGTGGGATGTTGAGAGCCCACGTACATTCCGGCCGGACGGCACGGTTCATGACTTGGACCGTAGATTTGCTCTGGAGGACCAGCAGATTACAATATGGAGTTATATGGAAGAAGTGCAAACCGGATCAGATACGGGAAAGACTGAGGCCGCCTAATACGCGGCGGCAGTTAGGAATGCAGCAGGTAAATAATAGGATTAAGAAGAGGGATCGGACGGGCAACGAGCCGGTCCCTCACAATTAGGATACACATCTGTAGAAAGGAGAAACGGTGGAAGAAAAGATACAGCATTTAGCAGAGCAAGATCTTCATCGCGCAATCGAGAACCCGACTGAGACAGAGATGGCCTTTTATAATCACAAACAGGGATTCTTTCTTATACAAGAGTGCGACGACGGCTATGACTATACCTTTGCAAATAAGAGATATGAATTGCTGGATGGAGGTCAACTTGATGTCCAGGAGATTACAATCTATGAAGCCGCAGAAGAGCTCCTGAAAGAAGCTGGCTGGGAGAACGGAGCAGTACAATGTGATTATGAGGAAACTGAGGAAAAAATCCAGAATACAGAAAAAGAAAAATTTCGAAAAAGGGGAATTTTACAATAAAGTTCAAATAGGTCATGTTATGCGCTGGATTTTTATGTCTGTAAATATCTCGCATACTTTCAATATAGAAAAGAAAAGGAGGTATGCGAAAATGTTAAGAAAGAAGCGGATACTTTGCAGTATGCTCGCAGTCATGACACTCTTATGTAATATGCCCGTTCCCGTTCAGGCGGCGGAGGGAGTTCTCCAGACAGAGGTTCTATCTGTCAGGGAAGAGGACGGACAAGTTACTGCTGTTTATGACACTAAGGAGGGGAAGGCACCTGACCAAATCCTTTACGCTGTCTCAAAAGATGGTCAGTTTGTGTGGGACTCTATAGTAGAAACAAGCGGGAAAAGCGGAAAACAGTATTGTGTGCTGGATATTCCGGAAGAGACCTTAGAACGTGATCAATATGATGTCGTTGTATGGGGACAGAGCAAAGGTGAGGATGGAGAGAAGCAAACAAGCGAGATCTATGCCTTTAAAGTGAATCTGGGAACATCTGCAGATAACCTTGTAATCCCTGTAGTACAGTCTTCCAAAACAATGGTGGTGAATATGCCGTTTGCATATATCACAAAAGACACTTCGATGGAGGAGGCAATCTGTTATCTGAAGGAAGGGGATACGGTACAGGTATATACAGATACGGAAGAGAACGCAGTTGTATATGTGACAAAAGACGGAATAAGCGGTTATATGTATTCCCGTTCTCTGACAAACAAGGTATTTGATTTACACGGAGCTGGAAGCGATGAGATTGTCGAAGTGGCAAAATCTCAGCTTGGAAATGTGGGTGGAGCCCCTTATTGGTCGTGGTATGGATTTAATGGCAGGGTAGAATGGTGCGCATGTTTTGTCAGCTGGTGTGCGTCTCAGTGCGGTTACATAGAAGCTGGAGTGATTCCAAAGTTTGCTCATTGTGAGTTCCAGGGAAAGCCGTGGTTTATCGCAAATGGTCAGTGGATGGACCGAAACTGCGAGCCTGAGCCGGGGTATATCATTTTCTTTGACTGGGGCGGTGACGGTACCGCGGATCATGTCGGGATTGTTGAGAAATGCGAGAATGGAATCGTATACACGATTGAAGGAAACAGCAGCGATGCGTGTAAACAGAGAAGCTATCCTGTTGGAAGTTCTAAGATCAATGGATATGGCGTACCGGCATATTAGACACAAAGAGAAATTTAAAATTACACAAAGATAAGGAGACACAAAGTGGATAATGGAGTATATACGATGATTCGCAGGGATCAGGATGGTATGGATATCAATGTGTATATTGATATGTATGAGCTTCCGGCGGAGCTGATGAAAGAAGGAACGGAAACAAATGTTATTGAAGTGTTCCGCAAGATTGCAAAAGACTACTTGGCTACAGACGAAGGCAAAAGAGAATTAGAATACAGTTGCGGATGCTTTAATTGGAATGACTTTGCCAATATACCGGAGAAATTTCTGAATCGATATGGCATTAGAAGTGTGCCTATTGTATCGCGTTTTTACACTGAGGTTGACGCCAATGAGGAACTTGTATAGAAAAGATATTCGTGTAGAAGAAGTAAACAGAAACTTCAGAAATGAAATGGAGCACGGGTTTTAGTATCCGTGCTCCTTCTCTCTTTATGGATTTTATTATTCCCAGATAACTGAATATTGTTGGTTTTTCGTATCTGCCCATAGCAGGAAGACCTGGTCATTGAGTTTTACAGAGTTTACATCGGTATTCTCTTTTTGCGTATCGGAGAAGATTTCTTTAATGGAAGTTTGTTCTTCCGGCGAAAGATCTTGACCCGAAGCAATAGATAAAAAGCAGTTGATTTCTTTTAATGCATTCTCCAGGGGATTCATTTTCGTGGTAAACTTTATATTTGTGACAACTTCATTGTCATCGGCTTTCAGGGACAGAGTACTTGCCTCGGTAGTAGCTGTATACGATGTGGCGGTGTCCACATTTTCTTTGGCGTAGTCAGAAAAGCCAATTCCCCCGAACATTTCCTGGGCCTTTGATACAGTCATAAGGTTTTCCGGTATATCTCCGGATAAAGAAGAACCCTTAATATCTTCATAATAAGGCACGTCTTCTTGTGGTGAGTTGCTGGAATATGCTGAAACCTCTTCTGGGGGATCATCCGCAGGGAGAGAAGAGTTGCAGCCAGTCAGTAAGATTCCCAGAAGATAACAAACGATAAAAATCCTTTTTTTCATTGTGAAAGCCTCCTTCCTAAATTCTATATAATAAATATGAATGAAATTAAGAGGCTTTTTAAATTTTCACCTAAATGAATTCTCCGGGCGGCATGTAATCACAGGCGGCTTTGGCACAAAAATCCCTTGTCCGTTCAATCAACTCGGTCAGGTCAAAAATTTTCTGGGATCGGATAATAAGGGAAAGTGTTGGCTCGCTGGAAAAGAAATCCTCCCATAGAGAAGAAGGGAGAAAGAGATATTCCAACCGACCGGTTTCCGGATGAGTTGTCTGCTTATATTTGGCATGCGCCAGAAGATACGGCAGATAGGCTCTTCCAGCGGATGAACAGCCGGTCAGGTAAAAGACCATATTATATATACATGGAACGGTAGTGCAGGTCTTTGAGGACAAAATAGGAAATGGAAGTCTGGAATATTCCATCTCAGTGAGATCAGGAACCGTACTTAGAAAGGCTTTCCTAAAAAAATCTGGTGCTTTTGTCTCCAACCGGCAAAGAGATATCTGGTCATCCTTTGAATATGCTTTTTGAAAAGCAGCAAGAAACTTTGGATAATCATAAAGATCGACCTCCCTTGCAGATTCAGATATGCTATCTGTAGTGAGTGTTGAATCATAGTTCTGCATAATGTACCTCGCTTCGTGTTGGCAGTTACAAAATAGGATTATATCCATAAAACAGGTAGAAATAGAAAAAGTGGATATAATTCAATAGTAACATGTAAAAAGTTTAACAATATAAAACTATAATTATTATAATGTTACGAGCTATTAAACGTCAATACGTTAAACTTAACATAGAAATAAGGAGGATTTCTATGTTTGACTTAGGACTTCGTATCAAGGAATTAAGAGAAGAGCATCATTGGACTCAGGAAGAACTGGGGAAGAAAATTAATAAATCCAAATCAATGGTTTCTCTATACGAAAGCAATATAAAGATCCCTTCAGGGGAAACGCTGATTGATCTGGCATATTTGTTCAATGTTTCACTGGACTATCTGGTAGGCATCGATAAGAAAGAGATGGTGTCGATAGAAAAATTGTCGGAACGGCAGAAAACACTGGTTCACACTTTGCTGATCGAATTTAGAGACGATTCAAGGAGAAAAGGACTGTCCCCGCGCCAGCAGGATATTTTATCAGGGCTTATGACTGAATTTGTAGAAAAGAGCATGAAGGTATAGATTAATAAAAAATTGTACAAATTAAGCTGATAGAATAATATTATAGCTGTGCGCTTGTATCGTAAAAATTTGTATTTCTTTATACTAAAGATATCGAGACAAAAATTAATGCTATTTGCATAATTGTGGGGTATAAAGATGGACAAAGAAAGACTGGGACAACGCATACGAGAAGAAAGAAAACGACATCGATATACATTAGAAGCGCTGGCCACGAAGGCCAGGATTGGCAGCGTTTATTTAAGCGAAATAGAAAGAGGGTTAAAGGCTCCTAGCCTGGGTGTGCTTGTAGAGATTGTGAATGCGTTTGAAGATGTTTCCATGGATTATCTTTTAAGAGATTTTTCAGAGTCGGGAAAAGGATATGCTTTGAATGAGGTTACGGAGAAAATGGTTGATTTGACACCTTCTCAGATTCGGATGATTTCTGATGTTGTGGAAGCAATGATCTCGAACTTTGAGATACAAAAGGCAGAGAGAGCAAAGGAATTAGAGGAATGGTAGTATAAGCGGTGTGCTTGGCAGCATGGAGGAAAATCAAAAATATTTTGAATGTAAATGAAGACAGCCTGATGATGATCCCAGGCTGTTTTTTGTGCCTGTTTATTAGGATTTGACAAAATATGACACTATTTAATATAGGTATCTCTTATAATTCGACACACATAAAAAATTTTCTGTGATAAAATTAGCTTATAGAATTAAAATAATTCAATATGCTAATAAGAGGAGGACGCGTAATGAAGAACGAACAGGTTGAAAGCGGCATCATGGAGTGTGTGACGGAGAAAGAGAAGTTGTACGAGAAACAAGTAATCGCGTATTTAGATACTTACGCAGGAACTGAGTATGAGACTGAAAAGAAATTGAATGAACTAACGCAGAAGAAATTATATCATAGCCTGCCAGAAGACAAAGTCCTACGTTTAAAGAGCCTGGTAGGACTTTGTGAGAAACGGAATCGGCTCGGGATACAGTACGCATGGGAAAAGGGGCGGCGGCTTACTCTTTTGGTGTCTGAGGGCATAAGAATCGGATATCCGAGGACTGATGATGAGAGCGTTTATGAGTATCTGCAGATGTATAAATTGGAGGGGCTTCCAGCTTATCGTAGACTGGAGGAGGAGATTCATGAGCTGCTCAATGCAGAATCAGATGAATTAGAAGAAAGTTTGAGAGATATTTCAACATATTATACAGGTCTGGAATTTGACATGCTTAGAACGGCACATTATCTGGGATACATGGCGGGAATTAAGGAATTTGAGACGATAGAAGCCGGTTTTGGAGAAAACAGGGATCTGACTTTACTTTACGGAAAGCGGATGGAGCAGTCCTTTCGGGCAAAGGAGAATAACCAGCCAGAAGAGCCAATAGATTGTCTCAATGATTCAGAAACAACGGGACATGTTAGTTAAACTCATACAAAAACAAATTGATCCGTAGGGAACCATGCCTTGCGGATCTTTTTTACATGCACAAATTCCCGGCATATTTAAACTGAAACAATAAATGACGATGGGAGGATAGTGGAGACAACTATGAATACAGATAAGACAGAAATAGAAGCCGTTTTAACGCAGAGAGGTGAAGATGGATTTTATAGGACGGAAATTACAAGATTAATCGACTATTTAGAGCGTCCGGGAGAAGAAACAGAGCTGGATGTAGTGTGTCTGGAATTTGATACCGGAATTATATTTGGATTTATCAGATATGATGTGTCGGATGAAAAACTGGGATTTGATGTGAGTAAAGATTCCGATTTTGGAAAGGCTGCAATTGCGGTAGCAAATGATATGGAACTGGAAAATGACTCCCATATTTACGATTTTGCAGGTGTGAAAACACTGATGTATTATTAGGTGAAAGAGGAGGAGTTATATGAATTTGAAAGGAACGCAAGAAAATTGGTCAAAAGAGGAAATTCGGCAGTGCGTCAAGGAGGTTTGCCAAACGTTAGAGCACTATGGTTATGATCCGGTCCGCCAGCTTGCAGGATATGTGCTGACAAATGATCCCATATACATTACGGCAAAAGAGGAAGCCAGAGTAAAGATGCAGAATCTGGATCACTTCCTGCTTTTAGAGGCAATATTACAGCAATATGTAGAAGGAATAGATGGCATGTCGAGATATGATACAAAGAAATTTCAAGTGGACTGACAGAGAAATAAAGAGAATGTGGATTTAATCCCAGAGGACAATGTTTTCTCTGGGATTTTTCTGTCATCACGCATGTCCTTACGAACGTGAATTCGTTTCATATTTATGAGGTAGCACATAGACGAAAGGAGTTTATACCAAATAGGAGAACAAAGAATGGAATACGGAACATGGGGAAAGAGACAGTATACAGCATTTACAAATGCTGTAAATATGGAATTATTTCATGCTATGCAGCACATGATCATGCGTGCGGCAGACCCAGACAAGAGACATTTTGAAAATCTGAGATTGAAGTGTGGGCTCCCCTTCTACTGGGATGAGGATTATGCCGGGTATTTCGGGCAATATCAATTAGTCTATCCAGGAGAAGTACTGGAACGTTTTGAAGAGAAAATCGGGGATGAACTGATGAACCTAAGAGCGCTGGCTCTTGCTCTTGGAAATTGTGCAAATATTTTGGATGACACGATGTTCATTGGGGATCAAAAGGATGCTTTTATTGGCAGAATCAGAGCCGGGGCTAACAAGGACATTTTTTTGTCTGGCGCCATATACATGTTGGCAGACAAAGAAGATCCGCGAAAAGAAAGTCTGGGAGAACTGAGCCGGAGACAAAATGTGCGAATTGAGGAGGCGTTATTTCTATTGGCGCTTTATGAGGATAAAGCGCAGGGATTTCAACAAATGCGCCCTTTGCTGGTGAAATTATGGGGTGAGCAACGGAATTTCAACCTGTTTGAAAATGCAGGGCTGCTTAAATGGCTGATTGATTATTATGAGGAAGAAATCATGGCATGCAGAAAACGGGACAATATGATGTTGCGCACTCTCGTCAAACTGGCTTATAAGTGTATCCAGCCATGTTCAAAAGAATTCGAGACGCTTGAAAAGGCGGGGTACAACGAAGAAGAAATCGCTTTCTGCAATTCCGTGCTTATGTGGCTTCTCCCGAGGAAGAAACGAATTGTTGAAAAGGGGATTGTGGGAGAGAAGATTTCAGCTAGGTGCTGTATTGCGATGATCAACGGAAAGCGAAAACTGGGAGAGGATCTGTATCAGTATTTATTTTTCTTGCTAGAAAAATACAAAAAATACGAGATCTGTTATGAATCTCATCCGGGAATTTGGCATGCAATCGAATGTCACCTCCAGCCGGTACAACCAGAGATGGTATTATGGCTGTTTCAGAAGGCGGAGAAAGACAAAATGTATCAAGTGGATGTGTTTGACCATAAGTGGGACATTCTCGCCCGAGAATTAAATATGGAGCGGTATTTTGATTTGTTCGCACACCAGATCGCGTCGCTTGATTGCCCGAACGTAGAGCAAATAAGGAAATACCTGAAATGCTATGAAGCGTTAACTCAACACAGTTTTATGGACTATTTTAAAAAATATCGGTCAGAAGGGCATAGACTTTTTCAGATGTTTGTTGAAAACGGGGTTATTTTATTGAACGAATATCAAGAAGGATTGGTCGGTACAGAAAAAACATATGAAAGAGATTATCTTTGGAACTATGTAAGTGAGATACCAAACCGGAAAGTGTTTGATTTCTGGCGGCAGTATCTTGAAAAAAACGACATGATGGAAATTCCAGAGTTCTTTGGTGCAAGTTGTTTTTTCCATACGAGGCTGGGAAAGTGCTTATGGGGCTATAGCCATACCATGCAGTTGAATTACCATAGAGACTTTCTAAAAACGGATGAGAGGAAAAGACTTCTTGAATGGATGGATGAATCCATATTTCGCTTTGAACCGGAGCATTATATAGCGTTTGTGAATTCTATAGTAAGTGACGAGAATTTCCAGAAGCTATATGAAGAAGAAATGCCGGGACTGATTATGCAGCTGGATCAAGAGGAGAATATCCCACTGAGTAATCTTAACGGTCTTAAGAAGAAATTCTATGATACTGACATGTTAGAAAAGGAGGAAGAGGAACAGAAAAAGCGTGCGGCAGAGAGAGAAGAAAGAGATTACCAGAAGGATCTGGAATTATATCGCGGGAAACTGAAGGAAACGTTTGACGGCAGTATACAGACTTTGGAAAATTACGTGACATCTTATTATAGATATAGACCGGATATCGTTATAAGTCTTGTACATGAAGAGTTGCAGAAAATATTTTCTATAGAAAATTCAAAATGGACAAAAAAAGAGATAAGTATGATTTTGGAAATGTATAGTAAGATGCTGAGAACAGAGGGAGCGGACTGGCGGAAAATGAAGGAACAGTTATATAAACTGGAGGGCAAAGAATGCTGAAAATTGTGAAACGAGTTGAAATTGTAAGTTGTCTCAAAAATGCTGGCTTTTCTCTGGCATTTACCAGACAGGAACCTATGGATGAATTGGAGAACAAGTGCAGGATCATACAGGAAGCCGGGATAAAATTTAAAGACAGAAGAGAGTATATTTACCGGAATAAGATTCAACAAGAAATCATGAGAAATCCGGACTTTATTCCTTATTATAAATCATTATTAATGGCTCATTTGCATGAAAAAGAGATCAATGATCTGCTTGATGCCTTGAACTCGTTGAAAGGGCAGATCATGGATTATCCGGCAGACTTAGTGATATGGCTTGTGGCAGAAAAGATGTTTTCCGCGGAGGAGGCAGCTGCTTATCTGGTCTTTTTTTTACCGCTTGGTAAGAAAAACGGTAAATCAGATCGTGTGTGTAAAAATATCAGATATCTCTATCAGTACGGACCCGAAGGAAGGGAGGCTGTGCGTGACGAGAAAATAAGAAAACTGTTAGAGGAAATATGTCTATGGCAGTATTTTGAAAGAAGAAATGCCCCCGAATGTCTGTGCCTGCTGAAAGATTATCCTGCTATTAAGGAACTGGTTATATTTTTGCAGGGCATTGAGATTGAATATGATTTCTTAGTAAGTGATTTAAAAAAGCTGTCGGAAATAGATCAGGCCATGATCGGGAAAATGGAGAAAATCTGGGAATCGTTTCGCCATCAGAAAAAGGGGTTCTGTCAGTTTTTTGACCGTTGGCTACATGGAAATAATGTCTGCTATGAACTTGACTATTTTAGCAAAAAAGACCATGCGTTCTGGAAACAGAATATGAAATCAGTTTGTGACACTCAACTTGGATATTTAAACGAAGTCTATTCCGGGCAGCTAGATATTGAATTTACAGAGCTTGAGCATTATCAAATCAGTGTTTTAACCTATGCGATTGCGCATAAAAAGAAGAGCTTTCTTAAAATGGTTTCAGATAATATACAATTGTTTAAGGAATTGGGATTTGACGCCATAATTTTTGACGCAGAATTCTATCACAGGTGTAATCTGAATTCGGTTACAGAAAAAAATCTGCGACAGTCAGCAGGAAAATACAGCGAGAGAAGCAAGTTATATTTACTTAGAAAAAAAGAGTATACATTTTCCGAATTAAAAACGCTCCGATATGCCAAAGAGCAATATATCACACTGTATGATCTGTTGAATATACCTCGGGTTGATGACAGACTCCAGACAATCCGCGAAATGATAAAAAGGGATCTGGTTTCCGAGAATTTCACGGAAGATATGCTGACAAGCCTGGCGGGGGCACTGTCAAGGCAGCGGCTTGGTGTTTGGAGAGAACGGGAGCTGGCGCATATAAGAGGGCTGGGTTATCTTGAAAGTGTACGGCTGCTGATGGTATATGACCAGATCCAGCACTTACTTCCGGAATTGCAAACATGGGAAGAAGCACTTTATGTTGTGCGTAATGTGGAATGGGCAAAAGAGTTAAAAAGTTGGTCGCAGGCGAAGAAATGCTTAGTAGAACACGACAAGGAATTTCAAAAATTAAGGGAAACAATGGGAATGTCCGATGATTTCATTAAGGATAATTATCCGTTTATCCAGAAATTCATAATGAAAGAGGCCTCTGAAATGAGCTGGATCTACTACAACGACACCAATAATAAAGAGGCTTTCCGTCGGATTGTTCAGGCGGAGCTGATGGGGAAATTCAAACAGCTGAAGTACCATCATTCAGATTTGGAGAAGGAAATCAGTTATCCGATCAGTCAGGAGCAGGAAACAGTCTGGAAAGAGAATGAGAGTTTCACGCAGGAAAATATAGAAGTTACGGAAGCAGACGACTTTTATACAACACTGAGGATTGGACGCCTTCCGTATCGTACCTGTCTTGCCTATGACGATGGTATGCATAAAAACTGTATTCTGTCATGTTTCGACTCCAACAAAAAGGTTCTGTTGGCGAAGAGAAAGGGAAATGTGATCGGCCGGGCCAGTATCCGACTTACAAAGGGAACCCTCATACAGTTAAAAGAAAAAAACACCTTAGAGTTTGCTGATCTTATGGAAACAGAGACGAGTCAGGAACAAAATAAGGAAAGACTGACACTTTTTTTAGAAAAGGCCTATATTTCTAATGTGGATGGACTGACAAGCGAAAAAATCAAGCAGTTGTTTGTGCAGTTTGCCACCTGCAAAGCAGCGGAACTGGACGCATATCCTGTTCTAGCTTCCGCTTATGGGGGTGCATCTCAGAACTATGTCCGTGGAGAGTACTTTATGTATATTTCAAAAAGTAAGGGCGGCGAGCAGTATCTGGACTCTATTTCAGGTAATGTGTCCGTTTCTCAGACAGAGAGTTATAGGAATGGTGTGTTCCTCCTGTTTAAAGAGGGGAGTGTCGGGACAGAAGCCGCGTAACACATCACATGATTTTCATATGTAAGGACATCTTTCATATTTATTTCGAGCAAAAAAAGATGAACAGGAGGTATACGAATATGCGAAAGGAGAACAAAGATGTCGGATTATAATTGCTGGATACGGACTAATTATTTCCGGGTGAAAGATGAAAATGCATTAGAAGAACTTCTGTCTACCTGCAGAACAAACGGACACTTGCAGCTTCGAGAGAGTGAGGAGGGCAAAAAATATTGTTTTACTTGTGATGGACGAATTTACGGCGTACCGGACCGAGAAGCTCCGGACGAAGCGGAAGAGGATTATGGCGCGTTCATTACCGGACTGCAGAAGCTCCTTCCGGCTGGCGAGGCGCTGATTCTTATGGAAGTAGGTCACGAAAAGTTCAAATACCTTGTTGGAGCGGCTTGCCTGCTCACAGCAAACAGAATGATGCATATTGATCTACAGGAAGCGGCAATAAGAGAAGCAAGGCAGATGTTAGGAAATCCGTCGTACAATACAAGAATAGAATACTAAAGTCAGAATTCAACAGGAGGTATCCAAATGAAAAAAGGAAGCATTATGACACTTGATGAACTGGAAAAAAAGGTAATGGCGGAACGCTCTCTGAAAGAGGACGCACTGGTCAATACACAGTGCATGGAATATGTTGTAGAGGGCTCAGAGCAGAATATGTGTGTGATTGACCGAAAGAAAGACGCTGTCCTGATGAAAGCACCGGTAAACAGGACCGCGCATGCACAGATCGGCAGATATCTGGAGATACCGGCCAGCTATTATAATATGATGCTTGAGAAGAATCCGCAGCTTTTGGCAACCAATATCAATACATGGTTTGCACAGAAGCCGGCAGCCCAGAGAATGATCCGCAGATTTGACGGCAGGATGAGGGCGTTTCTGTCCAATCAGTACCTGAAACTGGATAATGATGCGGTGTTATATACCGTACTCCCTATCCTTGAGAAACTGGGGCTGGACGCAGAGGTAGAGTCCTGCGAGATCACGGAGTCCAGGCTGTACATCAAGGTTGTAAATAAGAAGGTGCAGGCGGAAGTCACACCGGGAGACATTGTACAGGCCGGAGTTATCATTACGAATTCAGAGGTCGGACTGGGGTCCATTACAGTTAAGCCGCTTGTATACCGCCTGGTATGCAGGAATGGGATGGTCATCAATGACGCTGTATCCAGGGCGTATCATAAAGGCGCCAGAATGAAATCCAATACAGATTTCATGCTTTTCAAAGATGATACCAGAGAGGCTCAGGCAAGATCCCTCCGTCTGGAAATCAGGGATATCGTAGAGGATGCAGTCAGCCAGGTGACTCTGGACCGGGTTACACATAAGTACAAAATGGCGAAGAATATGGAGATCACAGGGGATATTCCATCTCTGGTGACCATGACCGGCAGGGAATTTGACATAAAAAAAGATGAAAAGGAAGGGGTTATGGAACACCTGTACCGGAGAGGAGACTATACTCTGTATGGATTATCCAACGCAATCACCGAGATGAGTCAGACTGTGGATGACTATGATCGGGCTTCCGAGCTGGAAGAAGTGGGGTACAAAGTCCTGAATATGTCGAGAACACAGTGGAAGCGCATGAATGTGGAAAAAGAGGAGATCGCTATAGCAGCATAGATACCAAATAGTAAAAGTCAGGGATAAAGATGCCGGCTTGCTGATGTAATTCAGCAGGCCGGTATCTTTTTATAAGGAAAATTTGTGAATAGGCCGATAATCGTTATTTATCAAGAAGAATAACTCTCATATTCATGTCAGGTGAATAAAAGACGAGATGGAGAGCGATTTGTCCACTGCCATCCGCATTCACAAAGCAATCAAACCAATTCAAATCAATTTTAAGGAGGACCGGACTATGAAGGAACAGAGCATGTTTTACACAAGGGAATGCAAAGAGTATAAGGTGAATACGGAAGTTTTGGTCGAGGAGATCCGGAAAAACGTGAAAGCCGGAAGAAACATGATTCACTATGTAACTCGGTATATGGATGCAGCGTTGACACTGTCAATGTATGACATGGGAGACCGTACTTTTGATATGGTGGAAAATGGAAGGGACCACTATGAAGGTCAGGCGCAATTGTGGCTGTCCAAAACCGTGAATTGCATCATGTATTTCCAGAGCTGTGCAAAATTAAGAGGGAAACGGGTTTTCAACGGACTGGTGAGGCGAGATGATTATTTCGAGTGTATTGATCTTGTCTCATCCGTATTTCAGGCGCTTATGGAATTCTTCCACGTGGATTTTGCGGAAGAGGATGCAAAGGTAATACCAATCGGGTTGCACATGGCAGCATAAAAGGGGCAAAATAGCTGTCAATATGTAGACAGCCAAACAGAGCAAGGGTTTGTTGCAGCATTCCCTTGCTCTTTATTTAACATTCTGGAAAATGGAACTGAAAGAATGGAATTGGTCACGTACCTTGTGGATTAGCTATCCGTTTTATAGTAATCAGCAAGTTCCTGAACTCTATGCCCGTTGCGCAGGGCATCTAAAGTAGCGGCCATAACCTCTGTGAGAATGCGGATCTCTATTTCATCACAATGTTCTGCAATCTGATTGATTTCGTTTGTAAAAGCATGCTTCGTAAGAACAATATTATCGCAGAGCAGCTGATCAGCATTTACATTTAGTATGTTGGCAATGCGGATAAAAGTAGAAAGACTTAAATGAGCATTTCCACGTTCAATATTGCTGATGTGCGTTACCGTCATACTTAGCTTATTGGCCAGACGTTCCTGAGTATAATCTGCATTAATCCGGGCAATTTTTATTCGTTTCCCGATAGCGCAGTAATCGATATCATCATGCATAGAATCTCTCCTTGAAGTTGATATAACACATTTTATCTTTCTTAAAAGTACAACATAATAAACTATATAAGGAAAATAACTGAATAATTCAATAAGGAGAGACATAAAAAAGGACCCCGATTCATAAGGGGTCCTCGCAGGACTTTAGTCTGTTTTGCTGTTATCTGTCCCTGTAGGAGTTAAATCAAGATTCCGAAGGCAAGGGTTGGAGAAAAAGGCTTCCAGTAAATGATCCAACTTTTCAGCCTCTTCTTTGCTTCCTCCGGGTAGCCCGCAGTAATGAGAAAGTGCAGCATCGGAATTGAGTGACCGGGAAATCTGCTGAAGGTGTTCAAGCTCATTCAGTTTTGGCTGGTAAAGCTTCCTCTTAGCTGTATTAAAATCAATAATTTTTGCCATTTCATATGCCCCCTTTACTTAGAGTGTCTACTATTATAAAGACTAAATAATAGAAATACAAGTCAAAGATTCACACGCAGGAAAAACTTAATACAGCGGGAGGAACGGTTGATTTTAAGCAGGCATTTATTCAGGCATATTTGTAATGGAACAAATTTGTGACGGATAGAGGAAAACGAGTTTGTATAGAAAGAAGGGATGACAGGTAGGCAGGTACAAATTTAGAGGAAGACGTGTGTCTTGTGTCCGTGGCCAAAGAGTTTCAAATTCCAAGCGTGGAATGGAAAATGAAGGTAAAACATTATATATTCTGAGTAAATTCCATAGCAAGCGATTGAATATTTTGGAGCGAAGAGGAAAGGAGAATATCTATGAAGATAGAGGAAGTCAGAGATCTAATGGTATTTCTAAGCAATGATCTCAAAAATAGACTAGGTAATGCAATGTGGACCGTGACAGCGATTGAAGAGAGGGTATTAGGAAGCAGGTACCGTATCGTACACCAAGCTTTATGTGGTTTTGAGATTACTGATTATAGGAACCAGGGAACCGAAGGAACGGTTATTACATTACTCCCGTGCCTTTGCCGGGAGAGTGGAGAGCCTTATATTTTAGTAGATGTTGATGGATGCCGAAGAGGAGCTTTCCCGGTACTGGGTGGATTTTGCATTTCTGAGCGGACGAAAGGTCTGTCAGAAAGTATTTATCAATGCGTGATGAACTAAATGAAGGAGGAGCAAATATGGCACATGCGAACTGGTGTGGAAAACCTTGTGAATCATGTGAAAAACCCTGCAGCCTGGATGAAGCGATTCCCTGCAGCCCGGATTGCCCGGAACTGTCAGCAGACGGTACCCCTGCCGGCACAGAGTGTAGGAAGTGTGACGCCTATGTGTTTATACAGGAGCAGGAGACCGATTAAGGAGGAATATGATTAAGCTAAAACATGCTGTCGAAAGACAGAACAGGGCAATCGTTGAAAATGCACGGGAACCGCTCTGCCTGCGGATGGGGATACAGGAGGCATCAGATGATGTAAATGAATCTGAACGACAAGTGATATGGGCGATGCAGGAAACTTATGGTTCTGCCTATCTGGGCTGTATCCAGCCAAATCCTGTTACACAGAAAATTGGTCTTGTAAAATACGAGGGACAGGAATTACATAACTTTTGCTGCGATTTTTGTATCCCACATTATAACGTGGATCTGGAGAGAATGATTGAACAATGGAATGCGTGCGGAAATCCGCGCTTCTTGAGTGCAATCTATAAGCTTATTTCTGATCTGGGAGGAATTGTTTTGGTATGGTCGTAATGCAACAGAGGAGGAACAAAGTGAATAAAAGAAAGAAAAAGTGTAAAAGTATGAATCGGATCATAAAGAACAGAAAGCTTATTTATCTTACAAATGCTCTTGGGGAAGAGACCGGACATGGATTAATTCCAGAAAGAATTCAAGAATGGTATGAAGAGTTAGGATGCACTGCCGGCGCATTGCTTTACCTCGTGCAGTTGGACGAACAGTATGGCATACTGGCAATCTATGAATTTGACGAATGGTTCCGTTTGAATTTGAAACTCTCCAGACATCGGTTCTGGAAACGAATCCGCGAGAAAGCAAAAGATTTGTGTGGGAATGAGCACATCGAGAACGAGGATGTTATTCTTGGGAAGCATACAGGCTTTGAAGAGTGCCATGAGATTGCGCTCTGGTTTGGATATCCGACCGACTTTGATACAATGTGTTTAAAGCTTCAATATGCCGATCATATTCTTTGTTCAGGATTCGATGTGGCATAAGTAGATCTATACGAACAAATAGAAAACTGGTATATAGCAGCGGATGTTGCCTTATACCAGTTTTTTAATTTTTTTTATAGAAAAGGGGACATTTCCTTTCAAATCCTTCATATTTAAAATAGAACAGTTAAAAGCTTTCCGGAATGATTCCAGAAACCCATCACCAAGGTATCCAGAGCCCGGATACGGAGTCTGGAAGGACGGGCTTTTAACTGTTTTAAAGAGAAATCTCTTCCAGCGGAATTTCTGCAAGAGTAAGCATTTCGCGCTCGATACTGCTGGCAGACAAAATCAGTGGAACGAGCGTCTGCTCTACCAGTCTGTCATACTGTTTTTCCTGCTGTTTATATTCATATTCAAAATGAGAACGAAGCTTCGCATCATGGTACAATTTCCGATACGCCTTTGCACGAAGGCGGTGTACATGATGTACCGTAACACCTTGTCCTAATATCTTGGCGATTTCAGCCTGTGTGCGGTGCTTCTTCCCATTGAGCCCGTACTGAAGTTCCAGGACAAGCCGTTCTTCCGGGGATAAGCGGGTCAGTGCTGTGTTCAGGTCTTCCAGCAGTTCCAGGCGTTCCACGACTTCAGCCGGGGATTCCTGTTCGTTGGCGGGAACGTCCATCACGTTCGGATGATCCAGGGGCAGTGCGGAATTTGCTGACTGCATGATCAATACAGTCTGGATTGCTTCTGATCCGAGCTTTGTCTCTGCCATAATATCGGTGATGGTAGGTGCTGCAATGCCCTTTTGCTGTAAAGAAGCAATTGCACGGTTGATCTTTTTGGCTGTGGCAGAGTAGTGTGGCGAGGTGTTATGTACCATCTGACTAACACAATCGCTGATCTCATGAATAATATATTTTGAAACAAAGGTTGTGAACGAGCTCATTGTCGGATCATAGGGAGGATCAGCCTTATAAAGAGCACACAGGATACCAATATTGCCGCATGAAAGCATATCCTCCATATATTTATTTGCATAAGTCGGATACATGGTACGGATGAGGCTTTTGATGTATGGTTCATTTCGGACCAATATTTCTTCCGTTGCGGCACTTCTTTGCTCAGGCGTACCGTTTCGGATTAAATTCACGCAATGGATTAATTCCTCTGTCGTCATAACAGTTTTCTTTTCTTTTTTAGGTCCTGGGTCAGATTCTTCCATATCCTGATCGTAGCCAGTGGAATTATATGATTCGCTTGAGGTATAATTAGTTCCCTTCATAAATCTTTCTCCTTTCACATTTTGCAAGTATGAACTCAAGGAACAAATGAACAGGATCACAGGTTCTGATGATGAGATAAGTTCCCCGTCTTAAATTCCAAATGCTCAAGGGTCAGTAATAAATGAAAGTCAATTAGCATTTTCTACGGTAAAAGTCCTGTTTTTAGTTATATTCATTTCGGTTATTTTCATTATATCTACCATTATTTTAATAGTCCATAAAAATACTCACACGCAGGAAAAAACGGAAAAATGCGACAGAATTCGACAAAACAGTTAAGAAAAAGGCCAACCCGCAAAATGTGTGGATCAGCCATTTTGGCATATATAGGCAAATAATTTGTGAGAGTGTGAAAGAAAACAAAAACAAGCGGAGCACTATTGTTGGATTATCTTTGATATTTCTTGCTCTGTGAATCCTATCTTTTTTATATCAGTAATTAGTTGCTGGATCAACTCATTAGCGATGGCCAATCTCCTTTCCTCAATATCTGCAACAACACAGTATCTCTTTGTACGGTGTGGGTATATGATTTTATTGTTCCGTAATAAATGAAGCGCACTGACAATTGTATTGGAGGTAACTCCATATTTAACGGCATATTGTCTAATGCTCGGCAAAGGAGAATTCCCCTTCATATGCTTTGAAAAAATCTCTGTTTTAATATCGTCTGCGATTGCTTGGTATTTGTACTGCTTAGAAACTTTCATCATCTTTTTCTTTTCCGGTCAATAATTTATGTATTGTTATGTTATAAAAATCTGCAATCATCGGAAGATGGATAAAACTGGGGCGGGTAGTTGCCTTTTCCCATTTTGAAACACTGGACGTGGAAACACCACAGTATTGCGCCAAATCATCCTGAGATTTTCCGGCTTTCCTTCTTTGGTCTACAAGTGTTTCAGCAATATGCAAATTATCATTATATTTCATTTAGCTTCCCTACTTTCGTTAATTCCAGAACAGCCTTACATGTATAAACGGATTTTGGAGAGAATGTGGTATACAGCGGCAGTCATAATCGCAATGACCACAGTAAAAGCTATCACAATCTGCTGCGCATATTCATGGAAAAAGACACATAGATATATAGGAACGGCACTTGCTGCAAGGCCTACGCCAATTGCGGCTAAAACAGATACCGCGCCACCTTTTACCGCATAATACTCACTTGTCCAGTCGTAGCGTGGATATTTTACATTTAGCAGCATGCCCATAACTGAAATAAACAAGGCATATACCGTGGGCGTGACAAACAGTAAGACTGTCTGAATAACCGTAAAGGAGAAAGCAATTCTAAGTAGAATGAGGCTGATCCATAAAACAGGCAGTACAACCGTTAAATTCATAAATATCTTTGCGTTGAAGACAGTCTTTGTGCTTACCGGAGCAGAACACATAATCCATCTGCTTTTTCCCTCCAACGAAAGAGATGCGGAGGTTGTGCAGCAAACGCACACCATTACCGAAGCTACAAGTGGCATAACTGTTTCAAATTTATCCATAATCCCGAAAGATTCCAATTGCTGTAAGAGAATATCCGGCATGTAGAATACAGAAGCAACCGAGATAACAAAAAGCAGTATCATAACGATACATGAATTTAATGCGTATATTGTGCAGGAAAAGAATCTTGCAAGTTCCCGTTTGTATAATGCCATGAAAGGGGAAGATATGGACAATTCTCCCAAACGGAAATCCTTTCCTGCATGGTTCGAGGAGACCTGTGTATTCAATTGTTTATAGAAACAGGCAAGAACCAGAACAAATGCAAAAAGCAGAATGACAGAGCTAACCACAAATATTCCAAAACTGAGCCAATCACTATGCTGCAACGCTTTTGAAAAGAGGGAAGCAGGAGGATAAAACTGATTAAAATAGTTGATTAGCATGGTACTGACATCTGTGATCTGCGTTGTCCCCATTGTCTGTAATTTAGCAGTTACATAGACCAGAAGAAGTATTCCCCCAATGCTGATAATCAAGGCAAGAATATGATTGTGTTTTGATTTTGCAGAGACAGCTACGATCAACGTCCCAATTGCCAATGCAAAAAGCATAGGAATGACTGGTGTGAACAGCAAAGCAGTCATTAACATGAAATAACCACCGGCACTTACCGTAGTATTCATACCATAAATAATGACAGCTGGTATCATCGCAATGATACCAATCAGTAAATTCATGATATAGAGCATGGTAAGTCGGCTTAAAATGACCGCCGCATTATTTACAGGCAGGGACATAACCATATCATAGTCTTTCAGGCCGATTAGAGCTCCAGAGCTTTTTATGAATGTCAGCATTAGTACGACTAAAGAGTAAATAACAATTATCAGTGTGGGGATTGCCTGTACAAGCCCTATATCTGCAAAAGTAGAACAGATATAACTGCTTAAGTAAACAAAGACACCAATAATCGCGAGCCCGGATACACCAATGATTAAAGTGTGCTGCCTCTCTTTTTTATCGTTAGAATGGAATAGCCGATTTATGCCAAACAAACTGTACAACTGCATTTTTAATAAGAGTTTATATTTCCTTGCCATTTTCTACAACCTCCATAAAGACGTCTTCAAGGCTGTGCTGACCTTTGACTTCCTCCATAGTGCCATTCGCAATCAATTTCCCACTGTTGATAATGGAAACGGTGTCGCATAGTTTTTCCGCAACTTCCAACACATGTGTAGAGAAGAAAATCGCACTCCCATGCTGGCAGGCTTCTTTCATTATTTTTTTTAGATTGTATGATGCTTCAGGATCAAGACCAACAAAAGGCTCGTCGAATACAAACAGCTTTGGACGGTGAATAAATGCGCCGATCAATGCCAGCTTTTGCTTCATTCCGTGGGAGTAGGAGCTAATGAGATCCCCCAGGCTATCTGTTATTCTGAAAAGTTCTGCATATCTGCGTATTGTAGAAGTACGTTCATTTTCAGGGATTAAGAACATATCGCAGATATAATTTAAGTATTGAATCCCTGTAATATACTCATACAAGTCAGGATTGTCAGGGATATATGCAGTGAGGGATTTGCACAAAACAGGCTCTTTTTTGACGGAATGTCCGTCAATGAGGATCTGCCCCTGTTCAAAATCCATTACACCAACAACTGCACGGATGGTCGTGGTTTTGCCTGCACCATTATGTCCGATAAAGGCGTGAATTTCTCCGCTATTGACAGTAAGACTTAGATCATCAACCGCTTTTTTATTACCGGAATATATTTTAGAATAATGTCTGATTTCAAGAATATGTTTACCCATACCTTATTTTCTCCTCTCTTTTTTTCTCTCTCTGGACCAGTACCAGAGCGCCGGCGCTGGTGAGAGCAAAAGAATAAAATAGACGCTGATTTCTATTTTCTTTCCAATGCCACCATTCACTGAAATTTGTTCTGGTAAAAGGAATGTCAGCAAAAACAGGATAATAAAGCTGACGAGCGTTATGATAATACATTTTTTCTTCATAAAGATAAGTCCTCCTTTTTATTATTATCAATACGATAATAATATCATTATGATAATATATAGTCAAGAAAAAACCGCCTACCAATTTTTGATAGACGGGAAAAGCTAACCGAGATTTGGCGGTGCGATAATTAAACCAATGGAACGTAATTTTCTGTCTTTTGTTGCGGAATTGTCTTTATATTTTTCAGTAATCATCAGGTAACTTCTCATAAAATCCTCCAATTCTTCATCTGACAGATAAAGAGGGGCAAGGGAGAAGCCAGATTTATCTTTTGCAATATCTATATCGTCCTTTTTGCAATACTCTTGAAATTGTTCCGCAAACCCTAACATATACTGAATAAATGTCTGCATATATGCTTCACCGGAATTTTTCTCTAATATATCACTCATTTCCATTTTTAAGTCAATAGCAAGTGCATACGTTTTTTCAATCGTACCTCGTACCTGCGTTTGATTGACAATTTTTAATATGCCATCTGCCGTCATTTTTTTTAAATATCGGTAAAGAGTGGCAGTGGGGATATCAGAAAAAGTTTCAGACAAATGTTTTGCTGTGGTTTGTTTACAATTCAAGATCTCTAACAGCAGTTTACATTTTACAGGGTGCTTTACGCTCTCCATGATAGATTGATTCATAACACTTCCTCCTAGTACCAGTACGTTATGATAATATTATCACCTTGATATTAAAAAATCAACCCTACACTCATATGCAGCTATTTTGATTGAATGTTTGAGACAGGGAAATAAGCCGCATATTTAATAAGAACAGACAAAGACGAAAAGGAGGAAGAAACAGTGATTCAACAGGAAATAGGCAGTGTATTTATTTATGAAGGAACTAGATATGTCATCGGAGAACCGATTGTAGGAACAAAAGGGAGTGAGTATGATGGACTGATTGGAACAATCTTTGAGATTCGTGACGGGGAAGACAAGGAAACAGAAAATGAGACGCCGGATTTATATTGCAGTTTTCAGGCGCCGGTTTTACCAGAAGAGATAGAACGGCTTGAGAAAATTTTTTCTGACTTGTACCGTGAACCGAAAACAATAGACGACATCATACTGGACTGGGTGATCATGGCACCGGAAATGGTCAGACCTATCCAACCAAGGTAACATAGGAATTCTACTTACCTCTAATGGGCTAGTCTACCATGTGTAGATTGGCTCATTTTGTTAGAAACAACTATGCACATCAGCAACGATAATGTCAGTCATATTTAAGGTGGAATGAAAATGACGATAGGAGGTAGCTGAAACTTTGGAGTCCAGGATCGAAGTTCAGGGAATTTATTTAAAGACAATGATGCGGGACTTGAGGGATGGTTTTACTACCTTTCTTGTTGCCGCACAGGGAAAAAAGATTGCATGTTCGGGGACAATCCTGCCAATTGAAAATGGAACAAAGGTTATTGTGCAGGGAGAAGAGGAAATTCATCCTGTATTCGGCCTGCAGGTCAAAAACGCCAGAGTCAGGAAACAACCATTGGATCATAATGAGCTGCTGAAAGTAATTTTAAGCGGGAAGCTTGGAATCGGCGTTGCTGTGGCAAGACGCATTGTAGACCAATTTGGAGATATTTTGATAAAAGGGAAATTAAGCGATCAGGTTGAAAACAGCCTTGTACTTCTTCGAGGAGTCAACCGAAAGCAGGCACATGCTTTGATTGTTCTATTAAACAAACAGCAGGCAGAACAAGAGTTGTATGATTATCTGGAAAAGCATGGAGGAGTCTATAAAGATTTTGCTGGAATCTATAAAAGATATGGACTGGAGGCGTTAGAGCTTTTAAAGCAGCAGCCCTATGTGACTGGAAGAAACAGTGGATTGTCGTTTGTAATTTGCGATTCTATCGCAAAGGAAAATGGAGGGCAAAGCCAGAGCCCGCAGCGTTTAGAATTTGGAGTGCAGCGTGCGCTGCAGCAGGCGGCCTCGCAAGGCCATACCTATTTGGAAAGGGTACAGCTCTTGCGGGAGACACAGCGAATACTGAGGAATGCAGTATTTCCAGACCATATTTCCACTCCAGCCCTCAGTCTGGGGATTGAATTGTCCACAAGATCTGCTGTTGTGAAAGAAGAAAACAGGTACTATTTGAAGGGACTAAGGGAAGCGGAAAAGCATGTTGCGGAAAGTATTGCGGCATTGAGCTTGGGACAGGAATCATATAAAGAATACCGGACGGACTTGGCGCAGACAATCATGGACACCTATCACGTACATTTCTCACCGGAGCAAAGAGAGGCGTTTTCATTGCTGGAAAGTCCTGGTGTTAAAGTGCTGATCGGTGATCCGGGAACTGGAAAGACAACTACGGTAAAAGGATTGGTTGAAGCTTTCCGGATTATGAAACCGGGAGCGGAAATCCTTCTTTGTGCTCCAACAGGAAGGGCGGCGCAGAGAATGTCTGAGGCAACAGGCCGAGACGCATACACCATCCACAGGCTTCTGGAATTCACCAAAGGGAAAGGAAGTCTGAATGAGAATCTGGCGGCAAAGGCGTTGAAGGCAGATCTGTATGTTATAGACGAGTCTTCTATGATCAACATCGAGCTGGCAGATGCGTTTCTTAAAGAGATTAAGCCGGGAGCTACAGTGATTTTTGTGGGGGATGAGAAGCAGCTTCCATCTGTAGAAGCAGGCAATTTTCTGCATGACCTGATCCGATGTGGAATTCTTCCGGTTGTAGAATTGACAGAGGTATTCCGGCAGAAGGGAGATTCCTTTATTCTGAGGAATGCCAGGGCCATCAGTATGGGGATATCCCGGTTGTCAGAAGGGAAAGATTTTCATATCCATGCTATGCAAGACAAAGATATGATGAAATCAGTGGAGGGGGAATTTGAACGAAGATATGACCGCAAGGCACCGAATGATATCCAGGTCCTGGCCTGTACCAGGAAGACGGTGTCAGAGCTTAATAAAATCCTGCAAAAGGCAGTCAACCCGGGAAACGGCGGTATCCGCTATGGCGGACAGCTTTTCCGTGAGGGAGACAAGATTATTATGATCAATAATAATTATAAAATGAAATACTTTAACGGCGATACCGGAAGGATTGTCAAGATTATAGCAGATGAGTACATCAAAGTAGAGATCAATCAGGTGGAGATTCTTCTTACATTAGATGAATTTGAAGATATGGAACTCGGATATGCGATTACAGTACACAAGGCACAAGGGAGTGAATATCCAGTGGTGCTCTTTGTGATGCCGGCGCGCCCGAAAGGAATGCTGAAGCGGAGAATCCTGTATACGGCGATTACAAGAGGAAAAAAAGAGGTAGATGTTTTCGCACAGAAAGCGACATTGGCAATGGCAGTGGCAAATGATGAGGACCATGACCGACAGAGTACCTTGATTAGGAGACTTACGCAGATGAAGAAAAAAACAGGGCACCGGAGGAAAGGAGCTGCATAATGGAAGAGTTGACAGGAAGAATAAAAGAAGTTGTTTACTATGCAAATGGATTTGGTGTAATCAAGTTTGAGTATGGGAAGACATCTCGTACTGCGGCGGGAAAGATGCCAAGACCTTGCCAGGGAGACCTGATCCGCATGGAAGGAACCTGGGGCAAGCATCCAAAATATGGACGGCAGTTTCAGACAACCTGGGCGCAGATTCAGGCGGAGGAAGTAGAGCCGGAGAATCTTCTCGTCTATCTGAAAAGTGGATTTTTGTATGGAGTAGGGCCGGCTCTTGGACAGCGGATCTACGAAGCCTTTGGAGATCGCGCTGTGGAGATTATAGAGCAGGAGCCGGAAAAGCTTTGTACGCTTTCGGGAATTACGAAAGCAAAATCCGAAAAGATTCGAGACAGTTATGAAAAGACCAAAAAATATATCCCTCTTGCAATTTATCTTAGAAGCGCAACCAGATATCAGATTGAGACAATTTATGAAAAGTACGGGGGGCGCAGTGTGGAACTTTTGAAAGAAGACATTTACCGGATCAGCAGGGATATTGATGGTATTGGTTTTTTGAAGGCAGACAAGCTGGCAGCAGGCTGCGGTATCAAAAGGGACAGTCCGGAAAGAATCCGGGCGGCTATACTTCATACGCTTCAAAACGTAGCGGCGGAAGGACATTGTTTTATGCATGAGGGAAGTCTTAACACCGGCCTTCGGGTGCTGCTGAAAATGCCGGTTTCGCTTGACCGTATGCGTTATGAATTGGAGAAGCTGACAGATCTGGGTGAGATTGTGGTGGAAGATGGAGATGTTTATCTGTCCTCCATTTTTCGGGCTGAAAGTAAATGTGCGGATGCAGTCAGGAGAGTTCTGGATGCACCTGCCAACCGGACCGTTCCGTCAGTGTGGATAAAAAAGGCGATTATGGATATTGAGGAAGAAAAAGGATTTCCGTTGGCGGAAGAGCAAAAGGCAGCTGTTGAAATGGCGATGACCGAGAAAATGCTCATTCTAACCGGCGGCCCCGGTTCCGGAAAGACAACGGTCGTACATGCAATATTGAAGGCATGGAACCATCCGGAAAGTGTACTGATGGTTGCGCCCACCGGATGCGCGGCATTTCAGCTCACCGCAACTACAGGGAAGAGAGCTTATACAATCCACAGGGGTCTTGAGTATGGATACCATGAGGGCGAGATGGGGTTTCGCTATAAAGAAGATAACCGGCTGCCTTATGACCTGGTCATCATGGACGAGAGCAGTATGCCGAATGTTCTGCTGATGGAGTCTTTCCTTCAGGCAGTGCGAAACGGCGCCCGCCTGATCCTGATCGGGGACAAGGACCAGCTCGGCTGTATCGGACCGGGAAAGGTATTCGATGACCTGATCCGAAGCGGCAGGATTCCGACGGTAAAACTGCACCTGGGGCACCGGCAGGACGATGCGATCGCAGTGAACGTGGAGCGGATTAATAGAGGCCTGGGATGCCATACCTGGTTTCAAAAGGAAAATGTTTTCCGTTTTCGATTGGTGGAATCAGAAGGTGAAATCCAAATGGCTGCCATACAGGAGTATATTCGGCTTGTGCAAACATACGGGATACGTAATGTGAAATTCCTGACGCCGAAGAAACAGAACAGCCCAATCGCGACAGAGGTTTTAAATCCGATCCTGCGTGACATGGTAAATCCGGTGGAAGGCAGAAAACCTTTAACACTGGGGAATTTAAAGTTTTATGTCAATGACCGGGTAATGTATACAAAGGAGAACAATTACGATAAAAATGTGTTTAATGGTGAGACGGGTACGGTTGTGAACATCAATGAGAAGGAAAGCATCCTTGAAGTGCTTTTCGATGATGGCAGCAAAGAGAGCTTTAGAGGGAAGGAACTGCGATACATAGACCTCTGCTATGCACAGACCATTAATAAAAGTATGGGATCTGAATGCAAGGCAGCTGTCATTGCATACAGCGTAGCACCTACCATGTGGAGCAGAAACTTACTTTATACAGCTGTTTCCCGGGCAAAAGTTGAGGAATACATTATCGGCACAGAAAAGTCGATCCAGGGATCTATCAATTCAGTTGCTCCTGTCAGTCGAAATTCAAACCTTATAAAAAAATTGAAGGGAGCAGGATCATATGGAGGGACAGTATAGGAAAAATGTGTCCCCCGGAATCTGGGTGGATATTGTTCAGAAGGAACACCAGAGAACCGGAACACTGACCAGAGGAAGGGTGGCACGGATACTTACGAATAAAGCATTTCATTCAAGGGGAATCAAAGTTCAGCTCGAAACAGGGGAAATCGGACGAATACAGAAAGTTTTAGAAGAATAGACACGAGGGACCGGCAGCGGTCCCTCATCTGTTTTTAGAGTGAATTTCTTTCATATTAAAAAGGAAAGGGTGGTGAAAGCATGAACAAAAGAATGCGTCGTTATATTAAGACAAAGAAAGAGCCGGCAGTTCCTGAATATGCCATCAATGAAGAAAAGAAGAAGCGTCTCCTGCTTCCGAAATGGTGCCGGAATCTGCTGGGGATCTTAATCCTTTTTGCAGTGGTACTGTATCTCCCACCGCTGTTGTTTTATACCAGGGAACCGGAAACATCTGTTGCAATAGACGCGGATGTTTCCGCAGTACTGGAAGCAAATGAATACCTGAAGGATAACCCCGATATGGACTTTGACGGGGATGGGCTTGTAAATGCAGAGGAAAAGCGGGCGGGCTCCGATCCATACCGGGTTGACACAGATGGAGACGGGATTATGGATCTGGCAGAGCTTAAGATTACCGAGACCAATCCTGCCATATATAATGACACTTTGAAAGAAATTGTCCGCCAGCAGACAGAAGAGGCAGAAAAGGAGATACAGTCCCCGTTTAAGATAGGAAATGTGGTGTTATGGCCGGATAACATTGAAGCGCGGGCTTATGGTGCAGTGGTAAAAACATTGACAGGATACCGGTTTTGCAATTTTAAAGGATGGGCACAATTTCCCGAAGGACAGTTTGCATACGAGATAAAAGATGGGGTCCACAGACAATTAAAGAGCAATCGGGATGGATGTATTTATATCCCGGGCCCGGATACAACGGTAGAGGTGTACGGCCAGCCGCTTGATATGGTTTATGAATTCTCTTTTTGCGGGATAAAGGCTTACTTTAAGAATCGCATCGGCGGAGAGATCCTCTGTGCGATTTTGCCGGAAACAGATCCGGCGCTGCTACGCTGTAAACAAGTCGCTATGACTGATTTAGATCCGGATACAAGACGTGGAGAACAAACGGAGATTCGCCGTATGCAGGCGGAGCCGGATGAAGATCGGTTTGGAAGGAACCATATTTTATTGGATGATTTGGCGCGGGTGCGCAGCAGTATTGAGGAAGGAACCCCCGTTTTAGCTTCTTTATTTTCACCGGAGCGGGGAGAAGCTGTTGTAGAGATTTACGGATACACGGCGGATGGGCATCTTTTAGCCGCAGATCCAGTGACTGGAGAGGAGTTAGGTGTGATTCAAATTGAGGAGCGGGCGAGCCGTCTGTACGATCAGGAAGGCGAAATCGTGCAATATGAATGGTTTATATTTCAGGGGCTGGGATTTGGAAGTGCGGATCAGGATCGGATCAGCTTCTTTTCAGCAATCGTGGAAAAACAGGGAGCGGAATAAGGGACATCTGCGGTCAGTCCGGAATGGGCGGGCTGCTTTTCTCTAGTGAAAATATATCTAGGGATGATTCAGGATTAAGGATAAACGGCATATTGAAATTGCAGGAATAAACAGAAGAAAGGAGGATGACATGAACAATAATGGGAATACGGTATGATACACAACAGTTATTAAATGATGCGGACATGGTGGAAGTGGCGCAGGAAATCGGGATCAGGATGAAAAGCAGTGCGGACCGCACAAGGAACATAGGGATTCTCTGCCCGAATCCCAGACATTCAGACCGCAATTTCGGGAATTGCTTCATCCGTCCAGATGGATATTATGAATGCTTCTCCTGCGGTGACAGAGGAAATGTGTTCCACATGGTAATGCAGTATACCGGTGCTTCTTTTCCAGAGGCAATTGGAATCGTGGCGGATACCTGTGGCGGACGTGACCACTACATTCTTTCCGGGACAAGAGGAAAATATGCAGCTGGTATTACGGTGCTGAACCAGAAAGAATGCAAGCTGCTGGGAGTCTGCAATTCCAGAATCTATATCCCGGTGCGCTATGGAGAAGAAATGAGGGCTGAGGCAGGAGAACGGGAGAAACTGGCTGCCTGGAATGAAGAGGATGAACCAGTTTTTTTGATTGAACAGTGTGCAGAAAAAAATCCGCTTTTAGAATTGATGAAGACAGACTACGAGTGTTATCGCAGTATGATACTTCGAAAAGCGCAGGAGGCGATACAAAAACGTCAAAATACCATTGAAGAGTGTGGAGAAGGACCGCGGCTTGAGGCGGAAGATGTGGAATGGTGTATGGAGATAGAGACAGAGATAGAGCAAATTGAGGATGTTCTGCTGAAATACTTTCCAAAAGATGAGGAAGTAAAGAAGATAACTTCCCATAATGCCTATGGAAAAGAACTGATTATAGGAAGCGGACTCTATCCGGTTCAGTTCTCTGTTCCCTTTTAAACAGATTATCGGCTCAAGTTCTTTCATATTTAAAGAAGGAAGAGAGCAAAGCGTGATACTTCCGGAAAAGCATATCTGCGGATCAAGAGATTGAACAGATAAATTAAAGTATTAGGAGGCCAAAATGGAAAATCGAAATTTACAGAGACAGGCAAAAGAGCAGCAGAGAAAAAAAGAAATCTGCTATCAGTGTCAGAAAACGAAAGACAGGGCAGGGCGCAGGAAGCGGTATCCCCGAAAGATACTGTTTTCCAATAAAAGGAGCCCGGAAAGCAGTTCGTGTTGAGAGGAATGTTAAGTTTATTTTGAGAAGAGTACCAGAGGAAGAGGCTAACAGGAGGAAAATTGGATGACAGCAGAAGAATTGAGCAAAGCGCTCTATGAGAAATTGATGCAGGAGCAGGAACAATATGCAGAGTGGTTGAAAACACAGCCACCGGACGTGATTCTTAAGCATGCATATGAATATGCAGTCCGTGAAGATATTGTCTTGCTGTTAGAGTATAACGAGCCGACTGAGCAGGAAGCAAGAGCTCTGTTGCAAGAACATAATGTCATAGAAAAAGTCTTGCAGTTATGGGAGGAAAAAGAAACTTCCTACATGCAGGAGCTGTGGCAGACAATGGAGCAGTATGCTGAGGATCAGCTGCGAATAGAGAGGAAAGAGGCGGCGTAGGTTGCGTCAGATTACATAAACGGAAGTTCCGCCTCGACGAAAGGAGGTGGAATGAATGGGAAACAGGCAGATAGACTGGAGAAGAGGAGAGCAGATGCCGATGTGGCCGGCCTACGTCATCGGTTTTGCTGTAGTTGCCGTGACGGTATCAATATGGATACTGAAAACGAAAGGCTATTTCTAAGGAACCTTGAAGAGAGAGAACTTTGAGGATACATTGAGAAAGTGATTTATAATGCAAACCGAGATTATGATGAGGAGGATGACCATGAAAAAGGAATGGATAAAACCGGAGATCCGTTTTATAACGGAACCGGATATTGTACTTGGATGTTTGTATGAGGTATATGGGCAGGAGAAGCAGGCAGTGCTTTCTGGAAAGAATATCCGCCATACCATGATTTTTCCGTTTTTGAGGATGCTTGCGAACAGTGCAGGAAGTATGAAAGATTTACAGACGTTGCACCGGGAACTCTGGAAGAACTATCAGGAAATGCCGGGCAAAGAGGCCTTTGTTCAAAAGGGTGAAGAACTACTGGGAAAGGAAGTGAACAGGAATGTATGGTTATACGAAGGCACGCAGGGCGAAAAGGCTGATGCGTCTTTTTATTGAAAAGGGGTGGCAGGAAGAAGCAGCGCTTATTGGACTTCTCTACCAGACACCGATTCGGATTCGTGAGGCGCTTCAATTAAAAAAGAGTGATATAGACGGCAGAGAGATCGCTGTATCCGGAGAATTCGGAGCATGTTATGCGGATCAGAATGGAAAACCTTACCGTATTACCAGACAACTGAGAAATTTGATCGATTCCGTTAACAAAAATTCGGATACAATCTTTACGAAGAAAATGAATTCGTATGTTCTCAAATGCAATAGATATGACAGGACGCTCCGCCTTCATGAGTTGAGGCGGGAGTATATAGTAAGACATGTTCCGTAGCAAAAAGCGTGGGCGGCAGATATAGGATGTCAAAATTGTGTGGATGAACCGGAAAAGACAAATTGAAATAAGAGGAGCCGTCCGTATGGGCGGCTCCAAGTCTATGTCCTGATATTGTTACTTCGGGATAAGGAATATATTCAAATAGTCAGGGGGCAGATATGAGTTTGTAGATGTTCCAGGGGAGTGAGCCTTTGGGATGTTTCTATGATTGCATCGCTTGATAATTCGGGGATAGAATGTGAATTCGGGGTATGATATAATGAGGAACGGTGAAACAGTCCATTTGGTGTGGCTGATTATGGATGATAAAAAAGAAAATGGAAGTTGAGAATAATGATGTTAAAGATAGCAGTCTGTGATGATGAACAGAATATGCTGATAAAGGTGAAGAAAATAGCAGGACATTTTTTTTGGACACATCGCGTAGATTGTGACATTCATGCTTATGAAAACAGTGATAATCTACAGTACGACTTAAAGGATGGAGTATATTATGATCTTTTCCTTTTGGATATAGAGATGCCTGGTGTAGACGGCATGGCTCTCGCGAAGGAAATATCTGCTTGTCTGCCTGCAGCAAAAATCCTATTTATTACGTCTCATCTGGAGTATGCCATTGCTGCTTATGAATATTCAGTTTTCCGATATATTCCAAAGGATATGATTGACAGGAAGCTGCCGGTGGCCCTTGAGGATTTTTATAAGCTGTATGATTTGGAAAGAAATGATTTCTATATGATTATGGTCAAAAACCGTGTGGAGAAAATTTCTTACCGGGATATTCTATATATTTTGAAAGATGGGAAATATGCCGTTTTTTATATACGGAACGGAATAACGACATCCGTTCGTAAGACTTTAGCGCAGGTCTTTGAGGAGATTGGATCGGAGTATTTCTATTTTGCAGACCGTGGCTGTATTGTCAATCTGGCAAATGTGATCGGGCTACATGGAGAAGAAGTACAGATGGCAGACGGGGTGTGCGTGGCAATCAGCAAAGGAAGTGTCTCTGATTTTAAGTCCATATTACTTCATTTTTGGGAGAAACAGATATGACAGTGTTCTATATTTGTATGGAATGGCTTGTTACATTCATAGAAGTTACAATATGTAATTATTTCATGCACGTTTTGTTTCCAGATCGGTTTCAGAAGAAAAAACAACGGGTCTTGTGTTTTTTTGTTATTGCCGTTATTACTACAGGGATTATACTATTTAATCTTGTAGAACTTTCCTTTAGCATAGAGACTGTACTGTACTTTTTGGTTGCGGCGGCTCTAGGAGGCTGTGTATTGTATAAAGGAAGATTTTTTGATTTTTTCTTTACGGCGACAGGCTATATGGCGTTTATGAATATCATAGACGGAACCATTTTAAATATTCTTGCGCAGTTTGGATTTACAGAGCTGATCGTCGAGGTGCAGCAGGAGTTCAGTATACATAGAATTTATCTTATTACACTGCTCAAGGGGACAGACGTTCTGCTGGCTATACCAATGGGGCTGCTTTTAGGAAAGATCAAATCAAAACTAAAAAAGACAAGAATAGTATTGGCAGGAGCCGGCATTTCACTGGTACTGACGTATTGCCTGATGAATGTTTCCCATATGCCGATTGATTTAGGATTGAAACCCGTACAGACTGTTCTGATGATAGGGATCATTTTTCTATTCAGCTTTTTTTATCTGATGTATCGTTTCAGATCATTACAGAGAGAAAAGGAGTTTGCTTTCCGGCAAAATGATTTGCTGAAAAAGAGTTATGAGATGGCGCAGGAGGCCTACGAATCTAATGCAAAACTTTACCATGATATGAGAAATCATTTTACACTGCTGCAAAGTTATATTGCAGATGGAAAGATTCCGGAGGCACAGAGCTATCTGGAGACCTTGAATGGCAAAAAGACAGGAGGAAATGTGGAACGCTTGACAGGGATTGAGGCGATTGACTATATTCTGGGACAGAAAATTTCTGTGGCTGAAAAAGAACAGATTACCGTGACGGCCAATGTGGAATATCCGAAAGACTGTGCTATAGATCCGGTGGATTTATGTACGATTTTGACAAATCTGACAGATAATGCAATAGAAAGTGCTGTAAAGATGGAGGACATTGATCAAAGGAACATAGATATCACGATTCGGCGTATTCATCAATTCATCCTGATACGAATATCCAACAGTTCAGCAACACCGCCAGTTCTCCACCGTGGTCAGCTCATTACCACGAAGGAAGAAAATGGGCAGCATGGCTGGGGAATGCAGAGTGTGAGATCGGCAGCAGAAAAATATAATGGAACAATCGCTTATCGTTATGAAAATTCTACATTTACGGTCAGCGTTATGTTATGCTATTAACGTGATTTTAAGGACAGTTACCTACTATTTTGAGGACAGTTACGGTGACTGTCCTTTTTTATGCTAAGATACAGCAAGACAGGAGGAAAACAGATGTGGAAAATGGTAATTGCTGTTCTTGTGTTGCTTTTACTGGCAATTTTAGCTCTTGTAATTTATTTCAGCGAAAAATAGAGGGAGGTATATTGGTTTGAAGGGAAATATTCTGTTGGATGTTCGCCATTTAAAAAAAAGCTATAAAAAGTTTCCAGTGTTAAAGGACGTTTCTTTTCAACTGGAACAGGGACGTATCCTTGGACTTATCGGGAAAAATGGCGCAGGAAAGACAACACTGATGAAATCCTTGCTAGGATTAAATACTGGTTGTCAGGGGACAATTTATTTTCGGGGAAAACAACTGTCGCCCGGTGATGAGGTCATGAAATCAGAAGTTGGTTCTCTGGTGGATGTTATTTTCTATGATGATATGACAGCATATGAAAATCTGGAAATTGTTCTGCGGCTGACAGAGACTGTTCCTGCGGCACGGCGAAAAAAGCGTATCAAGGAACTGTTACAATTTGTGGGATTAGAAAATTTTTCGCAAAAAAATGTCCGCTCCTTTTCTTTTGGGATGAAACAGCGGCTTGCACTGGCACAGGCGATTTTAACAGAACCAGCATTGTTGATTCTGGATGAACCCTTTGTGGGCTTAGATCCGATTGGTATAGAGGATGTTAAAACATTGCTGCGCCGTTTGTGCAGAAAAAGTCAAACAACGATTATTTTTTCCAGTCATCAGCTTACAGAAGTTTGTGACCTTGCAGATGACATTATGGTTTTAAAGGGTGGGGAAATCTGCTATTTTGATACGTATTCCCATACAAAAGAGCAACAGACTTCCCTTGTGGATCTTATGCGGTAGGAGGTAAACAAATGGATTTTATACGCATAGTAAAAACAGAATTGTACAAAAATTTTCATCGAAAAAGCAGCCTGATGCTTTTTATCCCTATACTGCTTACTATTATTATTGCGTTTGGTTTCTCGAAAGGAGCCATAAAGCTCAATCTGACAACTGGAGACGTGGAGGCCTATTCTTGTATGGACTTTGTCTTTATCATCTGGAATGTATTATCCGGTTTAGGGATCATAGGATTATTATTTGTTCTATTTGCAGCTTTCCAGTTTTCAGGTGAGATTGAACATGGTCAGATTAAGCTCATGCTACTCAGGATCAGTAAGAGAAAGGATGTGGTCATTGGTAAATATGTTTCTTCTGCTATTGTATGTGTGATTTCTATTATAGGAACACTTGCAGCTAGTGTATTGTCTTATTACATTTTTGTGGCGCGTTCAGAGTTTGGAACAGGAAGTTTCCATGCTTCGATAGCAGGATTGTCTACTTTAGAAATTGTAGGAACTGTTGGCTTACAGTTACTTATATATATGATCCTGATCGGTATTACCTTTTTAATTGGTATATATGCAGGAACATTTATCACATTCATCATGACTATCGTAGCCATGTATATGATTAACTATCTGGCGGGAACAGAAACATTTGCGGCAAAATTACTCCCGAATTATTGGAGTAACCATCTTGCATTGAACGAAACAATTCCGGCAACAGGAATAATAGGAACGCTGGGCTTTACAGGACTGCTGCTCACCGGAATATTGACAGTAATTGTGAGGGGATTTAACAAACGAGATATTAGGTAGAGTAATGGAGCCAGAAGCTATAACGTTAATTTCATTTTTGTAGTTGGAGATAATTTACGTCAAAGAATAGGAAACAAGAGAAAGAAGGAGTTTCTTATGAAAAAGAAAGTGTGCATAATGATTTTGATTTTAGCAATCATCGGGGTGTTGACCGGCATTAATTCTTTGGCAGAAGGAATTAGTAAGAGGGGGATTGATGGTGTTAATTACGGGAGAGTCATTTTTCCATTATTAGTAGGAGCAGGTACTGTTTACTTGCTAAAAATGAGAAATGATTCTTAAAACTTGGGAATTGGGAGAAGAAAGGATGAAAAAAACAATTGCCTTTTTGTTGGTATTGAGTGCAATATCCCTATTTTGTGGATGTGGTAATATTCATTTGAGAGGGACGGTGCCTCATTACGAAGAAAACATATATTCTGCTTCGGACAAAGTTGAAACTATCACAATAGCTGAGAAGGATACTCCTATTCAGATAATCAATTCAAATAGTAAACTTGTTTCTGTCACATATTATCGCGCGGATGATGAAAGTGAATATTATGAAATAACAGAAGAAAATGGAGAGTTGACAATTGCAAAACAATCTCAGCCTAACAATGGAATTTTCATTTTAGGCGATAGGTATGAAGATGATTCCTACAAAAACGTTAAATTGGTGTTATCACTTCCGGATAATTACACCGGCAATTTGTTTATTGAAACAATGGATGGAGATATAAATATCGGCAATGTGGATGTTCAGGATACAACAGTAACTACTAATGATGGAGATATAGTTGTTGGAAATGCGGTATTTGAACATTTACAAATAGACACAGATGACGGGGATGTTTCTTTCAATCGTACCGCTATAATGCAAGAGTTAGATTGTAAAACAAAAGATGGAGATGTAACAGGAACATTTAGCGGCGAAATGACAGATTACAGTATTATTACTAAAACCACAGGTGGTAATAGCAATATAAATTCTAATATTGGCGGGGATAAAGCAATAGAAATTACGACAAAAGATGGAGATATTGATATTTTGTTTGATAAATAACAAAACATGTCATCATAGAGTTTTATAGTCTCATTTTTATGAACTTGTCTGTGAAAAGGGAAGCGGGAACCTAGTTAATGCAACGTGGTGTGTTATCTCCGACCTGAGAAAAAGCTGAAGCAAAATACAGACTTCGGAGGCGCAGGGTTTCCGAGAAATAGGATTAATCAAAAGGGATCGAACCACAGTGAGCTGACCGGGCTGTCTGATATCAGCATAAAAACAGACAGCACATAACATACAAGAAAATCCCTGTTGAAAGCAAATTTTTCAGCAGGGATTTTAGGCGTTGAAAATTATTTTAGGTTTAGATCTCCCCACTGCTTAATAACTTCCAGTACAGACATAAAACTTTCCCCTAACGGTGTGAGGGTATATTCTACATGAGGGGGAACTTCTTTAAAATCGTACCGGTTAATAAATCCGTCAGCTTCCAATTCACGAAGCTGTTTTGTCAATGACGATTCTGTTATATCGCCTATATGACGGCGAAGCTCGCCAAATCTGTGAATATTCTGTATTCCGATATAGTAAAGGATCTCTATTTTCCATTTTCCGCCTAATATCTTTTGAACAGTTGATATCGTAACACATCTTTGTATGGATTGTTCCGTTTTTTTCATACTTGCTTCACTCCTTTTCTGCATTATACGAAACAGAAAGTAAAAAATCAAGGTATAGCCTTTGGAATGGGTACTGCAAAAAAGTATCGTACTTGTAAAAACGATGTACATGGGTATAATGAGTGTCAGAAATTGAGAAAGGAGTAATAGAAATGCATTATACAGGAACGATTTGGCGTCCGCCATATGAAGCGTATTCTTTATTGATTCAAGTTACAGCAGGGTGTACACATCACTCTTGTAAATTTTGTACACTTTATGAGGATTTGCCTTTTAAATTTAGAATGTCACCGTTGACAGAAGTGGAGGAAGACTTAGGAGAAGCCAGCAGGTTCTATAAGAAAGTGCCAAGAATTTTCTTTACTGGCGCTAACCCATTTGCATTGAGTGTCGATAAACTGAAGACTTTAGCTAAAATGGTAAAACAATATTATTCAACATATGAAACGATCGGGTGCTTTGGAAGAATTACCGATGTTAGCAACAAAACTGTGGACGATCTGAAAGAACTACGCCAGTTTGGTTATGACGGAATTACATTTGGTATCGAAACAGGTGATGATGAAGCGTTGGCATTTATGAATAAAGGGTATCAGTCACAAGATATTATTGAACAGTGTAAAAAATTAGATGAAGCAAATATCAGTTACAACTTTTTCTACTTAACTGGTATTTCCGGTTCTGGGCGTGGGGAAATTGGAGCAAGAGAAACAGCGAAAATATTTAACCAGTTAAATCCTAAAATTATTGATGCGTCTATGTTGACTATTTATAAGAGTTCAGAATTATATCAAGAAATCAAAGCTGGTAACTGGAAAGAAGAAAGTGAGATAGAAAAGTTGATTGAGTTAAAAACGCTAATTGAAAATCTTACGATTCCAACCAGATTTGCTACAGACGGAGCCTCTAACTTAATTCAAGTCCGTGGAAATCTGCCAACAGATAAAGAAAAACTGGTTAAATACTTGGAAGAACTGATTTCTACAGTGGACGAAAAAGTATTACGAGAATATCGTGTGAATTTAAGACATTTATAGATTGGAATAAATAGCATGATACAAGATATTGAACCGTTCAAATTTAAAAATGTGTATAAGGAAAAAGAACCTGTTGCCAACGACTTTATCTATATGCTAAGAGGAAACGAAATACTTATGAAAAAATCAGAAAGTGGAAGTTACACGCTTCCACTATACTCTGATTTTGACGAGATAAGCACTTTGGTTTATCTGTTTGAGATAAATTCTCATAGTGTATTTTACTGTCAAGATATAGAAAAATTCACTGTTCGCTGGAATGTCGCTTTACTTTTTGACAGATTTGAATTTCTATTTGTACGTTTCCCCAGATGGCTTCAATTTGTGTGTGTAACCGCAAAACATTTAGTCGCATGGTATCAATCAAATAAATATTGTGGGTGTTGTGGTAATTTAACAAATTACAAAAATTCAGAAAGAGCTTTGTATTGTTCTCATTGTGGTAATGTAATTTATCCAATTATCTCTCCAGTAGTTATTGTTGGTGTGATTGATAAGGACAAACTACTTCTAACACAGTATGCTCATTCTGATTTTAAAGAACATGGCTTGATATCTGGATATGTAGAAATTGGAGAAACTTTAGAAGAAGCTGTGCGAAGAGAAGTTAAAGAGGAAGTGGGATTAAAAGTCAAAAATATTCGCTATTTTGGAAGCCAGCCCTGGGGTGTAAATCATATTTTGATTGCTGGATTTTTTGCGGATTTAGACGGAGAAAATCATATTTGCTTAGATCCAAAGGAGTTATCTACAGGACGCTGGTTTGATAAGAAAGAACTTCCAAGAGAATTGAGTGATATAAGCATAACCTATGAAATGATAGAAACATTTCGTAATAGTAAATAAGCTAAAGGGGGTGAAAAGATTGCATTTTACTGGTCGAACATGGCGACCACCTTATGAAGCCAGTTCGTTTATAATTCAGGCAACATCGGGGTGTACACACAATAAATGTTCTTTTTGCAATTTGTATAAAAATGAATGTTTTAGAATGACATCTATGGAAGAATGGCGAGAGGATTTAGCAGAGCTTGCTTCTTATCAGCCCTATGCAAGGCGGATTTTCTGGACGGGTGCAAATCCATTTGCTATGAGCTATGAGAAGTTAAAGGAGCGTGCTTTAGCAGTCTATGATTATCTACCAGAGTGCCAGACTATGGCTATGTTTGCAAATATCAGAGATATAAAGCGGAAAAAAGTCTGGCAGTTAAGGCGATTGCGGGGATTGGGAATTAACGGGCTAACTATCGGCACGGAAACAGGAGATGATTACACGCTGCGACTGGCAAATAAAGGCTATACGGCAAAAGATATTATAGACCAGTGCCGAAAACTTGATGCAGCGGGAATAGAATATTATTTTGTGTATATGACTGGGCTTGCAGGGAAAGGAAACGGGTATCAAAATGCGGTTAATAGTGCCAAAGTTTTCAGCAAGGTCAAGCCACGTTTTATTTCCATGGATTCTTTGACGTTGTTTGAAGGTACGGAATTGTATACTCTGGCGAAACAAGGACAATTTATTCCTGCTGCAGAAAGAGAGCGTATAGAAGAATTACAGATATTCATTAAACATCTACAGCTTAAAGTCCATCTATTTGCAAACAGTGTCTCGAACTTTTACCCGACCACTGCCTATCTTCCAAAAGATAGAGATTTTATTCTCAGCGAATTACAAAATATCCTTGATACAGTCAGTGAAGAAGAAATGTTGGAGTATAGAAAAAGTTTAAAATCTTTGGGATAAAGAAAGGATTGGTAAAATGGGAAAGGCATAGAGAAATATCCGTCTGGGATACAGATTGGCGAGATCCTCCAGAATATACTTACAGCTGAACAATGGAAAGAGCTGAAGATTTTTATGCTGGAGGGGCAGACGAAAGATACATATCCGGAGATTCGCCGCGGAGAGTTGCATATCTGCCTGGAGAGTAGAAACGCATGGATAGGAGAGCAGCACCTGGGACTTACGAAATATGAGTTTGATGTCCTTTGTCTCCTGGCGAGACATTCGGGGAGAGTGTTCTCTAAAGAACAGATCTATGCGCATGTCTGGGAAAAAGAAATCGGGAATGTTGATAATGCGGTGCGGTGTGTGATCGCCAGTCTGAGGAAAAAGCTGAAGGAATATACGGATAAGGGCTATATTCAGACAGTGCGGGGGATTGGATATAAGTTTATAGATGTCCCAGGGGAGTGATCCTCTGGGATACTTTCATGCGGGATATTGAAGATTGACTTTTAAATCTTACTGGTGTAATATTTGTATAAATGCATGACCAAATAATTTTTTTGCCTTGAAATCTTACGTGTGTAATAAATGAAAAGGAAAAGGACAGATATAAATATTTGAAAATTTTAGATGTTGCAAAACACACCTGCACAAGGTGGTGGATTGCATATGGAATAAAAATTTACAATTATGTTGGTACTGGAGGTTAGCATGAAGAAAAATAAAGGTAAGAAGAGAAGAAGAACGAGACGTAGGTACCTATGGATTACTATTGCAGCTGTGGGAGCAATTGCTTTCGTTGCAGCCATATGCATAGTGGTAGCGCTGGGAATAAAACGCAGGTGGGAAACGCCACAAGAGCTTTTGCTTCAGTATATGGATTATATTCCAAGCCAGGAGTATGAAAAAATGTATGCGATGCTGGATACTGAGACATCAGGAAATATTAGTCAGGAGGATTTTATAAAACGAAATTCGGCTATTTATGAAGGCATTGGGATAGACAATATGGTGGTTGAAATTTTGACATATGATGAAGAACACAGACTGGTGACTTATCAGACATCTTTCGATACGGCTGCAGGAACGATTCAGTTTGAGAATGACGCCCTCTTCGTGGAAGGAGAAGAAGGATATAAGTTGGTCTGGGATGATTCCATGATTTTTCCAAATTTATCTTTTTCTGACAAAGTAAGCGTTTCAACTGTACAGGCAGAACGCGGAGAAGTCCTGGACAGAAATGGGCGTGTTCTTGCAGGTAAAGGTACAGCCTCGTCAGTGGGAATTGTTCCGGGAAAGATTGAAAACAGAACAGAAGCAATTGCAAAGATCGCAGAACTATTGGAAACTACACCTGAAATGATAGAAAAAAAGTTGTCAGCGGATTGGGTAAAGGATGATTCTTTTGTGCCAATTAAAACCATCCCCCAGGTTGAAGAAATCGAATTGATGAAGATTGAACCTGATGAAGAAGTGCTGAAAGAAAAGGAACGGCATGAAGAATTGCTGGAAATTCCTGGAGTAATGATTTCTGATGTTGATGTGCGGGAATATCCATTAGGGGAAGCAGCTGCACACTTAATCGGATATGTTCAAAGTGTTACTGCGGAAGATTTAGAGGAACATTCGGGAGAAGGATATACAGCTAATAGTGTAATCGGAAGGAGCGGAATGGAGGGATTATATGAAAGTGAATTAAAAGGACAGAATGGATGCAGGATCTATATTGTGGATTCGGAGGGGAAAGAAAAAGAGGAACTTGCCAGTATACCAGTACAGCATGGGAAGGATATACAGCTTACAATAGATGCTGATTTGCAGACTTCTCTGTATGAGCAGTTTAAGGAAGATAAAAGCTGTTCGGTAGCAATGAACCCTTATACTGGAGAGGTGTTGGCGTTAGTCAGCACACCATCCTATGACAATAACGATTTTATTATGGGATTGTCTAATGAACAGTGGACGTTTCTTAATGAGGATGAGAACAAGCCTATGTATAACCGCTTTCGGCAGGTGTGGTGTCCGGGTTCTACTTTCAAACCGATTACTGCTGCGATTGGTTTAGAATCAGGAGCAATTGATCCAACAGAAGATTATGGGAATGTAGGTTTAAGTTGGCAGAAGGATGCATCTTGGGGGTCGTATTATGTAACAACACTTCATGCATATGAACCGGTGATTTTAGAGAATGCTTTGATCTACTCAGATAATATTTATTTTGCAAAAGCTGCTCTAAAAATCGGATCAGAAGAGATGGAGCGCTCCCTGGATGAGTTTGGGTTTAAGGAAGATTTGCCATTTGAAATAAAGATGGCACAGTCACAGTATTCAAATACGGATCATATAGAAGCAGAAATACAGTTGGCTGACAGTGGTTATGGGCAAGGGCAGATATTGATAAATCCGTTACATATGGCATGCATTTATTCGGCTTTTTGCAATGAAGGCAATATTGTAAAGCCGTATCTGGCCTATCAGCAAGATACAGCAACGCAATATTGGATAGAAGAAGCATTTTCTAAAGAGACTGCGGATCGGGTGACGGAAGGTTTAAAAAAGGTTATCAATGATCCAAACGGGACTGGATATGCGGCACATCGAGACGATGTTTTGCTGGCAGGAAAAACAGGAACTGCGGAAATCAAGGCGACGAAGGAGGACACATCTGGTACGGAATTAGGATGGTTCGCAATCTTTACACCGGAAAGATCAGTGGAACAACCAATCTTGATCATCAGCATGACAGAAGATGTAAAAGGGAGAGGAGGAAGCGGCTATGTCGTGGAAAAAGACAAGCTGGTTTTGGAAGAGTGGTTTCGCAGTAATTAGTGTCACTCTGGCACTTGGCGTTTCAGGGTGCAGTGCTGCAGCTCCGGAAGAAACTGAGATACAGGAAGAGGAGATTGCTGCGCAGGACATAGAAGATGATGCGGATGAAATGGCAGACCTTTGTCTGGATATTTATCAAAAGGCTGCAGCGGAAAATAAACTGGCTGATCTGGAAACAATCCGCAGCATTGTAAATCGTTTTGGAGAGTATGGTTATCCGGCTGTTGACAGTGAAAATCAAGTTGATATGACAATGGCAGAGCAGATGGTTCTATTCTGTGACGCAGTAGAACAAAAGGAAACAGCGGAAACAATAGTTTTTCAAATTGATTACTTTGGAGGGTTTATAAAATATGATTTGAAGACACAAGATGGAAATATAGAAGTAACAAGGAGCTATTATGCTTATGAAGCCGAAACGATACAAAGAAAAGCCGTTTCAAGCTATCAGGTAGAGCAATGGGACTATACAGCGGAAGGTTATATCATGTTTTCAGGAGCGTATTACTCCGAAGAATTGTATGCGCTTACTTTGAGCGCGGCAGAGGAACATGTTGCATTGCGTGTGGAACCATTGGATGAAAAATATAGGGAATTAAATCGAAAATATTTACGCCCCATCAGTTATGAGCGCAATAACATGTTTATTACTGACTGGAATGAGAGTGATTTCGGTAAGTTGAATTTTTATGATCTTTTCGATATTTTTTATCCGGAAGTGTATAAATCTTCTTTCCCATATACGCCGGATGATAACTTAGGCGTAGGAGCTGTTTATCGGATTCCAGAGGAAGATTTTGAACGTGTGATCCAGATGTATTTTAATATTGACAGCGAAACATTACAGTCTAAAACCGTTTATCATCAGGAGGATTCGACTTATGAATATAAGCCGAGAGGATTTGAAGAAGTAGAATATCCGGAATACCCATATTCAGAGGTGACCGGATATACAGAGAACAGCGATGGCACGATTACCCTTATGGTGCGGGTGGTATTTCCGTATAGAGGAGATTCCAATGTGTATGAACATGAAGTAACAGTACGTCCCCTGGATAATGACAGGGTACAATATGTATCAAATAAGATCATACCTTCTGAGGACAATGGAGAGGTATCCTGGCACACGCCTCGTTTAACAAAGGATGAATGGGAAGAATTGTATGGAGGACAGTGATGGAAGATCTGAAGTGGTTGTTTAAGAAATATGGTTTCCTTCTTTTGATATTGCTGGTCGCAGTAATCTTGAGTGTGCTTAGTTGGAGTAAATTGCATGGGAATCCTGAAAAGAGGGCGGAAGAAGTATGGGAACCTCCGGTAATAATTTCAGAGAAGGAAGACGAAAGGATATAGATGAGTAGTTTTGGTTTAAAAGTAGTTGCTTTAATTTTGATGATTATTGACCATGCAGCGGAATTCCTACCGGGTATGCCGGTCTGGATGCGCTGGCTTGGACGGTTGGCGGCTCCTATCTTTATCTTTTGTAGTGTTTGGAGCTTTACATATACGAGAGACAGAAAAAAATATTTATTAAGACTCTACATTGCCGGAGTTATTATGTCTCTTGTCCAATGGAAATTGTATATTCCAAATAACTTCTTCCGTTCATTGTTCAGCTTGATGGTTATATTATATCTGTTTGAGTGCTATCAGAAAAAACTGGATTTCGGAAAGAAACTTGCTTTTTATTTATGCTGGCAGACCGGAACGATTGTAATATGTGTCATTCTTTTATCGTGTTTATGTTTGCCTGAATCGTTTATTGTGTATGTTCTGACAGCAGTCATGGGAAGCATTTTTAATTTGGAAGGTGGTTTGATTTATGTTTTCCTAGGTGTGCTGCTTTGGTTATTCAGGAATCAAAAAATCAAACTGGCAGTGAGCTTTTGTATATTTGATGTGTTCCTATTTGGATTAACTACAACTTCTATCATTTCGCTGTCACTTGGCTGGCTGCGCTTTCACTTTCCAATACTGACTGTTCCCCTGGAGGTCTTACGGTATCTGTTAGATACGGTTGTCGGACTACCGCCTGCTGAATTGGGAGGCTCTATATGGTTGCAGAATTATGAATGGATGATGATTGGGTGTTTGCCCTTTTTACTTATGTATAACAAAAATAAGGGAAGATCAATAAAATGGTTTTTCTATATCATATACCCTGCCCATATCATTGTTCTCTGGTATATCGGAAACTATTTCCTGTAGAGAGGAGGAAGTTTGATGCGAAAACTATCGTTGTTTTTAGTGTTATTTTGTATGATGTTTTTATGCGCGTGCCAAAATCTAAATTCTTCAAATAAATCAAATGTGGAGACTGAGGACAATTTTTCAGATACAGTTGCTGAAATAAATGAAAATGATGTGTATGAAAAAGGATACGATCTGCCTGTGGATGAAAAAGCGGGGAAACTGGCAGAAGAAGAATGTGAAGAAATCATGGGGAAAATTGAAGAAGTTTATAAAAAAGCCGATAAAGGAATCGCTTCCAATGTAGTGCTTTCAGACGAGACTATACTTCAAATGAAGGAAATAATTAAGGCTACTGGAAATCCTATAACCAGTCCGGAACCTTATGCGGTAATGGAGAATTATAAGAAGCTGGAGGATTTCCTGTATGCCTGTATGAACGGAGAAAAGGGTTCTGCAGTCATTTATGAGTTAAATTACAGCGGTGGTGTTAGCAGAAAAGAATATATTTTTGATGGAACAGATCTATATCTTCTGGCCGCTGGAGGAATTTGGAATCGAAACAATCAGCCATCAATTTCCTACCTTTCTTATACAAGAATCAAACAGTGGGAATACACAGAAAAGGGCTGGTTTTGTTATGAACTCTGTGTTCCAGAATATCCAGAGGTAACAGAAATGGTGGATGGAAGTTGTTTGATCAGAGTGAGACCAATGACAGAAGAACAGAGAGCGATGTCTGTAAGATGTGTACTGGAGTTAGGTTATCAGGGAAATAATCTTTTATGCTCAAATTGGGATGCAACTCATATGGAGGAATTAGACTTCAATGGAATGTATGAATACCTATATGCAATGAAATATGGGAAAACATTCAATGCGGAGGACTATCCGAATGGAATTCCCAGGGATGTATTTGAAAATTTGATTATGGAGTATCTTCCGATAACAGAAGGTCAGATACGGGAATATGGAGTATTTGATGAGGAAAGTCAGACTTATCCTTGGACGAGGCTGGGGTGTACGAATTATTCACCGACATATTTTGGAACCTCTTTGCCGGAAGTCATTGGCATCAGGGAAAATGAAGATGGTACAGTGACATTAACGGTAGAAGCTGTGTGTGAGATGGTTGTCTGTGATGATGAGGTTATTACTCACGAACTTACGGTACGCTTTTTGGAGGATGGGAGCTTTCAGTATTTGGGAAATAGAATTTTGAAAGATGGTATTGAAAACATACCAGACTACCAGTATCGGATAAGCAAAGAATAATTGGCTTTATTGGGGAAAAATGATTTGATATATGCAGCGTTTTGTGATAATCTTACGAGTGTAAGAAAGGAGAAATTGACATGGTGATGAGACAGCATTTTTCAAAATCAGATTTAGAGGAAATCGGCCAGGTATTATCGAGATCAGCGGAACCCCGGATACCAATATTCAAGTGTGGAAGTAGATGGAATAAAATATGGAAACGTCTGTTAATGATACTTTCTTTTATTTTATTCGGATGTAGTATCATGCTGGTTATTTTAGAGCATACATTTTCAACGGCAACGAAAATATATGTTTTTGTAGGTATTATTTGTGTGTTAACTTTAGTTATCTGGAATAGCATAGAGAAGAAAATAGAGCCTTTGAATGTGGCCAAAAGAAAATATGGTCAATCCTTTCAGGTTGAAATGAAAGAGGATGTTTTGATTTATAAGCAGATGGAGTATTTATACACAAATATTAAAATTGTTGTTGGATACAAAAATTTCCTCTTCATAAAAGCGGATAGGAGATGGCTGATAATCAAAGCTGATGAAGCTGAAAAGGAAGCAATACTTTTAAAGATGAATGAAAAATGCCCGATTCGTTTTGTGGAAAAAAAAGAAGCATTTGATCTGCGAGAACTTTAATGGGGAAGTCAGACATAAAGTCCTATTTGAACAGAAGGAGAATTCCAATGAGCAAACATGAACTGATAGGCGAGAAATATAAAAAATATTGGGGAGTTATTCCTATTGTAGTATTTTTACTAATAAGGATGAGTGTTGGTTTGGTAGAAGTCTCCACTGATTCAGCATTGCGAAATATTCCACAGATGCTATTGTTTTGGTTTGGGGGAATATCAATTGCCATACTGGTCATTTGGATAGGAAGAAGCCTTCTTTGGAAGAATAAAGAACCGATTCCAGGAGTCATTCGAATATTACGAGCTATATTTCGTGTGATATATTGTGGGGGAATTGTAGTAGCAATTGGGATAGGCATTTTAAGCAGTGTGTTCTTTTATAGTCCTGAGCATGTTGTGGAGCGAAATGGAACCCGTATGGTAGCCAGTGTACATAGCTTTCTGCAGGAGACGGTTTATTATTATGAGTACAAAAATGTTTTATTCCGTGGAACGGAACCAATAGGATGGGAAGATTATGGAAATGGTGGCGGAGATCCATTTCAGCAGAAGAAAGAACCGCACCACTCATTTTTTGAATAGATCGTAAGGTTATTGATACATTGACGGTTCAGCTTGGGAACAGCGCTTCGCAAAAGAACTGGAACTTAAAACAAATTACAAAGTAGAAATACAAGCAGATGCGGATCTTATTTTAATTTGGTTTTATTAAACAGAGGGGATGGATATGAGAGAGAACAGTTTTCCCTTAAAAGCTCATTCGACTATTACAGGATTTGATCATAAAATAAGTAAGTACCGATTTATTACTGGAAATACGCTAAAAATTATCGCCATTTCAGTAATGCTATTCGATCATTTCTGCAAAATAGTTCTTCAATGGCTCTTAAATAACTATTGGTATGACTTATATGATGTGGGGCAGATAACGTGGGAGCAGTTTTCTGAAATTGATAACTTTGTGCGATTTGATCTATATGCTATTGGAACAATAGCGTTCCCTTTGTTCTGTTTCCTGTTATCAGAGGGGTTTCATTATACAAAAAATAGAAAAAAATACATGGGCCTAATGCTAGTTTTTGCTATCATTTCAGAACTTCCATTTGACTTAGGCTTTTTTAATGAACTCTCAATAGAAAGTGGTACATATCCGTTTTATTGGCAGTATCAAAATGTGTTTTTTACGTTATTTTTGGGACTTGTTGCGTTGGACTGCATCGATAAATTCTCTTGTAATCCTGCAAATAAGATTAACAGAACTAAGTCAATATTATTACAAGTTGTCAGTGTTGCGGCCATAGCCATAATAGCAGAGGTCATTAGATGTGATTATGGAAAAGAAGGAGTCTTGTTTGTTGTAGCTTTTTATATCTGCCGTAAAAATAGGCTATATCAAATACTTCTTTTCTTGATGGCCTATATGCTTACTACTGGCGAGCAACCCACAATATACACAATGCTTTCATGTTTGCTAATACTGCTTTACAATGGCAAACGTGGAAAACTGAAATTAAAGTATTTCTTCTATGCGTTTTATCCAGTACATATAACAATTTTTTATGTTGTGACGTTGCTACTGTCTACGCATTTAGGGCAGTAAAATTTCCGCCAGAACGGGTTTCTAAATGCGTAGGGAAAATCCCTATAAGAAAGCGCCGGGCGCAGGGCCAACAGGCCGCCGCGTCCGGCGTTTTCTTTAGTATTCAATTACCAATGTTTCCTGCCGTCCATATGGGGATGGGCCAAAGCGCCCATAACGTAGGACTCCAGTAAGGTGCTGCCAGCATAATACAAGCCCTCATCGATCAGCATACTGCGAAGCTGACGTTTTGTCATGCCGATACTCTGTATCATGCTGTTTAATTTCACTTTCATTATTCAAAGGTTGACGAAGTTTTAGCAAGTTCATTAGAGAGTGTTTCAACATCAATAATCTTATATCCTTTTTGGTACAAAGCTTTTGCAAATAATCCCATTCCAGAAATCAATCTTCCTCTAAAACTACCATCATATATTTGATTAACACCACAAGTAGGGCTTCTGGATTGCAATATAGCAAAATCAATATCTTCATTTTCAATTTGGGATAGTGCTAACGCAACCGCATTAGTATATTCCGAGTGAACATTATTTCCATTTTCGTCCATTACAATCCCATTGACAATTTCTGCACATGGTCTTGGGGTTTTCATACCAACTAATATTTCGGGACAAATAGGAATGATTTGCTTATCCTCTAAAAATGTAATTACTAACGGATTTTTATTATTCTTCCCATTATACTTACAATTTTGTCCTAAAATGCAGGCGCTTACTAAAATTTTCATATAGGGGTGCCTTTCATATATTTTTGATTTATAAACTATTATTTCTTTTTCTTTGGTAATCAGATTCAATTAAATCATGTTGCACTTTCATATCCTTTGTTTTCAAATATTCTATTTGCTCTTTATTTTTTTGATTGTGTCTAAATCACACTGAGAAGGAGGAGGTATTTCGTCGCTCAGTTCTATTTCTATTTCTACAGGAAACAACCCTCCACCTATAATCTTTACATTATCTTTTTTCATAGATTTCTCCATCACTCCTTTATCTCTTATCATAGCTCAATCTAAAAATTAACTCAACACCTCACCGCTAAGATACCCACGATCAAGGCCGCCGTCGTCGGTGAGAAGTGGGCCACGGAAAAGGTAATAAAGCACTATGCCCCTTTCATTGACGAGCTGGCCGTTGATGAAAATATGAAGCAGTACCTTATTATGAAGCTGCTGGAAAAAATGCCGGACTTCCCGATGGAACAGGAATAAAGGAAAAAAGCGCCGGACGCAGAGGCCAAACAGCCCCCGCACTCGGCGCTTCTTCAATATTAAAATGTATTAGAGATCATGTTTAACAATCCAATGATACAAAGCCCGTTTACGAGTCAAGGCAAAAGGCAACGGGCTTCTCTGAGCTTATCTCTTTCATTCGGTATTAACCGACAACCTCTTCTTTTTGAATTATTCCCATATATGCAAATCTGAGAGAATGGACATTGTAATTTCTACAGCATTGCTTCCAGTGGCAGATTGATCTGCTTTGATATTTGTAGCAAAAAACCATGTATGCCCGGGAGTTTCAAGAAAACCGATAAACCATCCATTGATATCCTGTCCATCAATCCTTCCTGTCCCGGTTTTTCCATAGAATGTTCCACTGGACGAATGGGATAAGCAGATAGAGTCTTTGACTGCATGGACATCTTCTGGTGTAAATGGGAGGCTGTTTTGGTATAGGGCTGTGAGAAGTTCTACCTGTTCTACCGGAGAAATTTTCAGGGTAGATTCCATCCAGTAAGAGGAGAGCTCGCCAGTTATATTTTCATTTCCATATTCAATAGACTGCACGTAGGATTGCAGAGCTGTTTTTCCTAGCTGGTTATCTAAAGATTGAAAATACCAGTTGACAGAGGACGCCATGGCAGATGATAACGTCTGATCTGCATTCCACGCTTCAAAGGGATAGTCTGTGTGGTCCCATGCAATCTGTGAATTCTCAGGAGAAATGATCCCCGCATCTAAAGCGAAGAGGGAATCATAAATCTTATAGGTTGAATTCGGAGCGACCCGTGTGACGGACTGCTCCATGTCATTGATGAACCAGTGGTCATCTTCCAAATTATAGAGAACAAAACTGCCCGTGTATGTTCCAAATTGCTCCGAAATATCTAGTGTGGAAATGTCCTCTTTTGTGACATCCCATTGATATTCTTGGTTCTCTGCCGCCTGGGTGGACAATAATGGTGTGAGCCCGATAAGAAGCATAGCAGTCAGTACAAATGCCACCATACTTTTTAGTTTTTTTGCAAATGTCGGTTTCTCATATGAGGCAATATTGACAATCCTCCGCTTCATCTGTTTCATATTCCCACCGAGAGAGGAGGCAAATGGAAAAGGAGTAAGAGAAACCTTTCTCGCAAAGTTGATCAGTGTATTGCCATAGTCCTCATAGGTGTCCTCATCCAGCATATTTAAAACAGAAGTGTCGCAGGCCACTTCTTTGTCATTGCGCATTTCTTTCAACGCATACCAGACAAAGGGATTAAACCAATAAATAACGCTGGTAAGATTCATCAGGAAGCTGGCAAGTGCATCTTTGTGTTTATAGTGCTGCAGTTCATGCAATAACATATATCTCATATCGGATTCATTATAGTCCGAAATGAGATGGATTGGAAGATAAATGCGTGGTTTTAAAAGTCCTGCAAAAATGGGAGACTTCAGAAAAGCCGTGCTATAAAGGGGAATATTCCTGTGAATTCCCATTTCTTCTAAACAACGATGATATAATTTACGGACTTCTGTGCTTTGAACAGGAAGCGCGGATTTTTCTAAAGCACGTAAGCGGAGAACGGATTTACTGACCAATATAAGCATTGCCAGAATGCCCACAATCCAAATTCCAAATAACAGGTATCCGACAGTAGAAGGTGCTTTGCTGTTAACTGAGAGCGCAAAGTCGTTCATCCAGTCTGTATTTCCATTCAAATTTGTATTCTTAGTCCCTTCCGTAGCAATTTCTACGCTACTCGCTGGCGAATTCCTTAAACCGCTTATCCATGATAGAATTTTCATAACTCCAAGAGGGCGGATTGGAAGAAAAGGAACTGCTAACAGGCCAAGTAACAGAAACCACAGGTTGTATTGCATCCGGTTGGACAGGTTATGTTTCAATAGTCGTTTAATTATCAAAAGCATTCCGATGATACCGCTGATAAATACATTGCAAATAGCAAAACGGATCATAAAATCAGCCACACTAATCGCCTCCTTTTTGATTCCTTTTGGAGAGGAGGGAGCGCAGAGTATCAATCTCTGTTTCAGAGAGCTTGTCATTTTCTATGTATGCAGACAGCATGGCAGTGATATCCCCATCATAGTACCGTTTCAGAAAAGTACTGCTTTCCTGGCCGATGTATTCATTTTCGTCAACAACTGGCGTATAGACAAATACCCGACTCTGCTTTTCATAAGTCAAAGCCCCCTTGTTTACCAGGCGTTTAATTAAAGTTTGTATTGTTTTTGGACTCCAGCTTGTAGTCCGCAATAATTTTTCTGTTATTTCATTGGTACTGATTGGGGCGTATTTCCATACAATTTTCATAACCTCAAATTCCGCCTCAGAAATCTGTGGTAAATTACTCATTCCGACACCTCCTTAAATCTTACGAGTGTAATAAGAGTATTATAGATGTTATCCATGAAATTGTCAATTTTGAAAACCCTTGACTTTAATTCTTACGAATGTAATAATTAAAAGAGTAAGCAAATGCATGAAAGTATTCACGATATGAAAAAGTTGCAGGCAGGCGTAATGGAAGGAGGGCAAGGTAGATAGAGAAATATTTGTCTGGGATACAGATTGGCGAGATCCTCCAGAATATACTTACAGCCGAACAATGGAAAGAGCTGAAGATTTTTATGCTGGAGGGGCAGACGAAAGATACATATCCGGAGATTTGCCGCGGAGAGTTGCATATCTGCCTGGAGAGTAGAAACGCATGGATAGGAGAGCAGCACCTGGGACTTACGAAATATGAGTTTGATGTCCTTTGTCTTCTGGCGAGACATCCAAGGAGAGTGTTCTCGAAAGAACAGATTTATGAGCATGTCTGGGAAAAGGAAAGTGGGAAAACAGACAATGCAACGAGGTGTGTCATCTCCGGCCTTAGAAAAAAGCTAAAGCAATATATAGATAAAGAATATATCCAGACCGTACGGGGAATTGGATATAAGTTTGTAATCCCGGAGGCGTGAGGCTTCCGGGATTTTCCATCTATATTAATCTTCTTTGCTTGGATGTGAACCGACAAAGACAATTTCACCATTTTCATCGAAGACATACATTCCTTTTTCAGAAATATACTGTCCGATATGTTCTTCAGTTATTTCGTGAGTTCCCATATTCAAAAGTTTAGCTACATAATCGCCATTACTCTCCGTAATAGAAACATTGTACTGACAGACTTTATTATTTTCCTCATCTGGAAGATAGAGAGAAAAACTGTGTGGAGGCTCCGCAGTATCCTCAATAACATAAATGTAATAGCTTTGCCCTGCTTTGGGGGTTAATCCTAATATTTCACCAATGTTTTTTGCATAATCGTCAGTGTTAATAATTGAAATGGTGGGCGCAGAACTTGACGTGTCTTTTAATTTGTTGCTTGAAAATACAAAGCAGTTCAATCCGCTTGATGTTTGGAATACAGAAACAGGAACAGCTTCCTTTTCTGACAACTCACTGCCAACTGCGTCACCCTCATAAGCATAGGCACTTATTATAAAAGGCGAAATGTATGCTTTGTTCAAAAATGGTATTATTCCGCCAATAACTGCAACAATTAGGAAACAAGCGGCGATAGCTTTCCATTTTATTATCCAGTGCTGCTTTTTGTTACTTTTATATTCGGCTGCCTCCAAAATATATTTGTCATTAACCTTGTCTAATAAGTTTACAAAGTCTGCTGCTCTCATACTAATACCCCTTTCTGTTTTAAGTAATTTCGCAGTTGCTTTCTTATGCGAGTAAGACGAACAGATACATTCTTTTCGGTTATTCCAACGCACCTTGCTATATCATCGTAGCTGTCACAAAGCCAATAGCGGCGCATGAAAATAACTCGGTTTTCCTGTGATAAGCTGTCAAGAAAATTTTCAATAGCATCAATCAAATATTTTTCTTCAAATTCGTCCTCAAGGGATCGTTTTGCGGAAAGACAATTCTCTAACTCATCCAATGCGATATCGTATGTGCTGTTCCGTTTCATTGCCGTCTTCGCATGGTAGCGCATAATGGATTGATTCCGGACAATTCGGCAGAGAAAAGACAGCAATGGATTAGGGCGTTCCGGTGGGATTGCGTTCCATGCGCCAAGATAAGCGTCGTTGACACATTCTTCTGCGTCTTGTAGATCATTTAATATATTGTAGGAAACTTTGTGACATATCTTTCCATACTTGCTATCCAGTTCTTTGATTGCCTGCTCTGAACGAGCAAAGAATAACTCAAGAATTTGATTATCGTCCACTAAATACATCGCCTCCTTTCTCCCTCAAATATACACTATGGATTTGGAAGAAAAAACTACATCAAAGCAGAGATTTTTCGATTTATTTTCAGATTGCCTTCTGGCGCGATATCCCGGCAGGGCGATCATGGCGACGTAAGGATTCCGGGATTATTTTTTCGCATAAATCTATCAAACAAAATATTTGGATCATTATAAATTCGTTATTTTTGACTGCTAGACTGTCATTGTAAGCAGAAAATCCTGCTGCAATACTTTCGACAGCGTTCAGAACTGCCGGAAAATTCAATGAAATGAGGACGAATATATGGATGATCTGATTCTTGAAACAAAAAATCTTTCTAAGAGATATGACCAGCAGATGGCGGTTCATAACATTTGTATGCGGGTCAGGAAAAATACGGTTTACGGTCTGCTTGGTCCGAATGGTGCAGGCAAATCAACACTGATGAAAATGTTAGTTGGGATTATCCGGCCGACGGAGGGACAGATTTTATTTGAGGGAGAAAGCTTAAGCCGCAGATGCCTGTCTCAGATTGGTTCCCTGATTGAAGCTCCGGCTCTGTACGGAAACCTGACTGCAAGGGAAAATCTCATGGTCCATACAAGACTGTTAGGCATCCCGGAGGAGCGGATCGATGAAGTCCTGGATATCGTGGATCTAAAGAATACCGGGAAAAAGCGGGCGGCAAAATTTTCAATGGGTATGAAGCAGAGACTGGGAATTGCGATTGCGCTGCTAAACCATCCCAGTCTTGTGATTCTGGATGAACCCACCAATGGACTGGACCCGTTTGGGGTAAAAGAGCTAAGGGAATTAATCGCCTCTTTTCCATCCAGAGGGATCACGGTGGTCCTTTCCAGTCATATCCTGTCAGAGGTGGAGCAGGTTGTAGATGAAGTGGGAATCATTAGCAATGGGAATCTTCTGTATCAGGGAATCCCGGATAAAAGAGAAGACCTTGAAGATTTTTTTACAGATGTTATTATGAAGGGAGGCCGAAAGTAATGGAAGGACTTTTCTCGGAACTGCTGAAATATAAGAGAACATTTATGGGGAAACTCATTGTGTTCTTTCCGTTGTTTTTTGCTGTTTATGCACTTGTGCTTTCAATTTTAATGCAGAATCCTCTGGCAGAGGCACATGGGAATACTGCGATAAGCTACGGGACATTTCTGGCGTCTGTTTTCAATTGGTGGTCTTTTTTGTTTCTGCCGCTTGGATACGCTCTTTTTGCGGCATTGGCTGCATCGCAGGAAAAGAAAGCAGGAAATTATCAGGCATTGCTTTCCCGGAATGTATCGCCCGCTGTGCTGTGGGTAAGTAAAATTCTTGGGATGGCTGTTTACACACTGCTGTCTTCTTGTGTATTGATTCTGGTTGTCTCGATGACCGGATTGATTGGAGCTGAGGGGGTGTTGCCTGCAGGGAAAATATTGGCGGGAAGCCTGGTCTGCTGGCTGGTTTCCCTTCCCCTGATTCCGCTTCAACTCTGGGCGGCAACCAGGGGAGGGATTTTCCTCAGCATGGGAATGGGGTTCGCAGGGATGATACTTGGGGTTGTTGCAGCGCCGGGTACGGTCTGGATCATCTGCCCGTGGAGCTGGGCGACAAGACTGATGTGCCCGGTTATTGGCGTACATCCAAATGGAACGATGCTGTCAGACAGTGATCCGCTGCTTTCATGCACTGCCATCCCTCTTGGTATTGTGGTATCTTTGGCTGCACTGGCGGTATTTACGCTCTTTACCACTGTTTGGTTTACAAAAAGGGAGCGGTGAGTATGAGAGTATTATTATCGGAATGGCTGAGGACAAAGCGGACAGCGATCCGCTGGTTTATCTTTGGACTGCCGGTATTCCTGGCAGGATGCACGGTTGTCTACCTCACACTGAGTCCGGGGAGTACGCAGGATTTCGCTTTTGAAGGTTTTTTTACCATATGGTCAGGAATCATGATCCCTGTTTCGGTCGGCATCCTGGGAGGCGCTGTGATTCGCGAGGAGGAGCTGGCCGGGAATTTTAACGGGTTTCTTAGTTTCGGAGTTTCGCGGGCGAAAATATTTCTGGGCAAGTTTATGTTAGTGGTGATATGTACGTTCGTCTGTACATTGTTGGCAGCGCTGATCCTGGGATGTGGGATGAATCTGTTTGTTCCCTGCGGGGCGGATATGAAGGTGTTTCTCCTTGCTGCTGTATTCACTTCGATCGGAGCGGTTCCTCTTCTGGTCCTTCATCTTTGGATCAGCCTTGCGTGGGGATGGGGCGCTTCCATCGGGCTTAGTTTTGGAGGGCTGCTGATGGCAGTGATTTTCGGAACCACCAGTTTAGGCGCGTCTGTCTGGAAGTTCATTCCATGGACGTGGCCGGTAAAGTTAGGTTTGCTGCCGGGTACCGTTTATATTCAACCGGCAGATGGGAATTTCCGTACCCTTGTAAACCAAGCGGCAGAGACTGGTATCACGGCGCTGAGCGCAGTTTTTATTGCATTGGTTTTATTGCTTAGTACCGGGATACTATGGTTTGCAAAATGGGAGGGACGGCGTCCCGGCGAATAGCGGAGAAAGGTGGCTCTGACGGGAGGGTTGGCATTGAGTAAAATTTTAATCATTGATGATGAGAAGGCGATGGTGTCCTTATTGAAAAGCAGATTGGAGTTAAAAGGTCATGAAGTTTTATGCGCATATAATGGAAGAGCAGGAATTGAGCTTGCAAAGGAGCAGCCGGATTTAATCGTTCTGGATATTATGATGCCGGAGATAGATGGGTTTGAAGTCTGCAGGGAGATCAGAAATGATGTCGTCTGTCCGATCCTGTTTTTAAGCGCGAGGCAGTCGGAGACAGACAAAGTGAAAGGCTTCACCATGGGCGGAGACGACTATATTACAAAACCATTTGGATTAAAAGAACTTCTGGCGCGCATTGATGCAAATCTGCGAAGAGAGAAACGGTCCCAGTATCTTAATGCGGAGCAAAAGAGATCGAAACTATACTTCGGGGAAATGTGTATAGACACTCAGGCGAGAAGTATCACGATTCATGGGGAAGCGGTTGAACTTACGAGAAGAGAATATGATATTTCAGAATTACTGGCATTTCATGCAGGACAGGTATTCTCAAAAGAGCGGATTTACGAAAAAGTATGGGGGTATGATGCGCAAGGAGATGTGGCGACTGTTGTGGAACGGATCAAAAATATCCGTTCCAAATTCGCGGCGGCGTCTCCGGGAAAAGAATATATTTCAACTGTCTGGGGGATCGGATATAAATGGAACAAAGTATGAAAGAAAAAAGAATGAAAAGACCTCTTGCGGTTCAGTTCCGCCATACATTCATTCAAATTGTAGTGGTCAGTGTATTCGCTTCCATAGTCACAATCATGCTATCTTCGGTATTGACGTTTTTATCTTTAAATAAAGATATTTATCCGGCGGATTACTATGAAGATCAAATCCCGGGGATCGTGTCCTATGTGCAGAAAGAAAATGTGTCTCTTTTGGAGGTGTCCGGACAGAAGGGACTTGCCGCTATGATAAAGGGAAACGGGATCTGGTATCAGGTAACTGATCAGGATGGGAATGTGATTTACGGGACGCTGGCAGAACAGCCTTATACATCGAAAGAGGATCTCTTCACAAATCTTCTTGATAAAAAGGTCTTGAGAAATGGATGTTATATTGAAACCGTTCCGATCGAACAGGAGCAGGGGATTCGCGGCGCTGTCATTCTTGCCTATAAGATCAAACCGACTTTTGCCAACATGAAAGGGAAGATCCTGTTTGCATTTTTTATCTGTTCTCTTTTGTCGCCGTTTCTTTATCTCATTCTTTTTACACTGCTGTTTTCCAGAAAATTCGCCGGGGAAATTAACCGGCCCCTGGAGCTGCTGTCGATGGCTTCTCAGAAGATAAAGGAGAAGGATCTGGACTTCTCAATTAATTATCATGAGGATAATGAACTCGGCAGACTGTGTGAGGCATTCACGGAAATGCAGGAAGAGCTGAAAGAATCACTGACCTCTCAGTGGGAAATGGAGCAGGAACGGATTGAGATGACGGCCGCGCTGGCACATGACCTGAAATCTCCTTTATCTCTGATCCTGGCATATTCGGAGGCCCTGCTGGAAGACTATCAGGAGAAGGACGGGGAACTGAAGAATTATCTTATGGTCATCCATGAAAATGCAGAAAAGAGTGCAGATTTTGTAAGACAGATGCAGTATACGGCTGAGCTTGAAAAGAAAGACAAAGGAGCGGATACAGAACGGATCAATCTGGAAAAATATCTGTCACAGAGAATACAGTCTTATCACCTGCAGGCGCAGCAAAAATCCATTGAATTGTCTTTCTGTATCAACGATGGAGTTCCGGATCAGATTATCGTCGATGCGGAAGCTCTGACAAGGATATTGGACAATCTTTTATCCAACAGCCTTGAGCATACACCTGCAGGGGGCCGAATCGAAGTAAATGTCAGCACAGATAAAGAAAAGATATATTATACGGTCACGGATACGGGGGCTGGTTTTGATGCGAAAGATCTAAAAAATGCATTTCATAAATTCTATCGGGGCGATGAATCCAGAGACACAAGCGGAGGACATGCAGGGCTTGGACTTTATATAGTGAAGAAGCTGGCTGAACAGATGGGAGGTACTGTGCAGATCTCAAATACATCAGAAGGCGGAGCCTGTGTGCTTTTTTGCCATACAGTTATCAGGTTGTAAAGAACTTTGCGGCGGGAAGAAAGGACTGGTAAAATGGGAAAGACATAGAGAAATACCTGTCTGGGATGCAAATTGGCGAGATCCTCCAGAATATACTTACAGCTGAACAATGGAAAGAGCTGAAGATTTTTATGTTGGAGGGGCAGACGAAAGATACATATCCGGAGATTCGCCGCGGAGAGTTGCATATCTGCCTGGAGAGCAGAAACGTATGGATAGGAGAGCAGCACCTGGGCCTTACGAAATATGAGTTTGATGTCCTTTGTCTCCTGGCGAGACATCCAGGGAGAGTGTTCTCTAAAGAACAGATATATGCGCATACCTGGGAAAAAGAAATCGGGAACGTGGATAATGCGGTGCGATGTGTAATCACCAGTCTGAGAAAAAAACTGAAGGAATATACAGATAAGTACTATATTCAGACAGTGCGGGGAATTGGATATAAGTTTGAAATCCCGGAGGCGTGAGGCTTCCGGGATCTCAAATTCAGGAAAGCAGAGGTTAAAAAGAATCGGATTCCTCTGCTTTTCTCATTTGTTCAAGGAACTGATCCGGAGATAAAACCGGAAGAGCTGACAGTTTATAGTCTTTCAGGTTTCTTGTCACGACACATTCAGCTCCAACACGGGAGCCGGTTTCTACCATGATCGCATCCTCATAATCCTTTATTGTGGAAGACAGCGCAAGTTCACAGTCTATGGAAAAGGTATCCACCACTTCAAAAAGAGTAAAAAGAACGCGGACCAGCTTACGAACTTCCTGTTCATTGTGTATACTCCGTCGCAGGATATAGTAAATATCCGTAATGGATTTGGCAGTGAGAATCCCGGTACATTTTTTGTTTGATACTGCGAGAAGGATTTCCATCGCTGCTGCATAAAAGGGATCTCGCTTCTGAAGAATGTCAACGATTACACAGGTGTCAATCAGTGCTTTCATAATTTATCCGCCCTTTCTGCGCGAGCTTCTTCTAATGTAATATCAGCGGGGATTACTCCGAGGAGAGACTTTGCCATCTCCACACGGTCCGCATTTGGATTTGAGAGTTTCGCCACGATCTTTCCATTCCGCGTGATAAATATGTCTTCGTGTTCTGCAAGTTTCAAATATTTTCCAAGATTCAATTTTAATTCCGTCGATGTGATTGACATGAGATCAACCTCCTTTCCATGCGACCTCTTCTTTATAGTCTTATTATAAGCGAATAGAACAAAATTATCAACAAAATCGTTCGATTTTTTGGGAAAGTTGAGCTTTTCAACGTGGCTTGGAACAGCCAGTATTTTTTTCAGAAACTTGTTTTCTGCGAGGATTCTGTGACATTTCCATGTTATCCTCAAAAAAGGAGGATTTGAAATGAATATCATAGAAGATAAACAGTTAAGACAATATGTACATCACGAATTAAGAACTCATTTAACAGTAATTAAAGGCAATGTGGAATTACTTAATATGTATTACTGCAGTGGGAATTATAAAGAAAAACAAATACTTACCCGGATACTGGAGCATGTCAAAGACATAGAAATTTTTCTGGAAAGATTATAGAATACTAATAATAAAACTAGAAGGATGTGAGTGCATGAAAATTTTAGTGGTTGAAGATGACCGCCTTTTGAATAATACCCTTTGCTATAACCTGTCTGCCGCAGGATATGAAGTAGATGCTGCCTTAACGAAAAGTGCAGCAGAACGTCTGTGTAAAAAACAGAAATATGATTTGATTGTCCTTGATATCAATCTGCCGGACGGAAACGGATTTGATTTTTGCCGGGATATGAAGGAGAGACACCCGGAGACAGCAGTGATTTTCTTGACGGCAAACGATATGGAAAGCGATATGCTGAAAGGTTACGAACTGGGCGCGGATGATTATGTGACAAAGCCATTTCCCATGAGTGTGTTTCAGAAAAAAGTGTCCGCTTTGCTGGCCAGGATTCGGAAACAGTCTGGCGGTGATTGCTATAATGACGGCAATCTGTTTATCAACTTTACAGAGATGACCGCTACACAGGGCGGGGAGAATATTTCCTTTACCCCGATGGAATACCGGCTTTTGAAGGTGCTGACGAAAAATCCGCAGATCGTTCTGACTCGACAGGTGCTATTGGAAAAGCTGTGGGACATTGACGGGAACTTTGTGGATGAACACGCCCTGACTTCAGCCATCAGCCGGGTACGGATAAAAATTGAAACAGAGGACCGCCAGTATATCAAGACAGTGTACGGTATGGGCTATATGTGGATCGGAGGGGCGCTGAAATGAATATGCGAAAACTCTCCATCAATAAAGCCTGTATCCTTCTGGGAACGCTTTTGCTGCTGGCTGTTGGCGCAGTTTCCATCGCTGTCTATTTGCTGACACGAAATACAACTGCTGTCTGGTATGTGTTCCTGTTCAGTGCCTTTGTTCTGCTCTGCGTTATTTGCTTTGTGGCGCTGATCCGCCGGAAACTGGCAAAGTTCTCCGATGCCCTTTGCGTTCAGATGGATGACATGTTCTCCGGGGATATGCAGCCGAAACAGAACGTGGATGAGGAAAGCCTGTTCTATAAGATCAACTACCGTCTGGGGCGGCTGTACGAGGTCATGGAGGAAAATAAAAACAGCATCGCAAAAGAGCGGGCCGATCTGCAAGAAATGATTTCTGACATCTCCCACCAGGTCAAGACACCGATCGCCAATTTGAAGATGATTAACAACACGCTGCTTGAAAATGAGGTTTCTCCGCAGAAGCAGAAGGAATTTCTGACAGCCCAGGCAAGCCAGCTTGATAAGCTGGATTTTCTCATGCAGGCGATGATAAAAACTTCCCGCCTGGAAACAGGAGTGATTTCGCTGGAGGAGAAACAGCAGCCAGTCTATGATACACTTGCCGCTGCCCTTGGCGGTATTTTGCTCAATGCTGAGAAGAAGCAGATTGATGTGCGGGTGGAGTGCCCGGAGCATTTGGATGCGCGCCATGATAGAAAGTGGACAACAGAAGCCCTGTTCAATATCCTGGATAACGCAGTAAAGTACACCCCGGCAGGCGGACAGATCCGTGTAGCGGTGGAAGGATGGGAAATGTATGTGAAAATAGACATCGCTGATACAGGGATCGGCATTTCGGAGCAACATCAGGGAACAATTTTCAAACGCTTTTATCGTGAAGAGGCGGTGCATGATGTGGACGGCATTGGTATTGGCCTGTATCTGGCCCGCGAGATCGTGACTTTGCAGGGCGGTTATATCCGGGTGGCGTCTGAGGCTGGAAAAGGCTCAATCTTTTCTGTTTTCTTGCTCCGAAAGTAGTTCAATCGCGTCCCCGGAAATTGAAATGTCACAGACTTGTGACATTTGAGGCTGAATTTAGCGGAAGTATCTTGTGTCTTGTGACATTTCTGTGAGGTTTGGTCGTTACAATGAGTTTATCAAAAAAAGAAAGGACGGTGTTCTTTATGAACATTTTACAGACGACTGAACTGAAAAAATATTATGGCGCAGAGCCGAACATTACCAGAGCCTTGGACGGGGTGACACTCTCCATTGAAAGAGGCGAATTTGTAGCTGTCGTGGGAACCTCCGGCAGTGGCAAGTCCACACTTCTGAACATGATTGGCGGCCTGGATGTGCCTACTTCCGGCAAGGTTATTGTAGATGGGCGCGACCTCTCTACATTGAAAGAAGAGCAGCTTACCATCTTCCGCAGGAGAAAGATCGGCTTCATCTTTCAAAATTACAATCTGTCTCCAGTGCTGAATGTCTACGAAAACATCGTGCTGCCCGTGGAGTTGGACGGAAACAAGGTAGACAAAAAGTTTATGGATGAAGTTGTTCGGATGTTGGGCCTGGAAGATAAGCTGAACAATATGCCAAATAATCTCTCAGGTGGCCAGCAGCAGCGCGTTGCCATTGCCCGCGCCCTGGTATCGAAACCGGCTATTGTACTGGCGGATGAGCCGACGGGCAATCTCGACAGCCGGACGAGTAGTGATGTCCTTGGTCTGTTGAAAGCAAGCAGTCAGAAATTCCACCAGACCCTCGTGATGATTACCCATAATAATGAGATTGCCCAGCTTGCAGATCGGACCGTCCGCATTGAGGACGGCAAAATTTCTGAATAAGGGAGGTGCTGAGAATGCAAGATATTTTATTTGGCAACAATAACAGTCCCATTATTAAGAAATTGTCCAGGCGGTACTTTAAGGCCAGCAAAAGCAGGAATATCATTGCTATTGTTGCCATTATTCTTACAACCGTCTTGTTCACAACTATCTTCACACTGGGTTCCGGTTTAATTGATACGGTACAAGACCAAAATATCCGAAAGATGGGTGGAGACGGTCAAGCTGTTCTCAACTACATTAGTGACGAGGTTTTTGATGATGTAAAGGGCAACGAATTGATTGACCGGATTGCCTATACAAAGGCGGTTTCTTACCATCTTAACAATCCGGGGCTTGCGAAATGGCGTTCTGATATGTGGTATATGGATGATACCGCATTGGAATTTGCCAGATACGAGCCGACAACAGGACACCGCCCCGAAGCTGAAAATGAGATCATAGCCGACACAAAGACATTAGAGGCATTGGGGGTTCCGGCTGAAATCGGCGCGACAGTCACCCTTGATTATGAAATTAAGGGTAAGGAGTACACAACTGATTTTACACTGTGCGGCTTTTGGGAAACAGACAGCCTAAGTAATATTGGGCGTATTATTGTATCGAAAGCCTTTTTAGATAGCCATGCCGACTTACTCACCTATACCTATCCTGTGGACAATGATTATTCTGGCATTGTGACGGCGTATATCATGTTCCGTGGCAGCGGCTCCGTAGAAGAAAAATTGCAGCAGCTCCTTACAGAAACCGGCTACACCTGTGACACGCTTGGAGGACAGCCCACAGACGAAAACTATATTGTCGCCCGTGTCAGTCCTGCTTATCAAAGCAGCCCTATCAGTGAAAATTCCGCCTTGTTTATTGCCGGTATTGTGGGAATACTCGCGATTATGGCAACAGGCTATTTGATTATCTACAATATTTTTCAAATCTCTGTTATTCAAGATATTCAGTCCTACGGGCAGCTAAAAACATTGGGAACCACAAGGCGGCAGATTAAAAAGATTATTAACAAACAGGCACTGCTTCTGTCTGCGATAGGTATCCCCATTGGTCTGATTATCGGATTTTTCATTGGCCGCGCTTTAGTTCCGGCTCTGATGAACGGCACAACGTATACTTCCGATGCTGGCGTTGTGGTGACAGTAAATCCGCTGATATTCATGGGATCGGCTATCTTTGCTTTTGTTACTGTTTATATCAGTGTACGAAAACCGGCTAAGATTGCAGGAACGATCTCGCCGATTGAAGCCGTCCGCTATACGGAAAATGATGCAGGTGCATTTCAAGCAAAGAAGCGTCTGGATGTTAAAAAATCGACCAGCGGCGCAAAAATTCATCGGATGGCATTGGCAAATCTGGGACGAAACCGAAAACGAACAATCCTTGTAATCGTGTCTATGACATTGAGTTTGGTACTGTTCAATACCATATTCACTTTATCCAGTGGTTTTGATATTGACAAGTATGTTGAAAAGTTCTTAAATAAGGATTTTATCATTTCTTCTGCGGACTATTTCAACTACAATTTCGCCCGCAGCGAAACCTACTTGTCTGAAAACTTTATCAATGCTGTCCAACAACAGGATGCCTACGAGGATGGCGGCAGACTATATTCCAGTAAGGTGACAGAAGAAACATTTTCCGCTGAAACAGACGCCGTAACAAATTACAACAAGGACGAATATGGAAATCCTCTTATTAATCTGTATGGGGCAGACGATTTTCTTCTAAACTCGATGGATGTAGTCGAGGGCGAAATTGATTGGGAAGCTCTTAAAACGGGAAAATACACGCTGTACGCGCTTACAATGGACGACAATGGGAATATAATTGACAATCCATCTGTCCATGTTGGAGATACGATCACCTTTCATCACTGGAAGATGAACGGGTTAGCCGGTACACTGGATAACAGCTTTGACCTTACCGTTATGGCAAAAGTTCTTATCAATGAAAATACCGATACAGAAAGAAACACGGGCGCGGCACGTTTTTATTTGCCCACAGAACAGTTCAAGCCGCTCTGCCTCAATCTCCTTTTGGTAAGCTTTCCGTTCAATGTTAAGGACGGAATGGACAGCGACATGAGCAGCTTTCTAAACAACTATGTGGAAAACATTGAGCCGAGCATGGACTATGAATCGAAAGAAACTTACGTTCAGTCTTTTCATAGCATGACATCCCTTATTATTACAATCGGCGGTGCTTTAAGTGTTATTATCGGTATGATTGGCATAGTCAATTTCATCAACTCGGTATTGACAAGCATTATTACGCGGCAAAAAGAATTTGCTATGCTGCAAAGTATTGGCATGACAGGCAGACAGCTCAAGCAGATGTTGTCTTATGAGGGGGTGTATTATGCAGTTGGAACAATTATAGCCTCGTTGATCGTTGGGGTGCTGTTCTCCCTCGTTGTTGTGCAGGCGGTAGCAAGCAGCTTTTGGTTTTTCACCTATCACTTTGTAATTTGGCCGATGTTGATTGTTTATCCGTTCCTTATTTGTTTAACGGTGATTATCCCCACAATTCTTTATCGACAGTTTGCCAAAAGCAGCATTATTGAAAGGCTCTATCAAAATTGAGTTTGTCCGGTAGAGTTGAGAATAGCTGAAAGGGCTGATAAAGTGGGAAAGACATAAAGAAAAATTTATCGGGAATACAGATTGGTCAGATCCTCCAGAACATACTTACCGCTGAACAATGGGAAGAGCTGAAAACGTATATGCTGGAGGAGAAGAGTGAAGATACATTGCCGGAGATCTGCAGAGGAGGATTGCATATCTGTCCGGAAAGCAGAGACGCATGGATGGGAGGAAAGTACCTGGAACTTACGAGACATGAGTTTGATCTTCTCTGTCTTCTGGCGCGACATCCTGGCAGGGTGTTTTTGAAAGAACAGATCTATGAGCATGTCTGGGAAAAGGAAAGTGGGAAAACAGACAATGCAACGAGGTGTGTCATCTCCAGTCTTAAAAAAAAGCTGAAGCAATATGCAGATAAAGAATATATCCAGACCGTACGGGGAATTGGATATAAGTTTGTAATCCCGGAGGCATGAGGCTTCCGGGATTATTATCTGGGAATAAATTTAGAGTGTTCTCGTTTTATTCGTCCTTATTTTCATCCCCAGGCATTTCTTTTGTATGCTCTGGAATGGTAGCTGCGTCCTCCACAATATCCGTTACGAGCTGGCGGAAATCATTGACGTTTTGAGCGGTAATCACCGGCTTGCCGGTGGTTTCTTCAATCTCTTTCCGGGTGTTTCCGGCAATCGAGCCACCTTTTTGCGCCACTTTCTGATTTTCAGAAAAAGTAGCAGGCTTTACGGTTTTAGAAATCTCAGTTGTGGTTGCTTCCGCAAGCATTGTCAAAACGAGTTCCAGATCACTCATATTGTCGCGGAGGTTTTCTTTTTTCAAGCCTTTCAGCTTTTTATATTGCCGTGTCGTCATACCAGACCAGGC
>NZ_NFJL01000049.1 GCF_002159835.1 Blautia sp. An249 | reverse complement strand
ATAATGGCAACAATAGCAATGATATTCCTGCTTTTGCTGGCCTTAAAGTACCGCCTGGACAATTTCTTAATAATGGGTCTGTTATTATTGCCAAATAAAATATCGTTCATTTTCAACACCCCCTCATTCAGAAATTTTCCCATCCTCAATACGGACGATCCGATCCGCGAGCTGGGCGATCTCGTTGTTATGGGTAATCATTACAAGGGTCTGGTGAAATTTCTGGCTGCTTACTTTCAGCAGGCCAAGAACATCACTGCTTGTCCGGCTGTCAAGGTTGCCCGTCGGCTCGTCCGCCAGCACAATCGCCGGTTTCGATACCAGAGCGCGTGCAATCGCCACGCGCTGCTGCTGGCCGCCGGAGAGATTATTCGGCATATTGTTCAGCCTATCTTCCAGGCCCAACATCCGAACAACTTCCTGCATATAGTTTTTGTCCACCTGATCGCCGTCCAATTCCACCGGCAGAACAATGTTTTCATAGACATTGAGGACAGGGACAAGATTGTAGTTCTGAAAGATAAAGCCGATTTTCCGTCTGCGGAAAATAGTAAGCTGCTCGTCTTTCAGGGTGGACAGGTCTTTTCCATCCACAATGACCTTGCCGGAAGTAGGGACATCCAAACCGCCGATCATGTTCAGCAGCGTGGATTTACCGCTGCCGGATGTGCCGACAATGGCGACAAATTCCCCATGTTCCACTGAAAGGGAAACGCCGTCCAGCGCCTTTGTAATGTTCGGTTTTTCACCATAGTATTTTTTTAAATCTGTTGTCTGTAAAATAGGCATAAGTTCTACCACCTTTCTTTTTGATGGTTCCATTGTAAAACGCAATCCTCACAGAAATGTCACGGCGGTTCTTGAATTTCCCCTTAAAACGCCTTGAAATGTCACAATCCTGTGACATTTCAAGAGTGAGGCAGGAACACAGAGAAAGTGGAGCCGGTGCCGAGTTCCGAAGATACGCGGATAAAGCCGCCTTGCCGGGTGATAATTTCACGGGCCAGATACAAACCAATCCCAATACCGGGGGCGTCATGTACGCTGCTTTCACGATAAAAACGCTTGAAAATCGTTCCTTGATGTTGTTCTGGAATACCAATGCCGGTATCAGAAATATCAATCTTCACATACATTTCCCAACACACAACAGCCACATGGACTTTCCCGCCCTCTGGTGTGTACTTCACCGCATTATCCAGAATGTTGAACAGGGCTTCGGTTGTCCATTTTCGGTCATGGGCCGCAATTACCGTTTCCGGGCAATCCACTGTGACCGCGATTTTTTTCTGTTCAGCGTTCAGCAGAATACCGCCCAGCGCAGCGGCAAGGGTATCATAAATGGCCTGCGGCTGTGGTTGCAAAGAAATCACGCCGGTTTCCAGCCGGGAAGTTTTAATCATTGCCTGCATGAGAAAATCCAGCTTGTCAAGCTGGCTATCCATAGCAACAAGAAATTCTCTCTGCTTTTCCGGCGTCACCGTTTGTTCCAGCAGCGTTGCGTCCAGCATTTTCAGGTTTGCAATCGGCGTTTTGACTTGATGGGATATATCCGAAATCAATTCCTGCAAGTCGGCCCGTTCCTTTGCAATGCTGCTTTTGCTTTCCCGCAGCACTTCATAGAGCCGGGAAAGTCGGTGCTGGATTTTATAAAACAGGTTTTCTTCCTCGGTGTACTGCGGCGGGGCCTGATTTGCTGACATCATATCGTCAAGCAGCTTGCACAAGGCGTCGGAAAACAGCGTCAATTTCCGACGCACAAAAATAAGAAAAGCCGCCATACACCCGGCAACGCAGATGATATAGAGCAATCCGCAATATAACGCCAGTACATTTTGTGTCAAAAAATATATGGACAACGACATAGTTACAGAAAGCAGAAAGAGTGCTGCACACACGGCAACACATACTTTATTAACGGAGAGCTTTTCTGTCCTCATTTGCTACCGCCCCCAATCCACATATAACCCATGCCGTAAACCGTTTTGATATAGGCTTGATCTGGTTTTTCGATTTTTGTCCTTATCCGGCTGATGGTTGAAGTCAAAGCGTGTTCATCCACAAAGTTCCCGTCAATATCCCACAACTTTTCCAATAGCACCTGCCGGGTCAAAACGATCTGCGGATTTTTTGTCAACACTTTCAAAAGCCGGTATTCCATCGGCGTAAAGGAAATGCTTTCCCCGCCCTGGGTGGCGGACATTTCCGAAAAATTGATAAACAGATTGCCGTCATTGTAGCAATCGCCGCCAGACTGTTTTCTAATTCGGGCCAATAGAGCAGATACTTTTTTCTGAAATACGCTCATGGGAAAGGGCTTTGTCACATAATCATCCGCCCCCAGCTCGTACCCTTTCAGCATATCGCTTTCCATATCGTTTGCCGTGAGGAAAATAACGGCTGTGTCCGGGTGCCGTTCTTTTATATCCCGGCAAAAATCAAATCCGTTTCCGTCCGGCAGATTGATGTCAAGGACAATCAAATCAAATTCCTGTTTTTTGCACAGACGTTCCGCAGCACTTTTTGTCAAGGCAGTAGCGACCTCATAGCCTGCGGCAGACAAATTATAACAAAGGGTTGTATTCAAAATGCGGTCATCTTCAACCACTAAAATTTTCATGTGCGTTCACATCCTTTCCCTTATAGAGTATCAACCAAATGTCACAGAAACCTCACAACAAAGGAGATTTTTGATTTTTTCTATCCTATCGTCCATCTCCATTAACAGCAAGGCTTCCATATAGATAATTAGAAATGTCACAGAATTGCAAGATTTCAGGGGGTGATTTTTGTCAAATCCTGTTTTTCTGTGATATTCCTGCGAGAATTGAAGCTTAAAATAGTGTCAAATCAAAAAGTTACGCGAGTGCTGCCGGACGACGGCAAAAGAAAAAAAGCCGTCGTTCAGCAGCCCATACCCATGCTCTGAATTTCATCACGGCGGCTTTAGGAGGGAGCCGCCATGAAGCAGGGAGCGTTTGAACAAAATAAGGCGAGGGTTGCACCGCCAAAAAAAGACTGTCCCCGGCGACGGGGATAAGCGCCTCTCACTATGTATTATACCATGTAAATCAACTTCATAACACTTCCGTTTCCGCCCGGTGGGTCTGTGACCTGCCGGGCGAATTTTGTTGTTTCCTGCGGTCTTTCGGTGCGGGCCGGAGGTTCCGCAGAAGCACAG
>NZ_NFJL01000048.1 GCF_002159835.1 Blautia sp. An249 | reverse complement strand
AAAAAAGCAGCATAAAAGGATTACGAAGTTTTTCTAAAGGTTTGGAAAACGATCTGGATGCCGTTGAAAATGCGGTAGCTTATGACTATAGTAATGGTTTTGTAGAGGGAACTAACAGCAGGCTTAAAATGATAAAACGTACTATGTACGGAAAATGTAACAGAGAGTTGCTGGAAGCAAAACTGCGCTATATGAGGCAAGAGAGAAACGGATAATTGCGGAAGAAACTCCTGCACAAGAATATGCATTACTGGTAATAGGGATATTGTTGCAGGATATTGGATGGGGAATGATACAATTTAGAGAACTATTATTGATATTAACAGAATACTTGTTTTTGCTGATAAGGACGGTATACTGAGAGAGCAATCTCAGCGGAAGATTCTTACCATTGCAGATATGATAATTTGCGGACAAGGAGAGGGAGCATGGCGACCGATTCCTTACAATATGGGGATAATTTTTACTGGTATGAAATCAATTGCAATTGACTGTACAATTGCAAAATTAATGGGAATAGATCTTGATAGTATTTGGGAAAATTATAATGCCCTATGGATGGGAAAATTGATATTTAAGTGGAGAATGCATGTGATGGCTACACCAGAACAATATAAAGAAAAAGAACTTGATAATTGTACCTTAATAAAGGCTGTATTAATGTTAGCTGTGTGCCTTGGACATTGTGCTAATTTTTGGACCGGTGGGTGGTTCAATGTTGTAACACCAAAGTATCAATCAGATACTTTGATATTTATATCCAAATGGCTGAATTCGTTTCATATCTACTGTTTCGTGCTTATTTCTGGTTATTTGTATTCTTACAATCGGAATGAATGTGGTAAATATAATGTCTACAAAACATTTATAACAAAAAAAACAAAACGATTAATTCTTCCGTATGTGTTTGTAACAATATCGTTTGTGATACCAATTGAATCATTTTTATACGATTATTCGTTAGAACAGATAATTGAAAAATATGTTTTATGCGAAAGCCCAAGCCATTTGTGGTTTTTATGGATGTTATTTTGGCTATTCATTATAATTTGGCCATTAACAAAGAAATTTTCTAATGACTGGATGGCAATTGTTATATCTACTATGTCTTATGTAATAGGTACCTTAGGTGGGCTGCGTATTCCAAACTACTTTTGCATTTTTACTTCTTTATCTTATGTTCCTTTTTTTATCATTGGTATGAAGCTGAGAGAAAAACGGAACTGGTTCATTCGAAAAGTTTCTTTGACTATATATTGTGTTTTATATATTATTTGTTTCATGGCATGGTCATACTTTGCGGATGGAATAAATAGCATAGAAAAGATTATTTACATTGGATTAGGATTGGTATTACATATTATTGGGGCAATCAGCATTTTTTTTCTTCTTCAAAGGTTAGCAAATATCATTACATGGGAAAAAAGTAAGCTGTGGGGATTTTTGTCTAAAAGATCGATGATGGTTTACTTATATCATCAACAATTGATATATTTTTCAATACTATGGTTTAACGGTTTAGTTCCGCCATTTTTTAATTTCCTTTTAAACTTTGGGGTTGCCTTAGTGGGAGCGCTAATCATAAGTTCTGCTCTCTTGAGATTTAGATACACACGATTTTTTTTCAACAATAGAAATTAGACTAACTTGGCAATGAAGCAGAAGCGGGGCAGGAGCTCCATCCCTGCCGGAAGAAGATCAGAATTGTACGGTATGCGGTACGCAGATGACCCTGAGCGGTGAGGATTATGTTCGCCTGGAGCTGGAGTTCATTCCCGCTACATGCAAGGTGAACGAATACTACAGCCAGAGTTACGGATGCCCATTCTGCAAGGAGGGGCTCAGCGATACAGAAAAAACTGCGATCAGAAAGTCTCAGGTGCCGGATGCCCTGGTAGGGAAAGGCTCTGCCTCGGTATCCACCGTTGCATGGACCATGTACCAGAGGTATGTATGCCAATGGGCTTCCCCTTTACCGGCAGAAGAAAGTCTAGAAGCAGTATGGGTCCAGATCAGCCGGACTACCCTTGCTAACTGGATCATCTACTGTTCGCAGAACTATTGTATGATTACTTTCACCGCGGACTTCTGAAACGGAACTTTGCAATGGCAGATGAGATCCGGACCAGGTGCTGAAAGAGGAGCGGAGCAGAGCCCAGACCAAGTCATTCATGTGGCTGTTCGCGGCGAGGACGGATTTCCGGCGATCATCCTGTATGGCTATTCCCCGACCAGGAGCGGCAGCCATGCAAAAGAGTTTCTGGAAGGCTTCAACGGGTATCTGGATACCGATGTGGATATAAGGGTTACAAATGCTTACGAATAAACAATATTTGGAGAATACAATATGATTTCTAATCCTTTATTTATGGAGAATACTCAGAAGATTTTATGCCAGCTTCTTGCAAATGTATTATTTCAGGAGGAGCTTCCTGGTGATATAGGAAATGTACCAAATTGGGAAGCGGTGTATAAAGAAAGTAAAAAACAGGCAGTTGTGATACCGGCTTTTCTGAAGTATGATAAGCTGCCGCTTGACCCCAAAACGAAAAGGGAAGTAGAAAATTCTGTAAAAATGCATATCTTTCAATGTGTGCAAAATTATTCTTATCACAGCTATCTCCATGAGCTAATGACAGAAAATGGGATTTCATATTGCATTTTAAAAGGAGTGGCATCATCTTCATATTATCCGGAGGAGATGAGCCGTCAGATGGGCGACGTGGATTTTCTTGTTGAGGAAGAAGATTTGGAAACTGTTACAATGATTTTAGAGAAAAATGGCTTTGCGTCATCAGGAGAGGAGCATGCATTCCATAAAGCCTTTACAAATCGACAGATTCAATTAGAGATGCATTTTATGCCCTGTACGCTCCCGGACGGAAAAGCAGGCGATGTTATCTGCAACTATTTTAAGGATATTCAGAAAACATCTGTAAAAATTCAGGACGAAACTTTTAAATTTCAGATTCCCGATAGTTTTCACCATGGACTGATTATGCTGATGCATGTACAGCGCCATTTAGTAGGGGAAGGGATTGGCCTGAGACATTTGTGTGACTGGGCTGTTTTTGTAAATACTTTTTCTGAAGAAGAATTTGAAAATCTGTTTCGGGAGCGTCTGGAGAAAGCAGGACTTTGGACTTTCGCCACAATTCTGAGCCTGGCAGCAACCGTATCTATTGGTCTTCCCTATCAAAAGTGGATGGGAAATAATGTTGCGCTCGCGGAAGCACTGGCGGAAGATATTTTATCTGGAGGAAATTTTGGATCCAAAAGTAACCAAAGAGCCTATGAAGGGATGATGATTTCAGACAGAGGAAAAGGAAACTTTGGTCATAGTCGGCTTGTACAGCTTATAAATACATTGAATCATATGAGCTATAAGCTTTATCCTATTACAAAAAAGATTAAAATTTTACTCCCATTTATCTGGTGCTTTTTGTGCATGAGGTACCTAGTGCGAGTAATATCCGGAACTCGTAATAAGGTTAATCTGCAGACGATGTATAAAAACAGCTTGTCCAGAAAAGAAATGTACAAAAAACTGAAATTATTTGAAGTTTGAGCGATTCACAAGGTATGGATCAACTAAAAACACGGTAAGACTATTCAGAAGTAAGTAGGTAATCATCCGTATCTTCAAATCCCTTCCATCATTTGATAAGATGTTCTCAAATGATGGAGGTGATA
>NZ_NFJL01000047.1 GCF_002159835.1 Blautia sp. An249 | reverse complement strand
ATGAGAGACTAATTTTCCCCCGGTAAATGCTGGGGGATTTTCATATTTTGTCAAGGCACGGATGATTACCTACTTACCTACTATTGGCAATTTGTCAACTGGAGATAACATCTCCAAAAATTCCATTATGATACGGTTCTCCGTAACATATCTAAGTGCGGTTTTAATTCCTTTCTAAAATTCTCCGTTATTATAAGCTTTTGCAATCACATAATAAGACTCATAATATACACTGCTTCTCAGTTAATCAAACTGGGATTTTCCTATTTCAAATCAAAGAGAGAATTTTCATAGTCCTTTACATAGTATCGGATATTTTTACGCCCTTTTTGAATAATGGTGTGTCCCTCTGCTTCTAATTTTTCTTTCTGTGCTTCGATACCATTCGGATATTTAGCATTGAGTTCTCCGTTCGCTTTCAATGTTCTCCAATAAGGCGTTTCATCTTCTGAACGCTGATAACTTGCCCATGCCACGATAGAAACAAAAATCCCTGCTGTAATCGGTTCTGTAAAGTCCGCTCCGCTCAACTCCGCAAAGTATTCTCTTATCTTTCCAACAGTAATCACTTTTCCATAAGGGATTTTTTTCATTACCTTGTCATAGTCGATTGGCGGTGCAAAATACATTTTACTTCCACCATATTTTTCAATGCTTTTCTGGTCTGTAATGATTTGAAATTTTGGCATATCCTTATTATCATGCAACATAGCATTAAAATCTTTTTTATTTTCGTTTGCCATTTCTGCCACCTCCTACTTTAAGGATAGTCTGTTCGTCATTTCTATGCAATGAGGCTGTTTGAAAAAATTTGACAACTTCCATTTTTACAGCTCGATAAGCTGGGATTTTTACTACAGTCAACTTTTTAATTTTTTCTCCATGATTTCATAGACCAACTTGACATCATTCTCTAATTCAAGAACGCCATGTCCTACTGTTTTATAACCTCTATGCTCGTATAGAAATACAGCAGGAAGTGACGCATCCAACATAGCAACAGGAAAGTTTTTTGCAATTTCTGTTTCCAGGCAGTCCAGAATATGTGAGCCATAACCTTGATTTTGAAAGCAAGGTAATACATATACTCCTGTGATATGGTTGCGGTCGAAACATCCTGTTCCCACAATCGTTTGGTTATCTAATAATACCCCCATGTTTCCTGAAGCTATACCTTCTAAAATATGTTCTCGATTATGGTGTTTACAGAAGAAATCTACTACTTCTTTCGGATAATATTTTGAATAGACCATTTTGATTGTTGTATGTAAAACATTTTGTATTTCTTCTGCCATAATAGATGTTGCCATTGTATATATCATACCCTTACCTCGTCAACTTCCAATTTCTCCTATTCTGTAAACTAAGGAGTTAAAGACTAGAACTCATACCTCATACCATGCGAGAGTATTAGCCCGTCTGTTAATTCCACGCACAAAATTATAGTATTTTCATCATCAAAATTATTATGCCCGTTATCAATCCACTCAGTTATTCTCTTCCCGACTGCTCATAAGGGCAAATACAAGGGAAAGAAAATCTGATAACAAGATATAACAAGTGTGGCAATCGCGGAACTGTGATGTATGTGAGAATATATTATACTGGAGGATTTGTAAATGGACAAGTATATTTATGATGAAAACAACGGACTTTGGTACGAACTTCAAGGTGATTATTATATCCCTTGTCTTACCTTATCAGACGATGAACAAAAAACTATTGACATTTGGAGACAGCGGCATAAACGCTTTTTGAAAGAGCATAAGCAAGTAACCTATACCTCTCTGCTCACAGGCGGAAAACTGAACAGTTACCTTGCCGACATTGACAAGCAGGCAGAAGAAATGTTTTTTCGGTTGGTGAAAGAAATGGCAGAAAAACAAGGGATTACCGAGCATCTAAAGGCAAACGCCCCAATGGCGTGGGTTGGAACAATGAATAACATTCGGAGCAGAGCAGAAGAAATTGTAAATACAGAATTGATTTTTATGTAACCAGCTTAGCGGCAGTTTCCATGAATGAAAAACTGCCGTTCTGCTTTATGGAAAGATTATCTGCTTTGTACAACACGCATACACAATAAAGCAACAGAAAATTAGACGGATAACGATTTTCACTTATCTGATAAAAAATGTGAGGAGATAGTAAGTTTGTAAGCTCCTTTACCAGTTTTGGCTACAATTCTATCGGCTTCGTACTGATTAAGAATTCTTTGTAGTTGGCGGGCGCTGCAATTTAAGTGGAACGCAGCCTTTTCCAAACCTTTCAATTCTCCATCACTGCATTTGTACTGCATATAAGTCAAAACCCTCTGCTTCAAATTTGCGGGAGCAGCGTCTTTTGTTGTGATAGATTCCATTTTACAAGTTAAAGATTCACATATCATCTGCAAAAAAGAACAGCTTCCCAATAAATCTTCCTTGCTTGTTTCTGTAGACAGTGCAAGGCAAATTACATCGTCATTTGCTTCAGCATAGACACTGCTAGGTTGATGTTGAAAAATCTCCATCTCGCCCAATAAATCATTTTCCCTGCCGTTTGCAAGAGCATATACCGACCCGTCATCTCGAATAAAATAAATACTTACAGAACCTTGAATGATAATTTGAAATAAGTGGTCTGTTTGTAATGGTGTGGTGATAAATTCACCCTTTTCGTATTGTGCAACAAATAAGTGATTTGTAAAACTGCTCATTATGGATTCAAATTTTGTTTGTTTCAAACAGTTTTCAATAAATACTTTGTCATAATATTTCTTCATTTGCTTCTCTTTCCAACAGGACATATGTCCGAGTTTTCTTTTTTATTATAATGTATACTAATAAAAATTGCAAGAAAGCAGCTTGGAGGTTTTATTTATGACAACGGTATTTGAAGAAAAAAATATTTCAAAAGCAATTATGCGTATGGGATTACCTGCTATGTTGGGACAGCTTACAACGCTGATTTATAACATCGCAGATACTTTTTTTTGTTTCTTTGACAAAAGAACCCGCAATGATTGCTGCAGTTACATTATGTACGCCGATTCTTCTGATTATTATGTCGGTAGCTTCTATTTTTGGAATGGGCGGAAACAGTGTGATTGCCAGACTGTTAGGTGAAAACAAAAAGAAAGAAGGCAGGCACACACTGAATTTTTGTTTGTACACAATGATGTTTGTTGGAATTATTATTTTGCTTGTTGGTATTCTTTTAATGAAACCAATTGCAAAAATATCGGGTGCCGACGCAGAAAATATGGTTTATACCTATGATTATCTGAGATATATCTTTCTTGGCGCACCATTTATAATAGTTTCTAACGGATTGGTTCATCTTTTTCGTTCTATTGGATTTATTAAGGAAAGTACTATCGGTCTGGCACTCGGAAATTCAATCAATATAATTTTTGATTTCATTTTTATCGTATTATTGGATTGGGGAACGGCAGGTGCAGCACTTGCCACATCTTTTGGTTTTTTCTGCTCTACTATTTATTATCTAATCTGTATGATTAAAGCCGATAGAAAAGGAAATGAACTTGTGTCGGTTTCAATCAGACATTTTGCACCAAACAAGAAAATGGTGAGTGGTGTTGTGAGTATCGGAATACCCGGCGCGCTTATCACTGTTTTGCTTAGTGTTTCCAATATTGTTCTCAACAACTTTATTGGAATTTATGGTTCAAACGCAGTTGCATCATATGGAATTGCTTACAAAATTGATATGGTTCCGATTATGCTTTCAGTTGGCCTTTCGCAAGGGGTCGCCCCGCTTATAGGGTATTGTTACGGAGGGGACAAAAAAGACCGTATGTCGCAAGTGATGAGGCTGTCAACGATTTACGATATACTTTTGGGTGTTATCTTTTTAATTACCTTTTGTTTGTTTGGGAAAAATCTTGCAAACATATTTTTACATGACGAATTACTTATAAATCAAGCAGGGTATTTTATCAGTATTTTAGGTCTGTCAGCGCCAATGCTTGGTATCATCAATATGGTAACAAGCTGTTTTCAAGCATTGGGTGCGGCAGTAAAATCTTTGCTCATTACGATTATGAGAAATATCGTATTGTTTATCCCTGCAGTTATTCTATTGAACAATTTATGGAAATTGAACGGCGTTATTGCAGCACAACCGATTGTAGAAACCGTTTTAGCGGTTATCTGTGTTTTGATGTATATGCAAACTTCAAAAGCAATCAGAAGCAACTAGTTTGTTGCAAAGGCTGAAAACGCAACGGTCGGTATGCTGCTGGATATGTGGGTGGAGGAAGAACTGAAACCCGGCAATTTAAGCAACGGTACGGTAATGTCCTATCA
>NZ_NFJL01000046.1 GCF_002159835.1 Blautia sp. An249 | reverse complement strand
GTCCACATACCGTAGCTGCTGGGGAGAGATGTTCAGCCGCTCCGCCAGGATTTTGCGGTCGCCGGACGCCTGGTTTAGCAGGCAGATAAAGTCGCTGTTTTCCAGGATATTTTCAATTTCCGGGGAGGAAAGCAGGTCTTTGACGTTCTGCGTGGCACCTGTCGGGACACCGCCCCATTTTCTGAACCGCTTCCAAATCTCGCAGGAAAAGGCCGCCGTCTGTTCTTCCCGCAGTAGCAGGTGAAATTCGTCGCAGAAAAACCAGGTGGCTTTGCCCTGGCTGCGGTTCTGCGTCACCCGGCCCCATATCTGGTCTTGGACGATCAGCATACCGATTTTCTTTAACTGCTTGCCTAACTCCTTGATGTCAAAGGCCACAATCCGGCTGTGGATGTCCACGTTGGTACGGTGGTTAAAGACGTTCAGGGAACCAGACACATACAGGTCAAGGGCCTGGGCCACCCGGTCGGCCTCCGGGATATGCTGGTCTAACAGGGCTTTGTGCAGGTCGGAAAGGATTGGCATATTTTCCGGGCGGGGGTCTGCCAGGTAGGGCCGGTAGATCACCTGCACCGCCCGGTCGATCACCGTCTTTTCGATGGCCTCCAAACCGTTCTTGCCGCCCATGACAAGCTCACAGAACGACAGCACAAAGTCGGATTTAAGCGCCAGCGGGTTTTCATCCTCGGAGTAATTCAGGTTGATGTCCAGCGGGTTCAAGTAGGATTTGCTGGTGGGCGACAACTTTACCACCTGGCCGTGAAGCCGCCGCACTAAGGGATAATACTCGGCCTCCGGGTCACAGATATACACGTCGTCCGGCGTACAGAGGAACACGCTCAAAATCTCGGATTTACAGCTCATGGACTTGCCGGAACCGGGAGTGCCGAGCTTCAAGCCGTTGGGACACCGCGCCCGTTTCCTGTCCAGCATAATCATGTTGCCGGTCTTGGCGTTGACGCCGTAGTACATGGCGTTGCCGCCCTGAAAAAGCTCCTGGGTCACAAAGGGAACGAACACGGCCACGCTGGAAGTCGTCAAAGAACGCTCAATTTTAATCTGGTTGGCCCCCAGGGGGAGGCAGCTCATTAAGCCCGCTTCCTGCTGGTAGTCCAGCCGCACCAGGGAACAGTTGTACTTCTGCGCCACACCTGCGGCCCAGAACACATCGTTTTCCAGCTTTTGCCGGGTGTCGGCGGTGTTCAGCACCAAAAAGGTGATCTGGAACATCCGTTCATTCCGGCTCTGCAAGGTCTTTAACAGCTCCTTGGCGTCCTGGCCGTAGGTGGCAAGGTCGCTGGGAAGAATGTCCATGTCGTAACCGCTGCGGACGGCCCGTTTCTGCTCCTGTATCTTCATGGCGTCCAGGTCGGTGATCTTGCGCTTGACCGTCTTAATGGCCTCGCTCTGGTCGATGGCCTGCACATGGAGATTGACGGCAATCCCGTTTTCCGTGTTGAGGAAGTCGGCCAGCATTTCGTCCGACAGCTCCGGGGAGAGGATTTGCAAAAAGCTCACCGCCCCGTATTTCCCGCCCAGGCCGAACATCCGGGAGTTCCCGAAGCGGAACGACGACGGGGCGATAAAGTCCTTGGTGGAGAGGCCGGAGGGTGCCAGCCACTTCCAATCAAACTGAAACGGCTCCCCGTCCGGGTGGAACAGGCTGTGCATGACTTCCAGCCGGTCTTTGGCGTCCAGCGCCCAGGCCACGGCCCCCATGCTCTTGAAGTAGCCTAACAGGTCGGTTTCAATCCGGCGAAGCCTGGCGCGGGCCATTTTCAGGCTGTCCGCCTCAATGGTGAACGTCAGGAATTTCCGTTTTGTCAGGCCGTTGTTGCCGCTCACAAGCTGGTCTTGCAAAATCCCGGAATACTCCGCCCGGATGTCGTCGAAGTCGTCCCCCTGGGCTTTAATCTCAAAGCTCTTGGCGTACTGCCGGGGGTCGATCTTGCGGTTTAAGAAAGAAAACTGGACGTGGATAGAGGCGTCCAGGTAGTTGTAAAGGTCGCACAGGTTTTCAAAGATGGCCGTCTTGGTGTCCGCCTGCGCCAGTTGGTAGCTGATGTCCGCAAACTCAATGCACTTGGAAAAGGTGTTAGGCGTCACCCGGCACACGCCGTCCTGGTACATGGCCTCATAGGGTATGCTCTCCTGGGCGGAATGGGGCTTGCCGTCGCCCTTATACCTGCGGATGACGGCCTGGATTTCTTTTCGTTCGGCGCGGGTCAGCTTTACCGGCGCTTTTCCCGGCGTTTCGTTCCTTTGCTCTTTGGACAATGGCATTTACCTCCTTTTCCATTTGTCGCTGCCGCACAAGGGCAGAATAGGCGTTGTTGGTCTGGTAGGGCCGCTCTTTCGGCATGAGAAAGCAGCACTTGATAATCTGCCATACCACCACTTCAAGGGGCTGGCCGTGGCGCTCGTAAAGCGCCATGAGAAAGCCCGGAAGCATGACAAAGACCATGAGAAGCGCCGCCGCGCTGGTGGGGACGCGGCCCCGTATCAGCAAAAAAAGCGGGACGCCTACAAGCAGCGCACCGCCAAAACAGATCAGTTGCCGTTTGGTAAGTCCAAACACCACCTTGGATTTCACGCGGGTAAAATCCTTGGGGACAGTTACATAAGCCAAAAAATATCACCTCGTTTCCATAGCGCCGACAATGCCCTGCATGATATAGGCCACGCAGGGAATAGCCACGCTGTTTCCTAACATCTGGTAGCGGTTCGTGTCGCTGATGGGCCGCCCGTCCGCCCCGTACTCTGTCCAGCCGTCCGGGAAACCTTGCAGGCGTTCACACTCCACAGGGGTCAACCGACGTACAAGGCTCTCCCATGCTTCGCCCGCCTCGACTATGCAGAAGTCCGTTTCGCTTGCCATGCCAGCGGGCCGGGAGAGGCCAGCGCCGGAGGCGCACAGCGTCCCGGCCAGTTCGGGGTACACCACAATGGGGCGTTCGTTAGAGTGGGTCAGCGTCGGGGAGGTGTCCTCTAAAATGGAGGCATTGGCCTGCCCGGTCGCCATGCAGATCACATGGGGGTTCCCGGCACCGCACAAGGTCGGCTGAACCGGCTTTAGGGCGGAACGGTTGGTCTTGCTGGTAATCTGCTGTAATTCAAATCCCATTGCCACAACAGGCAGGTTTCCGTGGGTCTGGCTGCGGAGCGTGGGGGAAACTTCTTTCTGCTCTACGGTAAGGGACGCGCCGCCCTGGTCGTTCAGCACTTCAACCCCGGCCTGCCGTAAAGTGAAAAGATACTGGTCGTTCCCGGTTGCCAGCGTCCCGCTTTTTTCTACCTGCAAAAGCGGCCCCTTTCCTCCGCCCTCACAGCCGGAGCGTATGCGTAAGGTGACGGCGGAGGGTATCACCGGGCCATCTGCCGTTCCAGCGCCAGTTTCAGTAAAGGCGGCAAGTCCTTGCCTCGGCGTGCCGCCCGCCTCAAAATACCCGCGCAGGCTTTTGGGGACAAAGAGTATTTCTCCGGCGCGTCTGGCTCTAAAATCTGCGACAAGGAACACGCGCCTGCGCCGCTGTGCTGTTCCGAAATATTGGGCGTCGTACACGCACCATGCGAGATCAACGCCTCTGCCTCGTACCATACCGGCATTGGCCCACCGTCCAGAATAAGGCATTGGAATTTTGGCCGCTGTGAACGCCTGCAGCACAGCTTCAAAGTCACGTCCTCCTGCGGACGACAAAGCGCCGGGTACGTTTTCCCACAGCGCGATCTTGGGGTATTCGCCATGTGTCACCTCCTGCATTTCACGGATAATCCTGATTGCCTCCGTAAAGAGGCCGCTTCGTGCGTCCGCAAGGCCCAGTCTTTGGCCTGCCATCGAAAGCCCCTGGCAGGGGGAACCAAACGTGAGGATGTCCACCGGGGGAAGTTTCCGCCCATCCAGCCGTGTAATGTCCCCGACGTGTTCCATATCTGGAAAGTGACGCCGGGTGACCTGGACGGCAGAGGGCAGGATTTCACTGGCCCAAATCGGGGTTATCCCATAAAAAGAGGCGGCATAGGGAAAGCCCCCTATCCCGTCAAACAAAGAACCTAATGTTAATGATTGTCCTGCAATAAGTAGTTGCCTCCTTTCTCACCTGCCGCCAGCAGCTTTTTCACCGGCTCATAGTCGGAAAAGCTCTGGACGGCATGAAACAATCGTTTGTTATTCACCCACCGCTGCAAATGGCGGGTAATGGGCGGGGCCGTGGGCTTTTCGTAAATCATCACATAGGGGTCATAGCCCAGGCCCCGCAGGGTTTCCACCCGGTACAAGTCCTGCTCGTGGGTGCTGCCGTAGTTCGTCAGCATATACACGCGCCGGTTCCGCCAGTTTTTGATGGCCGTCTGTTCGGCAAAGCGCCGGAAGTATGGCGTCAAGTCCTCGTTTGGGTTATCCCAGGCGAAGTGAACGGCCTTTGTCCGCACGCAGTTGAGAAGTGCGGTATTATCCGGGGTTATCAGGCGGATGTCAAGGCCCTGGGTGAAGTCCACCAGCGCCCGGCTCCTGGCAAGCTGCACCAGCAGCCGTTCATGGTCGGGGCAGGCCAGCAGGTTTGCGTCCATCAGCTTGATTTCCGGCTGGC
>NZ_NFJL01000045.1 GCF_002159835.1 Blautia sp. An249 | reverse complement strand
ACAAGCAACCGGCTCCGGCCCGCAGGGGAGGAACGGGGCCGGTGTTCGGGAGTGTGGCTACACTCCCTATGCTTGCTACGTTTCCTATCCTCCGCTATAAGTACACTTTGAACGCCTCAAACTACCCGCAAAATCAGGACTTTTCAAGAAAAAAGCGCAAAAAAATAAGAGGCCCTTTCGCGGCCCCCGCAAAGATAAGAAAACAGAGGATGAATTTACACATCCTCCGTTTCTTCGTTCTTCTCCGGCTGTTCGGTTTGTATGGCCCCGTCAATCGCGCCCTCGATGATTGACAGATATTGTTCGGGGCATAGTTTCAGCTTGTGGCTGACCCTTTGGCGCTGTTCGCTTTCCTCCCGCATGATCTCCGGGTTAAAATACCGCTCCACGGGAAGCCCGCAGGCTTTAATAAGCTGGATGATAACCGGCAGGCTGGGGATAGTCCCCTCGTTCTCAATATTGGCAAGATAGCGGTTATCTATGTTGACGATCTCCGCCAGGGCACGGCGGGACAAGCGCCTTGCTTTCCGGGCCGCTTTCACGTCTGCGCCGAAACTTTCAAAACCGGGGCAATCTTTGATATTTGCCATATAGCACCACCCATCTACATTGTATATTTCATATTTTCTTAATGGAATGTTGCTATATGCAGATAGATTAAACTTTATAATTCATATATCGAAACATAGACAGAGGAAATCATTGTCCCCCCTTGAAATATTGACAAGATATGCCTCTCGTGTTATACTGTTATACACAACAGCATAACAGTTAAAACACATGGAGGATGCAGCAATGAAACTGATTATTTCAAATGTATCTGGCGTCCCCATATACGAGCAGATTAAGCAGCAGATCAAGGCGGCTATTTTATCTGGCGAGCTTCAAGCCGAAGAAACTTTGCCCTCCCTTAGAACACTTGCCAAAGACTTAAAGATCAGCGTCTTAACAGTGACAAAGGCATACACAGAATTAGAGCAAGAGGGCTTTGTTAAAAATGTGCAGGGGCGCGGATGTTTCGTAATGGGATCTGGTTCAGAACTGATTAAGGAGCAGCTTATTTGCAAAGTAGAAAACAATCTTACCGAAGCAATAAAAGCCGCAAGAATGGCAAATCTATCCACAGAGGAATTACATCACCTTTTGGACATTTTAACGGAGGTAAAAACAGATGACTAATTATTTAGAGGTAACGAATCTTTCAAAATCTTTTGATTCTTTTCAGCTTCACAATATCAGCTTTACTTTGCCAAAGGGATATATTATGGGCTTGATCGGTCCGAATGGTTCTGGCAAAACAACGACAATCAAACTGATTTTGAATATGCTCAAGCGCACCGGCGGCACAGTCAAAGTGATGGGGCTGGATAATATCGCAGAAGAACAAAAAGTAAAATCAGAGCTGGGCGTTGTTTTCGATACCAATTATTTCAGTGATGATTGGAAAGTGTTGCAGGTTGAAAAATCCATTTCGGTATTTTATCCAAATTGGGACAGCCAGAAATTTGCGGATATGTTACGGAAATTTCACATTGCACCCACCAAAAAGGTAAAAGAACTTTCCAAAGGTATGCAGATGAAGTTAATGCTTGCCTGTGCGTTTTCATACGACGCCAAGCTGCTGATCCTCGACGAGCCGACCAGTGGACTTGATCCGGTTTCCAGAGATGAACTTTTGAAAATTCTTTCAGAGTATATTGAAGATGGCGAGCATAGTGTTTTGTTCTCCACCCATATCACAGGCGATTTGGAGCGTGCAGCCGATTATATTACCTACATCAGTTATGGCGAGTTGTTCTTTACTGGCAGCAAAGATGATTTTGTAGATATGTTCCGCATTGTAAAAGGTGGAATTGAGGAACTGTCCGATGATCTAAAAAATAAGGCGGCTGGTATTCGTACATTCCCTACGGGATTTGAGGCTCTGATGAAAACCGAAGATATTAACGGTTTTTCAAACCTGACTGTTGAGCCTGCCACCATTGATGAAATTGTAGTGTTTACAAGCAAGAAAGGTGACGATTATGAGTAATATTTTGAAATCCACAAAATTAGATATTGCATTGGTAAAACCATATTTTAAGACAATTTGTTTTACCCTGCTTCTGCCGATTGTGTTTGCCGCAATCAATCGTTCCTTATTGACAGGGGTATCATTTGCTATGTGCTTTATTGCCATGACGACGGGATATACCTTTTCCATCACAGAAAAAAACAGTATGGATCGTCTGTTTGGTATTTTACCTGTTCGTAAAAGCGAGCTTGTGATCGGACGATATGTTTTCGTCCTTACAATGGGACTTCTTTCCCTGATTATTTCTTTGATTGCACAGCCGCTTGTCTTGAAAGTGCTGGGTGAAACAGTTGGCGTATTTGACATTGTGACTGCCGCTATTACAGGAGTATTCTTATTTGCGCTCTATACCGTGTTCCAGATTCCGGGATATTACAAGTACGGCTCAATCAAAGGACGGGTATTTATGTATATTCCAGTGGCCGGTTTTTTGGTGACTTTACTTCTTCTCTCTAAAATGCCAGCTATCGGGAGCTCAATTATTTCAGTCATTGAATCTTCTCCGATACTTCTTGTTTTGCTTGCGTTTTTTGCTATTGTCGTGATGTATGCGGTTTCAATCTTCTTGTCCATTCGGGTTATGAAGAATAAGGAAATGTGAGGTGATTGTATGGATTTTACAATTTTGGCAGTTGTGCTTTTGATTGGTGTTGGCGTTCCTATCCGTAATAAACTCATACGGAAATATCGGGATAAAAAGAAACAAGAAGATAATAAGGATAAGCTGAAATAATATATAAACAGCACTGGGGGGATATGAAAATATCTTCTTTGGTGCTGCTTTTTTAATAGAGCTATATTTTGCTGATAGATTTTTTGAAAAAATCCGTCCGCTGTAACATTTCGCGGACATTTGCCTGTTATACTATCTGCAAAAAGCAAAGGAAGTGAGAATATGAAGCAGATTTTAATTGTCGAGGACGACAGTTTTTTGAATAAGATGTTGGCCTATAACCTGACCGCAGACGGCTACGGCGTGACTTCTGTCCTAAACGCCAGAACCGCAGCCGACGCCATCCGAAAGCGAGAATTTGATTTGGTGCTGCTGGACATCAACCTGCCGGACGGGAACGGTTTTGAGCTGTGCAAGCTGATAAAGCCCCAGCACCCAGACACCATTGTAATCTTCCTGACCGCTAACGATCAGGAGAGCGACCAGATACGAGGCTATGAGGTGGGCGCGGTGGACTACATCACAAAGCCCTTTGTGATCGGGACCTTGCAGCGGAAAATCAAAGCTATGTTCGCCATGCTGGAACACCACAAACCGGCCAAGGACATTTACGACGACGGGCGGCTGTTTCTGGACTTCTCGGAGCAGACGGCTTCCTTAAACGGCAAGCCTCTGTTCCTATCCCCGATGGAGTACAAAATGCTGAACCTGTTCCGTAAAAATCCCCGGCAAGTGCTGACCCGTGGGCAGCTTTTGGAAAAGCTGTGGGATATAGACGAAAGGTTTGTGGACGAACACACCCTGACAACCTCCATCAGCCGGATTCGCAGCAAGATCGAATCCGACGGCGGCGCACCCTACATTAAGACCGTTTACGGCATGGGCTATCAATGGACGGGAGGCGAGGCAAAATGAAGTTTCAAAACCTCTCGGTAAAGCGGCTGTTTGGCCGGGTGGTAATAGGGCTTGTCCTCTCCATGTCCGGGATCACCATAGCCCTGTTTCTTGTGACAAAACAGACGGCGGTGCTGTTGACGGGCGGGGCGCTGCTGCTGTGCGCCCTTGTGGGAATTTTTGTACTGACGCAGGCGTTTGGAAAGCGGCTGTCGCAGTTTACCGCTGATCTGTGCCAGACCTTAGACCACATGATTGTCGGAAATGAAGCACCCCAGCGCCCGGAGGACAGCGAAACCCAGCTTGCCAGAATCGGACACCGGCTGATAAGGCTTTACCAGATCATGCAGGAGAACCGCCGCCGGGTGGACGAGGAACGGCAGGAGTTACAAACCCTTGTATCAGATATTTCTCATCAGGTGAAAACGCCGGTAAGTAACCTGAAAATGGCAACGGACACCCTGCTGGAAAAGCCCATGACCGAGGCGGAGCGCACCGATTTTATCCGTGGAATCCGTAGCCAGACGGATAAACTGGACTTTCTCTTTCAAGCCCTTGTGAAAACCTCCCGTCTGGAAACGGGCGTCATTCAGTTGGATAAGAAGCCGGGCCGCCTTTTTGATACTGTGGCCCAGGCTATGAGCGGGATTGTGTATGTGGCGGAGAAAAAACAAATCGCTGTGTCTGTGGACTGCCCGGAAGATCTCACCCTCTCCCATGACAGCAAGTGGACATCCGAAGCCCTCTTTAATCTGCTGGACAATGCGGTAAAGTACACCCCGGCAAGCGGGAAAATCACGGTGTCGGTGGTGCTGTGGGAAATGTATGTAGAAATCAAAGTAGCCGACACTGGCAAGGGCATTTCCGAAAGCAATCAGGCCGCCATCTTCCGGCGATTCTATCGTGAGGAAGAAGTACACGAACAGCAGGGCGTGGGTATTGGTCTGTATCTGGCCCGCGAGATTGTAACGCGGCAGGGCGGCTATATCAAAGTGGTTTCGGAGCCGGGCAAGGGTTCGGAATTTTCCATTATGCTGCCTACAAAAATCGAGTAGGAGGGAGTGATTAGCTCCCGTCCTCTCACACCACCGTGCGTACCGTTCGGTACACGGCGGTTTCAAT
>NZ_NFJL01000044.1 GCF_002159835.1 Blautia sp. An249 | reverse complement strand
TTCGGCTATGTCCTTCCCACTACCGGGCGGATTTGGGACTTGCACCCTTAAGAAACGTGCGCCGCCAGGCGCACTAGGACGCGGCGGACGGCCATTTCCGGCTGCCCGCCGTAAAATTTTTTGAAATGTCCGAGTGCTGTAACATTTCACCCCGATTTTCAATGAAATTTTTTGGCCGCTGTAACATTTCGCGGACATTTGGGTTTTACAATACCCTTATCAACAGGCAGGAAGCCTTGAAAGGAGTTTTGAATATGAGCGTTTTACAGACGATTGACCTGAAAAAGTATTACGGCACAGAGCCGAACATCACCCGCGCCCTTGACGGCGTGAACTTCTCCGTGGAGGACGGCGAATTTGTGGCCGTTGTGGGAACCTCCGGCAGCGGCAAGTCCACCCTGCTTCACATGATGGGCGGACTGGACACCCCTACTTCCGGCAATGTGATTGTCCGGGACAAAGAGCTGTCGAAAATGAACGACGAGCAGCTTACTATCTTCCGCCGCCGCAACATCGGCTTTATCTTCCAGAACTATAACCTTGTTCCCATCCTGAATGTATATGAGAACATTGTCCTGCCGGTGGAGCTGGACGGGGACACGGTGGATCAGAAGTTTTTGGACGAGATCGTTCACCTGCTGGGGCTGGAAGATAAACTGAAAAATATGCCGAACAATCTTTCCGGCGGTCAGCAGCAGCGTGTGGCGATTGCCCGCGCCCTGATTACCAAACCGGCTATCGTGCTGGCCGACGAGCCGACCGGCAACCTTGACAGCAAGACCAGCGCCGAGGTGCTGGGGCTTATCAAGCGTACCAGCGCGGAGTTCCGGCAAACTGTTGTGATGATTACCCACAACAACGACATTGCCCGTCTTGCAGATCGGATTGTCCGTATTGAGGACGGCAAGATCGTGGAGTAAGGAGGTGGCAGGCTATGACATGGCCTTTTGAAAATGATACCAGCACTATTATAAAGAAACTGGCGAAAGCTGACCTAAAGGAACATAGGCTCAAGACTTTAATCACTGCAATTATTATTGTAATTGCGACTTGCCTAATGGCAACCGTCTTTTCGATTTTAGTAAATGACGCACTGAAACAATCCACACAAGCACCTTATCATGCTATGTTTCGCGCTGTGAGCGAAGATACGAAAAATAAGTTACAGACCGATAATGATTTTGAAGCAGTTGGTGTTTACAAAACTTTTGGTAATATTGTGAACGATGATGGGCGCACTGATCTGGCATACATGGATGATCCGGCAATGTCCTTTTTGGGCTTTGAACTGCTGGATGGAAACCTGCCGCAAAATAACACAGAGGTACTTGTATCTGAAACTTATCTGTCTATTCACAAATTGGTATTAGGTGATACATTTTCCTTTGAATATGTAGACACCTTGACAAATGAATTGAAAGAAAACACATTTACTGTTTGTGGCATTATCCAAAACAAAACACAGGAAAAAGGAAAACAGTTTTATATTCTGACCTCTGATCGTTTCCGCACAGAATACGCACAGCAGTACAGCGAGCTTTCTTTAACTTACAGCACGCAAACCGCTACGACGGTTGATGTATTAGTTTCACTTAATTCGGAAAAAGCCGATATGAGTCCTGACACTCAAAAAGATTTTTTGAAAAGTAAAGGCGAAGCCGAAGGTATTGAAGATTTTGACATCATATTAAATGACAGATATATTGATGGAATCTATATTGATGGTGCTGTGGTGGTCGGTATTATCTTTTTTGCGATATTCATTATGTTCGCCAGCAGTTTTGTAATTTACAGTATTTTTTATATTTCCATTGTCAATTCGATGCCGATGTATGCCCAGTTCATTTCATTAGGGACGACGAAAAAACAGTTGCGTTACTTTTTGAAAATGCAGGGGAATTTACTGGCATTACGGTTTATCCCTTTGGGAGCATTGATTTCTATTTTGATTGTAGTTATTCTCTCCGGGGTGCAATGGCTTTTATATGACATGGCGATTGTTTTATTGTCTGGTTTCTTGATTTTTGCTGTTATCAAGTTCGCTTTGAGAAAGCCGGCGAAACTTCTTGCCAAAACTTCTCCTATTGAAGCAATGAAATTTCAAGGGGAAAAGGCCAGACAAGGACACAAAACATTGAAGCGGATTACACCAAATACTTTGGCGCAAAGCAACCTGAAAATGAATCAGAAGAAAAACCGTATGTCAATTATTTCATTGAGTATTAGTGGAACCTTGATGATTGCATTAGCTATCCTTATTTCTTCCATCAATCTTCCGGCTATGTTGCGACAAAGCTATCCATTAGACGAGGATTTCCAGATTGGCATACAGATGGATAACTTTTATGAGCGTTTTCCGACTATCATTCAAGACAATCCTCTATCAGAGGATTTGCAGGCACAAATATATAAAATTCCCGGCGTAGAAAAGATTGTATTGGATGGATGTGTCGTGGGCCGCTTAGTAGAATCAAAAGTTGTCTACGATTCGCCAGAGGACAATTTAGAAATTGTAAACAGTCTATCACCAGAACTTGTTGCTAATGCAAGTGAACTTGTGGACGGTACAATCAATTATGATGAAGTCGGTCTGGATGGCATAGTTGTCAATAAATACCGTACAGATCGAAGTGATACAAACTATGGCGATCTGAAAATTGGAGATACACTATTATTCCATTTTGATGTTGCCGGAAAAAACATTGAAAAAACTTTTACCGTTGCCGGGATTGCTTACTTCCCATCAACAGGGTTGTTCTATTGTACCAGCGAAGCAATAGCAGAACTTTCCCCTTATAATAATACATCACATTTATCCGTTTTTTGCGACCCGGATTATAAGGAATTTGTTCAAGATGGAATCATGGCGCTTATAAGCGGAAATCCGAATTTGAGGCTCAAAATTTACGATGAAGAATTTTCTACAATTAGAGGATTCATAAAGGCAACCACAAGCAGTCTGTACGGTATATCTGCATTTGTAATTCTTTTCGGGCTATTAAATATGGTGAATATGCTAATCAGCAGCGCTATTGTCCGTAAACGGGAATTTGCGCTTTTACAGGCAGTTGGAATGACAAATCAACAACTAAGAAAAATGCTTTACCGAGAGGGAATGAGCATTAGTGTAAAGTCTGCAATATTGGCAACCTTTTTGGGCGTTACAGTAGGTGCTTTGCTATGCTATTTGGCAAATAAGGTATTGGCTCTGAAATTTATCCTTTTTGAGTTTAATATATTCCCGATTCTTTTATTCTCCATTTTGCTCGTCGGATTGCAGATTTGCATTAGCTATGGGGTTAGCCGATCCATTGAGAAAGATACTTTGGTGGAACGATTGAGAACGGAATAGCAACTGTATGGGATCGGCGGGGTAGCGTGTGCTACCCTGCCGGTTCTGCTATTTCTCAAATATTTTTTGAATGTCCGAGCATTGTAACAATTCAGCCTGTTTTTTTGTCGAAATCAAAGGTACCTCTAAATCAACTTCATAGCATTTCCATTTTCGCCCGGCTGGTCTGTGACCTGCCGGGCGAATTTTGTTGTTTTCTGCGGCCTGCTCTATGCCCTGAAAATTATTTCAAAAAATATCTCCAAAGGAGGCGTTTAGCGGGCAGGCAGACAGGTTCCATTCGCTCTATTGGCGGAAAGGGAGAGAACCACCTAAATCCCCCACAGAAAGGGGGTGAGAAAGATGGAAGCAATCCCCCGCAAGTTTGGTGAATGGGGCCAGTTTGACCGCTATTGCAAGCTGGTTCTGTACCATGAAGCCCTTGACTATCTGCGGGAAATGCAGCGCCGCCGTGAGCGTGAAATCTCATTAGACGCTGTTCCTCCGGCAGAATGGGACAAGCTCTCGATGGTGGAGCAATATCCAAGCGACAGCTTTATTTTTTCGTCGCATGGCTATGACCTACATATCGACAACGAGCTTGTGGCCGAAGCGTTTGCCAGCCTGCCAAAAGACGAGCAGAGTATTTTGATTCTCCGCTTTGTTCTGGATTTGACTGACGAAGAAATTGGCCGCCTGATGGGAATGTCCCGCAGCGCAGTCCAGCGCCACAGGACAAGCACCCTGAAAGACCTGCGTGTAAAATTGATGGCGTTCATGCCGGAGGGAGGTTAAACGCGGATGAAGCAATCCAGTTACAAGGGCAAAAGCCCTCTGCCTGATTTTGTGATCGACGCGGCCTGCGCCGGTAACGCCGAAGCCGTGGAGCGTGTCTTGCAGCATTATGACAGCTACATCAATAAGCTGTGTACCCGGACGCTCTATGACGGCAGCGGCCAGCCTCATATCTGCATTGACGAGGATATGAAGCGCCGATTGCAAATCAAGCTGATCCATTCCATCGTCGCCAACGACGGCTGACGAGCAGGCCCCCGGAAATGGAGATGTCTTTATTTCTTCCTTTCCGCATTTCCGCTGACCCGGAGGCCCCAGGCTGAACCTTGACAAATATGCCCGCACCGGCGGCGCATTATAGGGCAAAACGGACACATTCTGTCTGTGCCGAGCCGGGCGGCGGGTGCGCCATGATACTTTTCCCCGTAGGGGAAAGGCGGAGCGAGAACCACCACGCCGTAAAGTGAGTGTGGCAGCTTACGGGCAACGACGTACAGGCAGGACAATGATACTCCCGCGTTGAACGCCCTCAAAGCATTGCGCGGCGCACCCATCAGCATGGGCCGGGGTGAAACTCCCGTGGAGCTGTGCCAGCAGCCGTCCGTAACAGCCCCTTTTGTAACCAACAACTTTTTTAGCCATTGGAAAGGGGGCTAAAACAGTGAATAACATTGATGTGCCTATCTGGGAAAAATATACGCTGACGATTGAGGAAGCGTCGAAATATTTCCGTATCGGGGAAAACAAGCTGCGTCGGTTAGCCGAGGAAAACCCTACCGCTGGCTGGGTGATTATGAACGGAAACCGTATTCAGATCAAGAGGAAACAGTTTGAAAAAATAATTGATACTCTTGACGCGATCTAGTGAAATCGGGCCAGGGATGTGCTATAATATCCTCAATGAGCGTGTCCCGGCTCTTTCCGTTACGGAAAGGAGCATGACAATGCCGAGAAAAGAACGAGATGAAAAGAGGCGCGACAGCAAAGGACGCCTTTTGAAATCTGGAGAGAGCCAGCGACCAGACGGAAGATACGCTTATAAATATATGGACACCTTTGGGAACCCTAAGTTTGTGTACTCGTGGAAGTTAGTCCCTACCGACAAAATCCCTGCCGGGAAGCGGCCCGACCTTTCCCTGCGTGAGAAGATCAAGCAGATACAGAAAGACCTTGACGACGGGATAGACACCATCGGCAAGAAAATGACGGTCTGCCAGCTTTATGCCAAGTACATCCGGCAGCGGGGAAATGTGAAGCGGGGGACGAAAAA
>NZ_NFJL01000043.1 GCF_002159835.1 Blautia sp. An249 | reverse complement strand
ATACTGTCCACGTTCTGCTTGATGATACCGTATTCTGTCAATTCTGCTTTCACTTCGCTGTACCTTTCGTACAGCCGCCTTTTTTCCTCGTCCAGCTTCCTATACTCGGCTTTCAGCGCGGCCAGGTTGGGGAGTTTCGTCACCCCGGCGTCCTTTAGGGCCTTTGCCGCTGCCTCGCATAAGAGAAGCTGGCTTTCATGCTCCCGCCGGAACGCGGCCTTGTCTTTGGCCTTTCGCAGTTCCAGCGCCAGGGGCCGCAGCTTCTTGTAGGTGGAAATGTCCTTTATCAGCACCGCCATATCCGCAAGGCGGCGTTCCACGGTTTTGAGCGCGGCGGCGGCCTCGTCATTGGCCGCGCTGATCTCGGCAATCCGGCCCTCCAAATCGGCGTAGCTGTCAATCTGGTGTTCGGTGATGAAGTTCAGGGCTTTGGCGGCCTGCTTCAAGTTGTGCAGCTTCGCCCACCGCGCATAGCCCGCGCTCTGCTGGGCCTTGATGTTGTTCTCCAAATCAATCCGCAGGGTAATTCCCTTTGCCTGTTTCCGCTTCGGCCCCCTGTCCACGGCCAGCCCTTTAATGCGCCGGGTAATGGCTTCCTCCGTGTAATCTTCCCCCAGCGTCTTGCAGCGGGTGAACCGCTCCTGGCCGGGGGCGCGGAATGAAATCAGCTTGCCCCTTTTGATCTCATAGCCCTGGGCCTCCATGAGCCGCAGGAAGTCGTCAAAGTCTTTGGCCTGGGGGATGGCCGCGTCAATGGCGGTTTTCAGTTTCGCTTTCCAGCTCTTGCCCTTGCGCTGGGCGTCCCATTCAGCGTAGGATTTTCCCTTGTCCCGGCCCGGCTTCACCACGGACAGGCCGTTTTCCCTGCACAGCCGGTCACTGGTTCGCCGGATATAGGCGTAGCTCTGCTTATTGGAAATGTACTTGCGCTGGTTCACCATGTCCACCGCGCAGAAAATGATGTGATTATGCAGGTGGCCCTTGTCTATGTGGGTGGTTAGCACATAGGCGTATTTCCCTTGCAGCACTTCGTCGGCAAGCTGCCGCCCGATCTCATGGGCCTGCTCCGGCGTGGTTTCCCCCGGCTCAAAGGCTTGTATCAGGTGGTGGGCCAGATTGTTGCCTTTCTGAAACGCCTGGTCTAACAGCATTTGAAATTCAATGTCCGCCGTTTCGTAGGAACAGCCGTAGGAGGACACAAACAGTTTTCCATCGGTCTTGTCCGGGTTCTCGATATAGTCCAGGGCCTTTTTCAGCGTTGACTTGATAGGATGTATCTTTGTAACTGCCATATTTGTGCCAGCGCCCCCTTGATGTCCTCAACGTCCTGGGCGTACACAGTCCCGGTACTGTTGATACGCCTTGCGATCTGGTTGACGTTGACGCCGATCTTCTGAAGCTCCGCCGTCTGCGCCCGGATGTCGCTGGTGTCCATGTGGATGATGTAGCCGTCTATCAGCATTTTCCGGGCGTAGGCGGAAAAGTTCTTTGTGCCGAGCTGGGCCATCTTCTCTTGAATGAGCGCCCGTTCCTCTGGCGTCACGGGGACGCGCAGCACAAACTTCCGTTTTCGGTTTGCCATTTCCTCACCGTCCTTTCTTTCAGGGGTTTGGGGGCTTCCCCAACAAGCAACCGGCTCCGGCCCGCAGGGGAGGAACGGGGCCGGTGTTCGGGAGTGTGGCTACACTCCCTATGCTTGCTGTCTTTGTTCTTCTTCCCCTAAAAAACGTTCTGACCCCAAGGAAATACCCGCAAAATTCCGGTTTTTCCAAAAACCGAACAAAAAAAGAGAGGGCGCAACTTGCGTCCTCCCAAAAACAAAACAGAGGGTTGTCATGCACCCTCCGTTTCGTCATTCTTCTGTTGAATTTGAATGGCCCCGTCAATCGCGCCCTCAATGACCGGCAGAAATTCTTCTGGGCAGAGTTTCAGCTTGTGGCTGACCCGCTGCCGCTGTGCGCTTTCCTCCCGCATGATCTCCGGGTTAAAATACCGTTCCACGGGAAGCCCGCAGATTTTGATAAGCTGTATGATAACCGGCAGGCTGGGAATCGTGCCGTCATTTTCGATGTTGGCAAGATAGCGCCAGTCGATATTGACCTGTTCCGCCAGCGTCTTACGCGATAACTGCTTAACTTTCCGCGCCGCTTTTACATCCGCGCCGAAAGTTTCAAAGCCGGGACAATCTTTGATATTTGCCATATAGCACCACCCATCTACATTGTATATTTCATACTCTGCCCGTGGAATGTTGCTATATGCGTGTTGGTTACATTTTATTATTCCTATTCTGGTTTGGGTTGAGTTCTTTCAGATAGATAAATCAGATAAGCCCATTGGTTGCGAAATTGACAGCGAAGCAAAAATATGCTATCATTAAACAAAACCGACTGGCGGTTTATTTTATGGAGGTGAAAGATGAAACAGGAAGAAAAATCCCTGCTTTCTAAAAGCAAAATCATTGACGCAGCAATGAAGCTGTTTTTGGAAAAAGGATATGAAAACACTACTATGCAGGACATCGTACAGGCCAGTGGAATGTCAAAAGGAGCGATTTACCATTACTTTAAGAGTAAACAGGAAATTGTCGCTTACCTATCCAATTACGAAAAGGAGCTTTTTACAAGCCGACTTAAGGATTTGGTAGCGAATACAGGTATGACGGCACAACAAAAAATCGGGCAGATTATTACCTACCTCTTTTCCAATGACACACTCTCTACACTCACAAAAGAAAAGTGGGCCGAAAAAGTTCCTTTTGCGCTGTTAGACACTCTACGAAATTCCTTGAATGTTCTTTCCGGCTACTTAGAAGATATTTTGCGGCAAGGTACGGTAAACAAGGAATTTGATTGTAAATATCCCAAGGAGCTTGCCGGTGTGCTAATGCTTCTGGTTGACATTTGGCTTGACCCGATTATTGTTGAAAGTGACTATCAGGAAATGTGCGAAAAAGTTGACTTTATCGCATTGCTTGCCGTGAAATTTGATACGCCGGTTTTCAATTCGGAATTGATTGCACAGGTAAAGGAGGGCCTACGGCGATATTATGAGTGATTTTAGAAAGTGGAATATCTTAATGGTGAACCTGCCTTTCTCCGGCCATACAAACCCTACGTTGGGGCTGGCAAAGGTGTTCGTAGAGTTAGGACATCATGTGTCTTATATCAATGCACCTGACTGGAAAGAAAAAATTGAAAGAACCGGCGCTACATTCATTTCATACGATGATTACCCGGACACACTTTCTCCATCCCAAAAGGAAATTAAAAGCTGGTCTGCTGCTTATCAAACAGTCCAGAGAATAGGCGCAAATTTTGATTGCTTGATTTATGAAATGCTGTTTCTTCCGGGAAAGGCTTTGGCCGAACAGTTAGGCGTCCCGACTTTTCGCCTATTCTCAACCTTTACGCTGAATGAAAAAGTGTTGTACGATTTTGGAAGAACCGGCGGCTGGTATATGACCGCAATCTTTCGTTACCCAAGACTTTGCAGACTGTTTTCCAAAGTAATCAAAAAGAAATTTGGCTTGCGGTATGGGGACATTGTAAAAGAAATGGTCTATAATGCGCCCAATCTGAATTTCACCTATACGATTAGGGATTTTCAGATATATCCTGACGAGTTTTCCGATACGCATTATAAATATGTTGGCCCGGCAATCAGTGATCGAGTGGAACAGGAATTTGATTTTTCTGAAATGACAAAACCCATTATTTATATTTCTCTCGGAACCCTGTTGAACACTTCCGCAGCGTTCTTTCGGAAGTGTATTGACGCTTTTCGTGATGAACCTGTTTCTGTAATAATTTCCATCGGAAAAACAGTTAAGAAAGAACAGCTCGGAGAAATACCAGATAATATTTTTATCTATCCTTTTGTACCACAGCTAAAAGTACTGAAAAGGGCTTCTCTCTTTATCACTCATGGAGGGATGAACAGTGTAAATGAAGCCTTGTATTACGGAACACCAATGTTGGTTATTCCTGTCGGCAACGATCAGCCGCGAGTAGCGCAACAGATTGAGGATTTACATTTGGGGAAATATCTCAAAAGGAAAACGCTAACCCCGACCATACTCAAAGACAACGCAAAAGAAATTTTGCAAGATATGTCCTATAAAGAAAGTATTATGCCTTTTCAAAAAAAGTCGCAGGCGGCAGGCGGGAATGCTGCAATCGCGGAGATGATTTTAACGGAGCTAAGTCACATAGCGGAAGTATGAAGCATGAACAATGGATTTTATGCCCTGTCTGTGGCTGCAAAACCCGGCTGAAAATACGGGAAGATACGGTTCTTGAAAATTTCCCGCTGTACTGTCCGAAATGCAAGCATGAAACACTGATTGCAGTCCGTCAACTAAATATAACCGTTATCAAAGAGCCAGACGCACAGACGCAGAGCCGATAACCCACAAGGTTGTTCTTCTTGTGGTTATCGGCTTCTTTTTATCTCCATACACGATAACAGCCTGCCCCGTCCGACGGGGAAAGAAAAAAACCGTTGCCGGGCAGGTTGCTTTCGTGCGTCAATTTTACATCATCCCCCAGCGGCGGTTTTGACAAAATCAAGGCCGCCGTTCTTTTGTCCTCCACACAGAATGACGACGCCCTGACGCTGGCGAGATCGGCGGCTTTAGGAGGGAGCCGCCATGAAGCAGGGAGCGTTTCGACAAAATAAGACGGGGTTTGCACCGCCAAAAAAAGCCTGTCCCCGGCGACGGGGACAAGCGGCCACGAGTATGTACTATACCATGTAAATCAACTTCATAGCATTTCTATTTTCGCCCGGTTGGTCTGTGACCTGCCGGGCGAATTTTGTTGTTTCCTGCGGCCCGCGCCACCGCCCCCGAACTTCTCCAAAAAAATTTCAAAAAATTGGCGTTTAGCGGGTAGCTGGCAGCCTTTCAAAAGTAACTTTGGCGGAAAGGGAGAGAACCACCTAAATCCCCCACAGAAAGGGGGTGAGAAGATGGAAACTATCCCCCGCGATGAGTTTTTCTTGCGGAACCGCTATGACGCTTTTTGTAAAGCGGTACTCCGCAACGAGGCCAAAGACTATCTGCGTGAATTGGGACGGCAGCGCGACCGTGAAAAGCCGCTGGACGCCTTGACACAGCAGGAAATGGACAAGCTCTCCACGGTAGATCGTTACCCCAGCGACAGCTATGTTTTTTCGTCGCATGGATATGATCTGCTGATTGACAACGAGCTTGTGGCCGAGGCTTTCGCCAGTCTGCCGGAGCAGGAGCAAAGCATTTTGATTTTGCATTGTGTCCTGGAACTGGCTGACGGCGAGATCGGCGGCCTCATGGGAATGTCCCGCAGCGCCGTCCAGCGCCACAGGACAAGCACCCTGAAACAGTTGCGCGTGAAATTGATGGCGTTAATGCCGGGAGGGAGGTAAACGCGGATGAAGCAACCCACATTCAACGGCAAGGAGCTTCTTCCCCTTTCGGTGATGGAAGCCGCCCATGCTGGGGACGCAGCGGCTATGGAACAAGTGCTGGCGTACTATGAGGGCTACATAAACAAGCTCTGCACCCGCACCTTGTATGATGGCAACGGTTTCCCCTATGTCTGCGTGGACGAGTACATGAAGCGCCGTCTGGAAATCAAGCTCATTCATTCCATCGTCGTTGCCTTGAAGTAACGACCCGGCCCCCGGAAATGGAGATGTCTTTATTTCTTCCTTTCCGCATTTCCGCTAGCCCGGAGGCCCCAGGCTGAACCTTGACAAATATGCCCGCACCGGCGGCGCATTATAGGGCAAAACGGACACATTCTG
>NZ_NFJL01000042.1 GCF_002159835.1 Blautia sp. An249 | reverse complement strand
AAAAGACGCAAAAAGTAACCCCTAATCCCCTCAAGATTGAGGGGTAGGGGAGTTGAAGTGTCGAAGACACTTTTTTACATAAATTTACAGTTTTTTAACGTTGAGAAAAAGGAATATTTTACAAACGCTCGGTATAATGTGTAGCGTAGTTTAAAAACGTAGAAGAGGGAGATTCAAGTTACTATGAAGAAAAGAATTGTTAGTATGTTATTACTTGTCTGTATGACGACGACGCTGGCAATGGGATGCGGAGGCTCTGAAGAGGAAAAAGAGACCGTAGACCTGAACAGTATGTCACTGGAAGAGATTGAAGCGCAGGCGAAGGAGGAAGGAGAGCTTGCCTCAGCTGCGATGCCGGATACCTGGGCAAACTGGGGAGAAACCTGGCAGGAATATACAGACCTTTACGGGATCGAACATGTAGATACGGATATGTCTTCTGCAGAAGAGATTTCTTTGTTTGAAACAGAAGGAGAAGATGCTACAAAAGATATCGGGGATGTTGGACAGGCGTTCGGACCGGTTGCAGAGGAACAGGGCGTAACACTTCCGTATAAAACCAGTTACTGGGACTCTATTCCGGACTGGGCAAAAGACGATGATGGGGACTGGATCATCGGATATTATGGAACGATGGCTGTGATTGTTAATAATAAGATTGTAGAAGATACGCCGACTTCATTTGAAGACATCTTAGATGGTGATTACATGGTAGCGGTCGGTGATGTGCAGGCGGCAACTCAGGCTCAGTATGCAGTCCTGGCAGCAGCCATTGCATATGGAGGAGGAGAAGACGATATTCAGCCAGGCCTGGATTATTTCAGACAAATTGCTGAGCAGGGAAGACTTGATCTGGGAGAATTCACACAGGCACGTATCGAAAAAGGAGAAGTGGGAGTAGCATTCCTCTGGGATTTCAATGCACTTGGATATAGAGAACAATTCCTGGAGAACAATCCCGATGCTGACTTTACCGTGTTTATCCCGTCAGAAGCATCCATTCAGACAGGATACTCCACTATCATCAACAAATATTCTAAGCATCCATGTGCCGCAGCGCTGGCAAGAGAGTACATTTTAAGCGACGAAGGACAGATTAATCTTGCTAAGGGATATGCAACACCGATCCGTGAAGATGTAGAACTTCCGGAAGATGTAGCTTCCAAGCTGCTGGACGACAGCCAATACACAAATGCAAGAATGGTGGAAGATCAGGAAGCATGGGACGAAACCGCAAAGACAATCGGTACTATGTGGCAGGAGGAAGTCGTAGCTTACGCAAAATAACATAGACTCGACGGATGACCGGGCTGCTGCTTTTTAGGCGGCAGCCCATTTTATGTAAAGGTGAGGTTAGAATGAAGACGCAAAAGAAAACATATATACTGGCGCTGGCACCGTTTTTGCTGTTATGTATTTTGTTTGAGATCATTCCGGTGATCTATACGGTGGTCAGAAGTTTCTTCCCAGAGGGAGGAGACATGGGATTTACATTGGATAATTATATTAATATTTTTACTGGAAAGCTGTACCAGCAAGCTATCATCAACAGTCTGATGATTTCGATTTTATCTTCTGTGATCGGGCTTTTGGTGGCTTTTATCGGAGCAAAAGCGGTCCATGAAAATGGCGGAAAGCTGAAGCAGGTTTTCATGAGTATTCTGAATATGGTGTCAAACTTTTCTGGTGTACCGCTGGCGTTTGCTTACATCATTATGTTTGGAAATATTGGAGTCATGACGATGATCGGCGGAAATTATGGAATTGAATTTCTGGCGGAGTTTCCGCTGTACTCTGTGTGGGGACTTCTTCTGATCTATGTATATTTTCAGATACCGTTATCTACATTGCTTTTGATACCGGCTTTTGACTCTATCCGTAAAGAGTGGAAAGAAGCAGTTGCATTACTTGGAGGAAGCAAAGGTACATTTTGGAGAAAAGTAGGAATACCGGTCTTAATGCCGAGTATCCTTGGAACCTTTTCTGTACTATTTGCAAATGCACTTGCGGCCTATGCGTCTGCCTATGCACTGCTGATGAATAACGTGTCGCTCCTGCCGATCCGCCTGTCAGAACAGTTCGTGGGAGATATTATCCAGAGACCGGAGTTCGGAAGCGCGATCGCAGTAGTTATGATGGTATTCATGGTGCTTGCGATAACGGTACAAAATAAGATGACGCCTAAGAAAGGGGGAAGACAGTGATGAATCAGGAAAAGAAAAACAAGCATGTGGGAGCCAAGCTGGCGATCGTTATTATCATAGCATATCTTCTGCTTCCCCTGGTGATGACGCTGATTTATTCCTTGTTTCAGGAATGGGTAGACATTATGCCGACAGGATTTACCCTGGGAGCATACACAGAGTTGTTTAGTGATCCTTTGTTTTGGAAAGCAGTGGGACGGACGGTAGTCATTTCGATTATCCCGATTCTTTTATGTACGGTGTTTGTGCTTCTTGCGATGTATGTGGTGGTTGTTTATCATCCGGAATGGGACAGACTGATCCAGATTTTATGTACGATTCCATATGCAATTCAGGGAGTCATCCTTCCCATCTGTGTATTATCTCTTTACAGCAGCGCGCCGGAACCTTTTGGAAACCGGATGTTTATGCTGGTTGCAACTTATATGGTAGTAATTCTGCCTTATGTATATCAGGGAATCCGTAATAATCTGCACGGAGTAGGAGCGCCCAGACTGATAGAAGCAGCACAGATGCTTGGCGCAAGTAAGTTTTATGCTTTTTTCCGCGTTGTAATCCCCAATATTATGGGTGGAGTTACGGTATCCGTTATGCTTGCGATGGCGATTGTATTTGGAGACTTTGTAATTATTAATACATTGGCTGGAGGACATTTTATGACCGCACAAATGTATCTGTATGATGTTATGAAAAAATCCGGACAGAGAACCTGTGCTGTCATCATTATTTTGTTCCTGGTGACACTGATTATTTCTGCATGTGCGTTTTTCCTGCAGTCAAGAGGGAAAGACAGAAAGGATAGATAAAAATGGCTTATATTGAATTTAAAAATATTGATAAATTTTACGGAGATAACCATGTATTAAAGGGGATTAATCTGGAAATTAACAAAGGCGATTTCGTTACACTGCTGGGGCCGTCCGGATGTGGAAAGAGTACCCTTCTGCGCTGCCTGGCAGGGCTGGAGCAGATTTCCGGCGGACAGATCCTGCTGGATGGGGAAGATATCACAAACAAGGATCCTAAAGACCGTAATATCGGAATGGTATTTCAGCAGTACAGCCTGTTCCCAAATATGACAGTAGAGGAAAATCTGTCGTTTGGATTAAAACTTCAGAAACTGGATACATCAGAGATAAACAGACGTGTCAAAGATGCTATAGATATGGTAGAATTAAAAGGAAAGGAAAAAGAGTATCCGGCAAATCTCTCTGGCGGACAGCAGCAGAGGGTGGCACTGGCAAGAGGAATTGTTATGCAGCCAAAAGTCCTTCTGCTGGATGAGCCTCTGAGCGCGATCGATGCAAAGCTGAGGAAATCCCTGCAGACCAGTATCCGCAGGATTCATAAAAATCTGGGGCTGACTTCTGTTTTTGTAACTCATGATCAGGATGAAGCGATGGTCATGTCTGACGTGATCCATTTGTTCCATGATGGAAAGATTGAACAGTCCGGACGCCCGGTTGAGGTATACACAAAGCCGGTTACGCCATTTGCGGCAGGTTTTATCGGAAGCTACAACATCCTTGATGCGGCCGCGATGAAGAGGATGACAAACAGAGACTGGCAGGGAGGCCAGGTGGCAATCCGCCCGGAGACATTCTTCCTTTCAAAGGATCAGATCACGACAGAAGATTACTGCATGGAGGGGACGATTACCGATTCTGTTCCGAGAGGGAATGTACTTCGTTACAGTGTAAATGTCAATGATGTAGAAGTTTACGCAGACGTTCTCTTCCGCAGTGCATCCATATATGATATTGGTGATAAAATTCATATCGGTATTTCTGACCGAAACTGCGTGCGTCTGTAAAATAAATATGTGGAGGTGGCGCATTGAATAAAATAACAATTCGGGGTTTTTCAGAGCATGGGAACTGGTATAAGGGAAATCTGCACAGCCATACGGTGAATTCGGATGGGATGCTGACTCCGGAAGAGTCAGTTAAAATGTTCCGGGAGCATGGCTACCAATTCCTTTGTTTTTCTGAGCATGATCTATATACAGATTACAGAGAAAAATTTGACTGCGAGGATTTTATTATCCTTCCCGGACTCGAAGCCTCGGCGGTGCTCTATGAAGGAGATGGTTCTTCTGGACGAAGAAAAAAGGTTCATCATATCCATGGGATTCTTGGGACAGAAGAAATGATAAAGAAAGCAGAACTTCCCTGTTACCGTCATAAAGAGATTCATCCTGTACTGAAATTTTATGGGGAATGGGATGGAGCTTTGGCTGCCCAGCAGCTGGCGGATGAGATGACAAAGAGGGGAATGATCGCAACCTATAATCATCCCATATGGTCCAGAGTGCGGGAATCAGAATTTATCTACACGAAAGGTATATGGGCATTGGAGATTTTCAATTATGATACAGTCAATGAAAGTGCCACCGGCTACGATGAGACCTATTGGGATGTAATGCTAAGGGAGGGAATTCCAATGTTGGGATTTGCTTCCGACGATAATCATAATGAAGGATTATTTGATGACAGCTGTGGCGGATATATAGTAGTAAAAGCGGATCGGCTGGACAGGGAAGAAATTCTGAAGAATATGCTGGCTGGAAATTATTATTCGTCTGCCGGGCCGGAGATTTATGACTGGGGAATCCGTGATGGTATTGCATATGTAGATTGCAGTGATGTTTTCCGGATTGATTTTATTGCCGGGAACGATGTAAACGATGGGACTTCCCATGTGTGCAAGGACTATGAAGAAACGATCCGGTACGGGGAATATGTGCTGAAAGGCCATGAGACCTATGTCCGGGTGAAATGTACAGATAAAAACGGAAAGACAGCCTGGAGCAACCCGATTTTTATGCAGGGGAGGAAACGGGGATGATCAGAAGTGATTATCATATGCATACCGAATTTTCTACAGACAGCGAAGCCCCTGTCGGGAGCATGATCGAAGCCGCTATACAGAAAGGTCTTACAGAGATATGTCTGACGGATCATTATGATCAAGACTATCCTGAAGTGCCGGATGTGGAAGGCGTGCCGTTTATATTCGATGTGGACGCATATTTCCGGATTCTGGAGAAGTATAGAGAATCCTATAAGGGGAGGATCCGGATCTGCACCGGAATCGAACTGGGTCTTCAGCCGCATCTGGGGGCCTTTTATAAGGATCTGACATCAAAATATCCATTTGATTTTGTTATAGGATCCGTCCATCTGATTCATGGGATCGACCCATATTATGGAGAAGCATTCCGAGGAAGAACAGACGAAGAGGTTTATGCAGAGACTTTTCGTCTGACTTTGGAAAATTTGAATATGGTTTCGGATTTTGATGTACTGGGGCATATTGATTATGTGGTACGGTATGGAAAAGAAAAGGCGGAGCACTACTCATATCGAAAGTATGCGGACGAAATTGATGCGATTTTGAAAAAAGTGCTGGACATGGGGAAAGGGATTGAATTAAATACCGGTGGATATAAATATGGCCTTGGTTTTTGCAATCCACACCCGGACATTATCCGAAGATACCGGGAATTGGGCGGAGAAATCATCACTGTAGGAGCAGATGCGCACTGCCCGGAGCATATTGCCTATGATTTTGCAAAGGCAAAGGCAGTGCTGGAAGAATGCGGATTCCGGTATTATACGGTTTTTGAAGAAAGAAAACCGGTGTTCAGAAAAATCGATTAGAGGGGTGAAAAGCCAACGTCATTTAGTTTAGACTTGACTTTTAAAATTCTCTTTAGGCAGAGATTTGATATTCTTATCTCTGCCTTTTTTGTTTTATAGGAAAATGCATGATTGAGGAAATTTGAGAAAAAGAAAACCCGCTGAAAAGCGGGCATGGCAATTAGACGGTTCAGGGTCAGAAGATG
>NZ_NFJL01000041.1 GCF_002159835.1 Blautia sp. An249 | reverse complement strand
CTATGTCCTTCCCACTACCGGGCGGATTTGGGACTTGCACCCTTAAGAAACGTGCGCCGCCAGGCGCACTAGAAAAAGACGGCATAGCCCTTGAACGGAGTCATGCCGCCTAATCGGAAGATAATACTTCCTTGTAGCCGAAAATCCTTTATTTTACACGCTTTATTTCAGCTCCAGAATATGCCCTGTCTCCTTATCATACCGGCAGTATTTACCGTTTCCGGAGATAAATGGCTGATATGTATTCGTTTTTACATCTTTTATGTAGACAATTCCTGTGGCGATCATTTCTACCAGAGAAAAGCGTTCGCTCAGACTGGAAATCCACCGATAGGTTTTATTTTTGGAGGAATCAGCCATGAGAAGGTTATAACCGCCTTCACAGGCTTCCAGGGAAAAATAAACTTTTTCACCTTTGTTCGAACCTGAAAACACCTGGCTTTCAATATAGGATGAAAAATTGTCCTTTACAAATTTACGGAAGGTTCTGGTATTATAGGTGATACCGGAAACCTCATCTGTGATCTTATCTCCGCGGTCAATTCTTGTCTTAATAACCTTCAGGACTTCGATGGTCCAGTTGATAAAGGAAATGCTGCTGTACTCCATGCATTCCAAAAGCTGACTGATAAGCTTTTTAGATAAGATGTCCGAACGCACCGCTTCGTTGTACAATTCCTGATTCATATGGCTTCTCCTTCTTTATAAAAAATTTTCCGAAATGCCGTCCACAGCGGCATTTCGCCGTCGTTATTTTTATTATAGAACCGAATGGAACGGATTGCAATAAAGAATCTTGTATTGTAACGGCTCTTGAATCCTATCACAAGATATGTTATATTATAGACAGAGAAAGGAGCAACCGCCCACAAAGTGGTTGACCTTAGAACATTAGTGACACATAGAATTGCCACCCTTCGGCTCGGTCAAAGTTTTGGGGTGGTTTTTCTATGCTTTATATCATCAGTGACAAATCAAGTAAATGAATGTCAGCAGTGACAGAATGAACATTCCAAAGGACATTAAGTCCTTAAAATCAAAATGTTTCATCAGCACCACCCCCATTCTATGTAAGAATAGAGGTCAGCCACCCTGCAACACGGTTACTCCATAAAGAAAGTATAGCACACCTCTTAGAATGGAGACAGTCCTTTTTTGTCTTTTGATGGAATTTCAGAAAGCGGCTTTTTGTAACTTACAGCAGTTTCTGGCGGTCAATGTCTGTCAGCGCACACTTTCACACGACCCCCGGCGGCCTTGTCCTGCTGCCGCATATGTAAAGTTTCTATAGAGTGATTTTTAAATATTTACATATAAAATGCCTGCTTTGCCTATTTCATTATTTAAAAGGGTATCTCTCCATCTACTTCCATGAATCCATCTTCAACAAATTCATAATCTTTGATGATATTTCTGACCTGAGAACCATTTACCATGCCACGTTCCTTGTAAATACCCTTTGCCTTGCAATCAGAAATAAAGTTTTGCTTGTTCTCAACATGGTATCCGTTCTCTCCGCACCACTTCTCATAGTGCGTGTATGTGTCTTTAACGGAAATATTTTTACCCTCTGATTCTGCCAGGCATTCATTTATGAAATTCTGCAATTTGTCGCTTGATGCTTCATAATCGGATGTCGATTTCCTTATTGCATCTGGTATCTCCAATCCCTCCCGGCAAAATGCAATCCATCCTTCAATCATCCAGTTAAGAATCCCGGACAACGCTTCATCCGTGGACAGCTTGTCCTTCAACGTTTTGTCCTGCTCTTTCTCTTCAAAATGACAGTCAAAACTTACAACTTGTACCCGATCAGATTTAAAAATGGTATTGTCACTTACCACTGGCAAAAAATTTGTGTTACAAATCATTTTGAACTTCGGCACAAACTGAAACTCGTCTTGATGTAAAAATCTTGCAACAATGGTATCTCGCCCCGTTAAGGTTTTTAGAAGTCCAACATCAAGCGGCATCCGCTTCGGTATCTCTGAACAAACACATAATCGTGTTCCTGCAAGTTTCGCCACATCAGGGGAAGCTGTACGGCTGTCTGGATTATTCTTAATCGCCAGAGTTTCTGGTCTAATCGTTTTTGAATAATCTCCTAAAACATCCGCAACTCTCTCAATCATGGTACTCTTTCCATTGCGTGTTGTGCTTCCGATGGCTATTATGAAACCAGAGAAGCAGCAGTTGTGGCTCTTGTACGATTTAAGATAAGTCTACTTTCTCTTCCGGAGACAACCACCGTTCGAGAAGTCTATGAACGTTGGTCTGCAAAGCATTTTGAGGGCAAAAAAGACGGAACTATTAAGAAGTATAGTGCCGCCTTTAATCTCCTGCTACCAATATGGGAAAAACCTTTTGCAAATGTATATCTGGATGAGTGGCAGAGTATCGCCGATAATTCAGAGAAAAACGCTCCCACCCTCAAAGATTATAAAATCCTTGTCGGTCAGCTTTACAAATTTGCAATCATGCACGACGTAAAACCGGAGCAGAACAAATCAAAGTATATTGACCTCAGCAACTTCGGTAATCCTAATTCCAGGAAACGAACACGCTTCACTTCTGAAGAAATAGATATATTATGGACACTTAAAGACTCGGATATTTATTTTACGGTTATCCTCATGCTGATTTATACAGGAGTCCGCATATCTGAATTGCTTGACCTTAAAAAAGAAAATATCAGCCTTACGGAGCATTGGTTTGATGTAACGGCTTCTAAAACAACTGCCGGAGTCCGTAAAGTTCCGATTGCTGATAAGATATATCCGCTATTTGAATATTGGAACAACCTAAACGACTGTGAATACCTCCTATCCTCGCCAGACAGAGTAGGCTTCAAGTATCGGAATTATTACGACAGTTACTGGACACCTTTAATGAATAGCGCACAAATGAATCACACGCCGCATGATACCCGGCACACTTGTATTTCATTACTGACAGAAGCAGGGGTTGATGAACGTCTCATACAACAGATTGTAGGGCATAAAGGCGCAAACGTCACTCGTTCAGTATATACCCATGTAGACATTGCCAATCTGTTAGAAGCAATCAATAAAATATAACCGTTGCAAAAAGAAAAGAGCCGGTTCATTCTGGCTCTTTCATCGTTTATGTGACTTGACTATAATTCTTCTTAGCTCGGCGGTTTTGTCGCACTGTATTATCCTGCTGCCCGTCACATCATTGATATATCCCTTTTTTAATTCTATTGTATAATGCTTATTCATACCGTTAATGGTATCAACGTGCATTCTCTGAATCATGTCTCTGTACTTCTGCGCTACTTGCCATTTATCTAGTAACTTCTGTTGTTCTTCTGTAAATTCCGGGTTCAGTTTCTCCCACAATTTACTTTTCCCGGATGCCAAATCATCACACACGAGAGCGTACAGATATTCATTCACAGACATTTTTAACTCACTGGCCGCCTGCTTTATTCTGTCCTTCTCTCCTTTGGGAAATACAAACAAGATAGAATCATAATGCTCTTTTCTGTGCTTATTTTTGTATTCTGTACGGTTCATAACACCTCATCCCTCACGCTTTTCTATAGTATATCATGGTCTTATATAAGACACAAGTTTTCATGATTTTTGTTTTGGGTGCTATTGAGTGCTATAGACCGCTATTCCGCACAATTTTCATCCATTTAAGAACATTACAGATATAAAGAAACCCCTTGAAAATACTGCATTTTCAAGGGGTTTGCTAATTTCTTTAATTGTCCCAAAATTATCGTTTGGAGAACTGAGGAGCACGACGTGCTGCTTTGAGACCGTATTTCAATCGTCTGAGCGATGATTTTCCTTGATATTCCGGGCTTTTTTGAGCCTCGGCCCCTCGGTTGTCCTATTCCTTAACCAAAAAACAGGCCACTTTTACGAGGGGACAGCTTGATGAAATGCAGAATTTACTACATCGAATAGCTGTTCTGGTTTATTATACTTTACTCTTGCATAGATGTCCATAGTTGTCTTGCTGTTCTCATGTCCGGCAAGGTACTGGACCGTCTTGGGGTCAACACCTGCATACAGAAGATTGGTGATGTAGGTATGCCGCAGCAGGTGCGGTGTCACATCGAAGTCCAGGCTATACACAATGTTGGGATTGTTTTTCTGATGTCCTCCCAGACTCGGCTGAACAGTGTACTTGATGCTCTGTCCGTTCACATACTTATAATAGGTACGCTCCTTGGTAGACCGAACAACGATGTACTGCCAGACACGTTTGAACTGCGAATATGACAAGGGCTGTCCCTCACTATCGGCAATCACATATTCCGATTTGGAGGCAGCCTTGGCTTCCCGCAGACAATTCACAAGGCATTTGGGAATGGGAATATCCCTTCTTGCTGCTTTCGTCTTAAGCGTTGTAGAGATAACCGGTCTGTTATGCTCTGATCGCCATGCGCGCCGCACAGAGATATATGGAGTGGGTGCATCGAGGAACACACAATCCCATTGCAAGGCGAGAGCTTCTTCTCGGCGCAGACCGGCATATAAGCCGATCATGGTAAACAGATACGGCGGAAGTCCTTTGACGGTTTCCAGCAGCACTTCCACCTGCTGGTCTGTCAGCGAATCTTTCTTTTGGGTCGGTTTCCCTCCTTTTGCCGAAATCCCCTCACACGGATTGTATTCCAGCAACTGGCTCCGCTCTGCCGAGTAAAAAATGCACTTGAGGAGCATATTCACCGTATTGTGCAGGCTCTCGGACTTATTGGACAATGGGATCAGCGCCAGACGAATATCATCCGCTGTTACTTCCTCCATATACATATCTCCCAAAGGCTTGATAATGTAGTTCTTCATATTGGAGGCGTAGCCCTTCAGTGTAGCCGGCGACACTTTTGCGGATTGCATCAACAGCCACTTCTCACAATACTCGGCCACAGTAGGATGCTCCCGGTGGAAGATGATCTCCGCTACCTGGCGTCTCGCCTCCTGCTCTTTATCGTACAGTTCCTCGCAGGTAGTCCCATACAAGCTCACCTGCTTGCCGTCTGCGTCCAGAATCCGGGTTCTGTAATACAGGACACCCTTTCGTGTGACGGTTCCATATTGAGGTATGTTTTTTTTCTTCTTTGCCATAATTAATTTCCTTTCTCGCGTGGTGATGTATCTACACCTCCTTTTTATCAGAGATTTCAAATTGAATCAAAGATACGGCCAAGGAAAAACTAAGAGCGAGACATCCTTGTCTCGCTCTTACTTCATTTTCTGAATTGTTCGGAACTTACACAGCGTCCCATAAGTCAAAGGCACAGCCCATTGCTTTGACAAGATCATCCGGCCTGTTGTATTTGACCTTTGCGTAAATGTCCATCGTGATTTTGCTGCTTTCATGGCCCGCCAAATATTGTACCGTTTTGGGGTCCACCGAAGAATGAATCAGATTGGTGATGTAGGTGTGCCGCAGCTGATGCGGTGTCACTTCAAAATCCAGGCTATATACCACATGGCCGTTATTCCTGGCTTTTTCTCCAAGTTTCGGGTAAAGCATATATTTTACATACTTTCCGTCCACAAGTTTTCTGGCCATTCTCGGCTTTGCAGTCCGCGTCACAATATACTGCCACAGCCGCTTAAACTGTGTATAGGATAGCGGATCACCGTCCCGATTGGCAATCACATAATCCGAAGTGGATTTTTTCTTTGCATCTTTCAGACATTCAACCAGACAGACCGGGAGAGGAATGTTTCTTTGTGCCGCTTTGGTCTTTAGCTCGGTAAGAATGACCGGCCTGTTATGTTCTGTGTGCCATGCCCGCCGTACCGTTAAGTACGGAGCCTCTGCATCCAGATACACAGAATCCCATTGCAGCGCCAGGATTTCTTCCCGGCGCAGACCGGCATATAAACCGATCATCACAAATACATAGGGCGGCAAATCCCGGATCGTGTCCAAAAGCCGCTCAACCTGTTCATCCGTCAATGCCTGTCTTTCTTCCTGGGGAACTCCTCCCTTTGCATCCAGGTATATGGTCGGGTCCTCGTCAATCACATGGCTCTCCTTGGCCGCCCGGAAAATGGACTTGCAGAGAATCACCACAGACTTATAAACCGAAGCCGACTTCTTGGAAACAGGTACGAGGGCAAGTTGGATGTCATCCAGGGATACATCAGCCATTCTCTTGTCTCCCAGCCCTCCAATAATGTGCCGCCGCACCTTAGAGGTATAATCTGTCAAGGTGGTGGCCCGAACATGGACGGACTGCATCAGCAGCCACTTCTCACAGTACTCAGCAACCGTAGGCGATCTTCGACGAAACGTAGTACTGTCAATCTGCTCTAACGCCTCCAGTTCCTTGTCATAAAGCTTTTCGGGCGTCTTTGCATAAAGCGCCACTCTGTTTCCATCCGAATCTTCGACTCTGGTTCTATAATATTCAATGCCGTTAAGCACGACCGTACCATATTGAGGAATTGCCCTTTTTCTTTTTGCCAATTCCGTCACCTCCTAAGAATAATGTCCAGCGCTGTACCTTTGTTTTATCAGACATATTAGGTTCCAGCAAGGATACGGAACAGCTCAAGCTCGGACACTTCGCAGCTTGCGGTATGTAGCGCTTTTTTCCACTGGCTTTGCACGATGGGTGCATTTTGCGATATACTCCTGAAGGCCAGCATCTGTAAAGTACACGCAACCATTTTGCACATACTGAACATAGGAAATTAGCCCACTGTTTCGAGCTGCATCCAAAGTGGCAATGCTAATCCCCAGTAATTTGGCAGCCTCTTTCCGCGAAATCAATTTTTCCATAGGTGGTCCCCCTTTCTGTCAAAGATGTGGTTGTTGCTTTCAAAATCACATGAATGCGCTGGCAACCGAAGCTGCCAGCGCATGGTATCTGACTTTGAAAAATTTACTCGCCACATTTGCCACGCACCCCTGGCGATGGGGACATTCCGGTCTCCGCTGGCGCGGCTGTCATAACTCCACAGCGTCGTTTTACTCGTGCGCCGCAGAGTTCCCCCCAAGTCTTTAGGAGGCCGTGAGGAAGTATCTTTAACCCCTATGCAGTCATCGCGCCCTGAAATGCCACTTTCGGGTATCAGGCTGACGTGGATCGCTCGGAACAGTCCTATTCATCACCTCCTGGGGCTGTCCATCTTCGCGGCGTGCCTGATTCGCTCGTACATAGGTTATGTACCGGAAATGCCGTCTATGAAATTGTCAAGCTCCACATTGGGAGAATGTTCTTCCCTCAATGGGTAGGCACTGATACGCTTCATTTGTTAAGTGTTATTCAAAAATTTTTTTATTTTTTTAAATCTTTGTGCAACAGCACTTCTGGAACAATGCCAAAGACGTGCTACATCAATTTGACGATAACCATCCACAAAAAGTAATGTCAATAGCTCCAAATCTTTCTTCGACAGCTTCTTCAATCTCAACAGTAGTTGTTCGTTTGTAAGTAGGTAATCATCCGTATCTTCAAATCCCTTCCATCATTTGATAAGATGTTCTCAAATGATGGAGGTGATACC
>NZ_NFJL01000040.1 GCF_002159835.1 Blautia sp. An249 | reverse complement strand
AACGGGGAATATCTTAGGAGCGCCGAGATAACAGAAGAACAAAACTACAATATGATCGACGGACGGATGAATAACCTTCCGCCAAAACCACGGAAAATTGGGAAGCGTATCTCTGTCCTGGATCGGCTCCATCTGAAGCAGGCCGAGATTGCGGGAAAAAGTGGGAGAGCAGCGCCGCAGATGGCGGCAGAGGAAGATTTGGAGCGGAGAAAGAAATAAAATGGGAGGAAGATGTTGGCCTTATTGCGGCGGCATCTTCCTCTTTTTCTTTTAAGGGGTTATCCGGCAACGGGAAATATCTTTCCAATTTGCAGGAAAACCCATATGCTCTAAAAGTTCAGATTCTGTAATATGTATCAGTTTTTTGCTGCTTTTTCCAATCGCAACGGTCAGCTTTCTTTTAAATGAATAGAAATCTTCTTTTGGCAGAAGGTAGCGGAACGCAATCACAACAGCGAATAAATCATTTTTTCCGTATACATACTGAATACCGTTTTTAGGGATAGACAGATTTTGGTGTAATGGAAGGTCGGAGATATTATCGATTGTCCGGTAGGTAAATAGTCTTTCTCCGTGAGCGCATACATTTCTGAATTTTGTCAATACGGACAAAAACTGTTCTAGCTGACGCTGGTTGATAATTCCAAAATCTTTGCAAATCTTTGAACGCAGAGACTGCGGAAATACTTTGTACATCTTTGATAAATTTCCGAAAGTCAACACATTGATTAGTACCCATAATGGGATATTCCCATAAGTAGTCCGGTAATAGTTGATATAAACATAGTCAGTGGTTGTGACTGCTCTTTGCAAAGTGGCCATCAGGCGTACAATAATTTTCTGATTTTGGCGGTTGTTGTTGTAATTGTGCCGATCCAGATAAGCCGTCTGCGCTTCGCCATATTTTTCTGAAAAATAATAGGACATGAGAGAACGTAAATGACGCTCAATCTGAAGCAGGTATTTGAAAAAAAGTTCCCGCAGTTCAGAGTCAAAATCATAAAGAGCCACGATTTCATCAAAGGTAGTTCCGTCTTTATATTTCTTTGTCAGCGGTATCCGGAATAAATGTTTGTAACCGCCGAATAAAGGAAAGTATCCAATTCTTTTCAAAATTTCTCAGCAGATTGAGGGTCAGATATGACAAGATGTTTTTCATTTTTCAGAAGGTCAATCTGCTCGGAAAAGGTCGTAAAAGTTTTTTGTGATGCCATTTTGTTCTCCTTAAAATAAAAGAGGGAGAGACCCGCAGGTTCTCCCCCGGTCACGGGCTTCGCAAGTTTCCGTAACACGATCACTGAACTAAATATAGCAAAACTGACGCAAAAAGTCAATCCCGCAATTTAGCTCTATTTTAAGTATATGCACACTTAAAATAATAATGCAGAGAAATCGTCTCATTTCTATGAACGAGTATTTTCTCTATCCTGTTCTGCCTGCCGGGAAAGGTCTTTCCCCAGGATGGCAGCCACATTTGCCTGCACGGTCTTTAGCTCTTTTTCATGGCTACGGAGTTTCTGGTAGGCTTCGTACTGACTGTCCTTCTGTGCCTGAAGATCTTCTTTTTCCGTTTTCAGCGCTTTCATGGAAGGCAGCTTTCCGCCGTCTGTGTGTTCCTTCAGCACTTTCCGGGCCGTCTCATAGAGCGTGATTTCAGACTGATGTTTCTGACGGAACTTCTTTTTATTCTTAGAGCCGAGATATTGCATTTATTAGCAAGGTACTGTCCGGTGTAATGGATTTGTGCATTGACGCTTTTCAAGTCCTGCTCTGTCTTGCGGAGTGCTTTTCGCATTTGGGAAGCCTGGGTTTGCGCCTTTTGGAAAGCGTCTGCTAAATCGTCCTCGCTCTGATACCCATGCTCCTGTATGTAAGCGACGGTTTTGGCCATCTGCTGTAAATTGGACAGCTTTACCTTCCTGGCATAAGCTGCACTCTGCTGTGCTTTGACGCAGCTCTGCAGATCCGTGACAAGACGGAGGTTGGATTTGATAAACAGGAAAGTCGGCAGTCCGGCAGAAGCATTTTCATGGAAGTTCGCATTTTTCTCCAATACGGACAGCAGATGCGCTTTCTCATAACGGGTTCCCAGGTTCCTTCCGGTAATCGCCTTATTTCGTTCCGGATGCAGATAGCTGAACCGGCCACGGCTGACTTTGAAGGAAATCCGATACTTTTCCCATAAGAAGTTTTGAAATTCCTCCAAAGAAGCGCAGGATGCCGCCGCTTCGTCGATGGCGCTGCGGAGAAAATCTTTCTGCGTCTCGAAAGTCGTTTTTCGGGGAGTAATGCCCTCCGATGCCATCTTTCGGTTTCGTTCCTCCATCTTTTTCTGCCCCCTGCGTCTTGCCTGATATTCCCGGTCAGTGACTTTCTTTTCTGCAGGAGCGAACAGGTCTACCTGATGAAGCTGTTCCCGATGGCAGAGATCCATCACTTCCTGCTTCAGATAATTCAGGTAATCGTTGGTAAGATGGTGCTTGTAACCGGAATGGGAATCACAGGGGCGCTGGATGTCCAGTGGACATCCGTTTAGCGCCGACCGGAGCGGATGCGTAGACCGCTCCATAAAGTCCTGACGCTCCACATCATATTTCCTTACGCTGTTGATCACGATATGTACATGAATGTTGCCGCTTTCATTGCTGCCGTCCGTGTGGGTACAGACGAGAGCCTGGTGGCCGTGGAAATTTTTCCGAGCATACTCTAAGCCGAGCTGCTGCGCCCGTTCCCCGGTAAGTCCATCCTCTGTGTCTTTCGGGTCGAAGCTGATGATGTAATGGTGGGATTTGATGTCATCATAATTTTGGTTTTTTCTGCACTGTGCATTTAATTCCTTACATTCCATATCGAAGGTAAAGGGATCGCAGTTGATGCCATCCAGATAATATTCCTCACGGGGGATAAGCCTTCCATCTTCATCCAGAATAGGTTTCCCGGTATATTCATCATACTGGAACATGAGATAACGCTGCGCTTCCCCGTAATCGGCATTTTTACTTGCGATGTGTTTCAGGATTGCCATGTGTACCTCCCGTGTTGCCTTCGCCTGCTTCGGAATTTTCGGCGGCGGAGAGCAAATCACCTGCCAGTTTCAGCACTTCATATTTCATTTCATAAATATCCGCCAGCCCCCGGTTGATGGCTTTCCGCATTTCCTGGGAATGGATGCCGCCGCTGTTAAAGTGACGGGCAATCTGGTTTAGATTACTTCCGATTTTTCCGAGCTGTGCTGTCATTTTTTTGATTTCCGGCAAATCGGCCACAAGCTCATATTTGATTTTGACCTGTTTCCCCGTGACCAGCCTGCGGCTGTATTCCGCCAGCGGCAGATGGGCGGCTTTCGCATGGGAGGAGACAAGTTCGTATTCCGTATCTGTGAGACGGAGCATAACCGGATGGGTGTGACGCAACGCTTTGTCTTTCTTTGGTCTTGCCATAAATCTTCCTTTCCTTATATTACCCGTGGCAGTCTCTGCCATGCTGCGACTATGTAAATAGGAGCCATACAGCACATGGGAAATGTGCAGCATCGAGGGTATGGGGGTGCTGGATGTCCGGCGGACATCCGTTTAGCACGGACCGGAGCGGAGCGTAGACCGAAATCCCCATCAAGATTGCCGGGGAACCAAAAGCCATGAAATGGGTTTTGAGTTACGCAGGTGAATCTTGCTCTTAAAAAAGTAGAAAACCTCTTATAATAAAAGCCGATTAGGTAGTGTATAAGGTCAGAAAAAAGAAAATATATTTATGTGGAAATAAAATTTGTATAATTGAATGAGATATAATAAAGCCTCCATCTGAAAGCAGCTATCCGAAACAAAACAGACCCAGGCCCCGAAAAAGGCCCCGGCCAGAAGCAAGTCAAACGAATTGGAGGTATGAGAAATGTATTTTACCGTGGAGGAAGAAAACCTGATCTGTCTGTATCACAAGAGCGACCGGCGCAGGACGGCGGCTGTCCGGGCGGCTATGCCGGATATGGACGAGGAAATGCGGGCGCTGGCCCGCCAGACACTTGATAAGCTGGACACCATGAGCGATGCCGACTTTGAGGCGTAGCGGTTCCAGCTTACGGACGAATAAGCAACTACAAGCGAAGTGCCGGGCGCGGGGGCTGTTTGGCCTCTGCGCCCGGCGCTTTCTTTATAAACTCGGATTTATACAGATTGAATTAAGTGGTGTTCAAAAAAAGTTTCAAAGGTATTTGTAGCACCGCCATGTTCTACAATTTTTCCATCTATAACTTTATCAATATCCACCCCTGTGATTTCCAAAATCTTATTTGTGGGTGTTATTCCGAGAAAGTCTCCCGCATGAGTACCTTTCATAATAAATTCTGAAATAACATAATCGTCTGCTTCATATTGACGGATAATTTTCATAGTGTAATCAGGATAAGTCTTTTTCAACGCTAGTAGGTGTTCTTTCATTCCGTCTATTCCTATGAACATTTCTTTTTCTCCAATCCTTTGAACACAGTTCTCTGATATATATTTAGAGATTTCATCAAGTAAATTATCCGAAATAATAACTTCATAGAAATATTTTACAATATCCTTATTTTTCATGCAAAACCCCCTTAAATTTCAATTTTTACAGTTTGATAAGCTAGGATTTGCTGATTTGTTCCAGTAAATCACTCCGCACTTTCTACTACGAATTTTACGCTTCCCTTTGCTTTTTCTCCTGTTACTGTTACTGTATATGTTCCGCTTTCTTTTACCTCAACATCAAAGTCTACTGAAAAGAAAATGCCTTCACTCTCAGCGATAGGTTCATCATCATTTTTCTGAATTTTATATGATAACTGTCCGTCCTCAATTACAATTTCCGTATGAATGGTATCCCCAGCTTCAACAACTAAATCTTGAGAATCAGTAGTATTAAACGCTGTATATTCCATAATTAGTTGCTTGTCATTTCCTGTTCTGCTTCCATTGAAGTCTGGTGAACAGGCTGTTAGTGATGTGAGTATAAATATAACACTAAAAATAGTTATAATTTTTTTCATTATCTTACCTCCACAACTTCCAATTTGTTTTATTTTATCATTTCAGAATAATACCTGTCTATATATGAGTGTTCTGTTGTGCGTGTCTGCTGCACAGAATAATGGTTTCTAAAAGTCGTCTCTTTGTGACATATACCAAGTATTCCGAAAGCCTGTTATTTTATCGGCAATGTCAGGAAGAAGGTCGCCCCTCCGCCGGGAGTATCTTCAAATCCGATCCTCCCTGCCAGTATCTTCGCCAGTTCTTCCGCGATGCTCAGTCCCAGGCCAAAGTGGGATTTATCCGTATGGGATTTATCCGCGCGGTAGAACCGGTCGAAAATGAACGGCTGATCCGCCTTGGCAATCCCTTTCCCGTGGTCTGCCACCAGAAAAGTCAGCTCTTTGGTGGTCTGTCTGGTCTGGATTTCGATGCTGCTGTTTTCCAGGGAGTAGGAGACGGCATTATCCAGAAAGATGCTTAAGATCTGGTACAGGCGCTCCTGATCGGTATCAAGGCGTGGATACTCTGTCTCTTCCAGAGCCAGCTTAAGCTGAATGGATTTCCCCTTGCATATCGGTTCGTAAGCCTCGAACAGTGTGATCAGTAGGGTATCAATATTTATCTTCTGCCTGTGGACCGTCCACTTGTCGGCATCAGAGGAGGCGAGCAGCAGCATATCCCGAACGAGCTTTGACATCCGCATACATTCTGTATCAATCACGTTTAGATGGTTCTGGATCTGGGGCTCCTGTCCGCCGATGGTTTCTATCGCCTCAGAGTTTGCCATGATGACGGCTAAAGGAGATTTCAGCTCGTGGGAAGCGGCTGCAACAAAGTCTTTCTGTCCTTTCAACACGCGTTCGGTTGGATCAAATGCCCGGCGCAGGAGGAAACGGCTCACTAACAGGATACAGCCAAACGCCAGCAGCCAGATACTGCCGTAGGCAGGAAGCTGCCGGAGCAGGAGCTCCCGGATGGAGGTCTGTTCATAAAACAGCACCAGAGAGTACCACTGTCCCGACTTTGTGCTGATGACCGCAGGGATCACGTAATAACGGTCATGGCTGTTTCCCTCGATTTCTCCGTAACCGCCCTGGTCTGTTATTTTCGGCAGATCCCCATGGTCTCCAGCGGAAACCATGTCGATACTCTCCTGGGCGATTTCCCCCAGTGTGCCAAAGTCTGTACGGGTGTCCGGACTGCTCTGGTATAGGACTTGCCCGGTGCCATTTTTTAAAATGGCATACACATTCATTTCCCGTTCGTAATCAGAGAGCAGGTCTTCCGGTCCTGAGGCGTCCGCCTCCAGTTGATAAATGATCAGGGAAGCCATGCGCTGGATGTAAGAAACATCCGCCATCTGGCTTGCCTGCCAGGTATTCCAGAAAGAAAATCCCAGGATCAAAGAGACAACTGCCATAAAGATAACAACGAGGAAGATCCGCAACCGGGTTTGTAATTGTTTAAGCATGGGCTGATCCCTCCAATCGGTAGCCTGTGCCGTAGATCGTCTTGATTTCGCAGGCGCTTTTCAGCTCCCGGAGCCGTTTTCGGAGGAAGGAAATGTAATTGTCCACGTTTCCCGGCTCGATCTCAGAATCACTGCCCCATACTTTAAGGACAAGCTGCTCCCTTGAAAAGACGGTTCCCGGATGCTGGATAAAGGCACTGAGAAGCTCCGTCTCTCTTGCGGTCAGTGTCAGCTCATGGTTTTTGCAGGTGACAAGGCGGGCGGAAGCATCCAGGTGAAGATCTCCATAGGAAAGTACCTGGGTTTCCTGCATTTTCCCAGGGCGGCGTGTCAAGGCACGCACTCTTGCCAGGAGTTCCCGGATATGGAAGGGCTTTACCAGATAATCATCCGCGCCGCCGTCCAGTCCGTCAATCCGGTCGTCCAGAGCGGACATTCCGGTAATAATGATCACCGGGATCTGGATATCCTTCCGCCGCATGGCTTTTATGATGGTCAGGCCGTCTATGACAGGCAGCATACGGTCTACGATGGCAAGGTCATAGCCGTAGTCCTTATTCAGCGCGTACAGCATTCCCGTTTCCCCGTCGCTTAAGCAGTCCACAGAATAACCGTTTCGGATCAGCTCCTGCTGGATGGCACTGCTAAGGTCCATGTCATCTTCGAGAAGTAATACTTTTATCATAATGGATGTCTCCTTCTTATTAATATTGTCTCCAGATAACAGTATAGCAGAGAAACCTTCTAAAAGTTCTCTAAAAAAAGATGGAAAATGGATTCTGTTTTTGAGGAGTTTTAGAGAGGTTCTTCTGTATGATGGGACTGCAAAAACGAAAAGGAGATGATGGAAATGAAACACAGAAAAAAAGGAATCACAATTTTACTTCTGGTCTGCACTCTTGCCCTGGCAGGATGCGGCAGCTCCCATACCGGAGAGGGTACGGGAGGAAACGCTCCTGCACGTACTAGCCAGAATGCGGACACAGATTCATCCGGAAAAGGAAGCGGGGATGAGCTGTTGGACAATGCTGCTTTAAAAGGAACGGTATCCGATTTCCAGGAGGGGAGCTTCCAGGTAATCCCCACCCAGGACAAAGACCATGGGCAGACGGCAGTGGAGGCTGCGCCCGGCATGGAAAGTGGGATGGAGAGTACAACGGTTTCCTACGGGGAGGACTGTACGTTCCAGATCGCCGTTTTTAACAGTGAGACAGGGGATGTACGCTTTGAGGATGCCGCGGCTTCCCAGGTGAAGAAGAGTACCGGAGTTGCTGTTTATGGCGAGACACAGGAGAACGGGGAGATCCGTGCCACAAAGGTCTATATTACCCGGTATGAGTAAGGAAGGAG
>NZ_NFJL01000004.1 GCF_002159835.1 Blautia sp. An249 | reverse complement strand
TTGAAACCGCCGTGTACCGAACGGTACGCACGGTGGTGTGAGAGGACGGGAGCTAATCACTCCCTCCTACTCGATTATATAGAACTTGACTGCCTGCGGCAGTCTGCATCTGGCGCAAAAGACTACAAGTCCCTCATGAGTGAGGGAAAAAAGGAGTTGAAGAGGACTTGTCCTCTTTATTCTTTAATAGGAACTCCCATTACACAGCGCAATACGGTGAAAAATTTACACATATGGATTTTCTACCTGAAAAATTTACACATTTTCAAAATTCAGAATATAGAATCTCCGGCTGAAAAAATCTACAATAATCTCCAGAACAGAACAAAAAAAGGAGGCAGAAGTATGAAAAAGGCAACCTGTTTCAGCGACAGACATTACGAAATCGGGGAAATTAATGAGAAAATCTTTTCTTCTTTTACAGAACATCTGGGAAGAAGTATTTACACAGGGATTTATGAACCCGGACATCCGGATGCAGACGAAGAGGGTTACCGGAAGGATGTGATGGGACTTGTGAAAGAACTGCAGGTTCCGGTGATTCGTTACCCGGGCGGAAACTTTGTATCCTGTTATGACTGGCACGACGGTATCGGCCCCAGGGAGAAACGCCCCAGAAGAATGGATTATGCCTGGTCAAGCATTGAAACCAATGAATTTGGTATTGACGAGTTCTGTCGTTGGGCAAAAAAAGTGGGAACAGAGCCTATGATTGCCGTAAATCTGGGGACTGGGAGTATTAAAGATGCCGGTGATTTAGTGGAATACTGCAATCATCCGGGAGGAACTTACTGGAGTGATCTGCGGGCGGCAAACGGAAGTCCCGAACCTTATGGAGTGAAGTACTGGTGTCTGGGAAATGAGATGGAAGGAAGCTGGCAGGCAGGCCATTTATCAGCAGAGGATTATACGAAAAAGGCTCTGGAAGCAGCAAAGATTATGAAATGGGTAGATCCTAACATTAAACTGGTAGCCTGCGGCAGCAGCTATGAAATGCTTCCCACCTATCTGGAATGGGACAGAACGATGCTGAATGAGTTGTATGAGACGGTGGATTATCTCTCCACCCATAATTACACCATGAATTCGGGTCAGGGAACTACCGATTTTGTAGCGGCCTATAAACAGCTGGACAATCATATTAAAAACAGCGCCCGTGTGATCGATTATGTGAAAGCCCAGAGACATTTTGAAAAAGACTTAAAAATCTGTCTGGATGAATGGAATGTATGGAATTTCCAGGATATTAAGCTGGACTCTCTGGATGATCTTCAGGGGCTTACCACCTTTGAAATGACATCTGCAGGCAAGTGGGAGGTGGCTCCTCCGATTCTTCAGGAGAAATACAGTCTTCTTGACGCGATTGTTGTGGGAGGGCTGGGGATAACTTTATTAAACAATGCAGATACTGTGGAAATTGCCTGCCTGGCTCAGCTTATCAATGTGATTGCCCCTATTACAACAATAAAGAACGGCGGAATTTATAAACAGGCCATCTACCATCCCTTCCATATGCTGTCCCGGTATGGCCGGGGAACCGCTATGAAAGCTGCGGTAGATGCGCCTTCTTACCACTGCGGCTTTGGAGAACTGCCCATTGTAGAGCCGGCGGTGGTCTATGAGCGGGAGGCGGATCAGGTGAGAATCTTTGTTTTAAACTGCGATCAGGAAGAAGAGGTGGATTTTCATATAGAACTGCAGGGTTATGGAGAAAAGAAAGTGCTCAGACATCTGGTTCTTGACGGGAAAGATTTAGAAGCCCGCAATACATATGAAATGCCGGATACGGTAACCATGCGGGAGGCAGAGGTGCAGAACGGTGAATCCGCCGTGCTGCCAAAACTTTCATGGAATGTGATTATTCTGGGATAACGGTGTTGTGACGGAGGTAAAAATGAGTTCAGAAGTTATCTTAAAGGTGAAAAATGTGTCCAAGGATTTTGGACAGACTCATGCGCTGAAAGATGTTTCTATAGAGGTAAAACGAGGAGAAATTATCGGCCTGATTGGAGAAAACGGTTCCGGAAAATCCACACTCTCTTCGATTATTTCCGGAATTTATCCGGCTACATCCGGGGAGCTGGAACTGGAGGGAAAGCCTTATAAACCGGTAAGCCCCATGGACGCCCAGCAACACGGAATCAGTATGATTGCACAGGAGATGGGAACCCTTACGGGCATTCGCGTCGCAGATAATATTTTCCTGGGAAAAGAACAGCTATTTGCCGGTCATGGAGTGATTAACCGCAGGAAAATGTACCAGGAGGCGGAAAAGATTCTGGAATATTCCGGAATCGAGGATGTAAGGCCGGAAGATCCCATAACCAGGTACAGTTTTGAAGAGAGAAAACTGATCGAGGTGGTAAGGGCCTTATATACTAACCCGCGGATATTCATCGTAGATGAGACGACTACCGCCTTGTCTCAGCATGGAAGAGACATCATTTACAAAACGATTCGCAGTTTCAAAAAAGAAGGAAAAACCGTTTTATTTATCTCTCATGATCTGGAAGAATTAATGGAAATCTGTACAAAAATGATTGTGCTGAGAGACGGCGCTTTCATCGCAGAGCTGGATAAAGAAGAGTTCGGGGAAGATAAAATTAAAGAATTGATGGTAGGCAGAAAGCTTACCGGGGATTATTACCGCAGCGACTATGACGGGAGCTGCCAGAAGGAAGTGGTTTTATCAGCCAGAAATATTCATACCCGAAACGGACTGAAAGGGGTCTCTCTGAAGCTGCACAAAGGAGAGATTCTGGGTATCGGAGGGCTGACAGACTGCGGAATGCATGAACTTGGAAAGGCGCTGTTTGGCGCACAGGATCTCCTGTATGGAGAGGTCTGCCTGGGGGATGGAACTGTCATCCGAACGGAAAAACAGGCCATTGGTCATAAAATCGGCTATGTGTCTAAAAACCGGGATCAGGAAGCTTTGATTTTATCTGCCAGCATATTGGAAAATACAGTTCTCCCCTCCCTGCCTATGCTGCAGAAAGCAGGACTGATTATGAAGAAAAAGGAGATGGAATTCACAGAGAGACAGGTAAAAAATATGAGTGTTAAATGCCGACAAATCCAACAACCGGTAGGGGATCTGAGTGGTGGAAACAAGCAGAAAGTGGTATTTGGTAAATGGCTGGGAAATGAGACGGAAATTTTTATTCTGGACTGTCCCACCAGGGGAATCGACATAGGGGTAAAGGCATTTATGTACCAGCTTATGTATCGCCTGAAAAAAGAAGGAAAATCCATTCTGATGATTTCCGAAGAACTTCCGGAATTAATCGGTATGAGCGACAGAATTCTGATTATGAAGGACGGCAGAATTCAAAACACATTTCCAAGATCGGAGACGCTTAGTGAAGCGGAATTAATCAGAGAAATGGTATAAGGGAGGGAAAGAGTTTGGAAACAAAGGCAGAAAAAACAGGAAGAAATCCGGTGAATCTTACGGAAACCCTTCGGAAATTCGTCCCTTTCCTCGGGATTGTGCTGATGGTAATTATTTTTCAAATATGCAGTGACGGCAGGCTGCTGACCAGAGGAAACATAAACAGCATTTTAAACCAGACCGTTTACGTTGCTATTATGGCCTTTGGTGCTGTTTTTGTATATGCACACGGGGGCATGGACCTTTCCTATGGAGGTGTTATCGGCTTCAGTGTTCTTATTTCTATTTTAGTGGCCAATACAGGGGTGCCGGTGCTGGTGGTATTTCTGTCCGGTATCGGAGCAGCTCTGGTGTGGTTCTTATTAAATGGATTTGTCTCTGTGTATTTAAAGGTGTCCCCGTTTATTACATCTCTTTGCATTATGTATATGTGCCGGGGAATCCTAAATACTGTATGCGCTGCCCAGAAATACAGCATTCCTGTTTATTTATATGAATACGACAACCAGACTTTGAAACTGTTTGCACTGATAGCTGTATTTGCAGTCTGCTATCTTCTGTTTGAAAAAAGCCCAATTGGAAAACAGAACAAGGCAATCGGAGGAAATCCGCTTGCGGCGAAACAGGCAGGCGTGAACGTAAATGCCATGAGGATGCTTGCTTATACCATCAGCGGAATCACCGTAGGCATTGCAGGATTCATTCTGATGGCAAGAGCAGGAAGCGTCAGTACTTCCACGGGACAGGGCCTGGAAATGAATGTAATCACCGCGTTGGTTCTGGGCGGCGTCCCTCTTTCCGGTGGGTCGCAGGTGAAGATGTATGGGGCTTTAATCGGCGGATTTTCCGTTATACTTCTTCGTAACGGACTGATAATCTTAGGAGTGAATGAACGGGTAGTAGAAGGAATTCAGGGGCTTGTTTTGTTGCTGCTGGTATTCCTGACCTATGTGAAAAATAAAGATGGAGTTTTAGAATAAAATGGAGGAAAAAAGATGAAAAAAATAAGAAAAATACTGGCAGTTATGTTAAGTGCAGTCATGGTGTTTTCCCTTGCCGCCTGCAGCGGATCTGGCAGTTCAGAGACGGGCTCAGAGTCAGGTGCTCAAGAGTCTGCATCAGCAGAAGAAACGAAAGATACAGAAGTCTGGGGAGATGAGCAGGGAGCCGGAGAAACCAGTGGAGATGAAAATGGAAAATATAATATCGGCGTTGTTATCCATACGACCACAGACTTTCTCTGTGCAAAATATAAAGCTTATTCAGACTATCTGGGTAAAGAATATGGTGTAAAGTTTGACTATTACATCATCGAAAACTTTGCAGATGAGACTTATCTGTCTGCCATTGAAAATCTGTGCGCCCAGGGCGTGGACGGCATTATTACCACCAACTTTTCCGGTACGGCAGTTCTGCAGGGCCTGAAAATCTGCGAAGAAAACCAGGTATATTTAGCGGTGGGCTGGTCTCAGATTGACGAAAGCATTAAGGAGCAGGTATACGAAAGCGACTACTTCGTAGGAGGCTCTTATGAATCTGACTACGATGCAGGATATGAGATTATTACAAGCTTAATCGACGCAGGATGCACCAATATTGCAGCCATCGGCTATGAACCGGGAATCACCTGTCATGACAGACGGTGGGAAGGTATGATGAAAGCCTTTGAAGATCATCCGGAAGTGACAAAAGCCGGAGAATACAGAGGACTGGAATTTACAAAAGCAGTGGAAGACTTCCTGGCATCCGACGACAGCATCGACGGCATTGCCATTACCCTTCTTGGAATTGAGTACTGTTCGGAACCCATTAAATCAGCAGGCAGAGAAGGACAGGTGAAAATCGCCTTCTGTGATTTCTCTGAAAACTGTCAGCAGAGCTTCGACGACGGCGAAACGGTATGCGCCATCGGCGGCCAGTACGCAGATTTAGTATTTCCATTCGTATTGCTTTATAATGCGCTGGAAGGAGACCCGCTGGATAAAGTGGAAGTTCCTGTAAACTTTATTATATGCAAATCCGGTGAAGAATTTGCCGATTATATGGAGTATCTTCATGATGACGGCGTATATGCCTGGACAACAGAAGAAGTGGACAAACTGATAAAATCTAAAAACAGCAGTGTGACTTCTGAGGATTTGCTGGAGATGGGTGCTTCCTACAGCATTGAAGATACCATAGAAAGGCATGGAAATTAAAGTCCCGGTCAGGAAAGGGGAGCGAGTAGTGTATGAAATCTGTGAATATAAAAAATGTAATAAAAGTACTGATTCTGCCCGTCTTTGTATACCTGTTGTTTTTTGTGTGCTCCAGAGGCAGCTTCGGGAAACCGGCCAGCCTGATTATGAACCTGAAACAGACTCTGGCCCCAACATTGATTTCTTATGCGATGTGCTGTAACATGCTGTGCAACCGGATGGACTTAAGTGCAGGCGCAGTGGTAATGCTGTCTGCTATGCTGGGAGCAAAAATGGTGTACCTGTATGGAATCGGCCTGGTTCCGTTTGCATTTATCGTGATAGGCGCAGGTATAGTTCTGGGAACCCTGTCCGGCGTTCTGTATATGCTTTTAAGAGTTCCGGCTATTGTAACTGCCCTGGGTGTCTGCATGATTTATGAGACTCTTTCAAACCTTGCCAGTATATCCTGGGTAACAGCCATCAGCGGAGAAATTACAACTCTGGGAAGATTTCCCTATTGTCTGATTATATTTGCAATTATGTTTGCGTTGTTTTATATTATATTTAATTATACGAAATTTGGCTATCATGTAAGAGCCTGTGCAAGCTCACAGCAGATTGCAAAGAATGCAGGTGTCAGTACGAAAAAGACGGCTTTCTGGTGTTACGCAGTCTCCTCTGTATTTTTGGGAACGGCGGCGCTGTTGAAGATTTCCATCCAGGGATCCATAGATACGCCTATGTATATGTCCAGCACAAATATTATTTTTAACTGTATGCTGGGAATTTATGTGGGATTGGCGCTGCAGCAGTACTGCAACTTGCTGATAGGCATTTTTGTGGGGAATTTCATTTTAAATATGCTGACTACAGGGTTGTTAAGTCTGGGAATCTCAGCATCTTTGCAGGATACGGCTTCGGGAATCTTTCTTCTTATCATTATGATATTTACCTATAATAATCAGCGAGTAATGGACTTCCTAAGCAACAGGAAACAGAAAAAAGAATTATTAAAGGCAGAATTGTAAATAAGAAAATGGCGTCGAAAGAATAAGGGGGCAGGATCTTCCGGTTCTTTGGGCGCTGTTTTTCGTAAAGCGGATAGGGGCGTACAGATATGATTAAGGTTTTATTGGTAGACGATGAGAGACTGGCACTGGAATATCTGGAAAAAATGATTGACTGGGAATACTACGGCTTTGAAGTAATCGGAGCAGCCCTTGACTCCGGAAAAGCTCTGGCCTTATATAAAAAATACAAGCCTCAGCTGGTAATTTCTGATGTAAAAATGCCGGGGATGAACGGGCTGGAATTAGTATCGGCCATCCGGGAATATGGAAAGGAAACCCACATCCTGTTTTTATCAGCCTATAAGAATTTTTCCTATATCAAGCAGGCGATCCGGCTGGACATCGACGACTATCTTCTGAAAAGCGATCTGGAAGAAGAAAGTTTCTTAAAAAAGCTGCTGAATCTGAAAGAGAAGATTGATAAAGAAAATGCCAAAAGAAAGTATACCATCAGTATGATTCTGGAAGAAATTTTCAAAAAGAAGAATGTCAGGGAGGAGAGTTACCGGGAGATGCTGGATGAGGATGATTACATTCGGATTCGGAAAAAATATTATTACGTAATTCTCCTTCGGCGGACAAAACCCAGATTTTTAGATAAGTATCTGCCTTCGGACAAAGGTGGGGAAGAATCTTACGAGCTGGAATTTAAGAATATCTGCCAGAAAACAGGAGAGGAATTAAAGGTAAAGGTTATTTCTGATTTTAGTCTGAACGAACGGGAATATATCGCTGTTTTGGAATTTGTGGAAAAAGGTGCGGAAGACTGGCAGGAACAGGAGAAGCTGAAGAGGTTTACCACGGAATTATATGAGAAGATGAACAGAGAAACGAAGTCCAGTTTTGACGCCTGTTATGATAAACAGAAAAGATCTATACGTCAGTTCGGAAATTTCTACCGGGAAAATAAGCATTGTATTTCCGAAAGCTATTTGAAACAGCGAACGGGAGTGACAGAGTTTCCATCCTCATACCCGGCTTTGGAAAAGGAAGAGAAGACTCCTTCTGTAACGGCTGACGAACTGTATTTTATGATGAAGCACAAAGAGAAAACCAGGATAGAGGAGTGTCTGGATATTGCGGAAACGGCCAGGGAAAAAGAAGATTCGTTTACTTATTTCTGGTATGTGAAAAATTTCTTTGAAGCATTTCATTATCTGGAAGGGACTCTGGCAGATAAGAAAAGCGGAAGAAAGTTTACTGTTATTGAAAACAGCTCCTCTTATGATTTCAGTGATGCAGAGGAACTCATAAAATTTCTTACTGATAAGATGGAGGAGATTTGGTTTATCCTTAAGGGAAATAAACGAAACGCTTACTCTCAGGTGACAGAGGAGGCCATCCGGTACATCAGGGAAAATTATGGGGATGTGGATCTGACTTCTGCCAAGGTGGCAAAGGCTGTAAATCTTTCTGCTCCCTGGCTTTCTACCAAATTTAAAAGCGAGGTTGGAGTAAGCGTAAATGATTATATTAATCAGGTACGCATTGCCTGGGCGAAGAAAATGTTCGATGAGAAAGAATATATGGTCTATGAAGTTTCGGAAAAAACCGGATTTACTTCCAGTCAGTATTTCAGCAAAATTTTTAAAGAATACGTGGGGATTACTCCCAACCAATACCGAAGGAAAAAGAAAAATGAAACTTAGAACGAAACTGGTTATATCCCAGATTCTTGTGTTTTTAATTATATTTATTATTTTAAATCTGTTAATTTCCCATATTGTATATCTGGCAGTCAGCCGTACAGACAGGGACAACGCCATGAATCTGAATGAACAGATCATGACCAGGATGGAACAGGAATTTGCGGAGTTAAAGCGTTTTACCGATGTGGTGGCCTATGATGAAGAGCTCAAGGAACTGATTGGGGATTATATGGATCATCCCTCTGAAAGCTATGGGGCTAAAATCAGGCTTTATCTTTCCTCTATTGGTATTGATGATCAGATACGCTCCTATTCTGTCCTGGGAATCTGCATCCATTTGGAAGAGGGAGAAACCGAGGAGGATTTTACCACGGTAGGGTTTTCCTCGGGCATGATTGAGCAGGTCAACAGAAAAGTAAGAAGTAACGGGCAGAAGACAGCAGGTTTCCTGAATCCTTTTTATTATAAGCGGGATTCGCAGACCGTATTCGGCAACGAATTTAACATGGTCTACGGATATACCAAACCTTATAAGGCGGGCTCCATGTCCGGAAATGTGACCGTTCTTACTTCTTTTGATCAGATCATATATATTGCTGAAGATATGAAAGATTACAGCAAAGATTATCTGCTTCTGAATCAGGACGGGACTCCGGTTCCTCCCAGCGTAGACCATTCGGAAATAGATATGACAGAGGCGTTGGAACAGATTACCTATGGAGATACGTATTATGAAGGCTGGTACCAGGAGAAGGATGCGATCATAACTATGCGAAGCTCTACCTACGGAAACTGGAGGATCGTATGCAGGCAGACAAGAGCAGATATTCTGGAGAATAACCGGCTGCTGATTTTGCTGGATGTATCGCTGGTGGGGATTTTCGGATTGGGCGTGATTTTGCTGATGATTCCTCTTGTGCGCAGGTTTACCAGGCCTTTGGCAGAAGTGTCTGCACAGATGAATGAAATAGCCAGGGGTAACTTAGAGGCCAGGGTTAAGATTGTTTCCAATGATGAGATTGCAGAAGTCGGAAAAAGCTTTAATATAATGGCCGGGAAACTGCAGGATAATATTGATAAAATTATTATCCAGGAAAAACGCGAACAGAAGATGCGCTACAGCCTTCTCATTTCGCAGGTAGATCCCCATTTTATTTACAATACCATGAATACGATTACTTATCTGGCACAAAAAGGAAGAAATAAAGATGTGATTGCGGTGAACAAAGCAATGATCGAAATTTTAAAAGACCGTCTTCGCATAGAAATTGAGGATGTGTTTGATACGGTTCGTCAGGAAATAAACGTGGTGCAACAGTATTTGATTATTCAGAACTATCGTTATGCGGATACGTTTAAGGCAAGATTTTCAGTACAGGAAGAAGATGAAGACCTGTATATTGCTAAAAATATTCTGCAGCCGCTGGTGGAAAATGCTTTGTCTCATGGAATTTTATGCAATAAGGATGAGGAGGGGGAAATTATTGGAGGCTGTATCAAGGTGAGGGTGAAACGGGAGCAGGAGTATCTGAAGATCTGTGTAAAAGATAATGGAGTCGGAATGTCGGAAGAACAGAGAAAAGAGCTGGAAGAACCTTCCGGAAGATATATCAGAGGGGAGCATATTGGGATCCGGAATATAAAAGAAAGAATCCAGTATCTTTACGGCGAAAAGTGCAGATTTTCCATCATGTCAAAGGAAGGAGAAGGGACGGAAGTAACCATATGGCTTCCAGTAATCATACAGAATACAACGGCGGAGGAATATTCTGTATGATTCGGGAAGAGAAGGGAATTTCTGGTGGGTTTATTTATAAACGTTCACAAATTCTTCACAAAAGAATTAGCACTCAAGGGTTGACAGTGCTAACAACAAGCGTTATAGTACAAATAGAACAAAGGAAGAGAGAAATGATTTTGAAATCCTTTGTGGGAACTCAACACTTTGGATTTTCTAAAAGTGCTTAATTAAATAGTTGATAGAAGGAAAAGGAGAGATGACTTATGTTAATGCCCAGCATTTTTGGAGAAACGATGATGGATGATTTTTGGAGATTTCCGTTTGAAAACCACAATACCACAGAATACATGAAAACAGATATTAAAGATACGGACACGGGATATGAACTGACGATGAATCTGCCCGGTGTGAAGAAGGAAGATGTGAAAGCAGAACTGAAAGACGGCTATCTGACCATCGGCGCCGTCGTAAATCAGAACAAAGATGAAAAAGACAGCAGCGGAAAGTATATCCGTCGGGAACGTTACTGTGGCAGCTGCAGCAGGAGTTTTTATGTAGGAGATGAGGTGACGCAGGAAGACATTAAAGCTAAATTTGAAGATGGAACCCTGAAAATTTCGATTCCTAAGAAAGAAGAAAAACCGGCAGTAGAGGAAAACAAATATATTGCAATTGAAGGATAAGGAATAAGTAGTTCGGATATTTTGGATAAAGGAGGCGGGTTTTATGTTAAGACCCAGTATTTTCGGAGAAGACTTATTTGATGATTTCTTTGGCGAGTTCCCGTTTTTTAACGACAGGGATCAGAGAAAAATGGAAAAGAAACTGTACGGACACAGGGCGCAGAACCTGATGAAGACAGATATTAAGGAAAATGCTCAGGGATATGAACTGATGATAGATCTGCCGGGCTTTAAGAAGGATGAAGTTCAGGTGGCTCTGGAAAATGGCTATCTGACTATCCGTGCAGCAAAAGGTCTGGACGAGGAAGAGAAAGAAAAGAAGACGGGAAGGTATATCCGCCGGGAACGGTATGCAGGATCCTGTCAGAGAAGCTTCTATGTAGGGGAAGGAGTCGCCCGGGAGGATGTGAAAGCAGAATTTAAGCATGGAATTCTGAAACTGACTTTCCCGAAAAAGGAGAAACAGGAAACAGAAGAGCAGAAATATATATCCATTGAAGGATAAAAAAAGAATAAGAAACGCCGTTTTATGATACCTGGAGTCAAATCCATATCATGAAACGGCGTTTCTTCGATTGTGTTTTCAATCTGCGACGGGGAAAACAGAAAGTAAATATATACAAAAAATATAGAAATGATTTGTAAATTTATGAGAATTGACAACTGAGAGAGTTGTGTTTATTATATTATTAAATAATATTTATAAATTATATTTATAAAAGAATATTAAAAATAAAAAATAACAAAAAGGGAGAGGGTATTATGGCAAAGAAATTATTTAACACAATCTACGGAAGAAACTTAGTGGGAGAATTAAAGAACATCGTGCAGAGACCGTATCTGGTGGTAACCATGGAAGATCTCTGGGAGAAGTTTAAAGACGAGTTTGATGAAGACTGTATTGTACACTTTGTAAAAACTCTGGAATATAACGAAATCATGGCAAATGTTGAGAAACTGCCGAAGTTTGAAGCGGTGATCGGCCTTGGCGGAGGACAGGCTGTGGACTATGCCAAGATGTGTGCATGGAAAACCCATATGCCCCTGTACCAGGTACCGACCTCCATCGCAACCAACGCCGTATTCGGACACCGTGCAGGGGTACGGTTCGACAGCGTGGTAAGATATGTGGGCTATGTGGAGCCGGTGGCTGTTTATGTGGACTATGACGTAATCCAGAGCGGCCCTAAGGCGCTGAACCGAAGCGGCGTCTGCGACGTACTGTGCTACAACAACTCCATGTTCGACTGGAAATATGCGGCAGACCAGGGCAAATGCGAAGAGAAATGGCCATATGACCAGGAGATGGTGGATGAGGTGAATGAGGTGTTCCAGTCGGTAGTCAACGGCCTGGATGATATTTATGAATTGAATGAGAAAGGAATCCGGATCCTGACAGAAGGATTACGGTGGGGAGGGGGAGCGTTCCACAACAATGGCTGGAACCCGAGACCAATCGAAGGAAGCGACCACTTCTTATTCTATACCCTGGAGTATATGACAAAGAAGAAATTCATCCACGGCCAGCCGGTATGCCTGGGAATCTTCGTGGGGTCCTGCATGGGAAATAACCATCCGGACTGGATCCTGGACATCATCCATAAAGCGGGGGTAGAAATCCGGCCGGAAGGAATGGGAATTACCTGGGAGGATGTATTTGCAGCCATCAAATACGAAAAAGAATTCCTGGAGAGCCATGATTACTGGTATACTGTAGTCAACGACTTTGAAGTAACCGATGAGTTCTGCCAGATGGTAAAAGATAAAGTCATTGCCAAATATGGAGAATGGGAAAAATAAGAAAAGGAGGGCGACGTTTTGAACGGAAAACGAGATGTATATGATATAGATTTCACCTCGACAACAAGGAAAGCCCCTTTGAAAGATAAAATCATCCATTGCCTCTACGGAGGCTATGGATTCCAGGTTTCCTGGGTTATCTTCGGGTATTATCTGGTTTATTTCTACACAGATGTGGTGGGATTAAGCGCAACGGTGGCCGGTACCATCATGCTGGTAGCCAGAGTTGCAGACTGTTTTACAGATTTATGGATTGGCTATATGTTGGATAATGTTTGTTATAAGTGGGGAAGGTATCGTTCCTGGGCATTATTTGGAGTTGCGCCGCTATTCCTTCTGTTCGTAGGCGTATTTACAGCGCTTCCCACAGACAGCACAGCGCTGAAAATCGGATGGGCGGCTATCTGCTACGGATGTTTCGGATCTATCGGAGCAACTTTTTCCTTCATGCCGCAGATTGCACAATTCTGTAATATGACCAGAAATCCAAGGGACAGAGAAACCATTGCAGTAATTAAAAGTGTGTTTGTCAATCTGGCGCAAGTGGTAGCGGCTTCTGTATTCCTTCCGTTGGTTAATCTGTTCGGTGGCAACAGCGGAAAGGAAGCCCAGGGATATTTCTGGGCGGCAGTTACTATCGGATTAACAGTTATGCTGGTACAGATTTTAAATCTGATTATGACCAGAAAATATGAATTAAACAGAGACGGTTCCTGCAGAGAACATTTAAGGCAGGTAGAACACGAAAACCTTATGGTACAGCTTGGAAGTTTCGCAAAGAACCGCCCGGCCATTGTCCTGCAGATTGGAGAAGCCCTTAAACAGATTATGCAGGCCATTAAAAACGGTATGGTTATCTATGTATTTACCTATTTCCTGGGAATGGAAAGTTTCTATTCCATAGCCATGTTTGCATTTACGGTAGCCCTGATGGCCGGCGTATTTGTAATGAAACCTTTGATTCGGGTATTTAAAGACACAGGAAGAGCTTATCAGTTCTGTATGCTGGCGAGTGCAGGATTCAGCCTTTTACTGTTCTTTATGTGCAAAGGCTACGGACCGGGCGCGGCAGCGGCAGATTCCATGAGATTTGGAATTCTGTTTCTGGTATTTATCGTTAATGGAATTTTCAGCGGAACCTATTATTCTTTCACCAATGTTATGACTCCGGCAACGGTTGACTATGGGGAATGGAAAAACGGCAAGGGCCAGGCAGGAATTATTTCCGCAGTAAACGGTTTTGCAATTACTATAGGAGCTGCTCTGGGAGCACAGATTATGGGTGTTCTTCTGGACTGGTCAGGATACGTTGCAAACCAGACTCAGTCAGACTCTACCTTAAACTGGCTGCTGATTCTGGCCTTTGTCCTTCCGGCAGTGATTACAATCATCCATTTCGTACTGCAGATGTTCTATGGTCTGTCTGATAAGAGACTGGAAGAATGTATGCAGGAAGTACGTGCCAGAAAACAGCATGAAAATGCAGCGTAGCTATCGTAATAAAATTGGAGCTTGACAAAACGGACAGGTAAGCATACCATATAATTAAATAGTGTTTATAAAATATATTTAGAATATAACGGAAATAAAAAAGGGAGAGGGTATTATGGCAAAGAAATTATTTAACACAATCTACGGAAGAAACTTAGTGGGAGAATTAAAGAACATCGTGCAGAGACCGTATCTGGTGGTAACCATGGAAGATCTCTGGGAGAAGTTTAAAGACGAGTTTGATGAAGACTGTATTGTACACTTTGTAAAAACTCTGGAATATAACGAAATCATGGCAAATGTTGAGAAACTGCCGAAGTTTGAAGCGGTGATCGGCCTTGGCGGAGGACAGGCTGTGGACTATGCCAAGATGTGTGCATGGAAAACCCATATGCCCCTGTACCAGGTACCGACCTCCATCGCAACCAACGCCGTATTCGGACACCGTGCAGGGGTACGGTTCGACAGCGTGGTAAGATATGTGGGCTATGTGGAGCCGGTGGCTGTTTATGTGGACTATGACGTAATCCAGAGCGGCCCTAAGGCGCTGAACCGAAGCGGCGTCTGCGACGTACTGTGCTACAACAACTCCATGTTCGACTGGAAATATGCGGCAGACCAGGGCAAATGCGAAGAGAAATGGCCATATGACCAGGAGATGGTGGATGAGGTGAATGAGGTGTTCCAGTCGGTAGTCAACGGCCTGGATGATATTTATGAATTGAATGAGAAAGGAATCCGGATCCTGACAGAAGGATTACGGTGGGGAGGGGGAGCGTTCCACAACAATGGCTGGAACCCGAGACCAATCGAAGGAAGCGACCACTTCTTATTCTATACCCTGGAGTATATGACAAAGAAGAAATTCATCCACGGCCAGCCGGTATGCCTGGGAATCTTCGTGGGGTCCTGCATGGGAAATAACCATCCGGACTGGATCCTGGACATCATCCATAAAGCGGGGGTAGAAATCCGGCCGGAAGGAATGGGAATTACCTGGGAGGATGTATTTGCAGCCATCAAATACGAAAAAGAATTCCTGGAGAGCCATGATTACTGGTATACCGTAGTCAACGACTTTGAAGTAACCGATGAGTTCTGCCAGATGGTAAAAGACAAAGTCATTGCAAAATACGGCGAATGGGAAAACTAAGAGAAGAAAACAGAAGGTGTGCAGATGAAAATTTATAAAGTAAGTAATTATCATGAAATGAGTAAAAAAGCAGCTTCCATACTGGCAGCACAAATTGTTGCGGACCCTAAGAGTACTTTGGGTCTGGCAACAGGCTCCACACCAATAGGAACCTATGAGTTTCTATGCAAATGGTATCAGGAGGGAATCCTGGATTTTTCGCAGATAAAAACCATGAACCTGGATGAGTACAAGGGGATAAAGAGGGAGAACAGCCAGAGCTACTATCATTTTATGAAGGAACATTTATTTGACCATGTAAATATAAAAGAGGAAAATACTCACATTCCCGACGGAGAATGTGAAGATGCAAATACCATCTGCAGGGAGTATGAGAAACTGATTCAAAAGGGAAACGGAGTAGACCTTCAGCTTCTGGGAATCGGAAGAAACGGTCATATCGGATTTAATGAACCGGCAGAGACTTTTGCCCGGGAGTGTCATTGCGTTACCCTGGCTCAAAGCACCATTGAAGCCAATAAACGATTTTTTGAAAAGGCAGAAGATGTTCCGAGGCAGGCCTATACCATGGGAATCGGAACGATTATGAAAGCGGAGAAGATTTTACTTCTGGCAAGCGGAGAAGATAAGGCAGAAGCTCTTTACCAGACCATCTGCGGTCCTGTCACACCGAAGGTTCCGGCTTCTATCCTGCAGTTCCACAAGAACGTTATCGTCATTGCAGATGAGGCGGCTCTGTCGAAAGTAAAATAAAGTCTGAATTGGGAGGGAAAATACATGACAATATTAGAAAAAGATAAAAAATATTTAATACAGTGTTATACCACAGACGACGTTGTTTTTACAAAAGGCAAAGGGATGTATCTGTACGATGATGCAGGCAAAAAATATCTGGACTTCTCCGGACAGTTTTCCGCCTGTACCCTGGGACATGGAAATGAAGAAATGATAGAGGCGTTAAAGGAACAGTTGGAAAAGCTGGTATCCGTAACCTCCTGCTTTGCAACAGAAGAGCGTGCTGCATTAGCAGAAAAAATGATCGAGATTTCACCGGACGGATTAGACAAAGTCATGTTTGGCTGCACCGGCTCTGACGCCAATGAATTCGCCTTAAAGCTGGCGAAATATTATCGGGGCGGCGGACGCATCATTTCTTTCCGGCGAGGTTTCCATGGCTCCACGGCGGGCGCTGCCGCAGCTACCGGAAAATCCGAGATGATTCAGGAAAATTCGGGGATTTCCGAATTGCTTCCAAGAGGCTTTGTTCATTCCGCGCCCCCTTACTGTTATCACTGTGACTTCGGCAAAGAACCGGGAACCTGCGGACTGCAGTGTCTGAAATATCTGGAACAGACCATGCTCCATGAAGGAGGAGATAGGATTGCAGCCGTTATCTCTGAACCTATTTTTGCAGCCGGCGGCGTCATTGTACCACCTAAGGGCTTCTGGAAAGGCGTAAGAGAACTCTGTGATAAGTACGGCGCCCTGCTCATATTCGACGAAGTAGTTACCGGTATCGGCCAGACAGGTTCCATGTTTGCCTGTCAGTATGAGGGAGTAACTCCGGATATTTTAGTAACCGGAAAAGGTTTAACCAGCGGTTACGTTCCCGGCTCCGCAGTGCTTTGCCGCAAAGACATCGGAGAGGCAATGAGTAAAATCAGTCTGCACGGACATACCCATTCCTGCTATCCTATGACCTGCCGAAGCGCTCTGAAGAATCTGGAAATCATTGAGCGGGAAAATCTGGTGGAAAACAGCAGGGAAGTGGGAGGATATCTCCACGAAAAACTTCTGGGATTGATGGAAAAATATGATGTCATCCGGGATATCCGGGGACGCGGTCTGTTACAGGGAATGGAAATCGAAGGAAGCCCTAAAGCAGATAAATACGTTCTGGGTCAGGAATTCTACGAAACCATGCTCAGAAACGGATTAATCACAGAGCTGGAGAGCAGAAAGAATCTGGAAAATGTAGTGGTTGTTATGCACCCGGCTCTGATTACTTCCAGAGAAAATGTGGACGAGGCTGTGGAAATCATTGACAAGTCTTTAGCAGCCTGTTTAAAATAATCCCAGATACGGATTAGTATCAGAAAAATCAGAGGGAGAGATATTATGACAGCAAGAAAAAAACAAATTTTAACAGTGAAAAATATTCGGAATATTAATATGGAAAATATTCTTCAAAGCGTTCTCCGGAAAGGGAGAGCCATGAGAAGCGATCTTGCCAGGGAAAATAATATCAGCCTGATGACCGTGAAACATATTGTGGACGCGTTGATTGCGGAAGGAATTCTGATCGAAAAAGAGTCCAACGGTACGGATGTAGGTAGAAAACCCAAGGTTCTGGAAATAGCAGGCAATTACGGGAATATTCTCTGCATAAATCTCACCTCTGAACATGAAATACATTTTCTGATTTATGATATATTCGGGGAATTGCTGGAGAATCAGACAATTCCTTTGGCAGAAACCGTATCCTATAAAGAAGGTCTGATGGAAATTCTTCGGGCTGTGAAACAGATTATGGACAAACTTCCTATGGAAAATGTGGGAATTGCGGTCTTCGTGCCAAGTGTATATGACGAGACGGCAGATTTAGTAAACTATGACTTGATTGCAGGATTTAAAAACCTGCATATGAAAGCAATTTTTAAAGAAGAATTCGGAACAGAGAATATATTGATACTTCACGATGTGGTTGCAGCGGCAAAGGCAGAGTATGACAGTCCCCATCCGCAAATGGAGAGCCAGTTTTATTTCTATTGCGGTTACGGCGTGGGCGGATGTTTCATTCAGGGGGAAGAAGCTGTTGCAGGCACTGAAAATATGGCAGGAGAAGTCGGGAAGATGCTGGTTTCCATGGATGGAAAGGAGAAAGACTGCAAAATTGTGGAAGATGTCATCTCTATTTCAGCAGTGAAGAAAATCCTGAAAGACGAGAAAACAGAGAAGACCTTTGCAGAGCTTCTGGAGGCGTATTTAAGGGGAGAGGAAGAGGCAAAAGAGCTTCTGGCTCCCGTGCTGAATACAGTTTCCAAGGTTTTATACAATATTTTGTGGGTGTACAATCCTACGAAAATTGTAATAGACAGCTGCGAAAGCAATTACAGCAAAGCGCTGGTCAGTCATTTCCAGAATTTCATGGACGTAATGGAAGATGACGCGATTCCCATTCATGCCCAGGTAAGACAGGCTAAATACGATGAATACCATAGTATGAAAGGCTGCTTCCATATGGTTCGAAACGCATGGGTGGAGAAAATTGCCTCTTCCGTTCAATAGTCCCCAATCCTGTATCAGAAAGCAGGGATTAGAGGAATATGGAGAACATAATTATTGGAATTGATTTAGGAGGTACCAACCTCAGAATCGGTGCGGTAACTCCGGATAATAAAATGAGAGCTCCGTTTGTTATAAAAAGTTCTGTGATTGCAGAAGCAGAGAATCCCATACAGAAGATTTGTGAGATTATTGCAGCGTACAGAAAAGAAAACCACATTCAGCAACTGGATGCTATTTCCATCGGAGTGCCTTCTTCTGTGGAAAATGATAAAGAAACCGTTATCTGTACTACCAATATCCGGGACAAAAACGGAAATGTGGTGTTCTGTCATACAAATATTGCAAAGAAAATCCGGGAATACTTCCAGGTTCCGGTTTTTGTTAATAACGATGTCAATAATATTCTGCTTTACGATGTGGTTGCCAATCACCTGGAAAACCAGAAAGTAGTGGTGGGTATCTATATTGGAACGGGAGTCGGGGCTGCAGTAATGATTGACGGACATCTTCTGGAAGGAAAAAACGGAGCAGAGCTGGACATTGGGCATATGCCATTTTTCGGCGGAGACGTACAGTGCAGCTGCGGAAAGAAAGGCTGCTGTGAATGCTACGCATCCGGATGGAGACTGCAGGAAATCCGCAAAGAGTTCTATCCGGATACAGAAATTCAGGATATGTTTACAAAGCACAGAGAAGAAAAACCATTAAAAGAATTTGTACAGGCCTGCGGCAATGTGTATGCAATCATGGCTACCATTTTTAATCCGGATACGATTATTATAGGCGGAGGCGTACCGGAGATGACAGACTTTCCCCAAAAGGATCTGGAAAAGGTCATTAATGAAAGTACAGGAAAAGATGTGATGGCATACGGTTTCGACTATGTATATTCCAGAGAATTTGTGGGAAAAGGCGTAATCGGGGCGGCAGTATTCGCCAGAAGGCGGCTGCAGGAAAGAAAATAAAAGATAAGAAAAAGCCAGGATGAAACAGGGCGTTCATCCTGGCTTTTTTCCTGTCCGCTGGGCAGAGAAAGTCTTAAAATTCTGTTTTGTTGTAATGTTCTTCGATTTCATTGGTATCCGGATTTACAATCAGGATTTCCTTTCCCAGTTCTACTGCTTTTTGCACCGTATCTTTGGGGGCTTTGTTATCAGTAATAATAATGTCCAGATCTTCCAGAGAAACGGAATTGCAAAGAGAGTTTACGTCCCACTTGGAGAAGTCAAGGAGCAGTATCCGTTTTTCTGCAATGGACGCCAGAGCCCGTTTAGTTGCGGTCAGTGTCTGTGAGTGTTCAAAAGCGCCCCCGGGGATGCGGAAGGAACGGCAGGAGATAAAAGCGATGTCCGCCTTATACTGTTTAATACTGCTGGGATCCGCTAACAAAATAGAACGATTGCTGTGATGAATGAAACCTGCCGGAAGAAGAATCTGGATGGAGTTATGATTGGATAATGTCATGGCAGCAGTCAGGCTTGGAGTAATAACAGAAAGTGATATATCATTGGGAAGAAGTTCTACAACCTGCTGTATAGTGGTTCCGGAATCCAGGCAAATGCTTTCGGAGGGATGGATATATTTCAGCGCTGCAGAAGCAATGGCCTTTTTTTCTTTTGCATTTTCTTCAATCTGTACATAATAATCAGTGGGCTGTGCAGTTTTCAGCAGGCGCGCATAGCCTCGTTCTCTTTTAATAAAATTCATTTGCTGGAGTTCATCCAGATTGCGACGGACAGTCATTTCCGTACAGTTTAACTGTTCGGCCAGTTCTTTAATGGAAATCACATTCTTATTTTCCATGATTTCAATAATCTTTGAATGGCGCTCTTTTTTCATAGGATTTTTCCTCGTTACTCTTAATTTTTATAAAATTATTATAGTAGAGAACGAAGAAAAGTGCAAGAGTTGCAATAAAAATGTTTGAAAAAGAACAAAATAAAAACAAAAAAGAAACGAAAACTATTGACAAATGGAAAAAACAGTATTATTATAACGCTAAAGGAACATAATAGAACATTATAAAAAGAAAAACAAACAATTATGTGGGGTGTAAGAACAAAATGAAAACATTTTATGTGTTAGGGGTGGATCAGAGCACACAGGGAACGAAAGCAGTCCTTTTTGATCCAAAAGGTTTTTTATTAGCCAGATATGATTTGCCCCATGAGCAGATAGTGGATCATCGGGGGTGGGTTTCTCATAACCCTTCGGAAATTTACAGGAATGTGGTTCAGGCCTGCAGGAAGGTGATTGAGAAGGCTGGGATCTCTTCTTCGGAGATTTGCTGTATGGGAATTACCAACCAAAGGGAAACCACCGTGGCGTGGGATAAAGAGACGGGGGAACCTCTCGCTGACGCCATTGTCTGGCAGTGCAACCGGGCGAAGGAGATTTGCAGGGAAATTCAGCAGAAATATGGCTGTGAAGAGGAGATATACAAAAAGACGGGACTGAAATTATCTCCCTACTATCCGGCGTCGAAGATGACCTGGTTTATGGAGAATATTTCCGAAGCCAGAGAAAAGGCGCAGCAGCACAGACTTGCTTTGGGAACCATTGACAGTTGGCTGATTTATAAACTGACCGGGGGAAGGTCCTTTCGGACAGACTATTCCAATGCCAGCAGAACCCAGTTATTTCATTTGGAGAATCTTTGCTGGGATGAAGAGCTTTTAAAATATTTCCGGGTTCCGGCGGACGCTCTGGCAGAGGTGACAGATTCGGACGGAATATTTGGGGAAACGGATTTGGAAGGATTTCTGGAAAAGCCCATTCCCATCTGCGGAGTCCTGGGAGACTCCCACGGAGCTCTGTTCGGTCATAACTGCCGCGGGGAGGGAAACATCAAAGCCACTTACGGAACCGGATCCTCTGTGATGTTAAATACGGGCGGCCAGCAGATTGCCAGCCGTCACGGTTTGTCTACCTCTCTGGCATGGAAGGTAAAAGGCCGGGTTTCTTATGTACTGGAAGGAAATATCAATTATACAGGAGCTGTGATTTCCTGGCTGAAGGACGAAATAGGAATCATTGCTTCGGCGAAGGAAACAGAGGCCCTTGCCCTGGAGGCAAACAGTCAGGATCAGACTTATATTGTCCCGGCATTTTCCGGACTGGGAGCGCCCTGGTGGAACAACGAAGCCAGAGCCATGATTGTGGGAATGAATCGTTCCACCGGGAAAAAAGAACTGGTAAAAGCAGCCTGCGACTGCATCGCCTATCAGATTAACGATGTGGTGGACGCTATGAGAAAAGATACGGGACTGACAATAGAAGAACTGTGTGTGGACGGAGGTCCCACCAGAAATGCCTATCTGATGCAGTTTCAGAGTGACATATCAGAGGCCGGAATTAAGATTCCGGATGCAGAAGAGCTTTCCGTAATCGGCGCATCCTATCTGGCTGGAATTTCTGCAGGGGTTTACGACGAAAATGAAATTTATCAGTCCATTTCTTATCAGCGCTTTACCCCAGGGATGGAGGCAAAGATGAGAGAAGAGAAAAAAGACGGATGGAAAACAGCCGTTGAAATGTTATTAAAGTAAAATGCAACAAATGAAGGAGGAGGTTTCTATGAAACTTACACAAGAGCATAAAAAACAGCTTATGCTTCAGGCGGCAGATGTACGGACAAAAACCGTGGAGTTGATTTACAACGGAAAAGGGGGACACATTGGGGGAGATTTATCAGAGGCTGATATTTTAGTTTCTGTTTTTGACTACATGAAGCACGATCCGCAAAATCCGGACTGGACCCAGAGAGATCATTTTATTTTAAGTAAAGGACATGCCGCAGAAGCCTATTATATTGTTCTGTCTGAGTACGGCTATGTCAGCCAGGAAGAATTAGACCAGTTCGGAACATTCGGGGCAAAACTGGGAGGACATCCCAATAAAAAAATTAAAGGAGTGGAAGCCAATACAGGTTCTCTGGGCCACGGACTGGGTCTGGCGGCAGGAATGGCGCTGGCGCTGAAAAAGAACGGGAAAGACAACCGGGTATTTGTCCTTACCGGAGACGGAGAGCTGGCAGAAGGAAGCAACTGGGAAGCGGCGATGGCGGCATCCAAGTTTCATCTGAACCATCTGACCTGGATTATTGACAGAAATCATCTTCAGATCAGCGGCGACACAGAGGATGTAATGCCTCTGGAAAATCTGAAAGAAAAGACGGAGGCATTCGGATTTAAAACCCTTGTAATAGACGGCCATAATTATGATGAAATATTTGAAGCCCTTGATACGGTTGAGGAGAAAACTCCGGTCTGCATCATTGCTAACACTACCAAAGGAAAAGGGCTTGCATGTGCAGAGAATCAGGCCGGATGGCACCATAAAGTGCCTACGAAGGAACAGGTAGAAGCAATGGAAACAGCAATGAAGCAATATCGGGAGGAGTTGAGATAATGGAGAAAGAAACATGCAGAGGCGCTTTTTCAGAGAAAATCCTGGAAGAAGCGAAAAAGGATAAAGATATTGTTGTGGTTTGTACAGATTCCCGGGGTTCCGCGTCTTTAGGAAGCTATCCGACCGAACTGCCGGAGCAGTTTGTGGAGATGGGAATTGCGGAGCAGAATGCAGTGACCGTATCAGCAGGAATGGCCAGTATGGGAAAGAAGGTATACGCCATCGGGCCTGCCAGCTTTTATAGTATGCGCTCTGCAGAACAGGTGAAAGTGGATATGGCTTATTCCCATAATAATGTTAAGATTGTGGGAATCAGCGGAGGGCTCAGCTATGGAGCTCTGGGAGCTACCCATCATTCCCTGCAGGATATAGCTCTGATGAGAGCCATTCCGGGAATGATTGTGGAGATTCCGTCAGACGCTAATCAGATGAGAGGCCTTGTGGAGGAAATGCTGAAGATCGACACTCCGGCTTATATCCGTACCGGAAGAGGAGCTGTACCGGTGATTTATGAAAAAGAAACAAAGGTGGAAATCGGAAAAGCTGTAAAATGGTATGAAGGAAAAGACGCAGCCATTATTGCCTGCGGACAGTTGGTATGGAGAGCTCTGGAAGCGGCAAAAGCGCTGGAAGAGGAAGGAATCCATGTGAGGGTATACGATATGCACACTATCAAGCCGTTGGATCAGGAAGCGGTTCTGGAGGCGGCGAAGGAATGCGGATGTATCCTTACATTAGAAGAACACAGTGAATACGGCGGCCTGGGGGGAAGTGTGGCCGAGGTAGTCAGTGAAAATCAGGCGGTTCCCATGAAGATTCTGGGAATACCCGATGAAGACGTTCCCAACGGAACAGACAGTGAAGTTTTTGCTTACTATCACATGGATGTTCCGGGAATTGCAGAACAGGTGAAAAAATTAATTGCCAGAAAGGCTTATTAAGGAAAACAGGAGGTATTTAAGATGCAGGGTAAAATGAAAGTATGTGTATTGACGGGCAAGCAGAAACTGGAATGGACAGAGCGTGAGATCCCTCAGCCGGGAAAAGGAGAACTTCAGATTAAACTGGAATATGTAGGTGTCTGCGGTTCTGACCTTCATTTCTATCAGGAAGGAAGACTGGCTAACTGGGAACTGGACGGTCCTCTTGCCCTGGGCCATGAACCCGGGGGCGTGGTAACGGACATCGGAGAAGGGGTAGAAGGATTTGAGATAGGAGACAAGGTATCCATCGAACCTGCGGTACCATGCGGAACCTGTCCGGACTGCCGCAGCGGACATTATAATCTGTGTCAGAATATTAAAATGCTTGCCATTCCAGGGGAGAGAGACGGCGTATTTGCTGACTACTGCGTACATGATGCCAGTATGTGCTATAAACTGCCGGAGAATGTGGGAACCATGGAAGGCGGACTGATTGAACCTTTAAGTGTAGGACTTCATGCAACAGAACTGTCAAATGCAAAAGTGGGAGAGACTGCGATTGTACTGGGCAGCGGATGCATCGGGCTGTGCACCATTATGAGCCTGAAGGCAAGAGGGGTCAGCGAAATCTATGTGGCTGATGTATTGGATAAACGGCTGGAAAAAGCTATGGAAGTAGGAGCAACCAGAGTCTTTAACAGTACAAGAGAAAGCATTGAAGAGTTTGCTAAGACCCTTCCGGGAGGAGGCGCCGATCAGGTATACGAATGTGCCGGAAACAGAATTACAACGCTGCAGAGCTGTCGTTTAATTAAGAGGGCAGGTAAAGTAACCTTGGTGGGTGTTTCCCCGGAACCTGTGCTGGAGCTTGACATCGCCACATTAAACGCCATGGAAGGAACCATCTATTCCGTATACCGTTACAGAAACCTGTGGCCGAAAGCGATCAAAGCCGTAGAGACCGGAATGATTCCTTTAAAGAAAATTGTATCTCATGTGTTTGATTTTAAAGACTGCATCCAGGCTCTGGAAGACAGCATGAATCATAAAGATGAAATTATTAAAGCAGTGATCAAGATGTAAGGAAAACCATCTTAGATGGGGCAGAAAACAGAATTTAGGATTGGGAGGAAAACAGATGTTTAAGAAAAGATTTATCACAGCAGCTTTATCAGCAATTCTTGCAGTTTCCGTACTGGCAGGCTGCGGCGGTTCCGGCGATACCGAAGGTTCCGATGCGCAGTCCGGCACAGAGTCTGCAACCACAGCCAAGGCAGGGGACAGCGCCACAGGAAAAACGGATCTGGCAGACGCCGGTTTTGATACCAGTTATGAGCCAAAAAAAGACAGCTATAAGATTTACTGTACATACAAAAACATCCATAGCTGGTATGACGCCATAAAAAGCGGTGTGGATGCGGCAGTAGCCGATATGGAAGAAAAAGGCGTTACCATTGACTACGAATGGTACGGACCGGCACAGCCGGATGCAGTTGACCAGGTAAACTCCATTGAAACTGCTGTGGGCCAGGGCTATGATTTGATTGCTGTAGATGTAAACCAGCCGGAGACAACTGCAAAGGCGATTAATGAAGCTGTATCCGCAGGGGTGCCGGTGGCAACCTTCGCCAGCTCCGATGTGGAAGACAGCGACAGAGCCTTTTTCGTAGGCAATACAGATAATTATAATGACGGATGCGCTCTTGCAGAAGCTGTGTGTGAAAAGATGGGCGGAAAAGGTCAGATCGCCATTCTTTCCGGAACCATGGGAGCCGCTTCCCACGAGGAACGTCTGGAAGGATTTAAAGATACCATCGCCCAATATCCGGACATTGAAATAGTGGATGAACAGCGTGACGATGACTCCGTGGAAAAGGCTATCAGCATCACCGAATCCTGGCTCCAGGCATATCCGGACTTAGGCGGAATCCTCTGCAACAATATGTCTAATCCGGTAGGCGCCTGCCAGGCAGTCAAGGACGCAGGAAAATCAGGCGACATTGTAATCGGCGGCATGGATCATGACTTAAGAACTCTGGAATACTTAAAGGACGGTACTTTATATGTGGCTCAGGTGCAGAACTGCTACGACATGGGATACAAATTAATCTATGATGCAGTTATGACAATCGACGGGGAAACCGTAGAGGAATCCACAAATGTAGGCTCCACATCTGTTTTTGCAGATGATGCAGATAAATACATTGAGATGTTATATGGAGATGAAGGGAATGCACAGTAGCGAGAATGAATATGTAATAGAAATGAGGGACATTGTGAAAACCTTCCCTGGGACAAAGGCTCTTGACAGAGTTTCCCTGAAGCTGAGAAAGGGTGAGATTCACGCTCTGATCGGTGAAAACGGAGCTGGGAAAAGTACGCTGATGAATGTTCTGACCGGGCAGTTTTACTGTGACAGCGGAGAAGTATATATGGAGGGAAAACCGATTCGGTTTTCCTCTCCCAAAGAAGCGCTGAAAAAGAATATTGTTCTGGTTCCCCAGGAGCTGAATCTGATTCCGGAAGCCAGCGTGGCAGAAAATATTTTTCTGGGAAACGAAGTGGGGAAAGGTCTGATTAACTGGAAACTGGCAGAACAGGAAGCTGAAAGACTGCTTCAGATTCTGGAGGTAAAAGTGGACGTAAGCCAGCCGGTGAAAAATCTCTCAGCCGCTTATCAGCAGCTGGTATCTATCGCCAGAGCTCTGGCTTATCATCCGAAGGTTCTGATTCTGGACGAGCCTACGGCCGTTCTGACCAACAAGGAGACAGAGAGCCTGTTCCGTTCCATGCAGGAGCTGAAAAAAGGCGGCACGGCAATGGTTTTCATTTCCCACCACCTGGACGAAATTATGGAACAGTGTGACCGAATCACGATTATGAAAGACGGATGTCTGGTAAAGGAGGTCCCGGTTTCAGAGATTACTAAGGATCAGATGATTAATCTGATGGCAGGAAAAGAAGTAAAGAAGACCCAGAGGGTCAAAAGACAGGTATCGGAAGAAGTCTTTCTGGAAGCACAGCACCTGACCAGAAAAGGGGAATTTGAAGATGTGAATTTCCGGATACGCAAAGGGGAGATCCTCTGTGTGGCAGGGCTGGTAGGCGCAGGCAGAACAGAAATTTTCAAATGTGTTTTCGGTATTACGGAAAAAGAGCCGGGCGGCAAAATTCTGATTGAAGGAAAAGAAGTACCTATTAAATCTCCCATTGATGCTATTAACCAGGGAATGGGGTATGTTTCAGAGGAGAGAAGGCACGACGGCATAACGCCCAGTATGTCTGTGATGGAAAACATGCTGCTGCCCTCTTATGATAAACTGAAGAAACACGGCCTCATTGACTGGAAACAGGCGGCGGATCTTACAGAAGAATATATCAAATCCTTTAAAATAAAAACAGCTTCCCGGGAGACATTAATTAAAAATCTTTCCGGCGGTAATCAGCAGAAAGTAATTGTAGCCCGCTGGATGGCAAAGGGAATTAAAATGCTGATTCTGGATGAGCCTACACGGGGTATTGACGTAAATGCAAAAGGCGAGATTCATCAGTTAATCAGAGAACTGGCGGACAATGGCGTATCTGTTGTTGTAATTTCCTCTGAAATGGAAGAAGTGCTGGCGCTGGCGGACAGAATCATGGTCGTTCATCGGGGCAGGATCAGCGGTTATCTTGATGATGTTGATCTTGTTACCCAGGAAGATGTATTGAAAGTGGCATTTCAGTGATGAGGAGGTTTTTACAAAAATGAATAAAGTAACGAAATTCTTTAAATCTACAGCCGGTATGGTATTAATTGTAACCATATTAGTGGGAATTATTGTACATATTACAACAGGTAACTTTTTTACCGCTTACAACATGAGTACCCTGACCAGGGCGGCAGCCTTCGTCATCATTGTAGGATTCGGGCAGACCATTGTCCTGCTGACGGGCGGCATTGACCTGTCTGTAGCAACTATCGGATCGGTCTGCGGGATGTTCGGAGCGATTTTCATGGTGAACTATGGAATCAATCCCTACCTGGCCATTGTTCTTTCCAGCCTGATAGGAATCGGTCTGGGCGCTGTAAACGGATTTTTCATTGCTTATTTTAAGATGACGCCCTTTATTGTAACTCTGGCAACCATGGAAATTTATAAAGGCATTGTATATGTTATCACAAAAGGCATGCCCATTACAGGGATGGCCGAATCCGCAGAAACCCTGGCAAATGGAGTAATCGGCGGCTTCCTTCCCAATATTGTAATTATTATGGCAGTGATCTGTATCCTGCTTACCATTATGCTGAAAAAAACGAAAGTGGGACGCTATATCTACGCCCTGGGCGGAAACAGAAACTGTGCGAAAATCGTGGGTATCCCCACAGAAAGAATCGAAATGCTGGTTTACTGCCTGAGCGGTTTCCTCTCTGCCATTGCAGGCGTGTTAATGGCCTGTAAACTGGCTTCCTTCCAGGCCAGCATCGGCGAGAGCTGGCAGATGGATTCCATTACGGCAGCCGTGCTGGGCGGAACGTCCATGGCAGGAGGTGTAGGAAGCGTAGTAGGCACCATCATCGGTGGTCTGTTAAGCAGTGTAATCAGTACCTGTATTACCCTCCTGCGGATTTCTTCCTACTGGGAAACTATTGTAACAGGCGCCGTTGTGCTGATTGCCGTATTTATTGACGCCATCAAAGACAATCCGGTAATTAAAGAAAAAATGAAACGGATTTTCTTCAGGAAATAAGAAATGAGACTGTATTTTGTCAGACACGGGGAAACGAAATGGAATAAAGAAGGCAGGATACAAGGTCAGGCAGATAATCCTCTTAACGAACAGGGCCGCCGACAGGCACAGGCGGCAGCCCGCTGTCTGTCCCCGATTCCCTTTAAGACGGCTTTTACAAGCCCAATGCTGCGGGCAAGAGAAACGGCTGAAATTCTGCTGAAAGGTAGAGAATGCCCTTTATATGAAGACGACCGATTGAAAGAAATTTCTTATGGGGAAGACGAGGGACAGTCCCTCCCTCTGATTCATGGCCGGCCGGATTTGAATCTGTATTCTTATTTCCATGCGCCCGGAAAGTACCTCCCGTCTGAAGGAGGAGAGTCCATCTCTGCATTACTCAGGCGGTGCCGCAGCTTCCTTAAGGAACAGATCCTCCCTCTGGAAAAGGAGCAGGACTATGTTTTAATCGCAGCCCACGGAGCTCTTATCCGGGGGATGATCTGTACAGTAAATCACTGGCCGCCGGCCAGATTCTGGGATGGAAAAGAGCAGAAAAACTGCTGTGTGACAGTGGTAATATGCCGGGAAGGAGAATTTACTTTAGCAGAAGAAGCCCTGGATATTACAGGAAATTTTCAGGAACGGCAAAGACTTGACAATTAAATTCAAATCTGATAATTTTATTTTATCGAGTAGCGAGATGCGTAAATCCAGATGAGGGTTTACGCATCTTTTTTTGGTTGTGGCAGCTTTCCTAAAGTCTCCAGATTATAAGTTAATTTAGGGAGGTCAAAATGAAAACACAGGAATCTATGAGTAAAATGGGAACAACGAAGGTAAATAAGTTAATGCTTACCATGGGAATTCCCATGATTCTGTCTATGGTACTGCAGGCAGTTTATAACATTGTGGACAGTGCGTTTGTATCTAACATGAGGGAAAAATTCAACAATTGCACAGATTGCAGGAGCGCTTACCAATGTGATCCTGGATCCGATCTTTATTTACGGGTATCTGGGATTCCCCGAGATGGGGGTAAAAGGCGCTGCCTATGCTACAGTCATCGGTCAGATTGTGTCTATGGCGCTGGCATTTCTCTTTCATTTACGGTATAATAAAGAAATAAAAAACAGGATTTCCTATATAAAACCAGAAGGGAAAATTGTAGGAGGAATCTACGCCATTGGACTGCCGGCAATTATTGCCCAGGCGCTGATGTCGGTGATGACTTACGGGCTGAATCTGATTCTGGGAACCATTGGAGAGACGGCAGTTACTGCTTACGGACTGTTTTATAAGGTAGCCTGGGGACTGGCTGAAATCGCTGCTGCATCATCGGAAAAAGTCTGGCTTGTATGGTGGACCTTCCCTGTTACAGAAGCGGCAACCGCAGTCATTGCCTGTGTTTTAATGAAACGGATTCAAAGGAAGAAAATTCAAGGATTGGAGGGGTGACTATGAAGAAAATTATTACTATCAGCAGAGAGTTCGGAAGCGGAGGAAGGTATATCGGAGAGGAGATTGCCAGACGCGCCGGGATGGAGTTCTACGATAAGGAGATAATTGCAAAAGTAGCGGAAGAGACCGGATTTTCTCCCAGATTTGTAGAAGAAAAGGGGGAGTATTCTCCCACGAAAAGTATTCTGAGCTATGCATTTGTGGGAAGAAATGCTACCGGACAGTCATTGGAAGACTACATGTATTCGGTACAGAGAAAGATAATTATCGAAGCAGCAGAAAAGGGCCCCTGTGTAATCGTGGGAAGGTGCGCAGATCATATTCTGAGGGAATGGGACGACGGCCTTCATGTGTTCATCAGCGGGAACTGGAGCCAGAAAGTAAAGAGGATTATGGAGCTGTATCACCTGTCTGAGGCGGAAGCTCAGAAACGTATGAAATCCACAGACAAAAAGAGAAGCATTCACTATAAATATTACACGGATGAGGAATGGGGATATGCGGGGAATTATACCCTGTGTCTAAACAGCAGTGAACTGGGATATGAAAAATGCATCCAGATGATTCTGGAACTTGCGGGGAGATAACAGGAAAGCCGGCAGTTGAAAATGCTGCCGGCTTAATTTCTGTGAATCTATGGAATGATTATATTTTCTGTGTTTCGGTAGGTCTCATCAGGGAGCTTCTCTGTGATAATCCGTGCAGCAGAGAATTCTCCGAAACTGACGGCGCTGGTCTGGCGAAACTTGCTGTTATCGCAAAGGACGTAGGGGGTCTGTGTATGTTTCATGGCACATTCTTTAATCATGGCCTCATTAATATCCGGAGTGGTAAATCCGGAGAAACGGTTCACCCCGTTGGTTCCGAAGAACCCTTTAGTAAAATTGTATTTCTGAAGGTTTACATAGGCTTCATTTCCCACAATCGCCTCTGTAGCCGCCTTTAATTCTCCGCCCAGAAGGATGACGCGAAACCCGTTTTCCGAAAGGGAAAGTGCGTGGGAAACGGCGTTTGTGACAAAGGAGGCGGAATGTTCTTTTATATAAGGAATCATATACCAGGTGGTGGTTCCGGCATCCAGATAAATAAAATCATCGGGCTCGATAAGGGATGCCGCATACCGGGCAATGATTTGTTTTTCTTCCCGGTTCAGCTCCATACGAAAAGCGACCTGCTCTTCTTTCGTACTGATTCTGGCAGTGTTCTGTACGGCTCCGCCGAACACTTTCACAAGGTCCCCCTTCTTATGAAGAACGGTCAGATCCCGTCGGATTGTGGATTCGGAAGCGTGAAACCGCTCTGTCAGTTCCTGTACGGTGACACTGCCTTTTGATTCCAGAAGGTTTAGAATTTCTTCCTGCCGTTTTTCTGTAAGCATAAGCAGTCTTCCTTTCTGTGTTTCTTACCGTTATTTTACACACAAAGGCAGCTCCTTGGCAAGAAGGGATTCTTATTGGGCGACTTTTTTCTTAAGAAGGCCCAGGAGTACGGCGCCCACTATGGTTCCGATAATCAGGGCTGCCAGATACAACAGCGCATGTTCTACCACCGGGAAGACGAAGATTCCGCCGTGGGGCGCCATAAGAGTACATCCAAAGGTCATGGAAAGGGCTCCGGATACGGCCGCACCGATGACGCAGGAAGGCAGAACGTGCAGGGGATCGGAGGCGGCGAAGGGAATGGCGCCCTCTGTGATAAAGGCAAGTCCCATGATGAAGTTTACCGGGCCGGATTCCCGTTCCTCTTTGGTGAATTTGTTTTTAAATAATAAGGTTGCAAGTGCAATGGCACAGGGAGGAACCATTCCGCCGATCATAACGGCGGCCATGATATCATAATTTCCTGCTGCGATGGAAGCGGTGCCGAATACGTAGGCTGCTTTATTAAAGGGGCCGCCCATATCGATGGACATCATGCCTGCCACAATGATTCCCAGAAGAATCTTACTGGATCCGCTCATATTGGTCAGAGCCGTATTTAAGGCCGTATTCAGGGCGCCGATGGGAGGCTCTACCAGGAAATTCATGATCAGTCCCATAAGCAGGATACCTACAAAAGGATAGAGCAGTACAGGTGCGATTTTCTCAATGGCTGCGGGCAGTCTGTCGAATACTTTCTTTAAAAGGAGAATCAGGTATCCGGCAATGAAACCGGCGGCAAGCGCTCCTAAGAAACCGGATTTTCCATTGGCTGCGATCATGCCGCCCACAAAGCCCAGGGCCAGTCCCGGACGGTCGCCGATACTCATGGCAATAAAACCTGCCAGAATGGGGAGCATGAAGCCGAAGGCAATGTCTCCGATGCCTTTTAAAGTGGCGGCAACGGGGGTAATGGTACCGAAGTTTGCACGCATATCTTCGGAGAGGGAGTTAATATCCACGCTGAATCCGTCAATGAGGAAGGCAAGGGCAATGAGAATACCGCCGCCTACCACGAAAGGAAGCATGTGGGAGACACCGTTCATAAGCTGCATGTAGATTTTATGTCCGACGCCTCCGGAGGCCTTTACCGGGGTCTGGCTTTCGCCGGAAGTACCGCCCTGATATACGGGAACGTCTCCGCTTATTGCCCGTTCTAAAAGCTGGTCTGCTTTACTGATGCCGTCGGATACCTGACATTCAATCAGTTTCTTTCCGTGGAACCGATCCATAGGTACTTTGGCGTCGGCGGCTACGATAATACAGTCGGCCTGTGCAATTTCCTCTTCGGTCAGGACATTTTTGGCGCCTCCGGAACCTCTGGTTTCCACTTTGATGGTACAGTTTTTATTTTTCGCGGCTTTCTCCAGTCCTTCTGCGGCCATATACGTATGGGCGATTCCGGTGGGACAGGAGGTAACGGCAAGAATTCTGCAGGCCTGGGAAACAGGAGCGTCTTCAGAGGGAGAAGAAAGCTGTTGGTCCAAATCCGGTTTTTCCTGATCGGCCTGATCCACAATCCGCAGAAATTCTTCCACGGAAGAGGCAGATTTTAATTTCTCAACAAATTCTTCGTCCATCAGTAAGACGGAAAGTTTGCTTAAAACATCCAGATGTACATTGTCTTTGGTATTTGGGGCTGCGATTAGGAAAATCAGGTGCACAGGCTGTCCGTCCAGGGAATCAAAATCTACCCCGTCTTTTACTACCATGGCAGCCAGCCCGGGACGGATAACGGATTCCCCTTTTCCGTGAGGGATGGCAATTCCTTCGCCCACTCCTGTAGTGCTTTCTTCTTCACGCAGGTAAACCTGTTTCCGATAGGCTTCTTTATCCCGGATTTTACCACTGTTTACCATTAAGTCTACCATTTGATCCAGAGCGTCCGGTTTGGTTTTCGGCGCGCCGTCCAGCGAGATGCTCTTGGGATCCAATAAATCTACGATTCTCATAACTGTACTCCTTTCTTTGAGAAAATGGGATTATTTTAAAGTCTGATAAATACGGAGGATTTCTTCCCTGGTGGCCAGAAGTTCGGAAAAAGCACTGGCGCTTCCGGCGGAAATCCCCATTTTAAAGGCATGGTGATAATCTTTTCTTTCTGTCCATCCGGCCAGAAAACCGGCGACCATGGAATCTCCCGCACCTACGGCGTTTACCAGCGTTCCTTCAGGGGCAGGCAGCATATGGGTTTCTCCGGTTTCATCCACCAGCACGGCGCCTTGTCCTGCCATAGAAACCAGGACATTTCCCGCGCCCTGTTCCTGAAGCTTTCTGGCGTAAGGGACGACTTCTTCCCGGGCGCTTAAGCTGACGCCGAAAATTTCCCCCAGTTCATGGTTGTTGGGTTTGATTAAAAACGGATGATATTCCAGTACGTTCAGGAGCAAATCTTTCGTAGCGTCTACCGCGAATAAAATGTTTTTCTTTGCCAGTCGTTTCAGAATATCTTTATAGATGGAATCCGGAAGACTTTCCGGAATACTGCCGGCCAGAACTAAGGTGTCGCCTTCTTTCAGGGTATCCAGTTTCTCAAAAAGCTGCTGGATTTTATCCGGCGGTATTTGCGGGCCTTTTCCATTAATCTCTGTCCCGTCATAATCTTTTAATTTCACATTAATTCTGGAAAAGCCCTCTTCCACAGGAATAAAATCATAGGGAATCCCAAGGGCCCGGACCTTCCGGCAGATTTCCTCTCCGGTAAAGCCGGCGGTAAATCCGAGAGCCGTAGTCTCAATCCCCAGGTTATTTAAAACTGTAGATACATTAATCCCCTTTCCGCCGGGGAGCATCTGTTCCGTCAGGGTTCGGTTCGTTCGTCCAAGCTGAAACTGATCCATGGTGACAATATAATCTAAGGACGGATTAAAAGTAACGGTATAAATCATCCCAAGTACCTCCTCGTTTATTTGTTGTAGTTATTATATAATCAAATTCAATCAAAATCAATCATATTTATGCACGATATTTTTACGAATAATTTATTAAAAATTCACAAACAATCAAAATCAGTCATAAACGGGAAAATCATATAATACCATTTTAAGCGGTTTCTCCAAATTTATTCCGGGCTTTGTAAGTCCTGCCTAAAAAAGGAGAAAGAACCTTGTCTAATATTCCAGAGATTTCCTGTTGACATAGGGAGCAGAATTATATACTATTATTTTAGCCATTAAAATAATTATTAAAATAATAGATAAAATAATAGAGGGGAATACAAAATGAAGATAGACAGTTCCGTTGAATTGAAAAGAGTCCATGGAAAAGAGATCATGGATTATTTAAGAAAAGAAAAACGAGTGACGAAAAAAGTCATGGCTGAAGAATTAAATTTAAGTTTTGCTACGGTCTCCAATATCTGTAATGAGATGAGGGAAAAAGGCTATATCCAGGAAGAAGCAAAAGAAGATACGAAGGTTGTGGGAAGAACACCCAAAACCATTTCCATCCAGTACGAAAACCTGCTTTCCCTTTGCCTGGATCTGACCAGATTTGGGTGGATTCGTGTCTGCGTGCTGGACTATGGGAACCAGATGGTTTTTGACGAGAAATTTGCTTATGAAAAAGACTGTGATGTGGAAGCGATTGTGAATCTCTGCAGGGAGATATACGAAGAACAGGTGCTGGATACCTTTCAGGAATGGCAGATCATTGGGGTCGGCGTGGCAGTTCCCGGAATTTTCGAGAAGAAAACCCATCACATTGTATCTTCGGAGATTGAGATGTTTAACAATCAGCCGATGAAAGAAATGCTGTCGGAGGCTTTAAAGAAAACCGTTTATGTGGATAACGAATCCAACCTGTGCGTATTGTCGGAATATATGCAGAAACGACACGGGCAGGAGCAGGAAAATCTGATTTATATCTTTGCAGATGAAGGTCTCGGAATCGGAGTGGTTGCCAACGGAAACCTGATTTGCGGATCCCGGGGGTATGCGCCGGAAATCTGTCATATGCCCATTGGCAATCCTCAGATGAAATGTCATCTATGCGGGAATTACGGATGTGTGGAAAGTGATCTGCGGATTCAGGGGTATGTGGAGAAATACCGGCTGTACGCAGGAAAAGAGCTTAAGTCCTATGGCGAATTTCTGAATCTGATAAAAGAAAAGGATCCAGAGGCCGGGAAAGTACTGACAGAGAATGGAGAAATTTTCGGCCGGCTGCTTTCGATTTTAAATAACATGTTTAATCCGGATTGTATTTTAATCGGGGGAGGAACTACGGAAACGTTAAAAATCTGCCTGCAGACCAGTATTGAGGAGATGAAAACCAGAATGCTGGTGGCAGAGGAAGATCTTCCTCAGATTTATCTGGACGAGGAAAGCAGTACGACTATGGTAAAAGGCGCGTCGGAAATGGTTTTTTCCAAGTGGATGCCCATCTAGGTAAATCCTGAATACCGAAAAAATGGGGGTTTTTACGATATTCAGATTTATAAATAGAATTAGAAAAGAAGGCAGGAGGTATTTATGAAGAAAAGGGTTGTAGCAATTTTATGTGCAGGCGCACTGCTGGCTGGCCTGGCAGGATGCGGTGGAAGCAGCAGTGAGGGAGAAACCGCGAAAGGCGGAGATTCTGAAGAGATGACCATCTCCATTATGTGGCAGCAGGAGGTGTCGGAACAATTCTGGGATCTTCCCCTTGAGAAGTTTCAGGAGGCCCATCCCGATGTGAAAGTGGAATTTGAAAGCAATGCCAAGGCCTCTGAAGTTATCCGGAACCTTTTAAATGTACAGGAGGCGCCGGACATCTTCTATAGCTGGATTAGTGATGTGGATTACTATGGTTTTGCAGAGGAAGGTCTTTTATATCCTGTGGATGACATCTTAGAGGAACAGAATGCAGAAGGAACGAAGACCCTGGGAGAAACTATTTTCTCTGCAGGCCTGGAAATGGGAAAAATCGAAGATTCCCACTATTTTCTGCCCACCAGTAAACTGATCGCAGGCAATTTTTACAGTGGAAAGCTGTTCCAGGAAAAGGGCTGGGAAGTTCCAAAGACCTGGGAAGAATATCTTGCACTTTGCGGACAGATAAAAGACGGCGGCGTAACACCCATGATTTATGCAGGGGTATATCCCTTTATGCTGGCGGACGCCTTCCTGGTGCCCATGATGTATAACCTGGATCCCCAGTCTCTGGAGGCGATTAATCAAAACGAACCGGGAGCCTGGAAACAGCCGGCGGTTCTGGAGGTAATTCAGCGGCTGGAAGAAATGCGGGACGCAGGCTATATTGATAAGAATTCTCTGGCTATGGATCACATTCAGTCTCAGATTGACTTTATCGGTAACAAAGACGCTTTCGTTCCGTCCGGAAGTTGGCTGGAAGGAGAGATGGAAGGCCAGTGGCCCCAGGATTTCCAGTTATCACCCATGTATGCACCCGGAGAAGACAGTGAAAAGACGTCTTCCACAGCAGTTGTGGAGTGTATGGTACTGCCGAAACAGGAAGATGATAAAAAACTGGAATACATTAAGGAACTGGTACAGTTGTTCTATTCAGAAGAAAATGCCGAATACGTTGCAGAAAACACCGGATTTATGCTGGCTTTGGAAGAACAGAGTGATGAAGTGATGAATGCTCTCCCTGAAAGCGCCCAGGCGATGTGGGAGATGGCAGATGATAATGTGACCATTCTTTCTGCCACATATAAAGTACGTTATAAAGAGGTATTAGAGGAATTAAATAACTGTATTAATGCCCTGATACAGGAAGAGATTAACGCCGAAGAATTTTGTGAACGAATGGATCAGACAGCACAGGAGATAGAAAGTGGAGAATAAGATTGTTCGGAAATTACAGAGAATCGCTTTTGAGAATTCTTCCGTCTGGGCAGTTGTAGGATTTGATGCGGTAAAAGATACAGTCGTCCGGCTGGTAAGAAAGAAGAACGATGATCGGAAGACCCGTTATTTTCATACAATCGAAGAATTCGGGAGATACTTAGTATCTAAGAAAAATATGAGCTGTTCTCTGGAAATGGAAATACAGGAAGAGAAAATCGGCGGAAATATGGCCATCTTTGCCAACAGTCTGGGAACTCTTGGAGTACAGATACACTGCGTTGGAAGTATGGGGTACCCTCAGAAAGATCCTCTTATGGAACAGATAAGTGAAAACTGCCGGATTCATACGGTCTGTGAAATGGGACAGTGTAACGCCATCGAATTTCATGACGGAAAGGTGATGCTCTCTTCCATGGACTCTTTAAAAGAACTGAACTGGGAGAACCTGACCAGGAGAATTTCTCAGAGTACGCTGCGGGAATATTTCCAGGACAGCAGGCTTGCCGCCATGCTGAACTGGAGCGAGCTGGAAGGCGCTACAGAGCTGTTCGGGAAGGTCTATGAAAACTGCATTGCAGGAGGAAAAGAAGACAGAGAGCAGAACTGGTTCCTGATGGATATTTCCGATGCATCCAGAAAAACTTCCGAAGAATTAAGGAGGATTCTGAAGCTGGAGGAGCAGATAACCAGATACCGGAAAACCATTCTCAGTGTAAATGAAAATGAGGGCCGGCTGATTTATAAGGCATTGTTTTTAAAGAACCCGGTACATATGGAGGAAATGGCGGAACGCATCGGACGGGCTCTGAAAATTGATTACTTTATTCTGCATCTGTGTGATTCTTCCTACGGGTACCAAAACGGCAGACTGGAATTTGAGACAGGGTATTATACGGCCGTTCCCAGGATTTCCACAGGAGGCGGAGACAATTTTAACGGCGGGCTTTGCTTTGGGCTTCTGCACGGCTTTTCTTTAAAGGAAAGCCTGAAGCTGGGAAATGCCGTTTCCGGATATTATGTAAGATACGGCAAAAGCCCGAATCTTTCCCGGTTGGCGGCCTTTCTTCAGGAGGAGCCCGGCAGAGTAAAAGAAGAAAAAGTTCTAAGGACAGAAAGTACAGGTGAGTAAAGTGACTGGAAAGAAAAAGAGCCTGATTATTCTATATTTAATACCGACCCTAATCATTTACGGAGTGTTCTGCGTTTATCCGTGTCTCAAATCCCTTTTTCTGAGCTTATGCAGCTGGAGCGGGTTCTCTGATGAGATTACCTTCGTGGGACTGGAAAACTTCCGCAGACTGGTAAAAGATCCCATTGTGTGGAAGGCGCTGGGAAACAATCTGTTCATCTTAGTCTTCTGCACTCTCTTTACCTTCACTCTGGCCCTTGCTTTTGCAGTCATGGTGACCAAAAGCAGGAGAAGATACCACAAGGGGCTTCGGATTATTTACTTTATTCCATATGTAATGTCCATTGCTGTGGTGGCTGTGTTATGGACCTTTATCTACAATCCGTCCTTTGGACTGGTAAACGGATTTTTAGAAAAAGTCGGCTTGTCCGCTCTGCAGCATGTCTGGCTGGGAGAGTCGGACGTGATTATGGGCGCCCTGGTTGTGCCTCTGGTCTGGATTAATGTGGGGTTTTATATGGTGATGTTTATTGCAGCCATTTTAAATATCTCAGAGGACTGCTACGAAGCGGCGGCTATTGACGGAGCCAATAAGCGGCAGCAGTTCTGGCATGTGACCATTCCGGGAATCTGGCAGGAAATCAGGACTTCTCTGGTGTTCTTCTGTGTGACCGCTTTTAATTATTCCTTTGAACTGGTGTACGTTATGACAAAAGGAGGACCTAACCGGGCCTCAGAGCTTCTGACCACCTATCTGTACGAGCATGCGTTTACTTACAGCGATTATGGGTATGCCTCCGCTATCGGCGTATTGCTGTTTGCAGTATTGTTCCTGATTATTTTTATCATTATGAAGGGTATGAAAGCGGGGTATCGAGATGAATAGAAAGAAAGTGAAAGCAGGAGGCGCGGTCAGAGATTTATTTTCAGGGCTTTATGGGCTTGCGATTTTATTCCCTGTATTCTGGGTTATTTATACTTCTTTTAAGACGAACGGGGAATTTGTGGCAAACCCATGGGCTCTGCCGAAAAAATGGCAGTTGGAAAACTATGTGAACGCATGGGTGAAAATCGACTTTCAGACGTATACTTTAAACAGTATTGTGATTACACTGATTTCCGTTTTTCTGGTGGTGATTCTCTCCAGTACAGTGGCTTATCTTCTGGTCAGAACACAGAAGAAATGGGGGGAGGCCCTTCTGATGCTGTTTATCGCAGGCCTGTACGTACCCACATCTTTGATTCTGCCATCGGAATTCACGGTGATGTATGATCTGCACCTTTGGAATACCCGAATCGGTCTGGTAATTTTATACGTGGTGTTCAGCCTGCCCTATTCCATTCTGATTATGAGCGGATTTTACAAAAGTATGCCCAAAGAACTGGAAGAAGCGGCAGCCATAGACGGATGTACGGCCCATAAGGCCTTTTGGAAGGTGATTTTCCCTCTGTCGAAAAACGGAGTTATCACCATTGTGATTTTTAATTTTGTCTGGATTTGGAACGATTACATTTTTGCACTGACCTTTTTACAGGATAAGGAACTGCAGACGCTGCCGGTGGGGATTATTGCATTAATGGAATCCTTTAAGTTAAAGGCAGACTGGGTAACCCTCTTTGCCGGGTTAAACATTGTCATGGTGCCGTCTGTACTCCTTTATATCTGTTTCCAGAAATATTTAACAAAGGGATTAACCACAGGTTCGGTGAAAGGATAGAAAATAGAAAGAGGAGGTAACCATGGAAAACACACAAATGTGGAAAGAAATCCACGATCAGCCCCAGGTGGCAAAAAGACTGCTGGAGGAATATCTGCCGAAGGCGAAGCTTTATCATCAGAAACTAACGGAGAAAAGACAACTGGTACTTACGGGAATGGGAGCTTCTCTTTATGCCTGCCAGATGGCGAAATATGCATTCTATCTTCACAGCGGGTTAAAGCCTCTGGTAACTCCGGCAGAAGATCTGCCGTATCTGCTTCCCTCCTTTGACCGGGAGACACTGGTGATTTTTGTATCCCAGTCCGGGGAAAGCATTGAGACAAAACTTTATGGAGAAAAGGTCAAAGAGACGGGAGCAGAACTGTGGGGAATCACCAATGAGCCGGACTCCTCTCTGGGAAGAAACGCTTCGGAGGTTCTTCCTCTGTACTGTGAACAGGAGGTAAGCTCCGCTACAAAAACCAACCTGGCTACCGTTCTTCTTCTGACAATCTTAGCCTTTGGATGGAAGGAAGAATATCAGCAGAAATTTTATGAAATACCAGAGAAACTGGAAAAGACACTGAAGCAGGCAGATACCGGTCTGGATCTTCTGGTCAATACCCTGCTGACAAAGGAAAACTTCTACATCCTGGGGGCGGGACTGCTGGGAGCAGCGGCAATCGAAGGAGCGCTGATGATGCAGGAGAAAACCTTTCTTCATACCATGGGATCAAGTATCGGAGACTTCCGCCATGGAACCTTGGAAGTGACGGAGAAGGGGCTGCCCGTGCTGTTTCTGGCTTCCGGCGGGAAACAGGCCCGGGAGACGCAGACACATATCCGGTTTCTGGAAAATATCGGCGCAGACATCTATCTGATTACAGACTGCGGCAAGTATTGTCATCCCTGTACGGAACACAGGATTCTTATTGAAGACGCGGGGGAAGAATGTTTTGCTCCCCTTTATTTCCTGGTTCCTCTTCAGCTTCTGGCGGAACAGACAGCGAGAAGGAAAGGACTGGAAGTAGACGGATTTCGCTATTTATCAAAAGTAGTAAAAGACTATGACGGGAGAAAGGAAGCATGAAGAACTGGGAAGGAATGTATCTGAGCCGGGAACAGGCCGAAAAGATAACAGAAGGCGCCGGGAAGGTGCTGGAAGAGATTGGGATTAAGGTAACTGACAAAAAGTCAGAAGAACATCTGGAACATTGTCCGGGAATCACCATGAAGGATCACAGGGCTTTCATAGAGCGGAAACTTTATGAAGAGTTTATGGAAAAGCAGAAGAAGATAAAAACGCCCAAAGATAAGCATGGAAACCGCCTTCACGGGGAAGCCAGTCTGTATACTTACCAGTACCGGGATGTACAGGATAGAAAGATCAAAGAATATACCATGGAAAGTCTGGGAGAATATGCCGCCTTTGTGGAGAAGGCCAGTAAGAGGTATCCTCTGAATCCGGTAATTCCCGGGTATCCCTGTGATGTGCCAAAAGAACTGTCTTCCCTGGCCAGATATAAAATCGCAGCAGAGAATTGTTCCCGCTGCTGGCCGCTGGCTCCGGATTCTTTAAAGGCAGCGGAATATCTCTTTGAGATGAGTCAGGTCATGGGACAACCCATGAAACATCTTCCTGTGTATATGATTAGTCCTTTAACCTACGGGGGCGATTCCCTGGAAATCGTACTGGAAAATAAGGAACGACTGGATTCTTTCTATACCTTTGCCATGCCGAACCTGGGTGTGACTACCCCGATGAATTTGTCTATGGGTTTTGCCGCTGCGCTGGCAGAAGTGGCGGGAGGCGCCGTCTTAACAGAAGCCCTCACCGGACTTTCCGGAGAAATACGGGCCAATCTGTTTCCCTTTGATTTCCGGGATTTTAATATCGCTTTCGGAAGTCCGGAAAAGTTTCTGATGGAGAGAATGGCCGCCGAGCTGGCTGCATACATTCATGAGGAAGAACCGGACTACTCCAGCACGAACATTCACACCTGGGGCAAGTCTGCAGACGGCAGAACCGGAATGGAAAAGGGAATGATGATTATGGCAGGAGCTCTGTACGGAGCGAAGCGTTTTTATTGCGTGGGAACTTTAAGTCTGGACGAACTGTTTGATCCCCTTTGTATGATTCAGGATTTGGAGGCTATTTCCTTCGCCCAGCAGATCTGCGACGGAACGGTAGCAGATTGCATGGAAAGTACGTTTCTGGAAGAAATGAGAGAAGGGATTCAGCGGGGATTTGTGGGAAGCGACCGAAGTCTGGACGATTACGGCGAGTATGTAAAATCCAGGGCCTTTTCCCCAAAGGAAACCCTGCAGAAATGGATGCAGACAGGAGAGAAAGGCGCAGAAGACATCTTAAAGGAAATCTGCCTGGACATCTTAAAGGAGCCCGGGGAGTATGAGTTAGAAAAAGAAAAACGCAGAGAACTGGATAAAATCTATCGGGCAGCAGTTGAGAGATAGAACCGGGAGTGCTAAGATAAAAGAAAGGGTGATGGGAAAAACATTTACGAAAGAAGAGGAATTAGCATGTATATTGCAGATTTACATATCCATTCCAGGTACTCCCGCGCAACCAGTAAAGACTGTACGCCGGAGTATCTGGATTTATGGGCGCGAAAAAAGGGCATTCATCTTGTGGGAAGCGGTGATTTTACCCATCCTCAGTGGAGGGAAGAGCTGAAAGAAAAGCTTGAACCTGCGGAGGATGGGCTTTATGTGTTAAAAGAAGAATACCGCATCCGGGATGCGTCCGTTACAGACAGTTTCCGGCCCCGGTTTGTAATTACTGGAGAAATCAGTTCCATTTATAAGAAAAACGGCCGGGTGAGAAAGGTTCACAGCCTTCTTCTCCTGCCCGGACTTGAAGAGGCACAGAAAGTTTCCGGGAAGTTAGAGAATGTGGGGAACATTCACTCAGACGGACGTCCCATTTTGGGACTGGACTGCCGGGATCTTCTGGAAATTATGCTGGATATAAGCCCGGAGGGGATCTATGTGCCGGCTCATATCTGGACGCCTCATTTCTCCATGTTCGGAGCCTTTTCCGGATTCGATTCGGCAGAAGAATGTTTCGAAGATTTAACCCCGTACATTCATGCAGTGGAAACGGGTCTGTCTTCCGATCCCCCTATGAACTGGAGAGTATCGGCCCTGGATAAGTTCCATCTGATTTCCAATTCCGATGCCCATTCTCCGGCGAAGCTGGGAAGAGAAGCCAATCTGCTGGATATAGAAATGTCTTATCAGGGGCTTTATGAGGCCATTCAGAAAGGAAAAGGACTTTACGGAACCATAGAGTTTTTCCCGGAAGAGGGGAAATATCATATGGACGGGCACAGAAAATGCAACCTGTGTCTGACGCCTTCCCAGACAGAGAAATATCAGGGAATCTGTCCTGTCTGCGGAAGGAAGATTACCATAGGGGTATCTCACCGGGTGGAGCAGCTTGCAGACAGAGAGGAAGGGTATGAGAAAAAAGATGCAAAAGCCTTTGAAAGTCTGGTGCCCCTTCCGGAAATTATCGGATCCGCTGTGGGACATGCCCCGTCCAGCAAGGCGGTGCAGAAGGAATACGAAGGGATGTTAAAGAAACTGGGCCCGGAATTTGAGATTCTAAGAACAATTCCCACGGAAGAAATTGCCTCTGTGGCAGGCCATCTGATCGGAGAGGGAATCCAGAGACTGCGGGAGGGAAAGGTGGAGAGAATTCCAGGCTTCGACGGGGAGTACGGAACCATTCGCTTTTTTGGATCCGGGGAATTAAATAACCTGGAAGGCCAGATGGATTTCTTCAGCCTGCTTGATACGCCCTCCCGGAGGGAAGAAAAGGCGAAGACCAGGGAACTGCCCGTTTCCTCCCCAAAGGCAACTCCGAAAGAAACAAAGGAAGAGAAAGAGATTTGCTTTAATGAAGAGCAGATGGAAGCAGTCCGTGCCCAGGAAAGAGGGATTGCCGTGATTGCCGGACCCGGCACAGGGAAGACCCAGACCTTGATTTCCCACCTTTGCTATTTGCTGGAAAACAGAAAGGTAAAGCCCTCCATGATTACAGCCGTTACCTTTACCAACCAGGCAGCCGGAGAGATCAGAGAACGACTGGAAAGAAAACTGGGGAAGAAACGTTCTCTTCGGACAATACAGGTGGGAACCTTCCATAAAATCTGTCTGGACTTTTTAAAAGCCCGGGGAAGGGAGTTTACCCTCCTGGATCAGGAAGAGGCAAAAGAAGCAGCCAGAGAAGTTCTGGCCGGATGGGAAGGGAACCTTACTCCTAAAGAGTTTCTGGAGCGGCGCGCCCGGACAGCCTGCGGAAAGGAGCCGGAAGCAGCGGAGGAAACCTGGGAAAAGGCTGTAAAAGCCTATGAACAGTATCTGAAGGAGAGAAATCTGCTGGACTTTGACGGGCTTTTACTGGAGACCCTGAAACTAACCCGCAGCCTTAAGGAAAGGGACGACTGGAGACAGCCGTTTACTTACCTGCTGGTGGATGAATTTCAGGATGTAAATCCTGTTCAATATGAACTGATAAAAGAATGGAATAAAGTCGGCAGAGAAATATTTGCAATCGGAGACCCGGATCAGGCCATTTATGGTTTTCGGGGTTCTGATGCTGAATGTTTCCGGAAACTTGCCCGGGATTTTCCGGATATGCACCGGATTCGGCTAAAGGAGAATTACCGTTGTTCGCCCCGGATTTTAAGAGCGGGCGCTGAAGTGATTTCTCAAAACCCGGGTGGGGAACGCCTTTTGCATGGGAATCGGGAAGAGGGGGAACCGGTAAGAATGGTGCACACGGCAGATGAGTTTGCCGCCGCCGTCTTTACAGCAAAGGAAATCAACCGGCTGGTGGGCGGAATGGGAATGCTGGAAGCCCAGGAGAGAGCCTGGAAGTTTCAGGACAGAAAGGTGCGGGGATTCGGAGAAATCGCCGTTCTCTACCGGACCCACCGTCAGGCAGACTTGCTGGAGCGATGTCTGAAGCAGGAGGGGATTCCCTATGTGGTTGCAGGAAGGGATGACTTTCTGCAGGATGAGAAGGTCAGAGGAAGCATCTGCTTCTTCCGTTATCTGGAAGAGCCGGAAAATTCTTATGCAAAAGAACAGGCAGCCAGACTGCTGTGGAATCTGGAGGAAGATTCTATGGCGGAACAGGTTTTACAGACAGCCAGGGAGCAGTTTCTGAGTCCATGGCAAAAGAAGAAGCCCCAGAAGTTTATGGAGCTGTGGATGGAGACCATGGAGCTTCAGGAGCAGGAAGCAGTCCGTCAGTTAAAAGAGACGGCCGTCTTCTATAAGACGATGAAGGAATTTCTAAACAGCCTGGTTCTGGGAACGGAAAGTGATTTGAAGCGGTGTCCGAAAAAGGAATATGCGGCCGATGCGGTAACTCTGACGACTCTTCACGGAGCCAAAGGGAAAGAGTTTCCGGTGGTTGTCATTTACGGTGCAGAGAAAGGGAAAATTCCCCTGGAGAGAAAAAGGGAGGAGATCGATGTTGAGGAAGAGCGACGGCTTCTCTATGTGGGAATGACCAGAGCCAAGGAGGAACTGATTCTGACAGGAGCCAAAGAGGAATCCCCGTTTTTGGCAGGGCTGTCAGAAGAAATTCTGCACCGGGAAAAGGCCGGAAGGAAAAAGCCGGAAGAATATGGACATCAGATGAGTTTGTTTGAATAATCCGCCTATATGCTGACCCGCAGGGAGCAGGAGACAAATCCCGATATTCTCTTATTTCAGAAGCATATCTTAGAATGGATGAGTGGAATTAAAGAAGGAAAGATCGTGCGATAAGGGATTGCCATAGAAATAGAGATATGGTATGATGAACTGCAGAGAAAGAGGTGAAAGCATGATTATAAATCTATTTTTTGAAAACAGGTAAATAAATCAGGAACCAGTACGAACGTATTGGGGAATTGCCGCGTTATCAAAGGATAGATTTAGATTCATGGGGTTTCTTTATAATTTGGAGAACGGAGGTTTTCCAGATCCTTTTTTATATGGAAAGATACCCGCTCAGACAGGAATTCAGGGAATCGCCGGATAACGGGCGGTTCCTTTTTTTATGAAGGAGTGATGCAGATGTCACAAATCCGTGTGGCGGGGCTGACCTTTTGTTATGAGGGAAGCTGGGAAAATGTGTTTGAGGATGTATCTTTTCATGTGGATACCAGTTGGAAACTGGGATTTATCGGAAGAAACGGCAAAGGGAAAACTACGTTTCTGAAACTTCTCAAAGGAGAGTACGAATATAAGGGAGTGATTGACGCACCCTGTGAATTTCAGTATTTTCCCTATGAAGTGCCGGAAGAAAAAAAGAAAGAAATGACTCTGGAAGTGGTGGAAAGCCTGAAACCGGATGTGGAATTATGGAAGATCTGCCGGGAGTTGGAGCTGCTGAAGGTGAATGGGGAAATTTTGTATCAGCCTTTTGAGACGCTGAGTTACGGAGAACAGACGAAGGTTATGCTGGCGGCTCTTTTCTCCGGGGAAAATGCCTTCCTTTTGATTGATGAGCCTACCAATCACCTGGACAGTCAGGCAAGGGAGATCGTCTGCAGCTATTTAGGCAGAAAGAAAGGATTTATCCTGGTTTCCCATGACCGGAATTTTCTGGACGCCTGTGTGGATCACATATTAAGTCTGGAAAGAAACCAGATTCAGGTGGAAAAGGGGAACTTCAGCACCTGGTGGGAGAATAAGCAAAGAAGAGATCATTTTGAACTGACACAAAATGAAAAACATAAGGGAGAGATTAAAAGGCTTCAGGAAGCGGCCAGACGGACTTCCGGCTGGGCGGACGCCTCGGAGAGCAGAAAGATTGGCTATATACCAGAGAAAGATACCAACCGCAATATCGGGACCAGAGCCTATCTGGGAGAAAAGTCCAGGAAGATGCAGCAGAGAAGGAAAAACCTGAAGCGGCGGCAGGAGAAGATGATTGAGGAAAAATCCAGTCTGTTAAAGAACCTGGAAACTCCCGTTTCTTTAAAGCTGATGCCCCTTGCGCATCCAAGAGAAGTTTATATCCGGGCAAAGGATTTATCCCTTTTTTACGGAGAGAAAGAGGTGATCCGAGATTTTCAGATGGAGCTTAGAAAGGGAGAACGGGTTTTCCTGCAGGGAAAGAACGGATGTGGAAAATCCACCTTGTTAAAGGCTGTCCTGGGCAGAGAGAATGTGTCTCATACGGGAATTCTGGAGATTCCCGGCGGGTTAAAAATTTCTTATATGAGTCAGGATACTTCCTGGTTACAGGGGCCTCTGGAGGACTTCCTGAGAGAAAGGGAGATGGAGGAAAGTCTGTTTAAAGCCCTGCTGAGACAGCTCGATTTTGACAGAGCGCAATTTTTAAGGCCTATGGAGACGTATTCTCAGGGGCAGAAAAAGAAGGTTTTAATTGCGGCGAGTCTGATTCAGCCGGCCCATTTATATCTGTGGGATGAACCTTTTAATTATATTGACGTTTTTTCCAGGATGCAGATTGAGAACCTGATTCTGGAATATAAACCTACCATGCTGATTGTGGAACACGATCGGGTTTTTGCAGAAAAATGCGGGACAAAAGTGATTTCGTTTTAAAAAATAAGTCAAAAAGGAGCGGATAGTATGCGGTTAGAAAACACACAGAAAACGTTAAAAGAACTGGGAATTGAATATCATTACTGGGAGGAGGATAACTGCGGAAGTATAGATTTCCTGCACAGAGGATTAAGTTATCATATCTGGGAATTCTCAGACGGGGATACGCCCTGCGGAGTAGAAACGAATCTGTTTCATACGGGAAAGAGTCAGGACATTGAAGGGGATTATGAAGACATTCTGGTGAAAGAACTTAAGAAAAACTTCCGATGATGCATATTTTCAGAGAGGAGAGACAGTGACAGTGGAAGAGAAAAAGCTGCAGGAGATTCTGCAGGAAATTGCGGGCAGAACAGAAGAAAGCTATCCGTGTACCCCGACTCCCGGGATACAGTTTGCCCCGGATGGGAGAATTTCAGAGGTTATCAGCAAAGCAGGGCAGATACGGATAAAAAAGAGGGGGCAAAGTCAGTGGGAGATCTGGGCGCCCACCCTTTATCAGAGCTGCATGAATCCGGAACAGTTTTGTATCTATTGTCTGATGATTAAGGATATGGGCAATGGGAAACTGGGACTGAAAACCCGGTATAAAGAGGAGACGGTGGATCTGAGAGCGTGTGAGACAGAAGTTTCTCCATGGATTCCCCAAATTCATAAATCAGACTGTCTCCATTGTACAAATTGTGGAAAATGCAGTTGGTAACAAGAGAAGAATTCAGGAAAAAAGAAAGTTGACTGTCCAACTAAATAACGTTATAATAGAGAAAAGAAAGTTGCGTACCCAACTTTCTTTTCTTTATGCGGAAGTAAGATTGTGAAAGGAGGGAAATAATGAGCCCCCAAAAAGTTACGGTTGCAAAATTTATTTCTATTTTACAGCGCAATACAAAACGCTATTTTGATACGGCTCTGGAAGAGGATCCCATCGGGAGCGGCCAGCATTTTTTTCTGCTTCGTATTTATGAAAATGAGGGAATTACCATGTATGACCTGGCCAGACAGGGAAACTTTGATAAAGGAACCGTGACCAAGGCGGTGCAGAAGATGGCAGAGCTTGGGTATATCCGGATGGAAACCGATACCCGGGATCGGCGGATCCGTCATTTATATGTAACGGAAGAGGCCATGCCCTTTATCCGGAAAATATACCGTCTGAGAAATGACTGGCAGGAAAAGCTGTTTGCAGGATTCTCTCCGGAAGAGGCCGAAAGGTGTTACCGGCAACTGGAGCGGATGGCAGAAAATTCCTGTGAAGCTTTGAAATAACTTACAAGGAGGAAAGAAAATGGAGGAAACAAAACAGATGACAACTGGCAGAATGGAAAACCCTCTGGGAACGGAACCCATAGGGAAACTTTTACTGACTTTTTCAGTACCGGCGATAATTTCCTGTCTTATTAATTCCATTTATAACATTGTAGACCAGATTTTTATCGGTCAGGGAGTGGGATACCTTGGAAATGCGGCAACCACGGTGGCCTTTCCCATTATGACCATTTTACTGGCTTTTGGAACATTAATCGGTTCCGGAAGCAGCGCCTATGCGGCTATCCGTCTGGGTGAGAAAAAGGAAGAAGAGGCGGAGAAGACGTTAAATCAGGCTTTTCTTTTTACAATTATTGTAGGAATCCTTTTAATGGCGGCAGGTCTTTTGTTTTTAAAGCCTTTGCTGCGGCTGTTCGGGGCGACGGACACGGTGATGCCCTATGCCATTGATTATACGTCCATCATTCTGATCGGAACCCCCTTTAATCTGATTAGTATTGTACTTTCCAATCTGGCCAGAACGGACGGGCATCCCCGGCTTTCCATGTACGGAATGTTAATCGGCGCAGGATTAAATACGATTTTAGACCCGGTTTATATCTTTGTTTTCCACTGGGGTGTGAAAGGAGCTGCTATTGCCACTATCACATCTCAGATTATTTCAGCGATTGTTCTGACGGTATACTTTCTGCGGCCCTCTAAGAAACCTCAGCATATGCGGATTCAGAGAAGGCAAATGGGATTGAAAGGCAAGCTGATCCTGGATTTTCTGGCTCTGGGGATTTCTTCCGGGATTACCCAGTCCGTGGCCTGTATTATGCAGGTGGTAATGAATAATTCCCTGGTATACTATGGAAATCAAAGCGATATAGGAGGCGATGCGGCCTTAAGCGCTATGGGAATCGTGATGAAGATTGCCATGATCATGGCTTCTGTGGGAATCGGCGTAGGAATCGGAGCCCAGCCGATTCTGGGATACAACCGGGGCGCCTTAAAATTCCACCGGATAAAAAGAACCTATCTGATGGCTGTAGGCGCCGCCACCCTTTTGATTCTTCTGGGATGGATAGTCTGTCAGACCTGGCCGGAAGCAATTATCGGGATTTTCGGAGAAGAGAGCGCCCAGTTTACAGACTTTGCAGTGAAATGTCTGAGGATCTACCTGTTCAGTATTTTCTGTGCAGGCTTTCAGATTGTCTCTACCAATTATTTTCAGGCCACCGGACAGCCCCTTAAAGCGTCCATACTTTCCATGCTGAGACAGCTTTTGCTGCTGATTCCGCTGATTTTGATTCTGCCTCTTTTCATGGGACTGAGAGGAATCCTCTATTCTGCGCCCATTGCTGACGCCACATCAGCTTTGATTGTAGCCTTTTTCATTGTGCCGGAAATGCGGAAACTGAACCGGAAAATCCGGGAAACCGATAGATGATTGAGGGTTGTATTGGAAGAAAAAGAATGCTATTCTTTTGAGAGAAGATTGGAAACTGGAGGATGAAAATATGAAAGTAGCAATTTTAGGCGCAGGTAATATAGCGAGAAGTATGGCGGAAGCCATTAACGGGCTGGATGATTCTGTGGAAGCATACGCAGTGGCGGCAAGAGATCTGGAAAGGGCAGAAGCTTTTGCCAAAAAATGGGGCTTTCAGAAAGCCTATGGTTCTTATGAAGAAATGGCAGCAGATCCTCAGGTGGATCTGGTTTATATTGCCACACCCCATTCCCATCATTATGCCCATGCCAAGATGTGTATCGAACATGGAAAAGCGGTTTTATGTGAAAAAGCGTTTACCATGAATGCAGCACAGGCGAAAGATCTGATTGCTTTTGCAGAGGAGAAGAAGGTACTGCTTACAGAGGCCATCTGGACACGTTATATGCCGAGCAGAAAGATGATTGACGATGTGGTGGCAAGCGGAGTGATCGGAAAGATAACCTCTTTAAGCGCAAATCTGGGTTACGTGATGGCCGATAAGGAACGGATGAAACGGCCGGAGCTGGCCGGAGGAGCCCTTCTGGATCTGTCAGTTTATCCTATTAATTTTGCTTCTATGGTATTTGGTGATAAGATTGAGAGAATCGAGGCTTCCTGTACAAAGATTGAGACCGGAGTAGACGCTCAGGACAGTATCACTATTTACTTCCAGGATGGGAAAGTTGCTTTCTTATATACCACGATGGTAGCGCAGACGGATCGTCTGGGAGTTATCAATGGAGATAAAGGGTATATTGAAGTTCAGAATATTAATAACTGTGAAGAAATCAGAGTCTTTAATCTGGACAGAAAGATGACGGCGATCTATCAGGTTCCCAAACAGATCAATGGTTATGAGTATGAAGTGCTGGCCTGCCGGGAAGCGCTGGAAAAAGGCGAAATTGAATGCCCGCAGATGCCTCATGCAGAAACCATCCGGATTATGGAAATTCTGGATGAGATCCGGGGAAAGTTCCAGATTCAGTTCCCCGGGGAAGAATAAGGAATACCCTGGCGCAGTAAATCTCTTGCTTTTTTATATTCTGGGAAATAGTATCCGACTGTTTCCCAGAATTTTTTTGGATGGCCGGGGATTTTCAGGTGAACCAGTTCATGGACAATCACATATTCCAGACAGAGGGTGGGGTAAGCAGCTAACTGAAGGTTCAGGCGGATACGGCCGGAAGAAGGAGTGCAGCTTCCCCACCTCGTTTTCATATCCCTCAGTTTCCACTGGGTGGCATGCAGTCCGGTGGCAGACTCCCACTTGGGAATAAGAACCGATAATTTCTCTGTAAGAATCCGCTGATAATTCTCCATTTTCCTCCGGTAGTCCTTTGGAGACTCCGAAGGGGAAGGGGAGGTCATACGGGTATTTCTCTGCTTTAAGATCCATTCCAGTTTCTCTTCCACAAACTGTTCAATTCTTTTTTTACTGACTCTCAAAGGGGCTGAGACAGATACACTTCCGTCTGCCCGGACGCGAAGGTACAGATGCTTAATCGATTTTCGTTCTACTTTTACGGGGATTCCCCGGATCTGGATTTCATAAATTCGTTCCATAGGATACACCATTCTTTCTGTTTTGTAGTTACCCGGATACGCTTTTTCGTAAATGGCTGGTAAAAAGAGCAGGAAAAAGCGCATAATCCCAGCGAAGGAAAAAGGGGATTGGGGGTGATTCCGTAAATGGGATCGCCTAAAAGGGGATGGCCAGTACAGGCCATGTGAACCCGGATTTGATGAGTTCTTCCTGTCTTCAGCCGACAGGTCAGCAGGGAATATGGAAAGCCTTTTTCTGAAGTGAAGTATTCTTTTTGCACCTGATAACTGGTAACGGCAGGCTTTCCCTTTTCTGAGATCTCCATTTGGTTAAGGCAGTCTTCTCTGGGGGCGATGGGGGCAGTGATTTCTCCTGCTTTTGCTTCGAAAGTTCCCTTTGCGAGAGCCAGATAAGTTTTTTCCATCTGCCGGTTCTGAAGCTGGGAACTAAGAGCGGCCGCGCTGGCCCGGTGCCTGGCAATCATCACGATTCCGGCAGTATCCTTATCCAAACGGCCCACAGGATGGAGGGTACTTCCATCTGCAGACAAATTATGACGTAAGAAATCCAAAAGGGTATCCCCGTAGTGTCCCCGGGATGGATGAACGGGAAGGCCTGCAGGTTTATCGGCCACGAGGAGATCTTCATCTTCGTACAGTACCACCGGAGAGAAAGCTGTCCGGGAAACAGAAGGAATTCGGGTCTTATCCCCGGATTTTCGATCCAGCAGATGGATAGTGAGCCAATCGTCGGTGTGGAGCCGGCATGTGGTTCTGACCTTTTGGCCATTTAAGCGGATTCCGTCTTCCATGAATTTCAGGCTGCTAATCTGGCGCCGGGTAAAATTCAGATGGCGCCTCAGAAAATCTTCAATGGTTCGCTGGTTCCAGACTGCCTCGATTTGAAATTTCCAGAGTCTGTCCATTTGCCCCTCCTTTCTTCCAAAAGTTCAAGGTATATATGGGAGTAATTTAGCACACACAAAAAAGGCTGTCAATAAAATACCGCCCGGTCAGTTTCAGCGACCGGACGGTAAAAAAATGATTCTATTTTGCTGCATGGGAAGTTTTAAAAATAGTACTCTGATACCGGCTTAAAGCAGCAGCGATCAGTAATCCCAGTACGCCACAGGAGATGACTTCGCCGATTCCCACTGTAAGCATCAGGAAAGGAATGGGGAGTGCTACACCGTAGGCGTAACGCAGTACCAAAGGTACGATTAGAATATTTGCCAGAATCGGAGGCACAGGAGCCAGGATGCGCTTCTGGTTTCTGAGTTTGTAAGTGAAAAATGCGCCGATTAAGGTAGCGATACTTCCAAAGATAATATCCGGAAGAATGGCGCCTCCGGCGAAGTTGCCAATAAGACATCCGACGAATAAGCCGGGAATGGCTGCCGGTGTAAATACAGGCAGAATCGTCAGCGCTTCAGAAATACGAATCTGAACCTCGCCGAAACTGAATGGGGCAAACACAAGTGTGAGCACCACATAGATTGCTGCAATCATAGCAGCCTGTGTCATGAACAGTACGTTTTGTTTTTTCATTTTAATTACTCCTTTAGTTTTGTTTTACGAGTGGAAGGTCTCGAACACTCGATTCATTTAACGCCGGGAATCGGCGGCAAGCCCGATAGACCTTGGTTTTGATGGGCTTTGCAACGTGGGACAGTATAGCATAAAGAGAGATGACAGTCAAGGGAACGCCAAAATCATGCCAAAATGATATTAGAGCAAATTTTATCCCCCTTTTCCGGCGGTGTGTCGGGTGAGGGGGATTTTATTATTTATTACCTAGAAATTCTTTGAACTCGTTAATTATCTGATCTGATGGATGATTGTCGTATAAATCGGCATAGTATTTTTTCTTTTGAATTGCGCTTTCTTGCCAGGAGCCAAAGGCGGCTTACCCTCCTACTTTCGGAGGGGCTAACCCTCCAGACTGAAGAGGAAAGGAGGGCGTTGCCAATGTATGTTACATACGCTGATTTAATTCAGCTTTTAATATTCATTGTTGCCCTTGTCGGTCTTGTTTACGAGATTTTCAAGGATAGACGAAAATAGCCGCCACTATTCGCAGTAGTGACGGCCAGACTGTAAAAAGTTTAACTTAACTATTTGAGGGTAGGCCGCTTCTCTGGCTTTCCCTCTTTTCTATTCTCAATATAGCACATCTGGCAGCAGGATTCAAGGTTTTTGTGGTTTTTGATAGCGTAAAGTTACTGTGGGAAAATTAAAGACAGACTATACCTAAGATGTGGTTCAGATTTGGTTTCCGTCAATGTAAAGGTATTTCAGGGCTTTCTTTGGGGACGGCGATCCCTCACCGCCTCTTCCGTAATGCATACCTGTTCTCCACCTTTGCAGTAGCTGGTCTGCACGGCCTCTTCCAGTAGCTTTGCTTCTGCGTCTTCCGTCATTCTTTTGTCTATTTAGTTTTCCTACAGTAACTTTACACTAGCTTATCAAGGAATCTGCTTGAATCCTGCTTCCAGATGTGCTATATTGAGAATAGAAAAGAGGGAAAGCCAGAGAAGCGGCCTACCCCGAATAATTTACAGCATTACATCTTTATGATGTCAGCCGTCAACTATTCCCAGTAGTTGGCGGCTATCTCTTTCCCTTGAAAATCTGATAACACAGACCGACAAGGGAAACAATAAATATACAAAACTGAATTAAATCAGAATATGTAACATTCATTGGCAGCCCTCCTTTCTTTCGTCTGGAGGGTTAGCCCCTCCGAATATCAGAGGGTAAGCCGCCCGGCTCTATGGTTTCCCTGTCCATATATTACCATGCCGCCGCTGTTTCTTCAATCTCAAATCTGTAACTTCATAATAGCCTTATTAAAGCGTTATCCTGGATGGGAATCAGATGTACGAACTGGAGAGTCTTGTTTGTACATTCAGGCCAACTTCGTCCTTTATCCGGGAATGTGAGGCTTGTTTAAGAATCAGGATTCTGCTTTTATCAGACGTTTTTTACTGATTTCCAGATATTCTTCCACGTTATCAAATCCGATAAAACGCCGTCCAAGACGCAGGGCGACTGCCCCGGTGGTGCCGGATCCGCAGAAGGGATCCAGAATCAGCATATTTTCATCGGTGGAAGCCAGAAGGATTCGTTCCAGCAGGTATTCCGGTTTCTGCGTGGGATGTTTTCCCTCTGTTTTCTCAGAAGGTTTTGTCAGGCTACCGGTCCATACATCTTTCATCTGTTTCCCCTGGTTCATTTCCTTCATTAAGTCATAGTGAAACAGATGTTTGGATTTTTTATCATTTTTCTGCGCCCAGAGAATGGTTTCTGTGGAATGGGTGAAACAGCGGCAGGCAAGATTAGGCGGCGGGTTGGTCTTCTGCCAGGTAATGTTATTTATAATTTTAAATCCTTCCTGTTCCAGGGCCATGCCGATGGAATAAATGTTATGAAGAGTACCGGAGATCCAGATGGAACCATTGCCAGTCAGGACTTTCCGGCAGCGGCGGATCCACCGGCGGTTAAATTCATGTTTCTGCCGCCAGTTGGCTCCCTGATCCCAGGAGGCCTTGTTTACGGAAACCATCTTTCCTCCCTGACAGGTGATGCCGTCGTTGCTTAAGAAATAAGGCGGATCCGCAAAAATCATATCAATACTTTCCGGCAGTGTCCGGGATAACAGATGAAAACAATCGCCCAGATATAATTGCGCCCGGGAACTCTGATAGTAAGGGCGGGTTCTTACCCGGACAATCTTATCGGTAAATTCACTCATAATTGGTTATAATAATTTCTTCTCCTTTTCGGTTGCTGGCATCAGAGTTGATATAGCGCTTAACAGAAACCACATCTTTATGAAATCCTTCATAGAGCTGGTTGATGAAATCGGTATTGTGGTTTGTCAGCATACAGTAACAGCCCTTTTCAGTAAGCCGGCGAAATAAAGCTGCCAGCCGTCTGTGACTTTCCACATCAAATCCTTCTTTGGTATAGGACTCGAAAGAAGAAGGGTTTAAAGGGGCGTAGGGGCTGTCAAAGAAAATGAAATCACCCGGTTCTGCCAGACTGCAGGCAGTCTGAAAATCACCCTGCAGGATCTCTATGGTTTTTAAATATTCAGCGATGCGGTACAGATTTTCTTCTTCAAAGGATTTGGAAAGACTATTATTATAGGGAACATTAAAAAGACCTTTGCCATTTACCCGATAAAGACCGTTAAAACAATGTTTATTAATAAAGATAAATAACGCGGCCATTTCCACATCATATTCATCACGCATCAGTTTGTCGTTATAGTTCTGCCTCTGTGTATAATAATAAGATTTTCCGCCTTCTGCAATCGCCTCATCAAGGGCAGATAAAGACGTAATCACCTGGTCTGTCGAGGATTTAATCTGCCGGTAGGCATTGATCAAAGATTTATTGATGTCGTTGATTACAGCGTCAGGGGCAAGCAGCTCAAACAGCAGCGCTCCTCCGCCTACAAAAGGTTCAAAATAACGGTGAAACGTCTTCGGAAGCCGTTCTCGTATGTGTCCGAGGAGCTGCCGTTTCCCTCCGGCCCATTTTACAAAAGGCGTAATCGGATGTTTTTCCATAGTATAATTCCTCCATCATAGGATTTTATTATATAGGAAAAAAAACAAAATATCCAGAAAAACATTGCTGCCTGAGGGAGAAATCAACTGTCTTTATGTCAGGAGGAATCCCCTTGAATTTGTCCCGAATATTTTCGGAAAACACAAATATTGATTGAAAAAATACCGCTGATATAGTAAAATAAAGGCGTATTTTTTATAAAAACAAAAACGTCCAGGGAAAGGAAGGAATAAGAGAGAATGAAAACCTCACATAAAAATAAGATTGTTGTGATTGGGGCAGGAAATGTAGGAGAAGCCATTGCGTACACCTTAATGGTACGTAAACAGGCTAACGACATTGTATTAGTAGACGTAAATGAAGACAGAGCGAAAGGAGCCGCGCTGGATATTGCACACGGAACCAGCTTTTTCAAACAGGTATGGGTTCGTCAGGGCGGTTATGAAGAATGCGCAGATGCGCAGCTGATTATTATCACTGCCGGAATTGCCAGAAAACCGGGACAGACCCGTCTGGATCTGGCGAAAACAAATGTATCTATTGTTCGCAGCATTACCGAAAACATTATGGAATATGCGGTGAATCCTCTGATTTTAGTAGTTTCTAATCCGGCCGATATTACAACCATGGCAATCTGGGAGACTTCCGGACTTCCCGCAAACAAAGTTATCGGAAGCGGAACATCTTTGGATACAGCAAGATTCCGCTATATTCTGAGTTCTAAACTTCATGTAAATATTGAAGACGTAAATGCATACATTCTGGGAGAACACGGAGACAGCCAGGTGCCAATCTGGAGTTCCGCCAATATCGGAGGTTTTTCTCTGGATGAATATGCACTTCAGGTAGGAGTAGCCCTGGACAGAGAAGCAATTGCGCAGCATACCAAGAATGCCGGAGCGGAAGTTATCGGACTGAAGGGCGCTACTTTCTATGGTATTGCCATGGCAGTATCAAACATTGTAGAAGCAATTATGAAGGATGACGGAGCGCTGCTTCCGGTTTCCCATGTATTAGACGGAAGCTTTGGCGACTGGGCCGGCGTAGCGGTATCCACTGTCTGCCGTGTAGGCTGGGGCGGTATTGAGCAGACTCTGAGAATTTCCATGGACGAAGGAGAAAGAGCTTCTATGGATTCTTCTGTTAAAATGTTAAAAGAATTCTGGGAACAGGTAAAAGCATAAGTTAAGATTGTTTTTAAATTCATAATAAGGAGACGATATAAATGGATAAAAAGGAATTTGCACTGGAACAGCATGAAAAGTGGGCAGGTAAAATCGAGGTAGTTACCCGCGCGAACATCGACACACCGGAAGATTTGTCTGTTGCGTATACACCCGGAGTAGCAGAACCCTGCCTGAAAATTTCAGAAGACGTTGATCTTTCCTATAAATATACCCGTCGTCACAACATGGTTGCAGTTGTCACAGACGGTACGGCAGTACTGGGCTTAGGAGACATCGGACCGGAAGCGGGTATGCCGGTAATGGAAGGAAAATGTGCTCTGTTTAAGACCTTTGCAGACGTAGATGCATTTCCTTTATGTGTCAGAACGAAAGATGTAGATGAAATTGTGAAGACAGTCAGCCTGATTGCAGGAAGCTTTGGCGGGGTAAACCTGGAAGACATTTCAGCCCCCAGATGTTTTGAGATTGAAAGAAAACTGAAAGAATGCTGTGATATTCCGATTTTCCATGATGATCAGCACGGAACAGCCGTAGTTGTTTGTGCAGCTTTAATTAATGCTTTAAAACTGACAGGAAAGAAAATTGAGGACGTTAAAGTTGTAACTTCCGGTGCAGGTGCAGCCGGTATTGCAATTATCAAACTGTTAATCAGCCTGGGACTGAAAAATGTAATTATGTGTGACCGGACAGGCGCTATCTATGAAGGCAGAGAAGGACTCAATGCAGAAAAAGAAGAGATGGCTAAGATTACCAACAGGGATAAACTGAAAGGAAGCATTAAGGACATGTTTGTGGGAGCCGATGTATTTATCGGTGTATCTGCTCCCGGAACAGTAACCCAGGAAATGGTTAAATCTATGGCAAAAGATCCTATCTTATTCCCGATGGCAAATCCAGTTCCGGAGATTATGCCGGATGAAGCGAAAGCAGCCGGAGCAGCCGTTGTAGGAACCGGTAGAAGCGACTTTGCAAATCAGATCAATAATGTACTGGCTTTCCCGGGAATTTTCCGCGGAGCTCTGGATGTACGTGCCAAAGACATTAATGATGAAATGAAAGTGGCCGCTGCATATGCGATTGCAGGACTGATTGAAGAAAAGGACCTTAAACCGGAATATATCATCCCGGATCCGTTTGACAAGAGAGTTGTAGAAGAAGTTGCCAAAGCAGTTGCAGAGGCAGCAAGAAAGACAGGCGTTGCAAGAATTTAGGAATCCTGAAAATTGTAGGGACTGCAAATAAACAGGGAGTGCCGCATCTTAATATTTAAGTACTTTGCTTATTTATTAGGATGCGGCGTTCATACGTTTACAGAGAAAAGAAAGGATAAAGAATATGACAGGTACCTGCTTAGAACAAGTGAGAAAGAAAAGCCCCCTGATTCATAACATTACCAATTACGTAACAGTCAACGATGTGGCTAATATCATACTGGCCTGCGGGGCAAGTCCCATTATGGCAGATGAGAAAGAGGAGGTGGAGGAAATTACTGCTCTTTGCCAGGGGCTGAATATCAACATCGGAACCTTAAACCAGAGAACCATAGGGGCCATGATACTGGCCGGAAAGAAGGCGAATCAACTGGGAAATCCGGTGGTTTTTGATCCGGTGGGCGCCGGAGCCAGTACCCTGAGAACCCAGACAGCGTTAAAGTTAATGGAAGAGATAAAGTTTACGGCTATCCGGGGAAACATGTCAGAAATCAAGACCCTGGCTTATGGAAGCGGAAAAACCAAAGGTGTAGACGCGGATCAGGCAGATTCTGTAACCGAAGAAAATCTGGAAACTTCCATTGAATTTGTTAAAGAATTTGCCGGAAGTACGGGGTGCATCCTTGCTGTTACAGGAGCCATTGATTTAGTCAGTGATGCCGAACGGTGCTATGTAATACGAAACGGGAAACCGCAGATGGGAAAAATCACCGGGACAGGGTGCCAGTTGTCAGGAATGCTGGCGGCCTTTCTGGCAGCGAACCGGGATCATCCCCTGCAGGCGGCAGCAGAGGCAGTATGCGCCATGGGGGCAGCCGGGGAACTGGGATGGAAAGCCCTGCAGCCCTCGGAGGGGAATGCAACCTATCGGAACAGAATCATTGATGCAGTCAGTCAGATGGACGGACAACTTCTCAAGGAGGAAGCAAAGTATGAAATTCGATAAAGAACAACTGAAGTTATATGCAGTTACGGACAGAAGCTGGTTGGAAGGAGAAAGCCTTTGCAGCCAGGTGGAAAAGGCTTTAAAAGGCGGCGCCACCATGATCCAGATTCGGGAAAAAGAAATGGACGAAGAGGGATTCTACCAGGAGGCTCTTCAGATTCAGAAGCTCTGCAGGGAGTATCAGGTACCTCTGATTATTAACGACAACGTAAAACTGGCAGCCAGACTGCAGGCTGACGGAGTGCATGTAGGGCAGGATGATATGGATGTAAAAGAAGTACGCAGAGAGCTGGGAGACCAGGCAATCATAGGAGTTTCCGCCCATACTTGTCAGCAGGCTCTTCTGGCCCAGGAGGGCGGCGCTGATTATCTGGGGGTAGGGGCAGTTTTCCCCACAGGAACCAAGTCAGACGCCACCGATGTGGGACTGGAGGGACTGGCTCATATCTGCGGACAAGTGGCTATTCCGGTGGTGGCCATCGGAGGAATCCATAAAAACAATATAAAGAAACTAAAAGGCAGCAAGGCAGCCGGAATTGCAGTAGTAAGCGCCATTTTTGCCCAGAAAGATGTGGAACAGGCGGCCAGAGAACTTCGGAAAGAAGTAGAACGAATGCTGGAGGAAGGCACAGAACAGTGAGAGGAATAATTTTTGATGTGGACGGAACCCTGTTGGATTCCATGGGATTCTGGGGAGAGCTAGGCGCCTGGTATCTGAAAACAAAAGGAATCCGGCCGGAGGAAAATCTGGGGAAAAAGCTGTTTCCCATGACAACTGAGGAAGGAGTCCGCTACCTGAAGGCACATTATCCGTTAGAAGGAGAAACAGAGGAAATTGTGGAAGAAATTCAGGAGATGATAGTTAAGTACTACTCCGAGGAAGTAAAATTAAAAGACGGTGTAAAAGAAGTTCTTAAAAAACTTCATGAGAAGAAGATTCCCATGACCATTGCCACATCTTCAGAGCGTGACTTTATAGAAAAGGCTCTGGAGAGACTGGGCGTCTTAAAGTATTTTCAGAAAATTTTCACCTGCACGGAAATAGGGAAAGGGAAAGATGCACCGGATATTTTTCTGGAGGCAGCCCGCCAGATGGATGTGCCGGCAAAAGATACCTGGGTAGCGGAGGATGGCCTGTATGCAGCGAAGACAGCCAGACAGGCCGGATTTCATGTGGCAGGAATCTTCGATGCCTGCAGCAAAGAGGAAGAAGAGGAGCTCAGAAAGGTTTCGGATCTGTATCTGTATACATGGAAAGAGTTTCCGGAAGAGTTTTTGGAAAAGGAGCAGAAGAAGGGATGAAGAAGATGAAGACAGTTCTCTCCATTGCAGGAAGCGACTGCAGCGGAGGCGCAGGTATCCAGGCAGATTTAAAGACCATGCAGGCAAACGGCGTCTATGGAATGAGCGTTGTCACCGCCCTGACTGCCCAGAACACCCGGGGAGTAGCGGGGATTTATCAGGTAGAACCGGAATTTTTAAAAAGTCAGCTGGACTGTATTTTTACAGATATTTATCCCGATGCAGTAAAAATCGGAATGATCCCCACCGGGGCTTTAATCGAAGCAGTTGCGGAGAAATTAAAACAGTATCAGGCTTCCAACGTTGTGGCAGACCCGGTGATGGTGTCTACCAGTGGTTCCAGTCTGATGGAACAGGAGGCAGTAGCAGCAATGAAGGAAAAACTGTTTCCTCTTGCCTCCTTACTGACACCCAACATACCGGAGGCGGAAGTGCTGTCGGGACTTAAGATAGAGTCTGCGGCAGACATGAAAAAAGCTGCACGTATGATTGCAGAGGAATGTGGCTGCGCCGTGCTCTGTAAAGGGGGACATGGGAAAAAGGATGCAGAAGACCTATTATATATAGAAGGAAAATTTCACTGGTATCGGGAAGAACGAATTGATAATCCCAATACCCATGGAACAGGCTGTACCCTTTCCAGCGCTATTGCTTCTAATCTGGCAAAGGGGTATCCGCTGCCGGAGGCGATCTCACGGGCGAAGGCTTACCTGACCGGAGCTTTAAGGGCGATGTTGGATTTGGGAGAGGGAAGCGGCCCTCTTCACCATGGTTATGAACTAAGGGGAACCTGGATTTGATTGTTCTTTATATTTCTGTTGGGATAAAAATTATGGGGCGTAGGCCCTATAATTTTTGAATGAAAGTTAGTTTTAACTAACAAAAACATTTATAAAGGCTGCCTTTTTTACACAAATCTAACATAATGTTTACCGGATCATGATATAAACACCAAAAAAAAGATGATAGGATAAGAATCGCAGCAGGGATGAGACATCCCGCTAAGGATTAAGAAAACATGAACTCTAGGGAGGAGTATGATTATGAAAAATTTTAAAAAGATTGCAACGATTTTAGGTGTTTGTACATTAACAGCAGCAGGCGTTATGGGATGCGGAGGTTCTTCTGAAGAAGCAGCAGATTCCGGCGCAGATACAGGTTCTGCTGAAGGAACTTCTGATTCTGCCGATGCATCCGGGGAAGATTTAAGCGGAACCGTTTCTATGGCAGGAAGTACTTCCATGGAAAAACTGGCAAATGCAGCAGCAGAAGCTTTCATGGCGAAGTACCCGGGCGTAAGCGTGACCGCAGAATTTACCGGTTCTTCCGCAGGCGTTGAAGCAGTGCTGAGTAAGAGCGTAGATATTGGAAACTCTTCCAGAAACTTAAGTGACAGCGAGAAGGAAGAAGGCGCTGTGGAAAATATTGTCGCCATCGACGGAATCGCTGTTGTTACAAATCCGGCAACTACAACAGAGGATTTATCTAAAGAACAGCTTTCACAGATTTATACAGGAGAGATTACTGACTGGGAGGAAGTTGACGGAGATGCAGCTCCTATCGTTGTAATCGGAAGAGAAGCCGGGTCCGGAACCCGTGATGCATTTGAGGAAATTCTGGAAATCACAGACAAGTGCAAATATGCCAGCGAGCTGGACAGCACCGGAGCAGTTATGGCAAAAGTTGCATCCACACCGGGAGCCATTGGTTATGTATCTTTAGACGTTCTAGATGATTCTGTAAAAGCGCTGATGCTGGATGGAGTAGAACCTACAGAAGAATCCATCAAATCCGGTGATTACTTCCTGAGCCGTCCGTTCGTAATGGCTACCAATGGAGAAATTTCCGCACAGAGCGAAGCAGTTCAGACTTTCTTTGAGTATCTGTCTTCTGATGAAGGAAAGCAGGTAGTAAAAGATGCAGGACTGATTACAGTTGACTAAGTATTGTTAACGCCTTACGTGTGAATTCGGATACGACGGAGAAGATTATGAGAGAAAAAGGTCTGTCTATTATTGGTACGAAGGCGGCAAAATCCGCGGTGGAGACTACAGCAAAGTATATCTTTACTGTATGCTCCATCTGCGCGGTTTTAGCAGTCGCCTCCATTACAATTTATATGATATACAGCGGAGCCCCTGCCATATTTAAAGTAGGACCGCTGGACATCCTGTTTGGAACGGCCTGGGAGCCTACCAGTGCGGAACCTTCTTATGGAATCCTCTATATTATTTTAACATCCATTATCGGTACGGCTATGGCGATTTTGATAGGAGTGCCTGTGGGAGTACTGACAGCCGTATTCCTGGCGGAAGTTGCACCGCCGAAACTGGCGGCAGTTGTAAAACCGGCCGTGGAGCTTTTGGCCGGAATCCCTTCCGTTATCTACGGATTGCTGGGACTTTTAATATTGAACCCGATAATGTATAAACTGGAACTCTGGATTTTTAAGGATTCGGACACGCACCAGTTTACAGGAGGAGCGAACCTTCTGTCAGCCATTATTGTTCTGGCTATTATGATTTTACCTACGGTAATTAATATCAGTGAATCCTCTTTAAAAGCAGTACATGGAAGCCTGAAATCTGCCTCTCTTGCACTGGGAGCCTCTAAGATTCAGACAATCTTTAAGGTACTTCTTCCGGCGGCTAAGTCAGGCGTGATTACGGCAATCGTTCTGGGCGTGGGCAGAGCCATCGGAGAGGCAATGGCCATCACCCTGGTATGCGGAAGCGCTGTCAATTTTCCGCTGCCCTTTAATGCGGTTCGTTTCCTGACAACTGCGATTGTAAGCGAAATGGGATATGCAGCGGATCTCCACAGACAGGTGCTGTTCACCATCGGGCTGGTACTGTTTGTATTTATTATGATTATTAATCTGTGCCTAAGTAAATTGCTGAAAAAGGGAGTGAGCAACGATGAATAAAGAAGCGTCTATTTATGGAAAACAGACAAGGATTTCAGAATGGTTTATTTATGGTGCCATTTATTTATCAGCGGCATTTGCCACACTCCTTTTGGTATTTATTATTGTGTATGTGGCCTTCAAAGGGGCGGGAGTGATTAACTGGGAATTTCTGACCACCGTTACCAGCACCCTGAAACATACGGTGGGAATCGCCGGCAATATTGTGAATACTTTATATATTGTGGTGATTACCCTGCTGATTGCGGTTCCTATTGGGGTAGGAAGCGCTGTTTATCTGAACGAATACGCCAGGCCGGGCAGACTGGTAAATATTATCGAGTTTACCACAGAAACTCTGGCTGGAATTCCGTCTATTATATTCGGTTTATTTGGTATGGTGTTTTTCGGCGAAGTGATCGGGCTGGGATATTCCCTTCTAACCGGATCCCTGACTCTGACCCTAATGATTCTTCCGCTGATTACCAGAAACACGCAGGAGGCTCTTCGCACGGTCCCTGACAGTTATCGTAACGGAGCCCTGGGTATGGGAGCCGGTAAATGGTACATGATACGAACGATTCTTCTGCCTTCTGCTATGCCGGGAATTATCACGGGAATTATTCTTTCCATCGGAAGAATTGTAGGAGAATCTGCAGCTCTTTTATTTACAGCCGGCAGTGGGTATCTGCTCCCGAGAGCCGGAGCATTTTTCCATAAGATTCTGGAATCCGGCGGGACTCTTACGATTCAAATGTACTTAAGCACATCCAAGGCAGAGTACGACGTGGCCTTTGGTATTGCGCTGGTACTTTTAATACTGGTTTTAGTTATGAACCTGCTTACCAAGTTTCTGGCAAAACATTTTGATGTAAACCGGGAGAGATAACAGGGAGTAGATGGAGGTTAATATGAGTAGTGATAAAATCTGTGTCCATGGATTGGATTTATATTATGGACAGAATCATGCACTGAAAGATGTGAACATGCAAATTAAGGAGGGCGCCGTAACAGCATTTATCGGCCCTTCCGGATGTGGTAAGTCCACATTCTTAAAAACGCTGAACAGAATGAACGATCTGGTGGATAATGTAAAAATTACAGGAGAGATTCTGCTGGACGGAGAAAATATTTACGATCCGAAGGTAAATACCGCTTTGCTGAGAAAGAAAATCGGTATGGTGTTCCAGCAGCCCAATCCTTTTCCTATGAGTATTTACGACAATGTGGCTTACGGACCGAGAATCCACGGAATCAAAAACAAGAAGAAACTGGATGAGATTGTGGAAGAGAGTCTGCGGGGAGCGGCTATTTTTGACGAGGTAAAGGACCGGCTGAAAAAATCAGCCCTGGGTCTTTCCGGAGGACAGCAGCAGAGGCTTTGTATTGCCAGAGCGCTGGCCGTGCAGCCGGAAGTACTGCTGATGGACGAGCCGACCTCTGCCCTTGACCCGATTTCTACCCTGAAAATAGAAGAGTTAATGTCTGAATTAAAGAAAGACTATACGGTGGCAGTTGTAACCCACAATATGCAGCAGGCGGCCAGAGTGTCTGATTACACGGCATTTTTCCTGGTTGGCGAAGTGGTAGAGTTTGATACCACCGACAATATTTTCTCAAGACCAAAAGACAAGAGGACGGAAGATTATATCACAGGCCGTTTTGGTTGATCAGGAAAGGAGCGCATATGTCAGTAAGAAGAAACTTTGAAAAAGAATTAAGAGAGTTAAAAGAAGGCATCCGGGAAATCGGGAACGAAGTGGAGAAAGCTTATAACCGCCTGTTTGGAGCCATTGAAGTAAAAGATAAAGAGACGATTCTCGCTGTACAGGAGAATGATCGTCATATCAATGAAATGGAACGGAAGGTAGAATCCAAATGTCTGTTTCTGATTGCAAAGCAGCAGCCGGTGGCTCCGGACCTGAGACTGATTTCCTCTGCCTTAAAACTGGTGGGTGATATTGAACGTATCGGTGATCATGTGGCAGACATGGCAGATCTGATTTTACGCCTTAACTTTACAGATTTTAAGGAATATTCCCAATCGCTGCCGGTTATGATTGAAGAGACAAGAAGCGTCCTTCACGATGCGTTAGAGCTTCTGGAGAGCAGAGATGAGAAGGCTGCCAAAGAATTTTACAAGCGGGACGATAAGGTGGACGAACTTTTCAACCAGGTGAAAATGGATGTGGTAAACTGGCTGAAAAAAGAACAGAAAGATGTGGATACCTGCGTGGATATTTTAATGATTGCAAAATATCTGGAGCGAATCGGGGATCACGCCATCAATATTTCAGAATGGGAACTGTTCCGGGAAACCGGAAATATCGGAACGTACCGTGTATTTTAAGAAACAAAACAAGACGCTGCAGGATGTTTTTCCGAAAAAGGAAATGCATTCTGCAGCATTTTTATTTGAGAAACTTTTCTTCAAATCCCCGGCTGTAATGAAGGGTTCCGTCTTCGGTTATAAAGCAGGCGTAGGTATCCGGAAGGCTTTCTGCCAGTTCCATTCCTTTTTCCAGTCCCAGGGCAAAACAGGAGGTGCTTAGACCATCCCCGTCTGCAGAACTTTCAGAGACAATGGTAACAGAGACTAAGCCGTTCTGGTAGGGATAGCCGGTCCGGGGATTTAAAAGATGATGATAGATGGTATCGTCCTTTTCAAAATAACGTTCATAAATCCCCGAAGAAACCACAGAACAGTCGCTGATATTTAAAGTGGATACAGTTGTGTTTCGGTCTGAGAAAGGCTTCTGCAGACCGATCTGAAAGGGGGTTCCGTCAGTATGGGAGCCGATACAGAGCACGTTTCCGCCCAGATTAATGATAGCGCTCGTCACTTTCTGAGAAACCAGATAGTCTTTTAACTGATCGGCAATATAACCTTTGGCGATGGCCCCCAGATCAATCTGGATATCCGGATCCTGAAAAGAGATATAGTTTCCCTCCACAGATACGTTTTGATAATTTACATGGGATGCCGCCTCCTGTAAGTCAGAGGCAGAGGGAATCTGGTGAGAGCCGGAGGTAAAATCCCACAGATCGGAGACCGGAGCAATGGTAATATCGAAGGCGCCGCCGGACAGGCGGCAGTACTCCAGCCCTTTTTTGATTAACCGGGCCGTATCATCAGAGACTTCATAGCCTCTGGAAGTTTCAGGAAGCTGCCTGTGATTGAGCCGGTAGAGTTCGCTGTCAGGATCTGTCCGGCTGAACAGGTTCTCATAGGTTTCGCACAATTCCATGCACTGATCAAGAAGGGAAGAATCCCGGGAATCATAAAGGGTAATCTTTATGGAGGTATTGAAATAAAAGCCGGTGGCGGAAACAGGAGATTCTTCTCCCTGTATTTCCATATTCGGCTGAGTTTTATAAATAATCAGACCTGCGAACAGGAAAACTAAGAGTATTGCAATTCGCAGACATACGGTTTTTCTGGATGGCATAGACAATCTCCTTACGGGAACGAATTTTTATATGATTTTTTATTTTAGTGCAATGGGAAAAAACCGTCAAGTATTGGCAGCTTCCGGAAGAAAACGGTTGACATTTTTAAGAAATGCTCTCTATAATTGACGTGTTTTGTAATAGAGAAAAAGGAGAACGTGATGTGTCATATTAAACAATTCGGTATTATTATGCTGATTTCTTTTTGCGGAGAGATTTTAAATCTGCTGATTCCTGTCCCCATACCAGCCAGTATCTATGGACTGGTGCTGATGCTGTTTGCTCTGATAATGGGCTGGGTTCCTCTGGATAAGGTGGAAGAGACCGGCAGTTTTCTGATTGACATTATGCCGGTGATGTTTATACCGGCGGCCGTGGGCCTTTTGAATTCCTGGGCGGATTTAAAAGAAATCTGGATACAGCTTTTGTTTGTTACGGCTGTAACCACTGAGCTGGTTATGATTGTCTCCGGAAAGGCGGCACAATGGATGATTCGCAGAAAGGAGAAGAAGTAAAATGCAGGAGATGCTAAATCAGTCTTTATTTTTCGGACTTGTAATCAGCATTCTGGGTTACGAGCTGGGAAGAGCGGTACAGAAGAAATGGCGTCTTGCCATACTGAATCCTCTATTAATTTCCATCATTTTCGTAATAGTGGTTTTAAAGATTCTTCATATCGATTATAATACCTATAATGCAAGCGCCAAATACCTGAACTATCTGCTGACGCCGTCCACTGTATGTCTGGCCATTCCCCTTTATAAACAGATACAGCTTCTGAAGAAAAATGCGGCCGCAGTGTTCGGGGGAATCGCCGCAGGGGTTCTCACCAGCCTGGTCAGCGTATTCCTTCTTTCCCTGGCTTTTGGGTTTACGAAGGAACAATATGTAACTCTTCTTCCAAAATCCATTACCACAGCCATAGGAATGGGAATTTCAGAAGAACTGGGCGGCATTGTGACGATTACGGTTGCAGTGATTATTATTACAGGAATTCTGGGAAATATGACTGCGGAGGCGATCTGCAGGGTATTTAAGATTACAGAACCGGTGGCAAAAGGAGTGGCCATAGGTACGGCGTCTCATGCCGTGGGTACGGTTAAGGCTATGGAGATGGGGGAGACGGAGGGAGCTATGAGCAGTCTGTCCATCGCTGTGGCAGGCCTTCTGACTGTGGCGGGAGCCTCGGTATTTGTAAATTTTATGTAGCAGTTGAAAAAGGCAGAAAAAGCAAAGGAAAAGGGAGGATTTACAATGGAAAACGTATTTCTGATGGAACACCCGCTGATTCAGCATAAAATCAGTATGCTGAGAGACAAGGCAACAGGAACCAATGAGTTTCGGAAACTGGTGGAAGAGATTGCCGTTTTAATGGGATATGAAGCCCTGCGGGATCTTCCGATGGAAGAGGTAGAGGTGGAAACCCCGCTGGAAGTTTGTAAAACGCCCATGATTGCCGGACGCAAGTTGGCTATTGTACCTGTCTTAAGAGCCGGTCTGGGAATGGTAAACGGATTATTAACCCTGGTGCCCAGCGCTAAAGTGGGTCATATCGGCCTGTACCGGGATCACGAAACCCACGAACCCCATGAATATTACTGCAAACTGCCGGATCCCATTGAAGAGCGTCTGGTGGTTGTGCTGGATCCCATGCTGGCGACAGGAGGTTCTGCCAAGGCTGCTGTGGACTTTATTAAAGAAAAAGGCGGAAAGAATATCAAGTTTATGTGCGTGATTGCCGCCCCGGAGGGCATCGAACGGCTTCATAAGGCTCATCCGGATATTCAGATTTACTGCGGACATCTGGATCGCTGTTTAAATAAGGACGCCTACATCTGTCCGGGACTGGGAGACGCAGGAGACCGGATTTTCGGAACGAAATAGTTTTTACAGGGTTTTTACAAGGAAACTCCTTGACAGAGAGATTTTTAGGAGATATAATGATTCAGCGTGTGAAAAGCGTTTCGCTTTTTATGCCATAATTTAAACAATAGCAACCGCAAGAACCACAGGAAATGTGGAGAAAATAATCGGGAGGTGAAATGGAATGCCAACATTTAACCAGTTAGTAAGAAAAGGACGTCAGACCAGTGTAAAGAAATCTACAGCACCGGCTCTGCAGAAGAGCTTCAACTCTCTGAGAAAGAAAACAACAGATATGTCTTCTCCTCAGAAAAGAGGTGTGTGTACAGCCGTTAAAACTGCTACACCTAAGAAGCCTAACTCTGCTCTTAGAAAAATCGCCAGAGTTCGTCTTTCCAACGGAATCGAAGTAACAAGCTATATCCCGGGAGAAGGTCACAATCTTCAGGAGCACAGCGTTGTTCTGATTCGTGGAGGTAGAGTAAAGGACCTGCCAGGTACCAGATACCACATCATCAGAGGTACACTGGATACTGCAGGTGTTGCGAACAGAAAACAGGCCCGTTCCAAATACGGCGCTAAAAGACCGAAGAAAAAATAAATCAGATTTTAAATCAGGTAATCAATACGAAATGACTATATTTGTACGGTATTCCATATACCCTGTCGGTTGCGGGTTAAATATAGGACCTTACCAGTGCGAACATGCATCGATTGCTTAGTCAAATGTGTGAGTACCTATGAGATAATCGTATGATTAAGGAGGGAAGTAACGTGCCACGTAAAGGACATACTCAGAAAAGAGACGTGCTGGCAGACCCGATGTACAACAATAAAGTGGTTACCAAACTTATCAACAACATTATGTTAGACGGTAAGAAAGGTGTCGCTCAGAAAATTGTATACGGCGCTTTCGCTAGAGTGGAAGAAAAAGCGGGTAAACCGGCACTTGAAGTTTTTGAAGAGGCTATGAATAACATCATGCCTTCACTGGAAGTAAAAGCAAGACGTATCGGTGGTGCAACCTACCAGGTTCCGATCGAAGTAAGACCGGACAGACGTCAGGCACTGGCTCTTCGCTGGCTGACTCTGTATTCTCGTAAAAGAGGCGAGAAGACAATGGAAGAAAGACTGGCTAACGAGCTGCTGGATGCGATGAACAACACAGGCGCATCTGTTAAGAAGAAAGAAGACATGCATAAAATGGCAGAAGCAAACAAAGCGTTTGCACACTACAGATTCTAATATCTGGTGCAGAGCCGCTTGATTATTAGAGGAGGAAAATCCATTGGCTGGAAGAGAATATCCGTTAGAGAGAACCAGAAATATTGGAATTATGGCTCATATCGATGCTGGTAAAACCACACTGACAGAGCGTATCTTATATTATACTGGTGTAAACTATAAAATTGGAGATACTCATGAAGGTACTGCAACCATGGACTGGATGGAGCAGGAACAGGAAAGAGGTATCACAATTACTTCAGCCGCTACAACCTGTCACTGGACGTTACAGGAACATTGTAAACCGAAAGACGGTGCTCTGGAACACCGTATCAACATCATTGATACTCCAGGACACGTAGACTTTACTGTAGAGGTTGAGCGTTCACTCCGTGTATTAGACGGTGCCGTTGGTGTCTTCTGTGCAAAGGGCGGAGTTGAGCCGCAGTCTGAAAACGTATGGCGTCAGGCTGACACTTATAACGTACCGAGAATGGCTTTCATCAATAAGATGGACATTCTGGGAGCAGATTTCTACGGAGCTGTAGAACAGATCAAAACAAGATTGGGTAAAAACGCAATCTGCCTTCAGTTACCAATCGGTAAAGAAGACGAATTCAAGGGAATCATTGACCTGTTCGAGATGCAGGCATACATCTACAATGACGAGAAGGGCGAAGATATTTCCATTACGGAGATCCCGGACGACATGAAAGATGACGCAGAACTGTATCACACAGAACTGGTAGAAAAAATCTGTGAATTAGATGATGATTTAATGATGGAATATCTGGAAGGAGACGAACCTTCCGTTGACCGTCTGAAAGAAGTACTGCGTAAAGCAACCTGCGAGTGCTCTGCTGTTCCGGTTTGCTGCGGTACTGCTTACAGAAACAAAGGTGTTCAGAAATTACTGGATGCAATTGTAGAGTTTATGCCGGCTCCTACAGACATCCCTGCTATCGAAGGTGTGGATCTGGATGGAAATGACATTGTAAGACATTCTTCTGACGATGAGCCGTTCTCTGCACTGGCATTCAAGATTATGACAGACCCGTTTGTGGGTAAACTGGCATACTTCAGAGTTTATTCCGGTACCATGAATTCCGGTTCTTATGTATTAAACGCTACAAAGAACAAGAAAGAGCGTGTGGGACGTATCCTGCAGATGCACGCCAACAAACGTATGGAACTGGATAAAGTTTATTCCGGCGATATTGCAGCAGCAATCGGATTTAAATTCACCACAACCGGTGATACCATCTGTGACGACCAGCATCCGGTTATTCTGGAATCCATGGAATTCCCGGAACCGGTTATCGAGCTTGCAATTGAGCCTAAGACAAAAGCCGGACAGGGCAAATTAGGCGAAGCTTTGGCAAAACTGGCTGAAGAAGACCCGACCTTCCGCGCTCATACGGATCAGGATACAGGACAGACCATCATCGCAGGTATGGGTGAGCTGCATCTGGAAATCATCGTTGACCGTCTGCTTCGTGAATTCAAGGTAGAGGCTAACGTTGGTGCTCCTCAGGTAGCATACAAAGAAACCTTCACAAAACCTGTGGATGTGGAAAGCAAATATGCAAAACAGTCTGGTGGACGTGGTCAGTACGGACACTGTAAAGTTAAATTCGAGCCTATGGATGCCAACGGAGAAGAACTGTTTAAGTTTGAATCCACAGTTGTGGGCGGTGCAATTCCGAAGGAATATATCCCTGCAGTAGGCGAAGGTATCGAAGAAGCTATGAAGGCTGGTATCCTTGGCGGATTCCCGGTAGTTGGTATCCATGCAAACGTATACGATGGTTCTTACCATGAAGTCGACTCTTCCGAAATGGCATTCCATATTGCCGGTTCTCTGGCATTTAAGGATGCAATGGCAAAAGCCGCTCCGGTACTGTTAGAGCCAATCATGCGTGTGGAAGTTACTACACCGGAAGATTACATGGGTGATGTTATCGGCGATATTAACTCCCGCCGTGGACGTATCGAAGGTATGGACGACATCGGCGGAGGCAAGATGATCCGCGGATTCGTACCTCTGGCTGAAATGTTCGGATACGCAACAGACCTGCGTTCCAGAACTCAGGGCCGTGGTAACTACTCCATGTTCTTTGACAGATACGAACCGGTTCCAAAATCCGTACAGGAAAAAGTGCTTACCAAGAAAGCATAAGTGTTAGGAAGAATGAGAGAAAAATGCTTGCAAATATCCTTGATTTGCAATATAATCAAGGATAGCAAGTTTTAATCCGAAAAATAATAATATGCCCTCGAAGATTGGGCGCATTTTTAAGGAGGACGTTTAGAAATGGCAAAAGCTAAGTTTGAGAGAACAAAACCACATTGTAACATTGGTACCATCGGCCACGTAGACCATGGTAAAACAACTTTAACAGCTGCTATCACCAAAACTCTGCATGAGAGATTAGGTACAGGTGAAGCTGTTGCATTCGAAAACATCGATAAAGCTCCAGAAGAAAGAGAACGTGGTATTACTATCTCTACAGCACACGTTGAATATGAAACAGAAAAAAGACATTACGCACACGTTGACTGCCCAGGACATGCTGACTACGTTAAGAACATGATCACAGGTGCAGCTCAGATGGACGGCGCTATCCTTGTAGTAGCAGCAACAGACGGTGTTATGGCTCAGACAAAAGAGCACATCCTTCTGTCCCGTCAGGTAGGTGTTCCATATATCGTTGTATTCATGAACAAATGTGACATGGTAGACGACGAAGAACTTCTTGAATTAGTAGAAATGGAAATTCGTGAACTGTTAAGCGAATATGAGTTCCCGGGAGATGACATTCCTGTAATTCAGGGTTCCGCTCTGAAAGCTCTGGAAGATCCGAGCAGCGAATGGGGCGACAAGATCCTGGAACTGATGGAAGCTGTTGACGATTATATTCCGGATCCACAGCGTGACACAGACAAACCTTTCGTAATGCCAGTCGAAGACGTATTCTCTATCACAGGACGTGGTACAGTTGCTACCGGTAGAGTAGAAGCTGGTGTTCTTCACGTATCTGAAGAAGTTGAAATCGTTGGTATTAAAGAAGAAACACGTAAAGTTGTTGTAACAGGTATCGAAATGTTCCGTAAACTGTTAGACGAAGCTCAGGCTGGTGACAACATCGGTGCACTGCTTCGTGGTGTTCAGAGAACTGAAATCGAAAGAGGACAGGTTCTGGCTAAACCAGGAACATTAACCTGCCATACAAAATTTACCGCTCAGGTATACGTTCTGACAAAAGACGAAGGTGGACGTCATACTCCATTCTTCAACAACTACAGACCTCAGTTCTACTTCAGAACAACTGACGTAACAGGTGTCTGCAATCTGCCGGAAGGTACAGAAATGTGCATGCCTGGAGATAACATCGAAATGACAATCGAACTGATCCACCCAATCGCTATGAGCCAGGGTCTTACTTTCGCTATCCGTGAAGGTGGACGTACTGTAGGATCAGGCCGTGTTGCTTCCATTATCGAGTAATCTAATCTGAATATAGATTTGTTATCGTAAGATAACTTTGTGTCCAAGCGTAAGATTGCCCCGGAACCGTATGGTTTCCGGGGTTTTTCTGTAGGAAAACTTTATAATGAATACTGTAAAAGATGGCTGACGGCGGCCATCTTTTTGCATGCCGTGAAACAATTTTACATTTCCGGACGGTTATAATAAAATGAAAAAAAGAGAAATATGAGAGAGGATGAGAATTATGAACGGATATATCTATCAGGGGATCTTCGGTCTTTGTCTGGGAGATGCCATGGGCGTTCCTTATGAATTCCGGACGAAAAGGGAGATGCTTTTTCATCCGGCGAAAGAAGAAATGATAGGATATGGTTCCCATAATCAGCCGGCGGGAACCTGGTCCGATGACACCAGTATGACCTTATGTCTGGCAGACAGTCTGGCTGAGACATGGCCTCTGGTGGATTACCGGGATATTATGCAGAGGTTTGAGCGGTGGCTGTATTAGGGGGGCTATACAGCAGGACAGAAAGTTTTTGACTGCGGAAACAGCTGCAGAGAGTCCATTTCCCGTTTCAAATTCCGGGATCCGGTTCTCTGCGGAGGGATTCAGGGGCGGGATAATGGAAACGGCTCTTTAATGCGGATTCTGCCCCTGGCTTTTTATATCAGAAAGAAGTATCCGGATATGGAAATCGGTGAGGAGCAGATGAAGCTGGTGGCAGAGGTTTCTTCCCTGACACACAGACATCCCAGAAGCATTGTGGCCTGTGGAATTTATATCTGTGCGGCGCTGGAGATTATGAGAACAGGCTGCTTAAAAGAGGGAATTCAAAAAGGGGTGCAGAAAGCTTTTTCCTTTTATGAAAGAGATCCGAAATACGGCGGTCAGCTGGAGCATTTTTCAGAAATCCAAAATCCTGAGAAACTGGCAAAGCGGCCGGCCGTGGAGATAATCGGAAAGGGCTATGTGGTGGATACATTAAAGACAGCCTTATGGAGTCTGATGCGAGGTGAAAGCTTTAAAGATGTCATTCTAAGCTGTATTAACTGCGGATATGATACGGATACAACGGCTGCAGTGGCCGGGGGACTGGCAGGACTTGTATATCCGCTGCCGGAGGACTGGATGCAGACAATTCAGAACAGAGAACTGGTTTCAGAGGTCTGCAGGAATCTGGAAAAGGCTCTGCAGTGAGGCAAAGGAGAAAAAGGAAGGAAAAGAGAAGTGGAAGATTTTGTATTTGCATTTGCTCTGCTGGGATTTGCTGTTTTTTACTGGAAGGTGTTAAGCAACTACGGGAAACGGAATATACTTGCCATACAGATTTTCCTGTGTCTGGTCTCCAGGTTCAGTGATCTTATGATTTCCGTGGAGGTGGGGATTTCCTGGATGCTTACAGCGTTTTCGATTTTTGTGCTGGTTTTGGAACTTTTTTCGGTTCCCTGGGGAAGAATCCTGACCTATTATTGCGGGATTTTAAATCTCTTTATACTGGGATGGCCGATTCTGTATGGCATTGTCTTTCCTTACAACAATATGAGAGAGGATATTATGTGGGCTGTTTTCAGTATTCCTGTGACTGCAGGGCTGTGTCTGGCTGCGGCGGTTTTTACTGCAGTCCTCTGTATACTGAACAGGAAATGGTGGAAACTTCACATGCTGAGAGGAGTTAATATTGCCGTTACGGGGATGCTGGTTCTGACAGGAATAATTGTAATTCTGTTTGGCGGCCCGTGATGAGAGGAAAGGGGAATGGGAGATGGAAAGTGTTTTTTGGATCATCTTTTTTGGGGCAGCAGGAATTTTTTATCTGAGAGTACTGGGAGATTATGGAGTCAGGAACCTGACGGCGGCCAATATCTTCCTGCTCTTTCTGGGAAAATACTGCGATACAGACATTAGCACGGAAGTAAGGTTTGCTGAAATTTTTATGCTTCTTGCAGCCGTGGCCCTGTATCTGGGACTTGCAAACTGGAAGTATGCAGAACTGCTTACCTGCCAGTTGTTTTTGTTCTACTGTTTTGTCCTGCAGTGGCCGGATTTTTATCTGAAATTATATCCTTACAACAATCTGGAAGAAGACTTCGGATGGGGAATTTACAGTACCCAGATCGTTTATACCATGTTTGCGGCTGCCTGTGTGGTTCTGCTTGTGTTCTGGATTTTGAACCGTACGCTGTGGAAGGGAAACCTGCTGAGACTTTTAAACGCGGGGATAGGGGCCATAATATTCTGGCAGAGTATAAAGACGGCTCTTTCCCTTCTGGGAGTGAGCCGACAGTGGGAGCCCCTTTGGTGGGCGGCAGCTTTTGGGGCCGCCTTTTTCCTGTGCCGTCGGGAGCCTCAGAAACAAAAGGCGGGAAGAATGGCGGTTATGGGACTGTCCCTGTTACTCTTTGCAGGGCTCTGGGCCGGAGTTATGGAGTATGTCCAGGAAAGGGAAAAACCAAAAGTTACCGTATATGAGACAGAACCTTATGAATATCTGGTAATGGGAAATAAAGAATTAGAAGAAGATACCGTATTTTTCAATGAAAGAGGAGAAAAAGTTCTTCAGATAGAGTGCAATTTTGTACAGGGGGTGTCCTTTTCCGACGGATATTTAATCTGTATTTCTGACATTACCGGGATATATCTGATAAATGAAAAAGGAGAATTCCTGGGCGAGTCTTATGAGCCGGTAAGCTTCATCCCGGCAGAAGATCTGGTACTTGCACTGGAGCCGGAAACAGAGAAATACGGGGCGTTAGATTCCAGTGGAGAGGTACAGATCCCGTTTCGATATGACAGTCAGGAGGAACTTCAGGAGAAGGAACTGACAGAGTCTGTGGAAAAAGAGAAAGAAACACTGCCCCAGTATGAAGGTCTTCGGATTACCGGGGAGATCGGAGCTATGGGAGTCAGCACAAAAGACGGAAAAGAAATCCTGCCTCAGACATTCTGGGAGATCGGATTTTTCACAAATGGAAGCGGACTTATCTGGGCAGATACGGGCTTTGCCAGAGAATATGAGGTATATGACACAAAAGGGAAGAAACTGTTCACTTCGGAAGGAGGAATCTGGGACGATTGTGAGAATGGATGGTTCCGGACAGAGAGGTGGCAGGATGAGCAGGTTACCACGTACTTTTTAAACGATAGGTTTGAAAAGGTGCTGGAACTGGAAGAAGGATATAAGGCAGACAGAGGATTTCAGAAGGTGCGTTAAGACAATTCTGCTGAAGTCTTTCCGGGTGATTGTAAAAAAATCTAACAATTTGCGTAAGAAAACAAACCTTTTAGAATATTAATTGTGATATAATACCAAGAAGAAAAAGAAAAGGAACGGAGGGTAATTATGAAAATGAAAAAAGTACTGGCCGGCCTCTTAACCCTGGCCATGCTGCCTGTCTCAGCAGGCATCATGGAGCCGCAGAGCGTACAGGCGGCCCAAGACGGAATTACGGTTCCAACCGAAAAAGTACTCACAAAAAGCACCATGGGCAATCCCTTTCTGGGATTTGGCGAGGATGGCGAGCTGGCCTATGGAGGCGATCCGTCTATCCTGGTAGACGGAGATACGGTGTATGCTTATGTGGGTCATGACACAGCGCCGGGTGAGTATTATCAGATCCCTGAATATTACTGTTACTCCAGTAAGGATTTAGTGAACTGGAAGTATGAAAACATGATTATGAACATGAAATCGGTGAACTGGCGTGTAGATAATAATACTGCATGGGCAGCGCAGGTGATGAAATTTAAGGGGAAATATTACCTTCTGTTTTGTACTACTGCCAACTGGCCCGGCCAGAACCGGGAACATTGTATCGGCGTAGCGGAATGCGATACACCGGACGGCGATTTCGTACCGGTGCAGGAACCTTTGATTCTGAGTTCCCAGACAGGCCTGACAGGTCAGATGGGCGCTTCCAGTGCATGGAGCGACATCGATCCTACCGGTTGGGTGGAAACAGATGAGAACGGAGAAGAACATCTCTACATAACCTGGGGAAATGTCAATACCTATTCCTGTGAAGCAGATGTTGACGCCGATGGTCATCTCTATGTGATTGATCAGGACAAAGACGGACAGGTTACTCTGGGAGAAGACATTAAGTACCAGACTGTTACAGGCTATCCGTCCGGATGGAACTATACAGAAGCCCCCTGGATCTACCGCCGTCAGGATGAAGACGGAAACTATTATGGGAAATATTATATGTTCTTCGCGGCAGGCTGGCGCGAGCAGATGGCTTATGCAACCGCCGACAGTATTATGACAGATACCTGGGAATGGGGAGGAGAACTGATGCCGCCGACGGCTACCTCCAACACCAACCACGAAGCAGTCTTCGACTTTAACGGCAAGACCTATTTCGTATACCACAACGGACAGCTTACCAGAGGAAGCGGCTACCGCCGTTCTGCATGTATTACAGAGATCGAGTTTAACGAAGACGGTTCTCTGGATCCGATTCTGGAAACATCCACAGGCTTAAGCGGATTTACTTCCACTATAACCGATACCCAGGGAGTGGCTGTGGCTCATGAAAAATTTGTGAATCCTACCGCGGATTCTGAATATCCGTTAAAGAGAGGCATGCTGATGACCAATGACGGCGAGGAAGAAGACGCTTTATGGGAACTGGAAGAAGGAAAATCCAATCCGGATAACGACGCCTATGTTTCCATTCAGTCTTATAACAAACCGGGACTTTATATCTCTGCCGATGAAAACGGTGTTATTTTAACTCCGGACGCAGACGGCGCTGCTGCAACCAGAGAGAAGATTACCTTCCGGAGTCTGGAAGGATTTGCAGGTTATGGAACCACCTTTGAAAGTGTGTACATGCCCGGATATTATCTGGTAAGTGAGGACGGAGATTTGAAATTAAGCAGAAATCCTGATGCAGAAAGCTGTACCTTCCTGGTAGATTCTGATTCTGCCCCCAGCGATGTAAGCGTGCTGAAGACAAAACGGCTTTATACAGTGGGAAGCAAGTTGAATGTGGACGATATGCGCGTAACGGTAACCTATGAAAACGGCGACAAAGAACGTGTTACCAATTATACAACCAATGCGGATGAAATCGATATGAGCACCACAGGCAGGAAGAAACTGACCGTTACCTATGAGGCAAATGGGGAAACCGTCAGCAAGGATGTAACCATTCGCGTAGTGGAAGAAAGCCAGACATGGTAAAAGGAGGAAAGAAACATGAAATATAGAAAAGTTTTTTCAGGCCTTCTGGCAGGTGTGATGGTAGCATCAACAGTATTGGCCGCTCCCACAACCGCGTATTCTGCTTCCCTGGAAGAGGAGTACGAAGAGGAGGAATTATTATTAGAAGACGACTCGAATCTGCTTTCTGATGAAGAAGAGGAATCGGAAGAGGAGTTAGAGCTGGAAAACCCGGACGAAGAAGACACCGAGGCGGCAGGCTTCTATGAAGAGGACAGCCTGGATTTAGAAGACGGTATACAGGCCTACAGTGCAGGAGAGGAAGCACAGCCAGTGAAGACCTTTTCCTTTGAAGGGGATTTAGACGGCAGTACAATGAAAGCGCAGAAAAGAGCTGCTTACAGCGGTTCAGCCGAATATGCAGAAGGCTACAGCGGACAGGGTATCGTCCTTGGAAATTACGGTCTGGAACTGAACCAGCTGAATCTGGGAGAAACCCATACGGTTTCCTTCTGGGTAAAAAGGACGGCGGCCATGGGTAATTTCTCTTCCCTGGTTTTCATGGGTTCCCCGGTAGGCGCTACGGAGAACTGGGTTTCTGTGGCAGGAGAAGAAAATGACGGAAGTCATCTGCGGGTATGGAGCAACGGAGACGGGTTCAGCTGGTCTGCCGGCATTACCGGAGTAGAGCTCCCTCAGGATGAGTGGACCATGGTAACCATTTCTCAGGATGCTAAGAATCTGGACTTCTACATGAACGGAGAACTGGCAGGAACCATGCAGGCAGCCAGATCTCTGGTGGGCGAATCCAATGATATTTGTATCGGCGTCAACAACTGGGATCCCCTGTTTAAGGGTGTCGTAGATGAAATCCAGATTTACGATCAGGCGCTGACCGCTGATGAGGTATATAGCTTATACGATACACGGTCACCGGAAGAAATTCTGGGTGAGAAAGAGATTACCGTTGCAGATAGTATTTCTATTTATGAGAAAGATACGGCAAACATAAATCTGAAACTGCCCGCCGGCGTAACGGCTGCAGATGCCGAAATCAGTTATACAGCCACAGATCCGGAAATTGTTCAGATTTCTGAAGACGGTATTGTAACCGGACTTAAGGCCGGAACTACCACGATTACTACTACGGTCACCATAGGCAGTGTAACGAAAACCGGTTCCACTTCCGTGGAAGTAAAAGAGCCTGTCAACGCAGAGGGCGTAGTGGCTTCTTATTCCATGGAGGGGGCAGAAGAGGGCGTGCTGAAAGATACCTCCGGTTTTGGAAATGACGCAGCCATTGTAAATCCAGACGGCGTGCAGTTTATCCAGGACGGGGACAGAGACGTAATGGAAATTACCGATACAGCCAGCTACGTTACGATCCCTATGGGCGTCTATGAAGATTTGTCAGACAAAGAGGCTTTTACCATTGAGGCGAAATATTCCAGAAGCGCCGGTTCAGGAAGCGCCTCCTGGCTGTTTAATATCGGATCCAATGTGAAAGGAACGGGAGACAACTATCTGTTCTACTGCCCAAGCTTCAGCTCCGGAGCAATTCGTTCAGGAATTAAGAATTCTTCCACAGAATATTTATTCAGCACTGTTTCCACACAGACGCCGGAACAGTATTATACAGTAGATATGGTCTTTGATCATGGAAAAGTATCCCTGTATGTGGATGGAATTGAAATCGGTAAAGCGCTGAACACCAACTTCAGCATGGAAGACATTGTAAAAGCCGGAACATCCGGGGATATTCTGGGATTTATCGGAAAATCCTGCTGGTCAGCCGATACCAACTTCCTTGGAAAAGTAGATTCCTATAAAGTTTATAACCGTGCCAGAACTGCAGCCGATATTCAGGGTTCGGATCCTGCCTACCAGACAGGTCTGCAGGAAAAATTAGAGAGCGCCGTATCTGATGCAGTGGTACTGGGACCGAAAAATGAGTCCTTTGATCAGGTTCTCTATAATTTAACCCTTCCAACTGCTCTGGATGATTTGACGATTGCATGGACAACCACAGATGAAACAGCAGTGGATACCAAGGGAAATGTTTATAACAGCAGCGAGGACAAAACGGTTACTCTGACAGCAACGGTAACAACCGGAACCTTAACAGCTTCCAAAGAATTTGAAGTTACAGTGAAACAACTGGATCTGACGGAACTGAATCAGCTTCTGGCACAGGTGGAAGCACTGGATACCACCCTTTATACGGAAGAGTCTGTGGCAGAAATGAATCAGATTCTGGAGACCGTCAACACAGACGTAAAAACCCAGTCGGAAGTGGATACTGCCATTGATACAGTAAAGAAAGCCATTTCCAAACTGGTATACAAAGAAAACTATGAAGATCCCTGGGAGATCATTGAAGCAAACGCACCGAAAGAAGATGCGAAATATGAAATCGGGGATACAGAAACCCTGTTTTCTGTTCCGGAAGAAGTAAAAGACGCAGTTCTTGTATCTTATGCTTCTGACAATGAAACCGTAGCCGTATATGAAAACGGTGTGGTTAAAGCGCTTGCAAACGGTACTGCTATTGTGACTGTAACCGTAGAAGCAAAAAGCGACGGATTTAAGATGGAATATTCCACCTGCGTAACCGTAGGGGAAAAACCACAGGAACCGGAAGGACCAACAGAAGAAGAGTTCCGGCAGATGATGCCTTCTGTGGACGCAGAAGTACTGGAAGATGACAGTGTGAAAGTAACCTGGGAAAAGATTGAAGGAGCAAACAGCTACCGAATCTACAGGAAAGAAGCGGGCGGAAGCTTTACCGGCCTTATGACCGTAGGAAGCGATGTTCTGGAATTTACAGATGATACAGCCGTACCGGGAACTGTTTACTACTATACGGTAAAAGGCTTCTGGGAAGCAGATGCGAAAGGAAGTGCAACCAAATATCCTACGGATGTAATGGTGAGAGTGACAGCAGGAACCCAGGAAGAATTCCAGGACGTAATGCCGGAAGTAATGGCGAAAGTAAACAGCAATAAGAGTGTAACCGTATCCTGGAAGAAAGTACCGGATGCCATGAGTTACCGGATTTACAGAAAGACAGCAGGCACAGCCTTCAAAGGTCTGGCGAATGTAAATGCAGGAACCACTTCCTATGTAGATCAGACAGCAGCAGACGGAGTGACCTATTACTATACAGTGAAAGGCTTCTGGGAGGAAAATGCACAGGGAGCAGCAACCAAATATCCTTCAGATGTAAAAGTTACCATTCCGGTAGATTACCTGAAGACGCCGGTTGTAAGCACCAGATCCATCAATTACTGTACTGTAGACGTAAACTGGACAGGTGTAACCGGGGCTCAGAAATACGTCATTTACCGGAAAGAAGCGAAAGTGGGAACCACCTTTAAGTCCATTGGAACGGTAAGCGCCGATACTCTGACTTACCGGGATGCAACGGCTAAGATGGGAGTAAGCTACTATTACACCGTAAAAGCTTATGCAGGCAGCGTGGCCAGCGGTTACCAGAAGACGGTAAGAGGAATGGCAGTGCCGTCTTCCCCGGGATTATCCGCATCCGGCAGCACCAAAGGTGTAACAGTAACCTGGACCGGTTCCAAAGCCGGAGCGAACAGCTTCGCAGACGGCTACCGTGTATTCAGAAGAACAGCCAATACTTCCTGGAAGACGATTGCTACAGTTGGTAAGGATGTACGCAGCTATACAGATACCACCGGCGTTAAAGGCGGAAATTACTACTACACCGTACGCGCTTATGTAAAACAAAGCGACGGAACCACCCTCTGGGGTACTTATAACTCCGCCGGAGTAAAGGGCGCTAAGAAATAAACAGTCTCTGAGATTGGAGCGGGAATACCTGTCAGGCAGGTGTTCCCGCTTTTCTTTTCGGGACAAAGGATTTATAATGGAAAAAGGAGGAAAACAAAAGTATGAAAGAAAAGAGCAAACGTTTGTGGAAACTTTTTATATCCACCTTTTATCTGAGCGCCTTTACCTTCGGAGGGGGATATGTGATCATTACCCTGATGAAAAAGAAGTTTGTAGATGAATTAAAGTGGATCGATTCCAAAGAGATGCTGGATCTGGTAGCTATCGCCCAGTCTTCTCCGGGAGCCATTGCAGTCAATGGGGCCATTGTAATCGGGTACAAACTGGCCGGCGCCGCCGGGATGGTTACGGCGATTGCAGCAACTATCCTGCCTCCGTTTCTGACGATCTCTGTTTTGTCCTTTTTCTACACGGTTTTTCAGTCTAACTTGTATGTGCGTCTGATCCTGGAGGGAATGCAGGCAGGCGTGGGAGCAGTGATTGCTGCGGTGGTCTTTGATATGGGAAAAGACTATTTCCTGCTGAAAGATAAGACCTCCATTCTGGTTATGGCGGCAGCTTTTGGCGCTTCCTGTTTTCTGAATATTAAAGTTGTGTATATCATTCTTGGGTGTATTGCAATCGGGGTACTCAGGACATGGTATAAGATAAGGAGAGAGAAATGATTTATCTGCGTCTGTTTATGAGTTTTCTGCAGATTGGCTTATTCAGTTTCGGAGGAGGATATGCAGCCCTTCCGTTAATCCAGGAGCAGATCGTAGAGCTTCACGGATGGCTGAGCCAATCAGAGTTTACGGATTTAATTACCATTTCCCAGATGACGCCCGGCCCCATAGCTGTGAATGCTGCAACCTTTGTGGGAATTCGCGTGGCAGGAATACCAGGGGCGGTTACGGCCACACTGGGATGTATCTTTCCCTCCTGTGTCATTGTGTCGATTCTGGCGTTTCTGTATCTGAAATATAAAAACCTGAGAATTCTGCAGGGGGTGCTGAATACACTGCGCCCGGCCGTTGTGGCCATTATTGCCTCTGCAGGGGTAACGATTTTAATATCCGCCTTCTGGGGAGAGGCAAAGGCCATAACCCCCGGAAATATAAAACTCAATATGGCGGTGCTGTTTCTGGCGGCCATATATCTGCTGAAAGGGAAAAACTGGAATCCGATTCTCGTCATGGTTCTGTGCGGAATCCTGAATGCAGTCATTTCCCTTACAGCAGGTTTCTGTCAGTAATCGGCCTTATGGTAAAAGCGCCCGTTAATATAATCTGTCTTAATCACGTTAATAAAAGCCTGGGGATCTGCTTCTTTTACCTTTTTAATTAAAATCTTGGCTTCATCTCTTGAAACAACCGAGTAAATCATGGTGTGAGATTCCCCCTGGTAGCATCCGGTTCCGGAGAACTGGGTGGCACTGTGATTGGTAATCTTAGAAATCTCTTCATACACTTTCTGAGGCTGATTTGTAATAATAAACAGGGTATGTTTCTTATATTTCTGGTGAAGGATCTGAACCACCTGGGTGGAGGTAAACTGAAAGATAATGGAATATAAATAATGCCTTATCCCATCCAAATAAAATTCCTGCCAGAAACAGTACCACAGCATTTCCAATCAGAATATAATTCCAGACGTCAATTCCCTTTTTTTCGGAAAAATAAATGGCAATAAAGTCGGTCCCGCCGCTGGATGTATTCCCAATCAGACAAAGACTGATGGAGAATCCATTAATTAATCCTCCGAAAATACTGATTAAAAGAGGATCGTAAGTGATGGGCTGGGCGGGAATCAGATCCGTCAGCACACTGATCAGTATAATGACAATACAGGACATGGTGGTGAATTTTGCTCCGATCATTCTAAAACTTACGATTGCCGGTATAGCATTAAGTGTAAGGCTGATCACGGAAAACGGAATCCCTATCTGGAAAAATCTCTCGAAGATGGTCTGAATCAGCAAGGTGATTCCGTTAAAACCGCCGGGATACAGATCTCCGGCATTTACAAAAGTTTTAATATTGGCAGCCATGATAACAGCCGCCAGGACACCGAAAAGAACACGCTTGCACTCATGTTTCCAATTGATGGATAACTGCATGAAATCCCCCCTCGTTTTCAATATTCTCTTTGTGTTCATGATAGCCCATTCCTGCAAAAAAGTCTAGCGAATGCCTGAGAAGTTTCAGGGTAAAAACAGAAAAATTTTGGTTTATATCAAAAAAACTAGAAAAATTAACGATTCTGTGGTATAAATGAAAAGTGTGTCAAAAAAAATACGAAAAGAGGGGCTTTATGGAAAGCTTATTAGAGATTTTAAAAGGAATACAGACGGTTGTCTGGGGGCCGCTGACGATTTTTCTGTTGCTGGCCGTGGGATTTTATTATACCATACGTTTAAAAGGCGTTTCGATTACCGCGTTTCCCAAAGCGGTGAGATACATTTTTGAAAAAGAAGAGGGACAGGGGGATGTTTCCGCCTTCGCTTCTTTGTGTACAGCCCTGGCTGCGACCATCGGAACCGGCAGTATTGTGGGAGTGGCGACGGCTCTTCGGACCGGCGGTCCGGGAGCCCTGTTCTGGATGTGGGTTTCCGCCCTGCTTGGCATGGCCACAAAGTATGCAGAAGGGGTTCTGGCGGTAAAATACAGAACCGTGGATGAAAACGGAAATATTGCAGGAGGCCCCATGTATTACATTGAAAAAGGACTGGGAAAGAACTGGAAATGGCTGGCCTGTCTGTTCTCTGTCTTCGGAGTGATTACCGCCCTGCTTGGCTGCGGAACTTTTCCCCAGGTAAATGCCATTGTGGAGTCCACTCACAATGCCTTTCACGTTCCCGTGATTGTTATCGGAGGGGTCCTGACCATACTGACCGCCTGTGTGATCCTGGGAGGGGTCCGTTCCATTTCCAGGGTGGCGGAAGTTGTGGTGCCGGTGATGGCCATCCTGTACGTGCTGACTGCCCTGGTACTGTTAGTTCTCCATGCCTCTGCCCTGCCGGGTGCGTTTCGGTCTATTTTTCAGGCTGCTTTTACACCCCGCGCAGTGGGAGGCGGTGTGGCCGGCACAGCCGTTATATCCGTTATGACTGCCATGAGAACGGGAATTGCCAGAGGTGTATACACCAATGAGGCAGGTCTGGGAAGTTCGCCTATTATTGCAGCGGCGGCCAAAACAAAGTCACCGGTTCGCCAGGGATTGATTTCCATGACGGGTGTATTTTTCACCACCATTGTAATCTGCACCATGACTGCCCTGGTAATTCTCTCTTCCGGACTTCTGGAAACCAGTTCCTACGACGGAGGAATTCTGTCCAATTATGCATTTAATCAGGGACTTCCGGGAAACACGGGAATGTATCTGGTGTCCATTGGACTGATATTCTTTTCTTTTACGACGATTATCGGATGGAACTATTACGGAGAGCGGTGTCTGGTTTATTTAAGCGGGAATACCCGGTTGGTGTTTGGATACCGTATTCTCTACATTGCCTGCATTGCGGCTGCGCCTTTTTTATCTTTGGAACCAATCTGGTATCTGGCAGATATTACCAATGCGCTTATGGCGTTTCCCAATCTGGTGGGACTTCTGCTTCTAAGCCCGGTGGTGATTCGGGAGACCAGAGCTTATTTTCAGAAAGAAGGAGTAAAGAACATTCATGGATATAGCAGAATTTCAGAAAAAGCTGGCGGATTTACGTACACTGGCAAATGGGAAAGGGAAGAAAATTCCTGAAGAAGAAGTCCGGGACTTTTTCCGGGAGGATCAGCTTCAGGACAGCCAGATGGAGAAAATTTATGCCTATTTAAAACTGCAGGGGATCACAGTAGAAGGCCGGGAGGAAACAAAAGAGCCGGAGAAAAAAGGGAAAGCAGCCGAAGCAGCTCCCCTTACAGAAGAAGAAAAGGCTTATTTACAGGAGTATCAGGAAAGTCTTCAGGAGATCCCCCGGCTTACAGCAGAACAGGAAGAGGAATTGTTCCTGCGTCACGGGAAGGGAGATACTCTGGCAGGGAAGCCTTTGATGGAGGCATATCTTCCGGAAGTGATTTCCATTGCGCTGGCATATCACAGGGAAGGCTATTTCATCGGAGATATGATTCAGGAAGGAAATATGGCGCTGGTAGCCGCTCTGGAAGAGCCGGAGAGTCTTGACAGAGAGAGACTTCTCGGTAAAGTCCGGGAAGGAATCCGAAAGACTGTGGGAGAACATCAGCAGCAGAAAGACCAGGATGAATACCTGGTGGAAAAGGTAAGAAGGCTGGAGGAGGACGTACGTGCGCTGACCGAAGATACCAGCGAGAAGTACAGCGTGAAAGAGCTGTCAATTATTTTAGATATGAGTGAAGAGGAAATTATGGATGTGCTGCGTCTCACAGGAGACGACAAATAGGAAGGGCTCCCCGTCTGGGGAGCCTTTAAAAACTGCAGATTCCAAATTGTTCTGCCAGTATTTCTTCCAGTTCTTTCTGAGAGGTCAGCTCTTTCGTAGTACAGGAGCCGTTCTCTCTTCTGGTAAAGGTCATATCCGTTAATGCCAGACTTCCGTCGGGAAGCCGTAAGTTCACCAGCCGTTTCTGGGTAAATACACAGTCCGGATGATTGGCGCAGTAGAAATTAATGGGAACGAAATTTACTGCCTCCTGAATCTGTGTGGTAAACTGAATGACTTTCTCCTCCATTCCCTCGGAAGTAATCCGGGATAAGGTCCAGTAGCAATTGCTGCTCTGCTCCATAAAGAATGTTTCCCCCCGGATGATTTTTTGGGCTCCGGAAACCACGGGAACGGCGCCGGCAGGCTGAGGTCCGCCATAGCCCACGTCACAATAGTACAGAGTGTCCTGGATCCGGACTAAAATTGCCTGGTGGAGCCGGGGCGGAATAAAGGATTTGCCCCGGAGAATCCGGCAGGAGCAGGCATAGGCTTCATAACCCGCAGCCCTGAGAAAGTGACATAACAGGGCATTCAGTTCGAAGCAGTAGCCCCCTCTTTTTCTGGTAACGATCTTGTCATATAGTGCGTAAACATTTAAAGAAGGCGTTATTTTTCTATCAAACACATCCAGATTCTCGAAAGGAATCCGGCACTGATGCTGATAAATAATCTGATCCAGGTGTTTTACATCCGGCCGGATTGGAAGAGAGATTCCAATCCGGTCTGCATAGGCCTGTATGTGTTCTTCTGTCAGGGTGAAATATAAGTCTTCATACATAGCGAAAGTCCTCCGGAAGCTAGTTCATTTCCAGATATTTCATCCGGCTGTAGCGGTATAATTCATCTGCCAGATTCACTTCCCGGTCAGGCTTCTCATCCCGTAACCGGCAGCCGAAACGGCCGGTGGAGGCCAGAGTATCCACTCTTTTGTGAATATCAGCAATGGCGTCTTCGGTACTCATGTCTGCAGGGATAATATATAAAGTAAGCTGAGCCAGATCCTTTCCGTATTCCTTCATAATTGCCTCTTTATCGTTGGCGCTGTCCTGGCCTTCCCAGGCGTCGAAACCTGCTTTAATGATCAGAGGCATCAGGGTGGAAATGCAGCCGCAGGAATGAAGACAGATGTACATTCCCAGATCATGGGCGGCTTTGGTGATTTTCTGATACTGAGGCACGAATAACTCATCATACATAGCAGGGGAGAAGAAGGTGCTGCGCTGGGTGCCCATATCGTCATGGAACAGAATCATATCTGCGTGGTACACTTCTTTGGCAATCTTAATCAGTTCAATATGCCAGTCCGCCAGTTTGTCGTAAAAGGCAGTTAATTCTTCCGGTTCTTCCAGCAGGTAGCAGAAAGTATCTTCAAAGCTGGTCAGATCCGCCAGTCTTTCAAAGAGGCCGTTTACAATGACAAAATAAGAAAGGCGATCCTCTGCAATTCTTCCCTTATAGTTTTCTTCGTAATCTTTTTGCCAGTCAATGGCTGACAGATCCGGGAAAACCAGTTCTTCTCTCCAGTTGGTCAGATCAGAAAGTCTTCTGGTCCCGGGTTTTACCATAGCTGCCTTCGTTAAAGGTTCATATTCCCATTCAATGCCGAACCAGTCGGTACCGCCGAAGCTGCGGGCACGGGCATCGGGCATTACCATGGGCTGAATGGCGTTATTATCCAGAGTCTGGTTGGGAACCCAGAGAGGCATTTCCCCTCTTAAAAGACGAAGCATGTTTTCCTTCGGGGTAATGGGATAATTGTGCTTAGGCACGATCGTGTCAGGCGCTCCGTAGATTCCGGGCATGCTGTATTCGCCGATGATTTCCAGTTCTTTCTCAATATTTACACTCATTTCTAAAATCTCCTTTCCTTTTTCCTAACGGGCTGCGATTTCCTTCTGATACTGTTCCACTTTCTCTTTGGTAAGTTTGAAACCGGCAAAGAGAAGTACGGCTGCAACCAACAGAGCCACAGCGGGGATAATCATAAAGGCAATACAGATTCCCTGCTGCAATTCAGCAGTTGCCATAGACGGATCGATGCTGGGGTCAAAGGCAGCCAGAGCCAGACAGGCGGAAATAATGATACCACGAGTCATAACGCCTACTTTTAAAGGAACATTCTGAAGACCACTGATCCATCCGGTGGCATTTTTGCCTGTTTTCCATTCGGAATAAATAATGGTATCTGCATAAAGCGCCGGAGTACAGGCGTAAGCGATTCCGTAGCCAAACTGTGCCAGAGACATCAGGATTAAGACCAGAATCACGTTAGAATACAGGAAGTTTGCCACAATCATTACAACGGCCATGGCGAAGAAGGTAACGATGGTAGTCATCCGGGTAGATACCTTCTTGGCAAAGTTCTTGGCAATATAGGATCCGATAACACATAAAATGTTAGAAACCAGGATGTAGGTGGCCAGCATCCCTTCATTTTGCGCTACATATGTAAAGTAGTAAATGGCAACGCCGGATACAACAAAGTTAAACATCCATTTGGCAAGATCCGCCAGCATTAACACGATCAGAGGCGGATTCTGTAAAAGAGCATGGAGCAGGTCTTTTCCGCTGGTTTTGGTTTTGTCTTTTTTCTGATCCTTAACAGCATCCCAGTCCACTTCTTCATAACCGTCAAACATTTTAAAGTGTGCAAAGTATAAAACAGCCATTACACAGCCCAATACGAAAGCAGTAGCTGCATACTGGTTTTTATCGCCGATCAGCCCTGCGAAAAGAGCAGCCAGAGGCGGTCCTACATAGGAAAAAATAACCTTTGAGAAATTGGCCCAGGCGGCGCGGGTGGAAGATAACTGGGCGCGGTCATTGGCGGTCTTGCCGGCCACAGAAATCATGGATACATTGGCCACATAGGGGAAGTTCCATACCACATGGCTGACAACTGCCGCAAATACAATTACTGCAATGGACAGGATACCGTCCCCCACCTTTAAGAACTGGAACGCATAGAGGAATGGAACCAACCATGGCAGCAGAACCAGCCAGGAGCGGTACCGTCCCCATTTTCTGGGACGGATACTGTTAAGGACAGCTCCGTACATCCAGGACAGACAGGCGTCAACAGCGCTGGCTAATGTGGTAATAAAGGATACGGTTCCCAGGCTGAACTGAGCCAGATTTGTCAGGAAAAAGTTAAAATAATAACTTTCCACGTTGGTCATAAGCGTGAACCCGCAGTCCCCTACGCCGTAAAACAGTTTCAGGGCTTTACTCAGCCCTTTTGGTTTTTGGTTAGAATTTTCACTCATATTCTACCCTCCCTTAAAAAATGTGATAATTATATAAGAAATTTATATATTGCCTGTATTTTAGCACGATTAGTAAATGAAAAAAATTCTACAGCAGGTCGAATCTTTTTTGAGACGAGTTGAACATTTTGTAGGAATACAAAAGACAAATTGATTGAGCATACAGACAGGGTGTGTTATACTGAAAAAAACATACAGAGGAGGGGTTTCATGGGAGAAAAAAATGGACGGGAGGAAAACGGGGAAATACCTTTTGGTTTAAATATGCAGATACTTTCCGACGAATTGGAGGCATTGGGGATTTCCCACTTTTTTTACAGGAGAGATGAAGGCTGTCTGAGAGGAATCCGTTTTTTCCAGAAGGGAGAAAAGCTGGAGGAATTCTATGTTTATATGGTTTTTTCAGACAGTATGCAGGAGGATTTCAGAAGCTGTGAGAGGATTTCCTTTCTTGTTCTGGACGATTTGCCCATCGAACGGTTTTCTTTCACCTCCTCTATTATTTATGTAACGGGGATTACAGAGCATCTGCAGTTTTACAATCAAATACAGCAGATTTTTTTTAAATACGAAGAATGGGAACGGCGGATGTGCTGGGCTATGCGAATGGAGAATCCCCTGGATCAGATGCTGTTAATCTGCAGGGAGATATTCGGAAATCCTCTGTTCATTCACGATCCGGATTTTTATATTCTGTCCTGTCCCTACCATACAGGACAGATGCTTCAGTGGGAGAAGGCCGCCAGAAACGGAAGGGAAATGGTTCCGTTGGAAACGATTAATGAATTTAAGGTGGACGAGGAATATCTCCAGACTCTTAAGACCAGAAGTGTTTCTATGTTTTCAGCATCCCTGCGGGGGTATCGGGTTCTATATATGAACCTGTTCGACGGAGAGCACTATGAGGGCAGAGTCTGTGTGGATGAGGTGGAGCGGGGATTTCGCAGAAGCGATTATCTGCTTTTGGAGTATGTGGGAAAAATGGTACAGGCATGTCTGAAGAAACAGAGGCTTTTCTGGCTGAATATGGGAAGCGATGTGGAAGCGTCATTTATACGGATTTTAAAAGGGGAGGAAACAGATGCACAGAGTATTTCCGACCTTCTGGGATATCTGAACTGGGAACGGAATCAGCACTACCTCTGTCTGAAGCTGATTGCCGAGGGAGAGGAATTTCAGTATATGACTCCCGACGGAATTTTCGGCCATATCGAAACCCAGATTACCAACGGTTACGCCTTCTTCTATGAGAAGAGCATAGCCGTTGTGGTAAATCTCACTCTGGAAAAGGCGGAGATCTCCGAGATTCTGAGCCGTCTGGCTTATTTTTTAAGAGAAGGGCTGTTTAAACTGGGCGCCAGCAGTGAATTATTTGAATTTGATCAGATAAGGGAAGGCTATGAACAGGCTTCCGTGGCTTTGCAGTATGGAAGACGCAGCAAGAGCATGATCTGGTATTACCACTTTGAAGATTATGCCATGGCGTATATGATGGAACAGGCCAGCCGGAACATCAGTCCCCGCCTGCTGGTTTCAGGAGTTTTGCGGACATTAAAAGAATACGATGAGAAAAATCATACGGAACTGTATCACACACTGGAGCTGTTTCTGCAATTGGAGAGAAATACCGTTCAGACGGCAAAGGAACTGTTTATCCACAGGAGCACACTGTTTTACCGTCTGGAGCGGATCCAGAAACTTACGAAACTGGATCTGGAAGATCCCGGTCAGCGTCAGTATCTTTTATTCTCCTTTGAATTAATGAGAGAATTCAGTAAGAGCTGAGGATTTGCAGAGGGAAATTTATTGAATTTTAGCCATTTTCGTAATACAATAAGTACAGCAAGAAATGGGAGGAGAAAAAGGGCATGAAGAAATGGATTACAGCTATTAAACCGGCCGGACTGTGCATGGCGGGCGGATTTCTGGCAGCAGCCATCCTGCTGTTTCTCCCTGTCCTGAACGTGCAGAATAAAAATATAGGGTTTTTAGATGTTTTCAGACAATCCGACGCTTTAAAAGAGCTGGGGGAATTCTGGGAATTTGTGGGGAAAAGCTCCCTTGCTCTGAAAGTGATTTTTGTATTATTCCTGCTGATTTATCTGGCGGGATTTGTTCTGTATCTGTTTCAGATTGGAGGAAAAATAAAATATGCAGTTACCGTGGTTTTGCTGATATTTCCCATCTGCATCTACGCGGTGCTTGGAAGCGTCGCCCTGATTATCGGTCAGATGGGGCAGACGATCCAGCTATACGGGATGGAAATAGATGTGGGACTCTCAGCTCATGTGGGGGCAGGATGGGTTCTTCTGCTGGCGGATCATCTGTTTTTGCTGATCACGGCTCTGGTTTATCTATGTATGCCTGCCGGGGAGATGCCGAAACAGGAAGAGCAGGAAGGGGCAGAGCCCGAATCCGGCCAGGTGCTGATTAACTGCGGAGAATATAAGGGACAGTATCTGCCTGTGACAGAGGGAGCTTCCCTTCTGATTGGCAGAAATGCGGCTGTCTGCAATCTGGTTTTAGATGGAAACAAAATCAGCAGGGTTCACGTGGAAATTACTTATTCAGCAGACAAAAAAGTCTATGAGCTTATGGATTATTCTTCCAATGGAACCTTCCTGAAAAACGGGACCCGGCTGAAACATACACAGAAAGTGAAAGTAAAGCCGGGAACGGAAATCTATCTGGGAATCCCGGAAAACAGTTTTAAACTCTGCTAAAGAAACAGGAGGAGGGTCATGATTACTTATTCCAGTATTAATGAAAAAGGAAAACGCCCTTATCAGGAAGACTCTGTAGGGATTTATTTTCACGAGGAAATGGGTGTATTTGCAGTGGCAGACGGGCTGGGAGGACACGGAAAAGGCGAGATTGCGTCCGGCGAGACGGTTCGTTTTGTCCTGGAACATTACCGGAATGACTGCGAACCCGGGGAATACTTTCAGACCGCCTTTCTAAAAGGCAATCAGAACCTGGTAGAACTCCAGGATCTAATGGACATGCCAAGAGGCGTAAAGACAACCTTAACCATCTGTCTGATTCAGGATAAAATCTACGGAGCTTATATCGGCGATACCCGCCTCTATCTGTTCGAGGACGGGAAAATGGCTTTTCGGAGCACGGATCACAGCGTTCCCCAGATGCTTGCCCTGGGAGGGGAGATTAAGGAAAGCGAAATCCGGAAACATCCCGACAGAAATAAACTTTTGCGGGTTCTGGGCGACCGGAAGCGGGAGATTAAATACGATACCACAGAAGTCTGGGAGAAGAAAAAAGGGGTCAGCCTTCTCTTGTGTACAGACGGTTTCTGGGAATATGTGAAAGAAAAAGATATGGAAAAAACACTGGCTCACTCCAGGAGTCCCCAGGAGTGGCTGAATAAAATGAAACGTATGGTGCTAAGGAGAGGATTTCTGGATAAACAGGATAATTTCTCCGCCATAGGAATCTGGATTCGATAGGGAGGGAGAATATGGCAATTGTAAGATGTGACAGCGGCCATTTTTATGATAATGGAAAATATGAAAAATGTCCGTTCTGTGAGAGAAAGAAACAGGAAGGGAATCTGGATCGGACGGTTTTCCATTTTCAGGAAGAGGATTCCAAAACGATTGCCCAGTCTTTTAACAGAAAGCCGGAGAGTGAATCCATTGTAATCGAAAGAAACGTGGCTTATCAGGGAGATGATGAGAAAACCGTAGCGTTTTATTCCCCTGTGAAAGGAAACGATTTTGTTACCGGATGGCTGGTCTGCGTAGAAGGCGTCAATCAGGGAAGAGATTACCGGCTGCATCACGGAAACAACCGGATCGGCCGCGGAGTACAGATGGATGTGTGTGTGTTAAATGACCAGAAAATTTCACAGAAGACCCATTGCCGGATTGTTTACGAATATAAACAGAACCGATTCTTCCTGGTTCCGGAAGCGGGAAGTCTGACTTATATGGAAGGAAAAGCGCTGGAAAGTGAAAGAGAGCTTCAGTCGGGGGACTGTTTCCGACTGGGGGACAGTGAATTTGAATTTATTGCTTTTTGCAGGGGGAATAGAAAATGGTAAATCGAGGAATACGCATTTTGACCGCAGTTCTTCTGATGCTGACAGGAATTTTTCTGGTTCCGCAGGCATCCTACGGAGCATCGGCCAGCGATGTGCGCATGGAGCAGGTATCTGTGTGTATGCCCCAGGTTAAAGTGTACCTGATGGGGGAAGACGTACAGGACGTGGATTTCCAGCAAATCACGGCACAGAAAGAGGATGAGGAGTTGTCTGTGGAATCCATAGGGGATTTCGGTGATTCCGGGGAAGGAATTCTCTATATGTGTCTTCTGGATATATCCGGATCCATTGACGCGGAAAGCTTCCAGGGAGCCAAGGACGCCCTGTTAGACTTTGCGGGACAGCTAAAGGATACGGAGAAATGTATGCTGCTTACCTTCGGAAATGATGTGAAGACTGTATGGGTGGGAAGCGAAAGCCAGGAGGAAAGAAAGAAACTTCTGGACGGCATTCAGAATGACAATGAGAATACCCAGTTGTTTGAAGCCCTTCACCAGGCGGCAGATTTAAGTGTGGAAAATAAGGGGAGCATCGACAGAAAGGTGGCTCTGGTTTTTACAGACGGACTGGATGAAGCTGTGGGGAAATCCACAAGCCAGGAAGCATTAAATGAGCTTCAGGCCAAAGGGCTTCCTGTTTACGGGATTGCAGTAGGGAAAGAGAAAAAGACGGAAGCCGTCAATTCCTTCGGCGAGTTTGTAAGAAGCAGCGGCGGAGCCTTAACTGTACCGGAGTCTACAGCCGTATCTCAGGATTTAATTCAGTTAAAGGAACAACTGTACCAGGCCAGGGTTCTGGGGATGAAAGGAAGCAGCAATCTGGTCAGCAAGGAAGTGGAGACGGTGAAGCTTACCTTTCAGCAGTACCCGAAAACAGAATCTTTAAAGACAGAAGTTACCGAATATGAAAAAGATACGGAGGCGCCTCAGATTGAGGATGTGGTGCAGTTAAGCGACAACCAGATTCAGGTAATATTTACAGAAGCCATGAATGGAATTGACGAGGCGGAGAATTTCCAGCTTATTGATAAAAAAGAAAAATCGCTGGTACCGGAAGCCAGCTCCGTGGAAGAGAAAAGAATAGCCACCCTGACTTTCAAGGATAATTTTTACCGGGGAGATTATACCCTGGAATTTAAAAATATTACAGATTATTCGATGGAAAAGAACCCCCTGGAGGATACGGCGAATCTAACTCTGGAGGGGGATTTGAATCTGAAAATTGTAAGCTTTCTGAAAAGCTGGGGCTGGCTTTTAGCCATTGTGCTGGTGGCAGCAGCGGCGGCAACGGCAATTATTATATACCGGAAAATTAAAAAGAACAAAGGCTTAGTGGTTATAGATGATAAACTCACCCTGCAGGATCAGGTGCAGGTGGAGAAGCGCCAGAAGGTGGAATTTAAAGATGTTCCCGGAGCTGCGCTGCAGATTCAGCTTCGTTCCGGTACTTCCGCCGGCGCTGTAATTGAACGCTTTTTAAGCGACAGCCTGATTGTAGGACGTTCTTCCCAGCTCTGCGGACTTTGCATTCAGGACAGCAGAATGTCCAAGCAGCATTTCGTGCTGGAGTTTGAAAAAGGAAGGATATTTATAACCGATTTGGAAAGTACAAACGGTACGATGGTAAACGGAGTCCGGCTTCTGGGCCGGCAGCCGCTGAATCCCGGGGATTTGATCTGCGCGGGAAATATGGAAATGGTCATTCAGTGGCAGGAAAAAAATGGTTAAAACAGATGAAAAGAAGGTGATTTTATCGACACAGTAAGAATTTTTTCAGAAGATTCGATTCCCCATCTTCAGATATGCGCCGCTTCCTGTGTAGGAGACAGAAAAAGGCAGCAGGATAATATGAGCCATAAAAAATACGGCGATGATTTTCTGGGCGTTGTCTGTGACGGAATGGGAGGAATGTCTGCGGGAGAAATTGCAAGCAGCGCAGCAATTGACACGCTGATGGAATATGCGGACTGTGAAATGCCTCTTCAGGATCCACCGGAGTTTCTGAAAAAGGCCGCTATACGGATGGATGAACATGTGGCTTCTCTTTTAAATATAAAAGGAGAAAAGCTGCAGGCAGGGACAACGGCTGTGGTGGTTTACATTACAGGAAGTTCCTTATACTGGATGTCTGTTGGAGACAGTAAAATCTATATTATACGGAACCATGAGATGGTACAGGTAACCCGTCCACATAATTATCAGCTTCTTCTGGAACAGTCATTAAGCGACGGAAGCATCAGTCAGGAAGAATATGAGAAAGAAAGCGCAAGGAAAGAGGCGCTGATCAGTTATCTGGGGATGGATGGACTGCGAATGATGGATTTAACCCAGCAGCCCTTTGAACTCCATGTGGGAGACGTGGTGCTTTTGTGCAGCGACGGTCTGTATAAGTCGCTGAAAGACGAAGAAATACAGAATCTGATAGAAGTATGCGAAGATAATTTTATGAAAACCGCAGACGTGCTGATTGATATGGCTATGGAATACGGACGCGGCCCTTTAGATAATTGTTCGGTCCTTCTGGTGAAATACAGTGGGATGAAGTTGGATAAAATGAGAGTAGGAGGAAAGAGTGATGAAATTAAGGAAGTGTGAAAACGGGCATTTTTATGATGAGGAGAAATATGACAGCTGTCCCCATTGTCAGAACATGGGCGGACAGATGCCAAGCCAGCCTCAGCAGGGAGGCGAGGAAGGAATGACTGTCGGGCTTTATAATGACAGTCCCCAGGCGCCGGCCGGCAATTTCCAGCCAAATCCGGGACCGGTTCCGAACAGTGGTTTTCAGACGGTTCCCATCGAGCCCGCTCCGGGGGAATCGCTCAAGGAGAATGTGCAGAAGATCCAGCAGGAGGAAGAAAACCGTACGGTAGGATATTATATGGACGAACTGGGACAGGAGCCGGTAGTAGGATGGCTGGTCTGCATAGAAGGAGAAAAAAGAGGAGAAGCCTTTGTTTTAAAATCCGGGCGTAACTTCATCGGAAGAGGCGCCGGAATGGACGTGGTCTTAAGCGGAGACAGAAGCGTGTCCAGAGACAAACACGCCATCCTGGTGTATGAACCGAGAGCCAGAATTTTCCTGGTACAGCCGGGAGAATCCAGAGAGCTGTTTTACGTCAATGATGAAGTGGTGCTTTCCAACCGTCAGCTAAAAGACAGAGATGTATTAATGATTGGAAATTATAAACTGCTGTTTGTTCCTCTGTGCGGACCGGACTTTAGCTGGGATGATTAATACAGGAGGGAAATGGAGAGATGATAGATCCCAATAAAATCTGTCCCGGATGTATGAAAGAAGTGGAAGACGTACATCAGGACTGTCCCCATTGCGGGTTTAATCTGGAACAGTACGAGTCTCAGAGGAATGCAAGAACTTTACCCTGCCAGACCATTTTATCCGGCCGATATATGCTGGGAAAGGTTATCGGAGAGGGAGGCTTTGGAATCACCTATTTAGGGTGGGATCTGATGCTGGAAATTGAAGTTGCGGTAAAGGAATATTTTCCGGTGGGACTTGCAACCAGGGACACGCAGTTTAAAAGTAATGAAACCGTCAATATCATGTCGGGAGAAAAAGCCCGGCATTATGAAACCGGCCTGAAGGGATTTGAACAGGAAGCCAGAAATCTGGCAAAGTTTCAGGAACTTCCGGGAGTTGTTTCGGTAAAAGATTTCTTCTTCGAGAACCAGACAGCTTATCTGGTTATGGATTATGTGGATGGAACTTCTCTGAAAAAATATCTGCAGAGCGTAGGACATCCGCTGTCAGAAGAATCCGTATTAAGTATAATGAAACCGGTTCTGCAGTCTCTGGCTAAGATACATAAAGCGGGCATTATCCACAGAGATATAAGTCCGGAGAATATTCTGATTGGAAAAGATAAGAAAGTCACCCTGATTGATTTCGGGGCGGCCAGAATGGCAACAGGAACAGAGACCAAAAGTCTTACGATTCTTCTGAAACATGGATACGCGCCGGTGGAACAGTATCAGACCAGAGGACGCCAGGGCCCCTGGACAGACATCTACGCCCTGTGCGCTACTATGTACAAGATGTGTTCCGGAAAAGTTCCGGGAGAGGCCATCGACCGGATGGTGAATGACGATTTAAAGACTTTGGAGGAACTTGCCGGGGAAAATCCTCAGATGAAGGTATCGAAACATCTTTCGGAGGTGATTGCCAAAGGTCTGGCAGTAAAAGTAGAAGATCGTTATCAGGATGTGGAAAGTCTTATGGGCGCCCTTTATGGAGGAGAGGCCCCCAGGCCGCAACCCCAACCGCAGCCACAGCCCAGGCCACAGCCCCAACCGCAGCCCAGACCTCAGCCAAGGACCCAGCCTCAGCCCAGGACTCAGCCACAACCCAGAACCCAGCCTCAGCCAAGGTCTTCTTCGGTGAATCCTCTGGCAATTATCATTCCCGGGATTCTTTTTATGCTGATCATAGCCGCCGCTGTAGTTCTGCTGAACGGGGGCAGGGAAGAGGAAAGAGAAAATCAGATAGTCTCTACGGAATACGGAAGAGGTGAAACGTCCCAGGTCAGGGAAGAAGAGCCGGCAGCAGCGGACCAGGAAGAGTCTGCGGAGCCGGAACAGGCAACGCCCACACCGGCTCCGTCAGAGATTACGGCAACGCTGGTTGAGAACGCAAACAGTGTGCAGATGGATGGCTTAGATAAGGTAAAAGTACTGTCAGCCACAGCCACTTCTACCATCAGCCAGAATAACGGGGTTACCAACGAACCACTTAAAATGTTTGATGATTCTCTGCAGACCAACTGGGAGGAAGGGGTTTCCGGACCCGGTATCGGAGAGTATGTGGATGCTCAGTTCGATCAGGAATACAGGGTAAAATACCTGTTTTTCTGGCTGGGGAACTGGAAGAACGACAAATATTATAAAGGCAACAACCGGCCGAAAACTTTAACGCTGAAGATGGGAGAATTTGAGACACAGATCGTGTTCCCGGATTCCAAGGAGAAGTTCTGTGTGGAACTCAGCTATCCGTGTAAAGCCAGTCAGCTTCGGATTGTACTGGATGACGTATACCAGGGGAGCAGCTGGGACGACACCTGTATCAGCGACATACATATTTACGGGGAGAAGTAATCGGCATGAAAAATAAGAAAAGGATAGTTTCCGTTTTACTGGCGGTTCTCATTGTCATATTGCTGGCGCTTCTGGGAGGGATTTTATATCAGTATTTCCATGTGTCCCGGGAATTAAAAGAGACAAAGATGGGAAAAGAATATCAGAACGAATCCAGGGAAGAAGAAAGAGAGCCTCTGATACAGACGTCTGAACAGCAGGCGGATGCGGAAACAGATACAACTGCAGATACAGAGGAAACTGCAGATACGGTGCCAATGGAAACAGAACCTGTCCAGGAGGCGCCCGCCCCGGAGGCAAACTTTCTGGAGGGACTTACCGCCAGTCAGCCGGGGGATATACTGGAAAGTTCACAAATCAATATGGAAAATCTGCCCCTGTATTTTACTGCAGAGGAGATTTCCGAAGAGATTCTGGGAAGAATCAACGGAAAGTCCTATCGGGACAATCCCAATATAGGATTAGATCAGCTTCGTTACCTGAAAATGCTGCATTACAACTTTGAACACCAGATTCAGGTGGGAGAAATGATTGTCAACGCACAGATTGCTGAAGACGTGCTGGGAGTTTTCCGGGAGTTGTTTCAGAATGAATATGAAATCCAGTCCATGTATCTGATTGATAATTACTGGGCCGGAAACGGAGGGGACACAGATTTTGCCTCCATTGAGGTAAACAACACGTCCTGCTTTAATTACCGGGAAGTGACAGGGGGCTCCAGCCTGTCCAACCATGCATATGGCTGTGCCATTGACATTAACCCGCAGCAGAATCCTTACGTGATTTATGAAAACGGAGCGCCCAGCCAGTGGTCCCACTCCAATGCCGACGAATTTATCGACCGAGAGTCGGGAAAAGCCCATGTGATAACCCATGAAGATCTGTGTTATGAGATCTTTTCCAACTATGGATTCACCTGGGGAGGCGACTGGGAAAATCCAAAAGATTTCCAGCATTTTGAAAAGCCTGTTGTATAAGAGGAGGGAGAAAGAGATGATTGAACAAAGAAGTTTTGCGAAATATTTACTGCTTTCCATTTTAACCTGCGGGATTTATGCCCTTTATTTCTGGTACCGCTATGCGGAAGACATGAATTTAATGTGTCAGGGAGACGGGGAAGAAACCACCAATTACCTTCTGGCATGGCTGTTTGGAATCCTGACCTGCGGAATTTATTTGTGGTACTGGTTTTATCAAGTGGGAAACCGTATCCAGAAAAACGGAAAGCGCTATGGAGTTACCATTGTAGAAAACGGAAGCAGTGTGATTCTGTGGTTGATTATAGGTACCTATCTGACCTGCGGTATCGCAGCGCTTTTTGCTTATTATATCCTTGTGAAGAACTTCAATCAACTGGCAGACGGGTACAATAACCAGATGAGCGGAGGCGGATACCAGTCTCAGGGACCGCAGACAGACTATCCTCAGGGAGCCATCTCTTACGATACTTCTTATAACGGAGCTTCAGGAGGCGAGCAGACTGTGGGCTACAATATGACCAGTATGCCGGGAATTTCCGGAAGAATTTTCGGTATTTCCGGGGAATACGCCGGACAGGAGATCCCCATCGGACATATGGAAACCATTGTGATAGGCAGAAATCCCAATGAGTGCAATATTGTACTGACCGGAAACAAAGTCAGCAGAAAGCACTGCAGCATCATGTATAACAGTGATTCCAACAGATACAGCATCACGGATTATTCTTCCAACGGAACTTACCAGGTGGCGGACAGAAAACGGTTTGCCAATTATGGAACAGAAGAAGTTCCCGCAGGAACAGAAATTTATCTGGGAGATGAAAGTAATAGTTTCCGGCTGGGCTAAACAGGAAAAGACAGGAAATAGATGCTGGAATACAGAAGTATTGTTAGCAGAGGTTAGAAAGAAATGACAGATCCGAATAAAATTTGTTTGGGATGTATGCACGTGACAGAGGATCCGGAGGGGACTTGTCCCCTCTGTGGATTTCAGAAGAAAAAATACAACCAGATAAGAAGTTACAGAGGACTGCCGCTAATGACCATCCTTCAGGGACGGTATATGACAGGGAAGATCCTGGGCGAGGGAGGATTCGGGATTACCTATCTGGCGTGGGATTTACTGCTGGAAATTCCGGTTGCAGTAAAAGAATATTTTCCCTCTCAGCTTGCAACCAGGGACACCAGAACGGGAACGACGGCGACTGTCAGCATTATCAGTAAAAAACACACCCATTATTACGAGAAGGGGATGACAGATTTTGAGGAAGAGGCCAGGAATCTGGCTAAGTTTCAGAACCTGCGGGGAGTGGTAAAGGTCAAAGATTTCTTCCTGGAAAACCAGACTGCCTATCTGGTGATGGAGTACATTGACGGAATCTCCTTAAAGAAATATATGGAACGAAAAAACAGACCTTTACCCCAGGAAAAGGTACTGAAAATCATGAAGCCGGTGCTGGATTCCCTGGCATTGATCCATGAAAAAGGAATTATCCACAGGGACATCAGTCCGGACAATATATTAATTACCAGAAAAGGCGAAGTGAAACTGATTGATTTCGGCGCAGCGCGGATGACGGCAGGAGCAGAAACAAAGACAATGACGATTCTGCTGAAACGGGGATACGCACCCCTGGAACAGTATCAGACCAGGGGCCGGCAGGGACCCTGGACCGATATTTATGCTATCTGCGCCACCATGTATCATATGCTTTCCGGTGTGATTCCGGAAGAGGCCACAGAGAGGACTCCTGAGGATTCGCTGCAGTCTTTGGAAGAACTGGCGCAGAAAATTCCGGGAATGAAGGTGTCGCCATCTGTTTCTGAAGTAATCGCCAAAGGACTTCGCCCGCAGCCCCAGGATCGTTATCAGAGAGTGGGGCAGTTGATTCAGGATTTATATCAGGAAGAAAACAGGGATCCCATAAGAATGAAAACGGAAGGCCCTGTGACCTGGGAGAATCCCCCGACATCTGGGAAGTCTTCTTCGGCAAAACAGTTAATCCCTGTGATAGGGGCGCTGGCGGTTGTGGGAATTGTATCGGCCATTATGATAGGGAAGAAATTGTATGAGGATTATTTTCCTGCCAATGTATCTGCAGAGGTTCAGGAACCGGTGGAAGTGAGGGAGAACATAGAAATCTCTTATTATCAGGATTCTTCGGCAGACGCGCTGATGAGCGATATTGAATGGCAGGAACCGGATGGAAAGGTATTTGAAACGGATTATGAAAACGGAAACAGCCATCTGGAAGGAGAAGAAGGCTACCTGGATATTTACTGGCAGGAAAACGATAAAATCTGGGGCGTGGATGTGAAAGGATATCCCTATATTTCTGTTTACAGTATTACTGTGGGAGAGAGTCTCTCCTCCGCGTCATCCCGTCTGACCTATGAAGGGTTCTACTATGAAGAGGAGACAGATTACTGGAGAAAAGAATCAGATTCAGATATAAAAATTCAAATCGCAGGGGAAGAAAAGGTGGAAGAAATCTATCTGCTGTTTCCTTATGAAGATGTGATTTTATAAAGAAAGAAAACAGGGAAGAATTTCAGAAGATGAAATTCTTCCCTGTTTTTTTGACCGGAAGCTGCGCCAGAAGAATGGCCGCAAACATCAGAATACAGCCTGCGGCTTCTCTGAGCCCCAGACCCTGTCCCAGAAGAATCCACCCGGCCAGTACGGAGATAGAAGACTCCAGACTCAGAATCAGGGAAGCCACGGTGGGATTCATGTTTTTTTGCCCCACAATCTGCAGGGTATAAGCAACTCCGCAGGAGAAAATACCAGCATACAGAAGGGGGACGGCTGCGGACCGAATATTGGAAAAGGAAGGAGTCTCTGTAAATAACATGCAGATTCCCGATAAAATTCCGCAGACGAAAAACTGAATGCAGGACATTTTCACTCCGTCTGTCTTCGGTGAAAAATAATCTATCACCAGAATATGCAGGGCAAATAAAAAGGAACAGATCAGCACAAGAACGTCCCCTTTTCCCAGGGTAAACTCTTCCGTTATGCACAGCAGATACAGACCTGCCAGGGCAAACAGGACAGAGAGCCAAATCAGGGGCGTACACTTCTTTTTCAGGAAGATGCCTATTATGGGAACAAGGATAATGTAGCAGGCGGTGATAAATCCTGCTTTTCCCACAGTGGTATACTGGATTCCAAACTGCTGGAAATTACTTGCGGCAAACAGCAGGATACCGCAGCAGATACCGCCTGTCAGCAGCGTACGGGAAGGCGGCTCTGACTTTCCTTTTCCCAGGAAAATAACGGGAAGGAGGGTGACGCCTCCCAGAATGCTTCGGATACAGTTGAAGGTAAAGGGTTCAATATAATCCATCCCCACGCTTTGCGCCACAAAGGCTACGCCCCAGATGGTGGCGGTGAGCAGCAAAAGAAGGGAGTTTTTTACAGATGTTCTTTTCATGGTGAAACCTCGGTTTAAAAAATTTGTGTTCCGGAAACAAACTTACCGGAGACATTTCTGTCGTCGCCCATATAAACCAGTCGCTCCAGACGTTCCTTCAGGGGAAAGGAGAGAGGTGTGGGAAGAGTGCTGTCGTTTAAAATCACAGCGTCCAGTTCATATCCCTCTTCGAAGCTTCCGGTTTTTCCGAAGAAGCTTCCGCCACCCTTTGTGGCCATATAGAAGACTTCGGTCAGATTTAAGGGCTGCAGAGAATCGTCCACCAGACGCCAGCGCAGCTTGGAGACCTGAATGGCTTCTGCCATGGCGCGAAACAGACACTCACTGTAACCTCCGGCGATGTCGCTGCCAAGCCCCACAGAAAGGCCTGCGTCCAGATATTTACGTACAGGAGCAATGCCTGAGGCAAGGTTGGTGTTGGACTGAGGACAATGGGCAACATAAACCCCGTTTTCTTTCATAAGGGCGATCTCTTCCGGAGAAGAATGGACGCAGTGAGCCATGATAGTAGGACAATCCAGGCCGAACAGATCAAACTGGGCGTAAGCTTCTCCGTAAAATCGGGTATTGGGACAGAGTTCCTTTACCCATTCAATTTCCCCCAGATTTTCTGACAGATGGGACTGGAGGGGGAGCTGGTAATCCTTCTGAATCTGAGACAGCCGCTTCATAAGATCGTCCGTACAGGAAGGGGTAAACCGGGGCGTTAAGATCGGGCGTACATTCCGGTATTTGTGCAGGGTGTTTTCCACCCAGTTTCTGGTGTCTTTCTCTGCCTCCAGAGGGGTCTTCTCCCTCAGGTAGTCCGGACTGTTCCGATCCATATTCACCTTTCCCACATAAGTTTTCAGTCCTGTTTCCTCCATGAGCTCCATCAGAAGTATGGTGGTCTCCGGATGGAGAGTTGCAAACATGGAAGCTCTGGTGGTGGGGCTTTTTTTCATGGCCTGTGCAAAGATGGAATAGGCAGTGCGTGCATATTCCGGATCCTGATAGCGTGCCTCCTGGGGAAAGGCCACCTGTTCCAGCCATTCCAGAAGTTCCATATCCATTCCCACACTTCGGAAGGCAAACTGGGGAGCGTGCAGATGCAGATCCACAAGTCCTGGAATGATTACCTGATCCCGGCAGTCCATAAGGGGCAGATCTTTGTATTTTTCCGGGATTTCCGGGAAGATTCCCCGGGAGATCCCGTCTTCACAGATGAGATAACTGTTCTCCCGGGTGACCAGAGTGTCCGCAGAGGGAGTATAGCAAAAATTTCCTTTTAAAATAAATGTACGATTATCCATAATAACCTCCTGAGAAAATATCAAAAAAGACCGCAGTAGTTATACTATAGGAGAGAATACAAAAGTTGTCAATAAAGGATCCCTGGAAACAAAGAGGACAAGTCCTCTTCAACTCCCTATATCCTTCACTCATGAGGGACTTGTACTCTTTATGCGCCAGATGCAGACTGCCGCAGGCAGTCAAATTCCATATGCATCTGGTCGCATTCACAGCAACTCTTTTTTATGTAATAGGAAATCCAACGGAATTTCCTATTACATAAAAAAGAGCCGGAACAAGAGGTGAAGTTCTGTTCCGGCTCCCGAATGAATTTTGTATGGAGTTAGCTGTTTTTCTTTTCTTCTGCAAGCTGAGCCATCTTCATGGCACGGACTTTTAAAGGTAAACCAAAAAGGGTAATAAATCCGTCGGCATCGTGGTGATCGTAGAGATCTCCGGTGGTGAAGGATGCCAGTGACTCGCTGTATAAGCTGTAGGGAGAAGTGGTTCCGGCCTTGATAATATTGCCTTTGTAAAGTTTGAATTTGACTTCTCCGGTTACATATTCCTGAGTGGATTCTACAAATGCCTGGATTGCTTCACGAAGAGGAGTAAACCATTTGCCTTCATAAACAATCTGTGCAAGTTTATTGCCCATATCTTTCTTGGTTTCCATGGTGGCACGGTCTAAAACCAGTTCCTCAAGCTGTGCATGTGCTTCGATTAAGATGGTTCCGCCCGGTGTCTCGTAAACACCCCGGGACTTCATTCCCACAACACGGTTTTCTACAATGTCGATGATGCCGATGCCGTGTTTTCCGCCTAAACGGTTTAATTCGGTGATGATTTCGGAGACTTTCATCTCTTTTCCATTGATGCTTTTGGGAACACCTTTTTCAAAGGTCATGGTTACGTATTCCGGTTCGTCAGGAGCTTCTTCCGGGGTAACGCCTAATACCAGAAGGTGATCGTAATTGGGCTCTAAAGAAGGATCTTCCAGCTCTAATCCCTCATGGCTGATATGCCACAGGTTCCGGTCACGGCTGTAACTGGAATCTGCAGAGAAGGGAAGGTCGATTCCATGAGCCTTGCAGTAGTCAATTTCGTCCTGACGGGACTGCATGGTCCATACGTCTGTCATACGCCAGGGAGCAATAATTTTTAAATCCGGAGCTAAGGCTTTGATACCCAGCTCAAAACGAATCTGGTCGTTTCCTTTGCCGGTTGCCCCGTGACAGATGGCAGAAGCTCCTTCTTTCCGGGCGATTTCCACTAATTTCTTGGCGATTCCCGGACGGGCCATAGAAGTTCCCAGCAGATACTTGTTTTCATATACGGCGCCGGCCTGTACGCAGGGAACAATATAATCGTCACAGAATTCATCTACAATATTTTCAATATATAACTTAGAGGCACCGGACAGTTTGGCTCTTTCGTCCAGGCCGTCCAGCTCTTCTGCCTGACCGCAGTCGATGCAGCAGCAGATGACTTCATAATCAAAGGTTTCTTTCAGCCACGGAATAATAGCTGTTGTGTCCAGACCGCCGGAATATGCTAAAACCACTTTTTCTTTCATAACTTTTCCTCCTAAAATTCGTTTTCTTATGATATGATAATACATAGTCTGTCTGTTAAGAATATGTATAAGTGACGTCAATGCTTTGTGACATGTGATACTATACAATATTATTCATAAATATGCAAGAGGAAATTGAAAAATAATCAAAAAATAAATATTTCTTGCATAATATACATTAATAGTGTATAATCATACGCATCTTCTAAAAAGGTACATATTTTAAGGAAAAGAAAACATAGATAGAAAAAAGGAGGAGATTCTATGATAAAGGCAGGGATTATTGGCTCTACCGGTTATGCAGGATCAGAAATTGTAAGATTGCTGCTGGGACATAAAGATGCAGAAATTCGGTGGTTTGGTTCGAGAAGTTATATTGACAGAAAGTATGCAGATATTTATCAGAACTTCTTCCAGTTAGTAGACGCAGCCTGTATGGATGATAATATGGACGCCCTGGCGGACCAGGTGGACGTGATATTTACCGCAACTCCCCAGGGGCTCTGTGCATCTTTAGTTAAGGAAGAAATTTTATCAAAAGTAAAAATCATTGATCTGAGCGCAGACTTTAGGATTAAAGATGTGGATAAATACGAAAAATGGTACGGGATTACTCACCCTTCTCCGGAATATATTAAGGAAGCCGTTTACGGTCTCTGTGAAATCAACCGGGAGCAGGTGAAAAAGGCCAGACTGATTGCCAATCCGGGATGTTACCCCACTTGTTCCACCCTTTCCCTGTATCCTTTATTAAAGGAAGGGCTGATTGACGGAAATACGGTAATTATTGACGCCAAGTCCGGGACCTCAGGAGCAGGAAGAGGAGCCAAGGTAGATAACCTCTTCTGCGAGGTCAATGAAAATATGAAAGCTTACGGAGTGGCAACCCACCGTCACACACCGGAAATCGAGGATCAGTTATCCTATGCGGCAGGGGAAGAGATTACCATTAATTTCACGCCCCATCTGGTTCCCATGAACCGGGGAATTCTGGTTACGGCGTATGCTTCTCTGAAGAAAAACGTATCTTATGAAGAAGTGAAAGCCGTTTATGACAACTATTATGCAGAGGAAACCTTTGTACGGGTTTTGGAAAAAGACGTCTGCCCCCAGACGAAATGGGTGGAAGGAAGCAACTATGTGGATGTGAACTTTAAGCTGGATCCGAGAACCAACCGGATCATTGTTATGGGCGCCATGGATAATCTGGTGAAAGGCGCGGCCGGACAGGCGGTACAGAATATGAACCTGATGTTCGGACTGCCGGAGACAGAAGGACTGCTTCAGGTTCCCATGTTCCCGTAAGAAAGCAAGATGTAGAGAAAAGATAAGGAGACAGAAAATGGAAAATAAACAGGTAATTCCCGGAGGGGTCACCGCTGCCAAAGGATTCCGGGCGGCAGGAGTAAGCGCAGGAGTGAAAAAAAGCGGAAAAAAAGATATGGCAATGATTTACAGTGAGGTTCCCTGCGTGGCTGCCGGAACCTTTACGACGAATGTGGTGAAAGCAGCCCCGGTGAAATGGGATCAGGAGGTTGTCTATCAGCATCCTCATGCCCAGGCCATCGTCTGCAACAGCGGTGTGGCAAATGCCTGCACCGGAGCCGAAGGCTACGGATACTGCAAAGAGATGGCAGATACCACAGCGAAAGAGCTGGGAATCGATCCGGACAGCGTGCTGGTAGCCTCCACAGGAGTGATCGGCGTACAGTTGCCTATGGACGCCATTACCAAAGGAATTAAAATGCTGACGCCTGTATTATCCTCCAGCCTGGAAGCAGGAGGAGAGGCAGCAGAGGCCATCATGACTACGGATACGCAGAAAAAAGAAGTGGCTGTGGAAGTGGAGATCGGCGGAAAGAAAGTGATTATCGGCGGCATGTGCAAAGGCTCCGGGATGATCCATCCCAATATGTGTACCATGCTGAGCTTCTTAACCACAGACGCAGCAATTTCCAAAGAGATGCTTCAGGAAGCCCTCAGCGAAGACATTAAAGATACTTACAATATGATTTCTGTGGACGGAGATACTTCCACCAATGATACGGTACTGCTTCTGGCAAACGGACAGGCCGAAAACGAAGAAATCAAAGAGAAAAACGAAGACTATCAGAAATTTAAAAAAGCATTGAATTATGTAAATACTTTCCTGGCCAAAGCGATCGCCGGAGACGGGGAAGGCTGTACAGCGCTGTTTGAGGTAACCGTAAAAGGTGCGGAAACGAAAGAACAGGCCGTTACCATCAGCAAATCCATTGTTACTTCCACTTTGACGAAAGCGGCGATCTTCGGACATGACGCCAACTGGGGAAGAATTTTATGCGCTATGGGATATTCGGGAGCACAGTTCGATCCGGAGAAAGTGGATTTATTCTTTGAAAGCGCAGCCGGAAAGATCCAGATTATTCAGGATGGAACGGCCACTTCCTACAGCGAAGAGGAAGCGACGAAAATCTTATCGGAGCCGGAAGTGAGGGCTGTTGCAGACATAAAAATGGGAGACGAAAGCGCGACCGCCTGGGGCTGTGATTTAACCTATGATTATGTGAAAATTAACGCCGATTACCGTTCATAAAGAGCAGGAGGAAAGAAACATGGTAAAACAAATGTATTTAGATAAGGCGGAAACCCTGATAGAAGCCCTTCCTTATATTCAGAGATTTAACAGGAAGATTGTGGTTGTAAAATACGGCGGGAGCGCCATGGTAGATGAAGAACTGAAAGCAAATGTGATTAAAGACGTGGTTCTTCTGAAACTGGTAGGCTTTAAGCCCATCATCGTTCACGGCGGCGGAAAGGAAATCAGCCGCTGGGTGGAAAAAGTGGGAATGGAGCCCAGGTTCTTAAACGGGCTTCGGGTGACGGATAAGGCCACCATGGAAGTGGCAGAAATGGTACTGGGAAAAGTAAATAAAGAATTAGTGACTCTGGTGCAGTCTCTGGGCGTTAAGGCAGTGGGCGTCAGCGGCAAAGACGGCGGCCTGCTGAAAGTACAGAAAAAGATGCCCGGCGGAGAAGACCTGGGCTATGTGGGAGAAATCACCCATGTGGATCCGAAAATCCTGTGGGATTTACTGGAAAAAGATTTCCTGCCCATTATCTGTCCCATCGGCCTGGATGAGGACTTCCAGACATATAATATCAATGCAGACGATGCAGCCTGCGCCGTGGCAGAATCCATGAATGCCGAAAAGCTGGCTTTCCTGACAGATATTGAAGGCGTACTAAGGGATCCGAAAGATCCGGACTCCCTGATTTCCGAGTTAAAAGTAGACGAGGCGGATGCCCTGATTTCCGACGGGTTCGTGGGAGGCGGCATGATACCGAAGCTGAGAAACTGTATCGAAGCCATCGAAAACGGCGTAAACCGGGTGCATATTTTAGACGGCAGAATTCCTCACAGCCTGCTGCTGGAAATCTTTACCAATAAAGGTGTGGGAACTGCGATTTTACGAGAAGACGGGGAGAAATATTATCATGAATAAAATTGTAATGGACGCGGCAGAGGAGACTCTGCTGCATACGTATAACCGTTTCCCGGTTGTACTGGATAAAGGAGACGGAGTTTATCTGTACGATACAGAAGGAAAGAAATATCTGGATTTTGCAGCGGGAATCGCTGTATGCGGACTGGGCTATCATTATCCCGGTTATGACGAGGCTCTGAAAGAGCAGGTGGACAAACTGCTCCATACGTCTAACCTCTATTATCATGCGCCTATGGTGGAAGCAGGAAAGAAGCTGCTCTCTGCCAGTAAAATGAGCAGGGTGTTCTTTACCAACAGCGGAACCGAGGCCATTGAGGGAGCCTTAAAAGCAGCGAGAAAGTATGCCTATGAGAAAACAGGCGGAAGCAGATACGAAATCATTGCCATGAATCAGTCCTTCCACGGAAGGAGCATGGGGGCCTTATCTGTTACCGGAACCGCCCATTACCGGGAGCCCTTCGAGCCGTTGGTGGGAGGAGTGAAGTTTGCAGACTTTAATGATCTGGACAGTGTGAAAGCACAGATTACGGAGAAGACCTGCGCTGTCATTCTGGAGACAGTACAGGGAGAAGGAGGAATCTATCCCGCCGATCCTGCATTTTTAAAGGGAGTGCGAAAACTCTGCGACGAAAAAGATCTGGTTCTTATTCTGGATGAGATTCAGTGCGGGATGGGAAGAACGGGATCTTACTTCGCATGGCAGGAATACGGCGTTGAGCCCGATATTATGACCTGCGCCAAAGCCCTGGGCAACGGTGTGCCGGTGGGAGCCTTTGTATTAAATGAAAAACTGGCGAAAAGCTCTTTAGCTCCGGGAGATCACGGAACCACTTATGGAGGCAATCCCTTCGTATGTGCGGCAGTGAGCAAGGTCTTCGATCTTTTTGAAGAAAATCACATACTGGAACATGTAAAAGAACTGACCCCTTATCTGGAAAGCGCTCTGGATAAACTGGCAGAGAAGTATTCCTGCATCGCAGAAAGAAGAGGGAAAGGCTTCATGCAGGGGCTGGTTATCAAAGATCGTCCGGTGGGCGAAGTGGTATCCAAAGCCCTGGAGGAAGGCCTGATTGTGATTTCTGCAGGCAGCGACGTTCTGCGTCTGGTTCCGCCTCTGGTTATTACCAGAGAACATATTGATGAAATGACAGAGAAACTGGAGAAGTGTCTGCAGTAAAGAAGGAGGAACTCCTTTGAAGAAAAAAGAGATTCTTTTCATCCACGGAACGGATTATAAAAATATGACGAAAAAACTGCTGGAACGGGCCAATCTGGCAGGAGCAATTCCCCACAGGGATACAAAAATCGCCTTAAAACCCAATCTGGTTGCCGCCCAGGATGCCTCAAACGGGGCAACCACCCACTGGGAACTGGCGGCAGGAACCATTGAATATCTGAAAGAACACGGGTTTTCCTCCATTTTGATTATGGAAAGCTCCTGGGTGGGGGAGAAGACAGACCGGTCTGTGCGGGCGTCAGGATATGATAAGGTCTGCCGGGAATATCAGGTTCCCTTTGTGGATTTGCAGAAAGACAGTTATACAGAGTGCGACGCCCGGGGAATGAAGCTGAAAGTGTGCGATACAGCGCTGCAGGCAGAATTTGTCATTAATATGCCGGTGTTAAAGGGACACTGCCAGACGAAAATTACCTGCGCCCTGAAAAATAACAAAGGGGTGATTCCCAACAGTGAGAAGCGGCGGTACCATACCATGGGGCTGCATAAACCCATTGCCCATCTAAATACCGTTGTCCGCAATGATTTCATTCTGGTAGATAATATCTGCGGCGATCTGGACTTTGAAGAAGGGGGAAATCCGGTGGAGATGAACCGGATTCTGGGCTTCTGGGATCCAGTATTATGCGATGCGTTTGTCTGTGAAACCATGGGTTATCGGCCGGAAGAGGTTTCCTATCTGACTCTGGCGGAAAAGCTGGGCGTGGGAAGCGCCGATTTATCTCAGAGCCGTCCCGTTTTCGTGAATCAGCCGGAACATACAGGACAAACCATATCTATGACGCGCCGGGTGGAGAAGCTGGCCGGCTATGCCCGTCCCAAAGACGCCTGCAGCGCCTGCTATGGTTCTCTTATCTATGCTCTGGATCGACTGGAAAGCAGAGGTTGTCTGAAAGGAAAGAGGCCGCCTGTCTGCATAGGCCAGGGATATAAAGGAAAGACAGGAGAAATCGGCGTGGGACAGTGTACCTCCTGCTTTCAGAAGAGCCTGAAAGGCTGCCCGCCTAAAGCAGTAGAGATTCTAAAATTTTTAGAAGAAAACTGGAAATAAAAAAGATTCCCTGACGGAAGAAAGCATGAAAATGCAAAAAGCTGTCAGGGAATTTTTTAAATTTTCAAAGATTTGTATATTGACAAAATATGGAAAGGATGCTATTATTCAGTTGGTTAGTTTCAACTAACCATTTTATTGGGAAGGGAGTTAGAATAAACTAACTTTTGAATGAAAACCCCTGGAAATGGAGAAATGGAAATATGAACAGGAAGAAAGCAGGTATTATACTTCTGGTTTTTGTTATAGCTGCTGCCGGTGTTCTCATCTGGCGAAATACAAGACCCGCGGAAGTGACCAATTATGATGTGGCATTTGAAGAAGAACAGGAAAAGTCAGAAGGAAACAACCCAGAACAGAAAATAGAAGAAGGAATTCAGATTCCGGGTTACAAGTCCATTCAGATTCCTGCAGGAACGAAAGATGTGTCTGTGGAACTGACCAATCCGGAAGAAAACAAGGTTTACTTTGAAATTTCTTTCTATTTGCCGGACACAAAGGAGACGATTTATAAATCCAGGATGATAAAGCCGGGGCAGACGCTGTATGACATTACTCTGGAAAAAGAGATGGAGGCAGGGGAATATCCTCTGACTGTTAAATACGCTACCTATACGGCAGATGAAAATATGACGCCCAGAAACGGGGCAAAACTAAACTGTACGCTGATTGTAAAAGAGTGATGTTTATGCGCAGAAAGCGCTGGACATAAATAAAAAAAGGAGGGAGATTTCAAAATGAAATTTTCAAAAAAAGTTTTATCAGGGGTTCTTATAGCGGGACTGATGGGAACCATGATGTGCAGTACGGTATTTGCTGCAGGCGCTGCCGATCTGGCAGACGGAGAGTACACAGGAACCATCCATTTCCTGAATGGGAACGGAAGCGGAAATGCCAGCATGTGCGATCCTATTTTCGCTCATCAGACGGATATTACGATTGAGGGAGAGGATGCATCCATAGACTTCTATGTGGCATATCCGGTTCCCAACTTCCCGGATCAGGGAACAGACGGAACAGTTAAAGATGTGCAGTTCACCATAGATGAGGTGACTTATGATGCTGTCTCCGACATCGAGACAAAGCCGGAAAAAGAATTTGATACAGCCGGCGCGCTGTTCGGAATTAATGCAGGCGATGTACTTCCTGTACAGGTTCTGTCCGTGACCATTCCAAAAGCTGCCCTGGACGAGGCGGCAGAAGGGGGAATTGCAGCTACAGCATACGTAAATGTAGTCATGAACACAACCCAGAATTTCTTTGTTCAGATTAAAGATTTAACACCTGCAGAAACCACGGGCGGCGATACGGAAACAGATGAACAGAGCATGGAAATCACTGCGAATGTAGAAGAAAAGGTATCCCAGCCGGAATATACGGTTACTGTACCAAGCTCGGTATCCATGGGTACTCTTTCTTCAACAGAGGATACAGAAATTACTTATAATGTAGACGTAAAAGCAGCAAACCTGGGTGGAACCATTACCGTATCTGCTCCCGGAGAAGGGAGTCTGGTAAATGGAGAGAATCAACTTGCATTTGCAAATGAATTAGAAAATAATACGGTAAATGCGGATACAGAAGGAACGGCGCTGCCTGGAAAAATCACAGTAAAGGGTGCAGACGTAGCGGCAGCCGCAGCAGGCAACTACACCGGAACAACAAACTTTACCATTACATATGCCGCAAAATAAAGGCGGTCAGATAAAACAGCGCCTGTGTTAATTGTTGGAGGAGCAGATGAAAAACAGGAAAAAGAGATGGAATGTCAGTTTTCTGGCAGTGGTTCTGGCCGCAGTTCTGGCCATACTGCCTTTAAGCGTAAGTGCAGCAGGCGGCTCCTACACCAAAGAGGGCGCCTTTCACATTGACCAGTTCGGCGAATATGATATTGTTGCAGATGTTACGGTAACAGACGGTAAGATTAGTAATCTGGACATAACCGGAGAGAATTTTGCCGCCCAGGATGAATGGAAAAAGGAAGTAAATAAGGGAAAGCTTCAATCCGCTGCTTCAGGCATGACAGACAGCTTCCTCGGTCTTGAGGATACAGATGCAGAAGGAATTAAGGAGATTGATGCGGTATCCGGCGCAACCTATTCTTCCAGGGGAATCAAACAGGCAGTGGCTGCGGCGCTTGAACTGGATATTACAGAGCAGGGCCCTTCGGACGTGCCTGCAGAGATTCCGGAGGCGGGAATTTATGATATTACGGTGGCTGTGCGCAGTGAAGTGGTAGACCATAGTCTTGTGGAGACAGACACCACGCAGGCTGTCCTTAAGGTAGACGAAAACGGCCGAATGAACATAACCTATACTATGGTTTCCGGTACGGAAAAAGAACCCATGTACATCCTTGGCGTAAACGGTTATTATCTCAATAATGATAAAACTCAGGAACTCTCCACAGACGGAATGGAATATGAAACAGAAAAAAGAGGAGACTATGAGGTTGTCACAAAAGTGACCTATCCTCTTTCAGGACTGAACCATACCTATTACACCAATACTACGATCTATGTGCCGGCTATGAGTAATCTCAACGGCCAGATCGCCGGGCTCTGGTTTGAAAACGGAAAATTCAGTGTGGCTACAGACCTGGTTATGTACTGGGAAACTCTGAAAAAACAAAGTGAAACACAGGAAGATAACCGCAGCATGGAGATTACTGCAAGTGTGCAGGAGGAAGTTTCCGGCCCCTCTTTCGGAGTGACAATACCTGCTTCCGTGTCTATGGGAACTCTCAGCAGCGATGCCGACAATATTATGCCGTACGATATTTATATATCCTCTGAGGAAAAAAGCGGAGAGATTACTGTGGAAGCTCCGGAAAAGGGTAAACTGTACAGTAATGAAAATGAGCTGCCTTTTACCAATACATTCGGAATTCAGAAATTTAACGGGGAAGAAGGAAAGGCTCTCCACGGTGAGATACAGATTTATGCCCGGGATACAGCCAAAGCGCCGGGAGGCAATTACACGGGAACAGCAGTCTTTACCATTTCCTGCAAGGCGGCAGAAGAAGAACCGGGGAATCCAGAACCGGATCCGGAAGAGCCGGGCGATACGCTGAAAGAGGGAAAGTATACCGTAGATGTCTCTTTGTACCATGAAGTAAACCCAGAGTATTCCATGGGAAACAAGGCGATGGAGCAGCAGGGGATTCTTGTGGTGGACGAAAACGGAGACATGGATTTGCAGCTAACCTTTCATTCTCTGGAAATTATGACTGGTATGGAAGGGTATCTGGCTAACCTGAAGAAAATAGACATGTCAACGGTGCAGAAAAATCCCAATGGGTATTTGGACAGAGATAAATATACAGCCGCCGATGCTGATATACTGGAAACCTATCCGGGAGGAGAAAAATATCCTAAAGTTTTATCCATTCCCGTAGATCCGGAGGAAGAAGAAACCGCAGAAATAAACGGCAGTCACATGAATTATTGCTATGTGGAGATTTATGTACCTCTTATGGAATCCCTCGGAGAAGGACAGGGAACACAGGTTGCCAGACTTTTCGTTGACTGGGAGAGTGCAGAAGAGTATACAGGAGAAAGCGGCGGCGACACCCCGGGCGGCGACGAGGAGCCGGGGGAGGAGAATCCTCCCGGCGGAGATGACGGTCAGGATGACGGAGCCCTGGATGTGAATAATCTGGAAGACGGCGTATATTCGGTAACCGGACGTATGGTGAAGGTGGACAAGACCACCCTTTCCATGGCGGACAATGCCATTAACCATACGGTAAAGCTTACTGTAAAAGACGGGAAGTATGCGCTTACTCTGGATTTGAAAGGCCTGAGTATCAGCGGCAGGATGGGGTATCTTGGACGGCTGAAGTATTTTAAAACCGGTTATACCACAGATAAGTACGGGAATCCGGCAGGAGATCTTGCAGATGTAACCGTGGAGTCTTATCAGTTAGACGAAGACGGTACGAAAACAGAGGATGAGTTCGGGACTGACTATCCGGATACGGTTACCTTTGAGATGATTCAGGAAGCAAGGAAAGACGGCTATGTTCCGCTGCAGGTATATGTACCGGTTATGGAAAGTATTGCGGCAGGAACAGGAACCCAGCCCGCGTATCTGAGTCTGAACTGGGATACTTTAAAAGCCGTCACTGACGATGACGATATTTTTAAAGACGATGGCAATGATAATGGCAATGGTAATAATAACGGCGGAGGAAGCGGCCTGAGCGGAGGTTCCGTTCTGACCGGCGGCTCCAATTTAAGCGGGGGATCCAGTCTGACCGGCGGATCTAATCTGAGAGGAGGTTCTGGTCTGACCGGCAGTTCCAGTCTGACCGGAAGTTCCGGCCTAAGCAACAGTCAGGGGAATTCCAGTCTGAAAGCTTCCAATGCCAAAACAGGAGACCAGTCTCCTGTTACAGAGCTTCTGGCTCTGGCTGCCGCGTCTTTGGGAATTGCCGTAACTGTATATGGATACCAAAGAAGTGCCAGACAGAAAACAGAAAAATAAGAAACAAGCGCTTTATAATTAATAGGAAAGGGACGGTTTACAGGTTGCAAAAAGACTTGTAGACTGTCCTTTTTGTAATTTAAGAAAATAAAACAGAAAAAAATTCTTTAAAGTACGATATTGAGGAATAAAAGTGTTTTGGTTTTGGATGAAAATTTGGATAAAATAGACAAAAACAAAGAAACGACAGAATATTTGAACGTAAAATATGTTGTTACACTTACAATATGATATAATGTAAAAAAGAGAAGATCTTCCATGAGAAATGAGGTGAGGACAATGAAGAAAAGGTTGACAGTGATGATAAGTATGTTGTGTATCCTTATGAATTTTAGTGGATGCGAAGAGACTTTGGAAAGAGATGAAACAGAAAGCTATAATCAGGAGTTTCAAAATCCGGATGGAGATACAAAGAAGAAACCGACACCTACAGTCCGTCCCACACCCACAGAAGAACCCGAAGAAAGTGTAAAAATGGTACCGAAGGTTACGCAGCCTCTGTCGGAAGAGACGACAGAAGAGTTGGCAGAGGTAACGAAGGAAGTTGAAGAACCTGAAGAACCGGTGATTCAGCCGGCGAAAGAAGAGAAAACGGCAGAAGGGTATATATTGGATCGAAGCGATAATGTACTGTACTTAGACTTAGAAAATACGGGTTCCAGAACCTATCCGGAGGAAGGGAAAGATCGTGCAGTGGCTTTCGATATATCCAATGCGGAGATTATCCTGACAAATCCCGGACAAGATGTCCCAAATTCTAATCCGACGAATGTAAGTTGCACTGTTTCCGTAACTTATTATACAGAAGATGGCTGCAATATTGCGACAGCAGTCAGTGGTGATGGATGCGAGCAGGGAATGGTTACTTATGTATCCACAGGTACAATTATAGATTGGGAAGGAAATCTGGTTACACTGGAATTAACAGAAGGAGATTATGCAGGTACGACAGAGACATTTGATATAGCCGGTGCATATGTGTCAGGAGAACTGACTTCCGGAAGCGTTGCGGGAGTTACTTATTACATTAAAGAATCTGACCGGATAGCAGCGTCTCTGTCAGTGGGCGGTTATGAAAAAGAAGCCCAGTAATATAATGAGTAAAGGGACAGTTTACAGGTTACAAAGGACTTGTAGGCTGTCCTTTTTGTAATTTAAGAAAATAAAACAGAAAAAAATCTTTAAAGTACGATATTGAGGAATAAAAGTGTTTTAATTTTGGATGAAAATTTGGGTAAAATAGATAAAAATATATAAATAACAGAATATTTAAGAGCAAGTCATATTATTGCACTTGTAATATGATATAATATAAAAAAGAGAATACCTTCTATAAGAAATGAGGTGAGGACAATGAAGAAAAGGTTGACAGTAATGATAAGTATGTTGTGTATCCTTATGAATTTTAGTGGATGCAAAGAGACTTTGGAAAGAGATGAAACAAACACTTATGAACAGGAGTTTCAAAATCCGGATGGAGATACCAAGAAGAAACCGACACCTACAGTCCGTCCCACACCCACAGAAGAAATCGAAGAAAGCGTAAAAATGGTACCGAAGGTTACGCAGCCTCTGTCGGAAGAGATGACAGAAGGAAGAGGAGAAAAAGAAGAACCTGTAACTCAGCCAGTGCGGGAAGAGAAGACTGTGGAAGGGTACATAATAAGGCGGGAAGAAACAATCCTGTATCTGGATTTGGAAAATACCGGTTCCAGAACATACCCGGGGGAAGGGAAAGATCGTGCAGTGGCCTTTGATATATCTCACGCAGAAATATCACTTATGGACCAGCGGCCGTTTCCGGCCAATTCAGATCCCCTTGTTCAAGGAAGTACGGTTCTAGTCACCTATTATGTTGAGAATGGACAGAATATTGCAACGGTTGTTCTCGGCGATGGAGATGAGAAAGAACCCATCGTTCCTCCGGATACGACGACACCTGTTCCCACACCAACTCCGGAACCTCTATTTAGATATGCGGCAGGCTATATCCAGGACAGACAGGGAGACATTATTTATCTGATGGTGGATTATATGGGAACAACAGGGGAACTTGAAGTGGGAGAAGATGGCACAGTCCCATTTGACATTTCCGGGGCAGGAAAAAGACTCCGGGATTATCCGGAATGGATAGCGCCGGATACAGATCCGGCTCAAATAGGATGCTATGTGGATGTGAGTTATGATGTGGAGAATGGAGTAAATAAAGTAATTACACTTACTGGGAATGGAATTGTACGGGGAGAGGAGGGAGAAAAATAATATTAATGTATCAGAAAGAAATACCTCGAAGCTGGCATTGTAGACAAAGTTTAGTTACAAGCATAAAAAAATCAGTAGTAAAGGGACAGTTTACAGGTTGCAAAAAGACTTGTAGGCTGTCCTTTTTGTAATTTAAGAAAATAAAAACAGAAAACAATTGACAAGGATAGTTGTCAATGGTATAGTGGTTATGACAAGAAAAGTTGTCATTTCGACAAAGATATAAGTCAAAAACAAAAGAAAGGACTGTAGAGAAAATGAGCTCAGCAGGTAAGGTGCAAATTTTTTAGGGGGGGGGGTAAAAGGCTGTATGCCATTAGAAAACAGATTAAAAGAATACAGAGCAAAACTGAATATAAACCAATCTGAACTGGGGAAGCGGGCCGGCGTTTCGCGCCAGACAATCAGCCTGATTGAACGGGGAGACTATTCCCCGTCTGTGGTACTTGCCCTGAAGCTGGCAAAGATATTTGAAAGCAGAGTGGAAGATATTTTTACATATATTGAGGAGGGAGAGAATGAAAAATAAGGGTTCTTATATCAAACTGGCAATTAAAACAGCAGTAGGGGCTGTGCTGGGAGGAATATTGGGACTGGTGGTTCTGGGAACCAAAGTGGCTCATATGGGAAAAGAGATGAAAGGACTGGAGTCCTGGATAGGCGCTCAGGCTCACTGGATTTTTCTCCTGCTGTTCCTTATTGAGCTGGCTGCCGTTGTCTGGAGTTACAATAAAGTAAAGGATTTAAGAAAACAACATCAGTCAGAAGAGGACGATGAGCAGATTGAGAAGATAGAATATGGAATCGAATACTATAATACCCTGTTTACAGTATTTGCCATGGTATCTTTCATACTGGCTATGATATTCTATGGAGTGTTCGCCGGTGTTCCGAAAGGAGAAATCCCCCGGGGATTCTGGATGGCTACCATTATGTTCATCCTGATCTGCGTAGTCTATGCTGTAGCACACATAAAAATGGTAAGACTGATTCAGTCCATCTATCCGGAGAAGATGGGAGATCCTTCGGATCTGAACTTTGATGAAGTCTGGCTGCAGAGCTGTGACGAGGCGGAAAGGGAAGTTATTTACCAAAGCGCTTATAAAACTTACAGGGGAAGCCAGTGGGTACTGGCAGTTCTTATGGTAGTTGCCCTTATGGGGGAAATTACCTGGCAGACAGGAGTTCTGGCCATTGTGCTGATTGGAATTCTATGGGGAACCATGGGAATTATGTACTGTTACTATTCATTAAAACTGCAGAAAGGAAAAATAAGTAAGGAGTAATCAATGAAACTGGAAGTCAGAGATATTAAAAAATCATTCGGTGAGAAAGAAGTTCTTCACGGCATCTCTTTTTCCGTCAGCAGCGGAACGGCGCTGGGACTTTTAGGAAGAAACGGAGCGGGCAAGACAACCACTATCCGGATTCTGATGAATGTGTTCCAGGCCAATAGCGGCAGTATTACCGTAGACGGGAAGAAGTTCCGACAGGGGGAATATCAGATTGGGTATCTGCCGGAAGAGAGAGGAATGTATCCTAAAAAGAAAGTAGGAGAGCAGCTTATTTATATGGGGATGCTGCGCGGTCTGTCTAAATCACAGGCCAGAAAGAATACGAAGAAATGGCTGAAGAGGCTGGAAGTGGCAGAGTACGAAAACAAACAGTTAGATACCCTGTCAAAAGGGAATCAGCAGAAAATTCAGCTTGCACAGACTCTGGTATGTGATCCGGAAATTGTGATCCTGGACGAGCCTTTTTCAGGGCTGGATCCGGTTAATTCCCAGATATTAAAAGATGTTATTCAGGAAGTCATCGGCCAGGGAAAACTGGTGATTTTCTCCAGCCACCAGATGAGTTATGTGGAAGAATTCTGTGAGAATATTGTTATCCTGAAATCAGGAGAAGTGGTATTAGACGGAAACCTGAAAGAAATCAAACGGGAATTCGGCAAAAACCGTCTGATGGTGCAGGCATTATCCCTTACGCCTCAGGAACTGGCGTTTTTGATGGGGGATGCGTTCAGCGATATTCTGACTGTGGAAAGAGTACAGAAGGATCGCCTGATTATCAGAGAAAACCGGGAGGGAGCGAAAGCGGAAATACTGAAGAGACTGCTGGAATATGAAGTGGATTTGGAGTATTTCGGTTTGTTTGAACCTTCTCTGAACGACATATTTGTGGAAAAGGCAGGTGACGGGCAATGAAACAGTTTCTTACCGTACTTCAGTTTGAACTGAACAATTACTTTAAAAATAAAAGCTTCGTTCTCACCACAGTGATTTTTGCAGTGATTCTTGCGGCTGCAGTGGCTGTTCCGCCCCTGATTCCGGGGCTTCTGGATAAAGGAGAACAAACAGAAAGCCAAAAGGAAGCAGGAGCGGAAGAGGATACGGTATCCATTTACCAGGAGGCGGAAATCTTCCAGAGCCCTCAGCAGGCAGAGCAGCTTTTAGGATACCCCTGTATTTTCGAGGAAGCAGAAGATACTCTGAAAGAAGACGTAAAATCCGGAAAGGTGAAGGCAGGCTTTCTCCTTAAGAAGGACGGACATTACACGTATGTGGTTTTAAATAATTCCATGTACGACAGCCTGCAGACCAGGTTTGAAGAGGCGCTGAAGATGCAGATGGAAAATCTCTACCTGGAAGGGAAAGGAATGTCGGAAACAGAAATTACAGAGTTCCAGAGCATTCTTCCCACGGGAGATACTCAGATTCTGGGAAAAGACAGCGCAGGCAATTATGCCTATACTTATGTACTGATTTTCGCTATGTATCTGCTGATCCTGTTCTATGGACAGATGATCGCCACAGCAATTACCACAGAGAAGAGCAACCGGACCATTGAGATTCTGGTAACCAGCGTAAATTCCAATAACCTGATTTTCGGAAAAGTGGTGGCCGGAGCCTTAGCCGGCATGATTCAGATGGGAATCTTCATTGGAGTCACTTTTGGCGCCTACGCTGTTTTCCGGGACGCATGGGGAGGAATTCTGGATTTCCTTCTTTACATTCCGGCTCCGGTACTGGGTGCGTATATCGTGTTTGGCATGTTGGGCTATCTGCTGTATGCCATGGCTTTCGGTATGCTGGGAGCCCTGGTTTCCAAGACCGAAGACATCAGCAAGAGTTCTTCCACGCTGATCTTCCTCTATGTGGTTTCCTTCCTGGTTGCCGTATATGCCCTCAATGACGCCGATGGAATCCTTGCAAAAATTACATCCTATATTCCATTCTTATCTCACAACGCCATGTTTATCCGCATTGCCATGGGCAGCGTACAGTGGTGGGAGATCGGAATATCCGCAGCCCTGCTGGCAGTATCCTGTGTGGTGGCGGGAATTCTGGCAGCGAAAATATTCCGTATGGGAACTCTGATGTACGGAAATCCCATTAAATTGGGAAAGGCCATAAAAATGGCAGGAAGAAAAGCTTCCTGAACCGTATAAAATATCATGCCCCCGGACACTCTAAAAAGAAAAAGCAGGAGGCAGGACAATGCTGGGAATATTGACCGCTTTATTATCAGGAGCTTTAATGAGTGTCCAGGGAGTTTTTAACACAGAAGTTACAAAGCAGACAAGCCTCTGGGTGTCTACCGGATGGGTACAGTTGTCTGCTTTTATTGTCTGTATTGTGGCCTGGTTCTGTACGGGCAGACAGGAAATCGGGGCTTTGTGGCAGGTGGATCAGAAATATACTCTTCTGGGAGGAGTAATCGGCGCTTTTATTACTATTACCGTGATTCAGAGCATGGGGAGTCTGGGGCCGGCCAGAGCCGCCATGCTGATTGTAATTGCACAGCTTGCAGTGGCCTATGTCATCGAACTTCTGGGAATGTTCGGTGTGGAAAAGCAGCCTTTTGAGTGGAGAAAGCTTATGGGGATGGCCATTGCCATTGTGGGAATTGTAATTTTTAAGTGGGATAAATAATTTGTAATTGTTTTGATTACCTATTGTAATATTTTTAGGAATTCGTTAAAATAAGACAAGGTTATGTATGGCTGCCGGGAACTTTACAGGACAACTGTAAAGGAGAACGCATATGAAATTAAAAAAGAAACTTCTTTTGCTTCTGTTAGGGTATGTTCTTTTTGTAGAGGGCTGCAGCGATACAGAAGCAGAAATTTTTACAGAGGAAGAAATTTCAGAAGAACGGCCGGAAGAGCTGACACAGGAAGTTTCTCCCGTCCCCGGCCAGACGCCTGCGGTAACCTCTGTTCAGACCATTTACGTGGATGTGGGCGGAGCAGTGAATAAGCCTGGAGTATACCAACTGAAATCTGGTGCGAGAATTTATGAAGCCATTGAGAAAGCCGGGGGATTTACCCAGGAGGCAGAGCCGGAGAGTATTAATCAGGCTCAAATGGCACAGGATGGAGAACAGATTCTGGTGCTGACCAAAGAAGAGTTTCAGGCTCAGGGGATGTCCCAACCCCAGGCCGCCGGACAGAGTCCGGCACAGGGGCAGGAGGGAAAGGTGAATATTAATACTGCAGATGAGACGCAGCTTCAGACACTGAGCGGAATCGGACAGTCCAGAGCCGAAGCGATTATCGAATACCGGGAGAAAAACGGAGGTTTTTCTTCTGTGGAAGAAATTATGAATGTAGACGGCATTAAAGAAGGCATTTTTGAAAAGATAAAGGATGAGATTGTAGTAGGATAAGGAGAGTATCATGAGCAGAAAAGTATTAGTGGTAGATGATGAAAAACTCATTGTTAAGGGAATCCGTTTCAGCCTGGAACAGGATGGAATGGAAGTTGACTGCGCTTATGACGGGGAAGAAGCAGTGGAAAAGGCAAAAGAAAAGAAATACGACATTATTTTGCTGGATTTAATGCTTCCCAAGTTGGATGGCCTGCAGGTATGCCAGCAGATTCGGGAATTCTCAAACGTTCCTATCGTAATGCTGACAGCCAAAGGCGAGGATATGGACAAGATCCTGGGACTGGAGTACGGCGCGGACGACTATATTACCAAGCCCTTTAACATTCTGGAAGTAAAGGCCAGAATTAAAGCCATTATCCGCCGTGCAGGTTCTGATCATGAAGAAAAAGAAAAGGCGAAAACCGTGGAAGTGGGAGATCTCCGTATGGACTGTGAAGGCAGACGGGTATTTATTGCCGGAAAAGAGATTAATCTTACTGCCAAGGAATTTGATGTGCTGGAGCTTCTGGTTTTTAATCCCAATAAAGTTTACAGCCGGGAGAACCTGCTGAATATTGTATGGGGATATGAATACCCCGGCGATGTCCGGACAGTGGACGTACATATTCGGAGACTGAGAGAAAAGATTGAGACAAACCCCAGCGAGCCCAAGTACGTTCATACCAAGTGGGGCGTAGGATACTATTTCCAGAGTTAAGAGAGGGATGGCATGAAGGTAAAGTCAAACTTTTTTAAAAGTCTGCGCTTCCGGATTATGATTCTTCTTGTGATTCTGGGAATTGTGCCAAGTGTGATTGTTGCCGGCAGTGTGGTTAGAGGGTACAGCGACCGGGCCATGGAACTGCGTACCAGCAATGTGAAAAGCCAGTGCAATGTTTTAAATGATGTTTTCATACAGGAAGATTATCTGAATCATCCGGATTCTGAGGCCGCCAACAGTCAGCTTGAACTGTTGGCGAATGTTTATAATGGAAGAATTATGCTTATTGATCAGGATTTCCGGGTCATTAAAGACACCTATGGGATCGATGAGGGAAAAACCATTCTGTCTGCGGATGTGATTCGGTGTTTCCAGGGAGAGGAAAGCAGCAGATACAATCAGAGAAGTCAGTTTCTGAAGATTGCCATACCCATCGGCAATGAAGAGAATTCAGGCGTTATGCTGATTACGGCGTCTACCACGGAAATTGAGACAACCATTTCTCTGTTAGAGCAAAGGGCGTTTATTTTCCTGGGAATTATCATTGCTCTTGTAATTGTTCTCAGTTATGTGCTTTCCGGTTTCCTGGTGAAGCCTTTCTCAAAGGTGACAAAATCCATAGAAGATCTTACGGACGGGTTCCAGAGCGGAACGATTTCCGTACTGGATTACACGGAGACGGAACTGATTACGGATGCATTTAATAAAGTGTTAAGCAGAATGAAGGTGCTGGACGAATCCCGTCAGGAGTTCGTATCCAATGTCTCCCATGAGCTGAAGACCCCGCTGACTTCCATGAAAGTGCTGGCAGATTCCCTTGTGGGACAGCAGGGAGTGCCGGAAGAACTGTATCAGGAATTTATGCAGGACATTACTGCGGAGATTGACAGGGAAAATAAAATTATTACCGATTTGCTTTCCCTGGTGAAAATGGATAAGAAAGCGGCCGATTTAAATATCAGTAAACAGAACATCAATAACCTGCTGGAAGATATTCTGAAAAGGCTGCGTCCTATTGCGGATAAAAGGAATATTGACCTGATTTTAGACAGTTTCCGTCCGGTGGAAGCAGATGTAGACGAGGTGAAGTTTACCCTTGCAGTTTCTAATCTGGTGGAAAACGGAATTAAATACAACGTGGACGACGGATGGGTAAGAGTTTCTCTGGATGCGGATCATAAATATTTCTATGTGACCGTGGCCGATTCCGGAATGGGAATCCCGGAAGATGCGGTGGAGAGAATTTTCGAGAGATTTTACCGTGTGGATAAATCCCACTCCAAGGAAATCGGAGGAACCGGTCTGGGGCTGGCAATTACCAAAAGCGCCATTGCCATGCATCACGGCGCCATTAAAGTATACAGCAAAGAAGGGGAGGGAACCACATTTTCCATTCGGATTCCCTTATCCTATATTCTCCAGGAGGTGCCGAAATGAGAAGAATAATGTATTCGATTCTGTTACTGGCCCTTATAACCTGTGTAATGGCAGGCTGCTCGGTAAAAGTAAAGGAAGAAGAGCAGGAAGTCTCCGATTATCAGATTTATTATCTGAACAGCAGTCAGGATCTGTTGAAAGGGGAATACTATACGCCTAAGGAAACCTCCACAGAGGGGATTGTGACAGAACTAATGCAGCAGATCACCAATCAGGAAAACTCGGAGGAGAGAGTCCGGCTTCTGCCGGAAGGAGTAAAAATGAACTCTCAGACTCTGTCGAAAGATATGACTATATTAACGATTGACTTTAACAAAGCCTACAGTCAGATGGAGACACAGAGGGAGGTTCTGGTACGGGCCGGCATTGTGAAAACTCTTCTGAGCGTATCTCAGGTGACCGGCATTCAGTTTACCATAGAGGGAACGCCCCTGAAGAATTCCCGGGGAGAAGATGTGGGACTGATGGACGGAGATACCTTTGTGGAACAGGGACAGGATTTAAATTCCTACCAGTATGTTTCACTTACCCTGTATTTTACCAACCGGGAGGGAGACACCCTGATTCCGGAAAAGAGAAATGTATATTATAACAGCTATCTTCCCCTGGAAAAGGTGGTGATGGAGCAGCTTCTGGAAGGCCCGAGAGAAGAGGGGAATTATGAAACTCTTCCGGAGGATTTGAATCTGTTAAACGTGGTCACCTCCAATGATACCTGTTACGTGAATTTCGATCAGTCTTTTGTGGAAGAAGCGCTGGCTGTCCAGGAACAGATTCCTGTGTATTCCATTGTGAATTCCCTGGTGGACGTATGTCAGGTGAAACAGGTGCAGTTTCTGGTAAACGGTGAGAAGGACGTGGTCTTCCGGGAGAGCATGGATCTGAAACAGCCCTATGAGAAAAATACAGAGTTGGTGGATCAGGTGAAGATGGAAGAGATCCAGGAGGAAGAAGAGGAGAGCGTGCAGATGGAACAGGAGAAAAAGCCTCAGAAAGTGGAAGCTACCCCTGCCGTCACACAGAAGCCGTCCGCTGCTCCCCAGTCTGGGAAAAAGGAAAATGAGAGTTCAGCAGGAACTGCAGAAGCAGAGAAGAAAGCGGCAGAAGCTGCAGAGGAAGCCGCAGAAAAGAAGAATAGATAGAAGAGGAAAGGACGCTGATTTCAAAAGGGATCAGCGTCCTTTTATTAAGGAGTTCAATTATTGGAAAATATCTAATATGGCGGCGGTGAAGAATTTTGCCCGTTCCACCAGAGAATCTTCCCAGATGTATTCTTTGGTGGTGTGGTTCCACTCGCCGATGGTTCCGCAGGCGCAGACTGTGGGAACGCCTGCCATAGCAGTTGCCGCAGCGTCAGAGCTGCCGCCGCTGTAAATACTCTCAGGAACGGGAAGTCCGGCGTTTTCGGCAGTTTTCTGGAGAAAACGAAAGAGTTTTAGTCCCTCAGGTGTTGTTTCAAATACGGGCATACTGTCAATATATTCCCAGTGGGTAGTGGTCCCTTCCACGTAGGTCTTCTTTAGAATGGCCTCCAGTTTTTCTTTGGTGTCAGCCAGCTCCTGATTGGAGGTGAACCTCATATCCACAATGATTTCGCAGTGAGCCGGAACAGAATTGAAAATGGTTCCGCCCTGGATGGTTCCCACATTAAGGGTAGTGCCTCTGTCCATATTGGTAAGATTTTTTATTTCCAGGATTTTGTAAGCCATTTCCACGATGGCGTTTCGCCCTTTTTCAAAATCTTTCCCTGCGTGGGCGTCGATTCCTTCTACCTGGATCTTACAGCGAACTCCGCCTTTTCTGCCGATACAGAGTTCTTTTTCGGGAAACCCGGTTTCCATGTGAAAGGCACATTCACAGCCGAGAGCTTCTCTGTGGAAAATTTCCCCACCGTTGCTTCCCTTGTGATTCACTTCCTCATCGCCGGACCAGATCATCTTAAGGGGGCGCTTGTCCCAGCCGATTTGCTTCAGCGCTCTGGCGCAGTAAATGGCGATGACGATACCACCCTTCATATCCAGAACTCCGGAGCCGTACAGTTTTCCCTTTTCCCTTTTCCAGGGATTTTCTTTGTCAGTGATCTGGCGGTAAAGAGCTGTGTCATAGTGACCGGAGAAAAGAATCGGTTTTCCTTCTCTTTCTTCTCCGTATATAGCGGAGATGGTTCCCCCGTTTTCATTTCCCACAGGGATATATCTGCAGGAAAAGCCTTCTTTTTCAAGGAATTCAAGAAACATTTCCGAAAAGCTTATCACATCTTCTGGCTCCCGTCCGCAGCTTGGAGTCTGCACAAAGTTTTTCAGCGTAGTTATCATATTTTCTTTCTGGCTTTCCAGCCAGTGAAAAGCGTCCGCGTATTTTTCATACATGTTCCATTTCCTCCTTAATAATTCATAACGGTGGCAATCATACTCAGTACGATACCGACTGCCAGCCAGATACAGAATAGTTTCCACATGAACTTCATCCATTTGTCATAGGGAACTCCGGTGACTCCCAGAAAGCCCATCAGCGCGGAAGCGTGGGGCAGGATGTAGTTGCAGAGACCGTCCCCCAGTTTGAAACAGTAAACGGCATTCTGGCGGGAGATGCCGATAACGTCGGACATGGGGGCCATGATTGGCATAACCACTGCAGCCTGGCCATTTCCGGAAGGAATGAAGAAATTAATAACGATGTTGACTAAGAACATGGCAGGCGCTTTTAGAATCAGCGGCATATAGTTCAGTAAATTGGAGAGATTCATAACAACTGTATCAATAATGCCGGCGGAGGTCAATACCAGGGATACGGCTGCGCCCAGGCCCACCACCAGGGCTGCGCCTGTGGAGGCATTGGCTCCTTTAATAAATAATTTACAGATTTTGCTGGGACCGGTTCCGTACACAAGTCCGCAGATGATTCCCAGCCAGATAAAGAGTACGGAAGTCTCTGCCATGCCCCAGTTCCAGGTCTTACATCCATACATCAGGACGGCAATGCCCACAATAAAGATTGCCAGAATTGCATAATGGCGTTTGCACAGAGAAACTTCCGCATCTTTTGGGTCGAATTCCAGGATTCCCGTTACGCCGTGCAGATAACTTTTTGTGGGATCCTGTTTTATTCTCATTGCATACCGAACGGTGTAGAAAACTGTGACAATGTAAAGAATGACAGTAGTAACAATTCGAAAGCCCATTCCTGAATAAAGGGGGAGACCGGCAATCTCCTGGGCTACGGCTGTGGTAGCATGAAGAGGGCCTGCGCTGAAACTGATTCCAACGCCGAGAAGCACCATGGCGATTCCCACGATGGCGTCATAGCCTAAGGTTAAAGCCAGCATCACACCGATAGGGGCGAAACCGATGAATTTGTCTGTACTCTGTGTGAGTCCCAGGATTGTAAAAACCAGCATGATTAAGGGGATGAAAAATTTTTCCTTTCCTCCGGCACAGACTTTGGAAAGTTTATTGCAAAAAGCGTGAAACATTCCGGTTCCAAGTATTATTTCCAGGGCTCCGGAAATAATAATGATGGAAAAGATCAATTCCGCATTGTTGGTCATGGAATCTACCACCATCGTGGGGATTTCCAGGGGAGAGACGGGGCTGGCTTCTGTTTGCTGATAAGTCCCGGGTTCTACCAGTTCTGTTCCGGTGGCCGGATCTTCATAGCGCTCATAGGAACCGGCAGGGATGACATAAGTCATTAGGGAGACAAAGATCAATAATAGAAAAATGATGACATATGCGTGAGGAATCTGAAATTTTATTTTTTTCGTTTGATTATTCATAGGGTTCTCCTTTTGTAGAATCTTGGCTTTCTTTTATCGTTTCTTGTCAGCATTTCGGGGATTGCTTGAATCTATAAAATAAAAAATATATAATGAGTCTATTGATTTTCATTAGATATTTGGGGTGAAATATATGGAATTATTACAGTTACAATATTTCCGGAAAGCGGCCCGGCTTCAGCATATTTCCCTGGCTGCCGAACAGCTTCACATTGCCCAGCCGGCTCTTAGCCAGTCCATTAAACGTCTGGAGAGGGAATTGGGAGTTCCCCTGTTTGACCGGAAGGGCCGCCATATTGTCCTCAATGAGTATGGCAAAATTTTACTGAAGCACACGGAACAAATCTTTTCTTCTTTAGAAAGCGCCCAAAGCGAAATTTTCAAACTGCAGAACCAGATGAAAAATACGATTTCCCTCTGTGTGAAAGCCGCCTCTGCGTTAATGCCGATGTTGCTGGAAGAGTTTCATTCTTTATACCCAAATGTCATTTTTCACATTTCTCAGGATACCGCTTCGGGAGAGTTTGATTTCCGCATCCATTCCGGGATTTCATTTCCGGAAGATGCGAATTCAGATGTTCTCCTGAAAGAGGGACTTTCTGTTGCTCTGCACAGGGATAATCCCCTTGCAGATAAGGAGAGACTTTCCTTTCAAGATTTATCAGACAATTCTTTTATGATTCTGGAACCTGGCAACGACCTGTATCACACCACTTTGTTTTATTTTCAGAAGGCCGGCTTCAGGCCAAAAACTTCTTTGTACTGCTCCAATCCCAGTATGCTGAGAGATTTTTTAGACAGAAACTACGGGATAGCCCTTCTCCCGGAAAAAACCTGGAACCTTCAGAACAACGATGCCATTGTTCTGAAAAAACTGACGGATTTTTCCTGCTTTCGCTATATTATTCTCACAAGGTGCCGTCCCCTGAGCGCCAATCCTGCACTGTTCAGAGAGTTTAGGAATCTTACGGTATCGTTTTTTAACAGCCTGCAGAATATGTAGTTTTATACCCAGAAGCAGGAACCGAGCATGACCATAAGAGGCAAGGTGACGAGGCTGATTAAGGTGCTCAGGCAGACTTCCTTTACTGCCTGGGTATATGAAAGCTGATACTTTTGTGCGAAGATTGCCACATTGGATCCCACAGGAGTGCTGGCAGCAATCATAACAACCATCCGGATTTCGTAAGATACACCAGAGAACAGGGATAAAATAAGCCAGGTTCCCAGGGGAATTAAAACCAGGCGGATACCGCTGGCCAGATAAGTAAGTCTGCCGGCAAAGACTTCTTTCAGAGAAAGCTGGGCCAGGTAGGTTCCTAAAATAATCATGGCTATGGGAGCGTTCATTCCGGAAACAGAGGAAAGCACTTCCAGGCAGACTTCCGGGAGGGAGATCCGAAAGACAAAGAAGAGAATTCCCAGAACCATACCGATTAGAATCGGATTTTTGCAGAGGTTTTTCAGTTTTATGGTATCTTTTTTTCCGGTCATCATATAAACGCCGTAAGTCCACTGGAAAACATTTAATAAAGCCACGTAAGAGGAAATATAGAAAACAGCTTCTGTTCCGAAAATGGACTGAACCAGAGGAATTCCAATAAATCCTGCATTGGAAAAGGCGCTGCTGAAATTTTCGATGGGATATTTCCTTTTAAAAAACAGGTAAGATACCGCCATGGAAAATAATAAGGTGCAAAGTGCAAGCATAAAAGAGTAGAAAAGGTATTTTACTTTCTCAGCAGAGTACTCCGATAAATAAGCATTTACTATGGTAAAGGGCAAAATGATCTGCAAAAGAAGATTTCCCAATTCCTTTGCTCCGTTTTTCGTAAGCCAGTTTTTTTTATATAAGACATAGCCAATTCCCATGAGCAAATACATGACAATAATTTTTTTGAGCAATAATCCGGCAATTTCCATTTTGCCTTCTCCTTTTTCTGATTTTTATTTATTTTATAATTAAAATCACAAAAAATCCAATATTTATTAGAGAATATATACATAACATAAGTGTTATAGAAACGTTTTATTCCCTTTTAAAGGTGGTTATTTTTATATTCTGCCCGTCTGTCTGTAAAGTGAGGGCGCCTCTTTGGGCAGTGGTATAAATCCGGGATTTCACTGCATTTAATCGTTCCAGGGTTTCTTCGTGGGGGTGGCCGTATCGGTTGTCTTTCCCGCAGGAGATAAAGGATATATCAGGGGATACCTGTTGTAGGAATTCCAGACTGCTGGAATTTTTGGAACCGTGGTGGGCTGCTTTTAAAAACTGGATCTTCCCGGTCTCTTCCAGAAGTTTTCGTTCCTGTTCCACGCCTATATCACCGGTAAGAAGTCCGGTGATGTTTCCGTAAGAAAGTTTCAGCACCATACTGGAGGCATTGGTATCTTCTCCTGTCTGCTCTTCCCGAAATGGGGCCAGTACCTGGATTTGTACGTCCTGGCGTTTCAGTGAATCTCCTTCTTTTAAATAGGTAATGGGAATATCTGCCTGATCTGCCAGTTTTTCCAGGGCTTCATAGGCCTGGGGATGCACATTCCACTGGGGAAGAAACAGGCCCTTTACCCGGACAGAAGTGGTTTTATCGATTTGTGCCTGAAGGATTTCCCGGATACCGCTGATGTGATCTTCGTCTGTGTGGCTGACGAAAATTCCCTCCACACGGGAAATTCCCTGGCTTTTCAGATAGGGGAGGATTTGATAGGCGCCGCAGTTTTTGCTTTCACTGCCGCCGTCTGTGAGATAGCAGGCTCCATCCGGCATGCGAAGCACGATGGCGTCTCCCTGTCCCACATCCAGACAAGTGATAGAAAGCCCTTCCTGAGGATGGATTCCCAGGCAGAAAGTCCCAAGAAGCCAGAGAAGGGCGGCAAAGAATTTAAGCCGACAGGGTGAGAGGGGCAGGTGCTTTTCTTTGTCTTTGGAAATGCGCCAGATTTGGGCTGCCAGAAAAAGGAGGGAATAATAGAAAAGGATTTGGCTCCAGGAGGGCTGTCCTGCCGTCCAGGTGCAGAAAGGAAGGCTGCAGCCCAGTCTGGCGGCCCATTCATAGAGAAGCAGAAGTCCCCGGGCCGGAAGAAGAAGTACCGTTCCCGCAGCCGTAGAGAACAGTCCGGCCAGACCGCCTGCGATTCCGGAGACGAGAACGATACTGACGGTAGGAAGAAGGAGAAGATTCAGCAAAATGCCATAAAGGGAGAGTTCCCCATAGAACCAGAGAAGGACAGGAATGGTAAGGAGCTGGGCACAGAATCCGGTAGTCCATTTTTTATCCAGGAGAGGCTGAAAGTAGTAGATGCCTGCCACCGCGCCAAAAGACAGTAAGAAACCGCTGTTATAGATACAGGCCGGATGTTCGGCGACGAGAAGAAGGGCAGAGAGGGCAAGGGCTGTGAAACCGTCATAGCAGCGGCCGGTAAGCAGGGCGCCCACAGAGAGGAGGAACATGACCACTGCACGCATGGTGGCCGTTCCGGATCCGGTGAAGGTTCCATACTGAATCATCAGAAGCAGAGATAGAAAACCGGAAATCCACAGGCCTGCGCCGGCTTTCTGACAGAGCCTGTACAGACCCATTCCGATCATGGAAATATGCAGGCCGGAGATGGCCAGGATATGAATAATTCCCGCCATCTGATAATAGGCTTTTGTCTCAGGTTCCAGAGCGCTTTTCTCTCCCAGCAGCATGGCGGAAAGGACGGGACCCTGGTCGTGGGCCATAGTCTCAAAATTTCGGGTCAGAGTTTCTCTGAGACGGCACATTCCTTCCTGCCAGACAGAATAGGAGGAAGAGGTTTTCAGAATTTTTCCTTTCCACCCCAGATAGTAGATGTCATCCATGGCATAGTAAGGGCGGGGATCAAATTCTCCCGGATTTCCCGGTTCTTCGGCCTGTTCCAACTGGGCCTCGGCCAGGATTCGGGAACCGATTGCAGGCAGGGAAGGGGAATCCAGATAAAGTTTTACATTGTAAATGGGGATTTTTTCAGATTGCGTGATGAGCGAGACATGTTCAAGGGTGACGGATTGAGAAGTTTCTCCCTGGTGCCGTTGGACTGTGGTACCAAGAATCTGGCATTGAGGATGAGAAGTGAGATATTCCTGCACAGAGGAAGAGATGGGAACGTCCTGAAAACCGGGAAATTCCATGGTTTGTGCCAGCCAGATTCCGGCCAAAACCAAAAGACACAGGAGACATAAGGGTCTTTTTAACATACTTATTCTCCTTTGCTGATTGAATTTTTTATATTATACCGGAAAACTTCTGCATCTGCAAGAAGAGCAGGAAGGATTGCAGTTGGAAAGAGGGTATGGTAAGATGAAAGACAGAAAAAAAGACAGGGGCTAAAAAATTGAAAAGCGTTCAGGAAGATATTAAAACAGGAAATTATAAGGGAGCTTATCTTTTCTACGGAGAGGAAAGTTATCTGAAACAGCAGTATAAACAGAAATTATTAAAAGGGCTGATGCCCCAGGAGGACACCATGAACTTTTCCCGCTTTCAGGGAAAGGGAATTCAGGTCAGAGAAGTGATTGATCTGGGGGAAACGCTGCCTTTTCTGGCAGAGCGCCGGGTGATTCTTCTGGAAGATACGGGCTTTTTTAAGAATAAATGTGAGGAACTGGCGGACTATCTAAAGGAACTGCCGGATTATCTGTGTCTGATTTTCGTAGAAGAGGAAGTGGATAAGAGAAGCAGGATGTATAAGGCGGTGAAGGCGGCCGGACGGATTACGGAGTTTGCGAGGCAGGATGAGAAGAGCCTGGTGCGCTGGATTCTTGGACTTCTGGGAAGAGAAGGAAAGAAGATCACACAGAAAAACATGGAACTTCTGCTGACGAAAACAGGAACCGATATGGGAAATGTACGTATGGAAGTGGAAAAGCTTCTGACTTATACCATGGGACGGGATGTGATTACGGCAGAGGATATTGAAGCAGTCTGTACCACTCAGACCACCAATAAGATTTTTGATATGGTTCGGGCGGTGGCAGAGAAAAATCAGAAAAAAGCTCTGGATTTATATTATGATCTGCTTACCTTAAAAGAGCCGCCCATGCGGATTCTGTTTCTGCTGGCCCGGCAGTTTTACCAGCTTCTCCAGACCAAGGAGATGGCTATGGAAGGCGGAAATCAGCAGGAGATAGCCTCCCGTCTGAAAGTGCCTCCCTTTGCGGTGCGGAATCTCTTAAGCTGTGCCCGCCAGTATACCAGAGAGCAGTTAAAGCAGGCGGTGGAGGATTTTGCAGAGGCAGAAGAGGCTGTAAAGACAGGCCGGCTGCAGGACGTGATGAGCGTGGAGCTTCTGATAATAAAATACAGTCAGCAGGTATCATAAAAGCCCCACTCCGGGGCAAGGGATGTTATTGAAAGCCGAATGGCTGCGCGCGGATGCGCTCACGCCATCCGACAACGGAACTCGCACTGCTTGGTATACCAGAGGTATCCCCCGTGCTCGTGCCGTCTTGCCCGTCCTATGGCTGCGCGCCTGGGCAAGTAAACTTGCCATGCCTGCAGCCGCAGTCCGGGGCTTTCATAAAAATAAAAAAGCAGTCACTGACGGGATGACTGCTTTTGTCTTATCATTTATTTATTAGCCGATGCTGTTTACGGCTTTTGTTAAACGAGAAACTTTTCTGGCACAGTTGTTCTTGTGGTAAACACCTTTAGAAGTAGCCATGCTGATTGCGGAAATTGCATTGGTTAATGCAGCGCCTGCAGCTTCTTTGTCTTTGTTTGCTACGGCAGTATCTACTTTCTTAATAGCTGTCTTAACAGCAGACTTGATTGCCTTATTTCTCGCAGCTTTTGTTCTGTTTACTAAAATTCTTTTCTTTGCAGATTTAATGTTAGCCAATTTGTACACCTCCAATTTGACGAATGATTTAAATGATTTATCAAAGTTCTCCACAGAAACAGACACGGACATTTCTATGGAACATGCTTATATAGTTTAGTATATGTGGGTTTTCTTGTCAATACATAATTCCGTAAAATTTGCAAAAAATAAGAAAAAATTATCACGACCTCATAAGAGGGATAAGTATGATAACGGAGGAAGGAATTATGATGGAGAATTACAGGATTCGTACGGACCTGGCCCTGGAAACCACAGAAAGGTTTAAAGAAGAGCAGGTGGAAATCCGGGGTGTGGTAATTCAGGAGAAGTATGATAAGGAGCGGGACATTAAAACCACAGTGGTGAAAATCGAAACGGAAAACGGTGCAAAAGCCATGGGAAGACCTCAGGGAACCTATATTACTCTGGAAGCGCCCAATTTGTCTGTGCCTGATGAGGATTACCATCGGGAGATTTCCAGAGAGATTGCCCATCACCTTCGCAGCCTGCTGGATCTGAGTCGGGAATTGTCTGTATTGGTAGTGGGCCTTGGCAATCAGGAAATAACCGCCGATTCCCTGGGTCCCCAGGTGGTAAGCCATTTGAAGATGACCCGTCACATTATCCGGGAATACGGAGTTTACAACATGGGCGGGGAAAAGATGCACCGGACCAGCGGAATTGTTCCGGGAGTAATGGCTCAGACAGGCATGGAAACCCTGGAAATCATTCAGGGGGTGGTTTCTGAGACCAACCCGGATGTGGTGATTGCCATTGATGCCCTGGCTGCCCGCAGCACCAGACGGCTGGCCAGAACCATTCAGATTACCGATACCGGCATAACGCCCGGTTCCGGCGTGGGGAATCACCGGGAAGGGATTAACGAGGAAAATCTGCAGGTAAAAGTTATCGGGATTGGGGTGCCTACCGTGGTGGATGCGGCGACCATTGTTCATGATTCTATGGCGCATCTGTTGGAAGTTCTGGATGAAACAGAGCAGAAGGAGTTTCTGGAAGAGATGATATCTCCTCATCTGCACAGCCTGTTTGTGACGCCCAAAGATGTGGACGAGACGGTCAGAAGAATGAGTTTTACCTTATCAGAGGGACTGAATATTGCCTTTGAGAAAGTATAATTTCCTCTTTAGACTCATATATAGTCTAAGAGGTGAGGTGATAAAGTGACGAATGTCCAGAAGGCGTGCTGCATTCTTTTATGCCTGTGCATGGCGGGGATTTTTGTCTTGTACAGTCCTGGCTTTCAGAATTTCAGGCAGGGTCCGGATTTTTTGTGGAACAAGCTTCCCCTGTACCGCTTTCTGGAGGAACAAAGTGTCTACAGCCCTCTGACAGAGGATCCGGAAACCTATGAGAAAATTGTAAAAGCTAACGAAGCTTACTTAAATACCCAGGTAATGGGAGAAAACGAAGGCGCTGTGGAGAAGGAGGAAGAAGAGAAAACAGAAGCAGAGGAAGAAACAGAGACGGCTTCTGCCGGAAACAATCTGCTGGCGCCGGTGGCGGAGACACCCTGTCCTGTTTTGGATTTATCCCCGGAGAAACTGGCGGATTATGATTATCTGCTGAACCAGTTTTTTATTGTGGATACCAATACGTCGGCGGATTCTCAGAACCTGAATGCAGCAGCCTTCATGGAGAAGGATCTGACCCTGGAAAAAGATGCTTCCCAGCCCCAGATTCTCATCTATCACAGCCATTCTCAGGAATTTTTTGCAGATTCCGATACCAGTAATCCGGAAGACGGAGTTGTGGGTATGGGAAACTATCTGACACAGCTTCTCACAGAGCAGTACGGCTATCAGGTTCTCCATGTAACGGAACAGTTCGATGTGGTGGACGGGCAGATTGACCGCAATCGGGCCTATGATTATGCCAGAGAGTATGTGGAACCTCTTCTGGAAGAAAATCCATCCATTGAAGTGGTGTTGGATCTGCACCGGGACGGAGTTCCCGAAGACCGCCGTCTGGTGACAGAAATTAATGGGAAACCAACGGCTCAGATTATGTTTTATAACGGCCTTAGTTATACGGTAAATAACGGTCCGGTGGACTATCTGCCCAATCCCTATATCCAGGATAATCTGGCCTTTTCTTTCCAGCTTGAAATGCAGGCGGCACAGTATTACCCGGACTTTTACCGGGGAATCTATCTGTCGGGGCTTCGCTATAATCTGCATCTGCGTCCCCGGGCGCTGCTCTTAGAGGTGGGAGCCCAGACCAACACGGTGGAAGAGGTAAGAAACGCCATGGAGCCGTTCGCAGATATTTTAAATAAAGTCTTAAGCGGGGAGTAGGAATACTCCCTTTTTGAGAGTGGACTTGCAGGTTTTCTTCTGGTATAATAACAGATCAGCAAATAGGATTTCCAAACAACAAGAGGAGGAATACACTGCAAAAATGACAGATCAGAGTAAAATCAGAAATTTTTGTATTATTGCCCATATAGATCACGGAAAGTCAACCCTGGCGGACCGTATTATTGAAAAGACGGGACTGCTTACAGAAAGGGAGATGCAGGCGCAGGTTCTGGATAACATGGAACTGGAAAGAGAGCGTGGAATTACCATTAAATCCCAGGCGGTCCGGATTGTTTATAAGGCAGAAGACGGTGAAGAATATATTTTCAATCTGATAGATACCCCGGGACATGTGGACTTTAATTATGAAGTTTCCCGTTCCCTGGCAGCCTGCGACGGGGCTGTTCTGGTGGTGGATGCGGCTCAGGGAATTGAAGCCCAGACTCTGGCCAATGTATATCTTGCGCTGGATCACGATTTGGACGTGCTTCCGGTGATTAATAAGATTGATCTCCCCAGTGCGGAGCCGGAGCGTGTGATTAACGAAATTGAGGATGTAATCGGAATTGAGGCCCAGGATGCGCCCCGGATTTCCGCCAAGACAGGGCTGAACGTGGAGGAAGTTCTGGAGCAGATTGTACAGAAAATTCCTGCGCCCCAGGGCGATCCGCAAGCTCCCCTGAAGGCGCTGATCTTTGATTCTATCTATGATTCCTATAAAGGGGTAATTGTATTTTGCCGGGTGAAAGAGGGAACTGTCAGAAAGGGTACCCCCATCCGGATGATGGCCACAGGAGCCGAAGCGGAAGTGGTGGAAGTAGGCTACTTCGGAGCCGGACAGTTTATCCCCTGTGAAGAACTGTCAGCAGGAATGGTAGGCTATCTGACGGCAAGTATTAAGAACGTAAGAGACACCCGGGTGGGCGATACGGTAACTACTCAGAAAAACCCCTGTAAGGAGGCGCTTCCTGGCTATAAGAAAGTAAACCCCATGGTATACTGCGGGATGTATCCGGCAGACGGAGCCAAATACGGGGATTTAAGGGATGCTTTGGAAAAACTTCAGTTAAACGACGCCTCCCTGCAGTACGAACCGGAGACCTCTGTGGCGCTGGGATTTGGTTTCCGCTGCGGATTTTTAGGTCTGCTTCATCTGGAAATTATCCAGGAGCGTCTGGAAAGAGAATATAACCTGGATCTGGTGACCACGGCTCCCGGCGTTATTTACAAAGTCTATAAAACCAACGGAGAGATGATAGAACTGACCAATCCTTCCAACCTTCCGGATCCTTCGGAAATCGAATATATGGAAGAACCTATGGTGGAAGCAGAGATTATGGTGACGACAGAGTTTATCGGTTCCATTATGGACTTATGCCAGGAACGGCGCGGTCAGTATCAGGGAATGGAATACATGGAAGAGACAAGGGCTCTTTTGAAATACAAGCTTCCTCTCAATGAAATTATCTATGACTTCTTTGACGCCCTGAAGTCCCGCTCCAGAGGGTATGCTTCCCTGGACTACGACTTATGCGGCTACGAAAGAAGCGAATTGGTGAAACTGGATATTCTGGTAAATAAAGAAGAAGTGGACGCCCTTTCCTTTATTGTGCATACGGACACCGCTTATGAGCGGGGCAGGAAGATGTGTGAAAAATTAAAAGAAGAGATTCCCCGCCAGCTCTTTGAAATACCTATTCAGGCGGCTATTGGAAGTAAAATTATTGCCCGCGAGACGGTAAAAGCCATGAGAAAAGACGTCCTGGCCAAATGTTACGGAGGCGACATCAGCCGGAAGAAGAAACTTCTGGAGAAACAGAAGGAAGGTAAGAAGCGGATGCGCCAGGTGGGAAATGTGGAGATTCCCCAGAAAGCATTCATGAGTGTTCTGAAACTGGATGACAAATAGTCTGATGGAGGAAATACATGGAAAGTAAAAAAGTATGGAAAATAGGAAGAATCCTGGCAGTCTGCCTGCTGACAGGAACGCTGGCAGTCGGGATGGCAGGCTGTGGAGAGGATAAGGAGAGCGACAGCGGGATACAGGAGCTTCTGACTCCCACGCCCGGTCCTACTCCCACACCGGAACCAAGCGGCGGGAGCGTGGTGACAAACGGAGATATAACCATGGTCAACGAATATGTAAATCAGAAGGCAAAGGGAGAGATTACCGTACCTGTAACTCCTACCCAGGCGCCTTCAGATGAAGGTTCCGACGGTTCACAGTCCGGAGAGGATGGAGAAGACTACAGCGACGACAGTTCCGATTACAGCGAAGAGGACTACAGCGACTACAGTGAAGAGGACTACAGTGAGGATGATTCCGGTTACAGTGACGACAGCTATGAGGATTACAGTGACGACGGCTCCGATTATTACAGCGAAGACGAATATTGAGAAAACAGGGAGAATTCATGAAACGTGGATTGGAAGTGTATATACATATTCCCTTTTGTGTGAAGAAATGCGATTACTGTGATTTTTTGTCCGGACCGGGGACTTTGGAAACGCAGAAGGCCTATTTTTCGGCTCTGAGAAAGGAGCTGCAGGCGGCCTCAGACAGAGATTGTCAGGTGGATACGGTTTTCATCGGAGGAGGAACACCTTCCTGTGCACAACCGGAGGAAATCGCCGGAATTCTGGAAGAAGTAAGGAAGAATTTCCTCCTTTCAGAACAGGCGGAGATCTCCATGGAAGCTAATCCGGGAACCCTGACCGGAGAAAAGCTGGCGATTTACCGACAGGCCGGAATAAACCGTCTCAGTATCGGTTGTCAGTCCCTTTCGGATCGAGAGCTGAAAGAGCTGGGAAGAATTCATACGGCTAAGGAGTTTGAGGAGAGCTTTTATCTGGCCCGAGAGGCGGGATTTACCAATATTAATGTGGATTTGATGTCCGGAATTCCCGGCCAGACCTTACAGTCCTGGGAGGAGAATCTGCTTCGTTTGATGGGTTACCGGCCGGAGCACATTTCAGCCTACAGTCTGATTGTAGAAGAAGGCACGCCCTTTGCCTGCCGCAATCTGGATCTTCCGGATGAAGAGACAGAACGCATGATGTATGAACGAACAGGAGAGATCCTGGGACAGCAGGGGTATCAGCAGTATGAAATCTCCAATTATGCAAAGAAAGGGTTTGCATGCCGTCATAACATCGGTTACTGGGAGAGAAAAGAGTACCTGGGATTTGGACTGGGAGCCGCGTCTTTATGGAACAAAACCCGTTTTGCCAATACGGGAAAAATGGAAATTTATCTGGAGAACAGCGGCAATCTTAACAAAATCAGGGAAAATAAGGAAGTTCTGGATCAGAAATCCGAAATGGAGGAGTTCCTGTTTCTGGGACTCCGAATGACAAAGGGGATTTCGGAGGCTGATTTTGAGAAGTATTTTCACCTGTCTCTGACTCAGGTATACAAGGACGCGATACAGAAACATGAGGCCCTGGGACTGTTAAAGAGAGAACAGGGGAGGTTATTTCTGACACGAAAAGGAATCTCCTTGAGTAATCAGGTTTTTGTGGATTTTCTGTTGGATGAAGAATGGGAGAGAGAACAATGAGCTTATATTCTGTGGTGGTGCCGGTATACAATTCCGAACATACGCTGGAAGAACTGTATACCCGGTTAAAACAGGTATTTGAAACGGAAATTAAAGAAGAATTTGAGCTGATTCTGGTGGACGACAGCTCCCGGGACGGCTCCTATGAGGTTATGGAAAAACTTCATGAGACGGACAGGCGGGTGAAGATCATCCAGATGGCCAGGAATTTCGGCCAGCATCCGGCCCTTCTGTGCGGATTTCATTATGCCAAAGGGGATTTTATTATTACCATGGATGATGATCTGCAGCATCGGCCGGAAGAACTGCCTAAGATGATTCAGGTAATGAATGAAAGAGACGATGTGGATGTAATTCTGGCCAGATATGAGAACAGGAAGCATAATCTCATTCGGAAAATAGGGACCCGGGTGTCCATTTTTGCCACTTCTAAGATGCTGCATAAGGATCCGAATCTGGAGATTACCAGTTTCCGTCTGATGCGGCGTTTCATTGTGGAAGCAATCCTGAATACAGATACCCATCTGCCTCAGATTGGGAATCTTCTGGTGCAGACTTCTAACCGGATCATTAATGTGCCGGTACACCACGACGCCCGTAAATTCGGAAAGAGCAATTATACCTTCCGGCATCTGGTGTCGGATTTAATTTACGACATTACAACCAATTCGGCCTTTCCGCTGATTGTGGTCAGGGATATTGGAATTGTAAGTTTTATTATCAGTATCATTCTGGGAATTGTCTATCTGGTGCGTTATCTGGCTTTTGGAGCGTCAGTGGAAGGCTGGACCACTCTGGTTCTTCTTATCCTGGCCTACAATGGGCTGATTCTTTTAGGTATAGGAATTCTGGGACAGTATCTGATGCATGTTCTGGATGAGGCGAAAAAGATGCCCAATTACGTGGAACGGCGCAAGAAGCTTTAAAGGCGCAGAAAGGAAAAGTATGAAAGAAATCGGAGGCTATCTGGAACTGGAAGAACTGAAGGGAGAAGACCATTACCCTAAGCTTCTGCATCTGAATCTGGGCAGGACGGCTCTTTTGTTCGCGTTGGAAATATTACAGGCAGAAAAGCTGTTTCTGCCCCGTTTTCTCTGTGACTCGGTAACGGAAATCTGCAGGAAATGGGGGAAAGAGCTTCACTGGTACCAGATAGATGAAAACTTCACCCCCATTTTGGAAAAAGAGCCCAGAGAGGGAGAATACGTATATCTGGTCAACTATTACGGCCAGCTTACAGATCAGAGAATTCGTGCTTATCAGAAGAAATATGGTTTTGTGCTGGTGGATCATACCCATGCCTTTTACCAGAGGCCTTTAAAGGATATTCCCACCCTCTATTCCCCGCGGAAATTCTTTGGTCTGCCGGACGGCGGACTTCTGTCACTTCCTGGAGACGTGGCGGAAAAAGCGAAAGAGGAGTATCAGAGACTGGAAAGGGACTGTTCCGGGGCCCGGATGAAGCATATTCTGGGACGATATGAACAGGACGCATCCGGTTATTATCAGGATATGCTTGCAAGCGCCCATGGATTTGGAGAGGAAACTGTTAAAAAGATGTCTAAAATAACCGGAAATCTTTTAAAAGCCATTGATTATGAAAGGGCGAAAGAAAAGAGGAACCAAAATTATGAGATACTCCAAAGTCTGCTGGACGAAGGAAACCGACAGGAATTTCAAAAGCCGGAGGGGCCCTTTGTATATCCTTACCGGGTACCCGGCGGGCAGGAACTTAGAAGGCGTCTTGCAGCAGAAAAAATCTATGTTCCCCTGTACTGGTCCAATGTATTAAGGGACATGCCCGAAGAAAGCACAGAATATCAGATGGCTGCCAATATCCTTCCTCTGCCCTGTGATCAGAGATACGGGCCGGAAGAAATGGAGCGTCTGGCAGAGACGGTAAAAAAGTTTTAGGAAAGAGGGGAATAAACATATGAACCACAGACTGTTGATTCTGGGATCCCTCAGAGAGTTTGTGCAATTAATAGAGATGGCTCGGGAAAGAGGAATATATACCATTGTCTGCGACGGATATGCAGACGGAGAAGGGAAGGCAGCGGCAGATAAGGCGTATACGGTGAATCCGGGAGAGATTGAGAAGATTGCAGAAATCTGCCGGGCAGAAAAGGTGGATGCAATCCTGACTTCTTTTTCCGATTATTTATTTGAGTGTATGGTAAAAATTGCAGACAAGGCGGGTCTGCCCTGCTATTTCCGGCCGAAGAAACTGGATTATTACCGGAACAAGCAGAAGATGAAAGAGATGTTTCAAGAGCTGGGAATTGCCAGTGCAAACCATGTCTGCCTGAGAGAGGACTTCACCGATCAGGAAACTTCCGGACTCAGATTTCCGGTGGTAAGCAAACCCCTGGATCGATACGGTTCCAGAGGTGTCTACATTTTAAATTCTCCATTGGAAATCCGGGAATATTTTCAGAAAGTGAAGGGATATTCCCAGAAGCCAGAGATTCTGGTGGAAGAGTACCAGGATGGCTATGAATTTAATATGATGACCTGGGTGCTGGAAGGGCAGGTTTACGTGTTAAGTCTTGCCGACCGGGAAAAAACACCGGTAAATCAAAGGGAGATTCCCATCAGTACCAGAAATGTGTATCCTTCCTGTCTTATGACAGAGGTTTATGAAGACGCCAGAGAAATCCTGCAGAAAGTAGCGGATTATACCGGGCAGAAAGAGGGAATCCTTTCCATGCAGTTTTTCTGGAATCCCCGGAGGGGAATCTCTGTCTGCGAAGTGGCGGGCCGGTTTCTGGGATACGAGCATGAGCTGATTGATTACTGCAGCGGTTTAAAGGTGGAAGATCTGCTTTTAGATTATGCTTATGACAAAGAAAGTCTGGCGCGCCTGGTAAAAGGCCATCAGCCGTTTTTTCACAACTGCTGTGCTGTTTTATATTTTCATGGAAAGCCGGGAAAGAAGATTGCAGATCAAAAGACAGCCCGCCGCCTGGGAGAACTGGAACAGGTAAAGGAATGCTGGCTGTTTTACCGGGGAGGAGAAATTATAGAAGAGCATGGAAGAAATCCTTACGTGGCCCGGTATTATATCCGGGGAAAAGACCGGAAAGACCTGGACAGACTGACAGAGAAAATCTACCGGGAAATTTCCATTACAGATGAAAAGGGCGAGGAAGTTATTTACAGAAACGAAATACCTTCTTATCCAAAATAAAAGAAAAAACTGCCGCAGCTATGAGTTTTTCATTCATAGCTGCGGCAGTTTTTATACCAGCCGGTAGCTGATTTTATTCTGATCGAATAGATTTGTCATCTCCCCGGGGCAGTCTTTATCCGTAATCAGCCGATAGATGTCCTTCAGATTGCAGACGGAAAAGATAGTTGTTTTATCCATTTTGGAGCTGTCTGCCAGGAGAATGGTTTTATCAGAGGAAGCCAGAATCTGCCGGCGCAGCATAATCTCCTCATCAAAATAATCCGTAAGAACCAGTTCCCGGTTAATCCCTGCTCCCCCGATAAAAGCCTTATCCACATGAAACTGCTGGAGCATGGAAATTGTATAATGACCATAGGTCATAAAGTCATCCCGGCGTACCCGTCCTCCCAGGAAAAAAACATGGCTGTAGCTGCTCTCCTGGAGGATTTCCATGATTCGGAAAGACATGGTGATAATGACCAGGGATTTGAGAAGCTCCTGGTCATCGGCCAGCAGCTTTGTCAGCTCCTGTACTGTGGTTCCGCTTTCCAGAATGATGGAATCGCCGGGTTTTATCATGTGATAGGCGGCCTGGGCGATCCGCTGTTTCTGGGCCAGATTATGGGTGGAACGGGTGGAAAAAGGGGTTTCGTTACTTTTGCGTTCCTTTGGCGCAACACCGCCGTGGATACGGATAACCAGATCCTGTTCTTCCAGAAATTCAATGTCCTTTCGGATAGTTTCCGTAGATACGGAAAAAAATTCGGCCAGTTCATTGATAGTGGTTACGGGGGCCTCGCAGATAAGCTGCAGCATATTCTCGCGCCGATGCTTCATTTTATTATTGGATTTCATCACAACAGCTCCTTATAAACTCATAAATCACGTTCAGTATAGCATAGAATTTCTCTGCTTTCCAGATGAGTGAAAGGAAATCCCCCGTAAGGAAAAATTATATCTCTACCTTTTCGTATTTCTTATGGAATCCGCCGGACGGCCCGATTGTTTTACGGAAGAGAATCTCATCGCTTCCTCTGACCACATAGTCTTTAAAGGTTCCCACCCGTTCATAACCGTGACGCTCATAGAACCGGATTGCGCCCTCATTAAAGGAGGCGGCAAATACGAAAACATTGGGATAGCTTTCAAAGATAAGCTTTTCAATATAGGCGATCACTCTTCCTCCGATGCCTCCTCCCTGAAATCTGGGATCGATACAGAAGGAACGGATAAATCCTCTCAGATTTCCACGAAGCTCTATAAGGATGCATCCGGCCAATTCTTCTTGGGAGTAGACCACATACAGTTCCCCTGCGGCGTCCCGTATTTTCCCCATGGTATAATCAAAAGTTTTTCCCAGACTCAGCCAGGGCTCATTTTCGCTTAAGAGCAGGGCGCTTCTGTGGTATTCAAAGTCTGTGTCTGCGCGTTTTATAAGCAGTTTTTCTTTTTCCATGATGTATTCCTTTCTTTAGACGAATAAGGTGCCAAGTTTATAGATAAGATAAGAAACCCACTGGGAACCAATGGACAGGCAAGTGGCCATACTGGCTCCTTCCGGAAATTCAAATCCTACGCTGTTTCCGAGAGCGGTCATAACAGGCGCATAGTCCGACGAAATCAGCAGGATAACAGCCATAAAGAGGGTTCCAATCAGCCAGCCGCGAAAGACGTTTCCCTTTGAAGGAACAACGGCCCACACGATGAAAAAGGTAAGACCGCTTAATTCGGCAAGGGGCAGGGTGATATTTCCGGGAAGAATAACTGCCAGAATCAATGTGGTAGGAATTAATAAAAGGGAGGTTGCGATAATGGAGGGGTGCCCCACAACCACGGCGGCGTCCAGCCCGATATAAAGGGTGCGGCCTTTGAACTTCTTCTGCATGAATTCTGAGGCGGCAGAAGATACAGGCATAAGTCCTTCCATCAGGATTCCGATCATTTTGGGAAGGATAAACATAGCGGCGGCAGTGGTCATAGCCGTATTCATAACCGTGGAAGCATCCACTCTGGCGACTAACGCAAGAATGGCGCCGATAATCAGACCGAGAATGCTGGGTTCCCCGAGAACGCCCAGCTTTTTCTGTATTTTCTCGGGAGTCCAGTCGATGTTCCGGATTCCGGGAATGCGGTCGATTACTTTATTCAAAGGAATTCCGATCAGAGCCCAGCCGGTGGATTCGATGTGGGGGATAGAGATTCCGGGAATTCCGAAAAATTTCTCTACATAGGGTTGTGAGAAATCGGCAATCTTAAAAATAACGGCCATAGCCAGGCAGGCGGCGCCTACGGAGAGAAGCATATTTCCGCTGAGTAAGTACAGAGAACCGCCGATGAAAAGTGGCTGCCAGTAGTTCCATATATCTACGTCCAGGGTCTTGGTAAATCCCACAATCACGAGCAGAATGTTCATGACAAATACAGAAACCAAAATTACCGGAACCACAGCCCCGCTGGACCAGGCAATACTGGAGGCAATGGGCCATCCCACGTCAATGGCGGTAAGTTTGAAATTGTAAAGTTCTACAAGCTGGTTAATAACCACCATCAGACTGTCAGCCAGCATGGAGATCACAAGATTAATCCCGATAAATCCGATGCCCACAGTGATTCCTGCTTTGAAGGCTTTCCCCGGCTTCAGACCGAAGATCAGGCCCAGAATCAGAATAATAATGGGCATAAAGACAGAGGAACCAGCGTCCATAATAAAATGAATAACCTGCATAAACATAGAAATTTCCCCCTTACTTTAGTTTGCTGACAATTTCATCTAACACAGCCTCTGTACCGATACCGGTTATCAGTGCCAGGGCATTGACCACTTCCACCGGAAAGTCTCCGCTTAGATAGGTGGTGGAGACAATTAAATCAATTCCGTCCAGGCTGGAAGTGATACTGGTGGGAGTGCATCTTAAGGTAGTGACCGGAATTCCTGCCTTTGAACAGGCCTCTTGTACCCGGTTTTCTGCAACTGCTGATGTGATTCCGCCAGTACCGCAGACAAACAAGATTTTCTTCATAAGTAATCCTCCTTTTTGAATAAATTTGTAAAAAACCAATTATATACTTGCATATTACCAATTATAGTAAAATAAGTCAATATAAAAATTGGATAAATCCAATAAAATATAGAAGGATTTTAAAGGGATAATGGATAATGAGTTTAAAATGCATAAAAAATATGAAAAAAATAGCAATTTATTAGAGGAAGTGTTCTAATACTTCCTTATCGATGGTGAAAAGACTTGGTATTTTCGCCATATAAAGTTGATGCTATATTAATTTATGTAAACAAGATATACACTCAAAAGGCCTTGAGGAGAATGCGCATGGAAAAATTGAATCAAAGACAAAAGGAATTTCTGGAATTGCTCTTACAGGAAACAGATTATGCGGCAGTACAGTCTTTTGCTGACAAACTGGGAGTATCAGGGAAAACCTTAAAAGAAGATCTTAAGGTTCTTCGGGTTTTTCTGGAAAACTATAACGGAAAAATTATGACAAAAACAGGAAAAGGCGTATGTTTAACCAGAGAAACCCGCTCCAGTACAGAGCTTCGGGATTTCCTCAGCAGAGATAAGGAAAAGAAAGAGGCTGTGCCGGGGGAGCGCAGGGCAGAGATTCTGAAGAATATGCTGATGCATTCAGAGCGGTCTATTTCCCTGCAGAAACTTTCGGAACAATATTATGTGGGAAAAACCAGTATAGTAAATGATTTGAAATACATCGAAGAATGGCTGGACCGGTATGGCCTTTATCTGGAAAAAAACAAGCATGGAACAAGAATTGCCGGTGAAGAGCGGAATATCCGGGAAGCAATTACCTCGCTCTTATGTCAGACAGACTTTCCGGGGGAAAGACGGGACATCGGCTTTGCAGAAGGGTTCCACCTGGACAGAGATACGGTATATGGACTCCTGGAGATTTTTGAACCGGAAGACATTGTATTTGTGGTGGAACTGCTGGAAGAAGTTCAGACAGGGGAGACCTTAGGAGCCAGTGATATTTATTACAAAAATCTGCTGACCCATATTTTAATCTGTATACAACGGGTAAGAGAAGGAAAGAGGGTAGACGGACAGACAAAAGAACGGTTCCGAGAAACGGCGAAAAAGAGGGACGGCTACGAAAAAGCTGTGAGAATTTCCAGAGGAATACAGAAACGGTATGGAGTGGATATAGGAGAGGAAGAAACCTACTACATTTATCAGTATATCTGTTCTCTGATTACTCAGGAGAAAACAGTACAGGGGCTGCAGGGAGAAGAAAATTTCAGCAGCCGGGTAGCAGAAAGTCTGACAGAGTACATGGAACAGATATTAGGGGTGAAATTCATCCGGGAAGAAATGTTAATGGAAGGACTTCTGCTTCACATCAGACCTCTTCTGAACCGTCTGGAGTATCAGATTAAAATCGCCAATCCCCTTCTGGAGGAGATGCAGAAAAGTTATCCTCAGATACTGGGTATCTGCCAGATTGCATGCGCATTGGTGGGAAGAAAATATGGACTGGGTTTTATCAGTTTAGATGAAATCGGAAATCTGGCAACCTATTATCAGACGGCATTGGTAAAACAGACAAATCCGGTCAGTGCAGTAGTTGTATGTCACAGCGGATACGGAACTTCCCAGTTACTGGAAGCAATGCTGAAACAGCAGTTTCCCAATCTGAATATCCGTGCGGTTGTTTCTGTAAGGAAGCTGAAACAGATGGAATTAAAGGAGACAGATTTCATTATATCCACCGTACCGGTAGATGTGGGAAAGCTTCCCCATTTGCTCGTTTCTTCTTTCCTGACAGATAAGGACATAAGCGCCATACGGGATACGATTGACATCGCTTCCCGCAAAAGAGAAAAGGGATATGACCGGATAACGTCCATGCTGACGGAAGAATCTGTTTTTACAGATACCTGTCAGGCCGAAGGAGAAAAGGTTCTGGTCAGTGCGGCGCTTACGGAGAATCTGAAAGTGTGTGTCCGGGAAGAAAAAGGAGAAGGAAGACTTAATCTTTATGTGAATCATAAGACGAAACAAATCCGGTTTGACATCTGCACCCTGGAAGATGAAATGATAACGGCGCTTCTTTCAGAAATTTACCGTATGTCTCTGGAAGAAAAACAGATAAATGCAGTTTTTGCCTGCCGGGATTCCCGCGCCGTACTAAATTACCTGGGCGGGGGAAGAGAACAGGAGAATTTCACAGAGCTTCTAAGAGAAGAAAATGTGATTCTGGATCGGGAGGCAAAGACAAAAGAAGAAGTTATCCGAATTCTGACGAAGCATATTTTAACGGAAAATGGAGTTACAGACGAAACAGAAATTGTAAAAGCAGTGGCCCAAAGAGAGAAACTTGCTTTTACAGGTATCGGCAAAAGAACTGCTCTGGTACATGCAGTGACTGCCGGGGTGAAGGAAACGAAGGCAGTGTTTTTAAGAACCGTTTCCCCGGTGGACTGGGCGAAAGGCAAAGACTACCCGGAAGAGGCAAAGATGATAAGAATCGCTCTGCTGCTTCTGATACCGGAAAAAGAACAGAGAGGAGAAGACGTTGAAAAAGTGAAACAACTGGTATTAAAACTGGGGAAGAAAGAAAATGCCAGGCGTCTTCTGGAAGTAAGCACAAAACAGGAAGTGCTTAAGATATTAAACGGTGAGGTGAGAAAATGACAAAAACAAAAGTAAAAGTTGTATCAAAATCAGGGCTGCATGCCAGACCGGCAGATACACTGACCAAACTGGCAAGTAAATTTCAGTCAAAAGTAGAACTAATCTGCGATGAAACCAGAATCGTAAATGCGAAATCCATTTTGAGCGTTCTGGCGGCAGGCATTGACTGTGGAATGGAGGTAGAGCTGGTTTGTGACGGCGAGGATGAAAAGGAGGCATGCAGGGAACTTGTTAAAGCCATAGAAGCGGGATTGGGTGAATAATATGAAAGGAATCGGAGTATCCAGGGGCGTCTGTCTTGGAAAAGCATTGGTGTATTCTGAAATACCGGTGAAACTGAACCGGCCCTTTAAAGGAAAAGAGACAGAAGAAGCAGATTTTGAAAAAGCGCGCCTGGAGGTATTGGAAAAGAACCAGAACCTGGCCAGGAAAACAAAAAGGGGGATAGGCCGGGAAGAAGCTGCAATTTTTGAAGCGCATTGTTCCATTTTACAGGATGAAGAAATGATTGTCCCCATCAGAGGAGAGATTTCCTTGGGCGCCAGTGCAGTAGATGCAGTGGAAAAGGTGATGAATCAGTATATGGAACTATTTGCCGCTATGGACAGTGAATATATGAAACAGAGAGCTTCCGATATACAGGACATTAAGATGCAGCTTCAGAGACAGATGCAGGGAATTTCCCTTCCGGACACAGGCTCCCTGCAGGAGCCAACGGTTCTGATAGGGGAAGACATTCCGCCGTCCGTTACGGCAGGGCTGGACTTTCGTCACATTGTGGGCCTTGTTATGGAAGGGGGAGGGAAAACTTCTCACACAGCTATTCTGGCAAGAACCATGGAACTTCCCGCGGCTGTGGGGGTGAAAGGGATTCTGGAAAATGTAAAAAACGGAATGAGAATCGCTCTGGACGGAAACAGCGGAGAAGTCTTTCCGGAACCGGAGAAAAAGGTAACAGAGAGATTTAGAAAAGAAATAGAAAAAGAGAAACAGGAACGGAAACGCAGAGCTGAAAGGGCAAATCTTCCCTGTGTTACCAAAGAAGGAAAGAGGGTGCAGCTTTTCGGAAATATCGGAAATGTGCAGGATGCTCAAAAAGCGCTCCAGTACGGAGCCGGAGGAATCGGACTGTTCCGTTCGGAGTTTCTGTATCTGACCGGGGAATTTCTTCCCACAGAAGAGCAGCAGTATCAGGCTTATGCCTCTGTTTTAAGAAGCATGAAAGAAAAGCCGGTGATTGTAAGAACCCTGGACATAGGCGGAGACAAAGAAGTCCCTGCCCTGCCCATGAAAAAGGAGCAGAATCCTTTCCTGGGAAACCGGGCAATCCGACTGTGCCGGAAGGAAAAAGAGGTGTTTAAAACGCAGCTTCGGGCCCTTTTGAGAGCTTCCGTATATGGAGAGCTTCAGATTATGTTTCCCATGATTTCTTCGGTAGAGGAACTGCGGTGGGCGAAAGGTATGGCAGAAGAGTGCAGAAGAGAATTAGAAAAAGAAGGAAAGGAAGTAAAAGAGAAGATCCCCATGGGAATGATGATTGAAATTCCCTCTGCGGCTGTGATGGCGGAGACTTTTGCAAAGGAGGCAGACTTTTTCTCCATTGGGACAAACGATTTGACTCAGTACACGCTTGCCGCAGACAGGGGAAATGAAGAGATTGCGGATCTTTATACCTATTTCCATCCGGCCGTATTAAAACTGATACAACTGGCCATAGAAGGAGCCCATAAAAACGGAAAACCCTGCGGAATGTGCGGGGAAGCCGCCGGGGATAAAAAAATGATCCCCATATTGCTGGGGCTGGGGCTGGACGAGTTCAGCGTATCACCGGGAGGAATAGGAGAAGTTAAGGAGTGGATAGGAAGACTTTCTGCCAGGGAGTGCAGAGAAATCGCTCTGGAAGCCATAAAGGCAGAATCAGCAGAAAAAGCAGAACAACTGGCAGAAATATTCTGGGAAAAGCAATGAGATAAAAAAGAGGAGGAAACAAAATGGGAAGAACAGTAAAATTAATGGTTGCCTGTGGCTCAGGGATTGCCACATCCACCCATGCGGCATCTATTGTACAGGAATATATGGATGAAAGGAAAATACCGATTTCGATTATGACATGCAGCGTGCAGGATCTGGCCAACCGGCTGACAGGCTGCGACGTGATCTTAAGTACCGCTCAGGTTTCTTTTGAGTCAGGACTTCCGGTCTTTAACGGAGTTCCTCTTTTAACCGGGGTGGGGGATGAGGAACTGCTGGAGAAACTGGCAGAGAAAATAAAAGAAATTTCGGAGAAGAATTAAAGAACAAAGGACAACGGGGCTATTAGCAAGGAGGAAAACTATGGTTGAAACAATTACAAAAATTTCAAATGCACTTACCAGTTTAGGCGCTTCTGTATTAATTCCGATTTTCATTTTCATTATCTGTATGATTTTCGGGGCGAAACTGAAAAAGTCGCTGATGGCAGGTCTGACATTTGGCGCAGCCTACATCGGACTGAATCTGGTAATTAACCTGATGATGACCACAGTAAATCCCATGATTGAGATCATGGTGGAAGAATGGGGACTGAAAAATGACATTCTGGACGTGGGCTGGGCTGTGGGATCGGCCATTGCCTATAGTACTACCTGCGGTGCACTGATCATTCTGGTGTCTCTGGGGGTGAATATCATCATGCTTGCCACAAAACTGACTAAGACACTGAATGTGGATATATGGAATTTCTGGAATCATGCCTTTACTGCATCAGTTGTCTACATTATATCCGGGAATCTTATTTTAGGCCTGATAGCAGGCGCCATTCATGCGGCTTTCTGTCTGGTGATGGCGGACAGGACGGCCAAACGGGTACAGGACTTCTACCAGGTGCCGGGCGTTTCCATTCCTCATGGATGGGCGGTTACCAGTATTCCTATTATTGCAGGAGTAAACTGGGTGCTGGATCGGATTCCGGTGATAAAGGACATCAACTGGGATGAGAAACATATTCAGGAAAAATGGGGGATTTTCGGAAGTCCGCTGGTACTTGGAACGGTGCTGGGACTGATTTTAGGACTGCTGTCCGGATACTGGAGCGATATTCCTCTGCTTTTAAGCTCTGCCATTTCCATTGGGGCCGTTATGATGATTATACCCAAATTCATCGCCCTGTTTATGGAATCCCTGTCCGTTGTATCGGATGCGGCGAAAAAATTTATGAAAAAACACTTTGGGGACAGAGAATTCTATGTGGGACTGGATTCCGCGATTTTAATCGGACATCCGGTAACTGTGGCGGCAGGCCTGATTCTGATACCGGTTACCCTGATTCTGGCTGTGATTCTGCCCGGAAACAGAGTACTTCCCTTTGGGGATTTAGCTTCCCTGGCCTACTTCGTAGCATTGGTACCCTGTCTGAGTAAAGGGAATTTATTCCGTTCTCTGATTTGCGGCGTCGTGATTATGAGCGTGGTTATGCTGATTTGTACCAGTTTCGGATCCTCTATGACGGAGATGGCAGTATCCGCAGGGTATACCCTTCCGGAAGGAGCGGTAGATATAACGGCATTGTCCGCCGGCAACTGGCTGACCTGGATTTTATCAAAGATTGCGGGATTATTTGCGTAGGAACCAAAAGCAGTCTGGAATAGGAGAGATTTATGAAAGCGGCAGTATATTATACCAACACAGATGTGAGAGTAGAAGAAGTAGAAAAGCCCTCTGCAGGGCCGGGAGAAATCCTGGTAAAGACAGACACCTGCGGCGTATGCGTGGCAGATACCATGGAATGGTACAACAAGCCTAAAGCTCCTGTTATTCTGGGGCATGAAGCGGTGGGAACTGTGGCAGAAGCAGGAGAGGGGGTGACAGATTTCCAGGTGGGCGATCGGGTATTTGTACATCATCATATTCCCTGTATGCGCTGCGAAGAGTGCAGAAAAGGGCATTATACCCTCTGCAGACAGTTTAAAAAGACCCATTATCAGCCGGGCGGTTTTGCAGAATATTTTAAGGCGGGGGCAGAACATGTGAAAAAAGATACTCTGAAACTTCCGGATCACGTGAGTTTCGAGGAGGCTTCTCTGATTGAACCTCTTGCCTGCGCCCTTCACGGAATTGAGAGAATGGACGTGAAACCTTCAGACAGGATTGCAGTTGTGGGAACCGGAACCATAGGATTGATGCTGATTGAGGCATTAAAAGCTTATGGGGTAAGCGACATCGTGGCTTACGAGATTATTCCCTGGAGACAGGAAATGGCAAAGAAGAAAGGTGTTTTGTCTGCCCGCGCAGCAGAAGAAGATCCGGAGAAAGAACTGGAGAAGTTACAAGAGGAATTTGGCTGGAATCAGTTCGACAAAGTGTGCGTTATGGCAAAAGATGTACGGGCTATGGAGACGGGATTCAAGTTGACGGGAAAAGGGGGAAAGCTGCTTTTATTTGCTACCCCGGCTCCGGAAGAATACCTGAAGTTCTATGTCAGTGAAGCGTTTTTTAAAGAGATGGAAGTCCTTTTAACCTATTCGGCTAATCAGAACAATACCAGGGAGGCGCTGCGTCTTATTGCCAGTGGCATGATAGATGCGAAATCTTATATTACCCACCGGTTTTCCCTGGGGGAACTGGATAAGGCCATCGCGCAGACAATCGGCAGAGGACAGTGTCTGAAGTGCATTATAAAAATAGATAAGACGGAAGAAGGGTCGAAATGAGCTATGAGATAGATATGGGAGGCAAAGTTGCGGTAGTAACAGGGGCGGCACAGGGAATCGGAGCGGCAATCGCAGAAAAGCTCACACAGGCAGGGGCGCAGACGGTGATTCTGGACGTATGCCAGGAAGAACAGGTGCAGGAACTCCTGGATAAAACGGAAAAAACAGGAAAACGCGCCGGTTACCGGCAATGCGATATATCCAAAGAAGAGAAGGTAAAGCAGGTTTTTGAGGAAATTGCAGGTACTTACGGACGCGTGGATATTTTAGTGAATAATGCGGGAGTGGTGGCAGACTGGAATACCAGCTATCAGGTCAATGCTCTGGGAACCTACTATTGTTCTGAGGCGGCCAGGCCGTATCTGGAGAAAACAAAAGGAAACATTGTCATTCTCACGTCCGCGTCCGTATTCAGCGGCGGAACCGGAATTCCTCAGTACGTGACCACAAAAGCAGGATCCTATGCGCTGACACGGTTTCTGGCCCGGGAATATGCCAGGCTGGGAATCCGGGTAAACGGGATTGCTCCGGCCGTAGTGATGAGTAAAATGCTTGCCACACGATTCGGTTCAGAGGAAGCTGCCAGAGAACATTATAAGAGCGTGATGCCTCTTGGGAGAATGGGAGAACCGGAAGATATAGCCTCTGTTGCATTATTTCTGGCAAGCGATATGGCTTCTTACCTGTGCGGAGAAGTTCTGATCGCGGACGGCGGAAGAATGCATATTGGATAAGAATCAGGAAAGAAAGGAAACGATATGAATTTTGAAAAAGACATGAGGGAATTGACGGAAATTCCTGCTTTAAGCGGACATGAAGATAAAATGATAGCCTATCTTTTAAAACGTCTGGAAGGGCTGTGCGAGGATGTTCATGTGGATAAGTTGGGAAATATTACTGCAACCTATCCGGGAACAGAAGAAGGCGGGGTTTCCATTGCCTATTTTGCCCATATGGACGAAGTGGGACTGATTGTGAAGAAAGTAGAAGAGAACGGGTTCTTGCGTCTGGAGAGAGTCGGCGGCGTGCCGGAGAAAGTCCTGCCGGCTTCCATGGTGGATGTACATACGCTGGATGAGACGAAGGCATACAGAGCTGTAATAGGAAATACTTCCCACCATCTCACGCCTGCGGATAAAAAGTTTGCAGTGACTCCCATCGGGGAATTGTATGTGGACTTAGGATGCAAATCCAAAGCAGAGGTGCTGGAAAAGGGAGTAGACATCGGAAGTATTGTTACCTACATTCCCAACTTTACCCTGCTGGGGGACTATGTGGCTTCCAAAGCCCTGGATGACCGGATGGGAATCTATACCCTGCTGTATATGGCGGAAGAACTGGGAAAAACAGAGCATAAAGCTACAATACATCTGATTTTTACGGTGCAGGAAGAATTTAATATCCGTTCGGCAACTCCTACCTTTTGCAGGCTGCAGCCGGATGCGGCAATCTGTGTGGATATTTCACCGGCCTGTGATACACCGGAGTTAAAGGGACGCTACGAAATGGCTGTGGGAGAAGGCGTGGCCATTATGTATATGAACTTTCATGGAAGAGGGACTCTGGGAGGCCTCCTTCCGAACCCGAAACTAAATGCGTTTTTAGAGAAAACAGCGAAAGAAGAAGGGCTGAAGTGCCAGAAAGAAGTGGTAATCGGAGTGATTACAGACGATGCGTTTACACAGCATGCGGGCACGGAAGGAATTCCCATGGCCCATCTGTCCATCCCTCTTCGGTATACCCATTCCCTTGCGGAGGTGGCAAGCCGCCGGGATGTGGAAGACTGTGCCAAGCTGATGCTGGCGTCTGCCTGCAGATTCGGAAAAGACATTGACATCTGCAGAGGATAAATAAAAAGAAAAAATAGAAAAGGATAAAGGAGAAAGAATATGAGCGTAAAGTGGACAAAGGAAATTTTAGGAACAGAGAAACCGATTATTGCCATGTGTCATTTCATGGCCCTTCCGGGAGATCCGGGATTTGACAAAGCCGGGGGCATGGATGCTGTGATCTGCCGGGCGAAAAAAGAAATGCTTGCTCTGCAGGAAGGCGGCGTAGACGCTATAATGTTTTCCAATGAATTCAGCCTCCCCTATCTGACGGATGTAAAGACGGAAACTGTAGCGGCAATGGCGAGGATTATCGGGGAATTAAAAGCAGATTTGAAAATTCCCTTTGGGGTGAATGTTTTATGGGATCCGGCAAAGTCTCTGGATCTGGCGGCTGCAACGGGAGCGAAATTTGTGCGGGAGATTTTCACAGGAGTATATGCCAGTGATTTCGGCCTGTGGAATACAAACTGCGGAGAAGTGGTGCGCCATCAGCATGCTATCGGTGCAGAAGATGTGAAATTGCTGTTCAACATTGTGCCGGAAGCGGCAAAATATATTCAGAGAGACGATATTAAACAGATTGCAAAAAGTACGGTATTTAACTGTAAGCCAGACGCCCTCTGCGTATCCGGACTGACAGCCGGATCAGCCACAGACTCTCAGGTTCTGGCAGAGGTGAAAAAGGAAGTGCCGGAAACTCTTGTATTCGCCAATACAGGTGTTAGAATTAACAATGTGGAAGAACAGTTAAGTATTGCAGACGGAGCTGTGGTAGGAACCACCTTTAAGAAGGACGGAAAATTTGAAAATGAAGCAGACGAAAAGCGCGTCAGAGAATTTATGGATGTTGTAAAGAAGTTCAGAGCTTCCTTATAAAGAAAGGGTGAGAGAATATGCAGATTCTTCCTTCCCTGGCATCTGCGGATCAGATGCATCTGGGAGAAGCCATCCGGGCGTTAAAAGGCTGTCCCTGTCTGCATTTTGATATTGAGGATGGCAACTTTGTGCCAAATATCACATTTGGCATGAAAACCATCCGGGCAGCAGCGAAGCTGTGGGAAGGCCGGATGGACGCCCATCTGATGGTGACAAACCCGGCAGATTATCTGGACTTTCTTGCCGAAGCAGGATTCTGTGCGGCGGCCTTTCACTGGGAATCCACAGGGTATCCCCTGTATCTGATTCACCGTATTCATCAATTGGGGATGAAGGCAGGCATTGCTTTAAATCCGCGCACCTCTGCCAGAGAGATCCTTCCCTATAAAAATCGGATTGACTACGTTCTGGTTATGACTTCTGAGCCCGACGGGGAAGGGGATCTCTTCCAGGCAGAGATGCTGGATAAAATAAAGACACTGGCGGAGTGCTCCGGGGGACGATACCAGATTCTGGCGGACGGCGGCATCGGGGAAAAAGAATTTTATGCGGTGAAAGAAGCAGGCGCTTCTGGAGTTGTGATGGGACGGACGGTTTTCCAGTCGGAAGATCCGCTGTCTGTAATTCATAAATTTAAATAGAACGGGGGCTGGGTTATGGCATTGATAGATTCTATCAGAAAAGAAACCTGCTATGTGGGGGTTGAAGGCGCAACGGATCAGGAAGTGCTGGAAATTCTGTCGGACAGATTATTTGAGCTTGGAATTGTAAAAGAAGACTTTAAAGAGAATGTGATTCTGCGGGAGCAGAAATTTTCCACCGGGCTGCCTCTGGAAGGATATAAGGCAGCGATTCCACACACCGATGCGTGCTATGTGAATGAAACCTGCATCTGTGTGGCAGTCTTAAAAAATCCGGTGGACTTCCGGGTAATGGGAAACCCGGACGGAGAGAAGGTGGCGGTACACCTGGTTCTCATGCTGGCCATAAAGGAGCAGCATGCGCAGTTGGATGTATTAAAAGAATTAATTAATTTAGTGGTACAAAAGGAAGAAATGATAGAGAAAATCATTCAGGCGAAAGACGGAGAAGCGGTTTACCGGATTCTGTGCAGCAACCTGAAAAAAACAGAGGAATAAAAAAGAGGAAGTGCGGACTGTCTGCACTTCCTTTTTATATCCCTTATTTCCGGCGTTTCTTTCTGCGGGAAATCAGTTTTATTATCATCACCAGAAGACCCAGAAGGATTAAAACTCCCAGGACGGCAATGATTTTCATATAAGTGGAACGGGAGGCCTGCCGGGCCGCTGCCACTGCTTCGGTGTTTGCCTGTTCCTGCTCCTTCTGTTCCTGAAGCTTTTGTTCTTCCTGCAGTTTCTGCTCTTTCAGATCACTGATAACCTGAGCGCTTCCCTTGGGTACCAGCATATAGCTGTCTCCCTCCAGGGTGAGTTTTTCGTAATTTTCATAGCCGTATTCAAATAATTTTTTGGTATCCAGCACAATCTTGGCTCCGTCCCCTTTAAAGACTGTGGCGATGAACAAAAGGCCGTCTTTTTCGGCAAAGGTAACCAGCGTACTCTGAGAGGCGTCGGTGTAACCGGTTTTGCCTCCGATGGCGTATTCGTAATAATATTCAGTTCCCGGAAACAAAATGGCGTGGTGGTTCTTAAAAGTCCTGGGAGCAGGATTTACGTTGGTGGCCGGGAGGGTGTATTCCTGGGTGTGGATAATCTCCCGGAATAAGTCGTGTTTGATAGCCTCCTGAGAGATTAAAGCCATATCGTGGGCGGTGGTGTAATGATTGTTGTCAGGCAGGCCGTTGGGGTTATTGAAATGGGTTCCGGTACAGCCCAGTTCTTCTGCCCGCTGATTCATCTGCTCCACGAAAGCCGCTTCGGATCCGGCTATGTATTCAGCTACCTGTGCGGAGACCTCATTGGCGGACTGAAGCATAATCAGATAGAGGCACTGCTCGATGGTAATCACTTCCCCAAGCTGCATTCCCGCATTGGTGCTTCCGTAGTTTACATCCCGGATACCGGTTTCTGTAAAAGTGACCTGTTCGTCCAGGGAACAGTTCTCCATTACCAGCAGGGCTGTCATAATCTTAGTAGTGCTGGCAGGAATAATCTGTTTATCCATTTCTTTATCATAAATAATTGTTCCGGTTCCCGCTTCCATCAGACAGGCAGTCTCTTCTGAGATAGAAGGCTGTGCGGCAGCCTCAGGAAGAAGTCCCAGACTTTCGGCTTCATTCAGCAGCGCCTGGGTATCGCCGTTATTGGAAGCGGCGGTTTCTGCCGCAGTTTCTGTCTGAGGGATGGGGGTGGCAGTCTGGCTCGCTGCTCCTGCTGAGACAGCAGTGGAAACAGAGAGAATGAGAGATACTGCCAGGGCTGTCCATTTGTTTTTCATAGAATTTTCTCCTTTATTTTTCAGGTTTGCTTCATTATAGTATGTTTTTTGGCAATACGCAACTGGTAAAAACAGAACAAATGTTTGCAAAAGGCAGATAAGTATAGTATACTCGAACTGACAGATGCGGATGTGTATTTGTCTGAGAAAGAAAGGGAATACTAGATAGAAAGATAGAAAAGAGGTATACTATGCCGGCACAGAAAGTACAAAAGCAGTTTATTAAAATCAGAGGGGCCAATGAAAACAATCTGAAACATCTGGATGTGGATATTCCCAGGAATGAACTGGTAGTATTGACCGGACTGAGCGGTTCAGGGAAGAGTTCCCTGGCATTTGATACCATATATGCAGAAGGGCAGAGGAGATACATGGAGTCACTCTCCTCCTACGCCCGTCAGTTTCTGGGACAGATGGAAAAACCGGATGTGGAAAGCATTGAAGGACTCTCCCCCGCCATTTCCATTGATCAGAAATCCACCAACCGAAATCCCCGTTCGACCGTGGGAACTGTGACCGAAATATATGATTACTTCCGTCTGCTGTATGCCAGAATCGGAATTCCCCACTGCCCGGTATGCAAAAGGGAAATCAGCAGGCAGACGGTGGATCAGATGGTGGATCAGATTATGACCCTGCCTGAGCGGACCAGAATTCAGCTTCTGGCTCCGGTGGTCCGGGGAAGGAAGGGAACCCATGCCAAATTATTTGAACGGGCCAAGAAAAGCGGCTATGTGAGAGTCCTTGTGGACGGAAACATGTATGAGCTGTCAGAAGAAATCAAACTGGATAAAAACATCAAACATAATATCGAAATTGTGGTAGACCGTCTTGTGGTAAAACCGGGGATTGAGAAACGACTGACGGATTCCATTGAAAACGTGCTGGAGCTGTCGGACGGCCTTTTAATGGTGGATAAAATGGACGGAACCGCCATGAATTTCAGCCAGAGTTTTTCCTGTCCGGACTGCGGGATCAGTGTGGATGAAATTGAACCCAGAAGTTTTTCCTTTAATAATCCGTTTGGGGCCTGCCCGGAATGTGCCGGACTGGGATATAAGATGGAGTTTGATCCGTCTCTGATGATTCCCGATGAGAGTTTAAGCATCAGTCAGGGGGCAATCACCGTTCTGGGATGGCAGTCCTGTACAGATAAGGGAAGCTATACCAGAGCCATTCTGGACGCTCTGGCAGAAGAATATCACTTCAGCCTGGATACGCCCTTTGAAGAATATCCGAAAAAAATACGGGACATTCTTCTCTACGGAACCAATGGAAAATCGGTGAAAGTTTATTACCGGGGGCAGCGGGGAGAAGGCATCTATGACGTGGCCTTTGAAGGGCTGATTAAGAACGTGGAACGCCGTTACCGGGAGACCGGATCGGACACTACCAAACAGGAATACGAAACTTTTATGCGGATTACTCCCTGTCATGTCTGCCACGGACAGCGTCTGAAAAAAGAAGCCCTGGCTGTAACTGTGGGAGACAGTAACATTTATGAAGTAACCTCCCTGTCTGTGGATAAGCTGAAAGAATGGCTGGAGAACCTGGAACTGACCAGACAGCAGGAACTGATCGGGGAGCAGGTTCTAAAGGAAATCCGGGCCAGGGTAGGATTTCTCTCCGATGTGGGGCTGAATTATCTGACCCTGTCCAGAGCAACCGGGACCCTTTCGGGAGGAGAAGCCCAGCGAATCCGTCTGGCGACTCAGATTGGATCCGGTCTGGTAGGAGTGGCCTATATTTTAGACGAGCCCAGTATTGGTCTTCATCAGAGAGACAATGACAAACTTCTGAAAACACTGATGCATTTAAGAGACTTGGGAAATTCCCTGATTGTGGTGGAACATGATGAAGATACCATGCGGGCGGCAGACTGCATCGTAGATATTGGGCCGGGAGCAGGAGAACACGGAGGAGAACTTGTAGCCATCGGAACGGCGGAAGAACTTATGAAGAATAAGAATTCCGTAACCGGCGCATACTTAAGTGGTAGAAGGAAAATACCCGTACCGGAAGAACGGAAACAGCCCACCGGATTTTTAAAGGTTGTACAGGCAGCGGAAAACAATCTGAAAAATGTGGACGTTTCCATTCCCCTTGGGGTAATGACCTGCGTAACCGGAGTTTCCGGTTCCGGAAAGAGCTCCCTGGTCAATGAAGTTCTGTATAAGCGGCTGGCCAAAGAGCTGAACCGGGCCAGAACCATTCCGGGAAAACATAAGAAGATTCTGGGAATGGAGCAGCTTGATAAGGTAATTAACATCGACCAGTCTCCAATCGGGAGAACACCCCGATCCAATCCGGCCACCTATACGGGAGTCTTTGATCAGATCCGGGATCTCTTTGCCTCTACGGCCGACGCCAAGGCTAAAGGCTATAAGAAAGGCCGCTTCAGTTTCAACGTAAAGGGCGGCCGGTGCGAGGCATGCAGCGGAGACGGTATTATTAAAATAGAGATGCATTTTCTGCCGGATGTATACGTACCCTGTGAAGTCTGCCGGGGAAAACGCTATAACAGAGAGACTCTGGAAGTGAAGTATAAAGGGAAGAGCATTTATGACGTGCTGGATATGACCGTAGAGGAGGCGCTGGATTTCTTTGATGCCATACCTTCTATAAAACGGAAAATTCAGACCTTATATGATGTGGGTCTCTCCTACATCCGTCTGGGACAGCCTTCGACTACCCTATCCGGAGGCGAGGCCCAGAGGATTAAGCTGGCTACGGAACTGAGCAAACGCAGTACAGGAAAGACCATCTATATTCTGGATGAACCAACGACCGGTCTGCACTTTGCAGATGTGCATAAGCTAATCGAAATCCTGAAACGTCTGTCTGAGGGCGGGAATACCGTTGTGGTCATCGAACATAATCTGGATGTCATTAAGACGGCGGATTATATTATTGACATCGGTCCGGAAGGCGGCGACGGAGGCGGTCAGGTGATTGCTGTGGGAACCCCGGAGGAAGTGGCCCAAAACCCGGTTTCCTATACAGGAAAATATGTGGCCAGGTATCTGCAGACAGAGTAAGCTGAAATTTTCGGTTGGGGGTTCCATTTTCAGAAGTTTTGTATATAATTATCTATATTGGAAAATGTGAGTGAATCTGAGAAAGAAAGGGGACAAGTATGCCGGCAAGTGATATTGGAATTGACCTGGGCACCTGCAGCTGCCTGGTGTATTCTACAGGAAAAGGCATCGTATTAAAAGAACCCTCTGTGGTTGCTTATGATAAAGATACCGAAAAAATTAAAGCAATCGGCGAAGAAGCCAGGCAGATGATAGGAAGAACCCCCGGGAACATAGAAGCGATCCGCCCGATCCGCCAGGGAGTTATTACGGATTATACAGTAACTGAGAAAATGCTGAAATATTTTATATCGAAAGCCATGGGAAGAAGAGCTTTCCGTAAGCCGAGAATCAGCATCTGCATCCCAAGCGGCGTGACAGAAGTGGAGAAGAAGGCGGTGGAAGAAGCCACTTACCAGGCCGGGGCAAGGGAAGTGTTTCTTATTGAAGAGCCCATTGCGGCGGCTATCGGCGCCGGCATTGACATTACCAAGCCCTATGGCAACCTGATCGTAGACATCGGCGGCGGAACCACCGACGTGGCCGTGATTTCACTGGCCGGGATTGTGGTATCCAGCTCACTGAAAGTGGCAGGAGATAATTTCGATCAGGCGATTATGCGGTATGTGAGGAAGAATCACAATCTGTTTATCGGTGAACAGACAGCAGAAGATATTAAAATTAAAATCGGAACGGCCTGCGAACAGGCGAAGACGGCAACCATGGAAGTGAAGGGACGAAATGTAATCACAGGACTTCCCAGGATTGCCACTCTGACATCAGAGGAAATCAGAGAAGGACTAAAAGAAGAAGTCGGTCAGATTGTGGATACGGTTCACGGAGTACTGGAGAAAACACCGCCGGAACTGGCTGCGGATATTGTAGACCGGGGAATCATTCTCACCGGAGGCGGTTCCCTGCTGCAGGGAATGGAGACACTGATCGAAGAAAAAACAGGAATTCACACACTGACTGCCGAGAATCCCATGATGGTAGTGGCGGAAGGTACGGGCATGTATGCCCAGGTGATTTCAGAGATGAAATAAACCAGAATATGGCTGACGGACGGAAGGGATTTCCGGCCGGACAGCCTTTTTTCTATAAAAGATTCCACAGGAAAGAGGCATTGGGATAAGGATGAGCGATACAGTAACGGGATACATTGATCATATCATTTTTCGGAATCAGGACAATGGTTACACCGTTTTGGTTTTAAAAAGTGAAGAGATAGAAGAACTGACCTGTGTGGGGACCTTTGAATATATTTCCCAGGGAGAATGGATAGAAGCCCGGGGACATTATACAGAGCATCCCATGTACGGACAGCAGTTCCAGATCGAATCTTATAAAGAAAAAGCTCCGGAGGACGCCCTGGCTATGGAGCGGTATCTGGGAAGCGGAGCAATTAAAGGAATCGGGCCGGCTCTGGCAGCCAGGATTGTAAAAAAATTCAAAGAAGATACTCTGAGGATTGTACGGGAAGAACCGGAGCGGCTGGCAGAAATTAAGGGGATCAGTATGCGTATGGCCAGAGAGATTTCCCAGCAGGTGGCAGAGAAGGAAGACCTGCAAAAGGCCATGATCTTCCTGCAGCAGTATGGAATCTCTCTGAATCTGGGAGTGAAAATCTACCAGAAATACGGGAACGGACTTTATCACGTGCTGGAGGAAAACCCCTATCGTCTGGCAGAAGACATAACGGGAGTGGGCTTTAAAATTGCAGATGAAATCGCCTCGAAAATCGGCATCCATACAGATTCCGATTACCGGATACGAAGCGGAATTCTCTATGTTTTCGTACAGGCAGTGGGAGAGGGCCATACCTATCTTCCAAAAGAAGAGCTTCTGCTAAGAGCATCCCGGCTTTTGGGGGTGGAGGCTTCCTTTATGGAGAAGCATCTGATGGATTTGGCTATGGATCGGAAAATTATACTGAAAGAAAGAGAAGAACAGGTGATTGTCTATGCCAGTCAGTACTATTATCTGGAATTGAATACGGCCCGAATGCTAAACGAGCTAAACGTCCGCTGTCAGACCGACGAGGCCATGGCCATACGGAGACTGGAAGCTATTGAGAAAAATAACCGGATTGAGCTGGATGAACGGCAGAAAGAGGCGGTATTAAAGGCAGCGGAATACGGATTGTTTATTCTGACGGGTGGACCGGGAACCGGAAAGACCACAACCATTAATACCATTATCCGTTTCTTTGAATCGGAAGGGATGGAAATCCGGCTGGCAGCTCCTACGGGACGGGCGGCCAAGCGAATGACGGAAGCTACCGGCTATGAAGCCCAGACCATTCACCGGCTTCTGGAACTGAGTCAGGGAGGAGAGAATTCCGAACAGATGGGATATTTTGAGAGAAATGAGGATCATCCTCTGGAGGCGGATGTGATTATTATTGATGAGATGTCCATGGTGGATATTCATCTGATGCACGCCCTGTTAAATGCCATCTGCGCCGGAACCCGCCTGATTCTGGTGGGAGACGTGAACCAGCTTCCTAGTGTGGGACCCGGAAACGTGCTGCGGGATGTGATCCGTTCCGGGATTTTTCCGGTGGTGGAGCTCAATAAGATTTTCCGCCAGGCGTCCCAGAGCGACATTGTGGTAAATGCCCACCGGATTAACCGGGGAGAGGCGGTACCCATACATAATAAAAGCCGGGACTTCTTCTTTTTGAAACGATATGATGCAGACGTAATCATCCGGGTGCTGATTGCATTGATTCAGGAGAAACTGCCCCCCTACGTAGACGCGAAACCGTCGGAAATTCAGGTTCTGACTCCTATGCGAAAGGGACTTCTGGGAGTGGAGAGACTGAACCAGATTCTGCAGAGATATTTAAATCCTCCTGATAAGAAAAAGAAAGAGAAGGAAAGCGGAGAACGGATTTTCCGGCAGGGAGATAAGGTAATGCAGGTGAAGAATAATTACCAGTTAGAGTGGGAAGTCCGGGGAAAATACGGAATTCCCATAGAGAAAGGCGTGGGTGTTTTCAACGGGGACATGGGACTGATAAAGGAGATCAATGACTTTGCCGAGCTGGTTACGGTGGAATTTGAAGACGGAAGAACCGCGGAATATTCCTTTAAACAACTGGAGGAGCTGGAGCTGGCCTATGCCATTACCATACATAAATCTCAGGGCAGCGAGTATCCGGCGGTTCTTCTTCCTCTTCTGGGAGGTCCGCGGATGCTGATGAACCGGAACCTGCTGTATACGGCAGTGACCAGAGCCAGAAAATGCGTGACCGTGGTTGGAAGTGAGGAGACATTCCTGGAAATGATACGCAACAGGCAGCAGCAGAAGAGATACAGTTCTCTGGATACTTATATTCAGGAACTGGCATAAAAGAGAGTCTGATTCGGGGTGGAAAGGATGAAAGAAGATGAGAAACGGATGGGATTTATTCTACCCGCCCTGCTGTCCTCTCTGCCATCAGATACTGCAGGGACAGGAGCAGATGATCTGCGTAAAATGCCGGGCAAAACTTCGGCCCATAGGGGAACCCCGGTGCAAAAAATGCGGCAAACCTCTGGAGGACGGACAGGAGGAACTGTGCCGGGACTGTCGGGTACGGCCCCACTGGTTTGAAGAAGGGAGAGGGATTTTTCTCTATGACCAAAAGATGAAAGATTCCATTATCCGCTACAAATACGGAGGAAGAAGAATTTACGGGGAATTCTATATCCGGGCGCTGGCTCTGTACGGAGAATCCTCCATGAAATTATGGAGGCCGCAGGCGGTCTTTCCGGTCCCTATGGAGAAACGAAAGAAACGAAAGAGAGGGTTTAACCAGTCCGAGCAGCTTGCTCTGGGAATCGGCAGGCAATTCGGGATTCCTGTCTGCACAGACTGGATTCAGAAAGTGAAGAAGACCAAAAGCCAGAAAAAGTTAAATGCAGCGGAGAGAAGGCGGAATCTTCAGGAGGCTTTCCGGGGAAAACCGGGCGTCTGGAAGATAGAGAGGGCTTTAATTGTGGACGATGTATATACCACAGGGGCCACCATAGACGCAGTGGCCGGAGAATTAAAGAAACATGGAGTAAAAAAGGTTTATTTTCTGACCATTTGCACAGGCTTTGTCTAAGCCAAAAAATCCTTTTCATGGTTAGAGATCTATGTTACAATCAATCTGTATGAGTATTTGTGGTGAAAGAAGATAAGGAGTTATTTATGTTAAACACAGAGAAAGTAAAACTGATGACGAAGCTTGCCATGTATGAAAACGGAGAAGGCAAACAGTATCTGCCGGTGAGCAAATATTACAGAACAGACTACATCGGACTGGCTCTCATTAAAAATTTCTTTTTAGTGACTCTGGGATACGGTCTTATACTGCTGGCAGGGCTTGGATATTTCGCTGAATATTTAATGGAGAATATACATAAGATGAATCTGGTATCTCTGGGAGTCCGGATATTGCTCGGGTATATTGCCGTTTTAGTTCTTTACAGCATTCTTACGTATATTCAGTATGCATGGAGATACCATAAGGCGAAAAAAAGTGTAAAAGATTATTATGTACAGCTTACCCGACTAAATAAAATGTATAACAAGGAAGAGAAGAAGCTGGGCAGGAGGGGACAGAAATGACAGGATTACTGGAACTAAAACAGAAAATAAAAAACTTTTACGGTCAGTATGAGGTATATCTGCTGCCGTGTCTGAAATTTGCTTTGGCGCTTATCTATTTCTTATGGATTAACACAACCCTGGGCTTTATGGAAAAATTAAACAGCCCCTTTGTGATCCTGGTGCTTGCGCTGATATGTTCAATCCTTCCTTCCAATGCCATTGTTTATCTGGGATTTCTTCTGATTGCAGGGCATTGTTACGGAGTGGGAATTGAAGTGGCAGGCTTTGCCCTGGTATTAATCCTGTTTCTGATGATTCTGTTTCTGCGGTTTTCCGCGAAAAATAATCTGATACTGGCATTTACACCTCTTGGTTTCGCAGCCGGAATTCCTACGGTGATTCCCATGGGCGGCGGTCTTCTTTCCAGCCCTCTGGCATGTATTCCGGCAGGCTGCGGAGCAGTTTTTTACTTCTTTGTAGAGTATGTCAGCGAGCAGGCGAAAGTGCTTCAGAATGCAGATACGGAAATGACAGAGAAGATTAAAATGCTTGCAGACGGACTGATGAAAAACCAGGAAATGTGGATTACAGTGGTGGCATTTGTGGCTGTTACCTTACTGGTGAATCTGATTCGTACCAGAGCCATTGACTATGCATGGAGAATTGCCATAGTGGCCGGAGGCGTACTGTATATCTTTCTGATGCTGGCCGGCAGTCTGTTCCTGAATACGGATACTTCTCTTCTGGGTGTTATTATTTCGTCCGTGGCGGCAATTGCAGTGGGAATTGTGCTGGAGTTCTTTGTATACGGCGGGGATTATACCAGAACAGAACGGCTGGAATATGAAGACGACGAGTACTACTACTATGTGAAGGCAGTTCCCAAGCTGACCGTTGCAACCAGTGAGAGAAATATTAAGAAGATTAACGCAGAACCCATAACAGAAGAACCGGCGCCCAGGCAGCCGGCAGATTATGTGGCGCCTATGTATGCGGACGACAGAATTATTCCTCAGGAGAAAGAAGAGGACAATCCGTCTCCGGCAGAGGGACCGGTGGTTCATGAAATAGACTTTGAGAAAAAACTGGAAGAGTCTCTGAAGGATTTATAGATTCAAAAAAGAGCTGAGAAAGTAAAGCAGAAAGGAGCGCATACATGGATGTCTTAAACCAGATACTGAACGACTATCTGCCGAAAATCTCCCTTCCCAGAATTGGCTTTACAGACATTATCGAGATACTTCTGATTTCGTTTTTTATCTATCAGTTTATGTTCTGGATTAAGAGTACACGGGCGTATGCATTGTTAAAAGGCATAGCGATTGTGCTTCTGTTTATTCTGCTGGCATATATATTCAGGATGAATACGATTTTGTGGATCGGGAAGAATCTGGCGACCATTGCCATTACTGCTGTATTAGTTATTTTCCAGCCGGAGCTGAGAAAAGCGCTGGAACAATTAGGGCAGAAAAATATTATGGCAAGTCTGATTCCTTTCGACAGCGGTAAAACAGAAGGGGAGGAAAGGTTTACCGATAAAACCATTAATGAAATTGTAAGGGCATGTTTTGATATGGGCGAGGTAAAGACCGGCGCCTTAATCGTAATCGAGCAGAATGTGGTTTTAAATGAATACGAGAGAACCGGAATCAATATTGATTCTGTGATTACCAGTCAGTTATTAATTAATATTTTTGAACATAACACCCCCCTTCACGACGGGGCGGTGATTATACGCGGAAACCGCATTGTGGCGGCTACCTGTTATCTTCCTCTGTCGGACAATATGGCTTTAAGCAAACAGCTTGGAACCAGACACCGGGCAGGAGTGGGCATCAGTGAAGTCAGTGATTCTCTGACCATCATTGTGTCAGAAGAAACCGGCCAGGTATCCGTAGCAGTGGAGGGGATTCTTACAAGAGATATTACGGCAGAACAGCTCCGCGGATTTTTAAGGAAGATCCAGAATAAAAAGAAAACCGTAGACAGCAGCAAATTGAAACAGCTTTGGAAGGGGAGAGTGAAACATGAAGAAGAGTGATTTGACCGCGAACCTTTCATTAAAAGTGTTTTCAGTTGTCATTGCAGTTATTATCTGGCTGCTGGTGGTTAATATTGATAATCCCATTATTACCCGTCATTTCCGGGTTCCTGTAGTAGTCCAGAACGAAGCCTATATTGAGAGCGGCGGGAAAATGTGTCTGATTCAGGAGGAGCAGGATACTACCCTGGTATCTGTTACCGGACAGAGAAAAACAGTAGAAAATCTCACTGCCGAAGATATTACAGCTACGGCAGATCTGAAGCAGATTGTGGATATGAATACAGATCCGGTTATGGTACCCATCAGCGTTTCCTGTGATCAGATAAGCAGCGGAAACTTATCGGCTTCTCCCGGAAATATGGAAATTATTATTGAAGAAATGATGACGCAGGAGTATATTATTAATGTGACTCAGGACGGACAGCCGGGAAAGGGGTACGAAATCGGTACAGTACAGGCAAACCCTGAGAAAGTGAGGATCACAGGCCCCAGTTCCCTGATACAGAAAATTGATACAGTAACAGCCACTGTTAAAGTGGACGGAGCGACCTCTGATATTAATGCGACGGCCAATCTTCAGATTATTGATAAGAATCAGGAAAATCTGTCCGAGAGCCAGATGCGGTATCTGAAATATGATATTGCCAACCCTTCTGTGAATGTGACAGTAAACCTGTGGAAGGTACGGAGCAATATAAGTATCAAAGCAGATTATACAGGAACACCGGCGGCCGGCTATAAAGTGGACGGCGTGACGATGACCCCAAGTGAAGTCAGCGTGGCAGGAAGCGATGAGGCTTTAAACAGTCTGAACCAGCAGGGGAATGTTATCTGGATACCGGCAGACTATGTAAATGTGAGTGAGAAGAGAGAAGACTTTGAGACAAAAGTAAATCTGGTGGATCTGCTGCCGGAAGACTTAAAACTCACCACAGGTACGGCAGAGACGGTGATTGTACACGCGGATATTATGCCTGAGAACAGTCAGGAGTTTACAATTCCCACCAGGGACATCAAGATAGAAAAACTCTCAAAGGGACTGGATGCAGTATTTGAAACGGATAAGATAGACGTGCGTGTGGAGGAAAACGGCGCAAGCCTTTCTGCACTCAGCACAGACGACATTGAAGCATCCATTAATCTTTCAGATAAGGAAGAGGGAAGTTATGAAGTTCCGGTGGAAATCAAACTTCCGTCCGGCTATAAGCTGCTTACAGAGGTAAAAACAGAGATCAAGATTTCCGGAGAAGCAGATGCCGAAGAATAGGGGGAAAGGATACTATGATTAGCAGAAAAGTAGTTATCAAGAATCCCACAGGCCTTCATCTCAGGCCGGCCGGGATTTTGTGTAAAGAAGCTATGAAATATAAATCTCTGGTTACATTCACATTTGAAGGGGGTACTGCCAATGCCAAAAGCGTTTTAAGTGTTCTCGGCGCCTGTGTGAAGTGCGGAGATGAGATTGAGCTGGTATGTGAAGGGGTTGATGAAGAAACAGCAATGGAAGCGTTAGTAAAAGCGATTGAAGATGGATTGGGAGAATAATGAAGGAGGAAGAAAAGTGAAGAAAAGAGTACTGGCATTTATGCTGAGTGTATGTATCTGTGCCTGCACAGTGCTGGAAGTAGGAGCCGCTGTGATCACAGACGGCCAGACAGTGCAGGAGGAAGACAGTGTACAGACCGATAGTACAGATGAAGGTTCTCAATCAGAACAGGAACAGGAACCGGCAGATACTTCTTCAGATGAGACAGAGGATGACGAGACAGTAGATACCGACGAAGAAGAACAGGAAGATGAGGAAGAAGCTGTTCAGGAAACAGAGGAGACACAGGAGACACAGGAGATACAGGAAGACCCGTCAAATGAATTAGTGGCCGAAGAGGAGCCCATTTCCACTTTGGAGCCCCAGGCAGCCGTTTATGCAGCAAAAGCCGCAGACAGCATCGTGGTACAGGAGAAGGATGCGGTATGGGAACAGGATGCAGCAAGCGGACTTTACAAACTGAGAAGAGTTCAGCCTCAGGACGGACAGCCGGAATATTATGTACAGGAAGACGGACTGGTTACTGTGGCCTATGCCCAGGGAGCAGCAGGCTACTATTTTGATGAGAACGGAGTTCTTCAGACAGGTGAAGTAGAAGTGCCGGCCGGCACCAGAGGATTTTCCAATACAAAAGATACCTCTTACTATTTTATGCCAAATGACAGCGTGGACTATGTAGGCGGTGCCATGAAGACATCCAATCTGGGAAGACTGCAGAAGAACTTCTGGTATTATACAGGAAGCGCCTGGAGATTTTTCTGTGCCGGAGACGGAAGCTTTATGAGTGTTACCGAATACTGGAACCGGTATACCGATGGAAAACAGGACTGGATTAAAGTCAAAGACAAATACTTTATTTTCCCCAATGCAAATGGTGTGCCGAGAACCGGCGTACAGATAATTCCGGGACATAACAACCAGAGATATTATATGGAGAAAGAAAGCGATCCGGTATACGGAGCTCCCGGAAAGATGGTACAGGGAGAATGGAGACAGGTTCCGGGTGCAGAAGGAACCGTAGCTCCCCGTTGGTGGTATTTCGGACCCTATGGTTACTGGGTAAAGAAATATGACAAACAGAGAATTCCTCAGTTAGACGGCGGAAAATACTATTATGTATTGTCTGAAACAGGATATTTGTTTAAAAATACCATGAAAGAGGCAATTTCTGCCAAAAGCACGGTAAGTAAAAAGAAATACTGGTATTTTGTAGACAGCAATTACCGTGTTGTACAGAATAAACTTTATACATATAAGGGAAAAAGATATTATATCAATGAATACGGCCACCGCGCAGAATATACAAGCGGATGGCATATGGTAAAACCTGCCGGAAACAGATTCTATAAATTCGGCGCAGGCAGTGCGGTTGTAGAAGTGAAGAACCAGTTTGCCATTGTAACCTATAATGGAAAGAAGGCCTGGTATTACTTTAACGCCAACGGAAATCATTATAAAAACCTTTGGAATGTAGGTTCCATTTCCCATTATTACTTCCTGCCAAGCGGTGTTCTGGCAAGCGGAGTGACAGAATATAACGGAAACAAATACTTCTTTAAGAAATCCAGCACCAAGAAGGTGGAAGGCGCAAGGCTGACCGGCTGGATTGGAAGTGCGGGACATTACTACTATGCAAATCCTAAGACGGCGATCCTGGCCAAAGGCTGGACAGCCATTGACGGAGCATGGCATTATTTTGATCCCAATACCTGCGCTGCCGTTTCCAATAAAGTGGTAACCAGAAACGGTGTGAAAGGATGGCTGGATTCCAAAGGAAAATTCTGTACCGGCTGGATTGTAACCAGCAACGCCAACAACCAGGTAAAATATTTCGACAGCGCCTCCGGTTCCTTTGTGAAGTCTAAGTGGAAGACCATCAATGGATTAAAGTATTACTTTGACGCCAACGGATACCGCAGAAATGATGTAAGCAATGTAATCAAAGGACCATACGCTTTACAGGTAGACAGAAAGAACGGAGTTATTACTATTTATACTTCCGACTGGAAGACGCCGGTAAAATCAGTGAGAACCTCTGTAGGAGCCGCATCTACGCCGACACCGCTGGGGAATTATCACATCTACCGGGCAGGCCGGTGGCAGCTTCTGATGGGACCGTCCTATGGACAGTATGCAAGCCATGTATCGGGCGCCGGCCAGGGTGGAATCTTCATTCATTCGGTAGCCTGCACAGCACCAAGCAGTTATGCACTGCCGGCTAATGAATTTAATAAGCTGGGCAATCCGGCATCCCACGGATGTATCCGTACCAATGTGGCAGATGCATTATGGATTTATAACAACTGTAACGGCGCTGCAATCAGCATCGTAGATAAGGCAGTAGTTGCCAATGATGCTTTAAAGGGACCACTGGGAAAACCGAAAAAGATTACCATACCAAACAGTCAGAAGTATGATCCTACGGATCCGGCAGTTTAATAAGTAAAAAGCAGGCGTGTTCTAAAACAGTTCCTATAAATGGCAGGAGGTTTTAGAACACGCCTTTTGTTTGGCGGAAGAAAGGAAAAAGAAAATGGAAAAATGGAAGAACTATCTTTTGCTGCATTTGAATATTCTGCTGTTTTCGTTTACAGGAGTTTTTTCAAAAGCAGCTTCCATACAGTATAATGAACACGGACTCAGAGGAGCGGGCGTCTATCTGTTTGCCGGACTGATGATTCTCAATTGCTTTATTTATGCATTGGCCTGGCAGAAGGTAATCAAGAGATTTGATTTGAATGTAGCCTATGCCAATAAGAGTGTCTATCTAATCTGGTCTCAGGTGTGGGCGGCTCTGATTTTCAGGGAGAATTTGTCCATTCGAAACATTTTGGGACTGTTAGTGGTGCTGATTGGAGTATTGGTGGTGACGAGAAATGAATAGAATGTATATGCTGTTAATGTTTGCGGGGACGTTTTTCACAGCGATTTCCCAGGTTCTTCTGAAACAGAGTGCAAACCGTTCCCATAAAAGCTGGATTTATGAATATTTAAACTGGAGAGTGATTTTATCTTACGGGATATTCTTCGGCGTCCTGTTATTGAATACCTATGCCTATACCCGGGTGGATATGAAATACGGGGCAGTAATTGATACCTTCAGTTATGTGTTTGTGATGCTGCTTTCTTTCTTTTTGCTGGGTGAGAAATTTACCAGAAGAAAGGTGATAGGAAATCTGATTATTATCGGAGGAGTACTTCTGTATACCCTCTGAATAAAAAGGCCGTTTGCCAGAGCCGGAAAAATTTTGGTCTCTGGTAAACGGCTTTTATGTATGGTATCAGCTCCAGCTCTCCTGATAAAAAGAATAGAGGGTCTGAATGACGTATTCCTGATCTTCCCGTTTCAGTCCGTAGTAAAGAGGCAGGCGCAAAAGACGGGAGCTCTCCCTGGTAGTATAGACGTCTTCCCCGTGGAAACGTCCGAACCGCTGACCTGCCGGGGCGTTGTGAAGAGGGATGTAGTGGAAAACGGCCAGAACTCCGTGCTCCTTGAAATAGGTGAGAAGCCGGTTGCGAACCGTTTCATTTTCCGCTTTCAGGTAATACATATGGGCGTTGTGTTCTGCATAAGGAGGAATGTACGGCTGAACGATATATCCTTTTTCCGCCAGGGGGCGCAGGGCCTCATGGTAGAAATTCCAGCTCTCCATCCGGTTGTTCTGAATCTTGTCCGCCTGTTCTAACTGGGCCCAGAGATAGGCGGCATTCAGATCGCTGGGAAGGTAGGAAGAACCGTAATCCACCCAGGTATATTTATCAATCTGTCCACGGAAGAATTTGCTTCGGTTGGTTCCCTTTTCCCGGATAATCTCTGCCTGTTCTCTCCATCTCTCGTCCTGGAATAAAAAGGCACCGCCTTCCCCCATGGTGAGGTTTTTCGTTTCGTGAAAACTAAGACAGCCGAAATCACCGATGGTTCCCAGGGAACGGCCTTTATAATAAGCGTCAAAGCCCTGGGCGGCATCTTCAATAACCAGAAGATTTCTTGCTTTGGCAATGTCTGTAATGGTATCCATTTCACAGGAGACGCCGGCATAGTGAACCGGAACAATGGCCCTGGTTCTGGCAGTGACTGCGTCTTCAATCAGGCGTTCATCCAGATTCATGGTTTCCGGACGGATGTCTACAAACACAATATTTGCACCCCGCTGAACAAAAGCGTCTGCTGTGGATACAAAGGTATAGGAAGGCATAATTACTTCATCGCCTTCTTTCACCTGGGCCAGCAGAGCCGACATTTCCAGCGCATGTGTGCAGGATGTGGTAAGAAGGGAATAATTCACATGAAAATGAGAATTGATCCATTCGCTGCATCTGTGTGTAAACGCCCCGTCACCGCATATCTTCTGGTTCTGAATCGCTTCTTTTATATATTTTTCTTCTGTTCCCACATAGGGAGGTACGTTAAAATCAATCATATGGCAATTATAGTATAGTCTTTTGGAAATGTAAAGATTGTTTCAAAAGATCAGAAAGAGGTTGATTTTTTTGATAGACCGTGTTTTAATGGAGGTGAAAATTAATGAAAAATTAAAAAAAATGTAATATCTGGAAAACGGGAGTTGAAATTATGAAAAATGAGAGGATTTGGAAACGGTGTCTGATGGGCATTTTGGCTGTGGGAAGCGCAGTGGCGCTGTCTGCATCTGTGTATGCCATGGGCGGTCAGACAGAGGCAGAACGGGCACAGCAGAGTCGGGACGCCGTGGCAGAAGAAGAACTGACAGCAGAAAACTCGATGGATACAAGAGCCCTGTCTCCCAACCGTTGGGCAAAAATAGACGGAAAATGCTACAATGGCAGCGGACAGGTGATTCCCGGAGCCATAACAAGGGGAATTGACGTCTCTTTCTGGCAGGGAGAGATTGACTGGGACGCTGTGGCCGGCGACAATGTGGACTTTGCCTTCATCCGGGCAGGCGGATATGGCGGCACCACCTATGATTCTCAGTATGTAAACAATATGAAGGGAGCCAATGCAGCCGGTCTTCCGGTGGGCGTTTATTATTACAGCACAGCCAAGACCACAGAGCAGGCCCTGGCAGACGCCCAGTGGGTCATTGAGAAAATGCGGGGATATAAAGTTTCCTATCCGGTAGTTGTGGATATGGAAGACGGATCCCTTACTTCTCTTTCCCCTACGCTTTTATCTGAGCTGGCAAAGACTTTTTGTGATGAAATTGAAAAAGCCGGATACTATCCCATGATTTACTGCAACACGAACTGGTATAAGAATTATCTGGTTCCCAGTATTATCAGCGGGATCGATGTATGGATTGCCAGCTATGGGGATAAAATCATGGCGCCTTCAGGAAACTATTACACCATCTGGCAGGCCACAGACGGAGACGGCGGAGGAACGATGAATCCTACTATGGGATTGATTGACGGCATTGATCCTTATAATAATGTGGACATCGATTTCGGCTTTACGGATTATACAAAGATCATTGTTCCGAGGACTGCGCCTGTTTCTACCTACGAACCGACTGTGGATCCTTCCAAAAAGAACGGGTTTGTTACAGAAAACGGATACAAATACTATTACCAGAACGGGGTCAAGGTAAAGGGCAAATGGGTCAAAGATAACGGAAAGTACTATTACTTTACCAAAAATACAGGACTGATGGTGACTTCCACCTTACTGGCCAATTCCGATAAATCGGTGATCTATTATGTGAATCGTTACGGCGAGAGGGTAACCAATCTGCTGGGAACGGTAAACGGGGATAAATACTACTTTGGAACCACGGGAAACGCAGTGCGGGGATGGAAGGGAACGAAAGGGAACTTCTATTATTTCAATCCTTCCGATGGAAAGATGGTGAAAAATAAGTTTATCACCTCCTCTCTGGGAACCAGATACGTGAAGGCTGACGGCGTAATGGTAGACACCTACGGAACCTTTGATGTGGGAAAGAATACCTATTTCGCCCTGGGGAAAAACAACGGTTATTTCATTCAGAAGGGATGGCTGCAGACCAAGGCAGGAAACTGGTATTATTTTACCCTGGGAACAGGAATTATGCTGAAGAATACTACTCTTACCAATACGGCAGGATATACGTATAAGTTTTCCGCATCAGGAAGATGTACCAATAAAATATAAACCAGACAGGGACGAGTCAGAAGAGCGGACGAAAGGGGAAAGACCTTTTCGTCCGCTTTGCCTTGAATCGCCTATATAAAAATGCTATACTATCATTAAATATGACCATTTTTGAGAAAAGGAGAAAAAACATGAGAACCTATCTTGTGACCGGAGGAGCAGGTTTTATCGGCTCTAATTATATCCATTATATGTTTGAGAAATACGGAGAAGAGATTCGGATTATCAATGTGGACAAACTGACCTATGCAGGGAATTTAGAGAATTTAAAAGACGTGGAAGGAAGGGAAAATTATACCTTCGTAAAGGCCGATATTTGCGACAGCGAAAAGATTAACCAGATATTCGCGGAAAATGACATTGACCGGGTGGTGCATTTTGCAGCAGAAAGCCATGTGGACAGAAGTATTAAGAATCCTACTGTGTTTGTGGAAACCAACGTACTGGGCACTCTGGTTATGCTTAATGCTGCCAAGGCAGCCTGGGAACTTCCCGATGGAACTTACAAAGAGGACAAGAAGTTTCTTCATGTTTCCACCGATGAAGTCTATGGTTCTCTGGAAGAAGACGGGGGATATTTCTATGAGACTACCCCGTATGCGCCTCACAGCCCCTACTCTGCAAGTAAGGCTTCTTCCGATATGCTGGTAAAGGCCTATATGGATACCTATAAATTTCCGGCCAATATTACCAACTGCAGCAACAATTACGGTCCCTATCAGTTCCCGGAGAAACTGATACCGCTGATTATCAACAATGCTCTTCACGGAAAGAAGCTTCCTGTATACGGAGACGGAAAGAATGTCAGGGACTGGCTGTATGTAATGGATCATGCCAAGGGAATCGACATGGTACAGGAGAAAGGACGTCTGTTTGAAACCTATAATATCGGAGGCCATAACGAGAAACAGAACATCCAGATCATTCATATCATTCTGGATACGCTGCAGGAGATGCTTCCCGAGGGAGATCCCAGAAAAGAACTGGTAAGCGAGAAACTGATCACTTATGTGGAAGACAGAAAAGGCCATGATCGCCGTTACGCCATTGCGCCGGATAAGATTAAAGAAGAAGTGGGCTGGTATCCGGAGACCATGTTTGAAGACGGAATCCGCCTGACCATCCAGTGGTTCTTTGAACATGAGGACTGGATGGAACATGTAACCAGCGGAGATTATCAGAAATACTACCAGGAAATGTACCAGGATAAATAGAGGAGAAAACGAGTATGAAAGGAATTATTTTAGCCGGAGGTTCCGGAACCAGATTATATCCCCTGACCAAAGCCATCAGCAAACAGATTATGCCGGTGTACGACAAACCGATGATTTATTATCCTCTTTCTACGCTGATGCTGTCGGGAATCCGGGAAATTTTAATCATTTCCACCAGAAGAGACCTGCCTGTTTTCCAGGAACTGTTCGGAACAGGAGAGCAGCTTGGCCTGTCCATGTCCTATGCGGTACAGGAGACTCCAAGGGGGCTGGCGGATGCCTTTCTGGTAGGAGAAGAATTTATCGGCAATGACAATGTGGCCCTTGTACTGGGAGATAATATTTTCTATGGACAGAGTTTCTCCCGGGTTTTGCTTCAGGCAGCTTCCAGAGAAAGCGGGGCTACCATCTTCGGATACTATGTGCGGGATCCCAGAGAGTACGGTGTGGTGGAATTTGATGAAAACGGTAAAGCACTATCTATAGAAGAGAAGCCGGAACATCCCAAATCCAATTATGCCGTTCCGGGACTCTATTTCTATGACAACGATGTGGTTGAAATTGCAAAACATGTGAAACCTTCCGCCAGAGGCGAGATTGAGATTACCAGCGTCAATAACGAATATTTAAGAAGGGGCACTCTGCATGTGGAGACTCTGGGACGGGGATTTGCCTGGCTGGATACGGGAAATCATGATTCTCTGCTGGATGCGGCAGACTATGTGGCCGCCATTCAGAAACGGCAGGGACTTTACGTCTCCTGTATTGAAGAGATTGCTTATAAACGAGGCTTCATTACCAGAGAACAGCTGGTAGAGCTTGCCCAGCCTCTTTTAAAGACGGCCTACGGCCAGTATCTGATAGAGGTATCTGAGGGATTGTAGAATACAAATAAAGAGAGGAAGAAAAAAATGGGTAAAATTACAGTAACACAGTGTGGAGAAATTGAAGGACTTAAAGTAATTGAACCTGCCGTATTCGGCGATGAACGCGGATATTTTATGGAAACCTATAATTATAATGATTATAAAGCGGCAGGTATTGATATGGAGTTCGTCCAGGACAACCAGTCCAGTTCTAAAAAGGGAGTTCTCAGGGGCCTTCATTTCCAGATTCAGTATCCACAGGACAAACTGGTGCGTGTGGTCAGCGGGGAAGTTTTTGACGTGGCCGTGGATCTGCGTCCCGGTTCCGCGACCTACGGGCAGTGGTATGGCGTGGTGCTTTCAGCGGAGAATAAGAAACAGTTCTTTATTCCCAAGAATTTTGCCCATGGATTTTTAGTGCTGTCCGATTACGCAGAGTTTGCGTATAAGTGCACAGATTTTTACCATCCTAACGATGAGGGCGGAATTGCATGGAACGATCCGGATCTTGCTGTCAAATGGCCCATTCCGGAAGGAATGGAACTGATCCTTTCAGAAAAAGATAAGAAATGGGGAAGTTTCCGGGAATTTTCGAAACGATAGGATGGGTGTAATTCATGTTGAAGAAACTATTTTCTTTGCCTGCGGAGGTGTACCAAAACCGCAGACTGGTATTAAAGCTGGCAAAAAACGACTTTAAAACAAAATACGCAGGCTCTTATCTGGGAATTGTATGGGCTTTTATCCAGCCCATCGTCACAATTCTGGTTTACTGGTTTGTATTTTCAGTGGGCTTTCGGGCGGATACCGGAGATCTGGGAATTCCCTTTGTGCTGTATCTGGTGGCAGGAATTGTGCCCTGGTTCTTTTTTCAGGATGCGCTGAACGGGGGAACCAATGCCCTTTTGGAATACAATTACCTGGTCAAAAAAGTAGTGTTTAAAATCAGTGTTCTTCCCATTGTAAAAATCGTATCCGCCGCATTTGTACATGTGTTTTTTGTTGCGTTTATTATTCTTCTTTATATATTTTACGGACGCTTTCCGGATTTCTACTACCTGCAGCTTGTGTACTATTCCGGCTGTCTGTTTGTACTTGTACTGGGACTGTGTTATATGACCTGTTCGGTGGTGGTGTTTTTCCGGGATTTAACCCAGATCATCAATATTGCCCTTCAGGTAGGGATCTGGCTGACGCCCATTATGTGGGTATCAGAAAATGTTCTGGGACCGGATTCCCTGCTGGGAAAGATACTGAAGCTGAACCCGATTTATTACGTGGTATCCGGGTATCGGGATGCGTTTATATTTAAAGAATGGTTTTGGGAACATCCCTGGTGGACCCTTTATTTCTGGGTCTTTACAGCCGTGTGTTTCCTGTTTGGCGGATGGGTGTTTAAGAGACTGAAAATCCATTTTGCCGATGTATTATAAGATTAATAGAAAGGATTTTTTTCGTGGGCAAAAAAGTCATTCAGGTTCGGAATTTAGATAAAATGTATAAGCTCTATGAGAAACCTTCTGACCGACTGAAGGAATCTCTGGGGCTTACCAGAAAAAAGTGTTATCGTGAACATTATGCGCTCCATGACATTAATTTTGAAGTGGAGCAGGGGGAAACGGTAGGTATTATCGGAACCAACGGTTCCGGTAAATCCACAATTTTGAAAATTATCACCGGCGTGTTAAATCCTACGGCGGGAGAAGTGGTGGTGGATGGAAGAATTTCAGCTCTTCTGGAGTTGGGAGCAGGATTCAACCCCGAATATTCCGGGCTGGAGAATGTATATTTAAACGGCACCATGATTGGATTTTCCAAAGAGGAGATCGAACAGCGTCTGGATGATATTTTAAGTTTTGCAGATATTGGGGACTTTATCCATCAGCCGGTAAAGATGTATTCCAGCGGTATGTTTGTACGGCTGGCTTTTGCCGTTGCCATTAATATTGAACCGGAAATTCTCATTGTAGACGAGGCCCTGTCTGTGGGCGATGTGTTCTTCCAGGCCAAATGTTATCATAAATTTGAAGAATTTAAGAAACAGGGAAAAACAATTTTATTCGTAAGCCATGATTTAAGCAGCGTTTCCAAATACTGTGACCGGGTAATTCTGCTGAACAAAGGCCAAAAGCTGGATGAAGGAGAACCGAAAGAGATGGTAGACCTCTACAAACAGCTTCTGGTGAAGCAGGATCCGGTGAAACAGGGAACCCAAGGGGCAGAGGCAGAGGTGCAGGCCCAGTCCCAGACTCAGACCGGAAGCTGGCAGAGCAGTTTCCAGACCAATCCCAATACCCTGGAATACGGGGAAAAACAGGCGGAGATTGTAGATTTTGTGGTGGAGGACGCAAGGGGCCGGTATACAAATACCATTGAGAAAGGTGAACGGTTTAAAATTAAAATGAAAATTCATTTTAATGAAGACATTCAGGAGCCGATTATGGCCTTTACTTTTAAAAATATCCGGGGAACGGAAATTACCGGAACCAATACCATGTATGAAAAAGCAGTCGTACCCCATCCTGAGGCCGGGAAAGAATGTATTGTGACATTTCAGCAGAAAATGGATCTGCAGGGAGGGGAGTACCTCCTTTCCTTCGGCTGTACCGGGTATAAAGAAGGAGAGTTCCGGGTATTTCACAGACTGTATGACGCCTGCAATGTGACAGTAATATCTGCAAAGAATACGGTAGGATTCTATGATATGAACTCCAAAGTCACCATAGAACAGGAAGGGGAATAAGATGGAGAGGGAAACGATAGGAAAGGTGTCTCTGGATTATACGTATTATCCGGGGAAAGATTTATACAGCGATGGGCCTGTGGAGGAAGAACTATTAAAAATTGCCCAGACCTGTACGGAAGAGCAGTTGAATCAGGTGATTGCAGAACGAAAAAGCTGGCCGGTTCTGTACCACTTTTCTCATATCCGGCAGAACATCGTAAACTGGCTGCCCATCACAAAAGAAGATTCCATTCTGGAAATCGGTTCCGGATGCGGGGCCATTACAGGCGCTCTGGCTGAGAAAGGAAAAGACGTTACCTGCATAGAGCTTTCCAGAAAGCGCAGCCTGATTAATGCCAATCGAAATAAAGAGTATGGAAATATCGAAATTCTGGTGGGGAATTTCCAGGACATTGAAAAAAATCTTCCGGAAACCTACGACTACATTACTTTAATCGGAGTATTTGAATACTCGGAAGGGTATATAGGAGGGGAAAATCCCTATACAGAGATGATGACCCGCATCTCCAGGCATCTGGCGCCGGGGGGCAAACTGGTGATTGCCATTGAAAATCAGTTAGGTTTAAAATACTGGGCAGGATGCACGGAAGATCATGTGGGAAAATATTTTGAGGGACTGGAGGGGTATCCACAGACGGAAGGTGTGAAGACTTTTTCCAGGAAAGCATTAAAAGACTTAATTGAAAGTGCGGGAAACTTCCGCACAGAATTTTATTATCCCTATCCGGATTATAAATTTCCGATGATTCTGTTTTCCGATGATTATCTTCCAAAGAAAGGAGATCTGAGCCAGAATTTCAGTAATTTCGACAGAATGAGAATTCAGTTGTTCGATGAGCCCAGAGTATACGATACGCTGACGGAGAGCGGACTGTTTCCCGAGTTTTCCAATTCGTTTCTGGTTCTGGTGGAGAGAGTGTAGCTATGGCAAAGGTGATATATGCAAAATATTCCAATGAACGAAGCCGGAAATTCTGTATTCGCACAGAAATTTTAGAAGAGCAGGATAAAACCCGGTATGTGCGGAAACTGCCTGCAAATCCGCAGGCCAGAGAGCACGTAAGCAATTTATATAAATGGTACGAGCTGTTTTCCAGTGAAAAAGGCCAGAGTGCTGTTGTCTACAATAAATGTCAGAAGCAGAAAGAAGCCGTCTGCCTGGAATATGTGGAGGCCCCCAGTCTGGAGACGGTTCTGGATTCCTGCCTGGAAAATGCAGAAGTGGATAAGGCGGCGGAGCTGTTCCGGAAATATCTGCGGATCATACAGGAATTATATGAAAAGGTTCCTTTTGTAAAAACTCCCCGTTTTCAGGAAGTGTTCGGCGATGCCAGGCTGCCGGAAGGATTAAAGTGCGCACTGGTTACCAATATTGATACAGTCTGTGGAAACATTGTTCTGACCGAACCGGCCACCATTATTGATTATGAATGGACCTTTGATTTTCCGGTTCCGGCAGGTTATGTAATTTACCGGATGATTCATTATTACATTGACTGCCGTAATATCCGCAGTGTGTTAAAAAGTTATAATCTGTATGAGGAGTTTCAGATCACCCCGGAGCTTCAGAATACGTACAAAAAGATGGAAAAAGCCTTCCAGGCATACATTACGGGAAAGCATGTGCCTATGCGGGAAATGTTCCGGTCCATCACTCCCGGAGTGGGAAGAATGGACTTTCTTAAGGAAGAACGGCTGCAGGTGTATTATTCATTCGGGGAAACTTACTGCGAAGAAAATACCCTGAACTACCCTATTAAGGAAAATAAAGTTGCGGTAACTGTGGTTCTTCCGGAAAACGTACGGAAAATCCGACTGGATCCGGGCGATAAGGCATGTGCGGTAAAAATCAGAACACTGATGTTTAAAGGAAAGAAAAAACAGCCGGACTTTCAGGTTCCGGAAGGAACAACCCTTGGCGGCTGGATTTACATCGGAAAAGACGATCCGAATATTGACGGAATACAGGTTCCCAAAGGCTGCACACAGTTAAGGGTGGAAATGGAAATTCATCCCTTTAACGGGGAATGTATTCGTGAACTGGTGCGTGATACCAGGAAACTGGAAGAACAGAACCGGCGTCAGAAACGGCTGATCGAAGACATGCAGAATACAAAAGTATGGAAGTTATATCAGAGTTATCGTAAGAAAGTGGAAAAAAGATAGGAGGATTTGTATGGAACAGCAGGTTTGCGAAATACGCAGGGAGAGGTTTCATCTCCTGGAACCGGATGTGTATCTTTTGCAGGGAACCATACCGGAAGGAAGCGAAGTTACCGCATATCTGGATGAAGTCAGAATTGAGGCAGATACAGAAGACTGGGTTGCTGAGAGCGCGCTGGAGAGATTCCGGGAGGATGAGCTTTTAAATGGAAGAAAAGTTACGGTTTCCGTGCGGTTTCCATCGAACCTGGAAGAATATAAAGAGCTGAAAGTTTACGTTTCAGACCAGGAAGAGAAGGTCCTGTGGTTTTGCATTAAAGTAAAAGAACTGCTGAAAAGAAAAGACAGACCCCAGTATTATGTGGATGAAGAAGCCATTGACTTAAAAAACAAAACCTGCCGTCTGCGGGGATGGGCTGCATCGGCCAGTCATGTCTCCATTAAAGTTTTTGACGAAAAGAAACAGCCCATAGACTGCGAAATCCAGAGAAACAGCCGGGTGGATGTGGTTCAGGTATATAAAGAGTGCCAGGTGGAAGAAAAATGCGGCTTCTATACAGAAGTGAAAAATATCCAGGGGAAAATGCTCTATCTGGTATTCTGGACGCCCCAGGGAAAGGCTATTCATCCCATCGATTTAAGACGTTCTGTTATCCTGAAAAACCAGTGGGCCAAGTATCAGCGTAAAGGTGTGGATTACTGGCACAGATACGGCGTCCGGGGACTGATTTCCAGAAGCTATAATAAGCTGAAAGAAATAAGGAATAAGCCGGAGGAATATGGAAAATGGCTGAAGAAACATCTTCCCACCCAGGAAGAGTTAAAGAAACAAAGAAGCACTACCTTTTTGAAAAAGCCCCGGATCAGCATTGTAGTTCCCCTCTATAAAACAAAGAAAGAGTATCTGGAACAACTGATTGCATCGGTTCAGGATCAGACGTATACCAACTGGGAGCTGTGTCTGTCCGACGGAAGCGGAGCGGATTCCCCCATTGCAGATCTGCTGGCAGATTATGGAGCAAAGGATAAGAGAATCAAGGTGATTTCTCACAGGGAGCCTCAGCATATCTCCGCCAATACCAATGCAGCCATAAAAGCTGCCACAGGAGACTTTATTGCCTTTGCAGATCATGACGATGTGCTGACGCCCAACGCCCTTTATGAATGTGTAAAGGCGTATAATAAAAACCCGAAAATCCAGGTGTTCTATTCAGACGAAGATAAGATGACCATGGACGGAAATAAATTCTTCCAGCCTCATTTTAAACCGGATTTCAACATCGATCTTCTCTGTACGGTAAACTATATCTGCCATTTGTTTGTGGTAAATAAAGAAATTATCGGGAAAGTGGGAATGCTGCGTCAGGAATTTGACGGCGCTCAGGATTATGATTTTATTTTCCGCTGCATTGAGGCTACCAGGGAAATTTATCACATTCCTAAGATCCTCTACCACTGGAGATGTCATGAGGACTCCACGGCAGAAAATCCGGAAAGCAAGATTTATGCTTTCGAGGCAGGACAGAAAGCGGTGCAGGCTCATTATGACAGAATCGGCGTGAAAGCAGAAGTGAGCAAAGGCGAATTCCTGGGACTGTACAGAACCCGTTTTCTGAGGGAGTACGATCCGCTGATTTCCATTTTGATTCCCAATAAGGATCACATTGAAGATTTGAAGCGGTGCATTGACTCTCTGGAGAGTAAGTCCACCTATAAAAACTATGAGTATATTATTATCGAAAACAACAGCGAGGAAGAGGAGACATTTGCTTATTATAAAGAGCTGGAAGCAGAAAATGAAAAAGTGCATGTAGTTTACTGGGACGGCCCATTCAACTATTCAGCTATCAATAACTTCGGAGAGACCTATGCAAAGGGAGAATATCTCCTCCTGCTGAACAACGATACAGAATTTATTAATGAAGACTGTCTGGAGGAACTGCTGGGTTACTGTATGCGCCGGGATGTGGGAGCCGTGGGAGCCCGTCTGTACTACGATGACGATACCATTCAGCATGCGGGTGTGGTTCTGGGATTCGGCGGAATTGCAGGACATTGTTTCGTTCAGCAGCCCAGAGGATTTACCGGTTATTGTCACAGAATTATCTGTGCCCAGGATTACAGTGCGGTAACAGCCGCCTGCATGATGGTAAAAAGAGAAGTCTTTCATGAAGTGGGCGGATTCAGTGAAGATCTGGCAGTTGCCTTTAATGATGTGGATTTATGCATGAAGATTACAGCGGCAGGGTATCTGGTTGTTTATAATCCCTATGCAGAGCTGTACCACTACGAATCCAAATCCAGAGGGCTGGAGGATACTCCGGAGAAAATCGCAAGATTTAATAAGGAAATTGCAACTCTGGAGAAACACTGGCCGAGAATCTTCAAAGATCCGGACCCCTATTATAACCCCAATCTGACACTGGAAAGTCAGGATTTTTCATTAAAGAAGTTATAGGAGGTAGAAAACATGCGTGTGTTAGTAACCGGAGTAAAGGGCCAGTTAGGCCATGATGTGATGAATGAACTTGCAAAGCGCGGTTATGAAGGAATCGGCGTGGATGTGGAAGAGATGGATATTACGGACGCAGAAGCGGTGGAAAAAGTCATGCGAAAGGCAAACGCAGATAAAGTAGTACACTGCGCCGCCTGGACAGCCGTGGATGCGGCGGAAGATCAGGAAGAGATCTGCAGAAAAGTCAATGCACAGGGAACGGAAAACATTGCCCGAATGTGCAAAGAGCTGGATTTGCCTATGATTTATTTAAGTACTGATTATGTATTTGACGGGGAAGGGACAAGACCCTGGGAACCGGACGATGAACGCCACCCCCTGAATGTATACGGACAGACCAAATACGAAGGAGAGCTGGCAGTAGAAAAATATCTGGACAAGTATTACATTGTGCGGATTGCCTGGGTGTTTGGTTTAAACGGCAAGAACTTCATTAAGACCATGCTGAATCTGGCTAAAACTCATGACACCCTTACGGTAGTAAACGATCAGACAGGTTCTCCTACTTATACCTATGACCTGGCAAGACTGCTGGTGGACATGTTGGAGACGGATAAATACGGCCGCTACCATGCTACTAACGAGGGACTTTGCACCTGGTATGAGTTTGCGAAGGAGATTTTCCGGCAGGCCGGTGTGGATGTGAAGGTAGTTCCCGTATCCAGCGAGAAATTTGCAGCTAAGGCGAAACGTCCTCACAACAGCAGGATGAATAAAGAAAAACTCAGCCAGATGGGATTTGAACGTCTGCCCGCCTGGCAGGACGCCCTGCAGAGATACTTAAAAGAGATTCAGGAATAAGGATAAGAAATGAAAAAGGTAAAGCAACAGGAACTTTTATTTATTTTGGGAATCGGTTTGTTTGCCCTGCTCTGGGCAGTGGTTCAGCCCTTTAATTCTTCACCGGATGAAAAAATGCGGTACGAGGTGGCGGAGTATATGTATCGGTACGGACGGATTCCTCATGGCGGTGATCCGCAGCTGCGTAATGTAAACTGGGGAATTTCTTACGCATTTTCCCCGGTTTTATCGTATATGTTTTCGGCAGTGTGTATGAAGATTACATCCCTGTTTGCAGATACAAAGGAGGCGCTTGTGATAGCGGCCAGAATCCCCAATGTTTTATTTACGGCGGGAACGGCGGCCTTTACCCTGCAGATAGGAAAGAGAATGCTTTCTGAGAAAGGCAGATGGTTGTTTGCGGCTCTGGTTACGTTACTTCCGGGCTTTCTGTTTCTGGGGTCTTATACCAATACAGATGCCATTGCCATTTTTTCCACTGCCTGGATCTTCTATAGCTGGGTTTGTTATCTGAAGGAAGGATGGAGCTGGAAGAACTGCATTTTACTGGCTGCGGGGATGTCGGTCTGCTTTCTGTCGTACTATAATGCCTACGGATGGATTCTGACCAGTTTTCTCTTTTTTACAGCAACCATTTTTCTGTGTTCCAGAGAGGCCATAGGAAAGCGCTTTAAATTCTGGCTTTCCAGAGGCTCTGTGATAGCTGCGATTGTGGCTGTGCTGGCCGGATGGTGGTTTATCCGCAACGGGATCATTTATGACGGCGACTTCCTTGGAAGGAAGACATCGGCTCTCTATGGAGAACTGTATGCCAGAGAAGACCTAAAACCTTCTGTGAAGGCTACGCCGCAGAAACTGGGCTGGAGCCTTAAGGATATGTTTCTTTATGTGGAACCGGGGTGGGGACACAACTGGGTGATTACGGTTCTGGTAAGTTTTATAGGAACCTTTGGTTATATGAAGATTTTTATGCCTTACTGGTTAAGCAAGATATACTTTTTCTACTTTGTCATCGGATTTTTCTCAATGGCGCTGGCTCTTCGGGAATTTCGCTGGAGAGAGCGCTATCAATGGAAGGTAAATAAGAGAGAGAAAGGAAGAGAGATTTCTGTACAGGAAGAGCATAAAGCGGTAAAAACGGTATGGAACAAGGTGGGATTTTTCCACACAGGATTGTTTTTAAACCTGGTTATTCCTGTGATTCTGCTGATTTCCTATGCTTATTCCAGTGATTTGCAGGCCCAGGGACGTTATCTTATGCCTGCGCTTCTGCCCCTGATGTATTTTGTAACCCGGGGCTATGAGGCTCTATTGGAAAAACTGGTGAGAAACGAGACAGGACGCAGAGTTTTCTATGGAATCAGCATGGGATTTCTCCTTGTCTCAGCCATAGGGACTTATGCTTTCGTATTTCTGCCCAATTACATATAAAAAAGCGATTCAGAAAACTGCGTTTTCTGGATCGCTTTTTTATATGCTTTATTACCCCGCTCAGGACTTTGCAACTTTCCGAATCAGGAAAATAAGAAGTCCGAATAAGAGAACGCCTGCAGCGGCAATTCCTGCATAAGGAAGGGGAGACTTATCGCTGCTGTACTGTCTGGCTTCTTCCAGTGCCTGCTCATGATCCGAGGCGGAGAAACCGGGGGAATCGTTCATTTCATCCAGAACAGCAGTTCCCACCGGTACGTTTTCGTACAGATACTGGCAGGAAACCGTTCCGTCATCCAGAGGCGTTTCCTGAGCGGTAAGCGCATCTGCAGTAACGCCTGCAGGTACGAAAACGGTTCCGCCGGAAACAGTGGAAAGGCTGTCTGATACAGACAGAGGCTGGAAGTTCTCAAAGCCGTAATTGAATAAGGCGGCCGCATCTGCGGAGTCTGAAGCGTCGGCAGACAAGACACAGATTAAGGTGGTTCCGTCTTTTTCAGCGGCTCCGGCCAGAATGGCCCCGGCGCTGTATTTTCCTCCCAGGCTGCCCTCATAAGGGGCAGAACCGGAGACAGGAAGCAGGGGATAATTATTGGTAAGCTGTCTTTCAGCAGCAACGTTAGTTGCCGGGATGGTATAAGCTGTTGCAGAAGCCATAGTACGGAAGGTTTCGTTCTGGAAGGCGGCTCTTAATATCAGAGCCATATCGTGAGGTGTGGTATGCTGACTCCCATCCGAAATTCCGGTGGGATTGGTAAATACCGTATCGGTACAGCCCAGCTCCTGAGCCTTTGCATTCATCATCTCCACGAAAGGTTCCACGGTTCCGCCGCCGATATGGGCTGCCGCCTGAACCGCAGAGTCATTGGCAGAGGCAAGCATGACGGCATACAGACACTGCTCCAGGGTAAACACTTCTCCGTTCTGGCTGCCGATATTGATATTGGCAGAAGCCACCTGATTGACGCCCAGTTCGTTGATGGTGATTTGATCCTCCAGTTGTCCGTTTTCCAGAGCGACCAGAGTGGTCATAATTTTAACGGCTCCGGAAGGATCGATCTGGCCGTCTGCATTTTTGGCATATACAACGGTTCCTGTGGAACTCTCCATCAGGATGCCGGCCCCGGCTGCGTTCTCTGGAGCAGCGGGCCATCCGGCAGCAGAAGAAGGATCTGTGGTTTCTGCCGAAACAGGGACAAAGAGGCAGAGAAGAAGACAGATTCCCATAAGACTGCTTAAAAAGATTTTCCTATTCATTTCCAGGTCCTCCAATAACATGTGTTCTTAAAAAGATTTTGCAATATTATATCATAGGATCTCCTTCCTTGCAAAATATATAAGTTAATGATAAAATAAAAAATATTGTAAAATAGCAGGGTTTCAGTACATGGACACTGCTGAAAATCGGTGAATGGGGAACGAAAACAGATGAGGAAAAAGACAGACGCATCTTCCGCGAAAATTCAGTGGGGGAAGATGTTTAAGAAATTATCGCCTTATACCATTCAGAAAGGGTTTCGTTATTTAAAGCACTATGGACCGAAAGAGTTCTGGGTACGCCTTCACGAACGCTTTGAACAGGAAGAAATTCCTTACGGGCCCTGGTATGAAGAGTCGCTTCCGTCCGGGGAAGAATTAGCCAGACAGAGGGAACGGGCTGCCAGATGGGATACTTTAGTAAGTGTGGTAGTTCCCGCTTACCGTACGCCCGGACTTTTCCTGCGCCAGATGATGGATTCCATGATACAGCAGACGTATCCCAACTGGGAGCTCTGCATTGCCAACGGAAGTCCGGAGGATCAGGAAATGCAGGAAATACTCAGGGAATACGCGGCCAAAGACAGCCGGATACGCTATCAGAATCTCAGGGAAAACCTGGGAATCGCCCAAAATACCAACGCGGCTTTTGCCATGGCGAAAGGAGAATTTATCGGGCTTTTGGATCACGATGACCTGTTAGCCAGCGATGCCCTGTATGAAATTGTGAAAGCGCTGAAAGAGCATCCACAGGCGGATGCGATCTATACAGATGAAGATAAGGTGACTACAGATTTACAGGAGCACTTTCAGCCCCATTTTAAACCGGATTTTAATCTGGATTTGCTGCGTTCCAATAATTATATCTGTCATTTTTTCACAGTCCGCAGAAGCGTTGTGGAAAAGGCGGGAGGATTCCGGAAGGAATTTGACGGTGCACAGGACTACGATTTTGTCTTCCGCTGCGTGGAGAACTCCCGGGAGGTACTTCATGTTCCCCGGATTTTATATCACTGGAGAACCCATAAAGCGTCTACAGCAGACAATCCGGCCAGTAAGATGTATGCGTTTGAAGCGGGAAAACGGGCGATAGAGGCGCATCTGCAGAGACAGGGAGTCAGAGGACTGGTCAGTCATACTAAGGATCTGGGATTTTACCGGGTGCAGTATCCGGTGAAGGGGGAACCTCTGATTTCCATTATCATACCCAACAAGGATGAAAAGGAAAGTCTGAAAGCCTGCCTGGAATCCATATGGGAGAAGTCTACCTATAAAAACTATGAAATTCTCATCGTAGAAAACAACAGCCAAACGTCAGAGATTTTCCAGTATTATGAAGAACTGAAAGAACAGAAAAAGGCGAGGATTCTGTACTGGAAACAGGGATTTAATTATGCGGCAATTAATAATTTTGCTGTAAAAGAGGCAAAAGGACAATACTATCTGTTTCTGAATAATGATATTACCGTGATTGCTTCCAACTGGATGGAAGAGATGCTTGGGAACTGCCAGAGAGAAGAAGTGGGGGCAGTAGGAGCAAAACTTTATTATCCCGATAATACCATTCAGCATGCCGGCTGCGTTGTGGGACTTGGAGGCATAGCCGGTCATTTATTTATCAATATGCCGCGAAACCGTACAGGGTATCTTCATAAAGCGTCTATTCAGCAGGATCTCAGCGCTGTGACGGCGGCCTGTATCATGGTGAAGAAAGAAGCCTTTGAAAAAGCAGGGGGATTTACTGAGGAGCTGGCTGTGGCCTTTAATGATGTGGATTTATGTCTGAAAATCAGAAAGAACGGATATTTGATTGTTTATAACCCTGCTGTGGAAATGTACCATATGGAGTCGAAAACCAGAGGAGCGGAAGACAGTAAGGAAAAGGTCAGACGTTTTCAGAAAGAAATCGAATATATGCGGTGTCATTGGATAGAGATCCTGAAAAACGGGGATCCCTGTTATAATAAAAATTTGTCATTGACGAAATGGAACTATTCCCTTCGTCCCCATAGAAAGTAGAGGAAAACCATGAGGGAAGAAGTATCAATTGTAATTCCGAATTTTAATGGAAGGAAATATCTGGAGGGATGTCTGAAAAGTCTGGACAGGCAAAAGATGAAACAGTTTGAGGTGATCTTAGTGGACAACGGATCCACTGACGGAAGCAGTCAGTGGGCGCTGGCTCAGTATCCCCAGATTAAAATTATACAGTTTTCAGAAAACACAGGATTCTGCAAAGCAGTAAACGAGGGAATCAAAGCTGCGGAAACACCGTATGTGCTCCTGCTGAATAATGATATGGAAGTGAAAGAAAACTTTGTTTCTGAAATGCTGGCGGCCATTAAACGCCATAAGAAAGCCTTTGCCTGCCAGGCTAAGATGGTCAGCTTCTATGACCGCTCTCTGATTGACGATGCGGGAAATTATTACTGCGCCCTGGGATGGGCTTTCGCCAGAGGGAAAGGAAGACTGGAAAATCACTATCAGAAAGAGGAGAAAATCTTTGCCTGCTGCGGAGGGGCCTCCATTTACCGGAAAGAATTATTTGACAGGATTGGATATTTTGATGAAGAGCACTTTGCCTATCTGGAAGATCTGGACATTGGTTATCGGGCCAGGATTTTCGGCTATCAGAACTGGTTCGTGCCCCGGGCAGTTGTTTACCATATCGGAAGCGGAACCACCGGTTCCCGGTATAATCAGTTTAAGACCCGTTATTCCTCCAGAAATAATGTCTATATGCTTTACAAGAATATGCCGGCAGGACAGATTGTTCTGAATCTGCCTCTTCTGGTTCTGGGGTTCGGGACCAAGATTATGTTTTTTACGGTCAAGGGATTCGGAAAAGAGTATCTGGCCGGGATAAAAAACGGGCTGTGCCTGTGTAAAAGAGACAGAAAAGTCCCCCGAAAAAGCGGGAGAATATCTGTTTACTGTAAGATACAGTTGGAATTATGGTATAATATCCTGAGAAAACTGATGAATAATTAGAAAATATACCGGATTTTTTTCTGTTAAAAAAGAATAACTTGTTGCCTTTTGAAAGCAACTATTATATAGTAGTAATGATAAAATCAGTAGGGGTGATAAACCGTTGATTAAGGATAATCAGAAGAATTTCAATCGCCTGTGTGTACTGATTGATGGAGCGGTAATTATCATATCCTATTTAAGCGCCTGGTTTCTTCGTTTTGTGGCGCCCATATGGGAATCTACGGTTCTTACCTTATCCTTTCGGCAGTATATGCTGGCGCTTGTGTTTATTGTACCCGGCTTTTTGATTCTGTATCAGGCCTTTAATTTATACGCCCCTAAAAGAATACAGGGACGAAGACTGGAACTTGCCAATATTATCAAGTCCAATACTCTTGGCGTGCTTTTGATTATGTTTGCGCTGTATATGCTGAAGGAAAATAACTTTTCCCGAGGCCTTATTTATATTTTTGTGTTTATTAATATCAGTGCAGACTGGATTGTGCGGCTTATAATCCGCTATGTCCTCAGAGATATGCGCAAGAGGGGACTGAATCAGAAACAGATCCTGCTGGTGGGATACAGCCGAGCGGCGGAAGAATTTATTGACAGGGTACTGGCAAATCCGCAGTGGGGATATGTGATTCGGGGAATACTGGATGATAACATTCCATCCGGGACAGAATATAAAGGAATTAAAGTTATCGGAAGAATTGCAAATCTGATGATTATTCTTCCTGCGAACCGTCTGGATGAGATAGCGATTACGCTGGGATTAAGCGAATACTATCGTCTGGAAGAGATTGTTGCCCTTTGTGAGAAATCAGGAGTGCATACAAAATTTATTCCTGATTATAATAACATTATTCCTACGAAACCTTACACAGAAGATATACTGGGATTACCGGTAATTAACATCCGGTATGTGCCCCTTTCCAATAATTTCCAGGCGGCTCTGAAACGTCTGATGGATATTGTTGGTTCCATCTGCGCGATCATTCTGTTTTCTCCTGTGATGCTGACAGCATCCATTCTGGTGAAGGCCACTTCCAAAGGACCGCTGATTTATAAGCAGGAACGGGTAGGACTTCATAATAAAACCTTCCGGATGTATAAGTTCCGCTCTATGGAGATCCAAAAAGAAAGCGAAGAAAAGAAAGCCTGGACGGTGAAAAACGATCCCAGGGTGACGAAAATTGGAAAGATTATGAGGCGGACAAGTATTGATGAGCTTCCGCAGCTTTTCAATATTTTAAAAGGAGATATGAGCCTTGTGGGACCGAGACCGGAAAGACCATTTTTCGTGGAGAAATTCCGAGAGGAAATTCCCAGATATATGGTGAAACATCAGGTTCGTCCCGGTCTGACCGGATGGGCGCAGATAAACGGGTATCGCGGCGATACCTCTATCCGTAAGCGTATCGAATGCGACTTATATTATATCGAGAACTGGTCCATTGGATTGGACATTAAAATACTTTTTTTGACCGTATTCAAAGGATTTGTAAACAAAAATGCTTATTAGATAAGGGGAAAACATAATGGCTAAGAAAAAACACGGAAAAGGAAGAAAAGTCCTGTTTGCAGTAGAAATCATTATACTGATTCTGTTTATCGGTTGTCTGGTTGCATATGGGCAGATTAATTCCAAGCTGAATAAAATCCAGACCCAGGAACTGGATTTAAACAAAGTACAAATGAACAACGTGGATTCTTCTCTGTCCGGATATTTGAATATTGCACTCTTTGCAATTGACTCCCGGGGAGAAGGTTCTGATTATTCGGCAGAGAACAGCGACACCATTATTGTGGCCAGCATTAATAACGACACCAAACAGGTGAAACTGACCTCCGTATACAGGGACACTCTGTTGGATGTGGGAGAGGGCTCCTACCAGAAAGCCAATGCCGCCTATGCTTACGGCGGACCGGAGCAGGCGCTGTCCATGCTGAATACCAACCTGGATTTGCAGCTTACAGAGTATGCCACTGTGGACTTTAACGCACTGGCTACCACGATTGACCTGCTGGGAGGACTGGATGTCCCCTTATCATATGCAGAAATCGTATTTATGAACGACTATTGTATTGAAACCTCGGAAGTAACGGGGAAAGATTACACACCCATAGAACTTCCTGCGGAGAAACCGGAGGATGAGGACGCTGATCTGGGTACTTATCATCTTAACGGCGTACAGGCCACCTCCTATTGCCGTATCCGTTATACGGCCGGTCTGGATTTCAAACGTTCGGAACGTCAGCGTGAGATCATTCAGATGATGGTAGCGAAAGCGAAGAAATCAAGTCTTTCCACCTTGTTCAGTATCATGGATCAGGTTTTCCCCATGATTCAGACCTCTCTGGACAAACAGGAAATTGTAAGTATGATTCCCAATATGCTTTCTTATGAAATCGGAGAAACGGCAGGTTTCCCCTTTGATCATTATGAAATGCAGGTGTCCCAGAAAGGTGATGTGGTTGTCCCGGTAACACTGGAAAGCAATGTACAGCAGCTTCATGAGTTCTTATTTGATGACAGCAGTTATACGCCTTCTGTGGAAGTACAGGATAAGAGCAGCCAGATTACTTCTATTACCGGATTGGGAATTGAGTCTGTCTGGCAGATACCGGGGTATGCGGACAAAGTAGCCCAACAGCAGGAACAGACCCAACAGACGGAAACAACGGGAACACAATAAAGATCACAGGCAGGCCTGCATCAGCAGGTCTGCCTTTTCCATGTAACAGGAAATTCCGTAGGATTTTCTGTTACATAAAAATCGCTCCGCTGTGGATGCGACCAGAAAAGACGAAAGGAAAAAGGAAATGAAAGCAGCGACTGCAGATATTCTGATTCCGGCCTATCATCCGGGAGCTGAGATGGAAGAGCTTCTGAAACGGCTGAAGAAACAGACATATCCCATTGAACGGATTTATATTATAAATACAGATGAAAAGGGTTGGAATCCCAGGTGGCAGGAAATAGATTCCCGCATTCTTGTGACCCATATTTCAAAAAAGGAGTTTGACCATGGGGGAACCAGAAAAATGGCGGCCGAAAAATCAGAAGCAGACTATATGATTTTTATGACTCAGGATGCAATGCCTGCGGATACCCGTCTGGTGGAACATCTGATAAAGGCCTTTGAACAGCCGGGGGTAAAAGCCGCATATGCAAGACAGCTTCCCAGGGAAGACTGCCGCCTTGCAGAGCGATATACCCGTTCTTTTAATTATCCGGCAAAAAGCTTCTGCAAAGGGAAGGAAGATCTTCCCCGTCTGGGAATCAAGACCTACTTCTGCTCCAATGTCTGTGCCGCTTATGAGAAGAAGGCCTATCAGGAGCTGGGCGGATTTATTGACAGAGCGATTTTTAATGAAGACATGATTTTTGCGGGAACTTTAATTCAGAAGGGATATCAGGTGGCTTACGTATCGGAGGCCAGAGTGATTCATTCTCACAACTATAACTGTATGCAGCAGTACCGCCGGAACTTTGATTTAGGCGTATCTCAGAAGGAACATCCGGAAATTTTTGAGGGAATCCGTTCAGAGGGAGAGGGAATGCGTCTGGTACTTTCTACGGTTAAGTACTTAATCCGAAAAGGAAAACCTTATCTGGTGCCGGGAGTTTTTCTGCAGAGTGTCTTTAAATACCTGGGCTATTTTTGCGGCAGACATTATGAAAACCTGCCGGGAAAATTTTTGCTCTGGAGCACCATGAATAAGGAATACTGGAAGAAGTAAAATTGTGTCCTGGTTTCACTTATTTTTAAAAAAATCATCACATTTTAAACACAATTGGCTGATAGACTAAAGTCATCGTAAAGAGAATGAAATGATTTGAGATAGATGGTCTGAAGGAGGAAAAGTTATGAGTGACGAATTTAACAGAAACAGCCAGGAGAGCAGTTCGGGGAAGACAGGAGGTACTTCCGGGGAAACCTTCTCCAATACCGGAAGCAACGGATTTGTGATGCGCCCCGCATCAGAGAAAAAGGAAACAGCCGGCCAGACCCCTTCATCGGAGACACAGGGAGCCGGCCAACAGAAGCCATACAGTTATGGAAATCAGAGCCAGCGTTATTCCCAGACGTCGGGAAACTCTCAGTATACCGGACAGCAGCAGAACGGACAGAGTTCGTCAGCGGGAAACAAATATTCCCATTATCAGGTACATCAGAACTGGCCCGGCAGTCAGATGAGTCCGTCCAAACCGGCGCCCAAGAAGAAAAAGAAATCAGGCATCGGCAGTAAATTCGGGATTACCGTGGCTCTCGCCCTGGTATTCGGTCTGGTTGCAGGTGTGGTTTTCCAGGGAGTGAATCTGGTAAGCGAAAGACTCATGGGTGATAACAGGAAAAGCGAAGTCCGGATCGAAAGCACAGAAACTTACGAAAACGATTCCGAAGGCTCTTCCGATTCCCAGGAAGCAAACGCCAGCACCGTTTCTTCCGGCGGCTATTCGGTAGCTCAGGTAGCGGACAATGCCCTGCCTTCTGTTGTAGCCATTACTTCCGTAAGCGTTCAGCAGATACCGGATTTCTTCGGATTCGGAGGTCAGGAATATGAGGGGACAAACGCAGGTTCCGGTATTATCGTGGGCGAAAATGACGATGAACTTTTAATTGCAACTAATAATCACGTAATAGAAGGTGCGAATACCCTGAGTGTGTGCTTCTTAAATGAAAATGCAGATGCCGGGGGAACAGATACAGAGAGCGCAGAGAGCACGGCTGCTTCTGTGGATTCTGAGGGAAGTGTTGATACGGAAAACGCTGTGTCTGCAAAAGTAAAAGGCACAGATGAGAAGAACGATCTGGCAGTGGTTGCAGTACAGAAAAGTGATATTCCTGATGATATTTACAGCCAGATTAAAATTGCATCCCTGGGAGATTCCGGCAGTCTTAAGGTTGGAGAACAGGTAGTGGCTATCGGGAATGCTCTGGGATACGGTCAGTCCGTAACTTCCGGCTATGTGAGCGCCTTAGACCGTCAGATTAGCGTGGATGATGAGAACATCAGCGGAACGTTTATTCAGACAGACGCGGCCATTAACCCCGGAAACAGCGGTGGAGCCTTATTAAATATGAAAGGGGAAGTTATCGGAATCAATTCAGCCAAACTGGCAGACAGTACGATAGAGGGAATGGGATATGCAATTCCGATTTCGAGAGCTCTTCCTATCCTGGAAGATCTGATGAGCCGGGAAACAAGAGATAAAGTAGATGGAAACAATGCAGCTTACATGGGTGTTGTAGTAGCAGATTTAACAGAAGAGGCCACACAGATGTACAGTATGCCCGAGGGAGCTTTTGTTATCAGCGTAACGGAAGGCGGAGCCGCAGACAAAGCGGGAATCCGCAAGGGAGATATTATTACTACTTTTGACGGTCAGTCTGTAAGCGGCAAAGAAGATCTGGTGGATAAACTCAGCTACTATAAATCAGGCGAGACTGTGGAAGTAACGGCACAGAGAACCGATAACGGAGAATATAAAGAGCAGACATTTGAAGTGACTCTGGATTCCAAATCCGATCAGGAGGAGGACAGTTCCCTGCAGCAGCAGGCAGAGAAATCCGCTCTGTTTGAATAAAGGTCATAATAGCGAAAGAGAATGCCATGGTTGAAAGGCATTCTCTTTTGTAATGGGAGAAACTGTCTGCTGCGCTGTAAACAGGCTATTTTAGAAAAAGTTTATTTTATATCTGGAAAGTTCATGCTATAATTAGCGGTAGTAGAAATTAGCAGGAGGATCAGGGATTATGTCAGAGAAACATGAAAATGAAGAGCAATTGGAAAACGTTTCCCAGGAAAATGAACAGAAAAACGAAGATTATGAGGAAGTATGTTTTCTCTGCCGCCGTCCGGAAAGTATAGCGGGAAAGATGATAGAACTTCCCAATAATATACATATTTGTACTGACTGTATGCAGAAAAGTTTTGATACCATGAATAATGGGAATATAAATTATATGGACTTAATGAACAACATGCCCAATATCAGCATGATTGATTTAAGCAGTCTTCAGGGACAGATTCCCCAGAACCAGAAAGTAAAGAAAAAAGCCAGGAAAGAGGAAGAAAAGCCGGAGTTTCAGTTAAAGGATATTCCGGCGCCTCATAAAATCAAGGCAAGTCTGGATGAATATGTGATAGGACAGGAACATGCGAAAAAGGTAATGTCCGTAGCAGTCTATAATCACTATAAACGGGTGGCTACAGATACCATGGATGAGATTGAGATTGAGAAGTCCAATATGCTGATGATTGGACCTACCGGAAGCGGCAAGACGTATCTGGTGAAAACACTGGCCAGACTGTTAAATGTACCCCTGGCTATTGCAGACGCCACGTCTCTGACGGAGGCAGGGTATATCGGGGACGATATTGAAAGCGTACTTTCCAAGTTACTGGCGGCCGCCGATAATGATGTGGAGAAAGCAGAACGGGGGATTGTCTTTATTGATGAAATTGACAAAATAGCCAAGAAAAAAAACACCAATCAGAGAGATGTCAGCGGAGAGGCGGTGCAGCAGGGGCTTCTGAAACTGCTGGAAGGGGCAGAAGTGGAAGTTCCGGTGGGAGCCAACAGCAAAAATGCGATGGTACCTCTGACCACAATAAATACCAGAAATATTCTTTTTATCTGCGGCGGGGCATTTCCGGATCTGGAAAATATTATTAAAGAGCGTCTGAATAAACAGGCGTCCATTGGGTTCCAGGCAGATTTAAAGGATAAATACGACGAAGACGAACATCTGTTGGAGAAGGTGACTGTGGATGACATTCGGAATTTCGGCATGATACCGGAATTTATCGGGCGGCTTCCCATTATCTATACCCTTAACGGACTGTCGAAAGACATGCTGGTGAAGATTCTGAAAGAGCCGAAAAACGCCATCCTGAAGCAGTACCAGAAACTGCTGGCTCTGGACGAAGTAAAACTGGAGTTTGACCAGGGGGCTTTAGAAGCCATTGCGGAAAAGGCAATGGAGAAAAAGACGGGAGCCAGGGCGCTGCGCGCAATTCTGGAGGAATTCATGCTGGATATTATGTATGAAATTCCCAAAGACGACAGTATCGGTCAGGTAATTATAACAAGGGAATACATTGAAGGGACAGGAGGACCGCGGATTTTACTGCGCGGACAGGAAGTTCCTCAGATTGAAGCCGGAAATTATTAAGAAAGGAGCAGTTTTATGGGCAGTGATTTTTTTGATGAATTAGGAGAAACTCTGACACGGACAGCGAAGGAGATCGGTGAACGTGCAGATTCTTTCTTTGAAGTTCAGAAGCTGAGGAATAAGATTTCTACAGAACAGAGGATGGTAAATAAGAGAAAAATGGATATTGGCACCCTGATTTTTCAGAGGTATCTCCAGGGAGAGGCTCTGGATGATGAAGTGGCAGCCCTTTGTGAGGAAATCAGCTGTCATAAAAAAACGGTCTTTGAATACCAGGAAGAAATCGCGAAAATGCGGGGAGAGAGAATCTGTCCCTGTTGCGGAGCATCCGTAGATAAAGAAGCGGCCTATTGCCCGAAATGCGGAACGCCCTGCGCTCCACAGGAAAACAAAGGAAAAGCAGAGGACGAAGCAGCAGAGGTCGCTGACTATGAATGGGAAGAAGAAACAGAGGAAGAAACAGAAGAAATCACGGAAGAAGAATCTGAAGAAAAAGACGGGGAAAACCAAAAAGAGCAGAAAGAAGAGGAGTAAACATATGGTACAGGCAGCAGTTCTTGCGGCGGTTTTCGGATTGGATACAGCCGTGAAAAATTTTATTAACAATCATAAGCTGCAGGGAAGTGAAACACGGATTCTAAAGGAAAAAGTGTTTATTCGAAATCTCCATAATCCGGATGGGATTTTCGGCATTATGAAAGGTCATAAAGAGGCAAGCCGGAAACTGTCCCTTCTGATTCTGGGAGGCGTTTTATGGGAATTTTTCCGGAACTTCTTTAAGAAAGGAAGCAGGGTGCCCCAGTGGGGGCTGGCTCTGGTGCTTGGAGGAGGACTGTGCAATTACTGGGAGCGGGAGACCAAAGGATATGTAACAGATTATTTAAGCGTCAACGCCGGACCGGAGAAATTCAGAAAAATTGTCTTTAACCTCTCGGATGTCTGTATTCTGGTTGGGGCCATCCTTTATGCAGTTGGACAAATGAAAAGAAAGAAATAAGTAGAAAACCGGATCGCAGACTTTTTGACTGTGATCCGGTTCCTTTTATGGGATAAGTAGAGATTAGCAGGTTGCGCCCCCGGTTACATGGAGACTTGCATCGATGATTTCCTGTCTGCGTTCCAGCAGATCGTTGGAGAGTAATTGCTTCTGTACGTTTTCAAAGCCCAGGCGTTCAATGGTCTGAGAGAAACGTTCCCCGGTTTTTCCCTGTTCCCGGTATAATAAAATGGCTTTTTCGATTACATCCAGAGCCTCTTCTTCACTGGTAAATATTTTATCCAGTTCTTTTCCAATGGCAATGCTCTTTCCCCAGCGTCCGCCGATATAGATTTTGTAGCCGGTGGTGCCGCTTTCCAGGGCGTCAAAGTGGCAGGTTCCGATACAACGTCCACAGTTATTGCAGACATCTTTGTTAATTTCCAGCAGTCCGTCTACGACTTTAGCTGCCTTCATTGGACAGGCTTTTTCCACAGAACATTTTTTACAGCCGTTGCATTCGTCTTCATCAAAATTGGGGATTCTCTGGCCAATGATGCCAATGTCATTCAGGTTTGGCTTTACGCAGTTGTTCGGACATCCGCCTACTGCAATTTTAAATTTGTGAGGCAGCTTTACTTCATGGTATCCCAGGAAGAAGCGTTCGTGGATTTTTTCGGATAAGGCAAAGGTATCAATGAGACCGTACTGGCAGGTGGTTCCTTTACAGGAAACGACCGGACGAACAATGGATCCGGTACCTCCGGTCATGAGTCCTTCCTTTGCTACAAAAGCCCGGAATTCTTCAATTTTGTCAAAGGGAATTCCCTGTACTTCTACGGTGAGACGGGTAGTAAATGTGATATTGCCGTTTCCGAATTTCTCTGCCGCTTCGGCAATGCATTTCTGCTGTGCAGCGGTAATTTTTCCGTTTACCGTGATTAAGCGGGCGGAGAAGTTATCCGTTCCCTTATTGCTGAGAAAGCCCAGGGCTTTTACTCTTTTTTCTTCTTCTTTGCTGACTGTAAGTGTTGCCATAGATATAATCCTCCTAAAATATGTAATTTATGTGGGAGATGGAGGCATTAAGCCTCTATCTCAGTTCCGTTAAATGTGGTGCCGCCTTCCAGAACTCTGGTATTGGTATAACCCAGGGACTTCAGACGGTTCTGGGTAAGATAAGCCCGTTTTCCTTTGGCGCATACAAGGAAGAGGGGTTCCTCTTTGGAGTGTCCCGGAAATTCGCCGGTTAATGAGGTGTAGTCCAGGTATTCTGCTCCTTCCAGAGAGGGCGCAGGTGAGCAGTCAATCAGAGTATAACCTTCAGCCGCACCGGCCTGATATTCCACCGGTGTGAAAGTTTCAAATTCGCCGCTGATTTTATTAAGAAGTACGTTCAGGGTATGGGCGAATGGATGGATGGCTGTGGAAAATGGGGGAGCATAGGCAAAATCCAGATATTCCATATCAGTTAGGGCAGCGCCCAGGCTGATTCCCATAACGGCAATATCAATCATCTTATCTACCTCTCCGGATCCCATACACTGTAGGCCCAATAATTTCCGGCTGTTTCTGTCAGCAATCATTTTAACAAGAAAAGAGGAAGCGCCGGGATAGTAGTGGGCTTTGTCATCTACCACAGTGATTACGCTGACCGGATCGAATCCGGCCTCTTTTGCCGCAGCTTCTCCCAGACCGGTTCTTCCGCAGTTCAGGCCGGGAAGTTTGCATACGCCTGTTCCAAGAACGCCGGGATACTGACCGGAATGACCGTTTAAATTCTGAGCCAGCAGACGGCCTTCGATATTGGCAGAAGATCCCATGGGGGACCAGGCCGGTTTCTGAGTAATGCGGTTTGTAACCATGGCACAGTCGCCCAGAGCATAAATATCGGGATCATTGGTCTGGAAAGAATCGTTGACTTTTACAGTTCCGTTGTCGTTTAATTCAATGCCAGAGTCAGCAAGAAAACCGGTATTGGGACGGATTCCAAGGGCCAGAATCAGTGCGTCGGCCTTCATGGCTTTCCGGCTGGTTTTGACTTTTTCTACTTTGGTTTCACCCAGAACCGCTTCTAAACGGGTGTTGGTAAAGGCCATGATTCCCAGGTCGGCCAGATGATTTTCTGCATATTCAGCCATCTCCGGGTCGAAAGGAGGCATAATCTGAGGAGCCATATCAATGACGGTGGTACGGATTCCCTGGCTGTGAAGATTTTCGGCTACTTCCAGACCGATGAAACCGCCGCCGGCCACAACCGCCCGTTTTATCTGTCCGGCTTCAATGGCGGCTCTGAGGGAAACGGCGTCTTCAGGAGTCCTCATGGTGAAAACATTTTCCAGATGGATTCCCTCTACAGGAGGTACAACCGGGGAAGCTCCTGTGGCAATAATCAGTTTATCATAAGAATAGGTGAGAGTTTCCTGAGTGGAAAGGTTTGTGGCAGAAACAGTCTTAGACGACCGATCCACTTTTGTAACCTCGATGCCGGTTTCCACAGAAGCTCCGGTTAATTTGGAAAATTTAGCAGGAGAATTGACAATCAGCTCTTCCCGTTCTTTGATCAGCCCTCCCACATAGTAGGGAAGACCGCAGCCTGCGTAGGAAATATCCTGGCTTTTGGTCAGGATCTGTACTTGGGCAGAGGGATTTTCCCTTTTTAATTTTGCGGCAACTTTCGTTCCCGCGGCCACTCCTCCGATGATCAATACCTTCATGATGATTCCTCTTTTCTTTTGGTTTTGTTCCCAGATTCTGGGAAGTTTTTCTTTTATTATAGCACTTGTATTGTTATAGGTAAATTATTATAATATTATATGAAACATAATAAATACCTATAATGGAGGCGCCTATGACCATACGTCATTTAAGAATTTTTATAGAGGTGGCGGAAAGAGGAAAAATGAGTCTTGCCGCCCGCAGTCTTTTTATTACGCAGCCGTCTGTAAGTCAGGCCATCCGGGAGCTGGAAGAGCATTATCAGGTACTGCTGTTTGAACGTCTTTCCAAAAAGCTTTATATCACCAAAGAAGGAGAGTTTTTCTATGAATATGCCAAACAGGTAGTCACCCAGTTCGATAAGATGGAAGAGGCTATGCTGTCTAATGTCAGAGAGAAGTTAAGGATTGGGGCTACAGCTTCTGTCTGTGTGGGAGTGCTTCCTTATCTGGCCGGACAGTTCCAGTCTCTGCATCCCCGGGTGGATCTGTATTCCTTTGGAGGAAATACAGTGGAAGTGGAAAGAAAAATTAAAAATATGGAGCTGGACGCGGGAATTATTGAAGGACAGGTGGATGAGAAGGACTTAATCAGTATACCCATGATTGAAGACTATATGGTACTGGCGGTGGGAAAGGATCATCCCTTTGCTTCACGGAAGACCATTCATGCCAGAGAGCTGGAAAACCAGAAATTTGCCATCCGGGAACAGGGAAGCGGAAGCCGGGCGCTGTTTGAAAATTATTTAAAACGCCACCAGATAAAAGTAAAAACCGTATTTGAAGAGAACTCTCCTACGGCCTTAATCAGCGCCGTGAAAATGAACGGATGTATGACAGTTATTTCTGTGCGGCTTGTGGAAGAGGAAGTAAGAAAAGGAGAAATTTCGGTCTTTCTCCAGGAAGAAAAAGAATGGAACCGGCATTTTTGCTTTGTGTATCATAAAGACAAGTACCGGACCTCTGCCATGAGAGAGATGGAGAAACTGGTGAGAAACTACGGAAAAGAGAAGACCCTGGAAGGAATTTTAGCCGGGCGGCTGGTCAATGACTGAAGGAAAAATGTCACAGGAAAGCGGGCATGTAACGAAAGGCTCAATCCTGTGACATTTTCGGCAGTTAAAATTTAAGAAAAATCGGGAAGCCGGATTTCCCCGTCAAATACGGTAGCAGCCGGTCCGGTCATGAAGACTGTGTTTTGCTCCTGATCCCAGAAAATCTCCAGATCGCCTCCCACCAGTTTCACAGTCACAGGCCGGGAAGGATCTGCATAGCCATTTAATACAGAGGCAACGGCAACGGCGCAGGCGCCTGTACCACAGGCAAGTGTTTCCCCGGAACCGCGTTCCCAGACACGCATCTGTAATGTATGGGAATCCAGAATCTTTACAAACTCTGTGTTAATCCGGTCGGGGAAGGCAGGATGAAATTCAAATTTAGGTCCCAGTTTTTCCAGATCCAGAGACTCCACATCCTCCACATAAGTCACTGCGTGGGGATTTCCCATGGAGACGCCCGTAATATAGTAGTCCGTTCCATCTACGGAAATCGGCTGATGGATTACCTGTTCATTGGAAGAGACAATGGGGATCTCTTTGGCAGCCAGAATGGGAGTTCCCATATTTACCCGTACCTGGGAAACCTTACCGTCAGAGACCGTCAGATCCAGTTCTTTGATTCCGCTTTTCGTATCCACGGTGATATGAGTCTTATTTACAATGCCGTAATCATAGGCATATTTGGCCACACAGCGGATTCCGTTTCCGCACATAGAACCCTGGGATCCGTCCAGATTGTACATCTCCATTTCGCAGTCTGCCACAGAAGAGGGCTTGATGAGAATCAGACCGTCGGATCCGATTCCGAAATGGCGGTCGCTGACAAACCTGGCTGTTTCAGCGGGATTCTCCACCGTTTCCTGAAAACAGTTTACATATACGTAGTCATTTCCGATTCCATGCATTTTCGTAAATTTCATATTGAGAAGTTCCTTTCTGATTGATTCTTACCGGCCGCTGAGAAGTTCTGCAATCCCGGGAAACGGTTCCAGGCTTCTCTTTAAAATACCGGAAACATAGGCGATTACAATACCGTAGTTGGTAATGGGTACATTCTGATCCAGGGAACACTGAATCCGGTATTTCATCTCTCTTGGATTCAGCATGCATCCTCCGCAGTGGATTACCAGGCGGTAGGGGGAAAGATCTTCCGGAAACTCAGTCCCGGATACAAAGGAAAAATTCAGGTCTTTCCCGGTATAGTTCCGGATCCAGCGGGGGATTTTGACGGTTCCGATGTCATCGCATTGTCTGTGATGGGTGCAGCCTTCTGCAATCAGAACCGAATCCCCATCCTGGAGATAATCCAGAGCTGCCGCTCCGATAATGGAAGACTCCAAATCTCCTTTATACCTTGCCATAAGAATGGAAAAGGAGGTCAAAGGTACGTCTTCGGGCGTGTCTTTGTCTACCTGGGAGAACACCTGACTATCGGTGATAACCATACGCGGCTTCACAGAAAGTCTGGAAAACAGATCCTTTAATTCAGTATCCCGTGTAACTACCGGACAGGCTCCGGCTTCCAGAATATCCCGGATGGTCTGCTGCTGAGGGAGAATCAGCCGTCCCTTGGGAGCCGCTTTATCAATGGGAACCACAAGTACAACCAGATCCAGAGGATCTAATAAATCCTGTACCAGAGGACAGTTATGGGAGTCCTCCGGCTTTAATGAGGCGATTTTCTCCTTTAGCTGGTGGATGTTCAGACCGGTGTGGGCACTTACCCAGATTTCCCGCTCTTTGGCCTGTGGAACCTCAGAAAGCAAATCGCTTTTGTTGTAAACCACCAGATAGGAAATTCCTTTTTGGCAGAAACGCCGGATGAGAGCTTCGTCCTCCGGAGATTTTCCGGCTGCCGCATCTACAATTAAAACGGCAATATCCGTTTTATTCAGTACCTGATAGCTCCTTTTTACACGGAGTTCACCCAGTTCTCCCTCATCGTCAATGCCGGGAGTGTCAATCAGCATTACGGGACCCAGGGGAAGCAGCTCCATGGTTTTATAAACGGGATCGGTGGTGGTTCCCTTCTGGTCAGAGACAATCGAGAGACTCTGAGAAGTGACAGCATTTATAATACTGGATTTTCCGGCATTTCTTTTTCCGAAAAAGCTGATATGCGTCCGTTCAGAGGCCGGTGTCTGATTCATACTCATACGTACCCCTCCTTTTTATGTTTCTCCTATTATAGAAAAATTTTTCATAATATGCAAGTGGCGGGACTCTGACCTTTGTGTAGAGAAAACAAAAAAGAGATGAATAATAAGGAAATCCTGTAAATAATTATAAAATCCCAGGATTTACTTGCTTTTTGAAAAATAGATGTTAAAATTAAGTAAATAAATATGCAAGAATTTTGAATAAAAGTTGGAGGAAGAGAAATGAAGAACAGCAAAAAATTTGCAGCCC
>NZ_NFJL01000039.1 GCF_002159835.1 Blautia sp. An249 | reverse complement strand
ATAAATAAAATGCTAAGTCATAGGTTTTAAACTATGGCTTAGCACTATTTTTTTAATTCAACTCCTAAAGACCGGTAGAATAAACATAGTTTGCATAAAAAACAATCTTTTTTTTCTTTTTTTTCGATCTTTTTGCGCGCTGATGCCGATTGTGCTATATTACTTTATACGCAGAGAAAACAGAAAATAAAAACAAAAGGGGAGAGTGAGATGGGAGTATTATATTTTACAAGACACGGACAGACGATCTGGAATGTGGAGAATAAAATCTGCGGGGCGACAGATATTGCCCTGACAGAGCTGGGGCATGAACAGGCGAAGTGTCTGGGGAGGGAAATAAAAGAGCAGGAGATTCTTATAGACGAAATTCTGTATTCTCCGCTGATTCGGGCGGCGGAGACTGCCAGACATATCTCAGAGATCACCGGGATCCCCCGCAGGATGGAAATAAGACTGAAGGAGCAGAACTTCGGAAAATTTGAATCCACCCCCAGAGACGGCGCGGAATTTCAGAAGGCGAAAATGAATTTTATCAGCGATTATCAGGGCGGAGAGTCCATGCTGCGGCTTTGCCAGCGGATATATAATCTTCTGGATGAGCTGAAAGAGGAGAAGGATAAAACGTATCTGCTTGTGGCACACAACGGAATTGCCCGGGCGGTGCATTCTTATTTTTATGAAATGGAAAATGAAGAATTTGCCCGCTTCGGAATTAAAAATTGTGAGATTAGAAAGTATGAATGGCATTGATTTTGCTGGGATTTTTATAAATTGGACAAAAAAAGTAAGTTTTTTGCTCCAAGGGGTTGAAACCTGAGGAATAAACTCGTATAATGAGGATAAATCGAAGTGAGGAAAACCCAGAAGGAGGTATTTTTAAATGAAAACAGTAATCATTGGTGCGAATCATGCAGGAATTGCGGCGGCAAATACTTTATTAGATAATTACCCGGATCAGAAGGTGGTTATGATTGACCGCAATACGAATTTAAGTTACCTGGGATGCGGAACAGCTCTTTGGGTAGGAAGACAGATTGATTCCTATGAAAATCTCTTCTATACCAATAAAGAAGCTTTTGAGGCAAAGGGTGCAGACATCCGCATGGAAACAACGGTAAAAGGCATTGACTTTAAGGCGAAGAAAGTTTCCTGCGAAAGCGCAGACGGAAATGTTTATGAAGAATCTTATGATAAACTGGTTCTGGCAACCGGCTCGCTGCCTATCGATCCGAAGATTCCGGGAAATGATTTAGAGGGAATCAGCTTCCTGAAATTATTCCAGGACGGCCAGGGTGTAGATAAGCAGATCAGTGATCCCAATGTAAAAAATGTAGCGGTAATCGGCGCGGGCTACATTGGCGTGGAGATTGCAGAGGCAGCCAAACGCAGAGGAAAAGAAGTGCGTCTGTTTGACGTGGCTCCAACTTCTCTGGCAAGTTACTATGATCCCTGGTTTTCAGAAGATATGGACAAAAACCTGGAAGAACACGGAATCGAAGCGCACTATGGTGAGAGAGCAACTGCCTATAAAGGAAACGGACGGGTAGAAGCGGTTGTGACGGATAAAGGTGAGTATCCGGCAGAACTGGTAATCAACGCCATCGGTTTCGTTCCCAATACCGCTCTTGGAAAAGAGCATCTGGACTGCTTCGCAAACGGCGCTTACCGTGTGGACAGACATCAGCAGACCAGTGATCCGGATGTATATGCAGTGGGCGACTGTGCAACCATTTACTCCAATGCCCTTCAGGCAGAGACCTACATCGCTCTGGCGACCAATGCGGTCCGTTCCGGAATTGTAGCAGGACATAATATCGGAGGAACGCCTCTGGAATCCATCGGCGTACAGGGTTCCAACGGAATTTCCATTTTCGGATACAACATGGTTTCCACAGGTTTATCTGTAAAAGCGGCTGAAAAGAATGGAATGAAGGTCAGCTATACAGATTATGAAGATTTGCAGAAACCGGGATTTATGAAAGAAAATGCAAAAGTAAAAATCCGTATTGTCTATGAAACGGAGTCCCGACGCGTGGTTGGAGCGCAGATGGCGTCTGCGGATGATATTTCCATGGGAATCCATATGTTCTCTTTGGCGATTGAAGAAGGCGTGACCATTGACAAGCTGAAATTACTGGATATTTTCTTCCTGCCTCACTTTAACCAGCCGTATAACTATATTACCATGGCGGCTCTTGGCGCCAAATAAAAGTTGAATAAAAAACAGGAAGGAATCTGCAGGTAAAAAGATTCCTTCCTGTTTTGTTGAATATAGGTTCTTATTTTATCCGGTAGCGGCTGATGAGAGACATTAACATCTGCATATAAGTCTCGGCTCCTTCTTTTGCTTTGGCCGGATCCCGGTACGAGTCTTTGTATTCCAGGAGAAGCCCGTGGAACAGATCGCAGCAAATATCGCTGAACAGACGGGCGTCTTCCAGTGAGAAATGTCCCGTAACAGCGGCCCGGCGGACGATTAAATAATTCCGTTCTTTTAAATCGTTATTAAAAAAGACACTGGTAAAGAGTCCGTCCAGATTCTTCCATTTATCCGGAAATAACTGATAATATTCAAAAATCGTGTCGCCCAGTTGTTCTTTATATCTTCCCCAGAAAAATAATTCGAAGATTTCTACATTTTCAAAGGCATATTTTGCAAAAGAGTCCCACATGGAAATCAGCATATCCAGAGGGGAAGAGTTGGAATTGGCACTTTCCTGGAGATCAATAATATAATTTTCCAGAAAGCGCACTGCAGCAAACCGTACCAGGTGATCCAAATCGTCAAAGTATTTATAAATCACAGGAGTGGTACAGTTGCAGGCACTGGCAATATTGCGGATTTTGATGTCAGACGGACTGGTTGTCTTCAGCATTTCATAAGTTTTAACAATAAGTTCGTTTTTCTTGTTGGAAGCCATAAGTCATTACTCCAAAATAGGTATTTAAAAAATTATAACTTTAATTTGAAAATATAGCAAGAAAAAACTGAAAGGTGAAAAAGGGGCGGTTTTGTGCCGCCCCTTTTATACAGGCTGCTTTTGCAGCCTTTTTTGTTTAATAGGAAACTGCGTTCCCTATTAAACAAAACGCTCCGCGTGGATCGCGCTGCGTCGGAGTGGAAGAAGGCGCTTTGCGCCCCCGCCGCAGGCGGAGAATCCTGCTCGCAGGATTCTTTCTTATTATTTGCAGGATTCCATGTATTTTTTCATTTCTGCATCAATATCAGGAGATAAGGTGGAATCGCCGTAATTGTCTAAAATGGCCTTCCATTTCTTGTTTGCTTCCTGCTCTGCAGTCAGCGCACCCGCATTTTTCCACTGTGCATAACTTCTCCGATCGCTTAAAGTTGGACGGTAGAATTCCTGGCGGTACCAGTCCACGGTATGTTCTTCCATCAGGAAGGTTCCTCCCGGACCTACGTCTTTAATTACGTCATAAGCAAGAGTTTCCTCATCTACAGTGATTCCCTGGTTGATGCGTTTGATATAACCGATAATTTCATTGTCGATAATCAGTTTCTCGTAAGACGTACAATTGTAGGTCTCGATGATTCCGGCTGCATGGAGGATGAAGTTTCCGCCGGCCATCTGTGCCATAAGCAAAGTGATGGCGGATTCATAGGCGGCCTGAGAATCCATTAATTTCGCATCGGATAAAGCGCCGCTGATTCGGCAGGGGATCTGATAGTATTTTGCCAGTTGTCCGTTTATCAGGGATACAACTGCGTCTTCGGGAGAACCGATGGTCAGAAGCCCTGTGCTCATTTCCGCATTGGAACCGGAAGCAGAATATACGATAGGGCATCCGGGATTTACGCACTGGGCGTATACGATACCTGCCAGTACTTCTGCGTTTTGTACGGATACCAATCCGGCTAAAGTAGCGGGAGTGGTCATGCCTGCGATGGAAAGGGAATTCACTAACTGAGGCTGACCGGTTTCTGCATAAGCCCGAATCGCTCCCAACTGACGTTCGTCGTAGGAAAGGGGAGTCAGCGTACAGGGGATGGAGGAGATGACCGGTTTCTCTTTGATGGCGTCCAGACCACCGAAGGGGATAGCTGCCAGTTCGATACAGTGCATGGCGTTTTCGTAGCCGTAAACGCTTCCCATTAACGGTTTTCCGCTGTACTTCATGGTGTTGTAAACCATGGTAACCGGGCGTTCTTTGACCGGGACGTCCTGAGGCTCGCAGGAAATATGACTCTGAATATCAATATTAGGAAGTTTGTCGCAGATTTTAACAATATTAATAAAATCTTCCAGAGAACCTTCCCGGCGCCCTTTGTCCATATCCGTAACGAAAGGAGAACCGTAGGGTCCGGCATAGGCCACATCTTCACAGGTTATAGTAACATTTTTGGAGGGATCTCTTCCGTACAGGGTGTAAGAAGAAGGAGAGAGACGAATCGCTTCTTCTACCAGGGTGCGGGGGAAATGAACCTTTTTGCCATCCAGACGGCATCCGTGCTTTTCCAGGGTCTGGCGGGCATGTTCATAAGTTATAATAATTCCCACTTCTTCCATGATTCGGAGGGAATTCTCGTGTATTTTTTCCAGCTCTTCTTGTGAAATCACTTGATATCTCTGCATAGGTGTACCTCCTGTTAAATTATTTTTTATTAAAATTCCGAAAGGGATATTTGATGATTCAAACATACTATAAAAGGTTATCAATGTCAACCTATTGAGAAGAAAAAATATTACCAATATTAACGACGAAAACTTGTAAATTGTAATGAAATAGAGGAATAAAATATAAATAGATTGAAATTAATGGGGAAAATTGCTATCATTATTAAAAATAAAAAGTGAAAAACAGTAACAATAGTAACCGTGAGAAATTGCATTTGGTTATCAATAAAAACTAAAGGAGGCGGAATATGTTAAAAGGAAAAAACGCAGTCATACTGTTGATATTAAGTGTTATTGCCGGTCTGGTATATCTGACACCGTTCCTGCGCTTTTCTTTCTATGATCAGATGAAAGAAGCGCTGCAGCTGACAGATATACAAATCGGGGCCATTGGGGCAGTATACGGAACTTTTAATGTTGCAAGTTACGCTCCGGGCGGTTTTCTGGCAGAAAAATTCGATACGAAGAAACTTTTGCTGGTATCCTGTGCCGGAATGTTTCTCTGTACGGTCTGGTATTCCTTTTATCCGGGTTATGCCGCACTGTTGATAATTCATGCACTGTATGGAGTTTTTAGTGTGGGAACTTTCTGGTCTGCCTATCTGAAGACCGTCCGTGGACTTGCTTCGGAAAGGGAGCAGGGGAAAGTGTTTGGTATCAGTGAAGGCCTTCGCGGCCTTGGACAGACAGCGGTAGCGTTTCTGTGTCTGGGTGTATTGGGGCTGTTTGCCACAAATGAATTAGGATTTAAGGCGGTTCTGTGGGTCAATGCAGTTTCCTTTGCAGTCATGTTTCTGGCGGTGCTGTTTTTTATTCCCCGTTCTCAGAAGGACAGGGCCTCAGGGCAGGAGGAAGGAAAACAGGGTGCCAAGAAAGAGAATCTGATTCTGAAATCCCTGAAAAGTCCTTCCATCTGGAACTGTATTTTTATCATCATGTGCGGATATGCGCTTTGGAACACGGTAAACGGATACCTGGGGACATACTGTACCAGGGTATTGCATATCCCGGAGAACATATCCAGTACCCTTTCCATTATCCGGAGCTATATTATCGTATTTGTAGCCGGCGTGACAGGCGGTATCCTTATGGATAAGTTCCCTTCCAAGGGTCATGGGATGATGGCAGCCTTTGCCTGTACGCTCTTATCGGTGCTGGGAGTGCTTGTGACAGGAAATGTGCTGATGCTCTGTGTGGCTATGACTGTGGTCTTATCTTATATGGTAAATGCTATTAAATCTACTTATTGGTCCATTCTGGGGGATGCCGGAATTCCGCCGGAAGATACGGGAATGGCTACGGGGATTATTTCGCTTATCGGTTTGACTCCTGATATTTTTGTATCGCCGGTTATCAGCCGGTTCATTACCTGGGGAGAAACAAACGGCAGTGTAGAGAGAGGTTTCCTGCTTATGTGGGCATGGATGGGAGCCTGGGCTCTTTTGGGTATCGCGTTTTCCTGGATATTGAAACAGAGAAGGAAAAAGCTGGGGATTCAGTAGGATACCGAAGGGAAAAAGAACGGAGGGATAGCATGAAAAGAAGAAACCAGAAGATAAATGTAGTATTTCTGCTTTCCACAGTCATTGCAGGAGGAATTGCACTCTGGGGAATTGTGGGAAACACCTCTTTCGCAGGGGTTTCAGACAAACTTATGCAGGGCCTGAAAGATCATTTTTCCTGGCTCTATCTGGGAGTGATGCTTCTCTTTGTGCTGTTTGCCCTGGTTCTGGCTTTTAGTCCTCTGGGAAAAGTAAAACTGGGAGACGACGGGGAGAAACCGGAATACAGTACCATTTCCTGGTTCGCAATGCTGTTTGGGGCAGGAATGGGGATTGGGATGGTTTTCTGGGGAGTGTCGGAACCGTTATCCCATTATATCGCTCCGGCACAGGGAATTGAGCCTTTCACAGAAGAGGCGGCGCGCTTTTCCATCCGTTCCTGTTTTATGCACTGGGGACTTCATCCCTGGGCCTGTTATGCAGTTATGGGACTTGGACTGGCCTATTTTCAGTTCCGGAAAAAGAAACCTGCCATGGTCAGTTATTTGTTCCAGCCCATGATAGGGGAGAAAGCTGTTGCGGGAGCGGCGGGAAAAGGAATTGATATTTTTACAACGGTAATTACTATTGTGGGAGTAGCTACTTCCTTCGGTATGGGATGTCTGCAGATTAGCAGCGGCCTGGAGTATCTGTGGGGAATCCCCCGGAATCTGATTACCTGGACGGTGATTATTGTTATAATTGCGGTCATTTATATTTATTCTGCTGTAAAAGGAGTCGGAACGGGGATTAAAAGACTGTCAGATATTAATCTGATACTGTTTGTCCTTCTTCTGGCAGCAGCCTTTTTTATCGGACCGGGACGTTCCTATATCGGAACTCTCTGTCAGGGGCTGGTCGATTGTATATGGAACTTTTTCCCGGACAGTCTTCGGACATCTTATAATGGAAGCAGGGAATGGATTAATAACTGGCGGGTATTTTACTGGGCCTGGTGGCTGTCCTGGGCGCCTTTTGTAGGGGTCTTTATTGCCAGGATTTCTAAAGGAAGAACCATCCGCCAATTTGTCTTAGGCGTTATGATTATTCCTACTGCAGTATCCACAGTGTGGTTTTCTGCTTTTGGAAGCATGGGATTTCATGTGGCAGGGAATTTTACCCAGGAGGAGCTTGCTGTGATGACCGGCTCTCCGGAAACGGCCCTGTTTCGGATTTTTGCCCAGTATAGGGGTGGAATCGTACTGTCGGTGGTGGCCATCTTTTTACTGATTACTTTTTTCGTTACTTCAGCCAATTCCGCCACCTATGTGCTTGCGATGCTGACTTCAGACGGGGAGCTGGATCCTCCTGACAGGAAGAAAGTGTTCTGGGGGATTCTTATGGCGGTAGTTGCCTTTGCCCTGATTTTGTCAGGAGGAATTGAGGTGATACAGACCATTTCCATTGTGATTGCGTTTCCGTATCTGTTTATTTTGATTCTTATCTGTGTGAATCTGGTCATTGCCCTGAAGGGCAGGAAAAAATAAGGGGATTATGTAAGTTCCAGAATTTCCAGGGGAATCTGGTTGAAATAGTAAAGGCATCCCATATCTACAACGTACTGCAGAGTGTCCCGGTAACGGGAATCCTGAAACCAGTCTGACAGCACGTAGAGAAATTCTACTTTATAATCCAGAGGAGTCATCAGTTTCTGATACTCTTGTTTTTTGAAATGGCAGTTGGGAAGTTTCTCGTCCACAGAACCGGCGCACTTCTGGAATTTTTTCTCGATGACGTACAGGGTGCGGTTCTGGTAATTGAGGAAGGCCTCGTCCGGTTCCCAGACTTTTGAATTGTAGTCGCGGTAATCGATGCCGTTGGGAGCCAGGAATTCTGTATACAGTTTTTTCTTGGGAAGAGACAAACCGATGGTCTGGCCGTTTTTTATAACATTAACTCCGAAAACCGTATAACCTGCGGCCGTAAGAGCATCGTTTAAAGAGGTCTGCTGTTCAAAAGCGAGGCCGTTGGCATTTGTCCGGGCGCCGCCGCCGTGGGTATTTATTTTTCTTGGCATTTTCTACCTTCTTTCCGATAAAGTACTATTATTGTAAAGGAAACGCCGGATTTATACAATCATTTTCTGAAATAAGAGAGCCATATAAGAATACAGGAAAGATTCGAGGCCTGTATCCTTATATGGCTTTTTAGTGCGCCTGGCGGCGCACGTTTCTTAAGGGTGCAAGTCCCAAATCCGCCCGGTAGTGGGAAGGACATAGCCGAAG
>NZ_NFJL01000038.1 GCF_002159835.1 Blautia sp. An249 | reverse complement strand
CTGTTTCGGTTCGTGAACCGTTCGTTTTGTAAAGAATTTTCGGGTCTGTGTTTTACTGTTCAGTTATCATGGTTCTTTGCTGCTGTTTTCGACAGCCCATTTATTTTACCATCTTCATCCAGGCTTGTCAAGAACTTTTTTAACTTTTTTCAAAGCTTTTGTTCTCTGTTCCGCTCAGCAACTTTGTTATCTTACCACAGCTTTCCAAGCTTGTCAATAACTTTTTTTGCTTTTTTCAGAGTTTTTTTGTAAAAGTTCTTCTTTCATTCAGCAACTCTGTTACTATATCACGATATTCAGATATTGTCAACAGTTTTTTTAATTTTTTATTTTTCACCGACAATTCGGAATATTTATGTATTCTTTTGTCGAGTGGAATTACATACTACCATAACTCCTAATCTTCGTCAATACTAAATTCCCATTTTCTGCTTTTTTTATTTTTTTTCACCATGCAGCATCCAGGTAATCGCCTCTCTTATCGTCCCCACATAGACAAGACGAATTCCTTCCTCTTTATCTATAGCGCTTTCACATACTTTCGGCAGTATCACCGTTTCAAATCCCAGCTTTTTGGCTTCTTTCACCCGCTGCTGCGCCATGCTTACCGCTCTTACTTCTCCGCTGAGTCCTATTTCTCCAAATGCCATTACCGAATCAGGTATTACGACGTCTTTATAACTGGATACAATTGCCAGACAGATTCCCAGATCGATCGCGGGTTCTGTCATTTTCATTCCCCCTGCTATATTTACATAAGCATCAGACTGAGAAAGATGGAGACCCACCTTTTTTTCCAAAACAGCCATTAAAAGATTGACTCTGTTGAAATCTGTCCCTACTGCTGTCCTTCTGGGAATCCCAAGATTACTCTGACATACGAGAGCCTGTATTTCCACTAATATGGAACGGGTTCCTTCCATTGAACATGCAACTACAGAGCCTGAAGCATTTTCAGGTCTTCCGCTTAACAAATACTCAGAGGGATTGGGGACTTCTTCCAGACCGGTCTGCTTCATTTCAAATACTCCGATCTCATTTGTAGAACCAAATCGGTTTTTGACCGCTCTTAAAATCCGATAAGAGGCATGACGATCTCCTTCAAAATACAGAACCGTATCTACCATATGCTCTAAAACCCTGGGACCTGCCACGTTTCCTTCTTTTGTTACATGACCTACAATAAAGATTGTGATCCCCAGCCCTTTTGCAATCTGCATCAAAACATTGGTGGATTCCCTTACCTGAGAAACACTTCCAGGTGCTGAAGTGATGTCTTCATGGAACATAGTCTGTATAGAATCAATAATGACGGTTTCCGGTCTGAGCCTTTCTATTGTCTCCTTTATTGTCATCAGATTTGTTTCACACAAAAGGGTCAGCGTATCCTGAAATTCTCCGATTCGATTAGCTCTTAGTTTAATCTGGCGCAGGGATTCTTCCCCGGAAATATATAAAACTTTTATCTGCTGTTTTGCCAGATTCCGGCACACCTGCAAAAGCAGAGTCGACTTTCCGATTCCAGGATCTCCTCCTACCAGAACCAGACTTCCGCTTACAATTCCGCCGCCCAGAACACGATCCAGTTCTCCGATTCCCGAGGATTTTCTTGCATCCTCCCGAATATCAATTTCTTTCAATGTAACAGGGTTTGCAGGGGCAGACGTTCTCTTCCCGCTTTTTGATAAGCTTTTCGCCTCTACTGTTTCTTCTACAAAAGTGTTCCATTCGTGACAGCCCGGACACTGTCCCATCCATTTACCTGATTCATAGCCACAGTTCTGACAGAAAAATACCGTTTTCTTTCCTTTTGCCACTTATGTTCTCCCTTCTCTTCTTTAAGCGAATATCTAAAGTATAACAACCCCCTCCTTTCTCCGCAATAACAAATTAAAAAAAGAACGTCTGCCTTTCTCAGACAAACGTTCTTACATATTCGTTTTCTTCTTTTACAGCTTTACTATTTTCACAGAAACCCTATCCGCATTCTCCAGTTCTACGCTGAAAGAAAGCTTTCCGCCTAAATTTGTCTTCATCTTTCCGATGCTGCTGTCATTTAATGAAATCTCATATTCCGTATCTTCTTCCAACTCCACGGTTATCTGTGCATCTTCCGGACCTTCCACCTGGAAAGTCATTCCTCCGTCTTCCTGTAAAAGTTCCGTTACAGCTGTACCGGGAACCGATTCATAAACAAACATCCCATTACGCTCCAGCTTGGTAATCTCGGAAAATGTTTTTACTTTATATAAATCGCCCTGATGTTCGTAATCGGATAATTTAGATTTAACGTCCAGTTCATAATTCCCAAAACTAATGGTTCCATTTGACTCTGTTCGTATTAATTCCTTAACTACTGACATTGATACGTCCTCCCTATGACTCTTATCTGATAGAACAAAATTCTACTTAAGTACTGTCTGTATTATATAATAAATCACGGAATTTTTCCAGTAGCTTCTCGGAATTTTTCTTTTTTCTTCATCATTTTTTAATACCCTTATCTTCCGGAAGACGACACGGGAAATTCACAAAGTCTTCAAATTCCCATCACAAAATGAACACAATTATCTTTTATAGTGGATATTGTTAAAAGTTACCTTAACTTTTAAATAAACTTTTTCTTTTTCATTTTTCATAGAACCGATATTCCCCCCAAAAACTATCGGTTCTCTCCTTCTAAAAGAGTCTCTCCCCCAAGAGACTCTTTTTTATATCATAGGATTAAGGTGTCAAAAGCCTCTTCTGGAATTATGTTTCGGTAAAATACACAAAATCACCCGGACGTCGCGACTTTGCGCACAATGGAGATGAGACTCAGGGAATCGTGGAAGCCTTTGCTGAACACGATTTCCGGTTTCGGAGGCTCATCGGAGTGTTTTTGTGCGCTTCGCGCGGAAGGATATTTTGTGCATTTTGCCAAGTATAGAAAAAAACATCGTTATATCTTAAAATAAACTTCTTCTTTTCTTAAGGAAACCGTTACCGTATCCCCTTCTTTTATTTTTCCCTCCAGTATCTCATTGGCCATTTTATCTTCCAGTTTCGTCTGAATGGCCCTGCGGAGAGGACGGGCTCCGTATTTACTGTCAAAGCCTTCCTTCGCCAGATAATCTTTTACTGTAGAGCGGATTTTCAAAGTAATGTTCATCTGCTCTTTGCAGCGCTTTTCCAGATTTTTCAGAAGAATGCCTACAATCTTACGGATTTCTTCTTTTGTCAGCGTATGGAACACCATAATCTCATCAATTCGGTTCAGAAACTCCGGTTTGAACATTCTGCGTACTTCTTCCATAACTCCGGCTTTCATTCTTTCATAATCTTTCTGCTCATCTTCCACGGAAGCAAAGCCAAGCCGTTTCGGCTCAATAATCGCCTGAGCGCCGGCATTGGAAGTCATAATAATGATAGTCTGTTTAAAATCCACCTTTCTTCCATGGGCATCTGTAATATGTCCGTCATCCAGCACCTGCAGCAGAATATTGAACACATCCGGATGCGCCTTTTCAATTTCATCAAACAGAAGAACGCTGTAGGGATTTCTCCGGACTTTTTCGCTGAGCTGTCCGCCTTCATCATATCCCACATATCCCGGAGGGGAACCAATCAGCTTGGATACGCTGTGTTTCTCCATGTATTCCGACATATCAATCCGTATCATGGACTGTTCGCTGCCGAATACCGCTTCTGCCAGAGCCTTGGACAGTTCGGTTTTTCCTACTCCTGTAGGTCCTAAAAACAGGAAAGAGCCAATGGGACGGGACGGATCTTTCAGTCCTACTCTGCCTCTTTTTACTGCCTGAGCCACTGCGGCAACTGCCTCATCCTGGCCGATGACTCGTTTATGAAGTTCTTTTTCCAGTCTCGACAGCCGTCTGGATTCTGTCTCCGCCAGTTTTTTTACCGGTATTTTCGTCCATCCGGATACAATATCTGCGACTGCATTCTCATCCACTGTGCGCTTCTTTCTCTTCTGGCTTCTGGCAAATTTCTTCTTTTCTTCTTCCAGTATCATTTCCTTTTCTGTCTGAAGCTTTCCGATTCTTTTTGCCTCTTCCAGATCCGCGTTTTTCACTGCCACTTCCTTTTCCTGCCGCAGCTTTTGAATTTCCCTCTCCGTCTCTGTTACATTTTCCGGAAACTGGTATCCTTCCAGACGGACTTTCGAGCAGGCTTCATCAATTAGATCAATGGCCTTGTCAGGAAGAAATCTATCATTAATATAACGTACTGACATCTGCACTGCAGCTTCGATAGCAGAGTCTGAAATTTCCACCCCGTGATGCTGTTCATAATAGGAACGCAGTCCTTTCAAAATCTCTGTCGTCTCCTGTTCAGAAGGTTCTTCTACGGTGACCGGCTGAAATCTCCGCTCTAATGCAGCATCCTTTTCAATATATTTCCGGTATTCTTCCAGAGTCGTGGCCCCTATGAGCTGAATTTCTCCCCGGGAAAGGGAAGGTTTCAGGATATTAGAAGCATCCAGCGCGCCTTCTGCTCCTCCTGCCCCGATAATGGTATGGATTTCGTCAATAAAAAGAAGAATTCCTTTATTTTGTGATACTTCCTTTACCACGTTCTTAATTCTTTCCTCAAATTCTCCTCTGTATTTGGATCCTGCCACCATTCCCGACAAGTCTAAAACCACAACTCTTTTGTTTTTTACCGTATCCGGAACCATTCCCCATACAATCCTCTGAGCCAGTCCTTCTGCAATGGCTGTCTTTCCAACCCCTGGTTCTCCCACCAGGCAGGGGTTGTTTTTGGTCCTGCGGCTTAAGATCTGTATGATTCTGGTAATCTCGTCTTCTCTGCCGATTACCGGATCCAGTTTGCCTTCTGCTGCCAGTACCGTCAGGTCTCTGCTGTACTGATCCAACGTAGGCGTACTGCTCCCGGAACTCTTTTTCAAAGCTCTTCCGCTTTGGAGATCTTCCGGAGAAACACGACCTTCTTCTCCAATTGCAACCAGAATCCCGGCATACAGTTTCTGTATATTAATTCCCAGTGTATGAAGAAGCCTTGTTCCCACACAATCGGTTTCTTTCAGCATGGCGATCAGAATATGTTCGGTTCCCGTTTCCCGGGCTCCCAGGGCTTCAGCCTCTTTTCCCGCAGCCAGCAAAAGTTTTTCTGAACGCGGCGTATATTGTATATCTGCTCTTGTGAGAATGGAAGAAGGCGGCGCAATCAGCTTATCAATCAGCGCAATCAGTTTTTCTTCTTCCACATTAAATTCTGCCATCACCATACTGGCGGTTCCTTCTGTTTCTCTTAATAACCCCAGTAATATATGTTCTGTACCTATATATGCATGTTTATAGTACTGGGCAGTTTTTTTCGCAAGTTTTAACGCATTTTCTGCCTGTTTCGTATATTTATTCTGCATAGCCCCTCCTTGATGTACTATTCCTGATATGCATCAAACAGCTCGTCAATCAGTTCATGAACTTCCTGCCGGGAAATATTTTTGCAGCGTCCCTTGGCCAGCACACGGGAAAAGATTTCCCGCATCTCTTCCAGGGCTTTCAGTTTATCCACATCAATGGATACCACAGCGCCTCTTCTCCGATCAATGGTTACAAACCCTTCCTGCCGGAGTACGGAATACGCTTTATTTACCGTATGCATATTTATTCCGATATTTTCAGCCAGCTGGCGCACAGAAGGAAGGGTATCCCCTTCCTGCAGTCTGGACATTGCTATTTCCCGGATTATTTGATTGGTCAACTGCATATAAATCGCTTCATTGCTTTCAAAATCAATCTGGATTATCATAAATTCACCTTTATCTTCTGTTTTGTGCTATTCGTTATATTTATCCTAGCACAATTTCTTCTGATATTCCACTGCTTCTTTTTTCCAACGCAGAAACTCCTTTTATTTCCCGGCTATTTTCTCCAGTTGTTCTTTACTGAGAGGCAGATTAAAGCCCATGGGATTAATCACAATCCCTTTTGCGTCTTTAATCAGAATTCCCGGCAGTTTCTCAAAGGAAACCCTTAAAATCCGCATGGGTTTTTCGCTTTTAACAAATTTCTGTACTTCTCCCAAATCCGTAAACAGGGGCTGATAGGCATCCCCCTTTTCATTTTTCACATAAGGGAGATGGATTTGCTTGTTTTCCCCTTCATTTGCCTCCACAAGAACCAGATATTCACCTCTTGAAATATTAACTAACAGCTCTTCCTCCAGATTCCGGAGTTCTTTTTTCTCTTTATTATCCACAGGCCGTCTCAGTTCCTGCAGAAAATATAAAGCTGACAACTGCAGGGTTGGATTAAAGACCGGCTTCTGTTCCTGGGGAAGATCTGAAAAGTCGCGCATTACAGCAACGGAAGAAAGCTCTGCCTTTGTCTCTTCTCCCTCATGTACCAGAACCACCTCATTGACCCCGATTGAATGGAGAATCCCGTAGAGTTTGGGAAATCCTTCTTTGGGAACACGGCTTCCCATTAAAAGAACTTTCTCTTTCAGTTTCTCTTCCCCATATTTCTTCGTAGCCTCCTGATCTGTATAGATACGAACCTGATCATTAAAGGTTTCTTCATCGCAGGTCACATAGGGCATCTTCGTAGCCTGTGAGTAAATAACAAATAATTCCTCGCTGCTTTGTAAAATTTTAATAGCTTCCTCTTTTCTCATCTCTTATCCTTTCTGTCTCATCTGTTTTATTCTTGACTTCCACTGGTCATCCACCCGATAAGACTCCATAATTTTCTGTAATGTTTTTTTATATATGAATTCCTCTTTGGGCAGCTTTTCCAGATACTCCATGATCTGTCGGGGAAATTTCACAAAGTAAACGGACAAAGCCCATGCCACAGCCATTTTCGTGTAATACCCCTCATTTTTAAGGTCGGACAGTCTTTTCAATGCTTCTTCTAAATAGTTTTCTTCCACATAATAACTTAAGAGCATAACTGCCACAAAACGTTCCTGATATTCTTTTCCCGAATTCACATAAGAATCCAGCAGTTCCCACATTTCCTTCTTGTTTTTCTCTGTGCACTTTAAGGTATTGCAAAAGGAATCACAGACAGCCCAGTTATCAATCTGCGGCACAAACTGCCGGATATGGAATTCCCTCTTATCCCAGTCCATTTTTCCATATCCAATCACCAGGCCATGAATCATTTTTTCTTCATACCAGGTATCTTCGGCTTCCTCTATCCACTGCTCCCAGTTGCTTTTCCCTATTTCTCTGGCCAGTCTGCGCAGCTTCGGCAGCCTCACCCCTATAATGTGATCTACACCCGGCAGCAGCCCGGAATGGAACTTCCGGTACTCTTCCTCTCCCAGTTCCGCCAACATTTTCTGAACGTCTTTCCTGGTATATCTTTCCATTGTCCTGCTCCTTCCAAAAATACTTCGGTTTTAATTGAACAATATGGAGTACTTCCCTATGATATAAAAAAGAATCCTGCTCGCAGGATTCTCCGCCTGCGGCGGGGCGCAAAGCGCCTTCTTCCACTCCGGCGCAGTGCGATCCACGCGGAGCGTTTTTTATGTAATAGGAAATCCAACGGAATTTCCTATTATATAAAAAACGATGCCCACAGGGACTGAGCATCGTTTTACTCTTCCTCATTTTATTATAAACTCTTTAGAAAGTAAAGCAGAACTATAACTGAATCCGAATCCTGTATTTTTCCAGCCAGTAGTTTACCTGAAGCATAAATGCCAGCATCTGAGGGCCGGCCATTAACTGACCATACCAGGGTTTTCCGTAATCCGAAGGACTCGGGAGTTTGACAGTTGAATAAATGAAAAATCACTTGTAGGCCTTATAAAACCTGCTTTTTTTGTGTCAAATTTTTAGTTTTTATGTATGTTATTTTATGTTATTGTGTGGTATAATAAGGAGAAGGAGGGATGAGGCATGAATCTTCACATAACAAAATCTAAAAATGCAGAGTCATTCTATATTTGCAAATCTTATGTAAAAGCAAACGGAAGCACCTCTTCCACGATTGTTCGTAAGTTAGGAACCCTGGAGCATCTTCTGGTTGAGCATGGCCCAACAAGGGATGACGTGATTGCATGGGCAAAAAATGAAGTAAGAATAGAAACCGAAAAATACAAAAAGGAAAAAGAAGCAAAAACGGTATTGATCCCTTTCCATGCGGACAGACAGTTAGATTATGGGAAACAGGTCTTCTACCGCGGCGGATATCTTTTCCTGCAATCTATTTACTATCAGATGCAGATGCCTAAAGTCTGCCGGAAATTAAAACAGAAATATAAATTCAAGTATGATATCAACGCCATCCTTTCCGACCTGGTCTATGCCAGGATCCTGGAACCCTGCAGCAAGCGTTCTTCCTACAAAGCTGCTCTGGAGTTTTTGGAGAAACCTTCCTATCAGCTTCATGACATATACCGCGCGTTGGATGTCCTTGGTACGGAATGTGATATGATTCAGGCGGAACTCTATAAAAACAGCCACTTTCTGGGGCAAAGGAATGATAAGATCCTTTATTATGACTGCACGAATTATTATTTCGAGATAGAGCAGGAAGACGGCAGCAAGAAGTATGGAAAGGGAAAGGAGCACAGGCCCAACCCGATTATCCAAATGGGACTTTTCATGGACGGGGACGGGATCCCCCTTGCATTTTCCCTTTTCCCGGGGAGCGCAAACGAGCAGACTTCTCTGAAACCTCTGGAGAAGAAAGTCCTTGGGGATTTCGGATGCCGGAAATTCATTTATTGCAGCGATGCCGGGCTGGGGTCGGAAGCTATCCGAGAATACAACCATATGGGAGAACGGGCTTATATCGTAACCCAGTCCATCAAAAAACTAAAGAAAGAAGAAAAAGAGTGGGCGCTAAGCCCAGAGGGGTTTAAACGGGTTTCCGATGACATGCCTGTCGATATCACGAAGCTGCCGGAAGATGACAAAGGGCTTTATTACAAGGACGAACCGTATACCACAAAAAAACTGCACCAACGCCTGATCATAACGTATTCCCCAAAGTATGCCTTATACCAGAAATCCATCCGCAGCAAACAGGTGGAGCGGGCACAAAAAATGCTGGATTCTGGGAACACAAAAAAGAACCGGAGGAACCCCAATGACCCGGCACGTTTCATTGGAAAGACGGCTGTTACAAAAGATGGGGAAACTGCGGAGATCAGGCAATACCTCGATCTGGATAAGATTGCGGAAGAGGAGCAGTATGATGGGCTTTATGCAGTATGCACGGATCTTTTGGAGGATGGGGTCGGCGGCATTTTAAAAGTAAGCGAAGGCAGATGGCAGATCGAGGAATGTTTCCGGATCATGAAAACAGATTTTTCTGCAAGACCGGTTTATTTACAGAATGAGAATCGGATCAAGGCACATTTCCTGATCTGTTTTCTTGCACTGGCCCTCTATCGGTTTCTTGAGAAAAAGCTGGAGCATAAATATACCTGCGAAGAGTTGTTGGATGGTCTGAAAGCAATGAACTTTGCACAGATACAGGAGCAGGGATTTATCCCACTGTACAAAAGGGAAAAGATCACAGATGACCTTCACGAAGTCTGTGGTTTCCGGACGGATTATCAATTCATAACCAAAAGTAAAATGAGGACAATCCAGAAAAAAAGTAAGGGAAAGGAATAAATTACTATACTCCGTGACAACGGTAAAAATCGCTGTAGCCCAGTAAATACAAGGGATACAGCGATTTTCTCCTTCATCAACTGTCAAAGACGGGATT
>NZ_NFJL01000037.1 GCF_002159835.1 Blautia sp. An249 | reverse complement strand
GGTATCACCTCCATCATTTGAGAACATCTTATCAAATGATGGAAGGGATTTGAAGATACGGATGATTACCTACTTACGTTTAATCAGCGAAATAAAATCTTCTCTCTCTAGTTCAGCGTATGATAGCCCAATTTTTCATCATATACCAAATATGAAGGATTATTGGGAGCGAACAGGAGCAGATTCTGATCAGATTTTAATGAAGGATGATGAAATTGCTAAATTGAAGCAAGACTTGGAAGAATATAAACAAAAAGAGAAACAAGCATTAGTTAATAAAGGTGATTATAAGATTGATTTTGAATCGGTAAAGCGGGAGCAAGAGCTATATGGCAGTGAGATTTTAAAAAAATTACAAAAAGTGGGGCAAATTGAAACAGATATAGATAAAGAAAAGGGGAAGCAGGAAGAAAAAGATACTGAACATTTTATAAAGACTTTGGAGAAGATAAATGAGAGCCAGTTTATTGATGCTCGTAGTTTTCGTGAAATAGCACAATTATGCGAAAATAGGAACATGATTCCATATGCCCAAAAAATACTAGAATGTGCTTTACAGAGATATCCAAATGATGATGACATTAGATTTGCTTTAATTGATTTATATTGTAAGTCTGAATCTCCTCAGTTGCGAATGCGTGCGGTTGAATATAGCGAGAGATACTATTATATTGAAATTGAGCAAGATGATAAAGCCCATTTTACTGATAAGAGCCAAGAACGTCCTTTTACACTGGATAGACTTATTTCACTTTTCAATGCATATATCGGAACGGATAATTATCGCAGATTATATAGTATTACAGAGGATATGGAAAAAAATATAGAGTTGGAAGATCCCAGGTGTCAGGCCTTGATTTCAAGAAATATGGGGGTCGCTGAAATGGAACAAGGTCATTATAAAAGAGCTGTGGAATTATTTATTGAAGCGTGTCAAAAAGATCCTTCCGAACGGACTTTTGCTTTACTTTCAAATACTTGCTATAAAGTCGGCAAAAAAGAAGTTGGATATTATTTACGTGAGTTTTTAGTCGAACAAGAACCGAACGAAGCAGAACGGTATATCAGTTTAGTTAATGCTATAGTCGAATATGAATATATACCAACAGGAATTAATGAAGACGGAAACCTTTGTTTCGACAATATGGGAATTGCTTTGCGGCCTTATGAAAAATATTTAATACCTCTTTTATATAAAGCTATGATTTGTGATAATTGTGATGACATAGATCAACAAAATATTATAAGTTACCTGACAAAAAAATTCAAAACGAAAGCAGCAAAAGAAGCGTTGGACTTCTATCGTGAAAATTTAGGAGCTGAGCAGTGGAGACAAGATAATTATAAAAAGCAGATGGATAAGGTACGAGAGAGTCTCGACTTTTCAATCGTTGATACTATTGATAAAAAGATTCAAGCAATGTCTGATCCTGGATATGCAAATGAAGAAATAGAAAGAATTTTTAATCATTTGACTGAATCATAACGTGAATCTATTATTCGTTTTCTATGAAGACTAATACTATAAATATTGTATTTAAACATATTTATTTCGTGTAAAAGTGATGCAATAAATTGGACAAAGTAATATTTTAAAAGAATGCGAGATGAAAATAAGTTATGGTAGAACAATTCGATTCCAGAGAGGAAAAAATAGAAAATGTTCAACAAGCATTAGGAAACCCAATAGAAATTAACGCTTGTATGAATATTCGCAGTCATGAAACTGCTGCCGGGATTCCACTTTTATGTGTTGCGGATAAAGTTTATACAGATTGTGAAGACTCACATACAATTATATTTGGATCAACCGGTTCTAAAAAAACGCGATTAATAATAATGCCAACAGTGCGTTTGTTAGGGCTTGCTGGTGAAAATATGATTGTGATTGATCCAAAAGCAGAATTATATGAGAGAACAGCTTATGATTTAAAATGTCGAGGATATACAATTATTGCTATTAATTTTCGAGACCCTTCACTAGGTAATTGTTGGAACCCATTTGATATACCATATACTTTCTACAAAGAAGGAAATTTTGATCGTTCCTATGAATTTGTTAATGATATTGTAAATAATATTATGTTGGATTCTGTTTCAATAAGTGATCCATTCTGGGATCATAGTGCAGCTGATTTATTATTTGGACTTATTTTAATGATGTTTGACTTATGTAAAAATAAATCTAAAAAAGAGGGAATGGTTGACTATGATTCTCATAAAGAAGCTGATTCCTTTTCGGATTCTGATGTAAATGTTTCGACAATTTTTAAATTACGTAATAAACAATTTATAAATAATGCGATAGCTAGTAGTTTGTTTTGGAAAAAGGAAAATCAGAAGAATTCTCTAATAGCTGTAAGCTTAATGGGAACGGTTACTGCACCATTAAGTAAAACACAACCTTCAATTTTGTCAACATTTGATCAAAAAATGAGAATGTTTATGCTACAAGAAAACTTAACTGCCATGATGTCTTGTAGCGATTTTTCTTTGAAAAATTTCGGAGCATTAAATAAAAAAAATGCACTTTATGTTATCATGCCAGATGAAAAAACAACGTATCATAAATTGGTTTCTCTTTTTATTAAGCAAAGCTATGAATATTTAATTTATCAGGCTCAGCAACTAGAGAAAAAAAGTTTCAGTACAAGAATTAATTACTTATTAGATGAATTTGCGTCTTTGCCTGCAATCAATGATTTTCCAGCTATGATTTCAGCGGCAAGGAGTCGAAATATTCGTTTTAATATTGTTATTCAAAGTCAAAGTCAATTATTTCAAAAATATAGAGATGACGCTGATACCATTAAGTCTAATTGTAATAACTGGATTTTTTTAACAAGTAGAGAGTTATCACTTTTGAAAGAATTAGAATCATTATGCGGAACTATAGATGGAAAACATTATTTATATTCAGTGTCTAGGTTACAGCATTTAAAAAAAGAGGAGGGTGAGGCATTACTTTTATGTAGACGTCTGTACCCTTTTCTTACAAGATTGTATGATATTAACAAATATGATGGGTATGACACTATTAATAGGGAAAATTGGAAAAAATTAGATATGATGCGCACATCTTCGCATAAGAAAAAATTTAGCAATTTTAGAGATATATCAATCAAAGAATTATTTCGAGGAGAGTGAATATAGTTGAAAGCGAATTATACAGAAGATGACTATGGACCTAATTATAAAAATCATATTCTCGAGCAGTATAAATTGTATGTAGAAATGGCTGATAGAATTAGTCACCGAAGAGTGACTACAAATACTTTTTTTATTTCAATAAATACATTCTTGATTACTATAACTACATTTTTTCGTGATAATAGCTATTTGATTTTGTGTATGGTTTCTTTGATAGGGTTCATCTTAGCTTTGGTTTGGTATGATTTGATAAATAGTTACAAGAGGCTAAACTCTGGAAAATATAGAGTAATTCATGAATTAGAGGAACTGTTGCCTGTTGCACCATATAAAGAGGAGTGGAATAAATTGGGGCGTGGAAAGAATAAAAAATTGTATTATCCTGTATCATATTTAGAAGCAATTCTTCCCGCAATGGTAAGTATACTTTATGTAATATTGCTTATCTATGCAATGGTAGAAAATTGTTTGTGAAATAGTTGATTATATTAGGTTTACTTCAATTGGCAGTATTCTCTAGATACTATATTTAAATACTGTGAGTTAATGGATAATAAAACGGATCATAAAATATGACTAAAGATAATAAAAAAGATATTTTAAAACGTTTTTCTATGTTAATACATAGAAAAGTGGATTAAGTCGGACGAACCGCCCGGCAAATGACGTACTTTCTATCCTCTCGTGCCATTGCGAAAATGCCTGCCTCCTGGTGAGGAAATAAAATTAACGGTGGTGATATATATGATGTGCCAAAATAAAAAGCTAACTGATATAGTCGCTCAAAAAATGCTGGCTTTGCTGCCTGGATTTATCAATTAAGGAGAAAGCCCGCAGAAAAGGAAAGTATCACTTCCGGTATCAGGGTTGAGACGATGGGATTTCAGACTTGTTCCCATCAAGCAAAGCCTTGAAGCAATGGCCTATTTACCCGAATTGCATATAATAAGTAGAGCCGAGGGTGTTGACCTGTTTCCTTTAACGAGCGCGGTCGTGAAAATGGCGATTTTCGAGCAAAAATGCTCTTTGGCCAATCCCGTTTACAGACGGGCAGAATTTGACATCAATGTGGAGCAATCGAGCCATGTTGAGTGCGTAGTATTGCTTTCCAAACTTCATACAAGACAGAATATAGAAGTGGAATTGGAAATGAGTGAGATGGATTTGACAGTGGCAGAGAGTAAGGAGACTTATGAGGAGATTAAAGAGTATGCAAAACGGCCAAGATGTCCGGAGGAGAAGGAAAAAGCGATTGAAGATGCACTAGAACATTTTGGAATGATAAACTAGCAAATCTAATATCAGCGAGCATATTAAGCACATTTTCGAAGAGGAAGAACTGGAGGAAGATACAGTTGTTCGGAAATTCCGAACAACTGCGGTTGATGGGAAAAAATATAATATAATCCACTATAATCTTGATATGATTATTTCTCTTGGATATAGGGTGAATCTAAAATTGCTACAAATTTTCGCCGTTGGGCTACCGAACACCTTAAAGAGTATATGATAACAGGCTTTACAATGGACGATGAACGGCTGAAAAATCTGGGTGGTGGTAATTACTGGAAAGAGTTATTAGACCGTATACGTGATATTCGTTCCTCTGAGAAGGTTATGTATCGTCAGGTGCTTGATTTGTATGCAACAAGTGCATATTCTTGTGCGAGAGTACCGCTGTTCCGGAGGAACGGATACCGCTAATCCGGCGGCAGGAAACCGCTGTTCCAGAACAGGGATACCTCACTTAATTGAGTGTCATCTGCGAGTTTACTCGCTTAAAGCTGGATCTAATCCATATACTTCCCGCATGGATCTGTAATTCGCCGGATCTGTCGGGACAATGTTGATCTTATATGCATCATGCTTGATGCGGTCCAGGATCGCTTCTGAGAGGGGACTATCATCGCCACCAAGCTGATCATACCAGCCATTGGAATCATATTGGGAACAGAAGATGGTAGATGATTTCCGGCGCCTCCTGTGAAGAAGCTCCAGAATGTCATGCTGTTCAGATTCTGTGGGCTTCAGCAGAAGCCATTCATCAATGATCAGCAAAACCGGGTTGGCGTATTTCCCCTGGACCTTTTTGTATGTGGCGTCATTACGAGCCATCTCCAGTTCCAGGAGCAGCTCCGGAAGGCGAACATACTTCGTCTTGTAGCGCTGTTTGCAGGCTTCCATCCCAAATGCACATGCCAGATAGGTCTTACCGCTCCCAGTAGCTCCGGTAATAAAAAGATTCCTGTGTTCTGTGATGTATTCACAGGTTGCAAGCCGCTCAATCAAAGAACGGTTCAGCTTGCGCCCGGAAGTATAGTTAATATCGCCAATGTATGCATCCGGCTGGTCAAATCCGGCATTACGGATCAGACGTTTCAGGCTGTTGCTCTTGCGGTTGCTGTATTCGATATCCACCAGCATCCCGAAGCGGTCCTCGAAAGGGATCTCCTTCATTTTGGGATCTTCCAGCTGAGTACGAAATGCATCCGACATAGATGTCAGGCGCATTTCAATGAGTTTATCTATCGTGCTTTGTGTGGTCATGGTTCCTTACCTCCTGTAGTAATCTGCGCCTCTTGTAAGTGCATGGCTGCTCTTTGCCGATTCTGTATGGCTGCCTGTTGCCGTTTTGTCCGGTACCTCCATCAGGTCGCTCCCGGTATCAAGGATGTTCTTGATACTCTTATAACTGGGAGCAGCCGTAAAAGAGAGCGCTTTCCGGCAGGCGGCTTCCAAACGGTCAACCGAATATTTGTCGGCCAGTTTTAAAAGCGCCATACAGCTGCGGTAGGATTGTTGTTCTACACGCTTGGAGGTAAGAATTGCGTCTACTACCTGACAGGTATTGGAGCCGATCCGATCCGCCCATTTGCGAAAACGGTCACCGTTCCATTCCAGATACTGTTGGTGGGACTCCGGCATATGTTCCGTAACCGTACTGTATTGTCCTTTACGGCCATAAAGACGGCGGTGGGACGCAATCCGATTATGATTGTAAAAAATCTCAATCGTTTTATCTGTAACCCGTACATCAACTTTGCGTTTTATATATTCATAAGGAACTGAGTATAGCATTCCGGCAAAGGATATGTGATAATTGAACTGAACGGTGGCTTGTTTCCATTCCGCCAGTTCATATGGGGTGGCAGGTAAAGGTGCCAGAAGTGGCAGTTCTTCGTCGCGGAAGATTTCGTACCGGCTGCCCTCTTTCTTTTGGAAGGGGCGGTGGCTGAAAACTTCCAGCTTTTGACGGATTGCATGGTTTAACTCACTAAGTGAGAAGAACTGCTCATTACGCAGGGCTGCAGTAATCCAAGTAGAAATGTTGCCTACACTGCCCTCAACATTTGCTTTGTCCCGAGGGGTCCGAACACGGGCTGGAATAATTGCAGTGCCATAGTGCTCTGCCATTTCCTGATAGACCGCATTAATTCGCTGATCCTTCCAACCTTTGTTGTGATCCACAGCAGTCCGGCAGTTATCTGGCACCAGGATCTTGGCGACACCGCCAAAGTACTCATACATGTGGACATGTGCAGCAATCCATGACGGCTGCTTTTCATCCATGAATGCTTCCACATATGGATACTGGCTGTAAGTCATCACTCCTACGAAGATGTGGGCATCCAGGATTTCGCCAGTATCCGGATCGATGATATGTGCCGGATCTCCGGCCCAGTCAACCTCAACCTGTTCTGCAGGTTTGCGGTTGATATGCATGGTGGCACGGCGCTTCTGCTCATCCTGTTGGATGTAATAGCAGAACTGTGAATACATAAGCGGCTCATCGCCGGAAAGACGGCATTCCTCCAGGTATTCTGTCCAGAGGAGTTTCTTGTTTACTCCATTACGGAGAAGTTCCTTGCGGATATGTGTATAATCAGGCATGCGCCTGTTTGATTGAGACTCAGGACTGTTCTTTTTCGGAAACAGCAGTTGCTCAATCACTGCGTCGGTCTGGTTTGGATTAAGCGGCCATGAGATTCCTTTTTCTCTTGCAGCTTTTAAAACCTTATTGACCGTTTTCTTAGACACACCGCAGCTAAGTGCGATGTTTGTTTGACTGAGATTCAGACTGGCAAGTCTGATAATCTCACGATATTTGGTCATAACAGCTGACCTCCTTAAAATGTATTTACGTCAAGTGACGTATAAATACATTTTAAGGAAAGAAGCTGAGGTTTCCATGGCTCTGGAATATGGGTTTCCATTAAAGCGGAATCACGGTTTCCTTCATATCGGAACGTCGGTTTCCAATCTCCAGAACAGGGGTGTAAAATCGCCCGGAATACTCAACAAGTGTTGATTACTTTGATTTTGCGGAAATTCAGGCTATGTGTCATAATCCTATGTATATGGCAGATTACGTGGAGCATCTGGATAATGTTTTAAGAACTACAGGTGAAAAAGTATTGCAAGGGGCAGGGACAATTAGTCATGCACAGGCAATCGAGAAAGCGACAAAAGAGTATAGAAAGTACCAAGCACATAATTTGTCTCCAGTTGAAGAAGAGTATTTGGAAAGTATTAAAAATCTTCACAGCACAGTGAAGAAAAATGGTAATAACTGATAGAGAAAATATGCTCTCACATAAATGAAAAAGCCAAAGAGATATTTGGAGGGGAAAACAGTGTACATATAAGTTTGGACAAAGATACTCATGTTGAGACGGTTGTTCTTTTGTCCCAACTAAAACCAGATGACACCATAGAGATCGATCTGGATTTGGATGAATTGGATGCTACCAGTGCTGAGTTGAAAGCAACCTATCAGGAAATCAAAGAGTATGTGCTGAACGAATTCGGTTTGAAGGTTTCCAATTTATATATTTCTCAAGTAAAACGTAAATGTGGACTTGAAGTGGGAGAAAATTATAATCTTCCCAGATCAGTAAATACAAGAGTTCCACAATGCCCGAAAGAGAAAGAGGATGCTATCCGGTCTGCTCTGAAATATTTTGCAATGATTTAATTCATATAACAAAAGCTGAACATGTACAGAAATTTACTGTCTTGTTCAGCTTTTGTGTTGTTTGAAAATTATTTTAAGATAGGTTTTTTGAATGAAGGAGAACAAATATCACCCCAGGGATAACCAGGGCATCCATCATTGAAAAACTGGTATCCTCCGGATATGCCAGCCGCAAGGGGAAACAGATTCTTCCCACAAAGGACGGGGCGGAGTTGATCGCCGTCCTCCCGGAATACTTAAAGTCCGCCGCTATGACGGCGGAATGGGAGAACCGCCTGCTTTCCATCGAAAAAGGACAGCTTGAAAGCGGGGCGTTTCTGGAGGGCATTGTGGAGCTGATCGACCGGATGCTCTTAGAGTGTGGGGAGCTGTCGGCGGAGGAACAGAGCCGTTTCCATCCACGGGAGAGCGTGGGCACCTGCCCAGTCTGTGGAAATCCCGTGTATGAGGGGAAGAGATGGCAGCGGAGCTGTTAAAGGACGGGCGCACTTATGTACCGGATTTGTATTCGCAGAAGAAAGGGCGGACGTTTGCCGCTTATCTTTTGTTGGATGTATCTGATGGGAGAGCAAACTTCAGCCTGGAATTTCCTAAGAAAAAGGGAAAGAAAGCATAAATCCCTCCCCGTGCCGATGGGGAGGGACGCTTTAAATCAGGGAAAATCCTAATTTGAGGATGGACAGCCAGTTGCTTTTCGCATAGAGAAAACGGACAACGGTGATCTGTTCTTCCATTTCGAAAACAACGTAAAAGGCAAGATAATTTTTTACCTGTACGAACCGGATGCCCCAGGATGCAAGCAGCTTGTCATCCACCAGGGGATGTTCTTTCGGGAAGGGCAGCAAGGCATTGATCTTGCGGTCTGCTTCCTCTAAGAGCGCATCTGCAGCGGAAGGGTTTTTCAGGACAAATTCAATATAGTCGGCGGCCTGGGTCAAATCCTTTTCGGCAGTGCCTGTGATGTGCAGTCGGTAACTCATCGTTCCCGGCGGCTCCGGATGTCTGCCATGGCTTCGGAAAACGGACGGGTCTTTCCGGCGGCAAGGTCATCCATGCCCTCCTGGATCAGGCTGTAAAGCTCACAGCGGCCCGCAAGCTGTTCATATGCCTCAATGCTCATAACGGCAAGGTCACCCTTCCCGTTCTTGGTAATAAAAACAGGCTCCGAGTATTTGTGACAAAAGGTGGATATTTCGTTGTAACTGTTGCGTAAATCTGCGCTTGAACGGATTGTTGGCATACTTAGCACCTCCTTTATAAAGAAATTATAACTGAATTTCTTTATATTGTAAAGGCGGAAACCGGACTTTATACAGGATGCAGCCAAAAACTTATGATGAACCATAATGAAAAATGTAACAGGAGGATTTACATGGCAAAATCAATGACATTCGTTTCCTGGCAAGGGAAGCGACAAAAGAGGCCGGCAGTTCCCCTAGGGACTGGATGCGGTATCTGGATACAGCTTGCCGGCTGTAACGCTATCCATTCTCTTGCACCCTTTTACTCCACGCACCTACTATGTGGAAAAAGACGGGTTTGCTGTAATTGCCGGGTTCATCCGCACAGGCTCATCCAGTGCGCTCATTTCCTTTGACACCACGGATTTCCACATCGAGGGGAAAGAAGGGAGCTG
>NZ_NFJL01000036.1 GCF_002159835.1 Blautia sp. An249 | reverse complement strand
GGTATCACCTCCATCATTTGAGAACATCTTATCAAATGATGGAAGGGATTTGAAGATACGGATGATTACCTACTTACAATAGTAGTTGGTTGCCTATAAAATGTAATTTTTGTATTATTTTTTATAACAACCAGTGGAGGTAATGTGTGATATGAATTTTAACGAAAAACTCATTGAACTTCGCAAGTCTAAAGGTTTGTCACAAGATGAATTAGGTAATGCGTTAGGAGTATCAAGACAAACAATATCCAAATGGGAACTGGCTCAAAGTTATCCCGATTTTCAAAGACTTGTTTTATTGAGTGATTATTTTGGCTTATCACTTGACGCACTTGTAAAAGATATTGATGTGCAAGACATTAGGGACAAAAATCTAGATGATAAGAAATTATCTGCAATCTATGAAGATATAAATTCTGCTAAGTCTTCGATAAATCAAGTTGTAAATATTTTGGCTATTATTGGAGTTGTTGGTACCATACTTTCTATTTTAGCAGGGGTATTTTGGGGATAACAATAAATTCCAGTTTGAATTGTAGCAAATTATGACCTCTTAACAGAGGTTATAGGTTATCAATAAAATCCTTGGAAACAAAGGATTTATCGCAATGTGTTCGCCTTATCCCTTTATATGATTTCACACAAGTTTATACTTCCCCCGACTGCTCATAAGGGCAAATACAAGGGAAAGAAAATCTCATAACAAAATAAACAGAGTGTGGCAATCGGAGAACTGTGACATATGTGCGAATATATTATAACAGAGGATTTTTTAATGGACAAGTATATTTATGATGAAAGCAATGGTCTTTGGTATGAGTTGCAAGGAGATTACTATATTCCTTGTCTTACCTTACCAGCCGAAAAAGTACAACCTATCGGTTTATGGGGGCAGCGACATAAACGCTATTTACAGGTACATAAGAGAGCATTTTACACTACGCTACTCACAAGTGGCAAGTTGAATACTTATATAGCCGATATCGATAAACAGGTGCAGGAACGCTTTGAAAGGCTTATAGAGGACATGAAGCAGGCACAGGGTATCACGGAACGGCTAAAGACGGAAAACGCCTTAGAATGGGTCGGGAGAATGAATAACATACGGGCTTGTGCGATGGAGATTGTGGAGGAAGAAATCATTTTCGCATAGCAGACAGGCGGCAGGGAGAAATCTCGTATATGGTAAATAACCCGTCCTTCTGTAAAAGATATGCCAGCCGGAAGGCTGGCACTGCGCATTACCTTGATTTTGTTTTTCGACAGTGATCCGGAAGCTCTTCAGACCATGGCATTAAGGTTTTCAATACTTCTGCAGGAACATTGTTTCGTGGATATTTCACAAGTTCGGTCAATAAGTAGCAGAAATACTCGTAAGGCTTCAGGCTGTTCGCTTTGGCGCTTTCTGCAATGCTGTACAGGAGGGCACTTGCCTTTGCTCCTTTGGTAGAATCGATGATGTGCCAGGAATGCTTTCCAACACAGAAAGATTTGATACTGCGTTCGGCATCGTTATTATCCAGCGGAAGGTGCGGATCTTCCAGAAATCTTCGAAGATAAACCTCCTGATTCATGGAATAATTGATTGCTTCTTTCAGTTTGGTGCTTGAGTTTGTTTTTCCCTGTAAGGTTTTCAGCCATGCAAAATAAGCATCGACAAGAGGCTTTACAGACTGTTGTCTGTTATCGAATCTCTCTTTTGCCGATGATCCCTTATACATGTTATCCAGATGATATATGGCATCGATCCGTTTGACTGCTTCAGCAGCAACTGCCTGGCCTGGGGTAAGAGGCGCACCTTTTTTCACGGCTTTCAGGATCTCTGCAAATTTACGCCTTGCGTGTGCATAACATCCAGCCACCTGGATCTGACCACTCTTTTTCATAAGTGTATGATAGGGCTGGTAACCATCTGTGATAAGGGTTCCTTTATATCCGGACAGATATCTCTCCAGGACTTCGCCGCTTCGGCCTCCCAGATATTCATACAGGAAGAGCGAATGGGTATCGTTCCCTCCCGGAGAATGGAATACCCACATATATTCCTTACTGTGCTCCGGCATGATAAACGGTGTTTCATCACAGTGGATATGATGCGATCTCATGACCTCCGCTTTCATCAGATCATGTACCGGCTGCAGGTAATACTCGCTGAGGCGGATCATCCATCCTGCCATATCCTGCCGCGGGATGTTGACATCATTTCGGAGGAATTCTTCAGAAAGGCGGTTCAACGGTACTGCATTTACATACTTTGCATTAAAAACTGCAGCCGCAAGTTCCGGTGTAAGGATACTATGTGCCAACAGCCGTTCCGGTGCTTTTGCACGAAGAAAACTGCCGCAGTCAGAATTCCCGGCATAAACTTTGATATGATGTTCCAATACTTTAAACCTGGCTGGAATGTACTGGAGTTCTTTATATACTTCGTCTTCCATGGGATGCCATCCTTTTGGAAAGTGTTCCTGTAATTCTTCTTCGGAACAGTCGTGGTAGATCACTTCTACTTCAATGTCCTGAAGATTCAGATCGCGTTTCCCTTTGGCTCTCTTTTTGCGGACGATGACTTTTTCTATTTCAGGTTCTTCCGGGATACCATTCTCCACAAGTGCTTCTGCTTCATTCAGGATACACATGTCGTCAAGAGAAAAGGACAGCTGCCCCATAACCTGTCTGTCTGTTTCGGTCCGCTTGCCAAAACGCTGCTGTGCCAGGATCGCGACCTGTTCCTGGAGATCTTCAATCTGACGGACCAGCCTTTCATTCTGATCCTGGATCTTCTGGCTCTGCGAAGATAAAACTGAAAAACTTTCACTCATCTGCAGATACAGCAATGCGACCGCATTCTTTGGCATCTTATTCAGTTCATCAAGTGTCAAAGTAGTATTTTCCATGGATCCATTATACCACAGGATCTGCTGAAAAGCTGCATAAATCAATCATTTCAAGAGATTTTGATAACTTATGAAACTGTCAATGTGCCTATATAAAACAGAACTAATAAAGCTCTGGTTTTATCTTATGTATCACGTTCTTCTGTTCAATGAATAATCCTTCCATCAGCCACCGGTACTGCTGGGGTGTAAGGTCACGTGCTTCTTTTTCGCTTCTTGGCCATTGAAGCCTGCCATCGGTAAATCTTTTATAGCACAGAAGCCATCCGTCACCTTCGTAGAGCAAAACTTTCATCCGGTCGTTCCTGCGTCCACAGAACAGAAAAATGGATCCTGCTTCGGTCGGATCCAGGCCAAACGTTCCGGTAACAATCGAGATCAGTCCATCGATTCCTTTTCGGAGATCTGTGTAACCGGTACATAAGTAAACGTGTTGGAATCCAGAAGCGTCATTCAACATGATACAGAAGTTTCATTACTCGGGAGATCAGTTCAGACGGTGAATTTTCATTCACGCAGATCTCTATCCCATTTGTTCGAATGAGCATCTGCGTTTCGAAAGCAGATGTATCTTTGTTGACTGTATTGACAGATCGTTCTTCTGTTAAAGCAGGGAGTTCAACAAAACCAGACTGTTTTAAAGCCGCCTCTTTTACTTTGCGCAGCCAGTAATAATAGGCATCTCTGGACAACCCGTGCTGTTCACAATAAATATCGACTTTTTGACCACTTGCTTTACAATCTTTTATGATCGCAGCCCATTCGTTCAATCGGATCTGCCTGGTGGCTAATTTGGTGTTCATGATCAGTACCTCCTGTGGTGTTATTCGCGAAAAGTGTGAAACACACTTTTTACACTTTACATACCATTATCTCCGATTTTGGAGGTTCCTGGAAGTTGACGGGTTATTTACCATTTACGAAATCTCTGCTGCCTTTTTAGGAATGTGAGAAAAAATAGCGGAATGGTCTTCTCAAAAACGGTCAACGGATTTATAATATCTCTGTATTAACCGATACGGTTAATAAGGAGGACGCTATGAACGATAAGTTTTTCAATCTACCGTTAGAGAAGCAACAGCGGATTATCAACGCTGCATATAAAGTGTTTTCACAGAGCAGCTACAAGAAAGCACCTATGTCAGAGATTGCCGATGAGAGCGGCATATCCAAAGCGTTGCTGTTCCATTACTTTACAAATAAAAAAGAGCTGTATTTGTATCTATGGGTAAATGCTATAGAAATGACAAGAAAGGCAGTCCGAGAGTATAAGACCTTGGAAACAAATGATTTTTTTGAAATGCTGAAAAGAAGCCTGCTTTCAAAATGTTCCCTTATGCGGGATTATCCGCATATGTACGCCTTTTCATTGCGGGCGTATTATGAAACAGCTTCCGAAATCAAAAGTGCCATTCAAGAGAATTTTTCTGATGTCAGTAAGACAAGTGAAATGATTGTATTTGAAAAAATGGATACATCAAGACTTCGGAAAGATATTGACCTTAAAACAATGTATGATGAGATTTTCTATGCTATTGACGGATATATGCTAAAAAAATACCGTTCTAATCGTATCATTCCAGATGAAATCGAACTGGAGATTATTTCCTTAATTGACTTTTGGAAGAAGGTTTACATACAGAAGGGGGCGTGAAAAAATGCAGCATAAGACGATTGCGGCACAAGGTGGAATTGTACATTATTGGATTGACAGAAAAGAAAACACCGCTGACTGTATTGTTTTCACACATGGCGTAACGGCAGACCATACAATGTTTGAAAAGCAGGTATCCTATTTTTCTGATAACTACACAATAATTCTTTGGGATGTTCCCATGCACGGTCTGTCAAGACCTTATCATGGATTTTCTTATCATGATACGGCTGAAATATTACATAGCATTTTGCAAAAAGAAAATATTAAAAAAGTATTTTTGATTGGAATGTCGATGGGAGGTTATCCAAGCCAACATTTTGCGAGTATTTATCCCGATATGGTAAAAGGATTTATAGCTTTGGACACAACGCCGTTAGGCTGCGGCTATTACTCAAAATCAGACTTATGGTGGCTCAGGCAGGTTGCTCCAATGGCAAAATGTTTTCCCGCAAATATTCTAAGGATAAGTATGGCTCGGTCAGTGTCAAAGCGTAAATACTCGTATCAAAAGATGATGGCTATGCTAAAATCAGTTTCAAAAGCAGAAATCATTGAGCAAATGCGAGTGGCATATGAGTATTTCCCAATCGAAAACAAAGATGTTGATTTTCGGTTTCCTGTGTTGATACTTGTAGGTGAAAAGGATAGTACAGGTAAGGTGAAATCGTATTGCAGGGAATGGGCAAAGCAAACTGGGTATCCCCTCCACCTCATAAAAGGAGCAAAGCATTTTTCAAATGGGGATAATCCAGAGCAGGTAAACAAAGAAATAGAGGATTTTATCTACACGGTTGTTCAGCAAGAAAGGAAATGACTATGCTATATTTTGATGAATACGGAAACAGAGATAATCCAACTATCCTATTGTTGCATGGTGCAGGTGCGCTTGATACATTTTGCAATCAATACTGCTTTTCCGCGCGATACCATTTAATCGTACCCCATTTGTACGGAGCAGGAAAATCAGCAGATAAAGTTTACGACCCCGATATGATGAAACGGGAACTTTTGGAACTGATTGACAGTTTGCACAAGGAGAAAATCGGCGTAATCGGACATTCCCTCGGCGGGCAGCTTGCGATTATGCTTGTTTGTGAAAGATCAAGCCAATTTCGCTTTGCAGTCTTTTTAAGTGCATGGGTGAATCCAAATCCAAAAACAGTTAAAATGTATTGCTCACTTGCGGGAATGGCAGCGAAAATGCTCCACATAAAATGGCTTGTCCGTTTTCAAGGGAAGTATTGGAACTATACCAAAGAGCAAGCGGAGTATATGGCAGACTATTCAAGGCTTATCACTCCGCAGATTTACAGGTCGTTTTTTGCAAACACATTAGATTTACGGAATGCTCCTACATATTTATCTGTCAAAGTCCCGATGTTGGCAATATGCGGCAGCGGTGAAGTGAAGGATATGAAACTATCTCTTGATATGCTCGGTAAAAATACCTGCTGCCAAACGATGATACTTCCAAGAGCAGGTCATGATTTCCCTATGAGGAATAGTAGTCAGCTTAATACGGTGCTAAATGATTTCCTCTTAGGTAAGTAAGGTAAAAGAGAATGAATAAAACAGAGTGAATACTCTGCCCTATCTGCGGGAGCAAAACAAGGGTGCAGATACGGGAAGATACGGAACTGAAAAACTTTCCTCTCTACTGTCCGAAATGTAAGCAGGAAACAATCATCAATGTTCGGGATATGAAAATCATATTTGCAGACAGTAAATAATTATGTATGCCGCCGCTATGGATAACACCATACACGGCGGTTTTTCAATGCCTATCGGCTATCTCTGTCAAAGGACTTTTTACGCTGTCTTTGGGGCGGTTTCTGCTTGTTGCGTTCCTGTATCTCACGCAGATGTTCTAACACGCTCTGTTTTTCGGGCGGTCTGTGCTGCGCCTTAGCGGCGGCTGTCGGCTTCCTGCTGATTTGACGCTCCCACTCGGCAAGGTCACGGTTATACTGCTCTACAACACTTTCCATTTCTCGGAAAGTGCGCATAAACGCCTGTACATCAGGATAACCGTCCTCTTTCAGAATATCGGGCAGCTTATCCAGCTTGGCGGAGATTTTCTTTTCTGTCTGCTGTATCTGTTCGGTAATCGTTTTACGTTCTTTCCCCTTAAAAATCCCTTTTGTATCGGCAAGCTGTGCTTTCAGCTTTGGAAGAATATCGTCCTGCAAATGACGGATTTCCTTTGCCTCCTCCTGTGCTTTTATCATCAGGCTTCGCATATGGCGGAACTCTGCCATATCAATATCAAGTGTAGGCTTGGGTGGCATATCCTTTTCTCGGATAAGGCTTTGCAAAAAATCTTTTGCCTTTGCCACAATCCCACGGAACAGATTAGGCAGCCAGCCTTTACTTTTGATTGATTGGCTTGCTTTTTCGTGTATCTCTGTCTGCTTAACTTCTAAAATCTTCGCTTCGGAAATACCCGATAATAACGCAATATCCGCTGTCCTGTTCCATTCTTGCCTTACAGCATTATCGGCTTTGATTTCTTCCTCTTTTGGATTGTTCTTGCCTATCTTCTTGGTCGGCAGATAAACGCTGTTCTTATCAAATACCTTTAACTGCTGTTCGGGATCGGCGATGTGGCGATTGATAAGGGCGGTGTAAATCTCCTTTACCTCCCGAAGAAAAGGCTCGCTTTTGAATTTATTATCTTTCACGGTAAAGAGATGGCTTTCGTAGATTTCGCCCTTTTTAATGACGGTGCAGCCTTTTCGTATCTGCCCGTCCTCTCCGGTGATTTCTTTCTTCGTGCGTACTCTTTTGCCTGTTTCATCATAGAAAACACTTCGTGTGGCTATCTTTATATCAGGCTCAGGGAGCAGTTTTCTTTCGCTGAAGATAAGATGGATATGATAGTTTGTTTTGCGTTTGTTGTGGTGGAGGGCTGACACGCACTCCACACCATACCGCCTGCGGAACTCCTCTGTAAAATCTTCAAGGACTTCCTGTGGCTCATATCTTGTATAACTTTCAGGTAGAGCAATAATCAATTCCCTTGCTTCGATACATTTACCCTCTGCGCCGCTTCGCTTAAATTCCTGCTGGCTTTCCCTTGCAAGGTTACTCCAAAAGGCATTGTCAGCGGTGCGGTAGGTGGCATAGAGATTTTCCTGCCTTGCGTGGCTTGTGATATAGGATATTCTTCCCTTGACATTTGGCAGCTTCGACATCTGTATAAATGAGTGTCTTGCCATATACTCCTTTCTCCCTTGACGGGCATACTCTTTTTGCAACCGATAAATCGGTTGCCGCTGTTTCGGCGGCGTAAGCGGACGGACAGCAAAGAAAAACGCCAACTATGTGTTTGTAATTATACCTATTCTGCTATCTGTTGTAAACTTGTTTTGCAACCTTTTGAGAAATATTTTTTATTATTATCGAAAAAATAGTTGCAAAATAGGTTTTATTATGCTATACTTAAAAGCGTCAGGAGGTGAAAACCTTGAAAAATGAAATCATATTCACCGCAAAACAGGTCGGTGAACGAGTAAGGGAACGCCGTACAGAGTTAAACTTAACAATGCCTGAACTTGGCAGGCGTATCGGCGTAAACAAATCTACGATTCAGAGATATGAAGCGGATGGGGTGAATCCTACCCGAAGTATGATTATCAATGGACTTGCGGAGGCATTGCTCACAACACCTGAATGGCTGACGGGACTTTCCGAAGATAAGGAATATGACAGCCGCACCTTATGTGCAAGGGATATGGAGGAACATATCCAAAAATATCTTGATACGGTTTCCTCTACTGTAAAAGGTGAGCCGCACCAACAATTACTCACTACATTCCTCGGAAAGATGATTGACCTCTATACGGTTATGACTTATCACTTTGCAGACGCTATGGCTGAGGTTGACCGTGTGGCGGAGGACGAGGGATTGAAACAATCGCTCAGGAGATATGCCATTGAGTCGGGAGCGATTACGGAGAGAGTTTACCGCAAAGAAATGGAACAGCCTATTGAGGATATGAAACAGTTTTTAGACGGGATTTTACATATCTACGATGAAGGGCGCACAAAGGTATCTATGGGCGACCTGTTCGGGATAGTGACAGCAGCCGAGGAAAGGGCTGCTGAAAAAGAAAAATTCCGTGGCTCTTTGACAAGTGAAAATGCCGACTAACATTCATTGGCATATGTGACGCATTACTTTACGCACACCATATTTCACAATTCCGATTGCCACGGATAGAAAGGAGAAATTTATCTATGGCAAAAGGTTCTGTAAGAAAGAAAGGTAAAAAGTGGTATGGTCGCTTTTGCATTGAAGATGAAAGCGGCAAAAAAGTACAAAAGGAGTTTGTAGGAACAGAAAGCAAGTCTGAAACAGAAGCCCTGCTCAGAAAGGCAATCGCTGATTATGAGGAAAAGAAGTTTGTTGCAAAGGCTGAAAACGCAACGGTTGGTATGCTGCTGGATATGTGGGTGGAGGAAGAACTGAAACCCGGCAATTTAAGCAACGGTACGGTAATGTCCTATCAGGGAACGGTCAACCGTATCAAACAGCATCCGATTGGAAACCGCAAGCTGAAAACCGTAACTGCCGACCATTTGCAGGCGTATATGGACTTCCTCAGCTTTGGAGGTACAAATCCTGACGGAACAACCGCAAAGGCACTCAGCAAAGGGTATCTCCGATTGTTTTCGGCTGTTTTACAAGGGGCGTTCCGTTTTGCGGTATTCCCGAAAAGGCTGATAACTTTTAATCCGATGCAGTATGTGGTATGGCGAGGAAAGAAAGAGGAATATGAACTGTTCTCGGACGAGGACGGGGAAACCGCTTCTACACCAACGCTCAGCTATGAACAGTATCAACGGTTAGAGGATTTTCTGAAAAAGAAAAACAATCCTGCACTTCTTCCCATACAGATAGCCTATTATACGGGCTTGCGTATCGGTGAGGTTTGTGCTTTGACTTGGCAGGACATCAACCTTGAGGAGCAGTACCTTACGGTACGCCGCAGTATGCGCTACAACGGGGCAAGACACAAAACAGAAATAGGAGCAACAAAGCGTAAAAAAATCCGCACCGTTGATTTTTGTGACACGCTTGCCGCAATCTTGAAAGCGACGAAAGCGGAGCAGCACAAAAATCGTTTTCGATACGGGGAACTGTACAGCCTTAATTACTATTTGGAGGTCAGGGAAAAAGACCGCACCTATTATGAGGTTTACAGTCTGCCGAGGTCGGAGGAAGTGCCAGAGGGCTACAAGGAACTATCCTTTGTCTGCCTTAGACCTGACGGGGCATTTGAAGCACCGAGTACGGTAGGGATTATGTGCAGGACAGCAAGAAAAAGGGTTGAGGGCTTGGAAGATTTTCATTTCCATATGCTCAGACACACCTACACAAGCAATCTGCTCTCAAACGGAGCTGCCCCAAAAGATGTGCAGGAACTTCTCGGACACGCTGATGTCAGTACCACAATGAACATTTACGCTCACGCTACAAGGGAAGCAAAGCGTACTTCCGCAAGACTGTTGGATAAAGTGGTCTGCGGAGAATAAAATATTTCCCTTGTTTCGGCTC
>NZ_NFJL01000035.1 GCF_002159835.1 Blautia sp. An249 | reverse complement strand
AAATCAATGCACCCTGTTTCATAGGGCCGTCCTCCTTTCAGATTTTCCCGGCAGCCATGTCATGGGCCACCAGGGAGTTCGAGTAAGTAAAGAAATCTGAGAACCCGCATAAACAGGGCGTTTGCGATGCATTAGAGGGCTATTTGATAACAAAATGATAACACTGGATGAAAAGCATTTATTCATTTTTCGTCAGAGGTTATCAGGTAAAATCCAACTGAAACCAATAGAAAAGGTCTTACTGAATTGAGTGAAATCAATTTGGCAAGACCTTTTTTGTTGGTTTTTTTAATCTGTATTGTTTTCAGCTTTCCGTTTTTCACGAAGAGCGTCCAGATCACGGCGGGTCTGTTCCCACTCCATTTTGGGATAGGTATAGCGCCACTGATCGTATTCTTCTTTGGTGATCTCGCCGGACTCCAGTTTCTCTGCCTGCTGATACCATGCGTTAAACATATCCCACATACTAAGGTAGGATATTCCGGCGTCTTTGTCCAAACGGAGGCAGAGTTCGCCATCCAGTTTTCCGATTTTCAGACCACGGGTATCTTCCAGTGTAAAGAGAGTGTGCATAAGTCCAATATCCGTGTCAATATCGGGAACATTCAAAGCGTGGGGCGATACCTCAAAAATCTGTGCCAGTGCGTTTAAATATTTCTCTTTCGGGCTGCGTGCGCCTTTTTCATACTGGGCAATACGGACGTCTGCCTGAGAGTCGCTAAACCCCAGAAGTTTGCCCAGATATTTTTGTGTAAAGCCACGGAGTAGCCGGAAATAATGGATTCTTTCGCCAATAGCCATAACCATTCTCCTATCTGAAGTCTTTTGATAGGTTGAGTATAACATAAAAGTATAGGAACAATCAAGAGAAAACCAATACAAAAAAGTATAGAAATTTCTGTAAAACCACTTGACCAATACAGAAAAGTATAGTAATATGTAACTATACAAAAATGTATAGAATAAATAAGAAAGAGAGGTAGCTTATGGAGAAAATGTTTATGCGAGTGAGCGAAGTCATGGAGGCACTGGATGTTTCCGAGTCTTATGCTTACAAATTGATCCGAAAACTCAACAAAGAACTGGAAAAGACAGGATGCGTTACAATTCCTGGCAGGATTGACCGCAAGTTCTTTTATGAACAGTTTTACGGTACACAGTCATACGAAGGGAGGAATTAGAAGTGCCGATATACAAAACTGAGAAAAATGGAACTTGGTATGCAATGGTGCGCTATAAAGACTGGAAAGGGGAGCGTAAGCAGAAATGCCAGCGTGGGTTTGCTACTAAGCGGGAGGCGCAGGAGTGGGAACGGCAGTTTCAGTTGCAGAAACAAGCAAATATGGATATGACGTTAGAGAGTTTCTGCAAGTTGTATGAGGCAGATGTGCGTCCACGATTGAAAGAAAACACATGGCTTACTAAGGAAAGCATTATTCAAAGCAAAATTCTTCCTTATCTGGGGCAGAGAAAAATGTCTGAGATTACGGCAAAAGATGTGATCGACTGGCAGAATGAAATGCGGAGCCAGAAAGGGAAGACAGGTAAGCCCGTATCTCCCACCTATCTGAAAACAATCCACGGACAGTTGAGTTCCATTTTCAACCATGCAATCCGCTACTATGATCTGAATATCAATCCGGCGAGAAAGGCGGGCACAATGGGAACAGAGGAAAGCAAAGAAATGTTGTTCTGGACAAAAGAAGAATATCTGAAATTTGCGGAGGCAATGATGGACAAGCCGCTTTCCTACTACGCTTTTGAAATGCTCTATTGGTGTGGCATCAGGGAGGGTGAACTGTTGGCACTGACGCCAGCGGACTTTGACTTTCATAACCAGACGGTAACGATCAATAAATCCTATCAGCGGTTAAAGGGCAGAGATGTGATTACCAGCCCGAAGACGAAGAAAAGTAACCGGGTGGTTAAAATGCCTCAATTTTTGTCTGAAGAAATGGAAGATTGCATGAAACTGTATTATAGCCTGAAACCAACAGACCGCCTGTTTCCGGTGACGAAACATTATTTATCACATGAAATAGACAGAGGATGTAAGGCTGCCGGGGTAAAACGGATCAGGATCCATGACCTTCGTCACAGCCATGTTTCCCTGTTGATAGATATGGGGTTTACGGCACTGGCGATTGGAGACCGAGTAGGACACGAAAGTGAAAAAATTACTTACCGATATGCACACTTGTTCCCTTCAAAGCAGACAGAAATGGCAGACAGGCTCAATATTGAGAGAACAGGGAACGGAACAGAGAAAGGAGAAAACAAGGAATGTCAGTAAAAGTTTTGGATCGGCAGGGGCGTTGGAGAAATAAGATTGTGGCGTTCCGGGTATCGCCGGAAGAAGATGAACAGCTTGAGGCGGCTGTACGGCTGTCGGGATTGACAAAGCAGGATTATATTATCCGCCGCCTGCAGGAAAAAGAGATTGTAGTGGTGGGAAATCCCAGAGTGTATAAGGCTTTGAAAAATGAATTTGCAAAGGTATTGGAGCAGTTGGAACGCATAGAGGCAGGCACCGGCGTTTCCAGAGACTTATTAGATACGATTGAACTAATCACAAATACAATGCAGGGTATGAAAGATGAAAAAAGCCTTTAAGTGTCGGCAAACACCTAAAGGCTGGGACTTGGTAAAATACCAAAATCAATCTATCTGTATTCTACCAGAGTCCCGCAATGCTTTCAACCGGAAATGGAGGTAAATTTGAAAAACAGAAAAGCAGAGCCGGGACTCCGGCTGATCAATATGGAGGATGTTGCGGTAGAGCAAGTGGAATGGCTGCTCTATCCGTTTATCCCGTATGGGAAAGTCACAATTATACAGGGAGATCCCGGAGAGGGGAAAACAACAATGGTGTTGCAGATTATAGCAAAGCTGACAAAAGGCGAGTCCGTGCTGTCAGTAATGGACGGAGAGGAAGAACCCGCAGAAAAGGTAGGCGAGCCAGTCAATGTGATCTACCAGACCGCAGAAGACGGGCTGGGCGATACCATAAAGCCCCGTCTTCTGGCGGCAGGGGCAGACTGTTCCAAAGTGCTTGTCATTGATGACAGTGAACAGCCATTGACTATGTTAGATGACCGTCTGGAACAGGCAATCCGGCAGACAAACGCTCGTCTTGTAGTCTTAGATCCGATTCAGAGTTTCCTTGGAGCGGAAGTAGATATGCACCGGGCAAATGAAATCCGTCCGTTGATGAAACGGGTATCTGTGCTGGCGGAAAAATACCACTGTGCGATTGTCCTGATCGGTCATATGAACAAAAACAGCACCGGAAAATCTTCATACAGGGGGCTTGGTTCTATTGACTTTCAGGCGGCGGCAAGGAGTGTTCTGATTGTAGGGCGTGTGAAGAATGAGCCGGAAACAAGAGTAGTTTGCCATGTAAAAAGCTCCCTTGCACCAGAGGGAAAATCAATCGCTTTTCGCTTGGATAAAGAGAACGGATTTGAATGGATCGGGGAATATGACATCAGTGCGGATGATCTGCTGAGCGGCAACTGTCGGGGAAAGAAAATAAAAGAGGCGAAAGAGTTTCTGGTGGAAATATTGGCAAATGGAGCAGTTGAACAGAATGTGATTTTTAAAGAGGCAGAAAGCCGGGGAATTAAAGGAAAAACGCTCTGGAATGCGAAGAAGGCGCTTGGAGTTCAGTCTAAAAAGACAGGGGATCACTGGTCATGGATATTACCGGAACAATAATTCAACATGGCAAGATTACCATTTCTTTAGGAACAGGTAATGTTGCCACCTTGGAAGGAGGTTTGGATGAAACAGGTTCAGATACCACAGGAATTGTTTGTGCAACTGATCCGCTATCATCTGATGGAGGACGACAGTAATGCGAATGAGATAAGGATAGGATTGGAGAAGAAATTAGATGCAATGGTACTGCGTGAGCTATATAGAAAGGCTAAGACTGCTCCGACAGAGACGGAACGGGAAAAAGCCCGGCAGGAATATCTGGACAGGCGTGGGATACCGGACAGCTTTCGTTGGTAATGGTTTGTTTCTTTGATGATATAAGACAGGAGCGTGGCACGCTCCTGTGATAGCGGACAAGGCGGAAGGAGGGAGTTTATGATTATCCAGCCGGAACGTGGAACACGGAATATCAATGAAAAATTTTATGAGATGGAGACGAGACAGATTGCTATGCTCAATGAAATTTTTGGAGAGGTAGAGCTGACAAAAGGAGAAATGCGGACGTTGGTATGGCTTGCAGGATGGGAGGAAAGCACAGTGGCAAATGTGGTGTCCGCTATACGAAAAGCGATAGTGGCGGAAACAAGGCGGCTGAATCAGCCGCTCCGTCCGTAGGACGGATAAGCTCCCGGCAGGGCGCAAAGGCAGCTTTTGATAGACGGAACGGCTGTCGAAAGTGCTTTTGCGTTACTTTCGGCGAAAGTAACAAAGCCTGTGCGCCGTATCCGGCGCTGATTACTGCCCGAACAGGGAGAGAGGAGAGTTATTGAAGAGAACGATCAGTTTTATGACAGGGAAAGGCTCTGTCAACCACAACAGCAGAAAATTCCATGCGAAGAATACAGATCCAGAGAGAAGTTATCTGAATGTGGAATACTGCAATGAAAATATTAAAGACGTTTATCATGAATTATTTGATGAAGCGTTAGCCCGTTATAATGAAAAACAGACAAGGAATGACCGCAGGATTGACGATTATTATGAAAAAATCCGCTCTGGGAAACAGGAGAAGCCGTTCCATGAGATCATCCTGCAGATCGGCGACAGGGAGACAATGGGAGCGGAAACAGAAGAAGGCCGGCTGGCGGCAAAGATACTGGATGAATATATGCAGGATTTCCAGAGGCGAAATCCTACATTAAGGGTGTTTTCGGCTCATCTTCATATGGACGAGGCAACGCCCCATCTGCATATAGATTTTGTGCCGTATACAACTGGAAGTAAGCGAGGGCTGGATACGAGAGTATCTTTGAAACAGGCACTGTCAGCCCTTGGTTTCAAAGGCGGAACGAGGCGTGAGACAGAATTAAATCAATGGGTAGCGGCTGAAAAGCAGCAGCTTGCCGCAATTATGCTGGAGCATGGGATTGAGTGGGAGCAGAAAGGCACACATGAAAAGCACCTGTCTCTGTTGGATTTTGAAAAGCAGGAACGGGCAAAGGAAGTGTCTGCACTTGAGGAACAGATAGTGGAGTTGGAAGAGCATAATGCTATCATGCAGGAAATCAATGAAAAATATCTTGATCAGTTGGAGAACGTTGAGAAGGATATCTTTTCAGCACAGGAAAGCCGGGAAGAAGCAGAGAAGCAGGCAGAGCAGGCAAAGAAAAAGGCAGGTCAATATGAGAAAAAACTGACGGAGATCGCCCCTGTGGTAAAAGAGATGGAGCGGTTTGCAGAGAAATATTCTGCTGATCCGGATGAGATACTGCCGGAGGCAGGAACGCTGGAAACAGGGAAATCCTACCGGGAGAAGAAGGCAAAGCCTCTGATTAAGAAGATCGTGACGGTACTCCGGTCAGTTTATCGGGCTTACCTTGATCTTTCCAGAAGATTTACTGATATGCAGAGGTCATACGAGAGGGCATGGAGTAAGGTTAATTCTCTTACAGAGCGTGTAGAGGAACTTTGGAATGAGAATAGAGTGCTGAAAGAAAGGCTGGGAGATTTTAAGCGGGTAGAACGGGCGTTAGGAAGGGATACAGTTGAAACGATCGTTCAGAAGGAGAAAATGATAGAGCAGGCGGAGAAAGAACAGAAACGGGCGAAGAGACGAAAAATGGACAGAGGGGCAAGGTAAACAACAGGGGGCAAGCAGCTCCCTGTTTGCTGTAATAAGGCATTATGGAAGATCGTATGTATCATCATGGAAGGATGCCATTTTGCCGTCCCAGACAGCTTCCTCGATAACTTGGAGACACTCGTCAGTATGTTTTTTGATATCCTGTCCCCAGAAATGAATGACGGTGTATCCGAGGAAAAGCAATTTTTTGTCGTTCTCCCAGTCACGGTTACGGTTACATTCGATCTTTTTGATCCAATAATCGGGATTATGTCCTTTTTCAAGCCTTAGTTTCAAGTATTCCCAGTCCTTGCCGTGAAAAAATTCACTGTCACAAAAAATAGCGATTTTATATTTGGTAAGTACAATATCGGGAGATCCGGGAAGTGCTTTGTAATTCTTGCGGTACCGATATCCCTTGTGCCATAAAGCTTTGCGGAGCTGCAGCTCAATAGACGTATCTTTGCTGTGGATTTTACTCATATTTTTGGATACGGTAGCAGCGTCTCGTGGCATATAGATATCCCCTTTCTCCTGATGGAAATTTTGCTGATTCTATTTTAACAGTCCTGAAAATTATCGACAAGTACCATGTGGCGGAGATAGTGAATTATTTCGTTGACGGTATAAACGGGATGATTTATACTGGTAAGGTAAGAATTGATGTGTAAAAGAGGTACCCGAAATGACGATTTCCGAGCAAATTAAAGTGTTATGTGTACGGTCAGATATCAGCGTAGCAGAACTGGCACGCCGGATAGGCACATCACCGCAAAATTTAAGTGGGAAAATGAAAAGAGAAAGTTTTACGATAGCAGAGCTGGAAGATATTGCGCAGGCTGTAAACAGCTCTTTTGAAAGGAATTTTATATTAGAAAACGGAGAGAAGATTTGATGGGAAATTTAATAGAATATAGTGCTAAAAATGAATATGCCGATAATCGGGATGTTATTTCTTTGTTTTCTGGGGCAATGGGGTTAGATATAGGCCTGGAAAAGGCAGGGCTTAATGTTGTAATCGGACAGGATTTTGATGAATCATGTGTGAAGACAATGCATGCGAATGGTCATAATGTATTAGGTGGAGATATCCGTGAAATAGATCCACGTAAGCTGTTGGAACTGACAGGGCTTTCAGTTGCAGAGCCTTTCCTAATTTGCGGAGGACCGCCATGCCAACCGTTTTCAACCGCAGGAAAGCGTTTAGGGATCAATGATCCCAGAGGCAGCTTGTTTATGGATTTTATTCGGATGATCGACTATATCCGTCCACGCTTTTTTGTCATGGAAAATGTAAAAGGAATTATGTCGGCTCCTCTGAAGCACGTTCCTTTAGCGGAAAGAGACGAGAATGATCCTGATCAGAGATTAGGAACTGTTCTGGATGTTATTTTAGCTGAATTTGATAAATTAGGCTATAAAACGGTATATGGTGTTTTGGATGCGGTGAATTATGGAGTTCCTCAATTCCGTGAAAGATTTGTTCTGATCGGGAGCAGAGATAATGAGGATATTTTTCTTCCTCTTCCGACACATTTTCAAATGCATCAGGATAAAGCCTATCAGTGGAAAACTGTAAGGAGTGCGATTGCGGATTTGGAATTTGACAAAGGCGAGTGCGCTACATTAAGTGGAGAGCGCCTGAAATTTCTTAAAATGATTCCTGAAGGTGGAAACTGGCGTGACCTGCCGGAAAATATTATACCGATAGCTATGGGCGGCGCATATAAATCCGGCGGAGGAAAGGTTGGGTTTTACAGAAGGCTTTCTTATGACCAGCCATCACCGACGGTGGTTACATCCCCGGTTCAGAAAGCAACAATGATGTGCCATCCTACACAGGATCGTTCGTTAAGTATAAAGGAATATGCCCGGATTCAGCAGTTCCCGGACGATTGGATTTTTACCGGAACTACGGCTGCAAAATACCGTCAGATTGGAAATGCAGTGCCTGTTGGACTTGCAGAAGCAATCGGAAAGGCGGTTTGTGCAGTTGCAGATGGAAATGCAGTTGTAGAGACCAAACGTTTCAGAGGGACAAACGTACATAATAAGATAAGAAACGCAATAGAATTGGGAGGAAATCTGTATGCCGTTAAATAATTCATATGATGAACAGGAAGTTATAAAAGCGATAGCGACAGCTCTTGAGACGTTTTATGCTAATTTGATCGAAAAAATTGACGGACTAAATATCAAAAAAGTAATGAAGCGTAAAAATCCATATCTGTACCGGGCAAAAGCTATGCAGAGTGCCTCTGAGATTGTGGAGTCTGTGCTGACTGCTTTTGTAAGTTCAAGTGAAGAAACGATTTTCGGGAATTGCTTTTTTGAACCGATAGCCATAGCTGCCAGTGGTGGAAATAAAGCACTGGCAGAGGGAATTGATATTATGATTCAGGATAATGCGACAAATACAATTTCTGCTATTGCAGTGAAGAGCGGTCCGTCTGTGTTCAACGCCGACAGTAAGAAACGGCAGGAACAGAACTTTATGGCGGCGTCAAAGCTGGCACAGCAGGCCAAAGCCCGTTATGAGGCCTATATTGGGTACTGTTACGGAAAGAAAAAAGAATCCGGCAGAGGAAAGCCGAAAATGTATCAGGAATTGGCAGGAAAGCGGTTTTGGGCGGAACTGACTGGAGATGAGGATTTCTATATTAAGATTATCGGATATATGGGAACTATGCCGGAAAAATATGTGGCTGACTATAAGGAAAGCTATAATAAGGCGGCAAATAGGCTTGTGAGAGAATTTTCTAACAGTTTTTGCAAAGAAGATGGAAGTATTGATTGGGAAAAACTGGTAGAATTTAATTCGGGGGATTAAAAGATAATTACTTATAGTATTTCATAAATAAAATGATTGCTGATAATTCTTTTGGGAGAGATTTAAATGCGGATAGTTGATTTGTTCTCTGGGGCTGGTGGACTCACGTTTGGCTTCTATTATAATTTAATAAATGGAGAGTTTGTACGCAACGAAAATTGTGACATTATTTTTGCAAACGAGTTTGATTCTGCTGCTGCAGAGGCTTTTCGTATAAATTTTCCAGATTTAAATATGGTTGAAAAAGATATAAAACACTTGAAACGAGCCGAAATTCTTCGTCTTATTGGGGATGAAGAGGTGGATTTAATAATAGGTGGGCCCCCGTGTCAATCATACAGTACTATAGGAAGAAGAGTATATGATGACAAGGCAAAATTGTATAATGAATATTATAGGCTTTTAGAGATAATACGTCCTAGAATGTTTTTGTTTGAAAATGTTAAAGGAATGTTATCCATGAAAGATGAAAATGGTGATAAGGTAATAGATGTCATTGAAAACAAATTTGCGAATATAGATGGGGAATTTGGTTATCATATTGAATACGATGTTCTTGATGCCGTCCATTACGGAGTTCCACAGCATAGGGAAAGAGTTTTTATAATAGGGATAAGAAATGATTTAAATATTGAATGGGAATTTCCGGAAGGAAATGGGGAAATTATAACTTTGCGACAAGCCATTTCGGATTTCCCGGTTATTTCATCGGGAGAAGAGATTACTGATTATGGAGAGACCCGTCCTCAAAATGAATATCAACGAATAATGCGAGGAGATACACAGGTGTTGACATGTCATTTCCTTGCAGTATATGGCGATAAGATACAGACGATTATGAATCATGTGATTCCAGGAGAAGGACGAAATTATATAAATAAATTAGTGGAAGATGGTATCTTAGGTGAAGAGTACAAATTAACCTCAGGGTATAATAATACATATGGTAGATTATATGCGGATCAGCCATGTACGACTATTACAAATAATATGTCAACACCGTCCGGACTTCGATGCATCCATTATGATCAAAATCGTGCGTTAACGCCAAGAGAGGGCGCACGTATACAATCTTTTCCGGATTGGTTTCAATTTAGAGGAAATAGACGTCAAATAAAAACACAAATAGGAAATGCGGTACCGCCGCTTTTAGCTATGAAGCTAGCAGAGGCATTACAAAGAATTTTAGTGTAGGGGTGTAAAATGCAAAACAGTGACAATATCATTTATTTTAATTTCTCATATTTTGCATTAAAGTTATTGGGTAAAGGATTATATTCTAATCATTGGACTGCAATTGCAGAATTAGTTGCAAATGGATTAGATGCACAGGCTAAATCTGTAAAAATTCTCATTGATATGACTGACAAAGAGCATTCTATTATAGAAATATTAGATAATGGAACTGGTATGAATTATGATGATTTGGCTAACAAGTATGTCTTGATTGGAAAAAATAAAAGATTAGATGACTCCATAGATACTGAACTTAAAGAGCATTTTATGGGAAGAAAAGGCATTGGGAAATTAGCAGCCCTATATTTATCCAATAAATATTATTTATTGACGAAAACTTTACAATATGGGGAGGAAGCATGGTGTTTAGATGCGTCGAATGTAAGTGATTCTGATATACCACATTTAGATAGATGTATAGCAACAAATATTGGCATTAAATCAGAAAAGGAATGGAAAGCATTTGAAACAGGAACAATGATTCGACTAACCAATGTCAATTTGTCAAATTTTGGAGTAAGAAGCATTGAAGGATTTAAGGCGCGTTTGGCAGACTTTTATTTACTTGATGAGTTAGGCAGTAAAATTGAAGTTTCAATAATTGATTCTAAAAATAAAGAAATAAAATTTGAAAAAGTCGAGAAATCCATTGCCTTTAAAAATATGTGTGTTTTTTATTCGAATTCCTCAATTGATTTCAAAAAAAAATTATCAAGTACTATAAAAATGCCTTCTGAAATAGCGGAAATAGCTGAAAAGCTAAGGAGTGTAGAGATAATACCAAGAGAACAGTTTAAAGTTAGGGGGGAAAAAGAATTTTATACTGAAAATGGTGGAAAGATATCTTTACCATATGAAATGACTGGTTGGATTGGAATTCATACTTCAATTAAAAAGGAAGATGCTAACAGAAATGATAAATTGTTCTTGAAAAACAAGGCATATCGCCCTAATCAACTAAGACTATATGTAAGACGTAAACTGGCTGTCGAGAATTTTCTGGATTATATGAAGAATACTCAGGCATTTAGCAACTATATTGAAGGGGAAATTAGTTTTGATATTCTTGATAATAATCAACTTGAGGATATTGCTACGTCAAATAGACAGGGATTTGTTGAAGATGATGAAAGAATCATTTTATTGATAAATTTACTTAAACCTATAGTAGGGTATCTTATTAGACAACGTGTAAAATTGGGTACTATAGTGAATAATGAAGAGCGAGATTATAGAGAAAAAGAAAAAGAAGAAGCTGAGAAAAAAAGGCAACAAGAAGAAAAATTGCGAATAGAGGCAGAGAAGCGTAAAGAGGAGGAAGAGAAAAAGCGTAAAAAAGTTGAACAAGAAAAACAAGAAGAAAAAGAAAAAAGAGAAAAAGCAGAACAGCAAGTTTCGACTTTAAATGTTAATCTGGGAAGCGAAAAGAAAAGAAATGAATTTCTTATGGATTCATTGGGAGAAGATCAACTTAACTTCGCCAAAAGGTTACACATGTTAAAAATTAATATTAGTACAATGAATAAAGTAATAAAAAAACAAGTGATGAAACTTCAAAGAGGAAGATTGACAGAAAAGGATATTTGGGAAGCTTTAAAAAGAATGTCATATTTAACAATGCGGATGCGTGCCGTATTACAGTATGGTGCCTTAGCTAAATTTGATACAAAAGAGGAGACAACCACAGGGGATATATTTGAATTTATTAAAGAATACTGTGATAATATCCTTGGTCAATATGAGGATATAAAAATCCATATCAATAAGCCTGAAACAGCAATTTATATAACAAGTTTTGTGCCACAAGACATATCTATAATATTGGATAATATTGTAAGTAATTCAATAAAAGCTAAAGCGGATAATTTATTTTTTTATTTTGATGTCATAGAGGGACATGCTCAAATAGACATTATTGATGATGGTAATGGAATTGATAAAAACATTACTGATTTAGAAGAATTATTTGAGTTTGGGAAAGGCTATACTGATACAGGGACAGGAGTTGGATTATATCATATTAAAGATATTGTAGAGAATAAGATGCAAGGAAATGTAAGTATTATAGCAAGCAAAAAGAAAGGATTTCAATTAAGGATAAGGATATAATAAAATGAGATACGATATGAGAATATTGTGGGTAGAGGATATGCCTACATTTTATGAAGAAACAAAAGAAATTCTTGAGATGTTTGCAGAAGATATGGGATTAGTTGTGGGATTCCGCTATGTGCAAAATGTTAGTGAATTAATGGAGAATATGCAAAATGAAGAAAAAGGATTTAAACTGTATGATATTTATTTTATAGATTATACATTGTCAAATGGCGTGGTTGGGGATAGTGTAATAAAAGCCTTACGGAAAGTGGATGTAGATGCAGATGTCCTATTTTATTCTTCTGAACATGAAAAAGATATCCGAAGCACAATTGTAGATGATTTAAATTCGTTTCAAGGAGTATATATTGCTAACAGAGATAACTTTGAAGAAAAATCTACATTTCTTATAAAAAAGAATGGGAGAAGATTATTAGGATTGAACAGTATTAGAGGAGTTTTGATGGATCAAACCTCAGAAAATGACTTTACGGTAAATTCTTATATAATACGCAAATTTTGTCAATTGAAAGACAAAGAGAAAACGGTGATTTCCAAAATGCTCATTGAGTATATTACCCAAAAATCGAAAGATTTAGGTCAACAAATACCAGAGGTTTTGGAACATTTAGAAAAAGATGGTATTACTAATATAAAAAAGACAATGGGATTATCAAGCTATTTATTTCCTGTTGAGTTAAAATATCGGGTGTTCCAACAAATGATTAAATTTCTTGGGGATGATAGCTTTAATGATTATTCGTTAGATACATATTTAAATGAAACTGTTAAAGAGCGCAACAAATTAGCGCATAAGAAATTGGAATTATGTAAAACTCAACAATATATTTTGTATTATGATACAATCGACCAAAAAGAAAAAAGGAAATGCCCTAATACTTGCGACAATCATACTGACGAATATAAAATATCGATTCAGGATTGGAATAGAATTAGAAAGAATGTAATTGCGTTTGGAAAATGTTTTGATAATGTCCAAAAAAAATTGGAAGAGTAATATTGAGTAATATTATTTGATAACAAAAGCGTGATAACAAATTGATAACACTAACAGAGACAGACCATAGAAACATGACAGTTGGAAACAAATAAAATCAAATATAACCAAATCTCCTATACAAAACTGTATAGAACTAAATTTGATTTTGCGAGGTGTAATAGTTGCCGATGGTGGATGGGGCGTTGAACAGCGCCGCCCGCAGGTATTGCTTGATGTTGCGGATTTC
>NZ_NFJL01000034.1 GCF_002159835.1 Blautia sp. An249 | reverse complement strand
GGCAAGAAAATGACGGTCTGCCAGCTTTATGCCAAGTACATCCGGCAGCGGGGAAATGTGAAGCGGGGGACGAAAAAGAGCCGCCAGCAGTTGATGAAACTTCTCTCTGACGACAAGTTGGGGGCGGCCAGCATTGACAGTGTGAGGCTGTCCGACGCGAAAGAATGGGCCTTGCGTATGCAGGAACAGGGTGTTGCCTACAACACCATCTGCAACAGCAAGCGTTCCCTGAAAGCCATCTTTTACATGGCTATCCAGGACGATTGCATACGCAAGAACCCCTTTGACTTCCAGATCAACGAGGTAATCAACGACGATACCGAACCCAAGGTGCCATTGACCCCAGCGCAGGAAAAAGAACTTCTGGACTTCGTGCAGGGCGACCCCGTGTATTCCAAATATTATGACGAGGTGCTAATCCTGCTGGAAACAGGACTTCGGATTTCTGAACTTTGCGGACTGACCGAAACCGACCTGAACTTTGAACAGCGTTTTATCAATGTAGACCACCAGCTTTTGAGAAGCACCGAGGACGGCTACTACATCGAAACGCCCAAGACGGACAGCGGTTTTCGGCAGGTGCCAATGAGCGCAGCCGCGTATGAAGCGTTCCAGCGAGTAGTGAAGAACCGGCGAGGCGGAAAGGCCATAGAGGTTGACGGGTACAAGGATTTCCTGTTCCTGAACCGGGACGGCCTGCCGAAAGTGGCCGTCAACTATGACGCCATGTTTAAGTGCCTTGCCAAGAAATTCAACAAGTGTCACCAGGAGCCGTTGCCGCCGGTAATGACGCCCCACACCATGAGGCACACATTCTGCACAAGGATGGCAAACGCCGGGATGAACCCCAAGGCGTTGCAGTACATCATGGGACACGCCAACATCGTTATGACGCTGAACTATTACGCCCACGCCACATTCCATTCCGCCCAGGCGGAAATGGAGCGGCTGGAAGCGAAGCCGGAAACCACCGTGGAGAACACCGAGGAAACCACCGAGGGAACCACGGAGGCAGCCAAGGCTGCGGCTTAGTAGTACGGGCGATTTTACTACCGTTTCTACTACTTCCCATAGCAAAGACGTGAGGGGTTATGAGAGGAAACGTGAGTATCTTCCACCATCGAAAATGCCGGAAAAGCCCGAAGTGATGGGCTATACCGGCATATAAGAACTTCTAAAGAGATAATCGAAAATCTATCAAACTATTAAGTGTAACATTACAAACAGAGCCGATGAACAGTGATGTATCTCACAAGTTCATCGGCTCTGCGTCTAAAGCGTCTGGCTCTTTGATGACAGTTATATGTAAATTCTCTGCTTCAATCAAACTTTCCTGCTTACATTTCGGACAATAAAGGGGGGTAGTTTCTCAATTCTGTATCTTCTCTAATTTTGTCACGGGTTTTATTGCCACATATTGGACATATTATCCATTCTGAATTCATAAATCATCCAACTCCATTTATTTCGAATATTACCTTCTACTCGATACAAGCTGCTTACCCTAAATTTACTTATATCAAAACAGGGGAATAATTCTATCTATAATCTTCTATTCTATATTGTTCTATAACTTCATTTCCTAAAAGAGTAATTGCCTTTTGAGGGCATAGACTGATACAGCGATAGCACATTGTACAGCGACCATTCGGCACAACTTCCTTATTTCGTAATATAAGATTTTTCATTGGACATACAAAAACACATTTTCCGCAACCACTGCAATTATTGTTAATCTTTAACTTATCAGAATAGCCTTTTGTTTTTTTGTAAAACCAAAGTCTTTGTCCCAATAATCCAATGATATGTGAAATCAGCGTAATACCTTCTTTTGGATAATCTCCATTTATAATCTGCAAAGCCACTTTCTCTATTTTTCTATCTGCCAGTGCTATAATACGACGATTTTCATCCATTGTCTTTTTTAATAATTTGCTGTCACAAACAGAGTCCGGCATATGAATATGTATTCCCCCCAAAATAGTTGCTCCATACCTTTTTAACATTCTTGTCGTACAGCCTGCACCGTCACCACTGAAAGCCCCCATTGTCGCAATGCATAGTATTTTCTTGTTTTTCCATATGTCAGCATTTTTTCTAATAAAGTCACGCACCATATATGGAGCATTAGAAAACTGTGTAGGATACCCTATATAAATTTCCTCATTTTGCTGAATTTCTGAAATAGCTTCGGGACTTTCCATAGGGATAACTTTGACAGATGAATGAATAAGGGATACCAACTTTTCAATGCAATACTTTGTGTTACCCGTACCGCTTAAATAAATTCCAACCATAAATTCTCCTAAAACTCACAATTAAAGATTCCGATTAAATCTGCCAGTTTATCTTCCCATTTGTATGCGTAATGAACATTCTTCATTGTTGCAAGGGTCGTAAGACCTTGCACATAAGCAAATAATGCAACTATCAAATCTTCTTTTTTACTTTGCGTCATATTGGCATCAGCAAGTAGTTTTAGTATTTGTTGTTTGTAAATCAAATACGGTTGATAATCGCTTTCATTATCTTTCTCAATATCCAAATTAATTTGTATATTCCCCTGCTGAAATAAAAAATTGAAATATTGCGGGTGCCTTATAAAAAAAGAAACATATACTTTTCCAAATTCCAACAAAAACATAGGTGTTCCTCTATATTGAGAAACTGTATTTTCAAGCACCTCCGTAAACTTTTTTGTGATGTGTAATTGCATTTCTTGAAGCAATTCTTTTTTATTAGAAAAATGACTATAAGGTGCAGCATGGCTTACACCACAAGCTTGTGCCACCTTACGGAGAGAAAGTTGATTGATCCCATTTCTATTCACCAATTCAATTCCTTTTTCTATCAAATCATTTTTCAAATTTTTATGATGATAAGGCTTTTTTTCCATAAATGTTCTCCAATCTTTACACTGTCTATATTATATCCCAAAATCTTTACAACGTCAAGATTGTAAAAGGGTTTTCATTGAAAACGCAGAGCCAATAATTGTGATTACTCACAAATTCATCGGCTCTGCGTCTGTGCGTCTGGCTCTTTAATGACAGTTATATGCAAATTCTTTGCTTCAATTAAACTTTCCTGCTTGCATTTCGGACAGTATAGGGGAAAATTTTTAAGTACAGTATCACTTCTAAGTCTATTACGAGTTTTATTTCCACATTTGGGACAAAGTATCCACTCTGGAGTCATAACAATTTACCTCCCTCTATGTTTTGCTTTTTTCTTTTCTTGCCGTAGAGCATACTGTCGTTCTTTCTCAGCTTCCCGTTGTTCTCGGTTTTTTGTTTTTCTTTCAAGTTTATTCTGTTCGTGCTGCAATTTTAGAGCTTGCTGAGCCTTTGTACCAATACCTCTATCTTGGAGTTGGTTATTGATCTCACGCTGCAAACGCTTAGGATTGATTTTCTTTTCCTCCACTATTTCAGACTTAATGGGGGGACTGAATTTTAGTTTTTTCCAATTCTTCAAAAGAAAATCATATACTTCATAATCTTTTGGCTCAGCCCCAAAAGTAATTTTGCACACCTCGTATTTGCCATCATCATATCGCTCATATAACCCAATCCAAAATGGGGCTTCAAACATAATTGTTAAACTACTCTTTATTGCCATACAATTATTCACTTATAAATTGGCTTTCAAAATTATCAAGCCATTCCAAAAGAGAAGAATATAATAGCTGTTGCTGCTCAAAAATTGTTCTGCCTACAAGTGGGATATTGGCATATTCAGCAGCATAATTTTCATTGGATTGAATTGAAGTTCGTATAGAACTCCTTAATTGAGCAATCAATTCCATAGCTTCCGTTTTATCTACTTTATTTAGATTTGTAATTACACCATTAAAATCAAAAAGTAGAGGAACAGGCTGAGAAGCATACGAGGTCAGTAGTTCCTTAAAATATACCTTTCCTTTATCCGTAATCGAATAAACAGCTTTATCTGCAAATTTATCGCCTTTAACAATATTGCTTTGCAAATACCCTTTCTCATTAAGTTGGATAACCTTTCGGTATATTGTTGGAACACTTATCTTCGTCCATCTGGAAAAATGATGATACTCCACATCTTTCTGTATATCGTAGGCACTCTGCGGTTTTTCCAATACCATACCAAGTATTACCAAATCTATTGATGACATATTTCCACCTCCATTTTGCTATCACTAATATTACTATCATTGATAGTATAAGTCAAGAGGTTAGAAATTACAAGTTCATCGTTTCTGAGTTTATGCTCCCAGTTCTTTGATGGATGTTGTATGCAAATTATTTGTTTCAATCAAGCTTTATTCTTGCATAATGGACATAATACTTAGCTTCTTTGCTTCATTTTAACTTTTCATAAAGCAGTAATTATCTTTCAAAAATACTAACTGCTTCAATCGCAATACTGCCTCCAGCAGAAACTCCAAAGACTTTTGAAATCCGAAATAGTTCCGTTATATCATTATCAAAACACTGATTAACCTTAACAAATAAGATTTTCCAGAAAATAATCCCGAAACACGGGCAAGTACGCCTATTTCATTTTCTACAAATAAACATGTCCATCTCTTTTTCATTTTGAGCTTTCCTCGCTTTCCAAAATCATATCCTCAAGAGAGTTCCCCGGCGGGACGATCGGCATAACATTGATTTCTCTATCTATGATAAATTCAATAATTGTAGGTGTTTTTTTATTTGCTTTTGCAGTTATCAAAGCCGTTTCTATATCTTGAGCCTTAGTAACACGAATGCCCTTAGCTCCATAACTCTCTGCCAATCTTACAAAATCTGGTGTATATTCTGGGCAGCATTTTTGGGGAGTATTGCAACCTATTTCACAACTTTTACGATACCGCATACAGGTGCTGGAATAACGCTTGTCATAAAACATTTCCTGCCATTGGCGAACATTACCTAAATACCCGTTATTCAATATGCAGATAATAATAGGCAATTCATATACGATAGCAGTAGCCATCTCCTGGATGTTCATCTGCATCCCACCATCGCCAGATACAACGATAACATCTTTCTGCGGATTTCCGAGTTTCGCTCCGATTGCGGCAGGAAATCCATATCCCATTGTTCCCAAACCGCCTGATGTCAGCATTTGCTTATTTTCGCCAATATCAAGAAATTGGGTTGTCCATAATTGATTTTGTCCTACATCTGTAGCGATAATAGCATCTGTAAACAGTTCATTTATTGCTTTAATAACCATTTGCGGTGTTAGACCATTCTCGCCCATATCAATAGGATATTGTTTTTTCCAATTACTGATTTCATCCGTCCATTCTGCAATATGAAGCGGTTTTGCTTTTTCGAGCAACGCCCATATTGCTTTTTTTGCATCAGCTACAATAGGAATATCAACAACAATATTCCGAGAAATGGATGCTGCATCAATGTCAATATGAACAATAGTTGCTTTGGGAGCAAATTCTTCAATCTTACCTGTAATGCGGTCATTGAAGCGTGTTCCTATTGAGAATAAAACATCGCAATGGCTAATGGCAGAATTAGCAGCATAACTCCCATGAATGCCTATGTTTCCTACATATAGGCTGTTTGTTGTTGGAATTGCTCCTTTTCCCATAATGGTTGTAATAACGGGTACACCTGTCAATTCTGCAAGCTGCGTCATTTCTTTATTAGCATGGGCAATATTTACACCTCCACCTATTAAAAAAACAGGTTTACGGGCATTATTCAAAATTTCCAAAGCCTTATTTATTTGCCCCATATGTACGGAAGTATTCGGTTTATATCCTCTGATTGCAATTTCCTTCGGGTAAAAATCACTTCCATAAGCTCTTTGAATATCCTTGGGTAAATCAACAACAACTACTCCCGGCTTTCCTGTCTTTGCAATATAGAAAGCCTTTTTTATAGTTTCCGCCAAATCCTCTCTTTTCCGTACTGTTACGGCATATTTGCAGATACTTCTCGTAATGCCGACTATATCAACTTCTTGAAAGGCATCATTTCCAATAAGCCCCGTCGGTACTTGTCCCGTAAAACACACCATCGGAACACTATCATAATTTGCGGTGGCAATACCTGTAACAAGGTTGGTTGCTCCCGGTCCACTTGTTACAAGGCAGACACCAACCTTTCCTGTGGAACGGGCATACCCGTCTGCCGCATGAATTAGTCCCTGCTCATGGCGGGGTAAAATCACATCTATGTCTTTTTCTCCGTAAAGTGCATTAAATAAGTCAATCGCCTGTCCGCCAGGATAAGCAAACAAGGTAGTAACCTGTTCTTCCTTTAATACTTTTACAAACAATTCTGCACCTGTCATTTCTATCATAAATACCTCCATATTGTATGCGTGTACTTGCTTGCATAACGCCTATTTTTTTCGGTACTACCATAGGCAGTACCGTTTTAACTATCTCAATCCTTTTACAAACATTTGCACACTGTTTTTTATATATTCGTCTTTTTCTATTTTAGACAATTCTTTTCCAAAGGATGCACTTAGAAAAGCAAAGCCAAAGGTAGAAGAAAAAACAGTCATCGCCAAAGCATCAAAATCCGCCTTTGGTATTTTCCCTTTTTCGTACATCTTTTTCAAATACTCTGTAAATGACGATAAAAAAGCTTGCGGAACTTTCATGATAAGAGAAGCTGTTTCTTCGTATAATTGCGGCGCTCTTAAACCAATGGACAGATTTACAAAATCTGGTGTCATTCTATCCATATATGCTCTCATAAACATTTCTATATCTGCCTGTAAGTCCCATTTCACATTTTCAAAGATTTCTGGCGTGACATTTGCTCTCCATTGCGATTGATTTACACCCTGTAAAACAATATCTTTCTTGTTTTTGAACTTACGAAATAATGTACATTCATTTACACCTGCCACTCGTGCAATTTCTTTCGTAGTAGTAGCAACATATCCCTTATCTCGTATCAGTGTCATAGCAGCGTCAACAATTTTCTGGCTTGTTTCGTCCAAATTATCACCTCCATGCAAGTGAACACTTTCATTTTAGCAAAAATGCTACTTAAAGTCAACAATAACAAACAGGACGAATACCCGTCACCACCTTGGCATGTCTCTTTCTTTTTGTTTGTTCTTCATTCCCTTTTATTTTGCAAAGGTTCCCTCCGTTAATTCTCCATATAAAGATGTAAGTTGATTCTTCATCACATCTTCTGTTTCAAATAATTCATAACTGACTTCTGTATAATTCTCTTCTCCTGTAATAAGTTTTCCGTCAGGAGAAACTTTTAAATCCCTGACTGCACAATATCCATACATATCTGAGAACGTTTTTGTCTGTGGGGTGTCATAATAAACTCCATCCCAGGAATACAGCGTCACATCACTTACATCCATATTGAAAATAAAAATCGTCTGAACAAAACTTCCGTCTGAGACTGCTGCATAACCTTTTCCTGTAAAGGTCGGTTCTCCAAATGTTCCCGCATCATCCCCCAGAATGGTAATGCTTTGTCCGTCAGCCGTACAGAAATTAAATGCATCAACATATTCTGCACGAATTTCCTCCTTTAACTTATCTTCCAGTGTCCCTACATCTTCTGACCCAAGCATCGATACATCTGTTACATAGGAGTCCAATCCTTCTGCCGTAATTGTAGCTTCGGTTTCTTTTAAAACATAACCTTCGTCCTCTGCACCAGGTTTTAAGCCTGCTGTAACAGCAATGGTATCTCCATTTTTCAGTTCACTTGTCTTATCGGCTGTGTACTCTACATAGGACTGGGGAGCGCTGCTGTCACAGTTGTTTTCAATGGAAAGGGTTCCATAGGGAGCGACTCCGTCAAAAGAAACCTTCACTCCATTTTCTGTATTCCATACACTGTTATCAAATGCATCAACTTCAACAGGCTCTTTTAATCCCTCAACCTTAAATTTCTCAGAGGTGTCGCCTTTTACTTTTACACCGCTTTCTTTCTGAAGATCTTTGTCATAGGTAACAGTTACAGTCACGGTATCGCCGTTGGAAAGTCCTTCTGTTTTATCCAGCTCATAATTAATGGAAAACTCAAATTCTGTAAACTGTGCGATCTTTTCAAGCTCTTCTTTGGAAATATCGCCGTCATCATCGCCTGCCATGTCCTGTTCCATCTTTACATGATCCACGTTTAATACCGCTGTTCCTCTTCCGTCTACCCCGCTGAACTCTACGGTTACATAGTCCATCAGTGCTATAGACGCGGAACCTCCGCATCCTGTCAGAAGTCCCATACACAGAACTGTCAAAATCCCCGATAAAATAAAATATTTATTCGACTTTTCTCTCATTTTCTTTTCTCCTTTCTTGTTAAATCAGAAGTGCTGACAGACAGCAGCGCCGGATTTTCACTTTACATCCGATAGTTTTCCTCTTCCTGTCTCCAGTACAACTCTTCTTCCATACGTCTTTGTTCCTGCTGCCGCCTTAATATTTCTTCTTCCTCTTCCTCCTCTTCTTCCGGGGTAAGATTTCCGTCTCCGGAAGCAAAAAAGGCAAGCAAGGCGATTCCAAGAATTTTTAATTGTACTTTAAATAACCATATGTACCCTGCTGCAACCGCCTTTAAAATTGCTGCCGGAAGGGAGTTCCCGCGTTTAAGATAGTAGTTTATGTTTTTTACATTTTTGCCTTTTCCCTTTTTATCCATCCATTTCTCAGCAAGTAAACCAATAATTAAAATCCCCATAATCCATAAGAATACCGAAAATAATTTACCAATCATAGTGTTCACCTCCTGCTCCGATAAGTATCACATAACGTAATGCTTTTGCAGATAATAATTCTTTTCCCATGTTTCTTCTCTCCTGTATCTGTTTTGTTTTTATACTTCCCAGACGTAAAAACCTCAGACTGGGTTTTAAAGATTTTTAAAATTTTTCAAATTCTGAATATCCTTCTATTGCGGTGCTGTAGAAAGGTATTCATTATCATATAAATAGGAATCAAAGCCAAGCTGATTTCTCAGGGATTGTGGAACGCTTAACTTAAATCCAAAATCTGTTTTAATTAAATTCACATCTTCCCCATTGATGTTGATTGTAATCCCCTCATCTGTAATGTTTTCAGGTTCGGCAACTCCCTCGAAAACAGTAGAAAGCTCTTGATCCCCACGATTTTTAGAGCCTTGAAGCTGTACATACAGATATTTTTCATCTCTTTTTTCAATATTTAATATGCCAGCGTTCCAATCCTGACCATTCGCATATTCGCCCACATAAGCATCAAGGTTCACACTTCCACCATTTTGTGACTCACTTGCAGGTAAATAGGTTCCGGAAATATAAGTATTTGCCCTTGCCTGATAATGTTCGCTTGCATTAACGATTAATGAAGTATCATCAAGAGTAAATGTAATCGTATCTCCTTCTGATGTTTCCATATCCATAATAAGTGAATCGCCATCCAGATAAGCCTGCTTTTCCTGATGAAACGCATTTGCTCCATTAGAAGAAATATTCTCAAGAGTAATATCGGCGGTTGTATCGTCAATAACCTGAATCGTGATTCCAAGGGAAGTGTCCGGGCTTTTATAATATCCTGCGAAATCACTGACCGTTACTGCCGGAATTTCTTCATTCATTTCTGCAAATTCATTGAACAGCCTTTTTGCTTCTTCACTTCCTTTGATATAAAATGGTACATTCTCAAACTTCTCTCCGTTTAATCCCTCTCCTGTAAAAAGCAGTTTGTCGTCAATATGTACCACCTCGGCATTCTTAACCCGGATAGTGTTTTCGTCTATCTCATAATCTTCTTCCAGAACAGTGATTTCTTCGGAAAGATTTCCTAATATATATCCGAACTTTTCCCCATCACCTGTAACTACTAAGTGAAGCAGATCCCCATCTACCAGAGCATAGTGTTCCAATCCCATACATGAATATATTTCATCCATTATTACCCCTTCGTTCTTCTCTGGTTCCTCTGCAGGTTCTGTCGTTACAGGCTCTGTCTCTGCTGCTTCTCTCTCCGCAGGAAGTTCCATGGGCTGATTTTGATTCACCGCCTTATAAGCAATCGCCGCTCCGCCGCCTAAGACTGCAACTGCTGCAACTCCTGCAAGAATCTTTGTCGCCAGCCCTTTCCCTGCTGTTTTTGCGGCTGTTTTTGCCACTTTCGATCCTGTTTTTACCGCCTTTGCAGCTTTCGAATATCTGACACATTCCTCCTGTAGGGCAAGAAGTATTTCCTGACTTGGAATCTCGGCTGCCCAAATGTCCTGACTTTTGAAAAGCCACAGCAAGAACGGAATCGGAGCAAGGCTGTGAAGTCTGATTCCCTGTTCCTTTTCAAGTCTTATAACCTTCTCTTCTATTTTCTTTCTTGCATAGTTCAGTCTTGACTTTACCGTATTTTCACTGACTCCAAGGGTCTGTGCAATTTCTCTTACCGAAAGCTGTTCATAATAAAACATTCCGACAACAAGCCTTTGTTCCTCTGATAAAGAATTTAAAATCTCCCTGATAAGTCTGCCCGTTTCTTTCTGATCCATCATCTCTTCAGGAAGATTTTCCACCCGGTCATCTTCAAACTCAACTGCCCTTTCCTCATCTGCAGATATGGCAGAAAACATTACGGGCTTCTTTTTCCGTAAATAATCCACTGCACGATTGTGGCAAATCCTCTTTATCCACGCTCTGAACTTGTCAGCCTCCTGAAGTTGATTTAAACTCTTAAATGCCTTGACATAGCTGTCCTGAATAATATCAAGAGCTGTGTCCTCGTCCTTAATTAATGCTTTAACTGTATAGTAAGCATTGTTATAAGTACGATTGTAAAGCTCTGTAATCGCTTCCTGCTCCCCATCAATTGCCCGTTTGATTAATTCTTCTGAAAAGCCCTGTTCTGCCCCACACTGAAAACAGAACTTTCCCCCTTCTGGCACCTCTGCCCTGCATTTATAACATTTCATTTTCCTTTTCTCTCTTTCCTCTTTCAATTTACAATCTCTGTTCTATTAGAATAACACTATCCGTCATCTTTTTCCTCTTTCTTTTTCGGAAACAATATTTTTAAAATCCTCTGTAACAGCTTCTCCGCAACACTTGGTTTTAGCTGCTCTCGTTCAACAAATCTTTGAATTAGTTTCCGAAAATCTTCTTCGCTCATATCGCTCCCTCCCTTCTGCACCTAAGACGCCAAAAAGAGGGAATCGGTTTTACAAATTTTAAAATTTTTTCAAATAGTTAGTATTTAGCATATATTGCCCAATACTACATTTCAAATTTTAGCATAATATGCCATATTTGAAAATATACTATTTATGGAGGAGGCACTTTATGGATAAGCTTTTCAATTCAAGAGATTTTGGGCGACGATTAAAATCTTACCGGCAGAAAAACCATCTGTCTCAAATGAGGCTGGCTGAGCTTATCGACACTTCCACCTCCAGCGTAAGTCATTTGGAAAACGGTACACATGCCCCTTCCCTGGAAACCCTGTTAAAGCTGGCTTCGGCTCTTAACATAGGCATTGATGATATGCTCTGTGACAGTCTTCCTGTTGCTGAAAATCATCTCGAAAAGGATATTGCAGATCTGCTTTCGGACTGTTCCCTGCAGGAAAAGCAAATCATCAAAGATATTATCCTTACCACAAAAAAGACTCTGAGAGAACACAAATAGCCACTGGAACCAACTCCAGTGGCTATATTTTTTCACAATGGTAAAAATTTTTTCGATAAACTTCCTTCCTCACGGTACACCAATCGGATAATCCCCTGTCAGGTATCCGGTATCCCAGGTGATATAAATACCGCCGTCATAAAAATCCACCGTACCCCGCTCTAGTACTTGTCCCTTTTTTTCATCAATAATCGTTGCAGAAGTTCCGGAATCATATCTGAGATTGTAGTATTCTGATCCGGCTGTATCCGGTGAGCTTCTTACATTTTTTGCTACTATAAGCAGTCCATCATATGTACTGGAATTTTCATAAGCGGTTACACGCACAATCTGGTATGTATCAGGATTCGTATAATCCCCTTCCTTATTACGGAAAAACTGTTTTCCCTCTTCCGTTGATGCTGCTTCTGCAGAAGAACCACCTATATATGCACTTAAAACCTGAATATTGGTCAGTTCCACATCTGATAAAACAGACTCGTCAAAAGAATCCGGATCTGTTGTTCCCAAATACCAGCTCTTTTCGTCAAAGTATGCCTGAATCCCCGAATCCTGAAAACGTCTTCCATGGCGGGCATAAATTTCATTAATGGCCATCTGCAATTCATCGTCTGTCAAAGTGCTGATTTCTCCATCCGTCAAATACGATCTGCTGCTGTCCGGAAGAATGTACTCCCAACTCTCACCGCTTTGTTTCCCTGCCGTATCCGAAGAGATTGGTTTTTCACATCTCACATAGGTTCCGGGGCCATGTTCATAATCATGTCCGCTTCCTGCTCCACTGCTCATAAATGCAGAATCGTAGGTTCCTGTAAGGGTAAATGAATTTTCTGTCCACGGAATGGTAATATCACTTGCTATTAAAGTATCTGCATCTACTATGGATGCTGTCCTGTCCTGACAAACAGGCAGTTCTCTGCTGACGGCATACTCATATCCATCATAAGTAACTGTCTTTGCATCATTATCAATCGCCTTAATATCCATCCCCCAGTAACCATTGCTGTAAAAACCTATCCTGCTTTCCGGAAACAGACTCACATTTACAGTTTCTGTTTCATCCGGCTTTATAGCTGTCGGTTCCGTCGTAATTACAGGAATAGATCCTGAGGTTTCTATGCTGACTTTTTCTGTATCTATCTGTACTTCATCCTCTTTGCATCCTGTCAGACAGATACTCATCATTCCCAGAACCACATACTTTTTCAGATTTTTCATAGCTTGCTCCTTAATTTTCCTAACAGTATCTGAGCCCTTTTACTAATGTTCTGCCCGTTTCATTATCAACGCCGGAATATGCCACATAGTGCTGTTTAGTGGCTTCATCAAATGTCTGAATCGTTTTATAAGAAGCTCCGGAAACTGCAGAACTCGTGAGGTCATCTTGTTTCCTTTTGTTCTTATCTTCCTCCATTAAATCACCTCTTTTTGTTTTCTTTTATATTTTTAGATAATATTTATTTATTTTTAACTCATTATATCATCGCTATATAATTATTTCAATTAAGTATAGTTCCATAATTAAATAATTTATTCTTGGATTTAATGGGAGGGAGTGCATCCACGATGCGCTGATATAATATCAGACAATGACTTAACCTTCCCAACCACCGAAGCAAAAATAATAGGTGAAATCACCTTATTCCGATAAATAAAATTCGGTTTTCTCCTGCAGGAACATGGTCTGTGCCGAAATAAAATCGTTGGAATCTCCATGGACAAACAGGCGCAAAAAAGCGCTCCCACGAGGGGAGCGACTACTGAAGATGGTTCGTTTAATGGGAAGTTCATAGTTTCAATCCACGCTCCCACGAGGGGAACGACAGTGGAGCCAACCTGTATGGAGCCAACCTGCGTGTTTCAATCCACGCTCCCACGAGGGGAGCGACGCCGATAGATTCGGAATTATCTCTTTTGACAAAGGTTTCAATCCATGCTCCCACGAGGGGAGCGACTCCCGGCCAACGAATACCACACATGGGATGAGGTAGTTTCAATCCACGCTCCCACGAGGGGAGCGACAAAATATCCTTTGCCCGAAGTCATTAACCCAACAAGTGGTAGTGTAAAAAACTTTGTGGCTTTGGTAAAAAATGGCTCCTTTTTGGTAAGAATTACAGATATGACAATTCTTA
>NZ_NFJL01000033.1 GCF_002159835.1 Blautia sp. An249 | reverse complement strand
CAAGGCTGCCGATCTCGCCGTCTGCCAGCGCCGGGACACAATGCAGAATTAAAATCTGCTGCTCCTGCTCCGGGAGGCTGGCAAAGGCTCCGGCTATAAACTCGTCCTGGATAGGCAGGTCATAGCCGAAAGCCGAAAAAAGGAAGCTGTCGCTGGGATGTACGTCCAGGGTACACAGCTTGTCCATTTCGGCCTGCGGCAAGGCGCTGAACTCGGTTTCCTTTTCTCTCCGGCGTCCTAAACTTTTCAGATAGCTTATCGCCTCATTGCGGAGAACGGTTTTGCAGAAAGCGTCATACCTGTGGCGTTCGATAAACTCAAAGGGGTATTCTCTCATTATCTCACCCCCGATCTGCGGGAGGGTGAGATAATCGGGCCGGTGATACCGCCCCTTGTGTCTGTGCTTCTGCGGAACCTCCGGCCCGCACCGAAAGACCGCAGGAAACAACAAAATTCGCCCGGCAGGTCACAGACCAACCGGGCGGGAATGGAAGTGTTATGAAGTTGATTTACATGGTATAGTACATACTCATGGCCGCTTGTCCCCGTTGCCGGGGACAGGCTTTTTTTGACGGTGTGGTGTTTGTCTTATTTTGTCGAAACGCTCCCTGCTTCATGGCGGCTCCCTCCTAAAGCCGCCGATCTCGCCAGCGTAAGGGCGTCGTCAGTTTGAGGGCAAAAAGAACGGCGGCCTTGATTGTGTCAAAGCCGCCGTGATCTAATCAGGGCATGGATATGGGCTGCTGAACGACGGCTTTTTTTCTTTTACCGTCGTCCGGCAGAATGGAAAAATATTGGGACTATTTGGCTTTTCTGTTCAGCCCTTTCAGGATAAATAATGCCAAAGCTGCACAAACCAAAAGAACTACGATACCGATTAGCGTCTGAACTATACTTGCCTCGTAATAGCCAGATAGTTTGAAAACGGCTGTTATGGGATAAACCGTTTTGAGAGGTTCCGTCATACTTGCAAACAGTCCGGCAAAAGAGTAAATTTCTGCAAAGACCAGTGCCAGCCAATATCCTTTTTTCATCCGGGCCACCAAAGCAATAATTGGGGAAATCGCAAGGAATATCCCAATCCCATCCAGAAGATAGGTTTTCAGGTTTCCTAAAATAAGCCCAATGGACAGAGCTTCAAAATGCAAAGCAGCCTCAACGAGAAAAGTAATGGCAAAAAGCAGGAGATAGATTAGGCCGCTGAACGCAAGGGCAAGCACCATTTTACTAAGTGTCAGTTTCACTTCGTCTACAGGAATGAGGCGCAGGGATTTTAGGGTGTCCTCTTGTTCCTCCCGGCAGATCATATAGCTCCCTAACAAGGCAATCACCGCTGGCAGCACATAAAAAGTTGCAAGGGATTGTGCCGCCGACATAAACCATCCGGCTCCGTCAATATAGCGACTTCCGTTGAATATAAACTGTCCTTGTGCGAAAACAATCAATGCCACCATGACCGTTGCAAATCCGGCAATCCACAATATTTTTGAGCGGCGGAGTTTCCGGCGCTCCGCCCAAAGTAAAAGCTCCATTTCAAATGCACCTCACTTTCTCTTTTTTAAAGCTGCCCCAGCCAACAGGACAGAGGCAACGCTCCATACGCCTATACAGAGGAACGCCCCTGGAATATTGAGTGGCTGGGTAATCACAACACCAGGAATATCTCGCATAACAATGGCGGTCATGCTGGACAGCGGATGCAGGTACATATTCACCATTAGGAGAATAAAACCGAGGAATGTATAAACCAGCGTCAGGCAAACAGGAAGAATGTAGCCCTTTTGCGCTGCGGCAACCGCCAGCACCGGCAACACCGCAAAGGCGGTCAGCAGGGAGATTTCCACACACTTCCGCAGAAGATAAAGGACGCTCCCGCTGTCAAAGGCAATGTATCCGGGTAGTACGCCGGTAAGGATGGACGCGGCTGCGGTAATCAGCATAAAGCAGACCGAGTACACCAGCACCACCGCAAATTTGCCAAAAAAGTATGCCATTTTATTGACCGGCACAATCCAAAGCTGCTTAAGCATATCATACTGATTTTCGTTATACATCAGCATGGTACTCAACATCCCCAATACTACCGGCAGGATAATCCACGGGGTATAGCTGAACGCCGTCCACTTGTAAAACTCAATGGGTTCTACGCCGGTTCCCTGAACACTCGCAAAGTAGAACACAGCGGCCAGCGGCATAAAAAGGGCCGCCAGCAGCATGAGCCAGATAAATTTTCTCCGGCGCAGCTTTAAAAATTCAACCTGTATCAGTTTAAGCAATGCCCTCTCCTCCCGTGATCTGCTTGAAATAGTCCTCAAGGGTATCATTGCAGATTTGGGAGCTGATAACAGCTACGTCCTGCACCACAAGGGCCTTGTTGATTGCTGCCATATCCAGTGTGGTATCATAAAGCCGCAGATTATGTTCGTCCTGCACCGCATAATCAGTCACATGGAACTGCCGCTCTAAAATCAAAGAGGCTTTGGGAACATCCGATACCTGAAGCTGGACGTATTTCCGATTTTTCTTTTCCAAATCCTCCATGCTGCTTTCTTCCAGCAGCACGCCATGGTCGATGATACCAATGTCGTCTGCCAGGAGTGCGATTTCAGAAAGAATGTGGCTGGAAATCAAAATGGTTTTTCCGCGTTCCACGCTCAACTCCTTGATAAAGTTTCGCACTTCGGCAATACCGATAGGGTCAAGCCCGTTGGTCGGCTCGTCCAAAATCAGAAGCTCCGGGTCGTGCAGGATAGCATTGGCAATACCGAGGCGCTGCTTCATGCCGAGGGAATATTTACTGAACAGTTTTTTGTCCCGATAAGGAAGTCCCACGACTTCCAGCGCATTTTTAACTGCATTGGGGCGGGGTGTCCCACGCAGTTTCGCAAAAATTTCAAGGTTCTCCGTACCCGTCAGGTTGGGGTAAAAGCCAGGGGTTTCGATGATGGCTCCAATGCGGGGATATATGCGTTTCTCATGGCCTTTGATATTCTGTCCGAACACATCCACTTCCCCGGAAGTGATCGGCGTAAGGCCCAAAATCATTTTCATAATTGTGGTTTTTCCGGCTCCGTTTCGTCCCAAAAGTCCGTAAATCCGGCCTGGCTTTACATGAATATCCACAGAGTTGACGGCGGTTTGCTCACCGTAAATCTTCGTCAGCTTTTTCGTTCCAATCACAAAGTCACTCATAAAAATACCTCGCTTTCTTATTCTGCTTCATTTTTCCAAATGACATAGTTGTAAAGACTGCCATCCGGCGAATAGTTGATGAATACTTTGAAATCGCCCTTTTCACAGGGAATGACAAATTCAACACGGATTTGATCGGAGTGTTCCGGCACATAGCAGGACACATTTGGAGCTACGTCCTCCGGCAGCCCGCCCAACTTGTCGGCTTCTTCCTCCCATGTTTTCTGTATCGCCTCCACAGAAGTATTGTCCTGTACGCCCTGCGGCAGCGCATTGAAGAAAGTTTCAAAATCGCCATCCAGCATTTGGTTAAAGTATTCCGTTGCTTCTTCTGTAATGGCCTGCTGGTCGGGGGCCTCGCTGGAAGATGGGGCGGCCTGCTGGCAGGCGCAAAGAGAACACACAAACAGAATACCGAGAAATAAACAAATCAATCGTTTCATAGGTCTTTCCTTTCAGTAAGATTGTTTTTTTAGGGTTACTACGGATGCGGTGGCAAATGCAGCACCAATCAGGAACAGCGAACCGATACAAACAAGCGGTGAAATATCTGGCAAAATGCCTTGCATAAGGCTTTCTACCATTGCTGCGGCTGCTTCGGAAATGTGGGGGTAAATTCCCATCACGCTTGCAAGCGGGTGTATTCCCGTAAGGTAGGCCGGGGCAATGACTACTGGAACCAGATAAAGTAACGCCATGCCGATAGGCAGGATATATCCTTTCGACAGCGTGGCAAGAAACACAATCGGAAGCATGGCTATGGGGATTAAAAGCCCGCCCGCCAGATACAAAAGGGCAGCGTCCATAAGTGTTTCTGCGTTCAAATCGGGAAAGCCCCCGGCAATCAGCCCACCGACAACACACAAAAGAAAGGTAATCAGGCACAGTCCCACGGACATCAGGATCACCACAGCAACTTTTGAAAAGTATAGCTGCGCTTTTGTGACGGGGATGATAAGCAGCCCTTTCAGTGTGTCGTTCTTGTGTTCGTCAAAAAACAAGGTTGTGGCGAACATTCCTATCACAATCGGCAGGAACAAACTGGACAGGTTCTTAAACGCCAGCGTGTAGAGGTCGCCAAAGCTATCCATGTATGGACTACTCCTTGATATGCTGCAAGCCCTCTCAATCGCAAATATCCCAAACAATAGCGTCAGGGCCAAAATACACCAGACAATCTTATTCCGCTTCCATTTCTGGATTTCAGTTGCAATGATCGTCATACGGTTTCCTCCTTTCATGGTTCCCATTATAAGGCTCAAACCTTGCCGTAACCTTGCCGAAATCTTGTTTTAACCTTGCTTTGAAAGCAAAAAAGCCCTGCGCGGTCACAGGGCTTTGGGAATTATAATGGTAAAGGTTGTACCGGCACCGGGAACGCTGGCTGCCGTGATGGTTCCTTTATGGACACTCACCAATTCCTTTGCAATGGAGAGGCCCAGTCCGTTCCCTCTGGCAGATCTGGAGTGGTCGCATTGGTACATCCGCTCAAAGATGTGGGGCAGGTCAGTGGCGGAAATTCCTTTCCCATCATCGGCCACCGTGATTTTTGCCTGCTGCTCCGTTTCAATTACGGTCAGGGACATCTGCCTTGCGTTACTGTGCGCCAGGATATTTTGCAATAGATTATTGAGAATACGGGTATAGGCGGTGGGGTCAAGCCTCGTCATGTATTCCGTTTCTGGTATTGCTATCTCATAAGATAAGTCATGGCTTTCCAATAACGACACCCAATCAGCCATAATATTGCGGGAAAGCTCGTTCAAATCGCAAAGCTCAAAATGGAAAATCTGCTCCCCGGCGTCCAGCTTCACCCATTCAAACAAAGCCGTCACAAAGTTTTTCAGGTGATGGGCTTTTTCCGTTGCCACTCGAATATATTCTTCCTGCTCGGCCCCTGTTACCATTTTGCTTTCCACGGCCTCTAAATAGCCCACCAGAGAGGCAAGCGGGGTTTTCACATCATGGGAAAGACTTGTCATAAGCCGCTTATATGCCTGCTCGGATTGCTTTTGCTGGATAAGCCTGGATTGGCTGTCCATAGCAATCTCATTGATGTCATAACAGATTTGTTTTGTCAAATCGCTTTCCCGCGCCAATACACGGCGGTTCAGGTTTCCGCTCTTTATATCCGCCAGGGCATCTTTGATAAGGGAAAGCTGGCCCCGGACGCGGTAAAGTTTTGCCGAAAGGTAGCCAATCACCAGCAGGGCGGCGATTAAGGCCAGCAGCAGGTAAAGGTTGATTTCCATACTCACGCCTCCTTGTTAAAGCGATACCCCACGCCCCGGACAGTCTGAATGTAAAACGGCTGCTCTGGATTTGGCTCGATTTTCTTCCTTAATTTACTGATAAAGGACATGATATTGCTGTCGTCAAACGCATATTCCTCCGCCCATACCTGCGTGTAAATCTGTTTTTTGGTAAACACCCGGCCTTTATTAGACGCCAGGAACAGAAGCAGATCAAATTCCTTGCCTGTCAGTTCTACCGGGAGATTTTGGACAGTCACCGTCCGATTAACTTTATCGATCACCATATCTTTCAACAGCATTGTGGCAGCCTTGCTCCCGGTCACGGGATTTAATGTGGTATAGCGCCGGATTAGAGAATTGACGCGGGCCATCAGCTCGTTAATGCTGAAAGGCTTTGTCAGGTAATCGTCGGCTCCCAGCCGCAGGCCGGAAACCTTATCTTCCTCGTCGCTTTTGGCAGTCAACATCAGTACCGGCACATTATTTTTCCCTCGGATTTTCCGCAATACTTGAAAGCCGTCCATATCCGGCATCATTACATCCAGAATAATCAGAGAACAGTCGTCTTTATTTTCTTCCAGCAGCCGCAGGCCCTCTAAACCACCATACGCCACCACCGCGGACAAATTTTCCTGCTCCACACATTTTTTCATCAAGGCACAAAGTTCCTTGTCGTCGTCTATAATCAAAACACTATTCATGTTTTAAAGCCCTCCCTTGTTTTGTTCTGCCATCAATCGGTTTTTGAGCTTTCTTTGGAATTAGCCAGACTGTACCCATCTTCACGGCACCGGGAATACGGCCTGCGGCACAATAATAGTTTATCCGTCGAGGGGTCACACCCCATCTCTCACTTGCTTCTTTTAAAGTCATGTAATCCATAGCCGCACCTCCACAAAGTAGATTATAGTTCTTCTGCTCGAACAAAGCAAGGAAGAAAATGTGAATTATAAGATGTAGACACAAAGCATATCTATTACAAGAAGTGAGATAGAACCGCTACGAAGATACCTGCACTCTACGCATTTAGACCGGTAAAATCCCCGCCATTTCAAGGCTTTTTCCGCATGGTCGGCGGGGAGGCAGGACAGATTATCAAATCCCCGCCAGAACGGGGTTCTAAATGCGTAGGAAAATCTTTCCGCCCCTGGTATTCCTGGCGCTTCTGTGGTATGCTGGACAGGACGATAATCAAGGACAGGAGTGGACGGGATGGACAGCCAGGAAACGCTATTGGACTACGCCACGATCAAGGCCGCCGTCGCCGGTGAGAAGTGGGCCACGGAAAAGGTGATAAAGCACTACGCCCCTTTCATTGACGAGCTGGCCGTTGATGAAGATATGAAACAGCACCTTATTATGAAGCTGCTGGAAAAACTGCCGGACTTTCCGATGGAACAGGCATGAAAAACGTCCGGGATAAGAACTTAGTGCAATGTTTTTGTTGCATGAACTATTTTGTGTAGCAGACATACACAACAGAACACTTACATATAGACAAGCATCATGCAAAATGATAAAATAAAACAAAGCTAGATTTTAACAGGAGGACTTTGCAATGAATGATTTTTGGATTTTAGTTTTGATTGTCGTGCTTCTTTTAGGTGGAGGCTGTTCACTGGCGGGTACTTTTTGGAGCAAAAAGTATCGGCAGGACAGAAAAAATAAAAAGAATGAAAAGGATAACGATAAATAGTATATCCCAATTAAAAAAGCGCCGGACGCAGAGGCCAAACAGCCCCCGCGCCCGGCGCTTCGCTTTTTGCTTGATTACTCGTCCGTAAACTGGAACCGCTGCGCCTCAAAGTCAGCGTCGCTCATGGCGTCCAGCTTGTCGGCGGTCTGGCGGGCCAGCGCCCGCATTTCCTCGTCCATATCCGGCATAGCCGCCCGGACAGCCGCCGCCGTCCTGCGCCGGTCGCTTTTGTGGTACAGACAGATCAGGTTTTCTTCCTCCACGGTAAAATACATTTCTCATACCTCCAATTCGTTTGACTTGCTTCTGGCCGGGGCCTTTTTCGGGGCCTGGGCCTGTTTGGTTTTGGATAGCTGCTTTCGGATGGAGGCGCGGGGCCGCCGCACCTTCTTGTCCCGGTTCTCGTCCTTGCCGATCACGGCATAGACGCCGCGCCGGTCTTTCATGCCGGTAAAGCATAGGGATTGATAGGGCAGCATGGAAAACAGCCGGTCAGTGTCCTTGCTGGACGCGATCTGCACAAAGTACGGGGACAGCTCCACCATGAAATGCGTTTTGTTGGGGCTGTTTGGCTCGGACAGGTCTTTCATCCCGGCCACAATGCGCCGGGCCTCGGCCATAATCAGACTATCCCGCAGGGCGGCAACGTGGGCTTTCAGGTCGCCCGGCTGCAACTTCTGGCGGCCTGCCTGCTCCTGGCGTAAAAGCTCCCGCAGGTTATCCGGCTCGTTGGGCTTTGCCTCATACCGCAGGAACACCCCCAGCCTGGGGTCAGGGCTACCGTCAAAATGCTGTGCGGCGGGCTGCTCCCGGTCGCCGTCCTGATAGTGCAAAATGAGATTGTCCGCCTTTTCCGCCTCGGCTATGACGTGCCGGAAGTGCTGGGGGTAGTCCAGCTCATAGAGATTGCCCCGTATTGTGCCGCCCTGGGTGCCGGTCAGCTCCACGGCATAGGCCAGAATACGGTCACGGGTCTGCTCCCCGTAAAATTTCCATGTGTTGTATTGCCGGGTGTCCTGTAAGAATACGTCACGCTCCCGGAAACAGTACGTCCCGGAGGGGCGGGACATCCACAGCAGGGCTTTGTCCTCGGCCCTATCGCTGGCGGCGGCCTCCCGGATAATCTTTTTGTCAATCTCAAAATCATTCTGGTAAAAGGCGGTGTTCTGGCGCATGATCTGTTCCAGGGCGGCCAGCACGTCCACATTTTCAAACTTGTTCACGTCCTCACACCTCCAATTCCTTTGACTTCTCCCGCGCCGGTGGCTTCTTGCCCTGTTCCTCCTTGGCGGCTGCAAGCTGCGCCCGGATGGACGGTTTTTTCTGCCGCTGGGCGGTCTTGGCGCTTCTGCGCGTCTGTTTCGGCTTTTGGGCCTCCGCCTTGGCTGCCTGGGCCACGTCCAAAAGGGAAACCTGTTCCCCGGCCTTTACCCTGGCTTCCAGCTCCCCCATTGTGGGGGCGTTGTTCAGAACACCGTCAATCATGTTGTAGTTCTGCTCGGTCGTCATTTCTGCGGCCTTGATGGGGCTTTCCTGCTGGGCGGGGATAGCAAAGGCTTGTGTGCCATTCCCCATAATGAGATACTTCCCATCCTCGGATTGATGGTGGAGGCCATAGCCCGCGGCCTCCATCTGTTCCCGCGTCATATCCGTTAGATGGAAGCTCCCCCGTGGGGTCTGTACCATTTCCCCGGTCAGGCGGTTGTCCGGGACGGGGATAGGCTGTGTAAATTCCGGCACTTTCCGATACTCGGCCCCCTCGTCCACATAGTAGGCCGTCTGCTGGCCCTCCTGCCGGAACACGATAATATCACTCATGGAAAGGGAATGGCCCTTGAAGTCGGACGGGATTTCCATGTTGAACCGGCGGAAAATATCGTCCAGGGTGGTTCCCTTATCCAGAGGCGCAGTATAAACAAGCTGGTAATTTGCCCTGTCTACGGTCAGGCCGTCCGCCCGCAATTCCTCATAGGAACGGTAGCGGTAGTCCCGTCCCTCCGGGCCGGGCGGCACCTGGTAAATGGAGAAGTTGGGCTGCTCCGGGGCCTGGGAACCAGAGGCAAGATACTCCTCCACGGTCAAACCGGCGGCCTCGGCCTCTTGTGCAACCTCGGCCCGTACCTGTTCTTTATAGTCCTGCAAGCTCTGGTCGAAGTCGGAAAGGATTGGAGGCTCCGGCAAGGGTTCTCCCTGATTGAGAAGCGGGCGGCACTCCTTTACATAGTCCACAAGGGCGGTTAAATAGGCCGTCTGCTCTGGCGGCAGGGGTTCCCCGGACTGTAAAAGGCGCTGGGCCTCCTGCTCCATGCGGGAGAGATTGCAATGCTGCTCCATATAGGGGATTTCCCCGGTCAAAAAGGCTTCCCGGCTGGCGTGGTCTGCCTCCCATGCCTCTTGCCCCTGGTATTTCAGCACATGGTTTTTCCAATTTTCATCATGCAGGTAAAATTCCTGATAGCTGCGGATGTGGGTAAGCAAGGAACCCTCCCGGTCGCCAAAGTCCTGCCGCCCGGAATAGCTGTGGGCCTCGCCCTGGAAAATATAATCAATGCGGAAGTCGGTCTTATCATAGTACCCGTTCCCACGGTGTTCCGCGTCCAGCTTGGCAAACAGGGCGTCCGCCTCATGCAGCGGTAGTTTCTGGCCGTTCTCCAAATGGGGGCTTTCCGTGAAAAGGATTGTCACAACCGGCTCCCCTGCGGGGTCAAGGTCTGGCTGCCTGGCCCCGGCCTCTTGCAGCTTCCCGTCGTCAGAAAGTGTAAAGCCCTGGGTCTGGATGGCGTCTTTCGTCCCCTGGGACACCTGGCCGGTGGCGTTCAAATCCGCGTCAATGAGTGCTTGCAGCGTGGCCCGCACTTCCTCGGTCATGGCCGCCTGCTGTTCCGGGGGCAGCTTGGAAAATACACTGTCCTGGTTCGGCTGTTCGGCGGCCTGGGCTGCCGGGGCCTCCACGGTCTGTTCCTGGTTTGCCTGCCGCTGTTGCTGAAGCTCGGCAAGATGGCCGTCAATGGTGGTTATCAGCTCATGGGCGGTGGCCCGTATGGTTTCCAGGGAGGCTTTCAGCTCTTTCAAATCCCTGCCGGAACTCCACCCGGCCACATAGCCAAAGGAATAGTCCGACGTGTCCAGGCCGTAGTGCTGGCAGACGGTATAGGCCACGCTCTCGGCCTGTACCTCGCGGGTGCGGCTGTCGGGCCGGTCGGTGGCCGGGGCCTCCGGGTCGATGGCGTGCAGCTTGGAATGGGCGATCTCATGGATGGCCGTCTTTAGGGTCTGTAACTCGCTCATACCCTCCTGAATGGCAATCCGCTTTTCCGTCAGGTGGTAGTAGCCGTGGGAACTGCCTGGAATGTCCTCAAAGCCGATGGAAACGGGGGAAGTCTGTTCCAGCGCCTTGAAGAAATCCTGGTATTGCTCCACGCTGCCGGTCAATTCCTCCACGCCTAATGAGGGAAGCGGCTCCCCCTCGGTCTGGCTCACGTCAAAGACGGAAACGATCTTAAAGGCCGGAACCTGGACTTCTTTCTGCTCGGTGACGGTGTTCCCGTCCTTGTCCTTGACCGGCTGGCCCTGGGCGTCCAGCTTCGGCACGTCCTTTTTCACCTTGTAGGGGGCCGGGGCAAATATCTTAATGCCTTTCTCGCCTTTCTTGACGTTGCGGTGAAATTCATCCCGCCACTTGTTATAGCCCGCCACAAGCTGGCCGCCCTGCATGGCAATCAGGATGGTGTTGTTAAAGCTGTAATTGTGGAACCGCGCCATTGTGTCAAGGTAGGCCCGAAAGCGGTCGCTCTCGAAAAGCTCCTGTATGCCGGTTTCCAGACGGTCGGTGATCTCTTTCATGCGGTCGGCGCTGTTTTTGCTGTTCAGGATAATGGGGGTGACAGGCTGTGGGGCCTTTGCCTCGGCGGTGGGCGTCTGCTCCGTCCTCTCCTGGGCCTTGCTTTCCTCCCGAAGAATTTCCGGCGCGGGGTAGGCCATCACCCGGTATTCCTCCGGCACCGGCTGGCCCTCATGGACACGCTGCCATTCATCCCCGCTTTTCACCAGATAGCCGTAAGGGGTAAAGGCTCCCTGCTCCTGTTTGGCGATATGCTCCCCGAACCGGGCCGTGTCAATCCCGGCTTTCCATTCCTCCGGCATATCCACCATGCCGGAACGGTTCAGGTAGTAGCTCCCTAACTGCGCCGTGGTCTGTACGTCGGGGATATGCACAAAGTAGTCCACGTTGTCGGCGTAGTCGATGATCTGGCCGATGTTCTCAAAACCGCCCCGTGGATTTTGCAGGGCGGCGTTCAGCTCCGCAAGGGCGGCGGCGTCCAGGGTTTCCAGCCTTGCGGCAAGGAAATTCAATTCGTCCACATCAGCGGCCAGCACCATATCGTAGGGCAGGGCAAGGTGTCTGTCCTCCGGGCAGGAATACCCGTTGATGAAAAAATCCTGCGGGTTGTCGGCGGTGATATGGATTTCCCGCATGGCCTCCTGCAACTTCTCGGCGGTGGTCGGCAAGTCCAGCCAGCAGCCATGCGGCCCGCCGTTTTGCGCCTCGGCGCGGTTGTCAAGCATGATAGAAAATACTTCGCTCATTCGGTCACTCCTTTCTGGATGGGCGGCGGCGGAAGCCGGTTCCGGCTCCGGCCCCTCCTGTTTTTGTTCTGCCTCCTGCGGGGGAAGCTGCGCGGACTGCTGGGGCGGCTCCCCCTCGACGGTGTAGCCGGGAAGCAGGAGGCCGTTCACCTTGAAATAGTCGGCGTACTCTTTGGGGATGGGCGGGGAGATCTCCGTGAACAAATGCTGGTGGGCCTTGATACGGCCATTCAGGTATTTGTCCAGTGCTTCCCGGCTGTCAAAGACTTTCTTTTGCCCGGCGATTTTGGCCTGTCCGTAATTCCCCGGCGCATTGGTAAAAAGACGCCAGTTCAGCGTCCAGGAATAGGGGATGGATTTCTCCGCTTTGCTGTCATACCGGGTGTTCTCGGTAATGGAATAGGTCATTTTATAGACAGCGTTGCTTCGGACACGGAGAAAATCGCCCTGCGGCTCCCACTGATTTGAAGTGTGCTGGACGGGAGGTGTCCGGGCGTATTCTAGGGCTTTATCCAGGGAGAGGGTCTTTCCGGCCTGTTCCTCCCAGGCGGCGGCCAGCTCCTTTAGCCGGTCAAACACTTCCTGTTCTGCGGCGGCGCTTTCCGCCCGCAGGGAAAGAAGCTCCGCCAGGGGCAGGGCGGCCAGCCCGGAAATATCGGATTTTTCACTTTCAAAGTAAATCCAGCGTTCAATCTTCATGGTTTCGGCGGGTTCTAACTTGTCAAGGTCGTAAGAGCTGTACGACATAAATCACTCCTTTCTGCGCTTTTGCGGCGGCTTATTATAGGGGTTTGGGGACTTCCCCAACAAGCAAAATCCCCGGCCCGGCAGGGGTGGCCGGGTCAGGGATTTGCCGGGAGTGTGGCTACACTCCCTATGCTTGCTGTCTTTTAGTTTTTCTCCCTCCGCTCCACACGGTAGTTGACGTACTTCCCGCCGGTATCGGCCAGAAGCACCGTCCCGTCGTAGGTCTTGCCGGTTTTCAGGGAACGCAGGCCCTTTATCTTTGCCTTTCCGTCTTTAAGCAGCGCGGCGGCGATTTTCGGGGTGAACGTCTTGCCCCGTTCCTCAAAAAATCGGTCATTCTTCCACATGACAAACTGGCAGGCCCGGTTCCCGCAATAGTAGTTCTTCTTGCCCTCATAGACGGCTTTCCCGCAGCGGGGGCATTTGCCGATAACCACGCGCTCGGCCTGAAACAACTGCTGGGCGTCCTCGCTGATCTGCGAATAGAGGGCAATCAGGGTGCGCGTCATTTCCGCAATCCCCGCCATGAAGTTTTCCGGGTCTGCCTCGCCCTTGGCAATGGCGGTCAGCTCCGTTTCCCACTGTGCCGTAAGCTGGGGAGAGGTCAGCATATCCGGCAGGACGCAGGCAAGGTTGTGGCCGTCCTTGGTGGGAAGTAGCTGTTTTCCCTTGCGCTCCACAAAGCCCATCTGCACCAGCTTTTCCAGGATGGAGGCGCGGGTGGCCGGTGTGCCTAACCCCTGGCGCTCGGCGTCCTCCGGCATATCCTCGGCCCCGGCCCGCTCCATAGCGGAAAGCAGGGTGTCCTCGGTGTAGGGATTGGGGGGCGTGGTGAAATGCTCGGTGACGCTGGCCGCCACCTCGTCAAAGGTCTGGCCCTCGGCAATCTCCGGCAGCTCCCGCGCAAGCTCCGGCGCGTCCTCGTCGGCGTCGGTCTTAAACGACGCCTTAAAGCGCCGGTCGATTTCTTTCCAGCCGGGGGTCTGGATGGTCTTTCCCCTGGCGGTAAATTCGTTCCCGGCGCAGGTAAAGGTGGCGATGACGGCCTCATACACATGGGGCGCGGCCACGGCGCACAGCAGCTTGCAGCATACCAGAGAGAGAAGTTTTTTCTCCCCCTCGGTCAGTCCGTCAAAGCCTTTCGTGACAAACTCCATCGTGGGGATGATGGCGTGGTGGTCGCTCACCTTTTTGCTGTCCAGCACCCGGTCAAACTGCGGGGAGAGGTCAAGGCCCGCCGCAAAGGGCAGAAGCGGCCAGAGGCCGGACACAAGGCTTTCCGCCGTGGGCTTCATGTCGTCGGTCAAATACTGGCTGTCCGTTCTCGGATAGGTCAGCAGCTTCTTTTCGTAAAGCCCCTGGGCGTAGTCAAGGGTCTGCTTGGCGGTGAAACCAAACAGGCGGTTGGCCTCCCGCTGCAAGGTGGTAAGGTCATAGAGGCGGGGCGGCTGCTCCGTCTTTTTCTCCCGCTTCACGGAAACACAAACGGCCTGCGCTCCGGCGCAAGCCGCTTTCAGGTTCTCCGCCTCGCCGGGGGCGGAAAAGCGGTGGCTTGCCGCCTCCATGCCGCCCGCTGCGATATGGACAACGTGGTATTTCTCTTTCTTGAAACCGCTGATTTTCGCCTCCCGGTCAACCAGCATTTTTAAGGTGGGCGTCTGCACCCGGCCCACGGTCAGGGTCTTGTGGTAGAGGATGGAGAAAAGGCGGGTGGCGTTAATCCCCACCAGCCAATCCGCCTGCGCCCGGCACAGGGCCGATTGATACAGGTGGTCGTAGTCGGCCCCCGGTTTCAGGTTGGCAAAGCCGTCCCGGATAGCGGTGTCCTCCATGCTGGAAATCCAAAGGCGCTTGAACGGCTTTTGGCAGCCTGCCATCTGGTAGACAAAGCGGAAAATGAGTTCCCCCTCCCGCCCGGCGTCGGTGGCGCACACAAGGCCGGTCACGTCGGGGCGCTCCATCAGGGAACGCAGGGTGTCAAACTGCTTTTTCTTCTCGTCGGGGATGATGTACTGCCATTCCTGGGGCAAAATCGGCAGGTCGTTGTAGGCCCATTTCTTAAAGCGGGGGTCATAGGCCCCGGCGTCGGCCAGGGAAACCAGGTGGCCGATACACCAGCTCACCAGATAGCCGTTTCCCTCCATATAGCCGTCCTGTTTTTTGTCGGCTCCGATCACGCCCGCAATGCTGCGGGCGACGCTCGGTTTCTCTGCAATCACTAACTGAATACTCATAAATCTATTTACTCCTTTCGTTTGTGGTGGAAATATTGTATAATTAAAAAAGGGGGTGTTATTGTGCAACGTGATATGGAACTAATAAGAAAAATCCTTTTTGCCATTGAGGAAAAATACGTTGATACTTGGTTGAGTAGCGACAAAATCCAAATTGATGGTTACGATATGAAAACTATCGCCTATCATTGTGCTATTTTGTATGACGCTGGATTGATATACGACTATAAAGGGCATTACAGCAGCAATGAATTACAATTTTTTGGAGTAGGCCGTCTTACTTGGGATGGACATGAACTTTTGGATAAAATCAAAAGTGATACTGTTTGGAACAAAACTAAATCCACCATCAAAGATAAAGGAATACCTTTTGTTCTGGACGCTGTAAAAGAAATTGCAACAGCTATTACAACTTCAATGATACAAGCTGCTATTAAAGGCTTATAAAGGTGGTGATTGTTTGGTTCAAACTTGTAAATTCTGTGGCACACAAATGGTTGGTGAATACGAAACACTAACCAATTCACGTCATTACAGATTTTTCTTTACATGTCCAAAATGCAAGGCTATATATGAGGGTGAACGTAAAGAACAGGGGAAAAATTTGCTCGTGAACAAATCACGTTGGTTCAATCCAAACACAAATACATTTGAATAATATAAGACGCGCCTATTTTTCGTGATAGGCGCGTCTTATATCTTATGCTTTATTTTTCCTTACTCGCTTCGTCCTCGTCCATCAAAAAATCCTCTAACGGCCTGGGGGCTACCTCGCCGGCGCCGCTTTCATCCTCCGGTGCCGGTTCGTCCTCGTCGTCCTCGTCCTCGCCAAAATCGTACTCGTCCAGGTCGTCATTTCCCTTGGTATTGTCTTT
>NZ_NFJL01000032.1 GCF_002159835.1 Blautia sp. An249 | reverse complement strand
GCTAAATTGAAATTTTAAATTCCAGTGCAGAGGTAAATTCCACCATACTTTATTTTTTGCAGATTTTACAGGAAATTTTTAAGCGAAATCTCCTGTTTTCTGCTATAATTAGCTAAACTCATCGAAAAATACTTGATTTCTGGGTATGGGAAACGGACCGCTGAAAAACAGTGTGCAAGACTGAATTCCACCGGCCACAGCTAAAAAATGTGAAACGTTTACTTCCAGTCTGACAGCAGATTTCGATCAGTTGATTAGTGATTAAAGCGGATCAGCTTAGGCGTCAGATTTACCTCATCCGGGGCAATCGGTCTAAGCTGAAATGCGTTTAAGGCTTCTTTTCCAAGCGTTTCCAAGGCCATACTATACGGTGTCCTTCCACCTAGACACTCTCTGGGAGTGGAATTGATATGGTTCACGATCAGGTTTACGTCCCATTGCGTAAGGAATTCAAAACTGGTTCCTTTTGGGAGGATCATCCGCAGCATCGTATGCGCCTGTTCCAGCCCGCCCTTCTGCCCGCTCTGCATAGGATCACAATAATAAATGCTGGAACGCTGTATTCCGGTCACTCCGGTTTCCAGAGCATCCGGATCACCGAATTCAGAGCCGCGGTCAGTCAGAATGTATTCAAACGCAGAGGCGAACTCGTAGGTGCCCATACGCCTTTCCAGACGATCAAAAATAAGACGGACAGCGCCTTTGGTGCAGCGGTTCATCAGGAATGCAAGAAGCAGCTTTTCTCTTGTAAAAAACAGGGTCAACAGGGTTTTCTTTGACTCTCTCGAAGAATGGACGGTATCCATTTCAACATGCGCTGAAAGATTCAGGGCGCAAAAATCGCTGTAAAGTCTGCCGGTAAAGACAGCTCTGTCCGTGATCTGTGTTTTGTGACATTTCCGTGGCTTAAAACGAGCTTTCCGCTTCAGATCGATATTCCTTGCGGTAAAAAGTCCCTGATCAAGATAAGAATACATGGTGCGGACAGACATAGCTAATTCTGGATGATTCGTCAGGATATGATAAGGCGACTGTCCTTGTTCGATTAACGGGGAAATGATCTTATCTTTTTGATGCAGCTCCCGTTTGGTCATGTTGATCCCGGCTCTGGAATCCCGGAGCTTTTCGCGATATTTTCTGTCGGCAAATCGGGCATTATAGTTGTACTTGTGGGCGATCGTACAGTGAGTGATTTTTTTATCACAGCCATTGCAGACATAAGGCGCCCGGTCAAGCCTTAAGCAGCGCTCTTTTACAAAGTCTTTGCATGTTTGGTTACAGGCAGGGCAGGATGTGCATTTAATGCCGCACAGAACGATTTTCCCACAGGCATTGGTCTTCCTGCAATGATAGCGGTGGACGCAGAAGTTTTTGGCATTATAAAAAGTGCCTTTGTGATACCAGTCGGAAAGTCGGTGAGCCCTTACCTCTTTTGAGATGGTAGTCGGGTCCTTGCACAGGAATCTGGCAATGTCCTTAAAGGAAGTACCCTTATTCAATTCATTTTCGATGTAAATACGGTCTTCAAGGGTAAGGTGTTTCTGATTACCTGGAATATATTTACTCATTCGTGTTATTCCTCCTTCTACTGCTGTCAGAAGGAGAGATAAAGATAGCACAGCTATATGAAAGAGTAAATATCAACTGTGCAGGAGTAAACTCTACACCTCATTAAAGGAGTGGAATTTAAAATTTCATTTTAGGAAAATATCCTCCTAAACTTTTACTCTTGCCAAATTCAGGAAGATAATTTATAATATTCCTGACTATGGTGAGTCTCGTTTGCTTTAGTCGCGTCCCAGTTGGAACCCCTTATTCCCTCTGGGACTTTTTTGTTACAGAGCGTATACCTCTCTTGTATTGCTATCGTATTTCAGCGTCATGGTGTCTCCATTGCAGTCTGTTACGAATGCCTCCCGTGCATCTGTAAACTTAATGTCTAGATTTGCAATCCCAAAATGATTTTCAACCCAATTCAGAATCGCCATCTGTGCGATTGTCTTTGGCATTTTTGCTTTCCTCCTTATCTTTTTCCTGTAAAAGCTTTCTGTACTCTTGCACCGCACAATAAGCTATTACACACGCCTCCATAATTTCGTCTTTTGGCGACGAGTTGTTCTTTATGTATTCTTCGCATTCTCTGAAAAGTTTCAGTTCAATCTCGAACGCTCGCTTACTATTCATCTTTTTCCCCCTTACGATATACTCATTTGTGCGTTACATTCCTTAATCCGCATTCGTGTATTACTACACGGTATCCAGTTCCGTATGTAATCCACAGCATCATCGAATCTCAGCCTTGGAATGTTATTCCGGGAATTGACATGGAAGTAATCTTTCACATCTCTATTGCATTCAGAAAATACCTTTTTAGCGATTTCGTGATAAGCGTTACTTTCTTTCCCGCCAAGCGATTCAATTACAACCGCCGCCACTTCCTTTTCCAGAACCCGTTGCTGTCCATAATCAATATTCATGGTGTTTTCCAGTTTGGAAATGCGTTCCTCATGACAGTCAATCATGCCGAGCTGCACTCGCATCATTTCTTCTGGTGTCATCCTTCTGTTTGCTCTGAAATATGAATCCACAAGCTGCCTTTGAACCATCCATGCCAAATCATCTGTAAAAGACTTAACCAACATGAGATAACCTGATTCTGTTACCAGTGTTACATCATTTTGTTGCCTTAAATCCATATCTCCTATCACTGTCCGAAATTCGGACGGCGTTATTTTGAAGAAATCCACCCCTTCTATAAAGTGATCCTTATTATAGGAAAATCTCTTCCTCGCTGTTCCATCCGGTCTTTCATGAACTGCATCGATGTCTTTGAATGTGACAATGCGTTTTCCTTTGTATTCTTTCGCCGAAATTGTTTTCCTTCCAATTTTTACTAATCCGGTCATTCCCGCCACCCTCTCTTCCTTATTTAATGCAAGGCTGATCTTGATTTTCTCGTCCACTTCGGCCATGACATCAGGATTGAGTGTGCAAACGTAACTTTCGATTCTTCTTTTGTCTATCGCCCGTATTTGTTCCAACAGAACCTGAGAACGATAATCCAATGATTGCTTTCGGCAATAGACATGAGTGACAAAATCTCTGCTTTGCGTTGTAATCGGCGCAATTATTGTCATACAACTGTTTTTATTTCCTATATCGTTCTGGATAATCAGAACAGGACGTTTCTTTCCTTGTTCGTGGCCTTCATATCCACTTAAATCAGCCCAGTATACTTCACCTCTTTTCACGTAATCACCTTCCTACGTTCTTCCTCTCAATAACCGGAACAATTCCTGCTTCTTTTAACTTGTCATAAAGAAACAGCCTTCCTTTAGTTGTCCATTTTGTGTTCATCTTTATATCAGGTCTTCCGTCCGCTCTGGTAATGTCTACGGTTTCAGAATGTGTGTAACCTTTTCCGTGAAACTCGCGATACAAAAGCCATTGACCGCTCTGTTTAAACTGAATCCCTAACTCATGGAGAATCCGATTCATTTCCTGCCCGGACATTCCATAATCTTTTGCTATCTGAGTGATTGTCACAAGCCCAGGATTCTTCAGAATCTTATCAGTGTAATCCGCTTTCGGTTTCAACTCTCCAATGACCTGATTCTTAACATTGACTTCTTCGATCAGCCGCTGCCGTTCTCCAGTCAGCTCCTCGATGGTTTTCTGTGCTTCCAGAACCGCTAGCGCCAGAAGTTCCTTGCCTTGTGGCATATGGTTCTGAATCACATCTTCCATCTCATGAAATCTTTTTACATATCTTCCTGTAAACAAAATTCCTTTCTCGCCAGTGAATTTGTTTGCCAGAAAATCACAGCCAAGACGCGTAACGTTATAACACGGTCGCTCCTTCCCCTGCGCATCTATATAGGAAGATTTTTTAAAATAATCAGCCACGGACATTTGTCCTTCGCTAAGAATTTGTATATATCCCTTGCGATCTTTTCTCCCATCTAGTTTCTTCAAAATGTCCGCATGTGGAACTTCCATCATCTCTGCAATTTCCCGGCTGTCTATGTACTTCTGTGTAATTTCGTTCAAATTCTCACCCCTTTCTGGTATAATCTTCTTATTGGAGGTATTTGCCATGATTAAAAACGAAAATGATTTCTTGAAGGTTTTAATTGAATCTAAAGATTCTGATAATGATGTTTCTGTTTCCAAGGTTATGAAAGGAAACCAACTTACTAGCCTTGATTTTTCATGTATGCTTGCAAGGCTTACTGAAAAGGAATACATCATTCAAACCGATAGCGAAACCATACATCTGTATCCATGGGGCATTGCAGCATACAAATCTTTATGGAAACGTATAGCGTTCTGGATAGGGAAACTGCTTATCCTTACCATTAAGAACCTCATTCTTTTTATTGGCGGAATTCTAAGCGGTCTTATCGTGGCATATGGGACATTTCTAATAAACAAAATGCTTTAGAAATATTAGTAGCCCCGTCACGAATCCACCCATGAATATAATTAGTTCAATAACGCCCTCCACTAACTCATGCCAACTTGATTTTTTATCTTTCATTATTCTGCTCCTTTGATATAATCTCCTTACAGGCACTGCCATGCCAAGTAATTGCGAAAGGAGATATAACATTGATTAGCAAAGAACAAATTGCTCACGATTTGGCCGTTGCAAAACTGTATGGTTCTAGGCTGTCAAATGAGGAACTTTGCAAAGAATACAATAGATATTTCAAAGAAATCCTCGCATGTTTGACTAATAACACTACAGCTAAGCCAACGCAAATCATAAACAGTCCTATGTAATTATCTTTGAGATGCTGCAAGGGCATTAAGAGCCATTGTTTCCAGAGCAATCTGGTCTTTCAATTCTTTGTTGCCCTTGCGATACTCACAAATATCTTCGAACAATGCAAGTGCCAAAAACGATTCTGCATCTCTTACGGTTATTGTCCCGCTTTCATCATCATTCATAATTTGATAGTCATTTCCAACTTTCATTATTTTTCGTTTCATTATTAATCCTCCAGAAAATATTCCATTTTTACCCCAAAGTAATCAGCGAGTTTTTTTAAATTATCAACATTAGGTTCTGAACGCCCGGCTTTCCAATTTGAAAAAGCCGTTTGGCTAATCCCTGTTTTTTTCGATACTTGATAACTTGTTTCGTTATTTTTCTCTAAAAGTTCCGAAATTTTTTCGTACAAAATTTCACCACCTTTCACTATAAAGCGTATTGAAAATACTTTCGTATTGTGATATACTTTCAAATATAAAACTACCACATTTTATAAATAAGCATTTCGCAACATGGAGTATTTTTTACGCTTACTTTCGTTTGCGTAACTAAATAATACTACTATGACCATTAGTAGTCAAGTGTTTATTACTAATTTTTGCGAAAGTATACCATCTTTGTGAAAGGAGCACAATGCATGTACGAAATATTTGAACAACTTCTACAAAAATATGGTGTTACTTCATATAAAGTCGCAAAAGAAGCTGGTGTTACACAAACGGCTTTAAGTAACTGGAAATCAGGAAGAAGTACGCCAACAATAAAAACGCTTCAGAAAATTGCTGATTATTTTGGTGTTACTGTAGATTATTTAATGACCGGAAAAGAAGAGGTGCCGTCTGAACCACAGCTAACCTCAAAAGATAAAAGAGATATAGAAAAAGACCTTGAATCCATTATGGAAAAACTGAATAATCAAGAAGAAGGGCCTGCCAGTTTTGGAGGACAAGATATTCCGGAAGATGACAGGGAATTATTTGCTGCACAACTCGAAGCAATGTTGGTACGCTTAAAGAAGATTAATAAGGAACTATACAACCCAAACAAAAACAAAAAGTAGGTGCTTTACATAGTGAAAAAAAGTATTAAGTCTACCGTTGCGTATTTTGTTAAAAAATTTGATACCAGAAATCCTTTTGAGATTGCTGATAGATTAAAAATCGAATACATTATAGGTTCTTTGGGAAATTATAGTGGATGTTATCTTTATCTAAAAAAACACAGATGTATATTCCTGAATTCTGAACTTTCAGAACATGATATGCTTTTTGTTATGGCTCATGAGTTAGGACACGCCATTTTGCACCGAACAGAAAACTGCTATTTCATCAGAAATAAGACTTTTCTGTCAACAGAACGAATAGAGCAGGAAGCGAATACCTTCGCCGCAGAACTTCTGATTCCCGATTCCTTAATACTCGAAAATCCGGGGTATACCAAAAGTCAACTTGCGCGATTGGCCGGATACAATGAAATGATTATGAATTTTAAAAAGATATGAACAAAAAAGTTGGTAACACAGACCCCCGGAGACAGCAATCTCCAGGGGATTTTTTTGAATTGTATTATTTTGTATTGGCCAAGATGTGCGCGGCCACGGCTTTCCAACCGTTTTCCCCGCAGATTCCGTCCTGACTCTGTTTGGTATTCTTCTGGAACGCTTTAAAAGCCTTTACATCATCGTCATTAAAGGTTCCGGTCACTTTTGTACCAAGCATGGTCTGTAACATGCTAACGCCGACCCCTTTGCTGCCTTTTTTGATATAAGGTAATGTTACCTTATCCAATATTGCTGTCTGCAACTTATTTGCCTCCTCTTCTCTTCTCTTTTCCTCCACCGCTTTGTCTACAGCATTTTTGGTCTTTAATCCGTACTGGCCGTCCTGGGTTAAACCATAGGCCTTCTGGGCTGCTTTCACTGCCTTTTCCGTATCTGCGCCGAATACGCCGTCTGCACCTGAGCTTCCGCAGGAAAAGCCTAAATAAATCAAGTCTTCCTGGACTTCTTTTACAAGGGTTCCGCTGTCCCCTTTTTCTAACCAGTGATTAGCGTCGATTTTTAACTCTTCTGTAGCTGCCAGGCTCCAATCAGGCCTTGCAAACTTTGTCCCCGGAAGCTGGCTGTTATAGTAAGATTTCTCACAAACCCCACCACCATTGGCTACCACACCGGAAGCACCGGACGTATTGCCTTCGATTGTCCAGAACCGGTCGCCAGAAACTTTGGTCACAATTCCCGTATGAGTAAATTCCCCATTCCGGTAAAAGCAGACAATATCCCCCACTTCCGGGTTTGCATACCGGGTAAACAGATTCATGAGCGTTGGTACATAGACATAGGGGTAATGCTTCAGCATCTTTTTCGCCGTCTCTTTCCCAAAAGCCTGCTGAAATACCCAGGTGACAAAAACCGCACACCAGGGCTGTGCCTGATAGGAAGGATAAATATCCCTCCAATACTTGGTATAGTTGTTGCTGCCCGCGTTGGCCGTCTTACTGTCCAGACTGCTGTTGCTTGCCTTTTCCAGATAGCCCACTTCGGCTTTTGCGATCGAGAGGACTTTGTTTATTACTTCGGTCTTGTTCATTTCGTTTCCTCCTGTATAATCTTTATAAAATACATCCAAATCCACGTTTCCGGAAATTCCGGATACTGTTCCTTTACTGGAATACTGCCACCCTACACCTACTGAAGGACGGAGACGCTCCTGGATGGCTCCGTTGTCATTTGCCGGATAAGCAGCCAACCAGAACTCATATTTGCTTTTTGCTTCTGCCGGGATAACATTGTTATACCAATCTACATTACAGTAAATGCCGAACCGGTATCCGGCGGCCGTCACTACTGACCAAAAGGTCTTTATCATTGTGTTTAAGGTACTTTCGGACAGCTTTCTCTGGCTTTCGTGTTCTAAATCCAAGAATACCTGGAAGTCCAGTCCTCTTCCGGCCAGGGTATCTACCACACTTTGGGCTTCTTTCTGGATTTCCGCTACCGTCAAGGCGTAGCTGTATTTATAAACGCCCACGGGGATCCCGTTTACCTTGCAACCTTTATAGTTATGTTCAAAACTGGTATCTACTCCATTTTTTTCAGTGATTCGCAAAATAGCAAAGGAGATTCCAGATGCTTTTACTTTTTCCCAGTCAGGCTTTCCCTGCCAACTGGACACGTCGATTCCTTTTCTTTCCATACACATTCCCTCTAATACTTAGATAATTATCGTTATATTTGAGCTATCCATTCGATATTCGGCATGAAACGTGCCGTATGCCCGTTAAAGATTTTGGCTGTAAATCCAGTGGTATCAATATCGATTACGGATAAATTTACTTTTGAGAAGTTTACCTCTGTAGAACCGGAATAAAAGCAGGCCACTACATTGGGGATACTGGCAAACGCTTTCGGGAAATCAATCCGCTTGGTAGTGATTGCACTGGCGCTTACGGTGATAGTTTCCGATATTCCCGACTGTCTGCTGGCTTCCAGGGTATCCAGACGCTCCACCAGGCTGTTAATGGCTTTTACCAAATCTACCGATACCTCAGTGTCCAGTTCGGAAAGCGTCCCTACCATATCCGCAAGCTTCTTCCCCATGCTTGCGGATAAAATCGAGCTGTCGCTGCTGCTTAGCAGGTTGGCAATGATGACAGGCTTATATCCTAAATCCTGGTACAATCCGGAAAAGGCCACGGTCTGTAAATCCGCCAGGTATTTCATGATTCTCCCCAGATTTTCAGCCGTTGTTTCATTTGGGTCAATGTTTATCCGCTCAGAAGCTTTTGTAAAGCTGATTTTCTCCTGCGCCAAATCCGGGACTTCCCCGGGCGGCCCCTGGGGTCCGATGACGCTCCCTAAGTCTATCTCTCTTTTTGCCATACGGCTCACTCCTCATAGATGGCATATAAGTGTCCATCTTCCCGGATTTCAAGATCCGGCGTCTGGCCGGCCGGTCCCTGCGCCCCAGTATCTCCTTTTTCTCCTTTTTCCCCGGTATCCCCTTTCGGCCCCTGCAGGCCGGTGTCTCCTTTTTCCCCCTGGATTCCCTGTTTTCCCTGAGGACCCTGGGGCCCGGTCATACCAGTGGCCCCGGAAAGGTCTGTAATGTAGGTATATGATGTACTGCCCTTTACGTAGAGTTTTGCGTTATCCTCATCCTCTACGCTTCCGGTGTCAATCAGGACAAACTGTCCTTCTTTCACGCCGTCCGTAGCAAATCCCGCATTCATTTCCGCGACAGACTTAAAGGTTTTTGCAATGGCAAAGGGATCCCCCTTCTCTCCTTTGGGTCCCTGTTCCCCCTGGATGCCCTGCTCCCCCTGGGGCCCGGTATCCCCTTTTTCTCCGGGGTCGCCTTTCTCCCCCTTCTCTCCCTGGGGTCCAGTGGGTCCGACTTCCCCCTGCTCTCCTTTCGGCCCCTGGGCGCCGTCCTGTCCTGCGGGGCCGGCCGGTCCCTGTGCCCCAGTATCTCCTTTTTCACCTTTGAATTCCCCGGAGGCAATGGCCTCATCGAGACCTTTTCCGTTATATTCAATGTCTTCCACGTCTACCAGTTTAAACGCTCCGTTGTTTTTGGGTTTGATTTTACTGATTAATTCAACTGCCATGTCTGTTTCCTCCTTCCTTTATGCCGCCACCACCGTGGTGTTTCCCAGTCCCGGGTTGTCCGATTTCCAGATGTCATAGTTTTCCTGGTAGCCGGAGGCGTTAGTGAAAGCGATGGTGGCTGCTTTTGCAAAGCCTCCCTCGAATCCCCCGACCTTAAAGGACGGCGTTCCGTACCGGGAGGGAAGGGCGTAATAAATATGCTGGGCGGCCCCTGCGTTGACCGTAAAGGTTTTTGCCTTACCCGACTGCAGGCCTTTGGTCAGTCCAAGCAAAAAGGCGCTGTCGAAAGAGTCTTTGCTCTCTCCAACGCCCCAGTATACGCCATTTAAAAAGGTGATGGCGCTTGTTTTGGTAGCTGTTTCCTCCCGCTCATCGGTAGCTTTTAAGGTATAGGTCTTATTACTTTTTAAGTTGGCTCCTTCGATGGTTTTGGTTGTCAGGGACTTGTCGATTCCTTCCCCGTCCAGGGTCAGGGTTGTCGGCGTTTTGTTGGTTTTCCAGGTCAGGACTATAGCGTTGACAGTGCTGCCCATCTCTACGGTGTTGACGTTGTTGGTAAAGGATGCGATCTGGATGGCTTCATACAGGACTTCTTCCATCTGCTCTTTCAAGGCGTCTAAGGCATCTTTTACCGTTCCTTCCTCGTAAGATACCCCATCCGCGGATGTGGCTCCCGGATCCCCTTTTTCTCCTTTCTCTCCAGTATCGCCTTTCGGGCCTTTTAAGGCTGCAAGCTGTTCCTCCGTAAAATCCTCGTAGGTAAATGGATCCCCTTTTGGTCCGATGACGCTCCCTAAATCAACTTCTCTTGCCATATGGTTTCCTCCTTATTCTTTATAAATGGCTATCAAATGACCATTTGTCCGGATCTCGAAGTCCGGGGTCTGGCCGTCTTTTCCTTTTAATTCTTCCAGCAGGATTAACTCCTGCCATTCGTTGCTGTCTGTGTACCGCCACTGGATGGCTGTCCCGTTGTTTTTCAGTTCGATTTCCCGTCCTCCACCCTCCCCGCCGGATGGGAGGCGGATTCTGTTCCCGATTTCTTTTCCATCTGACAGAAGGGTCAAAAATGTTCCATCCAGTTTTAAGTCATCCGCTTTTGCATCAATCTTTCTCAGAATCTCCTGATAGATATTTTCCTCCGGTGGTTTGGGGGTTTCTCCCTCCCGATAACCAGAATGAATGATGTGAATAATTTCCTGATTACTCGTCACCAAATTTCCACAATAAACTGATACATATCCGTGCCCCATCCCATTTGCTCCCAAAAACTCCCAGGGAACCAGACAGGCATCCTTTTCCAGAAGCTGTGCCCAACATTTCCCGCCCCGTTCAAACAGGGCGGTCTTTGGTTCAATCCATTCCGGCGTATTGAAAGTAAATCTCGCTTTTAAATAGTTTCTGGAATCTGATACAACTTTAAAATTATCCGTTCTTTTAATAATCTGATTGGTGACATCGAAGGTGATTACCGGCTCCATTTTGCACCTCCTACTCTATTTCCTCCACATAAAGCCCAATCAGGTCTGCAAGGGCCTGATAAACCGGCTGCCCGGTATCCCGGTTACAAAGGTATGCTTTTCCGCCCTGGGTGTAGTATGTTCCTTCAAACAGCTCCATGTTGCCGTTATACGGGATCGGATCCTCCTTCGTCCCGGCGTGGGTTTCGTCAATCACCGCATACAGGCTTTCCGTGCTCTGCCCCGGAACATGCTGTTCCTGGATGAAAAGATTGTCCTGTAAGGTCTTATACAGGGTTCCTTCATGGGTAAACTTATAGCCTTTCTCCACCGTCTGACCAATTACCGTCTTCCAATCCGGGTACAGGTTCTTCACCGCCAAAGCCTGTACATCGGTCAGAGACTGTGCCTGCATCTGCGCCACCAGTACCGCACTTTCGTACATGGACTGGCGTTTCCGGATGGCTTTCACTTCCTTTTCCGCCGGGGTTAAGTCTTCCAGATTATAAACAACAAGCAGCCCTTCGGGAGTTTCCTCCGTCTCTGGCTGCTCTGTTATGGATACTCTTATTACCTTTCGGTCTTTGCGGATTGCCTGGTGTCTTCCGCTTACAATGGTGTATTCTGATAAATTTTCTTCTGTTACTTTCTGGTTTACGGTTACAAATTCCTCCATGTCACTTACGTACAGGCTGAAACTGTACTCTGTTACTCCGGACAGGATTTCCTGTTCTGTCCCGTCTTTGAATATAATCTTGTTTTCCATTTTCTTTTATCCTCCTTTATATACTCGCTATCCAGGAAGCACGTGGCTGACATCCGCTTCCGGAATCATTAAACACTCGCAAATTAAAGCCAGTTTTTGTTACAGAACCCTCTTCAACCGTTGCTGTAAGCCCTCCATAATTCGCATTTTTGGATTCTGCTGGACATACAATCCCTGCCACCACGTTAGGGATCGACGGGAACGCTTTCGGGAAGGTAATCTGAACGATTGCATACGACTGATCGGGGATGTTCTCTTTTCCTGACGCATTGATAACTCCTGTCTTTCCACTTTGAATCCTGGCGTGTTCCTCATTGATTGCCTCAACCAGATTGTCCTTTCCATCCGTATCCAAATCACTTAAATTGCCCTGGTTGTCCGCCAACTGTTTCCCCATCGCCGCCGACAGTCCGGAAGATGTAGAAGTACTGGTTAAGTTATTTAAAATAGATGGGATTGTTGGCTTGTTCGTCAAATCATTATAATTTCCGGAAAACAAAGTTGGCTTATTCGTCAAGTCATTGTAACTTCCGGAAAATGCTACTGTTTTCAAATCAGCAAAAAATTTCTTTATCTTTCCTAAGATGGTTTTCATTGTATCTGTGGCGAGGATATTGCTCCGGGTAGATGCCTGGGTAAAATTGACGGTTGCCGTATCCAGGTTTTCTATCTCCCCTGTGGCTCCTCTTGGAAAAACGAAATTTAAAACAGCATCACGCGAAGTACCTACATTCGTAACTTTTGCCTGCGTTCCTGGTTCTCCTGTAGTAACAGTACCAATTTTTATAGTGGCTGCAGCTCCATCAAAATCTCCATTGTCAAGCTTTTCCTGTATATCTCCCATTAGATCCACCATATCTTTTGAAAAAACGCTTTTTATTTCTTCTAAAGACTGATCCATGTTGCTTACCATATCCTCATAGGTTGCCATCCTTTTTACATCGCCCGCTTTAAAACATATGTAAACGCTTTTTCCATCTTTTGCGCTTGGATCATCCTTTAATACTACTGCCAATTCTGCCGGAAGCAACTTTCTAGGATCGAAGTGCCCGTAATCTCCATTTCTGGATTGAATCGCCATTTATTCACCTCCTACCTGCTCCACAAAATTGAGGAGCAGGTTATCTTTTTCCATAATCTTAAAGAACTGCATCTACTAAAATTCCGTCTCTAAATTCCATATATCTACCGTTCCACCATTCGAGGGCCGTTCCATCTTCACTTGGATCCATCTGGACAATTCGTACGTATTGAGTTGAATCTGTGTAACCAAAGTTGATATTTGAATCCCTCACACGTTCTACGCTATACAAAATACCCGAATCAAAATGTAAAGTAAGGTTTGTAAACCCTCTGATTCTTCCATCCCACGTCAAACTTGTTGGAGCAATGAATTCAATATCCCCTGTGTACGCCGAAGGAATTGATTGCCCATCCCAGTCTACTTTGGTGATTATCCCATTTCGGTACCGAACGGATGCCTGCTGATAGCTAGTAACCCTTCCGTATTTACTGATTCCGTAAGGTGCCTTGAAGTTCATCGTTCCATTTGCACCGCTTTCATCGTTCATCATCAGTTTATTGCAGACAAGTCGGATTCCCCGTTTTTTTGCCGTCTTCGTAGTACCCAGCTCAAGTCCAATCCCATTCTCTATCTCTGCTTTTAGAGCCGTGTCTGCCTTATCAGGCGCCGTTGGATTTTTAGAAAGGTAATATTCTGTCCTTATTTTCCCTGTGCTTTTCGGCACAAACCCTCCTACCATATTTGCATTTTTTATCATGAGGAAATTCTGCCCTTTTTCTGGTTCGCTAGAAGTCGCATATGTTTCTATATCATTTGAAGTCTCTTCATTTTCCACTTGTGACGAACGAATTTCCAATTTCTCTGATAGGCTCTCAGGTTCCAATTGTCCTGGCGGAGGATCAGGTACCAGAATATCACCAGGATCTACTTCCTCTAATGGCGGAAGATTACTATCATTTTCCTCTAACAATGGAGGGGAATAAAAACTTGTGTCTTCTGTCTGGTTGGATAAAAACCAACTCTCTCCATCGTAGTCAAACCGAGTTAAAGTTTCCCATTCTTCTGTCTCTTCTCCATTTGATCCAATTATTTGATTTTTATTCTGGACATAGATGGCTCCATTATTATTGAAGTCATAATCTGCTAAAAGGACTCTTTTTTTACCATCTCCGGAAACGTTATATAATAAATTTTGAGTGACTGCCCAACCACCAATGGTTCCTCCATATATATCAATTCCTTTGTCAGATCCTTTTACTACAGTCCCTCCGGAAGAATTAAGTATTTTCAATAACCCAGATGTATTATTTTCACCCCCAAGCGTTAATGTTCCACCTTTTGCCCAGTCAAAGCTTAAACCGACAACGGCAAGTACATTCAGAAAAGCGTTTCCATTTGCGTCAATGCCTGCATTCCATGTCTTTCCTCCATCGGTAGAAACTAAAAACCCATTTTCTGTTTTTTTCCATATTTTCATTGAATCTTCTAATGCTGGCTTATCATGTTGATAAACAATTCTCCCGCCATTCTCCGTTTGTTCTATCGTCTGGAACATTCCCATAGAGTTCGCAATTATTCCTGTAACCTGTTCTACGACCTTGTCATAGTTAGAAAGTTGTGTATCAACTTCATTTCGGTTGTCCACATATGCCTGTGTTATTTGGCTATACCGAGCGGCACTGTTTCTGGCAGGTGATTTTGCTCCACAAAGAACCTTTTGCCAATTCCCAACCTGGAACGTTGTGTTCGTTACAAAAGTTTGATAAGAAACGCTCTTTCTGTCCGTCACATAAGCACAATCACCGGCCTCAATAGACGGATCAGATAAACAGGTCACATTTATAGGGCGGAATCTTAAACCAATAAGTTTTTCTCCCAGATAGGACGCTACCGTATTTCCTTTTCCTACCGGAATAAACTTATTATTGTTAATCTCCAGAACATATCCGTCATTTCCAGACTGATACGTTCCAATCGTCTTAGAATCCCTGGAAAATTCTTTCACCTTTATCCCCGTTATAACTACATCATCTGTTGATGCCGAATAATTTTGGAACGAAAAAATGTGGTGATAGTTTTTCATTTCTTCAAACGTACCGGCTGAATAACTATCCCCTTCCGTCCAGGGATTAAAAGTTCCTCCATCTGCACTGTCACCAGAGGAATAGGGAGTGCTTTCATCGAAATATCCACCAGATAAAGCCTTATTCTTCTCAAAAATAGAAGTATTGTAGAAGTCAAGTTTTAGTCTCCCATATACATCCATTCTTGCCCACTTACAGGCTATTTGGCAAACCCATTGCAGAACTTGACGGAAGGTAAGAGACTCGTCACTCGGTCTTTCCTCGACCATATAATTACTATTGTCAAAATTGGCTGTTATATAGGAAACTCCGCAAACCTCACATGCGTCTAAGTAAATTTCCAATAGGGATGCCGGGTAACTAAGTTTACTTAAAGAATAATCCTTATCAAATTTTGTAAGGTAGTCAAAACAAGAAAGGGTTATAATGGATCCGTTATAAGAAGCCTCATCAACAATAAAAGTCCCTTTTCTTATCTTTTCTATTGTTCCATCTGGAAGTTTTAGTCCCACGTAAACAACCACATTTGCATCTGTAAAATCATACTCAGAAAACTCGTCATAAATATTGCTGATTACAACTGTGCATTTATTAACAATTACGCTCCCTATATCAAAAGAGCTTTCAGAAGAAACCGCGTCTGAAATCGAAAGACCATAGTTCCATAAATCTTTATTTGTAAGATTTAGAATTTTCCCATCGGATAACGTAATATCTACATATTCCAGAAAATTCCTGTTGTCTTTCACCAGTTCGTTTTTAAACGCACCAGATACCGAAAGCATTTATTACCACCTACCTTTCAATAAAATCGAAGTTCAGCCCTTCCATTCTCTGATTTCCAATAAACCAACACTTAAAAGGGGCTTCACGATCTCCGACATAAAAAGTTCTTTTTGCGTGTTTATTCCGGTCAAGCAAATCAGGATACTCGACTTCTATATATTCGGGATTCACTGCTTGCACAATATCGCAGGCAGTATCCCAGTCCGGCGCATTCCATCCAAGATTCAGCTTTCTTTTCTGACCAACCCGGTTTTTATGCATGGTTGTGTCATCAGTTCTCCCGGACTCCGCAGCCGATATATCCTGCAAACCCCAGGTAAATGAGGAAGGGGTTGGCAGCTCTACGCCATCTACTTTTATCATCGTCATTTTTCTACCCCCGTATTTTTGCATACAAAAAAGCACCCATTTTTCTGAGTGCTTTTCAATGTTATTCTTTAATTATTATAATATTTTTAAAACGGACATATCGGACAACTTTACTTTACAGTATCAGTAACAGATACAGTAATAGTAATAGTAACAGTAATAGTCTGTTTGATACGGTATGCATACCGTATCTATACCCTATATATACCGTATCAAAAATAAATCTCATAAGAAAAAGCGGAGAAATTAATCTCCGCTTTTTATGGATAATTTAATGCAATGATGTATTGTTTTTTAGAAGATAGAGAATTTTAGTTCAAAAATCAGAACTTTTTTAAACTAATTATATTTATTCCATCTTTTGTTTTGCACATACGCATTTGATTTTCCATTAGATTGCATCAATTCATCGCCTTTTATTTTATATACTCATTGTGAGCTGTGCATTGAAGTCCCGAATTTGTTCTTCCAAAAACAGTAGTGATTCATACTCCATCGCAATCCACAAAGCTGTGTCTATCTGGTTTCGCCTGATTGACTTGTATGTACTCATGATTTATTTCTTCTTTTCGGTATAGTTTTCATAAAACGCTATCATTGGATCTCGATTTTCTCCCGTTTCAGCATATAAAATATATCTTCCTGTTTCAATATCTTCACCTACTACACAAACTCTAGGTGGCTAAATTCCTTTTTCTCTGTCGCACTACGTTTTGATGAAATAACAAATACTATTTTTTACGCTTTGAGTATGATATAATTAAGAAAATACAAAAGCGGAGGTAAACAGTATGTTTGAAAAGATAAAAGTTTCTAAAGAAATTATAATGCTTATGTGTGATAAAGTCTGTGGTTTTATTTCCGACTATTATAATAATAGAATTAATGAAAAGGCAGAAACAAAGAGACAATTATCGACAACACAGTTTGAGAGAGAATTAAGAAACGATCTGCAATACTTAGAAACTAAAATTGATAACGTAGAAGCATTTGTTTATCAAAGTAGGCAGTTGTTTGAAAATTCAATAAAATCTTTATCGCGCCAAACGGATACGATAAGAATAGAAAATATGAATTTTTTTGGTGACATTCAGGTGACAATCAATTGTAATTTAGGTGGGATCCAGATAAATGGAGATGGAAATGTTGTTACAAAACATTTTATTCAGCAAATAGTAAATAATGAAGCAGATGAATTATTTGAAGCTGAAAAAAGCTTTCTTATAGATAATTCCCCGGTATTTGAAAACAAAAAATCCATAAAAGAAATTATCAGTATAGGAGAAAACAAATTGAAAAAATTAAGGGGAGATGATTAAATGTCAAAATGGAATAATATTATACCTGAGAGATTTGAAAAAGAGATTGTATTACATGCTATGCGTATAATAAGTGCAAATATTCAGGACGCACCATTAATATTAGGGATAGATGGACCCCCAGGTGAGGGTAAAACTTACCAGTGTAAACTTGTATTAAAAAGATTAGGAATTAAAGTATTTCCGCTTTCTGCTGGACAATTTGAAAACAAAGAAGCCGGGGAGCCTGCAGAATTAATACGCAATACATATCGGGAAGCATGTGGACATGTCAAGTCTTCGGACGGCAATATGTCAGCAATAGTAATTGATGATGCGGATGTTGCATTTGGAAATTGGGGAGAAATGTATCAATATACGATAAATACTCAAACAGTAATAGGAGAACTTATGCGTTTAGCTGATAGGCATATAGAAGAAAGCGAGGAATTTCTCCGGATACCAATTTTTATGACAGGGAATGATTTGTCGAAAATATATAGTCCATTAAGAAGGGAGGGACGAATGAATTTTTATTATTGGGAGCCCAACTTGGAAGAAAAAGTAAAAATGGTATATTTCCTTTTTGATTATTTAGACGAAAATGAATGTAAGGAGTTAGTGGAATATGTTGAAAATTTACGTATTAAAAATCATATGAACCGGATACCAATAGCATTTTACTCGGACTTAGAATCTCATCAATATGATGATACTATTTGGAATCTGTATTTAAAATCAAAAAGAACTTATTTTGGTAGTGATATTGTGAGTAAAATAAGAATATCAGATCAAGACGTTAATTCTTCTCTGGTAAAATTAAAAGAAATAGCTAAAGAAAAATTGATACAAATTAAACTTTCAGAGATGAATCATATAGGTAAAAAACGCTTCGAAAAGAGGGAGAAATATGGCAATTACGCAGACGATAACTGAAACATTTGCAAGAAATGTATGTATACAAAATCAATTTAAAATTGCTTTTAAACGAATAATGGGCTATTCTTCGAATGAGTATAAAAAATTTTTAGATGCAATATCTCTGCACAAAATTGATTCAATTACTTTTTGGGCATATAAGAAAAACAGTTACGGAAAGAAAGAAAAATGGATTGAGCTTATTTTAAATGTTGATTGGAAGGAACACAACAATTATTTAATAAGAGGAGGAAAGACTGTAGAATTAAAAAGAAAATGGAACGGTGTTTTACCAGAAATAGAGGTTGCAATTGATGATATTGAAAGTTTTATTGAAGAAAATCAACTAATTCCATCATTGTCCGTAGGATTTGCATCTGACTTGAGTACAGATGAATATAATGGTTATATGAAAAGCCTGGGATTGGTTCACGGAAAAGTTTTTCCATGGAAAGAAGATGTTGTTGAAATTAGATCAAAAGAAAATATGGTATCATTATATAAAAAGTCTGCACGAGAAATTCCAGAATTAACAGCTGAACTTAGGGTTGCAAGTAAGTTTGTATAGACACATGCATAAATAATAGAAACAAAGAAGTTATGAAATTAACACAGTTAATTTACACCGCCAAACGGATATAACTGCGTGACATTAGTAACTTCTTATAGTATAATTTAAAAGAATTATTTTGGAAGGAGGGAAGTATAATTGGCATCTATAAAAATAAGTCAAAAAGAAGCAAACGAACTTTTAGATATGCTAAAACATACATTAGTTTCCGAAATCAACTTTCCCTCTAAAGGAGAATCTGTAGAATTTAACGTTGTAGGTGATAAAAAACAAGATGTTTTTGCGATTAATATCTTTAGGGGGAAAATTAATCGTTTAAAATATAATATAGGTGCTCGTATTATTAAGAATGGTATTTTGTTATTGGAATTGCATATAAATCCATCAACTATACATACTAATCCAGACGGAGAAAAAATCACAGGTAGCCATTGGCATATATATATTGAAGAATATGGTCGTCTTTGGGCTTTTCCAACAGAAGATTTTAATAGCGAACACTTTGTTGAAAACACGGTTGCATTTTTAGACAAATTTAATGTAATTGAAAAGCCAAAGATTAATTTTCAGTTAGAATTATTGTAACGAGGGAGGTGTAATCTTGGATATTCAAAAACTCATTGATGATTATACATCATGGTTAAAAAATGAAATTACATTTGAAAAAATCGGAGAGTATTATGAGATTACTACCCCTTATTTAGATAATGCAAATGATTATTTACAGATTTATGTAAAGCAAGAAGGTAATGATATTTTCTTTACTGATGACAGTATAACTATGCATAATTTAAAAATGAGTGGTTTCCAATTAACCCAAAATCGAAAACTTCAGTTACAAAGAATCTTATATCAATATGGTGTTCAATTAAAAGGAGACGAGTTGATTGCAAAAGCTCCATTAAATAACTTTGCACACAAAAAACATATGTTTATTCAAGCAATGCTTCGTATAGATGATATGTTTGTTGTTTCAAAATCAAGGGTATCTTCTTTCTTTTTAGATGATATACAAGAATTTTTTCTGGAAAAAGAAATCTATTATACTGATAATGTACAATTTATGGGCTTATCGGGTTTTTCACATAATTATGATTTTCTTATTCAACGTAGCAAAACAAAGCCAGAAAGATTATGTCAAGCAGTAAATAACCCTAATAAATCGACAATGGGAAACATTCTTTTTGCTTGGAATGACACAAAACCGGCTAGAAAAAATGAAAGTCAATTAATTGTTATTTTAAATGACCAAAACAATATAGCAAAAGGCGTGGAAGATGCTTTTTTAAATTATGAAGCGAAAGTAATACGTTGGAGCGAAAGAAATAAAGAAAGTAATATTGCGTTATTATCAGTTTCCTAACCACAAAACAATATTTTTAATAATAATGAAGAAGCAGCCTAACCAACAAATTATAGTGTTAAACTGCTTCTTTAATTGTATATGGTAAATAACTCGTACTAAAAAGAGGGCATCGCTCTATCATCTAATCAGATGATTGTAAGTAGGTAATCATCCGTGCCTTGACAAAATATGAAAATCCCCCAGCATTTACCGGGGGAAAATTAGTCTCTCAT
>NZ_NFJL01000031.1 GCF_002159835.1 Blautia sp. An249 | reverse complement strand
GGTAAAGCCCTTCCATATCCGGGAACTCCTGGCAAGAGTGCGTGCCTTGACACGCCGCCCTGGGAAAATGCAGGAAATCCAGGTGCTTTCCTACGGGGATCTTCACCTGGATGCTTCCACCCGCCTTGTCAGCTGCAGAGGACATGAGCTGACACTGACCGCAAGAGAGACCGAGCTTCTCAGTGCCTTTATCCAGCATCCGGGAACCGTCTTTTCCAGGGAACAGCTTGTCCTTAAAGTATGGGGCAGCGATTCTGAGATCGAGCCGGGAAACGTGGACAACTACATTTCCTTCCTCCGGAAACGGCTCCGGGAGCTGAAAAGTGCCTGCGAAATCAAGACCATCTACGGCACAGGCTACCGATTGGAGGGACCAGCCCATGCTTAAACAATTACAAACCCGGTTGCGGATCTTCCTCGTTGTTATCTTTATGGCAGTTGTCTCTTTGATCCTGGGATTTTCTTTCTGGAATACCTGGCAGGCAAGCCAGATGGCGGATATTTCTTACATCCAGCGCATGGCTTCCCTGATCATTTATCAACTGGAGGTGGACGCCTCAGCACCGGAAGCCCTGCTCTCCGATTACGAACGGGAAATGAATGTGTATACGATTTTAAAGGATAGCACCGGGCAAGTCCTATACCAGAGCAGTCCGGACACCCGTACAGACTTTGGCACACTGGGGAAAATCGCCCAGGAGAGTATCGACATGGTTTCCGCAGGAAATCATGCGGATCTGCCGAAAATAACAGACCAAGGCGGTTACGGAGAAATCGAGGGAAACAGCCATGACCGTTATTACGTGATCCCTGCGGTCATCAGCACAAAGTCGGGACAGTGGTACTCTCTGGTGCTGTTTTATGAACAGACCTCCATCCGGGAGCTCCTGCTCCGGCAGCTTCCTGCCTACGGCAGTATCTGGCTGCTGGCGTTTGGCTGTATCCTGTTGGTGAGCCGTTTCCTCCTGCGCCGGGCATTTGAGCCAACCGAACGCGTGCTGAAAGGACAGAAAGACTTTGTTGCAGCCGCCTCCCACGAACTGAAATCTCCTTTAGCCGTCATCATGGCAAACGCTGAGGCGATAGAAACCATCGGCGGACAGGAGCCCCAGATCCAGAACCATCTAAGCGTGATTGATACAGAATGTATGCGGATGTCTCGGCTCGTGCGGGATATGCTGCTGCTCGCCTCCTCCGATGCCGACAAGTGGACGGTCCACAGGCAGAAGATAAATATTGATACCCTGCTGATCACACTGTTCGAGGCTTACGAACCAGTATGCAAGGGGAAATCCATTCAGCTTAAGCTGGCTCTGGAAGAGACAGAGTACCCACGCCTTGATACCGATCAGGAGCGCCTGTTCCAGATTTTAAGCATCTTTCTGGATAATGCCGTCTCCTACTCCCCGGAAAACAGCAGCATCGAAATCCAGACCAGACAGACCACCAAAGAGCTGACTTTTCTGGTGGCAGACCACGGGAAAGGGATTGCCAAGGCGGATCAGCCGTTCATTTTCGACCGGTTCTACCGCGCGGATAAATCCCATACGGATAAATCCCACTTTGGCCTGGGACTGAGCATCGCGGAAGAACTGGCGAAGATACTGGCAGGCAGGATTGGATTTGAAGATACTCCCGGCGGAGGGGCGACCTTCTTCCTGACATTGCCGATAAAATAGCGAGATCCCGGAAGCTCTATGCCTCCGGGATCTTAAACTTATATCCGACACCGCTGACCGTTCGGATATATTCCTCATCGTTATATTTCTTCAATACTTCCCTATAGATCTGAGATTGTACACTATGTTGAAAAATCCATTATATTGTCACAATAGATTTTACAACCACTGGGATACTCCAATATAAACGACACGGCAATATATAAAATCCTTTGTTCATTCATTATCTTTCCTTTAGATTAAATCCTTTTTATCAAATATCTTTTTTGAAATAGCAAATGATATAAACCATACGCAAATCCCAAAACCGTTCCAAATAGCTGTCACCATTATCGTATTTGACTGCATAAGTGAGACCAATTGAGCGGGAAAACTAACTCGTTTTGTTATGTCTATGATAACAGGAGAAAGAAACAGCAAAAAACATACAAACTTTGTTTTTTCGTATCCGAATTTATATTGTATCGGAAGAAAAATCCCCAGTCCCAACGCTTGAACAAGAAAGACTAATGCAGTGGCTTGAGCAAAATTTTCAAGTTTGAGATCTGGAACAAGTTGCATTTCACCCCAATATACAACGCAGCAGACCAAATAAATAATAATGTACAGCGCATATTTTGAAATAACCACTTTCCCTTTTGTATAGGGAGTTGAAGAAAGCAGGGCAGTTGCTTTAGGATATTGATTTTCCTTTTCTGATATAGCTAAGTTGAACGCAACCGAAGAAATCAGAACCGCCATTAGCAGACTAATCATACCACCCATTTGAGGCTGCCGCCATGCAAGTAATAATGGCAGACCTGCCGCTATTGCAACTACCCCTAAAGAGTAGGCTTTAACTATCATTAAATCTTTCTTTATCAGAGGTATTAACATTTCATTCACTCTCCTTTACATACGCTAACATTATGTCCTCTATTGAGGCCCTTTCAAAAACCACATCGGGATAAATCTCTCTAATTTTAGGTGCCTTGTCTGTGATTCCGGTAAAGCCATACTTGCTTATATCAAAATGAAGCATGAGAGATTTTATATCCGGGGAGAGGTACTTGACATCACCTTTTACCACTCTAAATTTATCAAGCAAAAAATCTTTTTCTTCCTCAAAGAGAATAGTTCCCGCATTTATCATTATCAACATATCAGCCGATTTATCTAAATCGGTCGTATTATGCGTAGAATAGAAAACCGATCTACCACCCGGCTCAATATAGGCTTTTAATATGTTAATAAATTGTTCTCTCATTAACGGGTCAAGTCCGCTGGTGGGCTCATCCATGATGAGTAATTCCGCATTGTGGGACAATGCCAACGCCAAAGCATATTTCATTTTCATTCCTTTAGACAATGTTCCGATTATCTGTTCCTGCTTCAAGGAGAACATTTCCAAATATTGCTTATAGGTGTGATTATCCCATTCTGAATAGGCTGGGGCCAGTAAAGCCGTCATATCCTTTATTGTCAATTCGTCATAAAAACAACCACTGTCAAATACCACGCCTATTTTATCTTTGAATGTCTTTTCGTCTGCTGAAATGTCTTTACCGCGAAACTTGATTACGCCGCCATCTCTACAAATCAAATTCAAAAGTGCATGAATTGTAGTTGTTTTACCTGCACCATTTACACCAATAAACCCAGTTATACAATCTTCGGCGATTGAAAAGCTGACATTTTTTAGTTCAAAATTCTTATATGACTTTTTCAAACCGGATACTTCCAAAATCGCAGCCATATCTTATACCTCCTCATAAAGAATATCCATCATAGCATTGAGTTCATCTTTGCTAATGTTCAATGATTTTGCAGTCTGTAACATATCCTGCATTTTTTGTTCTACAAGCCTGCGTTTAGTATCTCTTAGTAGTTCGATATTACTTGCAGATACAAATGTTCCAATACCAACTTGACTTACGACAAATCCCTCTTGTTCTAATTCTTCATATACTCGGCGTATTGTAAGAACACTAACTTGCAGATCATTTGCAAAAGAACGAATTGACGGCAACGGGTCGCCCTCAACTAATTCGTTCTTCAAAATAGCGTCCTTTATCTGGTCTTTGATTTGTTGATACAAAGGTCTATCAGAAGTGTTTGAAATGATTATATTCACAATCCCACTTCCTCCTTGCTTTAGTGTGATGTTATTATATACACACTATACACAAAATACACTTAGATGTCAAGATACAGAGATCAACTTACACAGGTAAACTTTGCACCAAATGCAAAAAAGCCGGGCGCAGAGACCAAACAGTCCCGCGCCCGGTATATTATTCAGGATTTATTATAGTCTTGAAAAAGATCATCAGCAACGGCAGACCATTCCTTTGGGACGTTAATCACCGTATCTGATATTTTTTCATAAGGCACACCTTTATCGATTAAGCTATCTTCAAAAGACGACATCTCTGAAAAATCTGATAAGCAATAATTACTGTTCTCCATCTTTCCAGATATAAATGGAAATATGATGAAACCAATTAAAAGGAGAACCAAAATAATACTTGAACATACAAACATAAGTTTAGTGAAAATAGGAAGTTTTTTGAACATGAATAGCGTCACTCCTTTCAAGCCTTCAAGAACCGTTTGGTCTGCTGCGATAGGTTTTACAGTATCAATCATTGGGAAGCTCCTGTATAAACGGTGTTTTGGTAATTGAAGCTCCGTACCGCATCTGCGTATGGCTCCATCATTTTCCACATACTAGAATGTTTATAGTCATTCAATGTCGATTTGATAGCCCATCGCTTTCCCATCGGGAAGTAGCTTTTGAACACATCTGCAAGCAAAAGCATTTCCGCACAAAAGATAATCTCGTCATTGTCTTGCCCGTCTTGAACGCCCGTAACAAATCCATCAATGATGGAGGCAGATTGTGCCGTATTGATTGCGACAGATCGTTTCTTTCGGAACAGCCCCCGCCGCCATCTGATACTGATATATCCTTTATGGGCCAGCGTGTTCAGCACATCATCCACAACGGGCCGGATGCTTTTATAGGTTGCGCTAAAGCAATAATACTCTAACCATCCCTGTATGCTTTTTGCAGAATGTCCGCAAATATTGTCATATAGAGTTGCCTGCCACTCATTTACTGAGCCCGTTTTTCTGTCAGTCATCAGTTTATTGCCTCTGCCTACGAAAATGTGCTTAGATTGCAGCAATTCAAATAAGCCGCCTAACACAATTCCCGCGGTAGATTGGCAGGCCATAAAGTCGGTACGATTGCCCCCGCCGTAGAGCATAAGCAACGCATATTTCTCGGTCATAGATAATTCTTTTGCCATAGTCGCTCCTTTCAAAATTGTTTCTTGTGGTACACGGCAACAGTTGCCACAGCCGTTAGTAAACTTACAACCAGCGCAAGTAATGGAAAAAAGTATGTGATGGTCATGTAAGGGGAACCAACCATTATGTTTAGTCCGAGCTTCTTTACAACAACCAGTGCTGCCACAAAAATGCCTACTGGCACAGCATAACAAAGGACGGTAAAAAAGTCTGCTTTAATCATTCCAAACTTAAAAAGGAAAAAGATAATCAGGCTGCCGCTAATGAGAGAAATGCTAAAAGCAACTGATACATACATGATAAATTTGGAAATATCCAGTGTGCCGGTTAAAGTACCAGCCACATAGCTGATTACACCGCCGACAATCAGGCCAGTTATCGTAAGAAGAAGTAAAAGAACATACTTCTCAACAACAACGGTTGTACGGCTTACAGGGGCAATCAATTCAAATTTTGTCCAGCCAGCGGTTTCATCCATACGCAGACAAGTGGAACAGACACCACCACCCGCTACTGCAAACCCGATAACAAACAGTGAGGGATTTCCCTGTACCATGAGAAGCAGACCAACACAGATTGTTGTTACCAGCGTCGGACCAATATTTTTTAGCATATTGTAAAAGTCTTTCAGAATTAACCCTCGCATTGCTGTACCCCCTTAATATATAGAAGCATGATCTCGTCAATCGTTGCATGGTCGATAACACACTTTTTATATTTCTGTGCGGCTTTTTCTTTATCGGCCACTAAGACCTCCCATTCAAAATCTTTCTTCTGGTAGGCCAGAATGTCGTCTTTATCAATTTGCTTAAATTCGTCGGTTCGACAGCGCAAAATACCATATTGGTATAAAAGGGTGTCTTTGGTTAAAGAGAAAATCACTTTTCCCTGATGGATGAACACGATATAGTCGGCCACCTTTTCTAAATCACTTGTGATATGCGAGGAAAGCAAAACCGAGTTTTGCTCGTCTTGAATGAAATCCAAAAACACATCCAGAATTTCATCACGCATAACCGGGTCTAAACCACTTGTCGCCTCGTCCAAAATTAGCAGCCGGGGCTGGTGGGATAATGCAACCGTTATGGACAACTTCATCTTCATACCCTTTGACAAGTCGCCAACCCGTTTTTTGCTATCCAAAGAAAACCGTTGACAATACTGTTTGAACAGGGCCATATCCCATCTTTTATACATTCCCTGCATGACCTTACCGAGTTGAGAAACAGAGAGATTTTCGTGAAAACAAATGTCATCAAATACCACGCCAATATCTTCCCGCGTTCGTTTGGTGATTTTATTGGGAGAACCGAGAACAGATATTTCCCCGCCTCCTATGTCAATCAAATTCAGAATGGCCTTGATGGTAGTTGTTTTGCCAGCGCCATTTTCACCGATCAGGCCGACTATACTTCCTTGCGGAACACAAAAAGAAACATTTTGTAATCCAAAACCAGTATAACTTTTTTGCAGGTTTCGGACTTCGATGGCTGAACTCATTTTAAGCCTCCTCCGTGTAAAATAATGTGAGCAGTTCGATTAGCTTATCTAAAGAAATACCGCTTGTCCTGCCAATTTCTGCGGCTTCTTGTAGGTGACTTTCCGCCTTGCGCTGCTGTTCTTCTTGAATAAAGTCACGATTGCTGGCAGAAACAAAACTTCCACGCCCCACTGTCGTTTCAATAAACCCATCTCTTTGCAAATCTTCATACGCTTTCTGAACAGTAATCACGCTGACATGAAGCGATTTCGCCATTGCACGCATAGAGGGAATGGGATCACCTGTTTGCAATTCACCACTCATTATCAGCGCCTTAATCTGCGAGGTAATTTGTTCATAGATTGGTTTGCTTGTGTTGCTGCTGATAACGATTTCCATGTTTGCCCTCCTTACCTAACTATAATGTACTTATTGTACAAGTACATTATAGTTAGGATAATATCAAATGTCAAGGGGAGAATTGACGGGCCAAGGAATAGGCGAATAATAAAATGCAACCAACACGCATATAGCAACCTTCCACCGGCAAAATATGAAATATACAATGTAGGTGGAAAGTGCCGTATGGCAAATATTGAAGATTATCCCCTCGTCCAGAGCGGATTTCTAAATACATAGGAAAATCCCCATAAGCCGCCGCTCTCACAAGCGTCAAGGCATCGTCATTCTGTTTGGAAGACAAAAGAGCGGCGGCTTTGGATAAATCAAGGCCGCCGTGATTTCATAAGGGCATGGGTATGAGCTGCTGAACGACGGCTTTTTTTTCTTTTGGCATCGTCCGACAAAACATTTTTGATATTTATGGATTAGTAAGTTTTATCTCATACACAACCGGATAATAAAATGGTGTTTCTTCTGTAAAAGAATCTTTCAGAGTTACACTTACGGTATCTCCTTGTTGGAAGTCGCCAATCTCTATTTCTTCTCCATTAGCATCCACAAGTTTCGTTTCTTCGCTGATACCGAGGGAGTTTATAGGACTGCCATAGATTTCTGTTGTTCTCTCTACGATCAATCGGACTTCTCCGTCGGATTGAATAACCGTTTCCTGAACAACAGCTTCAAATGACTTTTCAGACCACTTCAACGGTTGTGCTATCATTATCACCGCAGCGATAACGATAATTACAATAACTGCGATTATGATATACCTTTTATTTTTCATCGGCCCCTCCTTATGCAACCTGATGTTTCTTGAAGCTGATTCTCGCAAGAGGTAGCAAAATCAATGTCAGTATTGCATACACAAGTCCTCTCATGGCAAAAGCGTCCAAAATGACGGAACCAAACTGATAGGAAAGGTACGAGCTGAAACGAGGAACCAGCGATTGGTACGGTGTCAAAAGTACAAGCAAATTGTAGATCCCAGTGGTTCCATTCGGAGTAAGGAACATGGGGATAAAGAGTACCGGAACCATGACAATCAGCACAAGGTAAGGACTTTTCATTTTAGCTGACAAAAAAAGGGTTAAGCCAATCATGGCGATCAGAACCATATAAATGACAGCCAAATTGATAAACGTCCCCTCCAGAAATGTGAGCGGATACGGAACGGTAGTTCCGTTGATCTGCAAAGGAAGATTCCATCCATCCGCTCCAAATGCCACAAGGGGGATACCAAATGCTACGAGAATGTGAAGGGTAAATGCTAATACGCCAAATATGAGCGCAGCAATGATTTTTGCCGTGATCAACTTCGTCTTTCCGTACTTACCGGACAAAATGACAGCATCCGTCCCAGCCTGATATTCACCGGCAAAAACGGGCGCAATCACAATGCAGATAGCTAAAATAGCAAACATGAAAAGTTCAAAAGCAGAAATAATGATTTCCCATCCGCCGAAGTAGCCGTATTGGAACGGTTCTTCTACATTACTATTCATATTCCGCCAAAAGTCCTTTTCTGCCTCCGATAGCTCATTGGAAGGGTTATTCAGTATGGTTTCGATTTTGTCCTGGCGCGCCTGATAAAAATCTGCGCCACCCGAAACATCTAAACCAGTGAGTGCATTGTACCCGACACTCTCATTAGGCGCTGCATAGTTCCTTGCAATCAAGCCCAGCAGGTTTTCCCGCGGAGCAATCCCGTTCCAATATGCGTCCTCAATCAAAAACTCCTCATTCCCGTCATAGCCTATATTGTCGGGGTTTTCAAAAAGTGCCTGCACATCCTGAATGGCCTCCGTAACATATTCATTCGTTAAGGGAACAGAAATGTTCGCATACTGTTCTTTTTCGTATGCAATACCTTCCAGCCCCCGGAGGACGCCATCTTGATTATAAATTTGAAACTGTGTGATCGGCAGGGCGAAGAAAACAGCAGTTATGAGCAGGCTTACCGCTATTGCGATCAAGGTGGATTTTTTTCGCAAGACCTTTAGAAACTCGTACTTAATCAAGGTTTTCATCATCGTCACTCCTTTCGTTCTGCACATCCTCACTGAAATGATACAGGAACAAATCTTCCAAACTAGGTTCCACGATACTGGCGTCCGGCGCAGGTGCTGCATCATCTACGATCCGCAAACGAACCAAATTTCCTTCATGGTGCAGGTTGACAACATGAAGGTTCCGGCTATATTGAGCGGCTTTGCGCTCATCGACCATAACCTCCCACACTTTTCCTTGAATACTATTCGTGATAGTTTCCATAGGCCCTTGAAGCACGATTTTTCCTTGTTTCATCATCAAGATAATATCCGAAATGTACGAAACATCCGAAACTATATGGGTAGAGAGAATCACAATCTTATCTTTGGCGAAGTCGGAAATAATATTGCGGAAGCGAACACGCTCCTTCGGGTCAAGCCCGGCAGTTGGCTCATCCAGGATCAGAATGTCGGGATCGTTCAGCTCCGCTTGTGCGATTCCTAAACGCTGCTTCATACCGCCGGAATATGACTTGATCTTCTTGTCAGCTACATCACACAGATTTACCAATTTCAGCAGTTCCTCCGTCCGGGCTTTGGCAGACTTTTTATCCAGGCCTTTTACCGCTGCCATGTAAAGCATGAACTCACGGGCAGTAAAATCAGGATAGAAGCCGAAATCTTGCGGCATATAGCCCAAATGAGTGTAATAGCGTTCCCCCAGCTCCTGCATTGTCTTTCCATCTAAAAGGATACTGCCGGATGTGGGTTTCAACACACCGCAGATCATCCGCATTAAAGTGGTTTTTCCCGCTCCGTTTGCACCAAGCAGTCCATATACACCGGGTTTAAAATGGATACTTACATTATCGACAGCGCATTTTGTACCGTATTGCCTGCGCAAATTCTGTAATTGAAGTTCCATACGATTCCTCCTGTTCACTCTGTATTTAGGCCAAATGAAAATGGGTGGTCTATGCTTATAGCATAAATCACCCATCTTAGGTCTGACTTTTCTGTATCTTAATTTAACCTTAATTTGCAGGGAGGACAATCGAGAATACGGTACCTGCTCCCGGTTCGCTTTTAACGGAAATTTCTCCATTATGGAGAACCACGATCTGCTTTGCAATCGCAAGCCCTAAGCCGCTGCCTTCTGATTTTTCTTTTGTATTGGTTCCTCGATAATATCTGGTAAATAGTTTCTCCTGCTCTGTTTCGCTTATCCCTACACCATTATCACGGATAGAAAGACATACCCCCTTTTCCTTATCTTCTGAAACAGATACCGCTACCGTCGTATCAGGCGGATTATGAACGAGAGCGTTGACAACAAGATTGCATACCGCACGCTGAAAAAGATCGGGGTCAATGACAGCCGTAATTTCCGGAAGGTCACATGCAAACTCTATGCTTCGATTTGAAAATGCCGGGTCATTGGCAATCTCTATCACCAGTTCTTTTAGATAGCGCACCAACTGAACCTGTTTTGGATGAAAAGGCACTGCCCCTGATTCCAGTTGATAGGTCAGCTTTAGATCATTTATCAGCTTTTCGACATGATCAACATTTTTTAAAATAATCGAGCCATATTCCTGTACCGTCTGGCTATCGCTTGCAGTCCCACACGCAAGCAGCTCCGCATATCCCTTTACAGGAGAAAGCGGTGTCTTTAAGTCATGCGTAATATTGGCAATCCATTCCTGACGTGCGCGCTCTGTTTCATTCTTAAGCTGATCGCTTTGACGAATTTCCACATCCATTTGATTGAGCTTCGCATAGATTTCGTTGAATATCCCTTTTTCCGGGAGCTTCTGATAAGTACGAAGTGAAACAGCACCTATTCCTCTTGATATTTTCCCCATTTGTCTTGTGAGCCAGAAACCATAAATAAGAAACAGAGAAATCCCCAAAAAAATCATAAAAAATATTACTGTCCGAAACATTGGAGAAAGTCGGCTTACAGTTTCACCGTTATAATAGAGCATATATTTTCCAATGGCATAAGGGAAACCAATGATATAGTTCCATGTATAGCCGGATTCTTCATAATTGCTCACAAAGACTGTGTTCCCGTTTTCGTATTCACTCTCTGCCAGTTCCACCAATTCAGAGGCCGAGTAGTCAGAGGGATAGTCTGCCGGTTTGTTATGGGAAAAAACCTCCTGGCCGGATTCATCAATGACTTGAAGCCAAAGCCCATATTCGTCCAGTCTTTCCAATCCAATGTCCTCTATTGTAATTATTCCATCCTCATTTCCCATCCAGATTGAAAAATTATCGGTAAAGCGATTCGGCCATGCTGCCAGACTTAATCCTTCTGGCTCGGGAATAGAAAAAGCATAGTAAAATAATCCAATTCCCAACGCAGCCCCGATCAAAATCAGTGTGGCGAGGAAAACAACAATTCTTACAAGAGGGTTTCTTTTCCATCTATTTTTCATCAGGATTCACCAGCTTATAGCCTAAACCTTTCATTGTGATAATGTATTGCGGCCTTGTGGGATTATCCTCCAGCTTTTCACGCAGGTGTCGGATATGCACCATGATTGTATTGTCACACCCAAAACTGTCCTCTTTCCAAATGGATTCGTATAGGCGCTCCCGGCTAATCACACGCCCAATGTTCTGTGCCATCAAATGCAGGATTTCAAATTCTTTGGCAGTCAGTTCCATATCCGTACCGTCCTTTGAAGCGCGGCAACCGTCTGGGTCAATGACCAGCTTTCCAACAGTAATTGTATGAGGTTGTACTGAACTTTGCCGATATTCCGCTCGCCGCAGTTGCGCTTTCACCCGGAACGCCACTTCTTTTGGACTAAAGGGCTTCGTTACATAATCGTCCCCTCCAACAGCCAATCCCAGAATTTTGTCCACTTCATCGTTTTTAGAGGAAAGGAACAGGATTGGACAATGGGAAAACTGCCGGATGCGCTTGCATACTTCATAACCGTCAATATCAGGCAGCATTACATCCAGAATAATAATATCGGGCGGAATTTGTTTACATGTATCCACAGCGGCTAATCCGTTCTCAACCTTAATAATATTGAAAAATCCTTCGATGTTCAATGCTCTTTCAAGCAAATACAATATATCTGGTTCATCATCAACAATCATAATTCTATTTTCTTTCATTAATTATGTTCAATTCCTTTCCGACGTATTTGCAAAAACATACTATTAAGTATATTCTCTATTTACCAAAAATCAAGACAAGAAACATGGATTGATTATCCTCTATCCGCAGTTTACGTTTAAGCGGAAATATCCAATGTCACATGCTAACAGTAAAATCCCGAAAGCTCTATGCCTCCGGGATCTCAAACTTATATCCGACACCTCTGACCGTTCGGATATATTCTTTATTGGAATATTGCTTCAGTTTTTTCCTCAGTCCAGAGATGATACACTGCACTGCGTTTTCATAACTTTCGGTTTCTCTTTTCCAGACAGCTTCCTGAATCTGTCTCTTTGTGAAGACGTGGCGGGGACACTGCGCCAGATAAAGCAGAACGCCAAATTCTAAGTTGGTCAGAAACACCTCTTTTCCCTCTAAAAATACTTGGTGCCGAGAAAGATAGATAGTCAATTCCGGAAAGTAAAGAACCATATTCTCTTTACCAGGCTGTTGCATAACTCGTGGCTCAACCGCCAATACATCCAGAACTCGCTTCAAGACGCTATCCTCTTCATCTGTTATTGTCATAATCAGTACTTTCCCATGTTCTTATCACCTTCTTTGTATCCGATGAACCGGATCTTTTCTTCTAATTTACCCCCTTAAGTACCTGATGAAAATAAGTTATAACTGCAATGAGAATAAGCGCGATCCCCGATCCGATCATGATCCACTGCAGGGGAAGTATATCCGCCAACGGACCAAATACAGCCATGCCAAGCGGCAGAAAACCGGCATACATGGTTCCCAGTAAGCCAAAGACACGCCCTTGCATAGAGGTATCTGTTCTCTCCTGCAGCATCGTGGTAATCGCGGTCTGCACCATTGTCAATGCAACTCCGTAAAACGCCATCAATCCAAGATAGAGAATAAAATTCTTTGAAAAGCCCATACCGATCGCAAAGGAACCAAACGCCAAAAGCCCGGCCGCTAAAGTCTTTTCCCGGCTCCGGAAGCCTCCCCATGTACTCATAGCGACTCCGCCCGCCATCATGCCCGCGAACCCCACGACTTCTACTGCCGTAAGATACCAGTAAGTATCCCCGAATACCCGGCGGACGAGAAGCCCTGCCAGATAGCCTGCCGGAACGCAAAAGAACGTGAACAGCCCATAGATAATCAGAAGTTTTCCGATCCCCCTGTCTGAGAAAGCGTATCTGACGCCAATCTTCATATCAGAAAGCACACCGCTCTTTTCAAAAGAAGTGTCCTGCTTCGGCAGTACCAGGCAGGACAGCAGCCCCGTTCCCAGGACTGCCGTTACAATGTCTATCATCAGCGTCGTTCTCAATGTACTGACCGCAAATACCGCGCCTGCTGCCGCCGGAGCAGCAAAATTAACGACAGACTGCATGGTTGCGTTGATCCCGTTGTACCGCATGAGCTGTTGTGCCGGAACGAGCTGTGGGATCACAGCATTGACCGCCGGTGTTTGTATTCCTGCCCCGAAAGAACGGACAACTGACATGACAAGCAGGCCACCAAGCAAAGCAGGCTCTGATGAAATATGCGGGATGGCCAGTACCATGATGAACGTGGCAAATGCGATCAGCATATCCGCGCCTATGATCAGCTTTTTCCTGTGGTACCGGTCTGCCCATACGCCCCCTATAAATGAAATGAGAAACTGCGGCAGGTAGGAGCCCACTGTAAATGCGGCAACCCACACGCCGCTGGCTGTCTGCATAGTCGCATACCAGACGATCGCCATCTGAACGAGTGTCGAGCCAAAAAGTGTGATACATTGGCTGGTCAGGAAAAGAAGGATTCTTTTCTGCCAGCCAGTGCGTTGTGTGTCATCCATGTTCCATACCCTCCTGTCTTTTCGGAGGGTGCACAAATCGCTGTGTCGGGTAGCCAAACTCTGTCAGCAGTTCTCTCTCGGCAAAGCCAAGCTGCAGTAACAGATCCCGATGCCCTGTATCCGCCTTATCCTGTTCCCGGTAGGTTGTTGTGCTGATCTCCTGTCCCGGCAGATAGATTTCCCGCAAAGCATCCAGGAACAGCTTCTGGAGTCCGCAGTTGCGATATTGCGGGTGTATCCCAAGAAATTCTATACTGCCCGGAGAACAGGTAAATGCAATCGCTCCGACGAGACAGTTTTCATCTCTTAGAACAAGCGCGTGTCTCTCAGAAATACTTTCTTCCAGCTTAGCCAAGTACTCCGCTTCGTCCATGACCGGATACCCATCAATAACAAGCCGCATTAAGTCTATCCAATCAGGAATATCCTTCTTTTCCGCCAGACGGATATCCTGCATTGTAAATTCCACAGCCTCCATTTCCCGATGTAAAGTAAAGCGCAGCTGCAAAGGATAAAAATTCCGCTTTTCACGGTACTCTGCGGGCGGCAGCTTATACATCGCCTTAAACGCTGATGAAAACGACTGCTGGCTCTCATATCCGCAAAGAAACGCAATTTCAATAATCGGTTTCTCAGAAAAGACCAGGAGTTTTGCCGCTTCTGTAAGCTGACGCCGCTGGACATAATCATGGATTGTCATTCCTACCGTTTCGGTAAACAGCCGGTGCAGGTGATATTTTGAATAATGGACAGCCTCCGCAACTGTTTCTAATTCCAGTTTCCCGTCAAGATGGCTTTCGATATAGTCGATGACTGCCTCAATGCTGATGATGGATTGCTTCCCCATTGGCATTCCCTCCTTTCCATGAGGCATTGTAGCACGATCAAAAAGTAATCTTTTAATAATTATTGCGGCTTTTCAACTCCCCCTTTTTCAGCTGGAATACCACATCCGCCTGTTTCGCCAGTTCATTTGAATGAGTGACGACGATCACGCATTTCCTCATCTGATGCGCGCTCTCTTTCAGGATTTCCGTAATATCCCCAGCCGTATCCTCGTCCAGATTGCCGGTAGGCTCATCAGCCAAGATCACTGGAGCTTCGCTTGCCAGTGCCCTTGCGATGGCTACCCGCTGCTGCTGGCCGCCGGAAAGCTTCAGCACGTTCCGTTTGGATTCCTCTCTCGTCAGTCCCAGCCGTCCCAGAAACGAGAGCGCCGGTTTCTTTGAAGTCAGCCGGACATTCTCCTGCGGGGTCATATAATCAATCAGGTTATAGCTCTGAAAGATAAAGGAAACATTCTTTTTCCGATGGCCTGCCAATCCGGCCTGTGCGATATCTTTCCCCTCAAACAGGATACTTCCGCTTGTAGGGCTGTCCAGACCGCCCAGCAGGGAAAGAAGCGTTGTCTTTCCGCAGCCGGACGGGCCGAGAATGGCATACAGCTTTCCAGCCTCCATCTGCGCATTGATCCCTTTTAACACCTTCCTCTTTTTGTCATAAGAATACGTCAGGTTCTTTAGTTCTAAAATTGCCATAGAGGCACCTCCTATTCCCCATCCGGTACAAATTCATAGTCAAAATCATAGTCCTTTACTTTATCCGGCACCTCATAATCTATGATTGGCGCACCGGATTGATCCTGCGTTTCATCCGCCTTGTCCTCTTTCGGTGTACACCCTGTAAATAACAGCCCCACAAGAAAAAGGACCGAAACCATTTTCCGTACTTTTTTCATATCGTTACCACCTTTCTCAACTCATCTTCGATAGAATCTCCCGCGGTTTCAGCCGCATGACGGAAATCGAGGAAATTCCGGCGGATACTGTTACAATCCCGATTCCCAGCAGGAACAGAAGTCCCATTTCCTCAACCTGTACGCGAACCTGTAATTTAGGGGTTTCGATTTCCGGCTCACCGGTATCTGTTCCGGCCTCCCCACGGGTTCCGGCAGATAAGCCGTCTTCTTGCTGCGCCTCCGTTACCGCCTGCCCGGATTGCAATACGTTTCCCATCTGGCCCGCAATGGCGCTGGCGGAGAAGTAAGAAAGGGAAAATGCTAATATCGCGATCAGTAAAACCTCGGCAATATACTGCCCTAAGATGGACAGCTTGCTGATCCCAACCGAGAGCAGGACACCGGTTTCATGGATGCGGGTTCTGGCCCACATGGTTAGAATGAGAGAGAGGATGGCGATGCTTACCATCAGCGCGATCATCAAAATGGTGGATACCAGCTCCGATAACTGTTCCAAAGAGGACGCGGCGTTTTCATAGTCCTCATTGTCAACCAGGAAAGAAAAGCCCTTCCAGTCTACACCGCTGATTTCCTTTACTTTAGAAATGATTTCCTCCATGTTCTGCGGGTCATCCACCGATACCGTCAGCTCGTTAAATCCTTGGATTGCAGGGCCGTTTTCGTAAGCCACCAAAGCAGCAAGATCGGTGATAATGAGATTTTGTATTTTATCGTAGGTCGTCACCTGATCGTTGATGCCTTCGATTTCTTTTGGAGAGAACAGGCCCACAATCTCAATCTCCACGCCTTTGTCCGTCTGGATTTTGTCACCGATTTTCAGGCCGTCTTTCTCAGCCAAATCCTTGCTGATCAGCCCCTTGTTTTTGTCGTCCGGCAGGATATGCCGCCCCTGCGTCAGCGTAAGCTGCCCGGAAGTAAACCGGGTAAGCTCCTCGCTTTTCCATGTGCTTAAAATCTTTGAGGATGCGCGGAATTCTTCCTCAATGGGGATATTGCCGGTAAACAGCTCCAGAGAGGGGAACGCCGCCAGCCCCTCCACGGTGGCGCTGCACTCCTTGATTCCCTCAATTTCCCGGATTTGTTCTACCAGCTCCGGGCTGATCTGCTGAGTGGAATACATCAGCGTTCCGCCATCCACGCTTTCCACCTTCAAATAGGGGTTGTTTTCCGTGTAGTCAAAGCCAATGACAAAACTCCCGCCAAGGCTTTGCCGCAGCTCCTGCTGGGCGGCTTTCGAAGCGTTCCCCAGCGCCAGAGCGGTCAATACAAAGGTTGCCATCACCAGCAAGATGACAAAAAGAAGAATACTTTTGCCTCTCTTGCGGACGATGTACAGCCACGCTCGATTCATAAAGTTCATAGAATGACCTCCGTTTCATATAGGATGATTGTTGCAACGCTGACAGCATAGCACCCCAATATGGAACCAGTATGAAACGGATAAAAAAGCAATCGCTTTATGAGAGATAAAGGGTAAAGCACATTCCTGGCGGATCTTCTGTGGCCACAAATTGATATGGCAGTTCTAACGCCTTTGACAGCGTATCTACAATATACAGCCCCAGCCCATTTCCTCCATCTTTGCGGTCCCGGGCAAAATCCGGGCGGTAGAACGGCTCAAATACATGGGCCAGCTTATCCGGCTGGATGGGCGTACACTCGTTTTCTATTTTTATCTGCCGGGCGGTCAATAGAACGGTGATCTTGCATCCCGGCTTTGTGTAAGCGACCGCGTTGGAGAGCAGATTGGACAGGATTTTTTCAAGGCTTTTCTTTGACGTATGGACAGGGCACTTCCCCTGTATGCTGAAAGAAAAGTCGAGTCCCTTTGCCTTCGCAATCAACTGATAAGGCTCGCAGATCGCTGGAAGACGCTCCGACAGCTCAAAGGTTTCTGCGTCTTGCTTCTCCTGTATAAAATCCAGCCGGGAGGTATCCAGAATTTCTTTGATCATAAAGGATAGCTGCCCGGTGATCTCCCTGCACTCCAAAAGACAGGTATCCCGGTCTTTATATTTCCCTACACCTAAAATCATGTTTTCCAGAATCGCGTTAAGGGCCGTCACCGGCGTTTTCAGCTCATGGGAAGCGGCACGCAGGAAATCAATTTTCGACTGTTCCGCCTCACTGGCTTTCCGCTTTTCTTCTTCCAGATTTTCAATGGTGGAAAGCAGGCTGGCATACAGCTTATTGACGCGGGCGGCCAATTCGCCAATTTCGTCCTTGGTATGCACCACGCAGACTGCCGACTTATCCAGCTTCTCCATCTTTTCCGTTATTTCCGCAATCTGCTTGATCGGCCTCGTCATGGCTCTGGAAAACAACAGGGAACACCCGGCGAAAATGATGGCGCAGCAAAGGAGGGATACCGGCAGTGCTTTTCCGATAGCGGATTTTATCAGGATTCCGGTATTCACAGCACTCTCGATAATGGCCCCTTCCACGAAACGGTTGGTGCTTACGGTCATTTGCGGCGCAAGCACATAGAGAAAGACATGGGCCATCGCGGTAACAAACAGCATCACCAGAAAGGTGTATAAGAAGATTTTCGTAAATAGCTTTAAGTTTCTCATGGGTGTCCCTCATACTTGTAGCCAACGCCTTTTACCGTTACAATCCGGTCAAGGGCCAGCTTTTTCCGTAAATTCTTAATGTAGGTATCAATCGTTCGGTCGATGATGGGGGCATCATATCCCCACAGCTCGTCCAAGATCTGCGACCGGGTAAGCACCAAGCCTTTATGCTCCACCAGCAGTTTCAACAGGTCAATCTCCTTTGGTGTCAGGTCAATGGGGCCGTCCGGCCCGGAAGCGGTGTAGCCGCCGAAATCCACCGTAATATCGCCCATCTGGATTTGGTTCAGTTCCGGGCTTTTCCCACACCGCCGCAGCAGGGCCGTCACCCGTTTCCCCAGCAAAAGCATGGAAAAGGGCTTTGTGATATAGTCGTCCGCCTGTTCATCAAAGCTGGCCGCCTGAGTAGGCTCATCGTCAAGGGCGGTGAGCATTAAGACGGGGATGTTGCTTGTCCTTCGCAGATCTTTTAATACCTCTAAACCGTTTCGTTTCGGGAGCATAATATCCAGAATCACTAAATCGACGCTTCTCTCTCCCGCAATCTCTAAGCCCTGCTCTCCGTCAAAAGCGGCCAGCGTGGTATGCCCTGCGGATCTCATATATTCACAGATTGCCTCGTTGGTGGCAATATCATCTTCCACAATCAACAAAACAGCCATTTTTACACCTCCCGGCTCCATAATACCAGAGTAATGTGGAAACAATATGAAATATATTTTCAATGTTCCTTTTGTATCTTCGGATTTATCTATTATAATAACCAGTTGAAAAGCCGTGTTAAACCTTTAAAAATAAGGCGTATCACTTGAGAGATTCTATCCTCCATACGATACGCCCTATTTCTGTATTTATTGGCATTTTCTCAATTAGTATTCATTACTGAGAAGAAAATCCGCTATATGCATTGTTTTAATCCCCTGATAGTTACCACCTGCAAAATCATCTGTCAAAAGAACATATTTCGGGTAATTATCACGTATGGAAAGAAGCCGGTCATACTCTCTTTTTTCGGTACTTTCCGACCTGATCATCTGCGTCACCTGAACATACAGCTTTTCATTCTGCCGTGATGCTACAAAATCAATTTCCCCGCCATCCGTCTTTCCTATATGAACTGCATAGCCACGGCGGCACAATTCGAGGTAAACTACATTTTCAAGGCTTGAGGCAACGCTGTCTGAATTATATCCGAGTACACTGTATCTGAGCGCTGTATCTGCAAGATAAAATTTCTCCTGGGTTTTCAGGATTTCTTTTCCCTGCAGATCATACCTCGAACAACGGTGGATCAAATACGCCTTTTCGAGTTTTTCAAGGTAACTGTATACCGTTTCATTGTCAATTTTACGATGTTCCGATTTCAGATAGTCAGAGATGGATTTTGCAGAAAAGGTATTGCCCACATTATTGAAGACATATTTTACTACTCTTTCCAGCTGATCAATCTTTCTTATCTGGTTTCTCTTTACGATGTCCGAGAAAATCGTGGAATTATAAATATCCTTAACGATCGTGTATATTTCATCTTGTAAATAATCCTGCAAATGTGTAGCCGGAAATCCGCCCAGTCTGATATATTCCGTCAATTCGGCTTTTGGATCGGAAACAGCTTTATAGCGCGATTTGAATGTTAAAAATTCAGCAAACGAAAGCGTATAAATGTGGAATGCAATATATCTTCCCGTAAGATAAGTGGAAATTTCTGATGACATCATTCGTGAATTGGAACCCGTAACATAAATGTCCACATCATAGTCAGAGGCAAGAGAATTAACCACTTTTTCCCAGCCGGTGATTTCCTGAACTTCATCAAGGAAAAAGTAAGTCTTTTTTCCGTCAATCAGGCGGCCTTTCAATTCGGTATACATCTGCTTCGATGTCATATCCTCGTATTCCATTGAATCAAAACGATAGCTTGCAATCTGCGAAGCTTTTACATTCTTTTCGGTTTGCAGCTTTTCCATGATCATTTTTAAAATTGTTGATTTTCCGCAGCGGCGTACACCAGTAAGTATTTTCACAAAAGGAGTATCGACATAGCACATAATCTTATCAACATACATCGGTCTGTAAATCATAATAACCACCTCCAGTATGTACAATATATCGCATCTTTTCAAAACAGTCAATATTTTTGCGGTTTAAAACCGCAAAAAATAAATATTCTTTATGATATTGCGGATTATGTCGTGATTCGTCGAATTTACTAGCAGGTAAGCAGGCAGCCCGATGGCAGCGCCAAGGGCTGCAAGCCAGAGATTCTGCTGGACCATCAAACTGCGTATCCGCTTGTCGTGAAAGCTAGGACTTTCAGCGTCGCCATATCCCTGTAACGCTCCATATAAGGCAGGGAACCCAGATTATAGAGGATCACACTTCCAAGCAGCACTAGAACTGGTCCGCCGCGATCTCAAGGATGGTCTGTCGCATCTCCTCTTTCTTCACCTGCATCCACTCCCCTCCCTGCACCCCTGTGATAGAAGAAACAGAAATTGATTTCAATAGATGCAGGTCATTAAAAATCAGAAGTTAAAAATCGTTCATTTTTAGCAACCGGTCGAAATTACACTCCTAAGTGTCTGGACGTATTCCATTCCCATACTTTTCCTCTAATTGTTGCTCATATTCTTCGTACTCTTGCTCTTTATCACAGTTCTCTTGTGGTGATTTAGCATCAAAATACCGGATATTTTCTTCATGCACATGAATGGTAATGCTGAACTCAAATGAACTATCTGTGCCTGTAAAATAGATTTTCCCTAATCCTCGTTCCAAGGAAAAATCACAAGTGCCATCAACTAAAGAACCTTTCTCTTCTGAGGTGTCTTCCAGCAGATAGTCTGTTCCGTCCGGCGAATGATAATAAATTTTTATGTCGCCTTTGCTGCGGGTAAAACTATACTCCATCGAAGTATCTATATTCTGACTGCATTCGATATAGACAAGATCAGTGTCACTATTTTTAGTCTGAACCGCACCTTTCACTGCACAATAAGTCTCCAATACTTCCGACGAATAATTTGAAAAAAGTGAAGAATTGTTCTCATCACCATTGCCACACGCGGATAGCAAGAACATACTTGTTAAACATAGTAAAAAAGATAATTTGATCTTCATCGTCAGTCCCTCCTTGATTGGCAATATCATACGCATAACCATAAGATATTTCAATAAGGCGGGAAAAAACTAACCACAATCGGGAAAAAGTTAAACAGAAGCCGGAATGTGAAGCAAAACAGTAGTCTTAAATACATTCGCTGAACAGTCAAACTCCACAGTTCCGCCTTGCTCTTCAACTATCTTCTGAACGCTTTTTAACCCGTAACCATGCTTGTCCTTATCTGGTTTTGTTGTCAGAAACAGGCCATGTTTTTTCAGCATTGCCGTCTGGCAGGAATTTTTTATTGATAAGACAACAAATTGTTCGTTAAACTTTTCAATCTGAACTGTAATAAATTTGTGTTCAGAACATTTCTCAGCCCCTTCTATTGCATTATCTAATAAGTTTCCAAACAAAAGGCAAACAGCGGCAGGATCAATATGATCCAACTGCACAACAGCAACATTCACTTTGAAATCAATTTGTTTTTTCCTGCAAATTTCTGCCTTTTCTGAAAGAATAATATTTATAATATTATTATCGGTATATTCTATCGTAACCGGAATTGTATAGATGTCCATGACGCTTTTGCAATACGCTACAATTCTGTCGTTATTTCCATCAGCGGCCATTTGTCCCAGTACTTGAATATGATGTTTGATATCATGCAACAGTCTTGTCTGCTGCTCTGCTTTCTCCTGAATAGCGGTGTAGTAGGTTTGTTCCATTTTTTGTTTTTGAATAAAAGCTTGCTTTTTCTGATTTTCGTCGGCTGTTTTAATTAATTGCTCTAAAAAATAGAAGCAAAGCAAATTAGAAATCAGAAGGATATAGCAGAAAAGAACAGAGATCCAATCGTTACTCATTCTGTATTCCATAAAATCGTGTCCGCTGATCATCAGAAGAAGCCAAATCAAACAAGAAATAGGAAGGATTAAAAATGCTGCAAACCATCTTCGATACTGCCAGGAAATATTCTTGTAGGAAATAACCAAAAGTAATTTTTCAAGCAATACGACAGATAATAAGCAGACTATATTGATAGCCACAAAGCCTATCGAGGTAATTTTATCAAATATGAGGAAGCAGACAGCCCTGACGAGATATTCTATACATGCTACGGAAAATAAAAAGAATATCACCGTAAGCAGTCGAGAAAAACCCATCCCCTGATATGCTATATACAGAAAAAAACTATATACAAAAAGAGCCCCGACTATATCAAGTAACGGGCTTTGCACAGAATTAACCAATACCAAAGCGCCAACACTGCCGCCATACAAGAAAAAATGAATCAAAGGCTTTGACTTTTTATTTGCTACAAACTTTTCTAAAAAATCATCAAAAATGAATAATTCAACAAACGTACTTATAACATTTACAATCCACCATAAAGAACTCATTTTAATATTCCTACTTTTCGTTCTGCATACTCTATAAAGCTTTTTCTAAACGAAACTGCTTTAGGTTGTGAAATCGGCAATTCTTCTCCACTTTCCATTGTTACAGAAAGCCTTTTCAAAGCGGATACACGGTTTAAATTTATCAGATAACTTTTATGAGAGTGTACAAATCCAAAAGGAGATAATTTCTGTTCCAATTCCCGCATGGTTTCTTTGGTTGTGAAACGTCCGCTATCAGTAACAATATCTACACTTTTATGATTGATCGTAAGATAAAGGATTGCAGATATTTTTATTTCATGCAGCCTCTCTCCACATTTAATCAAAAGTGTCTGGTATCGTCTTATTACTTCGTCAAATATTTCCGGCAAATCCTCTGATAAATTTGCTTGTGTCAACGGCTTTACCAAATACCGAAATGGCGCCACCTTAAAAGTTTCCGTACTCGGAATGGACACTGCTGTAAGAAATACTAAAACAGCGTTATTGCCTTGTTCTCTCAAAAACTTCGCTGTTTTGATGCCATCCAATTTTGGCATTTGAATATCAAGAAAAATAAGGTCAAAACGTATCTTTGTATTCTTAAGTAATGCCATACCAGACTGAAAAAACGTAAGATTATATTTTCCACCAAAGGGATTTTGTTTTTTTAGTATCGTATCTATCTCTTTTAAAAAGGCTTTATCATCATCGCAGACAGCAATTTCAATCATTAACGTCACCCACTATTTCTTTTGGCATCGTATACCAGCACTACACCTCAATTTTTCTCATTGTACTTCTTTTTGGAAAACAATACAAGTTGATGGATCAGGGAAGAGGCTACTTCACCTCAAATTTCATTACATTGCGTTGCGGGTAGATTTTTTCAAAAAGATAAGGTAAACTGAAACTATGCCAGCGAAAGAGAGGTACATAGTCATGGGCGAATTGCAGAACAATGACGCTATCCAGTTGTTTGAAGATAAGAA